>DATKSL010000009.1:0-128192 GCA_035531675.1 Binataceae bacterium (SeqCode) | reverse complement strand
TGCCAAATCTTGAGCGACAGAACCGGAATCGCCGGGGCCGCTCAAGCGTTCGGTCTGGCAGACAATCGACTTCCATCGCTCTTCTCGGCGGCAGCAGTATGGAGAGCGCGCCTGCAGTCGGAGGTCGAAGCCGGCACTGCTCTTACTGCGCTGGTCGACCGTGTCGACCTGACCGATAACGGCATCCGCGTATCGCTCAAGGTGCCGATACCCGAGACGGCGTCGCCGCTCACGGCGGACGCCAACGATCTGATCGTCGCGCGCTTCTTTCCAATGACAATCAGGCGGCGCGGTGTCGAGATGCGCCTGGTTATCGAAGGTCATCATGTGCCCTCTCCACGAGCCGATCTCGCACTTCTGAAAACCGTCGCTCGGGCCTATCGATGGTCGGTGAAGCTGCTGACCGGTCGGGCGCAATCAATCTCAGCGATTGCTGAGCGGGAACGCGTCAGCGCCCGATACGTCAGACGATTGATGCGGCTGGCGTTCCTGGCCCCGGACATTGTCGAGGCGATCACCGCAGGTGACCAGCCACCCGGGCTTACCGCGGAGGCTTTGGCCGAACGGATCGACCTTCCTCTCCTTTGGACCGCGCAAGAAAAAGCGGTCGGTATCGCCTAGTCCGCTTACGTTCGGTCACTTCCGCACATCCCGACCAAGCCCATCGGCGAATCAACCCGGTCGTGCGTCGGACACGGATGGAACCGCCTCACTTGCCAACAGAGACTTTGGCCGCGTCTTGCGCGGAACGGCTCGATTGTGGGTTTCTCCGGTGCCGCGCAGCATGTGAAATAGCGCGTAGGCGCGCGCTATTTCGCCGATTCGAGCGGAGAATCCGAAGAGACGGGACTTGGTGGCGGAGAGGGAGGGATTCGAACCCTCGGTACCGGTTACCCAGTACGCCAGATTAGCAATCTGGTGCCTTCGACCACTCGGCCACCTCTCCTGCCTTTGTTTTCAGGCGTTTACGCGATTCGCAGGTATCTCTCCCCGCCGGACTAGCCGCGGAGCGGCCAGTTTTTCACGGACGGGCGGGCGTGTCCATCGCACGGAAAACAAGCGTCACCTTCGCCAGTCATCGGTGTTGCCAGCGTCGCGACTACCGGGATTTGCGACGATGATTGGCCTAACGGCTCGAGGTCCGCGGTCCGAGGCGGCGCAGCGCGCGGCCTGGCTGATGTAATGAGTCTGCGGCGACCGTGACCCGCTCGTGCGCGGCGGGCCTGCCTGATTCAAAGAACCGATAATTTCCGATATCTTCTTGTTCCACGCGAGAGTGGCGGAATGGCAGACGCGCCGGACTTAGGATCCGGTGGGGCAACCCGTGGGGGTTCAAGTCCCCCCTCTCGCATTCGGTCGCGGATGTTTCCAACTTCGAGCCGCGCCCGTGACGCCATTGCACCGCGAAACCGCCGCCATCTGGGAGCCAATCCAGGCCCCGAGGGGCAATCGTGCCGGTCGTGCTGGTCGGGAGCCGGGAGCGCCAACCTCGGCAACCTCGGGACGATGAAGCGCGCTGGTGGAAGCTCGCACACGAGCGGGCCGAGCGCGAACGCTGACGCCAAATCGAGACCGCGAGCTTGAGGCCATGGCTGCCTAGCGGTATTTCCGGGCGCAAAGTATCATTCGGCGTGATTCGATCCCATATGGTTCGCTGTCGAAGCCGCCGAATACTTCGATCTTCCCGAGACCGACGCGCTCTAGTAGACGAGTCATCTCGGTAAGGCTATAGAGCCGGATATCGTGGCCTATCGAATCATGGCGGCCGCCGTTCGGATCTACTATGACGAAACGGACGCGCATGCGGCTCGATGCAAGATCGAGCGACCGATGTTCTACATATAACCTGCCGTCAGCCTCGGCATGCCAGTCGTTCTGGATATAATTTGCGACTGCCCATTCACGATTCAACATGTCCAGGAGAAGGCGTCCTCCCGGCTTGAGCGATCGTGAGATGGATTCGAGCACCCTGAAGTCTTCGGCTTCCGACTCAAGGTAACCGAACGAAGAATACATATTGATGGCGGCGTCGAAGTAGCCATCGAACGGAATCTCGCGCATGTCTGCGCATACTGTGTCGAATGCGACTTTGCTGTCGGTGGCGGCACGCTTGGCGAGATCGAGATAGGACTGGCTCAAGTCAAGGCCGGTTACCTGATATCCGCGTATTGCAAGGGGCACGCTGTGGCGCCCTGGGCCACAGCATAGATCGAGCACGCGCGCACCCCGATTCAACTCGAGCCTTTGCTCCGCGAAGGCGACCTCTTTTTCGGTTCGCTCTGCGGTAAGAGTATGACGGTAGATATTTAGATAGTCTTCGCCAAAGAAGGTTACGTACCAGGCGCTCTGATCCTTTCCCATAACGAGTTCTCGAATTGCGGGGTAGCTGCGCTACACGGTCTCCGGCTGCAGTAGGACGCGACTATGTCAAACACGAAGCCGAAGATCGAGACCCAAGTGGCGTCGCGCACCTCGAAGGTGTAGCGTTATGACGTATGGCCTGGTTGCGGCCTCAAACGCTGTGACGCGCGCAGAGACTCGCCCGACGATTTTCATACATTTCGTCCTCGTGTTCGACTTTTGCGTTTGGTTCTCAGGGGTCCAATGTGGGTCAGCTTAGCGGTGGGGAGAAATAGCTTGGACAGAATCGCGGTCTTGTCGAGCGGCGGCCTGGATAGCTCCGTATTGCTTACGGAAGAAGCTAGAACGGCCGAAGTGTATCCCATCTACGTGCGCTGCGGACTGGCGTGGGAGGAGATGGAGCGCGCGGCGCTCGATACTTTCCTGCGCGCTTTGCACCACCCGCATGTGAAGCCCGTAACTACGCTATCGGCACCAATCGAGACCATGTACGGGAGCCACTGGAGTGTCTCCGGCGAGTCGGTGCCCGGCGCCGAAGAGTCGGATAGCTCGGTCTATCTCCCCGGCAGGAACATTCTTCTAATCGGTCTCACCGCGGTCTGGTGCAGCACGCACGACGTTTCGCGAATCGCGATCGGCTCGCTCGCGGGAAATCCGTTTCCCGACGCCACGCTGAACTTTTTCCGCGACTTTTGCTCCGCCTTGAGCAGCGGCCTGGATCACCGCGTTGAGGTGAAGGCGGGGTTCCGGAAGCTACATAAAGCGGAGGTTATAAAGCAATTCAAACATTTGCCGCTTGAATCGACTCTGAGTTGCATGGCTCCGCGCGGCTCAAGACATTGCGGTCGGTGCAACAAGTGCAAAGAGCGCCAGGTCGGCTTTGAAAAGGCAGGCGTGCAAGATCCTACCGATTACCTCTGATCAACTGGAAAACTTGACCTCAATCCATGAAAGCTGGTGTCTATCCTGCGCCATACGACCTCACATAACGTAGGAAACTCATAGCCACACGCCTTACGATCCGGTGGGTCAACCCGTGGGGGGTCAAGTCCCCCTCTCGCATTCGGCCGCGGCCGACAACTCCCAGTGCTAACCCAGACGCTCAAACAGGCTCGACGTACGGCGATCGCGGTGATCGGCTTCACGCTGCTCGCGCTCGGCGTCGTGATGCTGGTGACGCCGGGGCCCGGATGGGTGGTGATCTTCATCGGCCTGAGCGTGCTGGGACTCGAATTCGTCTGGGCGCGCCGGCTCCTCAAGCGACTCAAGCAGAAGGCCAGCGATCTCAGCGATGCGATCTTCAGGAAACCGGCATCCAGGGAGAACGACCGGCCGGGCGGAGATTCCTAGGCGCCCTTATCGAGCCTGCCGTGCGGTAGCCTTTCGGCCGGCTTGGTGAGATTAATATTAGAGGCTCGCCGAGCAAGGATAACTAACAGCTTCCTGATCATCACGGGAGATGAAGCCAATGGCTGATGCACATGCGATCGAACGAATCGAGGTCGAATATCTGCAGCACGACGGCAAGCCGCTGCTCGTCACCGTGTTCAAGCCGCGCGGCAAAGGACCGTTCCCGGCGGTGGTCGAAGCGCACGGCGGCGCGTGGGTGATGGGCGATCGCACCAACAATGTTGCGGTCAACGAGGCCATCGCGCGAGGCGGGGTGGTGGTCGCGGCGCTGGATTTCCGCTGTCCGCCCGAAGCGTCTTATCCCGGCTCGCTCCAGGACATCAATTACGGCGTCCGCTGGCTCAAGGCCAACGCGGAAAAATTCAGCACGCGGCCGGAGATGATCGGCACCATGGGCACCTCGAGCGGCGGCCATCTCGCGGTCCTGGTGGCGATGAAGCCCGCTGATCCGCGCTATGCGGCGATCCCGCTTCCAGCCGGCTCGCCCGGCTTCGATGCGAAAGTGAATTTCGTGGTCACGATGTGGCCGGTGATCAATCCGGTCGGACGCTATCGCTATATCAAGGAACGCCAGCGGGGCGGCGACACCGCACCGCAGCTCGCCAACCTGGTCAAGTGCCAGGAGCAGTACTGGGGAACCGAAGAAGCGATGGCCGAAGGGGCGCCGGGGCTCGCGCTCGAGCGCGGCGACAAGGTCGAGCTGCCGCGCATCATGTACGTGCAGAACCCCAACGATCCGATCCATCCGCGCGCGCATCTCGAACACTTCGTCACGAACTATCGCAAGGCGGGCGGGCAGATCGAGCTGGAACTGTTCGAAGGCCCCAGCTACGACATCATCCGGAGCGATCCTTCGTCGGCGGCGGCGCAATCGATCTTTCAGAAGGTGACCGATTTCATCCAGCGCCTCGGCCGCTGACACCGCCGGCGACAGCGCTGGTATTTCCGACCCGGCCCTGCTTCGCTCACGGCCGCTCAGTCGTCGTGCTTGTCGTGGATCGCGGCGGCGCCGCGACGCCAGTAGCCGGCGGCTTTGACCCGCTCCTTCGCCAGCCCGCGCTCGTCGACCAGCAGGCGCCGGATCGCCCGGGCGGTTTCGGATTCGCCCGCGACCCAGGCATAGCCGCGACCCGATGGAATTCGAATCTCGGCGACCGCCGAGCGCAGCAGATCGGTCGTGCCCGGTTCGGCCGCGCCACGATGGAGCCACGTGGTTTCGACCCGCGCTGCGCTTTCGAAGCGGTGCTCCTCGGCTGAACCAGCCACCTCGGCAATGACGATTGCCTGCGAGCGCGCCGGCAACTCGCGCAATCTGCGGCCGATCGCCGGTAGCGCGGTCTCGTCGCCGATCAGCAGGTACCAGTCGAATTCATCCGCCAGCACGTAGGAGCCGCGCGGGCCGCCGACACCAAGGAACTGTCCCGGACGCGCATTCGCCGCCCAGCTCGACGCTGGACCGTCGCCGTGCAGGACGAAGTCGATATCGAGCTGATTGGCGACCGGATCGTAGCGCCGCGGGGTGTAGTCGCGGGCGACCGGGCGCGCAACGCCTTCAGGAAAGACCGGCCCGTCGGGACCGAGCGTCGGCAGCACCGGGCGATTCGAGCCAGCCGCGGGAAAGAATACCTTGACGTGATCGTCATGGGCGGCGGTGGTGAAGCCGGGCAGATCTTCGCCGCTCAGCGTAACGCGGATCATCGACGGCGTGATCGGACTCGCGCAAATTACCTGTAGCATCCGCAGCTTGACTTCGTGCCGGACGCGGCGACCCGCGGGTTCGCTTGATGACATGATGCTCTCCTGTGCCGAGTGACCGGTTATTTTACCTCTCGGTGCTGCCCTTGAGCGGCCAGCCGTCGGCGGGGCGATGGCGCGCCGCCTCTAAACGATCGATAACTGCGTTGACGCTAGGGTCGAGAATCGGATCGGTCGGATTGGCCATCGGATCGCGCTCCTTAATCGGATTGTAGCCGGTGGCGACGATTGCGATCGATTGCTTGCAGGTGCAATGGGTCAAGAAATAGGACTAGAGACATGCGCCGGCCTCGTTCTAAGAGCTCTTTTCCAGGAGCAACCGAATGATTCCCTTTACCGCTAATCCGCTTGATCGCGCGAGCGAAAAGCGCTCCGACCAAAACTGGATCGAGTCGAAACGGCGCGACCCGTCTTCGCTGGTGCTGCCGATTTGGCGCCTGGAGCCGCTGCTGCTCGGGCCGGAAAAATCGGACCCGCCGGTCGCGCTTGGCCTGATGCGCCCGGGCATTGCGGATTCGCTCGCCGCCGCGGGTGCACCGTGTATCTTCCTGGGCCTTGACGGCGAGCGAGCGCTGTTTGCGCTCGATATCTCGGAAGCCAGTGATCCCGCAAACGTCGGACCGCTCGCCGGAGTCGGCTATTTCCGTGACGCGCGTACTGCGGCGCAGATGGTTTCGATCAAAGACGCCGCGATCATTGGTCAGGCGAAGGCCCTGATCGATTGGCATCAGCGCCACGGCTTCTGCCCGCGCTGCGGCGCGCCAACGAAGCTGATGGACGCGGGTTATCGGCGGCTGTGCGGCAAATGCAACGCCGAGCATTTCCCGCGCGTCGATCCGGTGGTCATCATGCTCGCGACCGAGGGCGAGGCGTGCCTGGTGGGGCGCGGCAAACACTTTCCGCCCGGGATGTTCTCCGCATTGGCGGGCTTTGTCGAGCCCGGCGAAACGATCGAAGAGGCGGTGCGGCGCGAACTGACGGAGGAAGCTTCGGTGAAGGTCGGCGAGGTAACTTATTACGCAACGCAGCCGTGGCCGTTTCCGTCTTCGCTGATGATCGGATGTTTTGCCAAGGCCGAAAGTCGCGACGTAAAGGCGGACGAGAACGAAATCGCCGAAGTGCGCTGGATCGAGCGCCGCGTCGCGCGCGAGCTGATCGAGGGCAAACAGGTGGAGGGGCTACGGGTACCGCCGCCGATCGCAATCGCCCATCATCTGATCAGGACCTGGGCGCTCGGTGAAAATTAACTCCGGCAGTTTGATCACTTCGCAGGGCGCCGCAAACCGATCCGCTCGAGGCGCGGGATGACTAATGAGACCCCGATGGCCGAAATCGAGGCCGCACTGGAAAGCGGCGACGCCCTGCTGATCGTCGACGTGCAAAACGACTTCTGCCCGGGCGGTGCTCTGCCGATCGCGGACGGCGATGCGGTGGTACCCGTCATCAACCGCTGGATTGCGGCCGCGCTGGCCAAGGGCGTGCCGATTTACGCTTCGCGCGACTGGCATCCGGTTCAGCATCTCAGTTTCAAGGAGCGGGGCGGCGCCTGGCCGCCGCACTGTATTCAGGACAGCGCGGGCGCCCACTTCCATCCTCATCTCGAGCTGCCCGAATCAGCGATTAAGGTTACGAAGGGGGTGCGCTTCGACCAGGACCAGAACTCCGCATTCGATCAGACCGGACTTGCCAACCAGCTTCGCGAGCAAGCCGTCGGGCGGCTTTGGATCGGCGGTCTGGCTGAGGATGTCTGTGTGCTTGCAACCGTGCTGGACGGCCTCAAAGAAGGCTTCGAGGTTTTCGTGATCCAGGCCGCGACCCGGCCGGTCACTCGCGAGGGCAGAGAGAACGCCCGCCGCCAGATGCTCGCGGCGGGCGCCCGATTGGTGTGAGGTCGTCGCGCGCCGGGTCGGACTCTCTACTTGATTCGCCTCTTTCCACTTCGCACGACGGACGATATTGAATATCGTCGATACCGCATTAGCCAGTGCCTGCGGCTATACCTTGCCATTGATTACGGTGTAGAGGGTTTGGTTGCCCCGCTGAACCAGGAGCAGTCCTGAACCGCCGTGGCCCTGCAGGTTTTTCGCGACTTGGACGAATTGGCGCGCCGACTTCAGTTGCTGATGGTTGATCCGCAGGATTACATCGCCTCTCTGTAATCCTGCCTCGGCTGCCGCCGAGTCCGGCATCACGCCGCTGATGACCACGCCCGCCTTCTTGGAGACTCCCAACTGTTGCGCGATTTGCGGGGTAAGCGTCTGAACCGCAAGTCCCCATTTCGCTGCCGGATGGTCGCCCGCCTGCGCGCTCGCGACCTCCTGTTCATGGAGCCGGCGGATTTTCGCATTCAGCGTGAGTGGCTTGCCGTGGCGAATTACCTCGACCGGCACCGTTTTACCAATCGGGGTCTGCGCGACCATCTCGGGAAGCTCGTGCTCGTTATGCACTGTGCGACCGTCGTACTTGATGATTATGTCACCGCGCTTGAAGCCGGCCGCGGCCGCCGGAGTATCGTTCTCCACCTGCGCAACCAGCGCGCCGTTTGGCGTCTGGAGCCCAAATGACTTCGCCAGGTCCGGAGTTATCGCCTGAATCTTGACGCCCAGCCATCCTCTGATTACATGGCCGTGCGCTTGGAGTTGCTCCATCACTGACCTGGCAAGATCGACCGGGATGGCAAAGCCGATGCCGGCATTGCTGCCCGTGCTGCTGTAAATTGCCGTGTTGATGCCGATCACCCGGCCACTGGTATCGAACAGCGGGCCGCCGGAATTGCCGGGGTTGATAGAGGCGTCGGTCTGAATGAAATTGTCGTAATTTCCTCCCAATGCCCTGCCCTTCGCACTGACAATTCCAGTGGTGACGGTGAGATTGAAGCCGAATGGATTACCAATCGCCACTACCCAATCGCCCACTTGCACCTTGTGTGAGTCACCAAGTGAGGCATATGGCAAAGGCTCATTGGTGTTGATTTTGATCAGCGCGAGATCGGTTTTCGGGTCGGTGCCGACTACCTTGGCGGTGAACTCGCGCTTGTCCATCAACGTGACCTTGATCCTGGTTGCGTGGCCGACGACGTGATTATTGGTGAGGATATAGCCGTCGGGCGACACGATCACCCCGGACCCGATACCGTGCTCCGTATACTGACGGGGCACTGGTGATCCAAAGAAATATTGGAAACCCTGAAACGGACCGTTATTTCCGAAGGGACCGCCGGATCCGAACGGACTGTTGCCGCCTTGGCCGTTTTCGTTGCCCGGAAAGGCAGTGGTCTTGACCTGCTCGGTCACCGCGACATTGACCACCGTCGGCATCACCCGCTTGACCAGCGGTCCCCACGACGGGAGTTGAATTGCTCGCTCGTCAGGTTCCGGCGCGCCGTTGGGAGCAGGTTGACCGCTTTGATGGTCGCTCTGCGCGGATGAATGGTTCGCAGTTTTGTGTGTTTGGCTGGATGTATCCCACGGAAGCTGGAAGGCCGATGCTTGAGAAAGAGTCAGTGCGATTCCTAGTAATGCTGCGGCGGCAAGCGCGGCGAGCCTTTTCATCTATCACCCCACGTTGTTACGGTTAGCCGCTTCGATTGCTAACCGGATCGATGTCTCTGTTTTTTGGACGACGCCCGGAGTCTGAGAATTCACGACTTTCGAAACACCATCGATTTTCGCCTGCGCCTTAAGACGCTTAGAATATCGAATAGGCTACTGGCGATAGCTATATTTGGCAGGATTTTGTGCAATCCGGGTGCTGCAGCTTTCTCGAGAAGCTAATCGCGAGCCGGCTCCAGCGCGATAATCGACAACCGATGAACGCCCGTACCGGCTCGTCGGCTAGCGCGCCTGCACGGCGCCGGCCGCGTACGCGACCGCGGCGGAAGCGGTCAGCACTTCAGCCTTGGTCCGAACCAGCGTATAGCGCGCATTGGCAAGGTCGCGCTCGGCGGTCAGCAGCTCGACGATGGTACTGAGGCCCTGCCGGTAAGTTTCGATATTGGCCTGATAGGCCTCGCGCGCCGCGGCCATCAGGCTTTGCGCATACTTGTACTGGCTGAGCGACGACTCGAATTCATAGTAAGCGCGCCAAACCTCCGCGACCGCGTCGAGCTCCGCCGATCGCAGGTCGGCCCGTGCGGCTTCGTGATCCGCCTCGGCCCGGCGCACGTCGTTATGCCGCCGGAAGCCGGTAAACAGGTCCCATCGCATGGTCAGCAACGCCGCATATTGCGGTTGACCGGTCTGGACGGTACGCGGGGCAACGAAGCTGAAGTTCCACAAGTCCTCACCGTAGCTGCCCGACAGTCCGATGGTCGGGAAGAACTGTGCCCGCGCCTCGGAAACCTGCGCCTCGCTCGCGCGCACCGCCGCCGTGCGCGCCGCCAGATCGGGACGCTCGCGGCGCGCCGCGTCGATCAACGCGTCGACCGCGCTGCCGAGCGAGCTGGGCACCGCCAGACTCGCGAGGCTTTGGATCGAGAGCGGCAGGTTGGCAGGGACGCCGAGCGCGATGGCGAGGTTGGCTTGCGCGTCATGGACCAGCAGGCGCGCGTTGGCAAGGTCGAATTCCGACTGAGCCACGCGCTCCTTGGCAAGCAGCAGTTCAGGCTCGGTGGCCAAGCCCAGACTCACGCGCTGGCGAACGGCGTCGAAATCGGTCTGGGCAAGTTGCAGATTTCTGTGCGCGGCGGTGACGGCGGCGAGCGCGCCGTCGAGCGCATAGAAGGCGCTCTGGGTATCGAACACGACCCGCTGGATCGCGCGGTTGAAGGCGAAATTCGCGGCGATCAGACGCTCGTGAGCGGCCTCCGCCGCCGAGCGGCGCCGCCCGAAATCGAGCAGCACGTAAGTCACATTTGCCAGCGGCTGCGACTGCCACTGCTTGATCACGCCGACCGTTCCGGGCAGTTGGAACGGTACTCGTTGGTAGCCGTTGATCGCCTCGGTGCTGGCGAGCGGAAAATATGGCGCTTGCGAGGCGCCGAACTCGGCCGCTGCCGCCAGTGCCGATTCCCAGGCGCGCCGCGTTTGCGGATTGTTGCGCAGCGCGAGATCAACCATCGCGTCCAGGTCGTAGCTCTTCGCGCCTGACAAATTCGGCTGCGACGACACCAGGTCGCTCGCCGCGGGAGTATGCCGGGCAACGATTTCTGGCCCCGCGGTCCATTCCCGCTCGGCGCTTGGCGGCGCAAATCGATCGGGCCGGATCGCAGGCTGGTCGACGATACTGCCGCAGCCGCCGACCGCCAGGATGACGGCCAGCGCAGCGCAATGTACGCTCGTCCATGACAGGCGGCTGACCCGGGCCGCACTCCGGATCGGGCCGCATCGGGAATCAGTAACGATTCTCAGCCGGACACGATGTAAGGTTTTCATATGGGTCCGAATCGTAGCGACCCCTGCGGCAAAGCGCACACTTCAAGGCGGGAATCGCTGATGGCCAAATCCGGGGCCGGTCAATTGATTCGGCGATCCAGCTTCGTCAGAATCGAGGCGCCTACAAACGATGGCGAGCGGAAGGGCAGCAGTTGCGCGATCGATCGCCGCCGCGCTGGCGGTCGCACCGCTCGCGTTGGGCGGATGCGATCCGGTCGTCAACATCGCCGGCGCCAACTTTCCGGCCTGGCTGCTGTGCGCGATCGCCGGCGCGCTGCTGACGGCCGCCATCCGGCCGCTCATTCTGGCCAGCGGGATTGAGCCGTACCTCGGGCCGCGCCCGCTCATCTATTCCTGCCTCGCGGTGCTGCTCGGTTGCACCGTCTGGCTGATCTTTTTCAACCGGATTTGAAGCGCCGTGGCCGACCAGGTAGCCGACCAGCAGCAGAGTCCCGGGATTCGCATCGCCGGACGGCTGATCGGCGCGCTGATCGTGCTGGGCGCGATCGGGCTGGGGCTCTACGTCACCCGCCTCTACTATCTCTATCCGCGCACCGACGACGCCTACGTGCGTGCCAACGTGGTCGGGATCGCACCGCACGTAAGCGGCCCGATCGTCCAGCTGCCGGTGCATGATAATCAGCACGTCAAGCCGGGCGAGTTGCTGTTCGTGGTCGATCCGCGTCCGTACCGATCGGTGCTCGATCGGACCGAGGCCGAGCTGGCGCTCACCAACCTTCAGATCCGGGCGTTCGAGGATACGATTCGTTCGGCGCAGGCGCGGCAGGCGCAGCTCGCAGCCACCACCGCCTACGACAAGCAGTATCTCGATCGCATCGTGCCGCTCTTGAGCCGCCATTTCGTCACCGCCAACGACGTCTTCAATGCGCGCAGCCGCCTGCGGGCCGACCAGGCGGCGGTCGATAGCGCGCGCAGCGAAGTGCGCAAGGCGAAAAACGATCTCGGCCAGTACGGCGACATCAATGCGCGGCGCAAGGCAGCTGAGGCCGCGGTCTACGACGCCAAGCTCAACGTCGAGTACTGCTACGTCCACGCGCCGTTCGACGCCTATGTGACCAATCTGAATATCGCCGTCGGCCAGTATGCCAACGAGGGGCGCCAGGTGCTGAGCCTGGTCGACAATCGCGTCTGGTACGTGATGGCGAATTTTCGTGAGAACTTCATGGCCCACATCCGGCCCGGGATGCGGGTCGACGTTTACCTGCTGAGTTATCCGAACAAGCACTTTCGCGGCCGCGTGCAGGGCGTCGGCTGGGCGCTCTACCAGGGCAACGGCGCGACCGTCGAGGGCTTGCCGCAGGTCGAGGCGACGCTCAACTGGGTGCGCCTCTCGCAACGCTTCCCGGTGCGGATCGTCCTGGAGAACCCCGACCCTGCCTATCCGTTCCGGATGGGTGCTACGGCGGTCGTGACGATCCAGGGATTTCGCTGAGCGATGCCGCGCGCCGAGAGCTGGTTCAATTGGCTGGCGCGGCTCGCGGCCGAAGAGCTCGCGCCACGGCCGCGCCGAATCGGGACGGCGCTGCGGTTCGCGATCATTGCCAGCGTCGCCATCGGCCTCATGACCATCTGCCAGGTCGATTCCGCGCTCGGTCCCTATTTGATCTGGCTGCTGCTCGGCGCGGTGCCGATGATGTCGCTCGAAACCGCGCTCGTGTTTCTGGTGATCGAAGGGGCAGTGCTCGCGCTCTCACTGCCGGTGGCGGGCATACTTGCCGAAACGCCGTGGCTGATGCTGCCCGCGATCGGCGCCTTCACCTACGCGGTCACCTATGCAAACACGCTCTGGAAGCTGGGCGCATTCGGCCTGGTGATAGAAGTCGTCACGCTCGACACTTTTTACGGCGTGATGTTCGCGCCCGACGGCTTCGGCTGGGCGGTGGCCGCGGTCTACGGCGGCTCGGTGATCGCCTTGCTGACGCTGACCGCCTTCGACGGCTGGCTGTGGCCGGCGCCCGCCGAGCGGATCCTGATCGAGTCGCTGGTCGCGAGCGACCAGCGGATGCGCCGGCGGCTGTTGGACGCCACGCGCTACTTCCTGGGCGATGAATCCACCCAACGCCCGCCCATTCCGCCCGCTTCGTCCGAGACGCCCGCGCAGCTCGCGCTGCTTGATCGCGCGGTGGCCGAGGGTATCACGCCCGCGCGGCGCGCGATTCTGCTCGCCGCCATCACCCGCGCGGCGCGCGTCCATATCGAGCTCGACCGGCTCGTCATCGCCGTGCGCGAGTCGACGCCACGCTATGTGCGCGGCCTTATCCGCCCTGAGATCGAGCGCGCCGCCGAGGCGATCGCGGCCGCTCTCGACGAAATCGCGCGCGAGGGTGCGGTCCGGATTCAGACCGGTCCCGACGAACCCCCGTCGCCCGCCGCGGCCCGCGTGCACCCGGCGCTCGACGCACTGGACGCGCGCATCATCGAAGCGCGGCCGACTTATATCGGCGCGGCGAGCGTCGCCGAGCTCGCCAATCTGAGCGCGGTCGGCGAGAGTTTCCAGATGATGGCGCGGCTGGTCGAGCGGCCGCTCGATGCGCCGCCGCCAGCGCAAGCGCCGCCCAGGCGCCGTATCGCGTTGCTGCCCTCGCCGCCAGCCGCGGCGGATCCGGTCCTGATGCGTTATTGCGCGAAGGTCGCGCTGTGTATCGTGATCGGCTACGTCGTCGGCCTCATCAGTCAGCGCCCCGAGCTGTCGGTGATTCTGACCACGATTATCATCACCGCGCTGCCCACCTACGGCGCCTCGCTGCGCAAGATGATCCTGCGCATCGTCGGCACCGCGATCGGCGCCGTAGTGGTGATTATCACCATCATGATCGTCACGCCCAATTTCGAGACCCTGCCCTCGTACCTGCTCGCGGTATTTATCGTCCTGTTCGTTTCGGGCTACGCAGCGCTGGCCAGCGGACGCACCGCCTACGCGGGCAAATCGATCGGCACCACGTTCCTGCTGGTGTTCGCCGGACTCAGCCCCTCGCAGGATATTTACGGACCGCTGTGGCGGTTGTGGGGTATCCTGCTCGGCACTTTCGTCGTCACGATCGTGTTCTTTCTGTTGTGGCCCGAGTATGCGGGCGATTCACTGCTGCCGCGGCTGCGCAAGGTCTTGCGCGACACCCTCTCCCTCGCGCCCGGCGGCGTCGCCGCAGCCGACGAAGCCGCCATCCATCGCACCAGCACCGAGATCACCCATCTGCTGAGCGAGATGCTGGAGATTGCGGACGACGCGCGCCTGGAAGGCCGCATGAGCCTTATCAATCACGACGCCGTGGTGGAGGCGGCCGGCACGCTGCGCAGGATTGCGCATCGCCTCGGCGGGATCGCTTCCGCGCGCATCAGCGCTCCGCTTCCGCAGCTCGATGAAGAGACCGAGGCGCTGTTGCACACGGTGCTGGCGGCGATTTGCGCACGGCTCGAAGCCTGGCTTTCATTCTATGAAAGCCCCGGATGTCTCAGCGGCCGCGCGGCACTGACGCGCGCCGCCACTCACTCGCGCGACGAAATTGCGCCGCCGCTCGAACTCTTCGGCCGCCGCCTCGAAGCCGACGGTTTCGCGCGCCTCGCCGACTGGACGCTAGCGCAACGCCGGCAGCTCCTGGCTGAATTACAATCGCTCCGCCGGCTCGAGGTCCTGATGGTCGAGCTCGACCGCTATATCGCAAGCGTTCCGGGCGCGGCGCCATCGCCGGCGATTTCCGTCTCGCTGCAGACCTCCAACCCGTGAAACTTCCAGCCGGCCTGCCAGTTTCTGATCGCGCGGAGCGGCCAGATCAGCATGATGATGTTGCGCTCGACGCTCTCCCCTGTCGCCATCGAGCGTGGTTCCCCGACTTACTCCAGCAGGCGGCGCGCCGCGGCGACGATATCCGCGGCGGCGATTCCGTGGGCGCGATGCAACTCTTCGAGCGTGCCACTCTGCCCGAACTTCGTCACTCCCAAATTTATGGCACGCGTCGACAGCGCCCCGGACAACGCCGCCATGGTCAGCGGATGGGCGTCGTGGACGGTGACGATCGGCGCCGCGCGCTCGTCGCGCGACATCAGCCAGCCAAGCGGTTCCTGTCCGCAATGGGCGGCCGCGAGATTCTGATGGAACAGCCGGTCGGCGCTGGTGATCACGAAGACGTTGGCGAAGATGCCGGCGCGCTCCAGCTCGTCCGCCGCGGCCGCCGCCTCGGGCACCATCGCACCGACCGCCAACAGATGGACGACGTTGTCGCCGACGCTGTAATCGCGCTCGGCGCTGCGATCGATCAGACGATAGCCGCCCTGCAAAACCTGGCGGCGGACTTCCGCTTCGTCATGCGCCGCTAGAAACGAGTTGAACAGCGACTGGTCGATGGGGCGCGTCGCGAGCCGCAGATAGGCGCTGGCGCCGTTTTCGCGATCGTGCAGAGCGCGCAGCGCGTCGAGCATGATCCATTCGACCTCCTGGCCGAAGGCGGGCTCGTAGCTGTGGAGGCCCGGCAACTGCGCGCCGATACCCGGCGTAATCGTCGACTGATGGGCGCCGCCTTCGTGGCTCAACGTCACCCCCGACGGCGTGCCGATCACGATAAAGCGCGCGCCCGCGTAGAGCCCGTATATGAACGCATCGAGCGCGCGGCATACGAAGGGATCGTAAACCGTGCCGATCGGCAACAGCGGCTGCCCGTAGAGCTGGCCGGCCAGTCCCAGCATCGCGAGTTGCATGAAGAGATTGGTTTCCGAGATGCCGAGCTCGAGATGCTGCCCGCGCCGACTCTCCTTCCAATCGATCAGCAGCGCGATGCCAAGCTCCTTGAAGTAGTTGCGGGTCTCGGGGCGGCGCGAGTAGATGCCGACGCGATGAATCCAGCCGCCGAGGTTGGTCGACATCGCGACGTCCGGCGAGGCCGTGACCAGGTAGGGTGCGAGCTCGGGCAGCCGCGCCAGATTCACCAGCACGCTGCCCATCGCGGATTGCGTCGAGAGCTGGCCGTTATAACGAAGCCCAAGCGCGGGCGGGATTTCCGGCAGCTTCACCGAGGGTGCGTGGTCGTCCGCACGCCCCCATCCGCGCTCGTCCATCGCTTCGCGGATATAACGCGCCTCGGCGCTGTCGGCGGCGAAGCCGTCGAACTCCTGGCCCGGCGCGATGTCCAGTTCCTGCTGCAGATGTGCGATCTCCGCGGACTTCAAGAGCCGCGCGTGATTGGCCGGATTACCGGCGATCGGCAGGCCCCAGCCCTTGATGGTATAGGCGAATATCGCGACCGGACGATCATCGATTGCGAAGGCGCGATCGTAGGCCTGCAGCACGCTTTGGAGGTCGTGGCCGCCGAGATTCCCGAGCAGCTCCTTGCAGTCGGCGGCGGAATGATCGGCGAGCAGCTCGGCGAGCGCCGGATCGCGCGCCACCAATCGCGCCCGAATCGTGTCGCCATCCTTGAGCAGCAGGCTCTGATACTCCTCGTTGCTCATCGCGTCGATCACGGCGCGCAGCTTCATTCCGCCGGGCCGGGCGAAGAGCTGCTCGAGCCGCTGGCCGTACTTGAGATCGATTACTTCCCAGCCGTTGCTCGCGAACATCTCGCGCAAGCGCTGCGTGCGGCCGTCGGGAATCACGCGGTCGAGGCTCTGACGGTTGAGATCGATCAGCCACAGCACGCGCGTCAGACGCTGCGTGAATTCCTCGCCGAGTGCCTCCCACACGTTGCCCTCATCGAGCTCAGCGTCGCCGACCAGCGCGATTTGCCATCCCGAACCGGGACGGCCGGGCTCGCTGCCGAAGTGATCGGCGACGTAATCACGCACCAGCGCGCCGAACACCGGCGCCACTGCGCCCAGCCCGACCGAGCCGGTCGAGAAGTCGACGCCGTCGAGGTCTTTGGTGCGCGACGGATAGGCCTGCAATCCGCCGAACTGGCGAAAAGCGCCGAGCTTCGATTGCGGCAGCAGGCCGCGCAGAAACTGGATCGCATGGAAGACCGGCGAGGCGTGCGGCTTGATCGAGACCAGGTCGCCGGGCCGCAGGTATTGGAAATACAGCGCCGTGAGCAGCGTCACCACGGAGGTCGAGCTCGCCTGATGGCCGCCGACCTTCGCCGCGGCCGCCTCGCGCACGGAATTGGCGTGATGCACCATATAGGTGGCGAGCCACAGCACACGCCGCTGAATCCGCTCCAGCATCTCGAGGTCATGCGCATCCCAACCCGGCGAGCGGGGCTCCGGGCTCAGCGCGGCAGCATCGTTCATGATTCGTTGCCTCTGCTTCTGAGTTTAGTCGAGCCATGGCCGCATTACACGCCGGGAGCGGCGCTTGCCGATCCCGCGGGCGTGGCCTATTAGAACTTGGGAGCGCTCTGGCAGCCGACCCGCACTAGAGGAGGTTTCCCCCGATGTTGGATCCAAGCAACCAGCAGATTCTCGACGAGCTCGTCGCGATGGGCGCGCCGCCGATCCATAAGATGACGCCTGCCGACGCGCGCCACGGCGACCTGATCTTCGCCGCCGCCTGTCAGGGCGATAATCCGCACGAACAGGTCGGGCGGATCGAGGATCGCACGATTGCGGGACCGGCCGGCGAGATTCCGTTGCGAATCTACACGCCCAAAGCCGCCCCTTGCGGTGCGCTGGTTTTCTTTCACGGCGGCGGATGGGTCGTCGGCAGCATCGAGGGACACGACGAAGTTTGCCGGCGACTCACGAACGACAGCGGCGCGCTGGTGATTTCGGTCGGCTACCGGCTCGCCCCCGAGCATAAGTTTCCGGCCGGAGTCGAAGACGGCTACGCCGCGACGGCGTGGGTAGCTGCGAATGCCGCGGCACTCGGCTATCCGGCGGGGCGCGTCGCGGTAGGCGGCGACAGCGCGGGCGGCAATCTCTCGGCGGCGATCTCACTGATAGCGCGCGATCGCGGCGGTCCGAAGCTCGCTCTGCAACTGCTCATCTACCCGGCGGTTACGGCCTCGCTCGATTGGCCTTCAGTCAAAGAGTTCTCGGGCTACTTCATCACCGTCGAGGACATGAACTGGTTCATGAACTACTATCTGCGCAGCGCCGACGACGCCGCGAATCCCTACGCCTGCCCGATGAACGCCAAGGATTTGCGCGGTCTGCCTCCGGCACTCGTGATCACGGCCGAGATGGATCCGCTGCGCGATCAAGGCGAAGCGTATGCAGCACGGCTGCGCGAGGCGGGCGTGCCGACGACGGTAAGCCGCTACCAGAGCGTAACGCACGCCTTCGTCAACATGGCGCCGCGGGTTGAGGCCGGCCGCAAGGCGATTAAAGAGGCCGGGGCCGCGGCTCGTGCGGCGCTGACGAGCTAGCGATCGCTAGTTCGTTCCGAGGAAGCGATCATGTATGCGCACTGATAAGCGCCTCAGGCCGCGCGCGCGGGCATTGCTCTTCTCCGCGATGCTCGCGATCGTGGTTGGCGCGAGCGCCTGCACCTCGGAGAGTCACGCCCATCAGTCGCCCGCCGCCGTCAATCCCGCCTCGTGGCACGATAATCGGCTGACGATCGCGAGCCTCGGACACGCGGCACTGCTGATGGACTACTTCGGGGTCAGAGTGATTAGCGACCCGACGCTGTTCGAGCGCATCGGCCTGACGCTCGGTCCGTTCCTGACGATCGGGCCTCATCGCCTGGTGCCGCCGCCGCTCACACCGGCGCAAATCGGCCATCTCGACGTGATTCTGATCACCCACGCCCACATGGATCATCTCGATCTGCCGTCGCTTGCGGCGCTGCCGAAGTCGGCGACCGTAATCGCATGCGCGAAATGCGCGGCGCTGATTCGTCCCCTCGGCTTTCGCGATGTACGCGAACTCAAATGGGGCGAGTCAACCACGGTCGACGGGCTGAAGGTGACCGCGATGGGGGCGCGTCACTGGGGCAAGCGATGGCCGCCGTTCGGCATCGAATACGGTTTCAACAGCTACGTGCTCGAGCGGGCGGGGGTCAGGATGCTACTGGCCTGCGACAGCGCCGATACCGATCTGTTTGCGCCGCTCGGCAACGACCCGCCCGCGATCGCCGCGTTCTCGATCGCCTCCTACGATCCCTGGATCATGAACCACGCCAACCCTGAGCAGGTCTGGCGGATGTTCCGGGAGACTCGCGCCCACTACCTGATTCCGCTGCACTGGGGAACGTTTCGGCTCTCGAAGGAGCCGCTGGGCGAGCCGATGCGCCGGCTGCTGAGCGCCGCGGGGAAGCAGTCGGATCGCGTGATCCTGCGCACTATCGGCGCGACCTGGACGATGCCGGCGGCGGCCGGCAGCATCACGCCGGCGCACCTCGCGCGCTAGGCCTGACGCACGTCAATCGAGGTTCCGTTTCGCCACGAACCCCGTCTGCCCCTTCATCGGTCCTTGGGTGATCTCGACCATCGCGCCGTTGCTGCTGCTGGAGATCACCTTGACCGGGGTCTGATCGTCGATCTGCTTGGCGGCGAGGTTCTTGCTCACGTCGCCCAGCATTCCGGTCACGCCGCCCTGCTGCTGAAGCTGCGAAATCTTCAGGTAGGTCGCCTCGTCCGGATAGAGCGGCACGTTATTGTGCCCGCCGGTGGCGACCAGCTTGTGACCGCATCCGGCGATCGCAATCATCATCACGAGCCCGATTAAGCCGGCAATCGACCTGCCTTTCATCATGATGCACCTTGCATGGCTTCAGGAGTTTCCCATCCGCAGCACGTTAATATCGATCGGCGCGGGGCTTTTCAAACCGTCTCGGCCAGCGCTTCGATCTCGGGCGCCGCGCCGATCACCCCACCTTCTACATAAGCCGCGGCGCGCTTCGCGAGCATCGCCGGCTCGTAGCGATAGTTGACCATCAGGCCGTACGATTGCCGGAGCCCTTTTTCGGAGCGGTCGGCGAGCCAGTCCAGGCGCTCGATACGGGCGCCGTTGCGCAGGTGAAAATGCGCGACCGCGTCGGCCGCGCGCTTGCCGTCGCGCCGCCGCACCCGCATCAGATAGTGCGCGCCGAGCCGCATCAGCGGATCGCGCACGGATTCTATCGTCAATGTATCAGCCGACCGGCGCGCCGCCTGTAATATCTGCAGACCTTCGCGTTCGCCGGACGTGAGGCTGGGGGTCGCGTCCCGGTCGAGCGCGGCTTTGAGCCAGTTGGCAAAGCCGGGAATCGGCGAAAGCGTCACGAAGATCTTCAGCCCCGGCAGTTCCACCGCCAACTCGCCGACCGCGCGGGTAATCAGAAACTGGCCCAGGCTGGTGCCCGCCAGCCCCCGGTGGCAATTCGAGATCGAATAGAACACGGCGGTATCGGCTGACAGCGGGTCGCCGAGCGGGGCGTGCTCATCGAGCAGCGCGCCGATATCGCCGGCGATGGCATCGCACAGCGCAACCTCGACGAACACCAGCGGCTCGTCGGGCATGCGCGGATGAAACAGCGCAAAGCATCGGCGATCCGCATCGAGACGATTCCTGAGATCCTGCCAGCCGTGAATCTCATGAACCGCTTCGTGCTCGATAAGTTTTTTCAAGACGGCTTCGGGGCTGCGCCAGGTCACGCGCCGCACTTCCAGCAGGTCGACGTTGAAGTAGGCCGCCAATAGGCGATGCAGTTCCTCCTCGACCGCTCTCATCGAACCGTCGGCGCGCGCCGCGTCCATCAGGTCGCCCCGCAGACCCATCAGCAGTCGGAGGCCGTCGGGCAACTCGGCAAGGCGCCGCATCACGATGAGTCGCGGCGGCTGGGTCGACTGAAGCATCGGCGAGCTGGTCGGACGGTCGCGCACGGCACCCTCGCCTCCTGCCCGGTGCTGACGCGTATCGATGCTCGCGCCGAAGTCATGCGCCAGCACCCGGACGAAGATCATGCGCCGGCGTGCGCCCGCCGACAGGTAGTTCCGCGCAATCTCGCCGGCGTGCGATCGTGACGACGACTCGAGATCGCTGTCCAGCAGCCCACGGATGTCACGCCGCATCCGTGCGATGAGCGAGCGGCGCGGATGCAGCCGGGCCGGGATCGCCCGGGCCAGCGAAGTTTGCAGCGCGTGCCAGGTCTTGCACAGCCTGCCGACGCGCCGGGCCGGGCGCCGCCGGACTGCTCTATCGCTTCGCGCGCTCGCGTTCATCACGTATACACTTTACAGGAAATCGGCTTGCTCGCCCGGCCGGAAGCGGGCGGCAGTTTCGGGAGGGCCGCCATGGCTCAGATACGCGAAGAGGAAAAGAATCATGCCGACCCGGTGGCGCGCGCTGCGGCGCTCAAGGAGCTGCTGGTCCGCAACGCCGCGCAGGCCGAGCGGGATCGGCGGATACCCGAGGAAAATATCCGCGCCCTTGCCGAAGCGAACCTGTTCCGGGTGCTGGTACCACGGCGATGGGGCGGTTACGGCGTGCCGGTCGCGACTGCGCTGCGGGTGTCCGCCGAAATCGCCAAAAGCTGTCCCTCGACCGCCTGGGTTCAGATGCTGCTGAATGTCAGCACCTGGTTAGCGACGCTGCTTCCGGATCGCGGCCAGCAGGATATTTTCGCCGGTCCGACCGATGGCCGGGTATGTGGCGTGCTGACGCCGACCTCGACCGCAGCTCGCGTCAAGGGCGGCTACCGGGTCAACGGCCGATGGGGCTTCGCTTCGGGATGCTGGCATGCCTCGTGGGCGGTGCTCGGTGTGCCCTTGGAGGACGAGGCCGGCAAGGTCGTCGATCAAGCGGTGGTTTACGCGCCGATGACCGAGCTCAAGATCGAGGACACCTGGTTCGTGGCCGGGATGCGCGGCACCGGCTCGAACACGCTGATCGCCAAAGAGATCTTTATCCCCGACCATCGCGTGCTCTCGATGAGCCGCAGTATCGCCTGTGAGTACCCGGTGAGAAGCAACGCCAACGAGCCCTGCGACCGCTATGCGTTTGTGCCGCTGCTCGCACTGGTGCTGCTCGGTCCGCTGCTCGGGATGGCGCAGGGGGTGCTCGAAGCGGTCACCGCCGGGGCCCGCAAGCGCGGCATCACCTACACGATCTATGAGCATCAGAGCGATTCCTCGGTGGTCCATCATCAGATCGGCGAAGCGGCGCTGCAGATCGACAGCGCGTGGCTGCACGCGATGCGCGCCGCGACCGATATCCATGAGACCGCGATCGCCGGGCGGATAATGGATTACATCACGCGGGCGCGGGTGCGCGGCGACTGCGGATACGCCACCAAGCTGATACGCCAGGCGATCGATCAACTGGTTTCGATCGCCGGCGCCGCTTCGTTTGCGGAAGCGAGCACGGTCCAGCGCTTCTGGCGCGACGCGAACGTCGCCGCGCGCCACGCCGTGATCACCACCTCGCCGAATCTCGAGCTCTACGGCCGCGCGCTGCTCGGCGTCGAGGGTAATATCACCGAACTCATTTGACGCTGGCTGCGCGCGCGCTGTCACTTTATATAGAACACGCACGTGTTTAGGATTAGCCAGGGAACGATCCCGGAGGCGGGCAGATGAAGGCAGCCAAACGCTCGAGCAAAAAGGCGCGGCTCGTGGGGATGAATCATATTGCCCTGGAAGTCGGCGATATCGATCGTGCACTTGAATTCTATGGCCAGCTCTTTGACTTTCGCCTGCGCGGCCGCAGCAAGCGGATGGCCTTCATCGATATGGGCGACCAGTTTATCGCGCTCTCCGAAGGCCGCATCGCCGGCGCCGATCGGGACCGGCACGTCGGCCTGGTGGTGGACGATAAGGAAAAGGTCAGGCGCCGGCTGAAGCAGGCCGGTGCGAAACCGATTGCCGGGGGAGCGGTGGAATTCAGGGATCCGTGGGGCAACCGTATCCAGATCGTGACGTACCCGACTATCCAGTTCACCAAGGAGCCGGCGGTGCTGGCCGGGATGGGATGCGGCGACCTGCGCAAGACCCCCGCGGCCATCCGCGAGCTCGCCCGCAAGGGGCTGACGGCCAGCCCCGTCAAGCGTGCGGGCCGAGCCGGCGCGACGCGCTGAGCGGTGTCATCGCCGGTGGCTGCTATCGAGCAAGACGCTTTCAAGGAAACTCGCGATTCCGGCTCCGGTGCATGGTACCGGATCGCGGCCGAACTGATCGCGCTGGTTTATATCGCGATCATCGCCGGGACCGCCGGCGCGACCGGCGCCTTCTTCGTGATGTTCCCGGAGCTGGGCGCGCTCTCGCACGACGTTTTCACGCGCCCGCGCGGTACCTGGGCGGGCGCGCCGATACTGCTCGCGATCACTCCGGTGCTGACCGGCGTAGTCGGAATCTTTTTCACTAATCTGCTGCCGTACGGATACGTCTCGGTGCTGCTGACGGTTGGCAGCGCGGTGGCGATTCTAATCGCGCTCGACTCGCCGATTGCGCCGGCGATTTCGGCTGGCCTGTTGCCGCTGGTGCTCGGTATCAGGAGCTGGTGGTATCCGCCGGCTATCTTGTTCGGCACGACGCTGCTGGCGCTGCTATCGATCCCGTGGAAGCGCTTCGCCGGCTCACATCTGGCGACGGCGATACGCCCGGCTGCCGATCTCCTCGACGATGCGATCGAGCGTCCTCCGCACGGCCGCTACTGGGTGGCGGCACTGATGGTTTTCGTGGCGGGCGCGGTCGCGGTCGTCAAGCTGACCGGACTGCGCTTCGTGCTGTTTCCGCCGCTGGTGGTGATCGGCTTCGAGATGATGGGCCATACCGATATCTGCCCGTGGGCGAAGCGGCCGTTGGCACTGCCGGTGGCGTGCTTCCTGACCGCGACCGGAGGATGGCTGTTTTGGCGGCTGCTGGGCGTCGGACCACTGACCGCGGGACTCAGCATGGGATGGGGAATCCTGGTGCTGCGCGCGTTCGATCTCCATGTACCGCCGGCGCTGGCCGTGGCCCTGCTGCCGCTGGTGATGGATTCGCCGACTATCGCCTATCCGTTCGCGGTCGGTCTCGGCACGCTGCTGATGACGTTGTGGTTTCTGCTCTACCAGCGCCTCCAGTATCGATTATTACCGGCGGGCTGAGAGGACTGCTTCCGATGGCAAAGTTCAGATCGTCGACGACCGCCAACCAAGGAGCTCGCGATGCTCGATGAGAAAGCGCTCGACGTCCTGTTTCGCACCGCCCGATCGCATAACGGATGGCTTGACCGGCCGGTGAGTGACGCCGAGCTGCACGCGTTATATGAACTCGTGAAATGGGGTCCGACCAGCGCCAACTGCTCGCCGATGCGGCTGGTGTTCGTGCGCACGCCGGCCGGCAAGGAGCGGGTACGGCCCGCGCTCAGTCCGAATAACGTCGAGAAGACGCTGAGCGCACCGGTGGTCGTGATCGTCGCCAACGATTCGCGATTCCACGAGTTCGGGCCGCGGCTCTTTCCGCGTAATCCGGCGGCGGCTGAGCGCTTCGCGAGCGATCCCGCGCTGGCAGCCGTCACCGCGCTGCGCAACGGCACGCTGCAGGGCGGTTACCTGATCCTCGCCGCGCGCGCACTCGGTCTGGATTGCGGGCCGATGTCGGGCTTCGACAACGGCAAGATCGACGCCGAGTTCTTCCCTGACGGACGCTTCAAATCGAATTTTCTGTGCGGTCTCGGCCATGGCGATCCGGCCCGGGTTTTTCCGCGCGGCCCGCGCCTGACGTTCGAGGAGGCCTGCACGCTCGCTTGAAAGGCAGCCCGCGTGGCGCTGGGCTGAAAGCTCGCGCGCTTACTTGAGGCCGGAGAATTCGGTCGGCGTCATCAGCTTGTTGCTCTGCTTGACGATCACCTGTCGCAGCTCCTCGGCAATCTGGACCCGGCGCGGATCGGTGGTCCATGACTTCCACTGCCGCGTTCGTTCATTGAGGTCGGGGTAGGCCCATAGATGAACGACCTCGTTGAGCGTGCCGACCTCCGTGTACCAGAAGCCGACCGGCTTGAGGCCATGCTCCGCGAGGATCGGCAGCAGGCGGCTTTTCGCGATCTCCAGGTAACGGGGCACGCCGCCCATTACCAGTTGGTAGGTGCGAAGTTCGTAGATCATGCGGTAGTCCTCGTCGGCGCTCGCAGGGCCGAGGTTTAGCGAATCAGGCTGGCTTAATCGACCGCGAAACGCACGCGGTCAAAGCCGTTGATCACGTGTGGCTGCCGATACAACTCGACCGCGATACTGACCTCGATCAGCGACAACGCCATCTCGAGCAGGCGCTGCGAGTCGGCCGGCATCCGATCGAGCGGAAACTGCTTGAGATGTTCGACGATCGCGGGCAGCCGCGCCATCATCGCGTCGTAAAAGACCTGCATCTCTTCGATCGAGCCGGCTTCGCGCGCCGCGATGCGCTGCTTTTCAGTCGGCAGCGCCCAATCGACAAACGGTTCGAGATCCCGAAACGATCCCGGCAGCTGCGGTTGAGAAGCGGCGATTCCTTCCTGCACCGACATCGTCAATCAAGCTCCTGTGAACGGTCCGACGTGATCCTCCACGACCTTGTGGAAGTGGCGAATCTGAATTTCTTCATCCTGAAAGAACAGCTGCTTCTTGGCCCGCGACTTGAGGCCGGTATGGACGGTTTCGTGCGCGACGGCGTCCTCGTCGAACACCAGGCGGTTGCGGGTGCTGGTGAATTCCTCGACCAGGCGATCGGCCGCGTTCTGCATCGGCGCCGCGTAGCAGCGGATCTCCCAGATCGTGTGATCGACCGCGAGCGGCCAGAAATTGTAGGTCACGCAGATGTCTTTCGAGGGGCTGCGGAAAAAGATCAGCACGAAGTTCGGGAAGATCAGGTAGAAATCGAACTGGCTATTGTTCGCCACCGGCAGCCGGCAGCGGTTCGCTTCCGAGGTCTCCATCGACATGATGAAGCTTTCAAGCGCGCTCGGCTTGTGGCCCGGATTCATTTCGCACGAGTAGACGCTGTGGCGATTGAAGAAGCTCACGTCCATCACCCGCACCATCCCGCGCTCATTGGCCAGGAACATGTCGGGCATGATGTAGCGATGCTGGAAGGGCAGATGGTAGACCTCGTTCTGCGCGTCCAGGCCGATTTTCCAGTTCGCCTGCTCGTCGATTCGGTAGCGTCGCGCCAGCTTGAGCTTGCCGAAATCCCCGCCCGTGAGCTGCTTATCGAGGCCGTCGAGATAGGAGGTCAGATTTTCGCGCGGGCTGGGATCGAGATTGATGAAAATGAAGCCGTTGAAGACTTCGGTCGCCACCGGCGTCAGGCCAAGCTGGCTCTTGTCGAGATCGAAGAAGTTGGCCTCGTCGGGAACCCACTTGAGCTGCCCGGTCGAGTCGTAGCCCCAGCTATGGAAGTTGCAGGTCAGGTAGCCGCGGCATTTGCCCTTCTCGTCCCACGCCAGGGTGTTGCCGCGATGCGAGCAGACGTTGTGAAATCCGCGCACCACGCCGTCCTGACCCCGCATCAGCAGGATCGAGGCGTTGCATACCGTCAGCTCGCGGACGAAATAGTCGCCGCGCTCGGGAATCTCACAGACGTTGCCGACGTTGAGCCACGAGCGGCGGAAGATTTTCTCACGCTCGAGCTCGAAATACTCGGGTGAGATGCAGGGCTCGGCTGATACCGGCCCGGTCCCCAGCTCCGGATATTTCTCGACCCATCGCCGCTCTTTCATCACGGTCTTCACGGTCGTCGCCATCGTCCTTTTCTCCTCGGGCCGCGCAAGGGCGGGATAACACTTCAAAACTGCGGCTGTCAACTTAAACCCTGCCGACATTCGGAACCTCGACCCCAGGTCGCGCAGGAAGGATGCCAGCTCATCCCGTCGCGTCAATAGTTGCACGGAAAGGTCCCATAAGACACAGACATCGAGATTTGGCTTTATCCAGATTTCCGCGCACACTTTCGTTCTGAAGGTAACATCTGCTGCCCTCTTTCTCGTCAACATGTAGTCTGGACAGGTTTTGTGATAGATCAATAATGCCCTCGGGAGCCCGGTTGGCACTTTGTGGTGGTGGCCATTTCTGTGAAGAGGCTCAGTTCAGTGGAAAATCAAAAATTCGATCTGACCGCAGCGGCCGGGAGCCGGGGCCGGGTTCAGGCCGCGCCACGGCGAGCATCAACCGCGCGCGCTCCGGGCAGCGGCCCGCGCCATTTCCATCTACTCTGGGATGACGAGTTGGAGAAGCTGCGGCCCCTGCTCGAACGCCTGATGGACCACGTCGACGAGGTCATCGACCACTGGCACCAGCTCTACATTCTCCATTTCGGCGACGAGCGAACGATGGCCGAGCGCGATTTTCGCGAGCTGTTCTCGGCCAACCTCAGGCGCACCACGGCCGCCCTGCTCGAGGGCGACATGGACCGCTACACGCTCAACACCATTCGCACCGGCGAGATGCTGTGCGAGCGGCGGGTGCCATTTTCGGAGGTAATGGCATCGCTCCATCTGTATGAGGAAAGCGCGTACGCGGTGTTCCCGGAATCGGCGCCGGTCGAGCTGTTCACGACCTTCGACAAACTCAGTCATGTGCGGATGATCCTGCTGGCGGACGCCTATTTTCGTTCCACCGCAGCGATCGCGGGCGCGCGTATCGAATCGCTCGAGCGCGAGGCCCGGCAACTGCCGCCCGAAGATCGCCGCATCTTCCATGGCCTGGTCGGCTCCAGTCCCTCGATGCATCGGCTGTACGATCGCATCGAGGCGGCCGGCGCGACCCACGGCACGGTGCTGATCGTCGGCGAGAGCGGCACCGGCAAGGAGCTGGTGGCGCGGGCGATTTGCGAATCCGGCCCGCTGGCGGGGGCGCCGTTCGTGGCGCTCAACTGCGCGGCGCTGCCCAAGGATCTGATCGAGAGCGAACTGTTCGGCTACAAACGCGGCGCCTTCAGCGGCGCCAACGCCGATTACCTGGGGCTGTTCCGGGCTGCTGAGGGCGGCACGCTGTTTCTCGATGAAGTGACGGAAATGAGCGCCGAGACCCAGAGCAAGCTGTTGCGCGCGGTGCAGGAGCGGATGGTGCGGCCGGTCGGCTCGACCCGCGAGGTCGAGGTCGACGCGCGGCTCATCGCCTCGACCAATCGCGACCCGGAAGAGGCGGTGCGCCGCGGCCAGTTGCGCCCCGACCTCTACTATCGCCTGCAAGCCAGCGTGCTGAATGTGCCGCCGCTGCGCGAACGCGCCGAGGATATCCCGGCGCTGGTCGAGCACTTCATCGCTTTCATGAACGAGAAGCTGCGGCCGCAAATTCCCGTCCATGGCATCGAGCAGCAGGCGCTGGACGCGATGCTGCGTTACTCGTGGCCGGGTAACGTGCGCGAACTTTCCAACGCCATCGAGGGCGCCTTCACCTTCGGTCGTTCGGCGCTGATCCGGCTGGCCGACCTGCCGCCGGCGGTGAGCGGCAACGCCGCCACCGTCGTCGGATCCGACGCGCACGCTCAGACCCCGGCGCAATTGCCGGCGGCGATCGTCGGCTCGTTCGCCGACACCGAACGCGATCTTATCCAGCGCGCGCTGGAGACCACCGGCGGCAACAAGGTCGCCGCCGCCCGCCTGCTGCGCATCTCGCGCAAGAAGCTGTACGCCAAAATCGCCAAGTACGGACTGTGACCGCCCGGCGGCGGTAAGATTACCAACCGCCCCGCCGCGCGATCGAATTTCAGGGCGCTGGATTTTCGCTCGAGTCGGCGGCGGACGGCGTAGCCGCTGGCGTTTCAGGAGACGGCGGCGGACTTTCCGCCCCGCCGGCCGAGGCGCCGGAGGTCTCGCTCGCGGCTTGCAGCCGGTCGAACAGGCTGGCGTTGGCGGTAACGATCTGGCCGAGCGCGCTGACTACCTGGCGCGACATCTGTGGGACCGCATCGACGCCGACCCGGAAAACGGAATTGTCTTCCAGCATCTCGCCCGGCAGCGTGTCCGCATAGATCGTGAAGGCCACCGAAATTGCCGACATATGCCCGGCCAGGCGTTTGTCGAGTCCCTGCCACATGTCGATGCAGGTGAAATGCACGCCCAGTCCGAAGCCGCTGGTGTTGTCGACCAGCCGGTAAGCTGCCGAAGCGCCAATCTGCTTCTTGAAATCGGCACAGAAGCTTTGCCCGACCGGGTCGGGGCATCGGCAAACTACGTCGACGTTCATACGGCCCGCGTTAGCGCCCGCTGCCCCGGCGACACCGGCCACCGAGAGCGCGAGTATCAGCGCCGCTATCGTCGCGCATATCGATCTGATGGTTCGCAAGACAGATATAGGGTACCCAACCGGCGCCGTCTCGGGCAAGAGCGCTGTCGACGATCGCGCATCGCGCGGCCGGCTGCGTCCTTCGCGCGGCCCTGATCAATCGCTAAGATCGAAAACCGCGCTTGCAGCGTTAATCGATTATGCCGGACTCGCCACCGCGATATGAGTTTCGAGTATGGGACCACGATTTGCTCGGCTTGAAGCGCGCTCTCGAAGCACTCGGCATCCACGAACGTTCGGTCGCCAGCACCGAACTCTATCTGCTTTCCAGAACGACCGACGACTGCAACGCGAAGATTCGCGCCGGCGTGCTCGAGGTCAAGCAACTGCTGAGCGAGACCCGCGGACTCCAACAATGGCAGCCGGTGCTGAAGGCGCCGTTTCCGCTCGAGGCGCCGGCGATCGTCGCCGGTCTCGCCGGGCTGAAGGCCGCAACCCTGCCGCTCACGCGGGCCGCCTATACAGTCAGCGAGTTCCTGGATGAAGTGGTCGCGCCGTCGCGAATCCTGACGCCGGTATCGATCTCGAAGCAGCGCGAGGTTTTCAGAATCGACGGTTACGGCGCTGAGTTCGCGGCCGTGACGATCCCGAGCCGTCCCGTTATGACCGTGCGGCACACTGTCGCGATCGAATCGATCGATGCCGACGGCCTGCTCGAGCTCGCGGCAAGACTCGATCTCCGGCGCTATCCCAATCGCAGCTATATTCAGGAACTCAAGCGACTCATGCGTCTGTCGACGCCCGCCCCCGCCCGCTAGCCGCGCCCGATAAGCGGCATCTTGGTCGCCATCACGGTGATGAACTGGACGTTGCCCGACAGCGGCAGGCTCGCCATGTAGAGCACCGCCCGCGCCACATCCGCGGTCGCCATCCGCGGCTCGACCGCGATCGATCCGTTGGCCTGCTGGATGCCCGTTTCCATCCGCGCCGTCATCTCGGTGTCGGCGTTGCCGATATCGATCTGGCCGCAGGCGATGTCGTACTTGCGGCCGTCGAGCGAGGTCGACTTGGTCAGGCCGGTGATGGCGTGCTTGGTGGCGGTGTAAGGCGCGGAGTTCGGCCGCGGGCTGTAGGCGGAAACCGAGCCGTTATTGATGATCCGGCCGCCGCGCGGCGCCTGCTCCTTCATCATCCGGAACGCCCCCTGGGTGCACAGGAAGGCCCCGGTCAGATTGCTGTTGACCACCGCTTGCCATTGCTCATAGCTCAAATCTTCCAGCGGTATCGCTGGCGCGCTGCCGCCGGCGTTGTTGAACAATAGATCGAGGCGGCCGAAGGTCGAGCGGGTTTCGGCGAACAGATTTTTCACCGCCGCGGGATCGCCGACGTCGGTCGGCACCACCAGCGTGCGCGCCGCTGTCCCGGCCGCGTGAGCGACCGCTTCGAGCGCTTCCCGGCGGCGGCCGGCCAGCACCACCGCATAGCCCGCTTCGCCCAGCGCAAGCGCGACGGCCTTGCCGATACCGCTGCCGGCGCCGGTAACAATCGCAACTTTAAGGGTCGATTCCATCACCTGCTTCTCCGGTAGTTCTCCAGCGCCTGAGATAGCGGCGGGCCGCCGGCATCATTATGATCATGGCGAGAATTCGGCCCAAACCGGTATTCGCCATGCCCAAACGAATCAATCGGCGCGCCGCCCGCGGACCTGCAAAGCCTTCCCGGTCCGGGAGCCCGACCATAGCGCGACTGGCCCGCTTCTCGACCGCCACCCTGGTCGAAAGCCTGCATGACTATAGCGCGGCGCTGCCCTCGGCGATCAAACCGATCGACCCGCGCATGAAGCTGTGCGGCCCGGCGCTCACGGTCAGCTCGCCCGGGGCCGACAACCTGATGCTGCATCGCGCGATCTATGCCGCCCGGCCCGGCGACGTGCTGGTGGTCGAGGTCGCCGGTCAGTTCGAGTTCGGCTACTGGGGCGATGTGATGACGCAGGCGGCGCGGGCGCGCAAGCTCGGCGGGCTGGTGATCGACGGCGGCGTGCGCGACCTGCGCGAGATCGCGGCCTCGCGCTTCGCGGTGTTCGCGCGCGGCGTTTGCATCCGCGGCACCGGCAAGCGCGGCGGCGGCCGCCTCAACGATCCAATCACGATTGGCGATACCCGCATCGAACCCGGCGATTTGATCGTCGGCGACCGCGACGGGGTGGTGGTGATTCCACGCGCCCGCGTCGAGTCAGTGATCGAAGTCGCGGCCCGCCGCGTCAAGCATGAAACCGAGATGAAGCGGGAGCTGACGGCGGGCAAGACCACGCTCGCGCTCCACGGATGGCCCGCCGACGACGCGCCGGACTAGCCGCTGCGCAAAAAGCAGACCGCGGGAGTGAACAGCACCCCCGCGGTCAATCTCGATGCAAATTATTGCGCTCGATGCAAATTACTACGCAGCGAATCAGCCGGCGGCGGCTGCGATCGGCTCGGTCGTCTGATGACGGGCGGCGGCGCTCGGCATCCCGATATGCAGCAGCTCGCTGGCGACCTCGGCGGTCAATTGCGCGCTCTCGCCGGGTTGCAGATAGAGCGTGGTGTGCGCGAGCCATCGCGAATCGCCGACCTTGCCGTGGCCGGAGAGCACGAAGTAGATGCTGTTCTCTTCGGCCCGCATCGTCACACCCGGCTCGAGCCGGAACAGTCCGAGACGCGTCTCGACTTCGGTGAAGACGCCGAGCTTCTTGAGCGAGACGCCCGGCTGATTCGCGAGCGCCAGCCAGCGGAAATGCTCAGGATAGATCATGACCGGCGTGTGATAGCGCTCCGGTGGATACTCGAGCGCCCGCCCGTTCACGAATTCCCACACCGCCTGGTAACCGTCCTTGGTCTCGACCTTGCCGTCGGGCCCGGTGCGGAAATAGGCGCCGTTGCGGAATTCACCCTCCAGCTTGAGCTTGTTGACCCCGTACTGGAACTGATCCTCGGACATGTAGCCGTTGCCGCTCGCCCCGCCGAACTGCAGCACCGCGACCAGGGCGTCGTCGGTCGAGCTTTGCGGACCGTAGCGGGTGCCCTCGGGGAAATAACCGATGGTGCCGGGGGTCATCTTGCCGTCCTTGGCGAAATCGACGCAGCCCTCGAGCTGGACGCGGACCTGATCGAAGTTATGGCGATGGCGCGGCGAATCGAAGTCGCGAAAGGTCCGCGCGATCTGCCAATAGAAATTGTCGGGGCTGCCGGACGGTCCCTCGAGGATTCGCTGGAAAACAAATTTTCCGCCGCGGGCGTTGGTCTGACGCTCTTCGGCGGGGACATCGGCAACGTGCCTGATTTGCATGGGCGGCCTCCTGATCTGTTTCCCGACAGATGCGATCGCGCTCCCTGAATCGGCTGTACATTAACTCTAGCACAGTGTCAAAGCGGGTTGGAGCGTGGGATGTTCTGTCGAGCACGCCAGCGCCGAGCGTCACGATCGCCATCGAATGACGAGGCATACCGCGAGCTCAAGTCAACTGGAGTCCTGCTGTTGAACCCGGGAGTGACCTAAGTCGACTAGACTCCTCATCAATAGCAAGAAGATGGCTCCAGAAGCCGAGTTTCCGGCCTCTCGTCGGCGGCCGTTCTGCGCCAGGGTGCTTTACCTGCCCGGCTGCGACGCATAGCCTTAAAGTAACCCCGGATGCTTACCGCACTCAAAGCGCGATACCCGCGCTTTTCCGTTCGTCGAGCTTCCCCGGCTGTTACAGTCGTGCGCGTGAGTCTTATTGGTCGCGGGATTGGACCGCGCTTGACGGTCTTCAGGGAAGATTTGCCAAGCGCGGAGTGGGGATCAGTCCGAGTCAGGATTCAAAACTGCAGTTCACCGCTTCAGCCCGTTTCCCGCAAGGAGAGCGGCCTCGGCGTAAGGAAAGATGCTCGATGGCCTTTTCAGCTCCGCTTCGGGAAAAGATGTACCGCCTCTATCTGGAATTTTTCGAGGTGGCGGAAAGCAAGCGACGCTGGAACCTGTTCGACGACATCCCGTGGGACAAGCTCGACCGCTCAAAGAACACCGAGCGCAGAGCCCAATGCGTCGAGACCTTTTGCGCGGAGGAATTGTACCTGCCGGATTACAGCAGCGGCGGAATCGGGCTGACGCGCTCGATGTTCGGGGCGGCGTGGTTCCAGGCCTGCTGGAGCTACGAGGAATCCAAGCACGGCCTGGTATTTCGCGAATATCTGACCCGGTCGGGGATGCGATCGGAGGCTGAGTTCGCCAAGTTCGAGGCCGCCCTTTTCAGCAAGCACTGGACCCTGCCATTCGCCAGCAGCCGCCAGATGGCCTGCTACGGGGCCTTGCAGGAGGTTGCGACCTATCTCGCATATAAGGCGCAAAAGGACCTCGCGATTACCGAGGGCGACAAAGTGCTCGAGACGATCTTCATGTACGTGAGCCGCGACGAAGCGGCGCACGCGGGCTTCTACCGGGCGGTGGTCGAGTTAGAAATGGCGGAGGATCGTCCCGGCACGCTGGCGGACCTCGCCTACGTGGTGGCGCGCTTCAAGATGCCGGGCGATGGCCTGATCGGCGACTACCAGGAACGGCTGCGAACCAGCGGCGCGGGCATCAGCACCCGCACCTTCCTGCAACACGGACTGTTTCCGACGCTCAAGACGCTCGGCACCAGCCGGACCGAATTGCGGCTCGCGCTGGAGGGCGACGGCGTGCCGTTAGCCACGGCGGCGTCGCTCGCGTAGCCTCGGGCCTGCGTTGCGGGGTGGCTTTACTCACGCGGGCGAGGGGCATACACTTTAGGAAACTGCCGACGCGTCCCGCACTCAAGGCGCGAAAATGATTTCGTGCTTCTCCGTTCGCGAGCTCCCGGCCATCACACAGAGGGTTTAGCTACCAATGCCCAGTAAATTGTACGTAGGCAATCTTGCCTACTCGGTCCGCAATGAGCATCTGCAGGAGCTCTTCGCGCAGGCCGGAAAAGTTGAGAGCGTCGCGGTTATCACCGACAAGTTCTCGGGTGAGTCCAAGGGTTTCGGCTTCGTCGAGATGAGCGATGCGGCCGAGGCCGCCAAGGCCATCTCGTCGTTTGACGGCACCGAGTTCATGGGCCGTAATCTCAAGGTCAGCGAGGCCAAGCCACGGCCGCAGGGCGGCGGATCGTCATATGGTGGTGGCGGCGGTGGCGGCGGGAATCGCAGCGGTGGCGGTGGCGGCGGCGGCGGACGCGGCGGCAACAAGCGCTGGTAAAGCGATAAATCATGACATCGGCGGGCAGCGATGCCCGCCGATGTATCTGCTCTCCCGGCGATGCACCCGGTAACGTCTTATAGCCCGGGGTGATCGCTCAGCGCCTCGATACGCCGTCTATCGGCGACTATACGGCACACACATTTCGAGGTGCCGGATACTGGACGCGCGCCAGCGCTCTGTGGACAATAGAGACATCGTCAGTTTTCGTATGCATTCGGCGGATCGCTCTGTTAGGGTGATTTGCGGGGTCTTGCCATGGACACCAATGCCACCCCTCAATCGGCCACCACCGCGGCGCATTCTTCAGCCCGGCGCCCTGCCCCGGCGGCCGTCAAAAGCGGCAGCATAGCTGACCGTTATTGGACTGTCCGGCGTTTCACGGAGAGTCTTTGCGAGCCGCTGGCGGCGGATGATTACGTCGTCCAGTCGATGCCCGATGCGAGCCCGACCAAATGGCATCTGGCCCATACCACCTGGTTCTTCGAGACCTTCGTTTTGAGCCGCTGCCTCCCGGACTATCGCCCGTTCCATCCGCAATTCGGCTTCCTGTTCAATTCCTATTACGAGGCTGAGGGTCCGCGATGGCCGCGGCCCCAGCGCGGCCTGCTGTCGCGGCCGACGGTGGCCGAGGTGTTTCGCTATCGCGCTCACGTCGACGAGCAGATGGCGGGCCTTTTCGCGACCCGTGCCGGCATCGAGGCGTCGCCGACGATCATGCTCGGGATAAATCACGAGCAGCAGCATCAGGAACTGTTAATCACCGATCTCAAGCACGCCTGGTCGGTCAATCCGCTCCATCCGGTTTACCGCGAGGCGATTGATGATTCCGGCGCGCCGCCGCCGATGCGCTGGCTCGATTTCGCGGGCGGGCTGCTCAGCATCGGGCACGACGGCCCCGAGTTCGCGTTCGACAACGAATCGCCGCGCCATCGCGTCTTCGTCCATCCCTATCGACTCGCCAGCCGGCTGGTGACCAACGGCGAATACCTCGAGTTCATCGCCGACGGTGGCTATGAGCGCGCCGAGCTGTGGCTTTCCGATGGATGGGCGACGCGCCACGCCCGGGGATGGAACGCGCCGATCTATTGGGATCGAGAGGGCGCCGAATGGTCGACGGTCACCATGGCGGGCCTCCAGCCGTTGAATCCCGCCGCGCCGGTCTGTCACGTGAGCTACTACGAGGCCGACGCTTTCGCGCGCTGGGCGGGGGCGCGGCTGCCAACCGAGGCGCAATGGGAAAGCGCGGTCGCCGGGGCTGCGATCGCGGGACATTTTATCGAGGCCGGCCGGTTCCATCCCGCCGCCGGCGCGGCCGCGGATGATCGCGGTCCGCTGTTTCAGTCGTACGGCGAGGTCTGGCAATGGACCGCCAGCCCCTACAGCGCCTATCCCGGCTATCGGCCCACGGCCGGGGCGTTAGGCGAATACAACGGCAAGTTCATGTGCAACCAGATGGTGCTGCGGGGAGCTTCCTGCGCTACGCCGCGCAGTCACGCGCGCAGCACTTATCGCAACTTCTTCCCGCCCGATACGCGCTGGCAATTCAGCGGCATCCGCCTGGCCCGCGATCCGGATTGAGCCAGGCTGGCCGGAAGATCCCGCTGAGCGAACATCATGTACGATCTGGCGCCTTCGACCGAGGATTTTCTGAGCGACGTGATTCGCGGGCTCTCGGCCCCGAGCAAACATCTGCCGTGCAAGTATCTTTACGATGAGGCCGGGTCGCGGTTGTTCGACCGGATTTGCGAGCTGCCGGAGTATTATCCGACCCGCACCGAGCTCGGCATCCTCAAGCGCTACGCCGGCGAGATGGCGGCGATGCTGGGTCCGCGATGCCTGGTCATCGAGTATGGCAGCGGCAGCAGTATCAAGACCCGCATCCTGCTCGACCATCTGACCGAGCCCGCTGCCTACATCCCGGTCGAGATCGCGCGCGAGCAGCTCGAGGAATCGGCGCGGGCGCTGGCCCGCGATTATCCGCACCTCGAGGTACGCCCGTTGTGCGCCGATTTCACCCGCCCGCTCGAGCTGCCGCAGATCAACCGTCCGGCCGCGCGGCGGGTGATCTATTTTCCCGGCTCGACGATCGGCAATTTCACCCCCGAAGAGGCGCGCAAGTTGCTGGAGCGAAGCGCCCGGCTATGCGGCCCCGGCGGCGCGATCCTGCTCGGCGCGGATCTCAAGAAGGACCCGCGGGTGATCGAGAACGCCTACAACGATCGCGACGGCGTCACCGCGGCGTTCAACCTGAATTTGCTGACGCGGATGAATCGCGAGCTCGCCATCCGCTTCAAGCCCGAAGACTTCTGGCATCACGCGCTCTACAATCCGCGCGAGGGCAGAATCGAGATGCATCTGGTCAGCCGCCTCGAACAGCGCGTGCGGCTCGACGGGCGCGAGGTGACACTGGTCGAGGGCGAGTCGATCTGCACCGAATACTCCTACAAGTACAGCCTGCGCGGCCTGAGCGATCTGGCAGAGGCCGCCGGCTTCACGATCGAACGGACCTGGACCGATGACCGCAACTACTTCAGCGTCCATTACCTGGTGGTGCGAAACGCGGGTAGTTGAGCCGGCGGCGCCGGCGCGATCGCGCCGACCTGCCGATCAGCGAATCGATCGGACCGCCTGGCTTGTGATCGAGGAGGACTCCGATGGCAGCAGAAAAAAAATGTGAACATCTCCAAGGGCTGACGGCCAAGGACTTTCCGCCGCCCAAGACCCCCGGGGCGTGCGAGGAATGCCTGGTCGAGGGCACCAAATGGGTCGCGCTCCGGGAATGTCGATGCGGCCACGTCGGATGCTGCGATTCGTCGCCGGGCAAGCATGCCGCGCGCCACTTCCAGCAGACCCAGCATCCGGTGATGCGCTCGGTGATGCCGGGGCAGAACTGGGAATGGTGCTACCTCCACGAGGCGATGGCCAACCTCGACTGATTCCCCCGGACGTCGAGGATTCCGTTTTGGTGGCGAGCCGAATCGGTGATAGGAATTCATCACGCCGGAGTTGTCAGGCGGGGTGAATGTAACCATGCCGCTCGGACCTTCACTGAAACGATCCGTTACGCTGCATTTCATGGGCGATTGGGGCCAGGCGAACCTGCATCGGGTATGCGGATGGCTGGCGCAGGAGGTCGGCGAGCGCTCGGGGCCCTACTCCAGGTTCGCGACCTGGAACGGGCGTGGCGGGGTCGATTCAGTCAAAGCGGTCGGCCGCGGCACCGTCGACCTCGCGCTGACTACGCCGGCGGCCTTCGCCCGGATGGCGCTCGATGGGCGCGGTCCGTACGCCGCCGAGCCCTTCCCGTTCATCCGCGCGCTCGGCACCATTCCACAGCGCGACCGGCTGGTGCTCGCAATCGACGCCGCGAAGAATATTCGCTCGTTCGACGATCTGCGGGAGCGGCGCCCGGCGCTGCGGATCGCGATTTCGACCAACGACGGTATCAACAATATCGGCCTGGCCGGCCATAAGCTCCTGGAACTCGAAGGCATCACGCGCGAGCGGCTGGAAAGCTGGGGCGGGCGCTTCGTCGAAGCCGAGCGTCCCGACGCCTGCCTGGAGTTCATGAAACGGGGCGAGGCGGACGCGGTTTTCCAGGAAGCGATCATGACGCCGTGGTGGCGCGATCTGACCGAGCGCGTCGATCTGACCTTCGTGCCGGTCGAGCGCAGCGTGCTCGATCAGGTCGAGCGCGATTACGGATGGCCGCGGGCGGTGCTGCCGGCCGGTTATTTCAGGAATCTGAACGAGCCGCTGGAAACCCTGGATTTCTCGGATTTCCTGATTATCGTGCGCGCCGACATGCCCGACGACATCGCCGAGCTGCTGGCCTACTGTATCGCCGAGACCAGCGAGGCGCTGGAGGTGCAGTATCGTCATCTGGCGCCCGAGCGCAGCCCGGTGACCTATCCATTGGTGCCGACCGAGATGGCCCGGACCGCGATTCCGCTGCATCCCGCGGCGGCGCGCTATTACGCCTCGCAAGGCTATATCGCCAAAACGCAATGAGGCAGCTATGAGCAACCCGCAGACCCATCGGATTGCCCCGCCCGACGGCTCACGCGAGCCGCTGCGCGCCAACATCTTCGACGCTATGACGGTCGCCAACGCGCAGCTCACGCCGTTGTTTCCGTGCTTCGGCGCGGGCGCGATCGTGCCGGCCGGCGCGATCATGCGCGGCGGTGAGGGGGTGACGTACGGCCAGTTCTTCCATACCAACAGCGTCGATGAGGTGATTATCGCCTTCGGCGCGCACGGCTCGTTGACCGATACCGGCTTCGTCTTCGTCGGCGCCAATACCCATGGCGTCAACTCGTTCCTCAAGAACGAGGAGGATCCGGCCAGCTTCCTGGTGGTAGTCATCACCCAGCGCCAGCGCGTCGATGAGGAGCAGAACGAGGCGGTCACGATTCGCTGCGTGAAATGCAAGGAGATCGTCGCGCAGATCAGTTACGACGCGACTCCGCCGCCGGCCAATCATTACGCCGATCCCGACGGCGAGCGGGTCTTCTCAACGCTGGTCTATTCGGCGGAGGTAGCCGGAAAATTCAACGCCAGCGAGGCCGCGCGCATCTGCAAGAAATGCGGTACGCTCAACCCGCCGTTCCCGCTCGAGCGCTGGGGATGGAACGCCTACGCGACCCAGGGTCGCACGGTGGCCGACGCGCGCCGCGCACTGGTGCAGGCCGCCGGCGGCAAGTGAGCTAATCGTGGTCCGCAAGCGCGCCTTCAATATCTTCCAGCAGGCCCATGAGGCCGGCCCGTACGACGAATACCCGGTGCTGCCGCCGGATATCGATCCGCAGTTGCATCTGAGCCGCAACGATCGGCCGCAGCCGTTCTTCCTGGTCTGCGAGCACGATTGCGTGCTGGCCCAGATGGCCGGGCAGGCGACGGTGATCTTCAAGGATGCCAACGTGCTGCGCTTTGCGCTGCGGCCGGGCGATTTCGTTTACGTCCCGGCCGGCACCCCGCATCGGATCGTCCCGGAGAGCGAGTCGATCCAGATTCGCTACAAGGCCCGCGAGGCGGGATGGGAAGGCGCGGCCTGGTATTGCGAGCATTGCGGCGCGGAACTGTGGCGCGCGGAATGGAACAGCGCCGAGCAGATCCCGCAGGATGGTTACTGGCAATCATGCCAGGCCTTCAATGAAGATGCGGCGCATCGCACCTGCGCGGGATGCGGAACGGTCGCCGATCAGATCGATCTCAGCGCCTATCGATGGCGCGAAATTGCCGCCGAGCTGCGCGCCGCGCCGGCCGCATAGCCTGCATATCGTCGTACTCGCACCTGGCGGCGCCCCGTCATTCGTCGCATCGATCACGACAGATTGGTTGACAGCGGGCGCGCGGCGGATTGAAATCGCCGATCGCGATGTTGAATCTGAAAGCTGGTATGGCTCGCGGTGGCGTTGCGGCGCCCCGATGGTTGGTGATTTTGATTTTCGCGGCGGCGTTGCCGGCCGGGTCCGGATGTAGTTCGCTGGAACGTTTATATCCGCCGCCTCCGCCGCCCTCGGTTGGCCCCTTGAGCCTCGTTCCCGCCAACCTCGATTACGGGCCGAACAAGCTCAACACCTCCACCCACACGCATATCTTCATCCTGAGCAATCCGCCCACCAACGATGGCGCGGCGATCATCACGCAGGTCGGCAGCTCGGGGGCGCCGTTCCTGCTCGATACCGGCGCCAGCAACTGCGCCGCCGGACTTACTCTGGCAGTCGGAGCCCATTGTGAGATCGGCGTGAAATTCGCCCCCACCGCGCCGGGGCGGCAGACCGGCACGCTGGCGATCAGCGACAACGCGTCCGACAGCCCGCAAATCGCGACCCTGGAAGGGGTCGGCAATTGAATCGCCCCGAATTTGCTAATCTTGAATAAGTCAGCGGGTCTTGCCGCACGAGCACCCGTCTGACAGAGCTTTAACGACGACGATTTGGCCCCGGAGCCGACTTCATACGATGGATGCAGGCCGCCTTAATACCGCCCCTGCCAATGCTTCGGCCGAGGTGACGTGGGAGCTCCCGCCGCGGCGCTACCTGTGGGCGATGGTGGCGATGCTGTCGTCGGCGACCATCTTCGAGGGCTACGACATCACCATCTTCCATCTCTGCACGCCCGACATCGCGCGCACCTTTCATCTGACTGACGCGGTGATCGGGGTTATCGCCACCATCGTGCGCTTCGGCGGGATCCTGTCGTTCTTCGTCGTCACCCTGGCGGATCGCTACGGACGCAAGACCGTCATTTCGTACACCGTGCTCTGCTACGCGTTTTTCACGCTGCTGACGGCGCTGTCCAAGGGCGTGTTGACCTTCACGATCTTCCAGAGCTCGGCGCAGATTTTCCTGGCCGCCGAACTGGGAATCGCCATCACGATGGTCTCCGAGGAGTTCCCCGACGATCTGCGCGGACGCGGAATCGCGGTCTTGTACGTGGTCGCGTTCGTGGGCGTCGCCATCGCCGGCGGGCTCTACGGCGTGGTGGCGCCGTCGAGCTGGGGATGGCGCGGGATGTATTACCTCGGAATCGTGCCGATGCTGTTGGTGGCTTTTATGCGCCGCGGCCTGCGCGAGACGGCGCGCTTCACGGCAGTCAAGGCGGCGCGTGAGATCGGTAAGATCCAGAAGAACGGTTTCCGCGACTATCTGAACAACTGCCTGACGCCGCTCTGCAAGCCCTATCGCGGACGCGTAATCCTGGTCTCTCTGCTATGGAACAGCATCGGGCTGATCGGCGGACCGACCATCACATTCTTCAGCCTCTACACCAAGCGCGACCATCATTGGACCTCGCCGCAGGTCGGCTTTGCGGTCGTGATGGCGTATCTGATGGCGACCATCGGCGCCACGGTGTGCGGATACCTGCTCGACCTGATCGGGCGACGTGGGACGGCAGCCCTGTTCTATGTATGCGCGGGCATCGCGGAATTCACCCTGTTCCGCAGCTCGACGCACTCGACGATTTTGTTCGCCTACATGGCGACCATGTTTTCCTACCAGGCCTCGCGCACCGCCACCTCGGCCTTCTCGGCCGAACTGTTCCCGACCAGCGCGCGCGCCACCGGCTATTCTCTATGCGTACAGGTGGTGGGGCAGCTCGGCTGGACCTTCTCGCCAGTGGTGGCCGGGTTGCTCTCGGACTGGATGGGCGGGCTGGGCAAGGCCGCGTCGCTGTTCGGAGTTGCGCCGATCCTGGGCGCAATCCTGGTGCTCACGCTGGTCCCCGAGACTCGCGGCAAGACCCTCGAGGAACTTTCCCCCGAACCCGATATGCCGCCGCGCGCCTCCTCCGGGCATTAGGCGAAGACGCTAGCGCATCGCTGCGGCGGCGTCGCGATGGGCTTTCAGCGCCGGGGCGAGCTCGGCGGTGGGACGCCGTCCATAGCCGCACACCGAGGCGACGCCGAATCCCGAGGCGAATTTGCGCGCCGCCGCCAGTCGCCGCTTGAAGGCGTCGGCGCCGTCGGAATGAATCAGGCCGAGGAACAGCTTGCTATCGCCGATCTTCAAATCCTTGAGCGGCGCGTAAAAGGCGTCGTCGATACGATCGTGCGGCGCCGGGATGTGCACGAAATCGACGTGCCGGCCCGAGCGCGCCACCGCCGCATTCGCCATCCTGACGCACAGATCGAGGTCCTTGATCGGGATAATCGGCCATCCGCCGAGCGTGCCGTAACAGAAGTGATAGCCGACCATCACCTCTTTCGGGATACCCGGGGTGACGCGCTCGCAGGCTGACATCAGCCGCTCGAATTTGTCGTCCTTAGGCGTCCAGTCGTAAAAGCCTTCGAGGTCGAGAATCTCCGAGCAGGCGTCCCACTGGATCACCAGGTCGGCGGGCGGAATCTTCTCGCACATCTTGGCGATCTCATCGCGCAGCGCCTGCTCATAGGCCGGTTTCACGATCGGGTAGTCGGCGGGATTGCGGAAATAATGCTCGACGATACTGCCGGTCAGCGGGATACAGACCTGCAGCCGCACGTCGCGCGGAATGACGCCCTGCTCGCGCAAGGTCTTGAAGATGAAGTACGAGTTGACCGCCTCTTTGGTGTAACCCAGCCGCCATCCGGGATCGCCGAAATGCGCCGCCTTCAGCCCCGGCTTGAGCCGGAACTGCCACTGGTCGACATAGCCGCGCGGCTTCCAGCTCTCGACCCCGTTGACCGGGTCGGGACGGCGGACCGTCTCGAAGTCGGGATGGCCGTGGAAGACGCGATAGCACTGAAAATTGGTCCACCATAATCTATCGCCGACTTCGCCGTCGGGCAGGCAGAACACCTCGTCGCCGATCGCGGTGGCGCAGGTGCGGAAGACCTCTTCGACGGTCTCCAGCGGGATGCTGCCGACCAGCATCAGGTTTTTGTCTATGCGGCCCATCTGACCACCTCCCAGGCGAAAAATCAGGCAATGGCTTGATAAAACGGCGACTTTGCGAGAGAAGTCAAGCGACGGAGTCGCGGGACGCCGAGGGAACCAGGCCGGTCTGAAACCGCGTGATGAGCCCGGAACATCAGTTCCCGCCTGGAGACGGAGAGTGAAGCGCTAATGCTCAAGTCAACGGTAGTGGGCAGCTATCCGAAGCCCTTGTGGCTGTCCAATCCTTTTGGCGCATTCTTCGGCGGATGGCGCCTGGAGGCCAAGGTCCTGCGCGAGGGGCAGGACGACGCGACCCTGCTCGCGATTGGCGACCAGGAGCGCGCCGGGATCGACGTGGTCAGCGACGGCGAGCAGCGGCGCGACAATTTCGTCTACTACTTCACGCGCCGGCTCAAGGGCTTCGACTTCAACCATCTCGCCCGCAAGCATCTGCGCGGCGGTAATCGCGATTTCGACGCGCCGCGGATCGTCGGCCCGGTCGAACGCAGCGGGCCGATCGCGGTCGATGACGTGCGTTTTCTGCGCGTCAACAGCGGACGTGAAATCAGGATGGCGGTGCCGGGACCGATGACCATCGTCGATACCAGCCACGACCAGCATTACGGCGGCGACGAGCGCGCGCTGGCGATGGACCTTGCGGCTGCTATCAACCTCGAACTCAAGGACTGGGAGCGCAGCGGCTGTAATATCGTGCAGGTCGATGAACCGGCCTTCACCCGCTACCCCGAGCGGGTCCGCGATTGGGGTATCGAAGCGCTCAACCGATGCTTCGAGGGGATCAGCGCCAAGACCACCGTCCATGTCTGCTACGGCTATCCGATCGACGGCCCCAAGGTGCGCGAGCACGGCTACGAGGTGCTGCTGCCATACCTGACCGACTCGCGGGTCGACCAGATTTCGCTGGAATGCGCCGCGCCGCGGCTCGATCCGAGCGTGGTCAAGTTGTGCGGCAGCAAGGAGGTGCTGTTCGGCCTGATCGATATCGGCTCGCGGCGGGCCGAGGACCCGGCCGAACTGGCGCGGCGCGTACGCGAGGCGCTGCGCTACACCACGCCTGAGCGTTTATGGCTCGCGCCCGATTGCGGGCTGGTGCTGCTCGACCGCTCGCTGGCGCGCGCCAAGCTGCGTGCGCTGGCGGAGGCGGCGCGAATTGCGCGCGCCGAGCTTGGCCTCAAGGCCAGTGCGGTCGAAGAAGAGTTTCCTTAAGAACCGCGCCGATGTACCCGGTTTCGCCCACCACTGATCTGCTGCGGCTGGCGCGCCGCCTGGCCGGCGAGTTGCGCCACGGCGCAGTCGTCGTCGACGGGGAATTCCAGCGCCTCAAGCGCCTTTATATTGAGCTCGCCAACCGCCTCGCGGCCGACGAGCGGGCGCGGCTCGCGAATCTGATGGTGCCGCTCAGTGCGACTCATCCGGAGTTGCGCGCGCGGCTGAACCGGCGTATCGGCGCGGCCAACTCGGCGCTCGACCTGGTGCCGTTCGAGCATCTGCTGCTGACCGGCGATTTCCCCCCCGCCAGTCGTATGCTCGACAAGCTCTTCCCGCATCGCGCCAGCCTCAGCTCCGGCGTGACGGTGACCTTCAATGATGCACGCGGTTTGATTTCGATCGGCCAGCATCGCGCGGTTTTGGCAGTGCTCGATAAGCTCGCGCCCGCTTCGCCGGCCGCCCGCCTCAGTTACACCGTCGAGCGCCATCACGATCATGTGACCTTCCATCGCCCGGTACAGGTGCAGTCGGGCGTCGGACACGCGATCATCGATGTGGCGCAGCTCGAAAAACGCGACGACTTCGCGCGCGCCCTCGAACGCGAGCTGCTGAGCGCGGTCGACGGCGACCAAGCGGTCTGGCTCGACGCCGATTTCGTCGGCTACGACCGCAGTTGCGTATGGAATTTCAATCGCGCCTTCTGGCGCTTCCTGAGCGTCTGGGAAACCGTCACCGGCAAGAGCTATCAGCGCGCTCTGCCCAAGGGACGGGCCGAATCGAACCATCAGGAATTCATCGACGAGGCCGCCGCGCGCTTCGCCGGCCACGTGCGCGAACTCGAGCGCGAGGGCGCGCTCGCGCCCGACGAGGAACTGTGGATCGGCGAAAAGGCGCCCGGTTCCGGCGGCTTCATCGCCGGCCTGCTCAACCATCTGCGCGATCGTTATCCGCAATATTATTCGCGCCTGCGCGTGGTGCTGTCCGATATCTCGGCCGACGTGCTCGGCATCGCGGCCCGCGAGCTCAAGAAGAACGGTCATCTGCCGTCGCCCGCGGCGGGCGGCGCGCGAATCTTTTTCTGTCACCTGGGCGGCGGACGCGCCCCCGAACTCGAAGGCGGCGAGCCGCTCGAGACGCCGCCCGAAGGGCGCTTTCTCTACGTCCGCCACGCCAATTTCTTCGATCAACTCCCGACCCGCCTGTTCGCCCGCACCGGTGCCCGCTATTACGAAGTTCAGGTGCGCGCCGCGATCGATCGTACGCGCCTGGCCGAGCTTGAAGCACGCTTCCAACTCACGCTGGCCGATCTGCTCGCGGTAATCGAAGAACGTATCGACCTGGCCACGATCGAGCCGGATCGCCAGGCCCGTTTCATCCACTTCTGGAGCGCGACCTGGGAGGCGCTCAAACTCGACGAGCAGTACCAGCCGGTCGATCGCTTCGCCGACCTTCATCCCGACGGCGGCGAGATCGAGCGCCTGTTCGCCAAGCTCGACGACATCCGTTTCGTGACCAGTGACGTCGCCGTCGCGATCATGCGCCAGGACCTGCGCCTGCTCGATCGGCGCCGCGGCTACGCATGTTTCACCGATATCTATCTGCAGCGCGCCGCCGAGTTCGCCGAACGCTGGATCGAGCTCGCCAAGTACGACAATGGCGTCTGGGTCGGCATCAACGGCGTGCTGATGAGCCATCTGCTGGAGCGCGAGGGCTACGACGCGAACTATCATCCGGTCGAGCTGACGCTGGGTGCGCCGACCGCGGTCTACACCATGACCGCCACCCGGCGCCATCCGGTGGAATTCGTCGTCACCCCGGAACTGGTCCAGGAGCTGACCGGTATCGCCGGCGCGGAAGTTGCCGAGCATGCGATGAGCGGGCTGCCGGCGCGGGTGCGCAACAATCTGCGCGATTTGCCGGCGCTGCTGACGCGGGTCGAGGCCGATCTGGATTGGAGCCGGCGCACGCTCGATGAATCGCTCGACCTGACGCGCCTGATGCGCGAGCTGTACTACCATTCGCCGCCCGCGGTCGGCGAACGCTCGCTGTTCGTCAAGATGGCGGCGCTGGTCGGCGACGTGCTGGATCGCAATCGCGAACGGCGCCTGCGCATCGAAGTCGAGCTGAGCGAGCAGGATCTGCCCGCGCTGGAGGACTTTCTCGACCATCGCCCGATTACCGAACTGCCGGCCGAACTGCTGCAGCTCGGCCGCCCGGACGATGACCTGGTGGAGGTCAGCATCCGGCTCCCGACCATCGCCCACAAGCTCAAGCACGGCGAGTTCCTGATGATGGCGGAAGTCGACATGCCACGCGCGCAGACCCTCGAGCAACTACGCCGCCGGATACTGCAGTTCCAGGGCCACGTCGACGCGGTCTCGCTGACCTCGGGACGGATGGCCGATCCGCGTTTTTTGCGCAGCCGCGAGATGCTGGCGATGCCGCTGTTCGGCATGGTCTATCCTGAGCGCCTGGTGCTGACGCTCGACATGTGCGATCGGCAGGCGGCCGACCTCGAACGCGATATTCGGCTCGCCGAAGGACACGGGGTTCACAACCTGTTCATCGTGACCGGCGATTTCGAACGCGATTCGCAATGGGCGCTGGACTCGGTCAACGGCATCCACATCGCCGACCGGATGCGCCATGGCGAGGGTCCCGACGGCCGGCCGCTCGAACATCGCTCGCGGCTGCTGATTGCGGGCGCCATGACGTGGGGCGGAATTCCCGATATCGAGAGCCGGGTCGAACGCGATAGCGGGCTGAAGCTGCGCGCCGGCGCGGACCTGCTGTTCACGCAGCCGGTTTACGACCTGCGGCTGGCGCATCGGATGCTGGATCTGATTTCCGAGCGGAACCCGGATCGCGCGGTGCGTGTGGTGGCCGAAATTCTTCCGCTGCTGAGCCTCGATGTGATCCGCAATCTGAGTCAGACCCCGGGAATCATGATTCCGCCCGAGATGCTGGCGGCCTACGAGCAAATCGATCGCAACGTCGTGGCGCTCACGACAGCGACCGCCGGCGCGCAGGACGAGGCCGAGCGCTTTGCCGAGCGCGTCTTCCAGAACGTTGGAGAGGTTCCCGGCTACGAGGGATTTTTCTCGCTCGAACGCGCGCGCGCGCTGGTTAAACCGATGAGCCGCGCGGTCAGCGAGGCGCGTTCCAAGGCGCTCGCCGGCCAGGAGATCGAGGCCGCCCGCCGCGCGGCGCGCCGCGCGGTGCTGGCCGAGCTTGGCTTCGGCTTCGCCGAGCGGGCGATGGCGGCGCTAATCGAGCGCGATCAACTGGCGGGCTTTCTGTTCGTGGCGCGCACCGGCCGCGATCTGCGCCGCCTGGTGCGCGCGGCCGAGCGGCTGCGCGCCGCGCGCGCCGTCCCCGCTCATCGCTATCAGATTTCCAACGGCGCCGACGCCGGACGCCGCTATGGCTCCGAGCTGGTCGAGATCGCCGATCGGCTCGCCCCCTACGGACTCTCGCTGCCGGACGGAACGCCGACCGATCAGCTCGCCCCCGCGCTGATCAGCAGCGCCACCGACGGCGCGCCGTCGGTGCTGACGCGAATCGAGCTCAACAGTGACCGCGAGGCGCCCGCCACGCTACCGCCTGCCGCCGAGATGCTCACCGAGGCTTTGGCGAGCGCTGGCGGCGTCCGCGACCTCGGCCTCGAGGTGCTGTGCGTGCCGACCGGGTGGGATCGCAACTCGGCCGTTATCCGCAGCAGCTTCGAGCGGGCTGATTGCGAGCTCAAGATCGCACTGCGCGATAAGAACGCCACGGCAGCCAACGGTCGGCCGTCGCGTCTGGCGGTGCGACTGCGCCGCGAACCATGGAAGATGCGGCTGGCGGCCTTTATCGAACGCCACCCGATGCTCTATGGGCTCGTCAACCTCGGCGAATTCTGGATCAAGCATCCGCTGTTTGGCCAGATTCTGTGCGGCGGACCATGCGGAGTAAGCGGGGCCTGGCAGTTCAGCTGCACGATGGCCAAGACCTTCACCACCAAGCGCCAGATCGAGCGCAATCTGCTCGAGCGGCCGATCTTTGTCGAGGCGCGCGCCGCGGCCGCCGCCGGCAGCGCGCTCCATCGCGAACTGTGGAAGTTCTGGGAGGCGGCGATGCGGGCGATGCTGTGGCCGCCGATCCTGCTGCGCCGGGCGATCGTCGCGGTCGCCGGATCGTTGCCAAGCGCATGGTTTCTCGACGCGCGGAACCGCTGGCAGCTGCTCGCGACGCGCATTTTCAACCATCTCGAATGTCCCAAATCGCTGCGCAACGGCGCCTGCGGCGCCCCCAGCACGCAGGGACTTTGCGGCGAGCTGATGAAGTATGGGATCAGCAAGCCGTGCGTCTTCTGCTATCGCAATTCGCGCGACCGCTTCGGACAGCGTCGCGCCGCCGAACTGATGGCCCGGGCCGAGCGCTGGCGCCGCGAGCGGACGGGATGGATCGGCGCGCTCGGCGCCTCCACGTTGCAGGCGTGGGCGGCGTTCGTCGATCGGCGGCCGCTCTCGTTGCGGACCTACCCGGCGGTGGATAGCACCGTGCCCGGCGCCTCGGCGATCGTCAGCGCGATGCGCGAGCGCTTCGATGGCGCCACGATCTTCGGTAATCCCGCGCTGCTGCCGACGGCACTCAATCACGCCGCGATAACCGTCCAGGCGCGCACTCCCGTCGGGCGGCGGATGCTGCCCGAAGTGCGGCGGTATCTAGGCGGGCTCAAGCCGCGGCTCGATAATCGCAGCCAGGTGCTGACCATGATCCTGCGGGCGCTGGGCGAGGCGGCGGCGCGGATGCGGCCGCCGGACCAGGCCAATATCCGCGAAGAAACCACCTACGAGCGGATGTTCATGAGCCAGATCGACGCCTCTACGCGCCGCGGGGCGCACAAGCCGCATTGACCTGATTTATTTGCCCGGCCGCGCCGCCTCGCGCTTGAGGCGTATCAGGCCGGCGGCGTGGTTATCCTTGAATCTTTCGCGCAGCGCCGATTTCAGGAACTTGCCGGTCGAGGTGCGCGGAATCTCGTCGATAAAGGCGTACTGCTCGGGCAGCCACCATTTGGCGAACTTGCCTTCGAGGAAATGATTGATCTCCTCGGCCGTGGCGCTTGCGCCGGGCTTGAGCACGATCGCCGCCAGCGGCCGTTCATCCCAGCGCGGGTCGGGCACCGCAATCACCGCCGCTTCGGCGACCGCCGGATGGCCCATGATCTCGTTCTCGAGATCGACCGAGCTTATCCATTCACCGCCCGACTTGATCAGATCCTTGGTGCGATCGGTAATCTTGATGTAGCCCTCATCGTCGATCACCGCGACGTCGCCGGTGCGCAACCATCCGTCGGCCGTGAATTTCTCCGCATCCGGCTCCATCCGGTAGTAGCGCGCGGTGACGTAGGGACCGCGCACCTGGATTTCGCCCATCGTCTGCCCGTCGGGCGCCACGTCGCCGAGTCCGCTGCGCACGCGCAGCTCGACGAACGGATGCGGATAGCCCTGCTTGGCGCGATAGGCGTAGCGCTCATCCTCGGGCAGATCTTCGAGCCCGTGCTTGAGCGGCGCGAGCGTGCAGGTGGGTGAGGTCTCGGTCATCCCCCAGGCGTGCAGCACCGTTACCCCGTGGCGATCGAAACCGCGGATCATCGCTTCCGGAGCCGCCGAGCCGCCGATCACCAGGCGCAGCTCGGGGCTCAGCCGCCAGCGCTGCGGCTCCTTGTCGAGCGCGTCGAGCACCGCCAGCCAGATCGTCGGCACGCCGCTCGAGCAGGTCACCTGCTCGCGCTCGAAAGTGTCGAGGATCGTCCGCGGGTCGAGATGTGGCCCTAAAAAAACCTGCTTGGCGCCGGCCATCGTGCAGCCGTACGGCATCCCCCACGCATTGACGTGGAACATCGGCACGCAGGCGCAGACCACGTCGCGATGGGTGATCGCCATGCCGCCGAGCAGCGTGACGTTATAGGTATGGATGACGGTCGAACGATGCGAGTAGACCACGCCGCGCGGCCGCCCGGTGGTGCCCGAGGTGTAGCACATCCCGAGCGCTTCGTTCTCGTCGAAGTCCGGATAGGTGAAATCCGCCGGCGCGTCTTTCAGCAGCGCTTCGTAATCGTCATAACCGGCGGGCACGTCGCGTCCGGCCAGCGGCACGACGAAGACCCGCTCGAAGTCGAGCTGGCCGCGCAGTTGCCCGGCGAGATCGAGCAGCGCGTCATCGACGATCAGAAAGCGGTCCTCGGCGTGCCTGGCAATATAGACGATATCATCGAGATGGAGGCGCAGGTTGAGCGGATGGATCACGCCGCCGGCGGCCGGGATGCCGAAGTAGGCCTCCAGGTGCGCGTAATGATTCCACATGAGGGTGGCGACGCGATCGCCGCGCTTGAGCCCGGCGCGCTGCAGTCCGGCGGCCAGCGCCCGCGCGCGCCGGTAGAAGGCGCCGTAGGTGGTGCGATGCTCGGTGCGATCGGGCAGCATCGACACCAGCTCGACCTTGGGGAAGTAGCGCCCCGCCCGCTCCAGGAAATGGACCGGCGTCAGCGCGTAGTTCATCATGGTTGACTGAATAGCCATTCTGAATTCCAGTCTATCTCAGCATCGCGCCCGATCAATCAAACTGCTGCGAATTGGCGATACGCGCGGCTATCGCCGGGACCCGGCTTGCACTATTAATATCGAGAGCATCAGGCCGCGCAGCGCCCGCGACCGTGAAGCGCCAGGGAGTTAATTCCGATGAGCCTTGCAGCGATAAATTTCAAGCACTGGATCGACGAGCATCGCCATCTGCTCAAGCCGCCGGTCGGCAATCGGCAAATCTGGGATAACGAGGCCGGCTTCTTCGTCAACGTGATCGGCGGGCCCAACGCGCGCACCGACTACCATATCGATCCCGGCGCGGAATTTTTCTACCAGCTCGAGGGCGCGATCACGCTGCGGGTGGTCGAAGACGGGCAGCATCGCGACCTCCCGATTCGCGAGGGCGAGATTTTCCTGCTGCCGCCGTTCGTACCGCATTCGCCGCAGCGCCCGCCCGGCACGGTCGGCCTGGTGATCGAGCGCCCGCGCCGTCCCGACGAGCTCGACGGGATGGTCTGGTATTGCGATAAATGCCGCGCGCAACTCCACAAGGTCGAGTTCTACCTGACCGACTTCGGACTCTTCCGGCGCACGATCGAGCAGTTCTATGCCGACCAGGCAGCGCGCACCTGCAAAAAGTGCGGCGCGGTGATGGAACCGCCGACCGCCCGCGCGGCTTGAGCGGATTAGCGATCGAGGTTGCGCAGGAAATCCAGGCGCAGCGCCAGCTTCTCGCCGAGCCATAGCGCATTGGTCGCGTGGTCGGTGTAGGCGTCGCCGGTATTGGGATGGACCAGGATCACCAGGCCGCGCCGGTTGATCATCAACCACGGCACGATCCGCGCGAACTCGGCGCTCTCGAACGCCACCTGGTACATCGATTGCGGATGTGGCCCGACCGGCTCCTCGCGCCAGCGGCCCATCGTGACCGTGAAATTCCGTTCGATCTGCTCGCGCAGCCAGGCCGCGGTCGCCCGCGTCCCCTCGTCGTAATAGATATGGGCGTGATAGCCGGTGATTTTGGCGGCGGCATCGACCGGTGCTGACGGCGAATCCATGGTAGCTCCCGGCGATTATCATAGCGCGCAGCGCAGGCTAGCGTGTAATGCGCCGCGAATCCCGGTAGGCGTCGGGTCTGCGTCCGGCTGATACTCCCCCTCAGTTTCGGGGGAGGGGGGTCAGAACGCTGCAACCGCACGCGCGCCCTGGCTCTGCATAAATTGCGCCGGCGGTAACCGGCGCGCTATGTTCAAGGTGGAGATTCCACCATGGATATCGAAAACCTGATCGCCGAAAACCCCGCGCGAGAGAGCTTCCGCGTCCATCGCTCGGTGATGACCTCGCAGGAGATTTACGAGCTCGAGCGCGAGCGAATCTTCGGCCGCTCGTGGCTCTATATCGGCCATGAGACCGAAATCGAGAAGCCCGGCGACTTCCGCCGTCGCGACGTCGCCGGCCGCCCGCTGATCTTCATCCGCGGCAAGGATGGCGTGGTGCGCGTGTTCCATAACAGTTGCACCCATTGGGGCGCCAAGGTCTGCCGCCTCGACCAGGGCAACGCCAACAGCTTCCAATGCTTCTACCATGCGTGGACCTTCAACAATCAGGGCGATCTGATAGCGCTACCCGACGCCGGCGGCTATCCGGCGGATTTCAACCGCGCCGAGATGGCGCTCAAGTCGCCGCCCAAGGTCGACAACTATCGCGGGCTGTACTTCGTCAACTTCAATCCTGCCGCCGAGCCGCTGAGTGATTATCTGGCCGGCGCCAAGGATTACATGGATTTGATCCTCGACCAGTCGGAGGCCGGGATGCGGGTGGTGGCGGGCACCCAGATGTACACGGTGCGCGCCAACTGGAAGCTGATGGCGACCAACAGCCTCGACACCTACCACGCGCCGCCGCTCCATACGACCTACTTCAGCTACATGGCGAAGTTCAAAGGGCTCGACATCGAGGCCGAAACCAACTCCTTCGGCATCCGCGCGGGCGGCCGCGGCCTGTCGCTGGGCAACGGCCACGGGGTAGGAGAATCGGCGCCGAGCGGGGTGGCGCGGCCGATCGCCCACTGGCATCCGATGTTCGGCGAGGCGTCGCGCGACGAGATCAATCGGCTGCGCGCGCGGATCTTCGAGCGCTTCGGCCCCGAGCGCGCCGGTCAGATGTGCGATACCTTCCGGCTGTTTCTGATCTATCCCAACTTCGTGTTCCACGACGTGATGGCGATTACGCTGCGCTACTTCGAGCCGGTCGGTCCCGACGCGGTGCGGCTGACGGTCTACGCGATGGCGCCGAAAGACGAGTCGGGCGAGCAACTCGAGCGGCGGCTCAACAACTTCGTCAGCTTCCTCGGTCCCGGCGGCTTCGCCCATCCCGACGATCTCGAGGCCATCGAATCGTGCCAGGACGGTTTCCGCTCGCGCGAGGTCGAATGGTCGGATTTCTCGAAGGGGATGAATCGCGATCCGCAGGTGATGGACGAGCTGCCGATGCGCGCGTTCTGGCGTCAATGGCAGGCCCAGATGATGGGGCAGGATCGCGCGGTGCGCTTCGACGATCTCAAGCACGCTACCGCCAACGGCGCGTCGGCGCTCGGCAAGTAGCGCCGCCATGGCCGCGAAATCCAACGGCCGGGTGACCCGGCGCAAGCCCGCCGACCTCGAGCGCGAGGTCGAGCGCTTCTTCACGACCGAGGCCGCGCTGCTCGACGAATGGCGGCTCAATGACTGGCTCAAGCTCTTTACCGAGGATGCCCGCTACTGGGTGCCGACTACCGATCTTCCGGACGGCGAGCCGGGCCAGGTGCTGGGCCTTATCGACGACGATTTCACGCGGCTGCAGGCGCGCGTCGAGCGGCTGCTGTCGCGCCATGCCCATCGCGAGTTCCCATGGTCGCGGACCCGGCGCTTCGTCACCAACGTGCGTATCAACGAGAGCCACGGCGACGAGGTCAAGGCGACCGCGTCGTTCCTGGTCTACCGGATTCGCAATCGCCACGTCGATCCGTACATCGGCCGCTACGAGTACGTCTTGCGGCGCGTCGATGGCGAACTCAAGATTCATCGGCGCACCGCGATTCTCGATCTCGAAGCGCTCGATCCGCACGCCACCGTCAGCTTTATTCTCTAACCGCCCGCTTTAGCGCCGCACCGCCTGCCGACCCGTATTGACCGGGCCGGCGGAGCGCGGGATTCTACTGGCACTCGGCCATCCTTGCGCAGCCAGGTCGAGGTGGGGGAACGGAGGTTGCTGGACGGCCGGTGGTGTCAGTTGCAGGTTTCGCGGCGTGGGTCTGACAGAGGCTCCCGGCGCCGCGCGCTGAGTCTGGTCCGCATCGGGCTGCTCGGCGTCGCACTCTCGATGATGGTGACGCTCGGGGGCTGCGTGATGGCGGCGCTGGAGCTGGCGCCGGTGGCAGTGTCGGTGGTCGAGACCGTCGGCTACGGGATCCTGCGGCTCGCCGCCGAAGCGACCATGCATTCGCCCGGCAGCAGCGACCGCGGCAAGATTACCGACGAAAAGGAACAGCAGCACGAAGCCTGCAACTCGCTCGAGATGCAGGCGCCGCTGATAATCGAATTTCACACCGATGCGAACCAGGCCGGGATACGCTACCGGGAGCTGACGCTCGGCGGTGCGCTGGGCTCGCCGCAATGGCAGATAGTCAAGGATCCGCAGGCCGATGCGCATGGATGGCAGCCGGCGACCCACTTCACGCAGATGGATTTCCGCCCGCCGATCAATAGCTGGCTCAAGCCGGGCACCAGCAGCTTTATCGCCTACACGCCTGAGATCGAGGACGATCCCGACGACCAGGAGGAATACGACGACCTGGTGACGGATTTCGGACCGCGCTTCGGAACCTTTCAATGGCGCGGCAACGTCTACGATTACGGCGTCATCCCCAAGCTGCCGTGCTTCCCTCCACCGCCCGATTAGGATCGTGTTCCCATTGATAGGCTTGTAAAGCCGTCAACTGCCCGGGATTCTTCGCTCCGGCAGCCTACGCTCAGAATGACAACCATAACCAGCATTGCTGTCATTCCGAGGCGCCCGAGGTTTCGGCTGATCGGCTCGAAGAAGCTCCGGGAGCGAGGCGCGGCGTTGACCTCGCGCTTGCAGTGGTTCGAAACAACGCTACTCACGCGGGCCGCCAACCTGGAAACACTGTGGACCAAAATACGGCTAAGTCTTGCAGCGGAAGGCTTTGGGTCTATAAGGATAAATTGAATCGAAGAGCCAAAAAGGGAATCCCAGATAAGGAATCCCGCTCAGATCACCCAAATCCGCTAGAGGAACCAAACATGGAACATACGGCGCGAGGAACGACGTCCGCGACGATTGCGCTTATCGCGACAATAATCGGATTATCAGCGTTCATCGTATTCAACCCGTCGCAGGCAGACGCACAGGTCCAATATGTGAAGATTTGCTCGCTTTACGGGGCCGGCTTTGAGTATCTCCCCGGGACGGATATCTGCGTCGATTTCGAAACGAATGAGGCCCGACAGCTGACCGCGGGCGGAACCTGGCGCTGGCGTATGCCGGAGAGTCCCTGGACCTGGGTGCAAGGGAACCCGGAAACCGCATGCAGGGGGGGCAAGCTCGTCAAGTTCGGAGACATTGCTCCTTCCGATCTGACCCTGAACGCTCATTCCAGATATGAAACCTCGACGGACCACCCGCTGAAGCTGAAGAAAGGACAATACGTCGCCGCGGTGCTCTACCATGGCGGCTTCACCAGCCCCGAGTATCAGGTGGCGGATCTGCCCTCCTGCCCCTCGTCCAACACCTCCGTACTTGATGCCACTGACGTGAGTTGCACCGCCGGCGATGCTCCCGTCGGCGGCGGTGCAGGCGCGTGTGAAGTCGCCTGCGTAAACGGCGGATGGGAATTTACAGGAAATCATGGCGGAAATGTCGGCAACGGCAACTTCTGCATGTATTATTACTATGTCGATCCCAATCAAGGTCCCGCCTATTCTTTACCCTTGGGGTGCGTGGACACTGGATCGTTGGCGAATGCCCCGGGGACGTTGACCTTCACCGCGACCAATCCGCTTCCGCCGACCACCAGCGCTCCCGTCTCCATCGTGGGCGCGAACGGCCATGAGTGGACGGTGCCTTCAGCGGCCGATATCCAGGGATCGTTGTCAGTCTGGCTGTGCTTGAGGAAATAGGCGTTCCTTTGTTTGGGTGGTCCTCAACCTGAGAGCGGGATGGACCGGGCGCATAAGCCTGGCTATCACCCCGGACCCGACCCGGAGGAAACGGCCAACACGGAACTGAGGCACTACGCTGTAGTTACTGAATCGCGGAAACTCACGCTCAGTGCTGCTGGATCGATTCGATGTAGCGCACCAGCGCGTCGAGCCGCGCTTTCACTTTGGCGTTGCTCTCGGGCGTGAACTCCTTGCCCGGCGCTTGCATCGTGACGCCCCAAAATGGCATGTCGAAACGCTTGTGGGGCGGGATTCCCTTGCGGCCGTCGATCGCATCTTCGGTCGCCTGGAACGGAAAAACGCCGCCGTTGCGCTTCGCGAGCGTGGTCAGATCGGGCGGTGCGACGCCGGGCAGAACGTACAGGTCGGGGCCGTGGCCCTTGCCGTCCGCGCCATGGCATCCAGCGCAATTCTTGATGTAGTCCTGCTTGCCCGAGACCTCGGCCGATGCAACGCCGGCCGCGAGCCCCAGCGCGATTATCGCGAGCGGGATAGCGCCGAGCCTAGCCACCATGCGATTTAACTGAAACAGGTTCGTTACCCCCTTAGCTTTCGCTATCGGCTCACATAGCACGCGCGGCGATCGGACTGAATATCGTCCAACGGTTGGCCGCGCCGCAATTAGCCGCGTGCTTGCCAAGCGGCGCGCGCTCTCCTATCAAATGAAGGTCGCTCAGCAATCAACCGGCCCGGGGTAAGATCATGACGCTCGATCCGCAGATGAAGACCATCATCGACCTGATAGCGGCGGCGGGTGCGCCGTCGATCCGCGGGATGTCGCCGGTCGAGGCGCGCGCCGCGTTCGAGAGCCGCCTGGAGTTTTTTCGGCGCGGCGGAGTCGCGGCGGTCGGACGAGTCGAGGACCGCACGGCTCCCGGTCCAGGCGGTCCGATTCCGGTGCGGCTCTACTATCCGCGCGATCAGTCGCCATGCGGCGCCGCGATGTTTTTCCATGGCGGCGGATGGGTGCTGGGTAATCTCGAGAGCCACGACCCGACCTGCCGGGCGCTGGCTGCCGCTTCCGGCGCGCTGATCGTCTCGGTCGACTATCGGCTGGCGCCCGAGCACAAGTTTCCGGCCGCCGCCGACGATTGCTACGCCGCGACCCGGTGGGCGGCAGAAAATGCCGCCGCCCTCGGCTATCCCGCCGGGCGGCTGGCGGTATGCGGTGACAGTGCGGGCGGCAACCTGGCGGCGGTGGCGGCGCTGATGGCGCGCGATCACGGCGGGCCGAAGCTCTGCTATCAGGTGCTCATCTATCCGGCCTTCGATCCGGCGATGGAAGCGCCGTCGCAGCGCGAATTCGCCGCCGACGGCTACGTGCTGTCGGGCGCCGACATGGCGTGGTTCTGGAATCATTATCTGCGTGGCGCGCAGGACGGCGCGAACCCCTACGCGAACCCGGCCCGGGCGAGCGATCTCAGCCGGCTTCCGGCGGCGCTCGTAATCACCGCCGGCTTCGACCCGCTGCGCGACGAAGGCGAGGCCTACGCCGAGAAACTGCGTCAGGCGGGTGTGCCGGTCACGGCCCGGCGCTTCGAAGGGCTGACCCACGGCTTCTTCAATATGACCTCGCAGATCGATCAGGCGAAAACGGCGGTCGCACAGACCTGCACTGCACTGCGCGAGGCGCTCTCGCGCGCGTGATTCGCGGGCGACGCGCGACGGGACTAGTTCAGCAGGTAGTGGCCGTCGGGTTCGGGGTCCCAATCGATCAGCAGCGTCGCATCGCTATCGATCTCCGCAGCAATCTCGTCGATCGCTTGCCGCAGCGCCCAGAACCATCGCTGCCTCGGCATCAAGTACAACTCGGGTCGATTGCCATAAGCGAGCAGCCAGGAACGTCGCGAGTCGTAATACAATGCTTCGAGGGCGATACCGTTGGTCAGATTTTCCAGATACATCATCAAAAATCCCGCCCGTCGCTCGCTCCCGGCGTACCAACTCGACGGCGGCTGCTCCCATTAGTCTGGGAGCAACCCTCGTGCCGTTTCCGAGCTATCGAAAAACCGGTTGCCAACAGGCGGTTTTCTGCAAAACGGCGGAACCCGGTCAATCCGGACGTCCCTTCGGCGACAACTGGTACCGCCGCTCGATGATGCCGGCGGAAACAATCCGCGCGAGCGCGGAGAATCGACGGTCAGCGCTGAGCGCGTTGATTCCCGCGCCAGTGCGCCATCACGTCCGGATTCACCACAAATTCGGGACGCTCGCCGCGCAGCGCCCGGATACAGTTTTCGGTCTGGACCATCGGCATTTTCGCGATCAGCTCGGGACTCATGCCGGCGACATGGGGCGTGATAAGCGTGCGCGTGGCGAGCTCCTCGGAGAGCAGCGGACTGGTCGGGGCGGGCGGCTCCGGCTCGAAGACATCCAGCGCCGCGCCGGCGATTCGTCCAGCCTTGAGCGCTGCGGCGAGCGCGGTTTCATCGATCAGCGCGCCGCGCGCGGTATTTACTATATAGGCGGTCGGCTTCATCAGCGCGATCTCGCGGGCGCCGAGCAGGTTGCGATTCTCGGCCGTCACCACCGCGTGCAGGCTGACGAAATCCGACTCGGCCATCAGCCGCTCGAGACTTACCAGCTCAACCCCCGCCTGCGCCGCGCGCTCGGGTTTGACGAACGGATCGAAGGCCAGCAGCCGAACCTCGAAGGGCGTCAGCAGGCTGGCGACGCGTGAGCCAATCCGGCCGAAGCCGACCAGGCCTACCGTCTTGCCGCGCATGAAGGTGCCGACGATACTGCGCCAGCGGCCGGCGCGCCCCTGCTGGTCGCCGGGCTTGAGCTGCTTGGCCATCGCCAGCATGAACGCCACGGCATACTCGGCGACCGAGAGGTAGTTCTCCGGTATCGGCGTGTTGCTGACCAGGATTCCCAGTTCGGTGGCGGCCTTGACGTCGATTCGTTCGACGCCGATACCGAGCTTGGCGATCGTCACCAGGCGCGGCCCGGCCATCATCACGGCCCGCGTGAACAGCTCGCGCGAGCTGACCAGCAGGCCGTCCATCTCGCGCACCATCGATTTGAGGTCATCCTCGGAATAGATGGTGGCGGCGTCGGTGAACGGGCGGCCGAGAACGATCTCGCAGCCGGCCTCGCGCAGCGCGCTTTCCATCCGTGCGCCGGCCTCGCCGCCGACCGGTTCCGTGATCAGCACCCGGTATCTCTTCTCAGCCATATTCCGCCCTTTTTCTGTTACCGTCCGTGAAACCGAATTGCGTTGGACAATACCCCAGAAAAGCTCGCCGATGAATAGCGCGCTGAGCTAAAATGCTGTTAATGCTCGCTAGTAGACCTACTAAAGCTTGGCCGGTCTATTGCTTATCGTAAACGGGAGAAGGCGACGCTTCGTCAAAGTGTAAAGGGCGCCTCATTTAGATCACATAAACCAGCAACCTAAGGGAAACAGAGGGAGATTTTACAATGAAAACGGTGCTTGCCTTGTTGTCCGCATTTGCCGTCACTTGCGCGCTGGCGATGCCGGCGGCGGCGCAGTACGTCACTCAGGGAGAGTTGAACCACTTCAATTCCTTCCTGAATAGCCATCCTGGGGTGGCACAGCAGCTCCACAGGAATCCGAACCTGGTCAATAACTCCAACTACCTCGAGCAGCATCCGGATCTGCATAGGTATCTGGCCGATCATGACCAGATTCGCCGGGCGATCCAGACCCATCCGGGTAAGTTCGCATATTCAGGAGGCCGCTACTCCTACGGATGGGCGAGGCGAGCTCCCTATTCCAGGATGGTGACTCCGCAGCAATGGAATGAGTCCCATAACTACGGCTACTATGACCCGGACAATCACCAGTGGCACGATCGCGACTGGTGGGAACACAATCGCGCCGACTGGGTACGGGCGCATCATCCGAACTGGGCGGCCGCCAGTGGCGCACATCGCCAGGACTACAACAAATGGCGCGCGGAGCAGCACGACCAGGACGCCAACGAGCATCATGACAACGGCAAGCACAAAGGCTGGAACCAGGGTCATGGCAACGATCATGGTCACGGCAATGATCACGGCCACGGCCAAGGCCAGGCTCATAACAACCACTAGCGCTTGCGCCTGAATGCCCGCCGTAGCGCTGCGGCGGTGATCGATTAGAAAAAGAAAAGGCCGCCGGCGAGAATCTCGCCGGCGGCCGAATTGTCAGAGCCGCGTACTTTAGCTGCGCAGCAGTTTCCGGAAGCGGTGCGGACGGTCGTCGGTCTGGGTTTGCCAGACGTACCAGTTGGCCACTGCCAGAACTACCAACGCGATCGAATAGAGCGTCATCGCGGTTAGATTCATATGTTTCCCTCCTTGGTTCGGATTCGCTAGTGAGCCTTGTTAGAGCGAATCACGTGCCAAACCCTCAGCCTTTAATTTAACTCCTAATCAAGCCCTTGCGGCGACCTGAAAAGGCCCAATCTCTGGGTGCTTTTCGGCCTATGGGGGTCTGGAGCGAAAATGGGAAGGGAAATGTCTGATTTTCGCAACTCGCGATAACTAGGCGATTTATCGCGAAAACTTCGCCCTTTGCAGATTACGGGCTGGTTAGCTCAGACTAGGGAATCGTCGCCCTCGCGATGGCCACCCAGGTCGGTTTCGTCAGCGCATATCGAGGCTGGACGATGCTGATTACTCGGCGTAACCGGCAGATTATTGGCGGGGTTGAGCGGCGCCAGCCGCGGGTCGTCGTTGGCGGCCGCCTCGGCGAGCCGGCTGTCGGCCCGCCATGATTCCTGGTCGCCGGCGCGAATCACGGTGCCGACGAAATCGTAGCGCCACCAGTAGATTATCCGCATCGGCACGCCCGCCGGGTCGTGCGTCAGATGGCGGTAAATCCACTTTTCGTTGAAGCGCAGCCCGTTCTCATCATAAAGACGCGGATCGTTGAGGCTACCCTCGGTGCGATCGGGAGTGCCCAGCAGGTCGACGATCGCGTTGCGGCGCACAGTCTGGCTCATACCTTGAAGCTCTCCGGCAAGGGGCATCGATGCTCGTTGATATGGGCCTCGAACTCGGCGCGGAACTGGCGCAGGAAGTTGGAGGCCGCCCAGGCCGCCGCGTCCGACAGCGCGCAGATGCACTTCCCTTCCAGATAACTGGCGGTATCCACAATCGTCGCCAGATCCTCGGGGCGGCCTTCGCCGCGCTCGATCCGGCCCAGCACCCGGTACAACCATCCGGTGCCCTCACGGCATTGCGTGCATTGACCGCAGGACTCATGCTCGAAGAAGCGCGCGATCACCAGTGCCGCCCGCACCATGCAGGTCCGATCGTCCATCACGATCACACCGGCGGTTCCGAGCAGGGTGTTGACCTTGCGCAGCGACTCGTGGTCCATCGCGACGTCGATCTGATCGCCGCGCAACACCGGCATCGAGACGCCGCCCGGCACCACTGCTTTGATGGTGCGGCCGTCCTCGAGTCCGCCGGCATACTGGTAGATAAGATCGCGCAGCTTGACGCCCAGCTTGAGCTCGAAGACTCCCGGCCGTTTGACGTGACCGCTGACCCCGAACAGGGTATGGCCGGCGGCCTTCTCGGCCCCCTCGCCCTTGAACCAGTCGGCGCCGCGAATGATTATCGCCGGCACGTGGGAGACGGTCTCGACGTTATCGACCGTGGTCGGCTGACCCCACAGCCCTTTCTGCGCCGGGAAGGGCGGACGCTTGCGCGGCTGGCCCTTGCGCCCCTCCATCGATTCGAGCATCCCGCTCTCCTCGCCGCAGATATAAGCGCCGGCGCCCGGCTGGACGTGCATATCGAAGCGGCGGCCGAAACCGAGCGCGTGGTCGCCGAGGATACCGGCCTGGTAGGCCTGCTCGATCGCGCCGCGCACGCATCGATAGCCCTCGACGTATTCGCCGCGGATATAGATGAAGGCGGCGTTCGCCTCGATCGCCATCGAAGCGATCATGATGCCCTCGAGCATCTGATGCGGGTTGCGCTCCATTATCTGCCGGTCCTTGAAGGTGCCCGGCTCGCTTTCGTCGGCGTTGACGGCCAGGTAGCGCGGGCGGTCGTCCTTGGGCGGCATGAAGGTCCACTTGAGCCCGGTGACGAAACCGGCGCCGCCGCGCCCGCGCAAGCCCGCGTCCTTGACCAGGTTGGCGATGTCCTTGGGCGTCATCTGCCCGGCCTTGACCACCGCCTGGTAGCCGCCGTTGGCGCGGTAGTCGTCGACCGTCAGCCATCGCGTGCCGTTGGGTGGCAGCAGATAGCCGTCGACGCCGTCGGGGATAATCGAGATGATCGGCGCGGGATGGCGCGCCTCGATCGCGGTTGCGGGATCGGCGGTGAGCCCGGCGAGAAAATCCGGCGTGACGTTTTCGAGAAACGGACCGCGGTTGACCTGCACCACCGGCGCCGTACCGCACGAGCCCAGACATTCGACCTCGCTTATCGCGAAGCGGCCGTCGGGCGAGCTGGTGCCGGCCTTGGCGCCGATCCGATCCTCGAGCAGCTCGACCAGTCCGCGCGCCCCGCGCAGGCAGCACGGCAGATTGGTGCAGACCTGGAAGACCGCCTTGGCGGGAGGCAGCATGAACAGCGAATAGAACGAGGCGACCTCGGCGACCTCGCCCGCGCGCATCCCGAAGACTCCGCCGAGCTCGGCATAGGCCTCGCGCGACAGCCGCCCGAGCTCGCCGCGCGCCTGGTGGAGCGCGAACAGCAGCGCGCCGCGCGGATTGGGGTAATGCGAGATCTCCTCGCGTATCCGGTCTTGCGTGGCAGCAGAGAGCACCATCAGATCACCGATCGCATTCGCCGCCGACCATGTTGGTCATGCCGAAGGTCGGCACCACGTCGGCCAGTTGCCGTCCGATAAGCGAGCGTCCGAGCGGACTCATGTTGGAGAAGCTCGGCGAGCGCGCCCGGCATTTGTAGGGCTTGCCGGTGCCGTCGCTCACCAGGTAGAAGCCCAGCTCGCCGTTGGACGACTCCAGCCCGAAGTAGACCTCGCCGGGCGGGAACAGTCCGCCCTCGGTCACCAGCTTGAACTGATCGATCAGCTCTTCCATGCGGCCGAAGACCTGATTCTTGGCCGGCCAGCGCACGCGCGGGTCGTCGACGTTGACCGGCCCGGCGGGAATCCGCTCCAGGCACTGCGCGATCATCCGGCGGCTCTGGCGAATCTCCTCCATCCGCACCAGGTAGCGGTCGAAGTTGTCGCTATGCTCGCCGACCGGGACGTCGAAATCGAGCTGCGGGTAGACCAGGTAGGGCTGCGCGCGGCGCAGATCGAGCGCGACGCCGCCGGCCCGCAGCAGCGGTCCGGTTACGCCGTAGGCGATCAGGTCCTGCGGCGAAAGATAGCCGGTTCCTTCCAGGCGCCGGCGGAAGACGATGTTGTCGGTCAGAATCTTGTGCGCGTCGTCGAGCAGCTTGATCGCGCGATCGAGTTTGACGGTCGAGAAGTCGCGAAAACCCTCGGGCAGGTCTGCTATCACGCCGCCAATCCGGATGGCGTTGGTGGTGACGCGCGCCCCGCACAACGCGTCGATCTGGTCGAGCACCAGCTCGCGCGCCTCGAGCAGGTACAGAAACGGCGTGAAGGCCGCCAGCTCCATCGCCGACGAGCCGACACACAGCATATGGTCGGCCATCCGCGACAGCTCGCAGCCGATCACGCGGATAAAATCGCAGCGCTCGGGCGTCACGATCCCGAGCAGCTTCTCGACCGCCATGCAGTAGGCGGTATTGCACAACACCGCCGAGCTGTAGTTGAGCCGGTCGGTATAAGGGATGTTCTGATAGTAGTAGCCGGTCTCGCATTCCTTCTCGAAACCGCGATGGAGGTAGCCGATCTCCACGTCGGCCTTGACGATCCGCTCGCCGTCGAGATCGAGCATGATCCGCACCGTGCCGTGGGTCGCTGGATGCGAGGGTCCGAACTGCAGGCGCATCAGGGGCTCGAGCGCCCCTGTGGCGGCGGCGCCGAGCTCCAGTTCCTCGTGCCGGCGCACGGGCGGCTCAGCGGGTACGGTCGGGTTCTTTGCTTGCGGGTCCGACATATTCGACCTGGGGACGGCGGGGCTCCTTGGCGCCCGGTCCGGTATATTCTTCGATCGGCTGTTCGTGCTCCTTCGCGTAATCCTTGCGCAGCGGATGGCCGACGAAGCCCTCATATAAATAGATGCGGCGCAAATCGGGATGGCCGGTGAAGCGAATCCCGTAAAGATCGTAGGTCTCGCGCTCGAGCCAGTTGGCGCCCGGCCACAGCTCGCTCACGGTCGCGATAGTCGGGTCGTCCTCCGGCACCCGCACCTTGATCCGCAGGCGATGGAGATGGCGGGTGGAAAGCAGATGGTAGACCACCGCGAAGCGCGGCTCGGGGCCGCGTGGCGGCGGCACCAGGTGATGGCGCGATTGCGGCGGGCGGCGCCATTCGCCGCGGTTCTCATCCCACACTCGCGGCGGCATCCGAAAGCCGTCCGGATTGCCGAAATAATCGACCGCCGTCACGTCCAGGCACATATCGAAGCCGAGCTCCGGGCTATCGCGCAGGGCCGGGCAGACCTCGAGCAGATGCTCGCGCGCGACGTGGATACGATCGTCACCGAACTCGGCATGATGTTCGAGCACCATCGTCCCGACCCGCGCCAGCACCGCCGCCATCAGCGCGGAGGGCGCGGGCGGCTCGGCCGGTACCGGTGCGGCGGGCGGCTGCGGGCTATCGCCGGGCATAGTGGGGCCTCAGGTAATCGAGTCGGGTTTTGAGTTCGGCCTCCGGCACCAGCAGATCCTGCTTGCGCCATAGCGAGCCGCGCCGCGAGTAGGTGCAGATCTCGACCTGCCGGCTCATCACGATCGCCTCCTCGGGGCAGGCCTCCTCGCACAGACCGCAGAACATGCAGCGCGACATATCGATATCGAAGACTTCCGGGAAGCGTTCGACTTCGGCCGCGGTCTCGGCCGGAAAGATCGTGATGCAATTGGTCGGGCAGGCCCATTCGCACAGCCCGCACGCGACGCAGCGCTCCTTGCCGTTGGCCATCTGCACCAGCACCGGCATCCCGCGCATCGCGGGCGCCTGCACGAAGCGCTGCTCGGGAAAGTAGATAGTGAAGTCAGGGCGGCCGCGCGCAAAGCCGAGCAGGTTGTGCAGGAAGTGCCTGGTGGTCACCCACAGCCCGAGCAAAAGCGGCATCCAGCGCCGGGTCATCGGCGCCGGCCGTTCGACTTTGACTATGCGCGTCGCCATCGCCAGCTCATTTCGCCGCCGCCAGCGGCAGGCCGCGCGGCCCGATCTCGTCGAGGTTGAGCGCGGCGAAGACGGTCCCGCCGCGGTCCATCTCGCGCCACACCCGGTCGAGCGTGAAGCTCTCGCCGCGGGCTGCGACCGCGTTCAGCAGATTGGTGAAAATCTCGCCGTCGCCGAGCCATCCGGCGGGCGTCTGGAGCGCCTTGCGGATACGCTGGACGCGGCCGGCGTGATTGGTGAAGGTACCCTCCTTCTCGGCGAAGGTGGTGGTCGGGAACACCACCGCGGCGCGTGCGAAGCGCGCGCTGGGCTGCAAGGCCTGGACGATCAGCAACTCGAGCTTGTCGAAGATTCGGTCAAGGCGCTCGGCCGGGACCGCCTCGAACAAATCGTCGCCGCACAGATAGAGTCCCTTGACCGCGCCGCTCTCGATCGCGCCGAGCAGCGCCTCGAGTCCGTCGTCGGCGCCCGTCACCAGCTTCAGCTCGCGCACGCCGCGCGCGTTGGCGGCCTTCTCGGCCTTGATCAGCAAGTCATCGCTCTTGCCGTGCCGCACCGCCATCGCGACCGGCCCGGCTTCAAGCGCCCGCAGCAGCTCGCCGAAGCGGAAGTTCTCCTCGTTGGTGAGATGCGGCGAGACCAGCGCGCCGAGTGCGCCGCCACCGTGGCGCTGGCGCAACGCACCGAGCGCGGCCGCGGCCCGGTCCAGCGCTTCGTTCCAGGTCGCTGTTGCGCCGTCGATCAGCGGTGCGCGCAGCCGTTGCGGATCGGCGACATAGCGATAGTTGAGCCGCCCCGCATCGCACATCCAGGTGTCGTTGACCTCATCGTTGCGCCGCGGCGTCAGGCGCCACAGGCGGTCTTTGTAGGTCGAGATCATGATGTTGCAGCCGTTCGAGCAGCTCGGGCAGACGCTGGCGGTCTCCTCCAGAAACCACACCCGGATGCGATGATGGAAATCCTTGGTCTCGAGCGCGCCGACCGGGCAGACGTCGGCGGTGTTCATCGAGTAGTCGTTGTCGAGCCGCTGGTCCTCGTAGATATCGAGCCGCGAGTGATCGCCGAGCGTGAAGACGTGCAGCTCGCCGCTCTTGGTGATCTCGTTGCAGAAGCGCACGCAGCGGCGGCACAAAATGCAGCGCTCCTGATCGAGCAGCATCCGTTCGCCGATATCAAGGCGCTTGCCGCGCTTGCGGCGCGGGTCGATAGTGCGGCCGGTGCGCCCGCCGAACTCCATCGAGTAGTTCTGCAACCAGCATTCGCCGGCCTTGTCGCAGATCGGACAATCGAGCGGATGGTTGAGCAGCAGCAGCTCGATTACGCCACGCCGCACCACGTGCACTTCCGGGTCGTCGGTCTTGACCACCATCCCGTCGCGCACCGGCGTGTTGCACGAGATCTGAAGCTTGGGAATGCCCTCGATACGGACCTGGCAGAAGCGGCAACTGCCGTCGATGGTGAGCTTGGGATGGTAGCAGTAGTGCGGGATGTCCATCCCGGCATCGAGCATCACCTGCAGCAGGGGCGTGCCTTCCGGCGCCTCGAGCGTGCGCCCGTCGACCGTAACGTGAACGCTCTTCACGGCTATTCGATCCGGCGTCCGCTGCCGTGGATCTCGGGCCAGGGCTGACCCTCGCGCTCGTGCTGGACGCGATACTGGAGCTTGATGAGTCCGTCGAGCACCGCCTCGGGCCGCGGCGGACAGCCGGGGATATAGAGCGCCACCGGCACCACCCGATCGATCCCCTGCAGCACGGCGTAGTTATCGTAAGGGCCGCCCGAACTGGTGCAGGCGCCGAACGATACCACCCATTTCGGCTCCGCCATCTGCTCGTAGACCCGCCGCAGCACCGGCGCCATCCGCTGGGTGATCGTGCCGACCACGAACAGCAGATCGGCCTGGCGCGGGGTGAAGCGCGGCAGCGCCGCGCCGAAGCGGTCGATATCGTAACGCGGGCCCGCCACCGAGAAGTACTCCATCCCGCAGCAGGCGGTCACGAACGGATACGGGAAGAACGAGTATTTGCGCGCCCACTGGATCGCGTCCTGCAGGCGGGTGGTGGCAAAACTCTCCGGAAACGCCATCGAGGCGTCGGCCGGGGCTTTCTGCGTAATCGAGCCGCCGACCAGGTAGGTGGAAACGGTTCTGCGTTTTTCCATGCTCAAACTTCTACCGGCTCAACCGGTGCAATGCACGTAAGTAAATGGCAAACCGACCCGGCATCGCGCGCGCAGGCCGATCGGAATCCGCTCCGGGCGCGACCTCAATATGTCTATTGTTTTCTTCTCCGAAAGCAAGGGCAAGCCGCACGCCGACGCGCGCGCGAAGCGCGGCGCAGGTCAGGTTGTCATTCTGAACGGAGTCTGCCCTTCGGCGCTGCTCAGGGCAGGCTCCGTGAAGAATCCCGGGATTCTTCGCTGCGCTCAGAATGACACAATGGGCCTCGCGTAGACTTTCTCCAGCCGCTGACCTCGCAGGTCGGCGGCGTAATCCGCTGGGCAACGACCTCTGGATCGGTAGCGCTTGACCGCGCCATCACATGGATGATAATCATTCTCACCTGCGATGAAGGTGCAAATGGTAACCGATACCCGGCGGGCCGGCTACGCGGCCGGGCGGATGGCCGAGTTCGCCGAGCGCTGCCATCGCGGCGGGCTGGCGGTGACGCCGCAGCGCCTCGCGATCATCCGCGCGCTGCTCTGCGCTGCCGACCATCCACGCGCCGAGGCGATTTACGCCGCGGTGCGCCGCGAGCATCCCCATATCTCGCTCGCCACCGTCCATCGCACGCTCGAGACGCTGTGCCGTATCGGCGAAGCGCGCAAGGTTACCGCCCTGCACGACAGCGCCCGCTACGACGGCAATACCGCACCGCATCATCATGTAGTATGCGTCGGATGTCGGCGGATCCGCGATATCGAAATCCCCGGTATCGAGCGACTGCTCGACGGGCGACACGAACTGGGTGAATTCCGGCTGCTGGGCTGGGCGCTTGAGGTCCATGCTTTGTGCGGCGATTGTCAACGCGGGAAAAAGACCACCCGCACCAACCAGGATAAACAACCAAGCTAGGGAGGCCATCACGATGAAGTCACTTAAAGGAACCAAAACCCATCAGAATCTGAAGGACGCGTTCGCCGGCGAGAGCCAGGCTAATCGCCGCTATATGTATTTCGCCAAGGTGGCGGACGTCGAAGGCCAGCCGGAAATCGCCGGCCTGTTCCGCGATACCGCGGAAGGCGAGACCGGCCACGCGCACGGCCATCTCGATTATCTCAAGACTGTAGGCGACCCGGTCACCGATCAGCCGATCGGCGACTCCATGCTGAATCTCAAGTCGGCGGTGCATGGCGAGACCTACGAGTACACCGAGATGTACCCGGGGATGGCGCGTTCGGCGCGCGATGAGGGCTTTGCGGAGATCGCCGACTGGTTCGAGACCCTCGCCAAGGCCGAGAAATCGCACGCCGGCCGCTTCAGCAAGGCTGCCGGAACGCTCTAAACGGGTCGGATTCTATCCGCTCCGGCACAGCCACGAGAGGGTCGGTATCAGCCGGCCCTCCCGTGCTTGCCACTGTACCGCCCATCGGCGATCGGCGGGGTGCAGATCGCCCGATGCGCCGGGCGGCGTGGTTGCACGCCATCGTCGCAATGACCGCGCTCCACACACGGAACCACCGATGAGCCGTATCGAAGGCAAACCGAGCGACGGATTGTCGTACAGTCCCGCCGAAGCGAAATATTGGGACCCGGCCGGCCTCGCCAAGGAGATCGATCGGGTTTACGACATCTGCCTGGGTTGCCGCCTGTGCTTCAACCTGTGCGGCTCGTTCCCGGAGCTGTTCGATGCGGCCGATGCCAAGGAACAGGAGGTCCGCAACCTGAGCGCTGCCGAGCGCGATCGCGTGGTCGATCTCTGTTACGACTGCAAGCTCTGCTACCTGCGCTGCCCCTATACCCCTCGCGACGGCCATGAGTTCCAGCTCGATTTCCCGCGCCTGATGCTGCGGGCGCGCGCCGTCAAGGCGCGCAAGCATGGCGTGCCGCTGCGCGAAAAGCTGCTCGGGAATCCCAACCTGCTCGGCAAGCTCGGCTCGAAGAGCCCGGGGCTGGCGAATTGGGGATGCCGCCAGCCGTTGCAGCGGGTGGTGATGGAGAAGCTGCTCGGTATCGCGCGCGACAAGCTGCTGCCCGAGTTCGTCGGCGAGACCTTCGAGAAATGGCTGCGGCGCAATCCCTTGCCGGCGGCGCCCAGCGCACCCGCCGCCAAGGTGATTTTGTTCTACACTTGCTATGGCAACTATTACGGGCCGGGGCCCGCGCAGGCCGCGATCAAGGTGCTGGCGCGGAATCGATGCGCGCTGGCCTGCCCGACCCAGGGATGCTGCGGGATGCCGGCGCTCGACGGCGGCGACGTCGCCTTTGCCCAGAAGCAGGCGCGCGCCAACGTCGCCTCGATGCTGCCGCTGGTGCGCCAGGGCTACAAAGTGGCCGCGATCAATCCGACCTGCTCGCTCACCATGCGCCAGGAATACCCCGACCTGCTCGGCACCGCGGAGGCCCGCGAACTGGCGGCGGCGGTGGTCGACACCCACGAGGTGCTCTATGACCTGCGCCGGAAGGGGTTGATGGACCGGGACTTTCGCTCCACGCCCGGCACCGTCGCCTACCATCTGCCGTGTCATCTGAAGGCGCAGAATATCGGGATGCGCTCGCGCGACCTGATCCGTTCGATACCCGGCGCCGAGGTCACGACCGTCGATGCCTGCACGGCCCACGACGGCACCTGGGCGATGAAGCGCGAGTTTTTCGCGCTCTCGATGAAGCTCGGCGCCAAGGCCTTCGCCGGGATGAGCGAGGCGGGCGCCAAGGTGCTGGCGAGCGACTGCCAGCTCGCGGCGCTCCAGATCGAACAGGCCACCGGCCTGCGTCCGCTCCATCCGATTGAAGTGCTGGCCCGGGCCTACGAGCCCGACGGCTTCCCGGACCCGGTGCCGCCGCCGGCCCCGGAGACGCCGACTGGACAATAATCGCCATGAAACCAATCGAAGCGGATGAAATTCTCGCCTATCCGGACTATCAACGGGTCAGAGAGCGGCTGCGCCCGCTGTTTATCGGCGAGAAGAATCGCCGCCGGATAACGGTCGCGAACCATCTCACGCTGCTGTTCGAGAACAGCCGCACGATCTGGTACCAGATCGAAGAGATGCTGCTCACCGAGCGCATCACCGAGCCGGCCGCGATTCAGCATGAGATCGAGACCTATAACGAGCTGATGCCGGGCGGCGGCGAGCTGTCGGCGACCCTGATGATCGAATTTCTTGAGGAGCCTGCGCAGCGCACGGAGCGCTTGCGCGAGTTGCTCGGAATCGATCGTCACCTGTGGATAGCGATCGACGCGCGCCGGATTCCCGCCCGCTTCGATATCCGGCAGATGACGACCGATCGGGTCAGCGCGGTCCAGTTTGTCCGCTTTCCGCTGGGGATCGGCCACGACCGGTTTCTCGAGCAGGCGAACAAGGGCCAGGTGGCGATCGAGGTCGACCATCCGAAACTTGCCGGGCGGTACACGGTCGAGGCCGAGCTGGCGGCCACTCTCGCCGAAGATCTTGTGAGCTAGAGGCATCCGCGCGCGCGGTTCCGGATCGTCTCTATTGCCACCCTAAGGCCTGCCACTCTGATTGGCGGCCATCCTCCCTCAGCTTGGCTTCAAGTTTGCTCACCCTTGCCCTGATTCAGAACTGAGCGAAACACTTGCGAGGGGGTAAGCGTCAGATTTAATCGCCGACGAGCTTGACTATTTCAAGCTTTTGGACCCAGAAATGGGCCAGCGAGCGTGGGATCGATGGGAACTCGATGACCCAGGTTGAAGCCTCACATTGGTATCTGGTGCGCACCAAGCCCGGCAAGGAACGTTGGGTGCGGGATCAGCTTTCGGTTGCCTTGCCGGAGGTCTTCCTGCCGTTTTTGCGGGCACGGATGCCGCGCTGGGGCAAGTTTGGATGGTCGGTGGTACCGCTGTTCCCTTCCTACCTGTTCGCGCGCTGCGACCTGCGCGGCAGCTATTTCAATATCAAGTACAGCAGCGGGGTCTCGGGCCTGGTCTCGGCCGGCGGCGAACCCCTGACCGTCGCCCCCGAGATCGTCGAGGGCATCCGTGAACGCGCCGTCGACGGGGTGGTCGAGATTCACGGGCGCCCGTTCGCGCCAGGCGAGCGCGTGACGGTCACCGAGGGGCCGTTCTGCGGGGTTCAAGCAATCTTCGAACGCTATCTGTCGGGCGAGCAGCGCATCGCGATTCTGCTCAGCGCTGCGGGCCCGACCTGCCTGAGGATGGTTCTGGCGAGCACTTCGGTCGCCCGGGAAGCCTGACTTCATTGCGACGGTGCATGTGACTTCGACCCTGACAGTCGATCGACGAACTATCGCCCCGCGCCTTGCGATCATCGCTGTTGTGATCACGATCCTCTGGGGCTGTGCGAGCTCCGCTGGCTTTAACCCGCTGGCCGGAAACTTCGACCCATTGTCGAGCGGACCTCAGCTGGGTTCTTTTATTGGCGTCAACTTCGGCGATCCGAGTCCCGAGGTCATCGCCCGCTACCCGCAGGCGTTGCCCGAAACCAGCCCCTTCGGAGCGGAGGCTCTGCGGCTGAAAAACGTCAAGTCGGGGACCGTAGTCTACAAGACCGTGTTGTTCGAGTTCCTATGGCACGGCGGCGGCATGCAGTTGGCGATGGCGAAGTTCGACCCCAAATACGCCGCGCCGGTTTTTAAAGATCTGACGCAGCGCATTGGTCCGCCAACGCTGTCCAAAGCAGCCGACGCCCGCACCCCGCGGGCGCAATGGAGCCTGGCCGACGGCACCAGTATCAGCTTCAACGGCACGCTGGGACGACTAGTGATCGTCGGGCCGAACGGGAAGCTCCTCAGCGACGACATCAGGATGCGCGAAGAGAAGGGGGAGGAATTCGCTTCGTAAAGTGCGGCTTATTGAGCCTAATTAATCAATAACTCAGCTAAACGAATAAATTAGACTTGCAATCTCCATTGATAAAGACTGTTTAGGATGTTATAAAGCGCCTTCAAGCGCTTGAGCCACCTCCACTTGGCATTGCAATCGGAACGAGCCAAGGGGCTGATGTTGAAGCCTGGGACGTTGATTTTTCTGAGAAACTGGGCACGAGCCCTGGGTATGGGATGACCGACGCCTGTCTGGTGGCTGAGCCGAGGACAGGGTCCGTCCATTCGAAGTTGAGTTAAAAGTGACGTTTTCCTTTACAGCGGGACCACAGAATCTGCTAATAGGTCAATCCAACAAGTGGAGATGGTCAATGCATAGCGCGACCATACGCAAGCCGCGGTATCATCACTTGGCGGCGAGTGCTCGGCTACTGATCCTTGCCGCCTTCATCTTGGCATGTGCCCTGCCGTTGCAGGCCCAAGCCCAAAATTTTCCCGGCACGAATGGTTACGGCTTCGGCGGTGGTGCCGGAGCGACGCGATCTTCGTCGTCCGGAGGAATGACCGGGCCCAGCGTCGGGCAAGCGCCAATGCTGGGCGGTAGTCTGGGCAGTAACGGCGTCTCGCTGTCGCCCGATCAGATGGCGGCCATCGCGCAGCGACTCGGGTTGTCGCTCGATGATCTGAACGCGCTGCGCAGCGAAGCGTCCAATGGCGGACTCAGTTCCGATCAGATCCAGCGGCTATGTCTGCGCTTGAGCGCCAAGGGTATCGATCCGCAGGAGATCGAGGCGATGTCCGGCGCGCTGGGATTGAATCTGAACGCGCAGCAGCTGGCGTCCTTGAAGAGCTGTTCGGCGCTCGGTCAGTCGCCGCAGGGGATGCCGTCGACCGGGATGCCGAATAATCAGCAGGCCAGTCAGCCGTTCGGCATGCCGACGCCGCTCGGACCCTCCTCGATCGAGCAGACCTTCCAATCGCTGGACTCGGGGATGCCGCCGACTACGCCGAATCCCAAGACCCTGGTGCAGTTTGGCTATTCGCTGTTCGACCAGCCGGTCACCACTTTCGCTCCGACCGACGATGTCCCGGTCAGCAATGATTACCTGATCGGGCCCGGCGATGAGATGAAGATCCTGATCTGGGGCCGCGTCAACGACAGCCTCGATCTGTTCGTCAACCGCGACGGCACCATCCTGGTTCCCGAATTCGGTCCGGTGCAGGTCGCGGGCCTGACCTTCAACCAGGCCAAGCAGTTGATCGAGGACCACGGCAAACAGATCACGGGCGTCAAGATCGACGTCACGATGGGCAAGTTGCGCACCATGCAGGTGTTCGTGATCGGCGAGGTGAATCAGCCCGGCGCCTACACGGTGAGCGCGCTGTCGCGGGTCTCCAACGCGATCGTGGCCGCCGGCGGCATCGCCAAGACCGGCAGCCTGCGCCGCGTTGAGGTGCGGCGCGGCAATCAGACCGTGCAAACCGTCGATCTCTATAACCTGCTGCTATCGGGCGACAACGCGGGCGATATGCGGCTGCGGCCGCAGGACGTGGTTTTCGTCCCGGTTATCGGCCCGGTTGCGGCGGTGGCGGGCGACGTCAAACGGCCGGCGATCTACGAAATCGGCGGACGCTCGAGCTTGAGCGGCCTGCTCAAGCTGGCGGGCGGCATCACCGCCTTCGGCTATGCGCAGCGGGTCCAGGTGGAGCGCGTCGAGAATCACGACCGGCGCGTGATTCTCGACGTCGATCTCGCCACCGCCCGCACGCGCAAGTTCCCGATCGAGGACGGCGACCTGGTCAAGGTCTATACCGTGCTTGGTCAGCAGACCAACGTCGTGACCGTCGACGGCAATGTCAGCCGTCCGGGCAAATACCAGTATCACCCCGGGATGCGGCTGACCGATCTGATCAACCAGGCCCAGGGTGTGCAGAGCCATACCTATTTCCGCTACGCCCTGCTGCGCCGTTCACAGGGGCCGCAGAAGAACCAGCGGCTGATTCCCGTCAACCTCGACGACGCGATGGCGGGCGATGCTAATCAGAACGTCAACCTGGTGCTGTCGCCGGGCGATGAACTGACGATCTTCAGCCAGTCGCAGATTCGCGATCTGCCGACCGTGCAGGTGACCGGCGAGGTGCGCAATCCCGGCTACTTCGTGCTCGACCATCAGATGCGGGTCAGCGACCTGATCTACATGGCCGGCGGATTGAAGGACGACGCCTACCAGGGGCAGGCCGAGCTGGCCCGCACCCAGGTCGTCAACGGCATCAACACCAGCCACAGCTACCTGGATATCGACCTGCGCTCGGCGCTGGCCGGCGCCGATGCGCAAAACCCGGTGCTGGCGCCCAACGATCAGCTGTTTGTGCGCAAGGCCTCGGACTGGCATCTGCCATGGGTGGTGCAGGTCCGTGGCGAGGTGCGCCGTCCTGGTCCGTACGCGATTCATAAGGGCGAACGGATCGCCGAGCTGCTGCAGCGCTGCGGCGGGTTGCTGCCCGACGCCTACCTGCCGGCCACGGTCTTCGTCCGCCAATCGATCAAGATCGTTCAGCAACAGGCGCTCGATCAGGCCCGCTCGCAACTCGAGCAGCACGTCGCGCAGCTCGAGCTGATGCCCGCCAAGAACGGCAGCCAGAATGCCCAGAATGGCGCCGATAACTATGACAAGGCGCTGATGACCATGCAGCACGTGCTGGCCGACAATCAGAACCAGCAGGCGCAGGGCCGCCTGGTGGTGCATCTCGGACCGGTCGACCAACTGGTCCAGTCGGCCAACAACGTCGAGCTCGAGGACGGCGACATGATCGCGATTCCGCGCCGGCCCTCCGCCGTGCAGGTGCTCGGCCAGGTCTACACCCCCAACGCCATCATCTGGCAGCACAACCTGCGCATGCGCGACTACCTGCAGATGGCTGGCGGGCCGAGCGAGGGTTCCGACCCCCAGCATATCTTCGTCATCCGGGTCGATGGCTCGGTGCTGACCGACCAGGGTTTGAAGGATTCGGAGAAGTCCCAGATGTTCCCGCTGCTGCCGGTGGTTGGTGGCACCACGCTGATGGATTCGACCTTGAATCCAGGCGACACGATCTATGTTCCCGAGCAGCTGGTCTACGTCGACAAGACCGCCTACTGGAAGGACATCACGCAGATTATCGCCAATGCCGCCACCGGTCTGGGTATGACGGCGTTGCTCGGGACGCAACTCTAAGCTGACTGGCGAGCCTATAAGGAACAGGCTTGAGGCGAATCGATCGAATATCGCGATGGTGGTTGCCGGCGCTGGCGGTCGCGATGGTCGCGATCGGCTCGACTGGCGCGCGCGCCCAGGAGCATCCGGCCGCGCTCAACCGGGCCGAGACCCGCGCCCTGATTACCGCTGCGGCGCGGCTCTACGACCTTGACCCCGCGCTGCTGGGAGCAATCGCGACCGTCGAATCGGGCGGCAACCCGAAAGCGGTCTCGCCCAAAGGGGCGCAGGGGCTGATGCAACTGATGCCGGCGACGGCCGAGCGATTCGATGTCGATAATCCGTTCGACCCGATCGACAACGTGCTGGGCGCGGTGCGCCTGATCGACTTCCTCAAGCGCTGGCAGGCTGAGCGGCCCGACCTGCAGGGCAACCTGGCCGACCTGCTGGCCGCCTACAACGCCGGCGAAAAGGCGGTCGAGAAGTACCATGGCGTGCCGCCCTACCCGGAAACCCAGGCCTACGTCAGGCGGGTGATGCTTGCCTACCTGCTGGGCGGCGACTTGCCGCACGGCCGGCCAAGCGCCCATCGCAAGCGCGCCGGCGCTCACGCCAATCCGCCAGCGCGGGCCGGCAGGAGCACGGCGCTGGCGCGCCGGCCGGGGCCCGATCCGCTCGATCAACTGACCGCTATCCGGGACCGGCGCGCCGCCGAGATGAAGCGTATGGCGGCGCAGGGTTGGGTTGAATCGAATGAAGGGCAGTAGACACTTGCGCCGTTATAGCGGCCACGCGCTGCTGGTATCGATCGCGATCGCGGTGGCCCTGATGGTCGGCGTCAGGCTGGCGCAGGCCTCGACCTACGTGGTCTACATCCCGCTCGACAGTCCGATCTACAACGAGCTGGACACGCTCAATGGACTGGGGCTGCTCTATTCCTATCTCGACGATATCAAGCCGATCAGCCGGGTCGAGGCGGCGCGCCTAGTGCTCGAAGCCCAGCGCCAGTTCGAGCTGCACGAACAGGGCGAGGATGGGGTCGAGGACGACGAGCTGGCGCGGCCCATCCTGCACTCGTTGCAGGCCCAGTTACACGAGGAGATCGGTTGGCTGGAGAATCGCCGGGAGAACAATCTGCCCAACCTGTTCCATCCGGTGGGGCGCATCGAGCTGCAGTACGTCTATACGCATGGCGAGGCGCGCCAGGCGCATATCAATCAACTCGATGGCTCCAACATGAACTTCGACGAGGGCACGCCGCTGCTGCCCAACAACAATGGCTTGCCGACCTCGCCGGGCAGCAATGAAGTCGCGCGGGTCTCGAGCTGGGGCGGCTTCGGCAGCTTTCTGACGCTCTATGGCGAGGGCGCCGTGGCGGGCCCGTTTACGCGCCCGGTGAGCGGCGGGGCCGGGTCCGACCTCCGCCGCCTCCAGCCGCTCGACGCCGAAGCGGTGGCCAGTCTGGGCAACGTCGCGATTTCGTTCGGACAGGAAGAGATGTGGTGGGGCGTCGGCCACTTCGCAGCGCTCTCCCAGAGTAACAATGCGAACCCGTTCCCGGCCCTGCGCGTGCAGGGCATCCATCCGACCCATCTGCCGTGGGTTTTTAAATACCTGGGCCTGTTCCGCTGGAACGCGTTCTTCGGTCAGCTCGATGACGACCGGACCTTCGCGCACCCCTGGATCGACGGGCAGAACTTCTCGTTCAAGCCGCTGCCGGATTTCGAATTCGGCTTGACCCACGCGATCGAGTTTGGCGGCGTCAACAACAACAATTACAACCTGTCCGGATTCGTCGGCCGCGCGACCGGCTTCGCCACCGGCAATCCCGCCCAGGGCAACACCAACTCGCGCGGCGGCATCTACATGAAGCTGTTCGTGCCGCACTGGCGTAATTCGCAGTTCTACTTCGAGATGCTGGGCGAAGATAATCTGACCAAGGAAGTCCCCTTCATCGGCAGCGCGTTGCCGTTCAAGGCGATTTCGTACCAGGGCGGCTTCTATCTGCCGCGGCTCACGCGCGACGGGCTGACCGACTTCCGTTTCGAGTGGGCCATCCTGGAGCCCAACTATTCGCAGCATTCCGATTCGCTTTACTGGACCAACAACGATCGCCTGATGGGCGACCCGATGGGCCCCAATGCGAGCCAGATCGACATCGACTTCGGACGCTGGTTCATGAAAAGGTGCAAGGCCGACCTCGATCTGTTCGTCACCGAGCGCGCGCCCTTCTGGAACCCGCAAGTCAACCTGCATAAGGAACGCAGCGTCGGCGGCGCGCTCAACCTGTGGACCATCCCGGGACCGATGCCGGGGACGGCGGGCTGGCTGGGCGACGTCAAGGCGCGCAGCGCTTTCGAGTACGTCAACGACATCAACTTCTCGGACTCCGGGTCGATGCGGGCGACGCTGATGCTGTCGTTCGCGATCCGGCCGGGATGGAAAAGCATCGAATATTAGTGTTGGCCCGGGCTTACCCGGCGCACGCCAGGGTTTTATGGAAACAATCAACCTCTTCCCACGGCAGCCCGAATCGAGCGGCGCGCGTAACCTCGGCAACGGCGCGCAGTTGTCGCCCGGCTCGCATCTGCATGCGACCATCGAGCTGCTCAAGTACTTCAAGCTCCTGTACCGCCACGCCTGGCTAATCATCGGAGTGACGTTGGCGGCGATGACGCTCAACGTGCTGTACAACGAGTTGCTGGCCACCCGGCTCTACCAGGCGCAGGCAGTCATCACGCCGGTCCCGCCCGATCAGGACATGAGCCAGATTGGCGGCGGCGGACTCGGAGATATGCTCGGCGGCGGTGGCGGGCTGGCCTCGATGCTGATGGGAACCAGCGACAACGAGCTCGTTTCGGAGCGCGACATGGCGATCCTGAACAGCTTCGATTTCACCACCAACCTGGTCAAGCGTTACGGGCTGGTGAAATATCTGCTCGCCGGCCAGGGCGAAGACCCGGGCAAGTTAACTCCGTGGCGTACCTACCTGCTTATCAACGGCGGTTTCAACGCCGACTACGATTACAAAACCGGCAACCTGAACCTTTCCTTTGTCGACAGCAGCCGCGCGCGCGCCCAGCAGGTGCTCACCTGGTATCTCGAAGCGCTGCGCGAAAGGCTCCGCAGCCAGGAGGTGCAAAGCGCCGCGAGCGCCGCCAAGTCGCTCGAGGATGAGATCTCCCATACCTCCGACTCGCTGCTCCAGAGTCAGCTTTATGAGCTGCTCGCGCGCCAGATTCAGCGTGAGAAGCTGGCCCAGGTCCAGGCCGACTTCGCCTTCAAGGTGATCGAGCCGCCGGTCGTGCCGGACGCAAGATTTTCGCCGCGCGTCACCCGCTCGGGCATCATGACCGGTTTCGTGGTCTTTGTCCTGATGTGTCTCGGCGTGGTGGTACGGGAATGGGTGAAGCACGCCCACGCCCATCTGAATGCCCTGAACGCCTCCATTTCGCCGTTGGTCGATGCGGTTGAGCACGACGAGATCCGGCCCCGGGAGCCGGCACCCATCACGGCCGAAAAAATCCGGCTGCGGCATTAGCAGGCGGCCGCGCCGTTCCGTGTGCGGCGCGTCGGGCGCTGGGTCAGCTTCATCGTGCTGGCCGGCCCGTGATCGGCCGCCGGCGGAGCCCTCGGTCGACTCCAATCCAACCCCTTTCGTGACACAGCATCGGGCCCATGGCGCTAATTTCTAACTCGCCCGCCGACCTCCGGGGAGTACGCGATGCGACCGCGGGCGGCTCGACCTCCCGCTCCGACGCCAGCGTAATATTTCGCGGCGTGGTCGCTTTCGCTCTCGCCAACGCGCTGTGGCTCATCTGGTCCAGTCGATTTCCGCCGCTTCAGGACTATCCGGACTGGGTCTACCAGGGATGGTTGCTGTCCCGCATCATCAGCGGACATGCCATGTCCGGATACACGCTGGCGCATTACCCGGTACCCAATACCAGTGTGACGCTGGCGCTCGGGTTGCTCGACCTCGCGATTGCTCCGCAGATCTCGGGGAAAATATTGCTCACCCTGATTGTCGGACTTTTCGTGTTCGGCTCGATTTACCTGCTGAAGTTGTTGAACCGCTCCGAACGGAACCCGTTGTTATTGGTGCCACTGGTGTTGGTGTTCAACTTTTCGTTGCTATTCGGCGGACTGGCCTGCGCCTTGGGGTTGGGCGGCTTGTTTCTCTACGCCGGATATCTGTTCCGTCGGATGTCCGCGCCGGCGACGATCAACCCGCTGATCGTCCTGATCGCGTCGTGTGCGCTCTTCCTGACTCACATCGCTGACTACGGCGCCGCCGGTGTAGTCACCGCGGCCATCTTGATTACGCAGCCGGACCGCTTGATGCTCAGGCGGATGGCGCTGCCCTGGCTTCCGTCGGGCGGTCTGCTGATATGGTCGACGCTCGGGCAAAAACTGACCGGCGGTTTGGCCGCGCATGCGGTGTGGAAGTTCTGGAGTGCGCATCAACTGGCCGGCGCGATGGTCGCCGCGTTTCCGGTCTTCACAGGTTTTCTTCCGTGGGTCGGTTTCGACAGCCCACTGGTTCCGGTCGCTGCTGCGATCAACCTGTTATGGTGCGTCGGAATCGTGATCGCCTGCCTGGTAGCCGCCGCGGCCGTCTTTCGTAAACAGGGCAGCGTTAGTCACGCAGTGTCTCTCGCCACCGCCCTCTCGGTGATAGCCGTAGTCGCCGGCGGCTATGCCTACGGAATCTTCATAAGTCCCGGCGGACGATTTCTGTTGCCCGCGGCGTGGCTCGCCTTGTGCTGGCTTGGATCGAGCCGCCTCGCAACTCAGGGCGGTCGCATGCGTCGGGCATTGAGCATCGTGTTGATCGCCGTCATCTTCGCCCAGGCTGCCTGGCTCGATCATTCGTTCAGCGTGGTAGGAGCGCACCTTGAGGTCGAGTATCAAAAATTCCGCAGCGCTCCGACCCGCGCGGCTTTCTGTGCGGAGTATCGAGATGTGATGACGCGCAGTTGGCCATCGCATCCGCAGCCGCTCCGGCAATGGTTCTTCCCCGCTTATGCACCAATCGTACGGCTGCCCTATTATCTGTATATCGAACGCGCTGACTCGGCGCCGATTAATCCAGTCGGGTTTCTAATCAAACGTCCCAACGGCGATTTCAACGATGTCTGCGGTCGCGGTGGGATCGCCGGAGGACGGCCGTAGCGCTCCAGACAGCTTCCCTCGGCCGGTCAACACGGGGAGCCCGACGCAACGCGAGGACAGGATTCATGGGAATCATCGACCGGTTCATCGATCTGGCGGCGCGGCCCGTACCCTTGCGAACCTTGCTGATTCGCCGCCTGCTGCAGCGTTTTCCGATCGGTTCCTATCGCGCCCGGTTGAACGCCGGCGCGGTCGCCCGTCCCTGGTATGGCTTGTGCGTCTATCTGGCCGCGCTCGAAGCCAGGGCACTCGGCTATCGAGCGATCACGGTGGTCGAGTTGGGCGTGGCGGGAGGCAGGGGATTACTGTGCCTGTGCGAGCATGCTGCTGAAGTGGAGCGCGCGGTCGGAATCAAAATCCACGTCTGCGGGTTGGACACCGGGAGTGGTTTGCCGAGCACCGAGGATGCTCGCGACCTTTTATATTGCTGGCCGCCGGGCTCCTTCGAGATGGATCACGCCGCCCTCAAGCGCCGTCTCGAAGGCCACGCGGAACTGATCATCGGGGACGTGGCGACCACGGTCGCGTCGTGGCGCGGCTCGGCCGAGGCGCCGCTCGGCGCGGTGATGTTCGACCTCGACCTCTACTCGTCGACCCAGGCGGCTTTACCGCTGCTGACCACGGACCAGGCCCTGCCGCGCATCTGGTGCTACATGGATGACATCTGCGGATACGGCGAGAATGCCTACTCGGACCGAATCGGCGTGCGCGAAGCAATCCGGGACTTCAATCGCAGCGAGCAGCGCACGCACCTGCGCGATCATCTGTCGCAGGCTTATATTTTCAAAGGCGTGTGGCCCGAATCATGGCATGAGCAGATCTATATCTACCATCGCCTGGGCCATCCGGATTACTCGCGCTGCCTGTCGGCAGAAAAAAGCGAGCTTCCGCTCTAGCCGCAATGGATCGCGTCGCTCGGCAGACGGGAGCGGCTGGGTTAAGCTAGCGACGTGAAGGCGAGCGCCGAAGATTCGTCCACCGGCTGGCCGCCCGAGTCGCAAGCGCAGCGCCTGAGCGGCCGGGGCGGTGCGGCCGTCGCACGCTCGATCCAAACTCTCGGCAATGCGCTGTTGCGCGCCGTGGCACGATGCCTATGGCCGCGACGGCGACCGCTCACCGCCGCGCGCGTCTGCATCTATCGAATCGGCAATATCGGCGACATGGTTTGCGCCCTGCCCGCGCTCCATGCCATCCGCCGCGCCTATCCCGCCGCCCATCTGACGCTGCTCACCTCGCCGGGAGCGAGCGGCGCGCCATGGGCCGGGGAATTGCTCGCAACGCTCGGATGGCTCGACGAAATTTCGGTCTATCACTCCAACGATGTCGCGGGATGGCGCAACTGGTGGCGGATGGTGCAGCGGCTGCGCGCCCGACGTTTCGATGTCTGGATCGAATTACCAACCGTGCTGGCTTTGTTTCGCACCCTGATACGAAACGCGATGGTCGCACGGCTGGCCGGCGCCCGCTGGGGCGGCGGATGGCGGCTCGCGACCGTGCGGATCGCGGTGCGCGCGCAATCCGCATGGCTCGCCTTCGACGACGAGGTCGATCGGCTGCTCAAAATCCTCGCGGCGCTGGGCATCGACGCGGGCGACGCCGCCTTTCCGTTGACGCTTCCCGACCATTATCGCGATCGCGCCGACGAGCTGCTCGGCCCACTCACGCCGGCGAATCGCCGCCTGATCGCGATCGCGCCGGGCGCCAAGCGGGCGACCAATCGATGGCCGGCGGAGCGCTTCGTCGAGGTCGGACGCCAGCTCGTCGGGCACGGCTTCGGGCTGGTGATGGTCGGCGGTGCGGCCGAGCGCGAGTTATGCTCGACGGTCGCGAGCGCGCTCGGGACCGGCAACGCGCTCAATCTCGCCGGGCGATGCTCGTTGCCGGAGTCATGCGCGGTGCTGGCGCGCTGCGCCCTGCTGATTTGCAACGATTCGGGCGCCCAGCATCTGGCGGCAGCGATGGGCACGCCGTGTCTGTCGCTGTTCGCGGCGCGCGACTTCGGGCTGCGATGGCGTCCGCACGGCCCGCAGCATCTGGTGATCCGGAAATGGGTCCCGTGCCATACCTGCCTGCTCGAGGTCTGTCCGTACGATAACCGCTGTATCGGACTGATCGCGGTGGACGAGGTGACGAACGCGGCGCAGCGGCTGCTGAATTCATCGCCGGAGCTTGGTCCCGCTGAAAATTCCATTTGAGCCCGGTGCGCTGCGGAAATCCGGAATCAGATGACCGCGATCGCTACGCACGCCGGTCGTCAGCGGCGCGCTTTTCAGGAAGCGCTGCAATTGCGAGATTGGCTTCCCGCGCCTGCTCCAGAGTATGCTCGATACTTGTGGCAGCGACGCCGCGAGGCTCACCCGACGAAGGCTCACACGTCCCCGGAGACGCGGTGAAATTTCGCGGTTTCCTGTCCATCCCGGCCGCCGGTCGGCAGTCCTCGGCGAGAGCTGCGGCTGCATGAACATGGACCTCGACGAACTATGCGCCAGGATTACCTGCTATCTGGCGCATGACGAGCAACGGCGTGAGATCGCGGCGGCCGGCTATCGGAAGGTGACCAGCGACAAATTCAGCGATCTCGACCGCCTTACCGAAATCGTCGATGCGGACATCGAGGTGCGGCGGGCGGCTTTGCGATCCGGCCTGCCGGCAGGTTGTCCATAACGCCGACGGCGCGGTGGTCGATTGCCTTAAGTTGCTATTGTCTCATTCAAAGATGCGGGAGATGTGAGGCGGTTTTGAACTCATCTCTCGAAAGCAAAATCGCCGCGGGGCGCGGCCGCCATATTCGCCGTAACGTCCTGTCAAGCTACGCGGGACAGACGGTCAGCATCCTCACGCCGCTGATCCTGATCCCGCTCTATACCAGGTGGCTGGGTCACGCGACGTACGGGCAATGGCTCATGATTCAGAGCGTTGCCGTCTATCTTGGACTCGGCAGCCTGGGCACCTGGCAATCGGTCGGGAATCGGATAACCGAGGGCGTCGCGACCGGCCGCCGCGATGAACTCGGGCAGGTGATATCGACGGCGTTTGTGGGCTACGCGATAGTGGCCGCAATCCTCGCCCTGGTGTGCGGCGTTGCGGCCCCCTGGATTTTCGCCGGCGTCGCGAGCGAGGGCGACTCCCACGTCGCCATCGCCTTCGTGGTTCTGGCCGGGCTGCTGCTCTCGTCGTGGCCGCTTCGCACCAGTGCGATGGTGCTGCGCGGGTTCGAACGCGTCGACCGGGAACAGTCCGTCGCCGTGGTAGCCGCACTGCTCAGGATGATTGGCACGGCGACCGTTCTGTACGCCGGCCTCAGGCTCATCGCAGTGGCCCTGGTTCAAGGCGGCGCGCTGCTGTGTTACGGGCTGGGCGCCTATCTGCTGTCGCTGCGGCTGACGCCTCAGGCCCGGCCGCGTCTGTCACGATTTTCGACCGCCGTTCTGCGTTCGCTCGCGATGCCGAGCCTGAGTTTTTTCGTAATGGACGCTTCCCATACGCTGAGCTTTTCGGTGGACAACCTGGTCATCGGCTATGTCGTCGGGACCGCGATGGTGACTGCGTACTCGGTGCCGTACCGGATGCTGCTGATGAGCGGCGCGATGTTCACGGTCCTGCTCTCCGCCCTGCGCCCGACGCTGACCACCCGCTTCGTCCGGGGCGAGCGCGATCTGCTGTATTCGGGGCTGATTCTTCTGCTCCGGCTGGCGTTCCTGTACGCAACTTTCGTGGCTTTCCTGGCCTGGCTGCTGGGCCCCGAAATCCTGAGACTGTGGGCAGGCGCTGGAGTTTTCCCCGGCAAGACCGCCTTTGGGATGCAAATTGCGGTGTTCATGATGGGTGTGGTGATCGAGCCGGCCCTGGCGATCCTGATGGCGACGACGCATCACTACGGCTATGCCAAAATGGCGCTGGTCGAAGGGCTGCTCAACCTGGGGCTGTCCCTGTGGTGGGTACACTATTGGGGGTTGGCCGGCGTTATCGGTGGAACCCTTTCGGCCCGCGTTATCATCAGCCTGTGGTACGCCCCGTGGGCGGCGTTAACTTTGCTGGAAGCTCGTTTCAGCCAGGTCTTGAAAGATCTCGGACCGGCCGCATTGATCTGCGTCGTCACGATCTGCGCCGGAATAATTGTCGACCGGATGGCGCACGGTAACCTCGCTCTGCTCGTGATATCGGCCGCGGTGGGTGGGGTTACCATTTTGACGTTATTTACCCTTATCGTCTTCAGCTCTTCGGAGCGGCGGACCGCCTGGCAACTGCTGACTCGATCGGTGAATTCCGCCGCGTTGCAGAACGAACTGCCCGCCGACGCGGGGAGCGGCCGATGAGCCCCGGGACCTGGCTGGCGTGCGGCATACCTGTCATCGCAAAATCTACCGATGAGCGACGCTGATACCAGCAATCCCCCGGTGCAGCAGGCGCGACCGTCGCCGGAGCGTCCGGTCGCGGCGGCCGGTCCGCGGGTGTTGCAGGTGGTGCCTTCGTTCTGGCCGGCGCTCCGCTATGGCGGGCCGATCGAATCGGTCCTCCAGTTGTGCCGCCATCTGGCCGCCGCCGGTTGCGCGGTGACGGTGCTCACCACCGACAGCAACGGGCCGGGCGCGCGGGTTGAGGTCAAGACCGGTGGCGAGGTCGAGCTGGCTCCCGGGATGCGCGTGCGCTACTGCCGCAAGCTGATGCGCAATTCGGTCTCGCCCGAACTGATGACCAACCTGGCCCGCTATGTAGCCGCGGCGGACCTCGTGCATCTGACCGCGGTCTATAGTTTTCCGACCATCCCGACGCTGGCGGTATGTCGTCGGCTCCACAAGCCGCTGGTATGGTCGCCGCGGGGCGCGCTGCAGGTTTGGCCGGGCCGCCGGCGCGCGCTGGCGAAGACCATGTGGGATCGGCTGTGCCGGAAAATCGCGCCGCCCGAGACTATCGTCCACGTCACCTCCGAGCCCGAAGCCGTATCGGTGAGGAGCGCGCTGCCCGGCCTCCGCGTCGCAGTGGTTCCCAACGGGGTGACGATTCCTGACTTTGCGCCCCGCCCTCCCGGTGGCGGCGAAACTCTGCGGCTGCTGTTCATCGGGCGGCTCGACCCGAAAAAGGGCATCGAGAACCTGCTGCAGGCATGCGTGATCCTCAAGCGTCGCGAGGCCCCGCGCTTTATGCTCACGATCGCCGGCGGTGGCCCGGAAGCCTACCGCAGAAAACTGGTTGATCTTATCTATCGGCGTGAGCTGGCCGATCGGGTCAGGATGATCGGCCCGGTCGAGGGGGATGAAAAGGAGCGCGCCTTCGCCGAGGCGGATGTGGCGATTTTCCCCTCGTATATCGAGAACTTCGCCATCGTGGTGGCTGAGGCGCTGGCCCGGGAGCGGCCGGTGATCGCGAGCCACGGCACGCCGTGGGCGGAGGTCGAGCAGATCGGATGCGGACTGTGGGTGGCGAACAGTCCGGCGGCGCTGAGCGATGCGGTGTGTCGTATTTCGACCATGCCACTTGCTCAAATGGGTGAGCGGGGACGGCGCTGGATGGTCGAGCGGTTTGCATGGCCGGCGATTGCGCAGCAGATGCTGGCTTGTTACGAGCGCGCCCTCTCGTCGGTCGGCGGCACGGGTCCTGCTAATGATCAATGATGGCGTGTCGAAACCATTGTCGGTCGTGATCCTTACGTTCAACGAGGAGCTCAACCTGCCGCAGTGCCTGAGAAGCCTGGCCGGACTGGAGTGCGAGACCTTCATCGTCGATTCCGGCAGCAGCGACCGCACCGCCGAAATCGCCCGCAGCTTCGGCGCGACGGTGGTCGAGCATCCGTTCGTCAATCAGGGACTTCAGCTCAACTGGGCGCTCGATAATCTGCCGATCCGGACGCCGTGGGTGATGCGGCTCGATGCCGATGAACGGCTGACGCCGGAACTTGCCGCCGAGCTCGGAACGATCCTGCCGAGCGCGCCGGCCGACGTCAGCGCAGCCGAGATCAAGCGGCGGGTTTACTTCTGGGGCCGCTGGATTCGGCATGGCGGTTACTATCCGTTCTGGCTGCTGCGGCTCTGGCGCCATCGGCAGGCGCGATGCGAGGAGCGCTGGATGGACGAGCATATGACCGTCGAGTCGGGACGCGTCATCCGGCTCGGCCATGACTTTATCGACGAAAACCACAAAGGGCTGGGGTTCTGGATCGACAAGCACAATCGTTACGCGGACCGCGAGGTAGCCGACCTGTTGGCGGCCGCCAAAGGCTCCTCGGCCGAGGCCCCGGGCAACGCGCAAGCGCGGCGGCGACGATGGCTCAAACAGAACCTCTATGGGCGGCTGCCGATGTTCTGGCGCGCGTTCTTCTATTGGCTATATAGATATTTCATTCTGCTCGGTTTTCTTGACGGTAAGCCGGGGCTGGTTTTTCATTTTCTGCAGGCCTTTTGGTACCGGTTCATGATCGACGCCAAGCTCTACGAGGCGACGACCCGGGTGCCGCAGGATCCCCGGCCGCAAGCGCAACCCGCCGAATCCGGCCGGGCCGGCTGATGGCGTCGGCGTGCGAACTATCTGCAGACGGTTCGGTTCGAGGCGGATCTTGGGGATCAGAGGACAGTCGGCCAGCCCGATTCATCGCCATGCGACTCGACCTGTTTGAAAATCCGCAGTTCGAGCGCGGCCGTTCGAAAGCGGTCGAGATGCTGTGGCTGATCGTCCAAGCGCTGGTGGTCGAGTCGTGGATTCCGGGTGCGACCCTCCGAGTCCAGGCGCTGCGGCTGTTCGGCGCCAGGCTCGGACGCGGCGTCGTGATCAAGCCGCATGTGCGCGTGAAGTTCCCGTGGAAGCTGGAAGTTGGCGACTACTCGTGGATCGGCGAAGGGGTCTGGATCGATAACCTGGAGACGGTCCGGATCGGCGCCAACTGCTGCCTGTCGCAGGGCGCCTATCTCTGTACCGGCAGTCACAACTGGAGTTCCGAGCGCTTCGACCTCATCACCCGGCCGATCACGATCGACGATCAGGCCTGGCTCGGCGCGAAGTCCTCGATCGGACCCGGGGTGCACGTCGGCCAGGGCGCGGTCCTGACCATGGGCAGCGTCGCGACCTCCAACCTTGAGCCGTGGTGGATCCACGGCGGATCTCCGGCCAAGGCCCAGAAGCAACGGTTAGAAAAGAAGTCTGAGCGCGAGCGTGCGTGATGTTGAACAGCCATGTCATTTGTATCAACGGTGGGCTAAGATTGGCTTTCGTAGTATCTATGACAATTTGTAGAGGCCTGTTAAACTGATTATCGCCTTGGCGGTCCATCCCCCATTTGTTATGGACACCAAGACCGAAGCATGAAAGAGAGAGAGATGTGATGGAAAAAGCGACTAAAGTGCTGGTGACTGGAGCCGGAGGCTTCATCGGTCACCATCTGGTCAGTTATCTGAAGCGGCAAGGTTGCTGGGTACGCGGCGTCGATCTCAAATTTCCCGAATTCTGCGCCACCGAGGCTGACGATTTCGCGCTGCTGGACTTGCGCCGGTGGGAGAACTGCCTGCGCGCCACCGACGGCGTCGACGAAGTCTATGCGCTGGCCGCCGACATGGGCGGGATGGGCTTCATCTCGGCGCATCACGCGCAGATTCTGCACAGCAACACGCTGATCAATTTTCACACGATCGAGGCGGCGCGGCTGAACCGGGTGCGGCGCTATCTCTACACCTCCTCGGCCTGCGTCTACCCCGAGTATCGGCAGACCGAGACCACGGTCACGCCGCTGCGCGAGGAAGACGTCTACCCGGCTCAGCCGCAGGACGCCTATGGATGGGAAAAGCTGCTGACTGAGCGTCTTTGTATGCACTATCAGCAGGATTATGGCCTCGAGACCCGGATCGTGCGCTTTCACAATATTTTCGGCCCGCTCGGCACCTGGGAGGGCGGACGCGAAAAGGCGCCGGCGGCGATGTGCCGCAAGGTCGCGATGGCCAAGCTGAGCGGCAGCAACGAAATCGAAATCTGGGGCGACGGCGAGCAGACCCGCTCGTTCTGCTACATCGACGATTGCGTGGTCGGAATCTATCGGCTGATGCGCTCGGAGGTTCGTGAACCGCTCAATCTCGGCCAGGATCGCCTGATCAGCATCAATCAGCTCGCCGATCTGGTGGCAGGAATCGCCGGCCTCCAGGTCGCCAAAAAGCATATCGCCGGTCCGCAGGGAGTGCGCGGCCGCAATTCGGACAATACGCGCTTGCGCGCGCTGCTCGGCTGGGAGCCGCAGATCTCGCTCGAGGAAGGGCTGACGAGGACCTATGCGTGGATCGAGGAGATGGTGCAGCGCGACGGCGCCGCGCGGCCGAAACTGGCGGCGCGGGCGTAGCCTTTACTTTAACGGCTGCCCCGAGAACGCAGAAAGGAGCTTCTCCTACGCGTCTTCTGTTCCTCAATCGTTCTTTCTGGCCCGACCTTGAAGCCACCGGCCAGTTCCTGACGGAACTATGCGAGGATCTGTCGGCCGAGCATGAGATTACCTTCATCGCGGGCCCCTCTTACCACGTCCGCACCCAGGGCCGCGGGCTCATCAGGCACGAGAAGCTGGGGCGCGTCTCGATTACCCGGACCTGGGGAACGCGCCTGCCCAAACGCTGGCTGCCGGCGCGACTGCTGAATCTTGGCACCTATTACGCGCTGGCCGGGGTGGCCGCGATGTGTTCGAAGCGGCCGGATATCGTCATCGCCGAGACTGATCCGCCGCTGCTCGGGGTGCTCGGGGCGCTGCTGAAATGGCGCTGGAACTGCCGGCTGGTCTATAACGTTCGCGACCTCTACCCGGATATCGCGATCGCCAACGGCGCGCTGAAAAACCGTTTTCTGCTGGGCTTGCTGGAGCGGGCCAATCGCCTCTCCTACCGCAGCGCGGATTGCATCATCGTGCTGGGCGAGGATATGCGCCAACGGCTGCTCGCCAAGGGCGTGGCGCCGGAAAAGCTCGCGCTGGTGCCCGACTGGGTCGATTGCGAGAGTATCCGGCCGATGACGTCAAGCCGCTTCCGGAGCCAGTTCGGCCAGAGCTTCGTGGTGATGTACTCGGGCAATCTCGGGCTCTCGCAGCAACTCGAAACCGTGCTCGACGCCGCCGCGCTGCTGCGCGACGAATCCGCGATTCGGTTCGCGCTGGTCGGCGAGGGGGCCCGCAAGCAGTGGCTGGTCGATCGTGCCCGCCAGCTCGGGCTGCGCAACGTCGATTTCCTGCCCTACCGCCCGCGCGAAGAGCTGGCGGAATCCCTCAGTGCGGGCGACCTTCACCTGGTGCCGCTCTTTCCGGGGGCCGCGGGCTGCGTCGTGCCGAGCAAGATCTATGGGATCCTGGCGGCCGGGCGCCCGTTCGTCGCAATCATGGAGGACTCGGCCGAGATCGCACGGCTGGCGCGCGAAAACTCGGTCGGATTTGTGGTCCAGCCCGGCGACGCCGACGGTCTCGCCCGCACCATCCGGCAGGCGGCCGCGGAGCCGGCTGAACTGGCCGCGATGGGCGTCAGGGCGCGCCAGCTCGCCGAGCAGCGTTTCGATCGCAACATCGCGACCCGAAAATTTGCCGAAGTGCTGAGCTCGTTGATGAACGGGGAACTGCCGCCGCGCGCGCAGCCCCATTTCTCTGCGTCGACGGGCTCGCTGTAGAGGTCTGTGATTCGTTGACCTCATCGGGCGCGGTCGAATTAGCATCTTTATGTTTAGCATGCCTCATGTGTTTTATGGTATGCGAAAATATGCGAGAATATCGTCAGACTCTCTTGATGAAGGCCTCTCAGGTTTCATCCCTCGGCAAGCGATGACGTGACGTTCGGATGGTGAATTTGTTAACCACGCTGCCCTATTGGTGGCTCCCCTTCCTGATCGCCGGCGCCATGACGCTGGCCTTGATGCCGCTGATGAAGTCGCTCGCGGTCCGCTTCGGTATCGTCGCCGAGCGGGCGACGCCCGACCCCGATGACGCCGTCAAGCTTGCGCCGGTGCCGCTGCTGGGCGGCGCCGCTATCATCGCCGCGCTGCTGATCACGCTGGCGATACTGGGGCATCTTCCGGTCTGGCTGGTGCTGGGAGCGTTAGGGCTGTTCGTGCTCGGACTATTCGACGACATCGTGGCGCTGAGGCCGGGGCAGAAGCTGGTCGCGCAGATCGTGGTGGCGACTGCGGTGGTGATGCTCTACCGGCATCCGGCGCTGACGCCCTGGCCGCTGGTCGACTCGATGATCGTGGTGCTGTGGCTGCTGGGGACCACCAACGCCTACAACCTGGTTGACGGTCTCGACGGGCTGGCGAGCGGCACCGGGATCGTGGTGTGCCTGGCGACCGCCGCCACCGGCTGGCTGCATCACAGCCCGGCGCTGGTGTGCTGGTCGCTGGCGTTGGCCGGCGGGTTGGCCGGTTTCCTGGTCTACAATTTCCATCCGGCGTCGGTCTTCATGGGCGATAGCGGCGCGCTGCCGATCGGCCTGCTGCTGGGCCTGTTCGCGTTATTCGGCGGCGGCCTGGCGCACAACTCGCGCGTCACCCGCTATGTCTATCCGATCATGGTGCTGGCGCTGCCGCTGCTCGACACCGCGATCGTGAGCGTCACCCGGCTTGCCACCGGTAATCCGATTTCGCGCCGCGGCCTCGACCATTCGCATCATCGCCTGCTGCATCTGGGCCTCGCGACCCGCACGGTGGTGGGCGTCTCCTGGCTGGTGGCGGCGGCCGGGGCGGCCTGCGCGGTGGCGATGACGATGCTGCCGCACAGCTATCTGGTCGTCTCGCTGCCCTTCGTGGTGATGACCTTCGCCATCCTGGGACTGTTCATGATGGACCTGACCTTCGAGTCGAGCGCTCCGGGAGTCGCCTGGGGCTATCTGCAGGGTCCGGCGCGCTTCATCCTGAGCCTCAGTTACAAGCGCCGGCTGGTGGAGGTAATCCTCGACTTCTCGCTGATTACGGGCGCCTATTTCGGCGCCTTCCTGCTGCGGCGCGATTTCAAGCTGGATGATTCCATGCTCATCTCGCTGCTGGACTCGCTGCCGTGGGTGGTGATTCCGACCTACGTCGCCTTCGCCGCGGCCGGCGTCTATCGCGGGATGTGGCGCTATGCGGGGCTCTCGGAGCTGATCAGGTTTGCCAACGGCGCGGTGCTGGCCGGAATCATGATGGCGGTGATGCCGCTGATGGTCCGGCTGCCGATCTCGGGTTCGATCGTGGTGCTGTTCGTGATCCTGCTGTTCAACTTCCTGGTCGCGACGCGGATGTCGTTCCGCGCGCTGCGCACGGGTATTCATCGCCTGACCGAGCCGCTCAACCGGGTCCTGATCGTCGGCGCGGGGACCTCGGCGGCGATCGCGGCGCGCTGGATCTTCTCGGGTCAGAACCGGCAGGTCAAGCTGATCGGCTTTGTGGACGACGATGCGTTCAAGCTCGGCAAGCTGGTCCACGGCCATCAGGTGCTGGGTTCGCTCGATGATCTTGAAGCGATCTTGAGCCGCCGCCCGTTCGACCAGATCGTGGTGGCGGTCGAAGTGCTGGGCGAGGAACGGCTGGCGCTCATCCGACGCTTCGCCGACGCCCATCGGATCACGCTCAGCCGCTTCTCGATGCAGATCAACGAGGTCGAGGCCCTCTCCGGCTCGACCAATGGCGCGGTATCCCGCCCGGTGACTGAGCCGCTGCCGGTGGGACGCGTGCGGCCGGTCCGTTCCTAGCCGTCCGATGGTCCCGGGCCGCCTTGCATCGCAAGCGCACGCCCTCTAAAGCTGGTAATACTCGGCAACTGGCATGAACCGCGTTCGAAAACCGGTGCGTATCGTTCCCAAGGGATGGGGTCGGGAGGTCTGGATCGCCAATAACGATCTGTACTGCGGAAAGATCCTCGAAATCCGCAAAGGCAAGCGCTGCTCGCTGCACTTCCATAAGCTCAAGGCCGAATCCTTCTACCTGCGCGCGGGCCGGCTCAAGGTCCGGGTCAAGGAATCGGCCGAGGCCGAAACCGTCGAGGAATTCGAGCTCGAAGCCGGCGATTGCATGGACGTGCCGCGCGGCCTGATTCATCAGATGGAAGCGCTCGAGGACGCGGAACTGCTCGAATTTTCGACGCAACATTTCGATAGCGATTCTTACCGTCTGGTGCGCGGCGATTAACCGGCGCTTTCATCCTGAGCCCGTCGGCGTCGCGATCGCAGCGTCGCGGCGGCGGGCCGGGCGAGAGTGAAGCGGGAGAGAGTGAGGGGGAGGTCGATGGCAAAGGTCGCGTTAATCACAGGCGTAACCGGGCAGGACGGCTCCTACCTGGCCGAATTCCTCCTCAATCGCGGTTACGAGGTCCATGGTATCGTGCGGCGCAGCTCGAGCTTCGCCACCGGCCGCATCGACCATCTGCGCAAGGGCTACGGCCCCTCGCATGCGGGGCTGCAGCTCCATTATGGCGACCTCGGCGACGCCACCGGCCTGCGCCGGATCATCGAGCAGACCCGTCCCGATGAGCTCTACAACCTGGCCGCCCAATCGCACGTCAGAATCTCGTTCGATCAACCCGAGTACACCGCCGACGTGGTCGGCCTCGGCACGCTGCGGCTGCTCGAGGCGCTGCGCGATCATAACAAGCGTCACGGCCGCACGGTGCGGATTTACCAGGCCGGTTCCTCCGAGATGTTCGGCCAGGCGGTCGAAGTTCCGCAGCGCGAGACCACGCCGTTCCATCCGCGCAGCCCCTACGCCTGCGCCAAAGTCTATGCGCACTGGCAGACCGTGAACTATCGCGAGGCCTACGCGATGTTCGCCGTCAACGGCATCCTGTTCAACCACGAATCGCCGCGGCGCGGCGAAAACTTCGTGACCCGCAAGATCACCCGCAGCGCCACCCGTATCAAGCTCGGGCTGCAGAGCCGCCTCGCGCTCGGCAATCTCGAGGCGCGGCGCGATTGGGGCTTCGCCGGCGACTACGTCGAGGCGATGTGGCTGATGATGCAGCAGGAGCAGCCCGACGATTATGTAATCGCCACCGGCGAGAGCCATACCGTGCGCGATTTTCTCGAGCTCGCTTTCGCCCGCGTCGAACTCGACTGGAACAAGCACGTCGATCTCGATGCGCGCTACCTGCGTCCCGCCGAGGTCGACAATCTGCGCGGCGATTCGTCCAAGGCGCGGCGCGTCTTGAACTGGCAGCCGAAAGTCAATTTCGAGCAGCTGGTGGCGTTGATGGTCGATGCCGACCTGGAATTGGCCGAGCGCGAATTGAGATCCCAGGGCCGCTGATCGTTGCCAAGCATCCAGCGCGCACAGGCTCGGCAGGTTTTGCCGGGCCTCGCCTTTTCCGGGCTCCGGGAGCCTCCCAGCGCAGCCGCCGAAACGTTTGCGCAACGCGGCTCGTTGCTGGATGATTTTCGGTTGATGAACATCTCGTACTATCGCCACAACCTCAATCGCGCCGGAGCGCCGGAGTAGCGCATGATTCCGGCCTGGCTCTCGTTGCTCGACGCCGTGCTGGGGCTGATCCTGGTCGGGGCGGGAATTGGCGCGGCGCATTTTGAGCTGATCTCGGCGCTGTTCGGCTTCCAGATGTTCCTCCTGGGCGCGATGCTGGCGGCCTTCGGTCTGTTGATGGGTCTGCTGGGAATCTGGCGCACCGCGGATCCGACCCTGCGCACCGGCCGCTACGTGGCATGGGTCGGGGTGCTGATCGGGCTGGCGCTCGTGATTCCAACCAGCGTGATGGCCGTCCGCAGCCGCCGTTTTCCGCGGCTCGACGACGTCACCACGGATTTCGCCAATCCGCCCGCCTTCATGCGCGCCGGCCAGCTCGAAGCCAATCAGAATCGCAGCCTGCTCTACGATCGCACGCACAACGAGCCGCTGCAAAATGCCGCCTACGGATCCATCGAGCCGCTGGCGATGCACGACTACACGCCGAACATCGCCTTCGAGCACGTCAAGATCGCGGCGGGCGAGATACCGGACTGGCGCATCACCTGGGTCGATCCACATCGCCTGGCGCTGGAAGGAGTCGCGGTCTCCCGGATTTTCCACTTCAAGGAAGATTTCGCAATTGAGGTGCGGCCCGGCGCTCACGGCGGCAGCCTGATCGAGATGCGCTCGAAGTCGCGCGACGGGATCAACGACCTCGGCGCCAACGCGCATCACATCCGGGCCTTCTTCGCGATGCTCGCCCCTCGCCCATTGCCGCCGACCCCATCCCCCGACCACTCCTGAACCGGAGCACCCGCCCTGACCGGATGAGCGGGCGAAAAAGAAAGACCGGGATCCTTCGCTACGCTCAGGATGACAAGCCCAGTGTCATTCTGAGCGCAGGCTGCCGAAGCGAAGCATGCCCTGAGTCCGCTCGAAGGGAATCCCGGATCGTTCCGGAGGCGCTCCTGCGGTCGTCAGACCGGACTGTCGCGGGGACGGTGAGCCCGCTATGATCACGCTTCGATTATGATCGCTATCGTCGACTATCGGGCCGGCAATCTGACCAGCGTGGCGCGCGCGCTGGAACACCTCGGCCATCGCTCCGAAATCACCGACCAGGCCGAACGGATCCGCGCCGCCGAGCGCGTCATCCTGCCCGGCGTCGGGGCGGCCGGGGCGACCATGGCCAACCTCGAACGGCTGGGGCTGGTCGACGTCCTCCGCGACGACGTGATCGGCGCCGGCCGGCCGTTCCTCGGCATCTGCATCGGCATCCAGGTGCTGCTCGAGCGCAGCGACGAGGACGATGCGCGCTGTCTCGGCGTGGTCGCCGGCAGCGTGCGGCGCTTTCCCACCGTGGTCGACGGGCGGCCGCTCAAAGTGCCGCAGATCGGATGGAACCGCGTGCGGCAGCGCCGCCCGCATCCGATTTTCGACGGTATCCCGAACCCCAGCCATTTCTATTTCGTGAATTCCTACTACCCGGTGCCGGCCGATCCGTCGCTGATGATCGCGAGCAGCGATTACGGCGTCGAATTCTGCGCCGCGCTGGCGACCGGCAACCTGGTCGCGACCCAGTTCCATCTCGAAAAGAGCGGCACCGTCGGGCTCAAGATGCTCGACAACTTCTGCCGGATGAAGAGCTGATGCTCGCCAAGCGCATCATCCCGTGCCTCGACGTGCGCGCCGGCAAGGTCACCAAGGGCGTGCAGTTCCTGGCCAACGCCGACGTCGGCGATCCGGTGGCGATGGCGCGCTACTACTACGAAGAGGGCGCCGACGAGCTGGTGTTCTACGACATCACGGCCTCCAACGAGCGGCGCGGCATCATGATCGACGTGGTGCGCGCGGTGGCGCGCGAAATCTTCATCCCGTTCAGCGTCGGCGGCGGCTTGCGCACGCTCGAGGAGATGCGCGCGGTGCTGCTGGCGGGGGCCGAAAAGGTCTCGATCGATTCCGGCGCGGTCCGCAACCCGGGGCTGATCACCGAGGGGGCGCGCGCCTTCGGCAGCCAGTGCGTGGTGCTGTCGATGCAGGTGAAGCGCAGCGGCAATCCGCAATGCCCGAGCGGCTGCGAGGTGATGATCGACGGCGGGCGCACGCCCACCGGCCGCGACGCGCTGGCTTGGGCGCGCGAGGGCGAGCGGCTCGGCGCGGGCGAGCTGTGTATCAACTCGATCGATCGCGACGGCACCCGGCTTGGCTACGATCTCGAAGTAACCCGTCTCATCAGCGCCGCGGTCTCGATTCCGGTTATCGCCTCGGGCGGCGCCGGCGAACCGCGCCATCTGCTCGAGGCTTTCACGGGCGGGCTCGCGGACGCGGCGATCGTCGCCTCGATCGTCCACTACGGCAACCATCCGATTCCCCAGCTCAAGCGCTACTTGCGCGACAACGGAGTCGAAATCCGCGAGGCGGTGAGCCTCTAAAGGAGCGGCCGGTGAAAATCGCACTGGTGGTTTCGGATTTCAATGGCGATGTGACCTCGGTGATGCTCGAGCGGGCGCGCCGCCACGCCGAATTCCTGGGCGTCGAGGTGAGCCAGGAGGTGCACGTGCCGGGCGTGTTCGACATGCCGCTGATGATCCGCAAGATGCTCAAGCGCAAGGACGTCGACGGAGTGGCGATACTCGGCGCGGTCATCAAGGGCGAGACGCTGCACGATGAGCTGATCTGCGGCGTCACGGCGCGAGTCGCCGCCGAACTGTCGCTGGAGTTCGACAAGCCGGTCGGCCTCGGCGTGACCGGTCCCGGGATGACGCTGATGCAGGCGATGGAGCGGGTCGACAACGCCAAGAACGCGGTCGAGTCGGTGGTCAGGATCTGCCAGGCGCTCAAGCAACCGCAGTGAGCGCGTGTTAATAAGTCTCGCGCGCCGGCGTTGAGGTATCGCGTACGAGTTCCTATACTCGGCGGCGGGTGCGGATGATGGAAGGGAGTGGGGCCGTCCGAGGGAAGACCTTTTCGACGCGCACAGCCGCGCGCATCGTCGCCGTTTCACCGCATCGCATCCGTTACTGGGTCAAGCATCGGCTGGTCCATCCGGTCACGCAGCGCGGCCGGCGTTATCGCTTCGCCTTCCGCGATTTGTTGTTGATGCGGCTTACCAAGGAGCTGCTGCCCACCCGCCATCATCTGGAACCGGTGCAGCGCTGCCTGGCGCGGCTGCACGCGCTGCTTGATTCGTCGCGTCCGCTGACCGCGCTCAAGCTGGTCAACGACGACGGCCGCATCGTGGTGCGCGAAGGCGCGCTGCGGTTCGACGCCGAGAGCGGCCAGCTGCTGCTCGATTTTGCGCCCGCGACGCCCGGCAAGGTCGAAGAGGGCTTCGGCCCGGCGCGGCTCCAGGAGCGGTTTGAAGAGGCCAAGCGGCTGGCCGATGAGGATCCGCTCAAGGCCCTGCAGCTCTATGCCGACGTGCTCGGGCACGAGCCGCGCAACTTCGAGGCGCACACGCAGGTAGCCGCGCTGCTCGAGGAGCGCGGCGACCTCGGCGGTGCGCTGCGCCATCTGCACGGCGCCGCCACCATCTTGCCGACCAGCGCCGTGGTCCATCTCAAGCTCGGGCTGGTATACCGCAAGCGCGAGGAGCTCGAGGCCGCGGCGCGAAGCCTGCTGCGCGCCATCGAATGCGACCCGACCTCGATCGACGCCCATCGCAACCTGGCCGAAATCTACGAGCGGCTGGGCCGGCCGCGCGAGGCGCTGCGCCACATGAGCGCCGCCCATCGCCTGAGCCGCGGCGAATAGCGGCGAGTTGAAACCGGCGAAGCGCGGGCGATAAGCTGAACGCGTGAGCTCTTCACGCCCGCTCAAGCGCGTCGATTTGCTGCGTCATGAACTGAAGGCGCTGCGCTATATCCTGGAAAATCTCCACGCGCAAAAGATCGCGCCCGCCGAGCTGCCGCCAGCCGAAGACTTCATGTCGCCGCAAGGCCGGCGCATGTACGCGGTAATCGTCGCCGCCACCAGCCGCCAGGCGGCCGAGAGCGAGCTGGCGCGGCTCGAGCTCGAAGACGTCGATATCGAATCGTTCCTGCGGCTGTCGGGCGAACACTACTACAGCTACCCCGGACTGGTCAGGCAGCGGGCCGCGGCGATTCGCAACGGCGCGCTCAAGGTCGAAGCGGCTTGAATGCGGTCGGCGCCAGAGAGCTGCATCTGTTGCTGGACCGTGACGGCGCGCTGATCGTCTTCCAGGAAACCGCGACCGCGTGGGCCGGCGTGCTGGCCTTCAGCAGCGAGGACAAGGCGCGCGACTTCCTGGCCGCCAGCCATCTGGAAGCCGGCGAGATTGCGGCGCTCGACTGCGCCGAGGCGGACAACGTCGCGGCGCTGGTCGCCAACGTCAAGCGGCGCGCGGTCCGCTACCTGCTGCTCGATCTCGACTATCGCAGCGGCCACTGCATCCAGATCGAGTTCGAGGGCGACAAGTTCGGCCGCGAAAGCGAGCGCCAGTTCACGCCACGCCCACAACCGTGAGCCGGATGGCGACCATGGCGCTTTCGATCGAGCAAGTCGAACAGGCGCGGCGCCGGCTCCAGGATATCGCCAAACCCACGCCGCTCATCCGCAGCGCGACGCTGGAGCGGATGCTGGAGGCCGAAATCTGGCTCAAGCCCGAGAATTTTCAGAAGACCGGCTCGTTCAAGATTCGCGGCGCGTATAACCGTATCGCAGCGCTCACACCGGAGGAGGCGGCGCGCGGCGTGATCGCGGCCTCGGCCGGCAATCACGGGCAGGCGCTGGCGTGGGCCGCCAGCCGCGCCGGGGTGCGCGCCACGATCGTGATGCCGGAGACGGCGGCGATCGCCAAGATCGACGCGACCCGCAGCTACGGCCAGGAAGTGGTGCTGGCCGGCGCCGATTACCAGGCCGCCCGCCGCGCCGCCGAAGCGCTGCGCGAGCGCAGCGGCGCGTTGTTCGTCGACGCCTACGACGACCCGTTCGTGATCGCCGGGCAGGGCACGATTGGCCTCGAGATCGCCGATCAATGCCGGCCCGACGTGGTGCTGGTGCCGGTCGGCGGCGGCGGCTTAATCGCCGGGATAGCGCTGGCTCTGCAAGCGCGCCTGCCGGATACCGAGTTGATCGGCGTCGAGGCCGCGGGCGCGCCGCAACTGAGTTTGAGTCTCAGCCGCGGCGCGCCCGCTGCGATCCCGAACCCGGTCGATACTATCGCCGACGGCCTCGCCACCGGCTGCCTCGGCCGGCTGCCGTTCGAGATTCTCAAGGACCGCTTGCGGCGCACCGTGACGGTCGACGATTTCGAGATCGGCGAGGCGGTGCTGCTGATGCTCGAGCGGCTCAAGCTGCTGGCCGAGGGCGCCGGCGCGGCGGCGCTGGCGGGCGCGCTGAAACTCAAGTCCGAGCTCAAGGGCAAGCGGGTGGCGATCGTGATCTCGGGCGGCAACATCGATATCAATCTGCTCGACCGGATTATCGGTCACGGTCTCGCCAAGCTCGGACGCATGATGCGCCTGGCGCTCGATATTCACGATCGGCCCGGCGAGCTGGCCAAGCTGCTGACGCTGGTGGGCGGCACCGGCGCCAACGTCCGCACCATCGAGCACCGCCGCACACGCCGCGATATTCCGATCGGATGGACGCGGGTGATGCTGGAGTTGGAGACGCGCGGCCTCGAGCATATCGAGTTGGTGATGCGCGAGTTGCACGCGCACGGCTATCATCCGATCGCCGACGACGGTGGTTGAGGCCGCTGCGCCGCTCATCCAGCTTGGCCGGAAGGGTCACAGAGCTCAGTGATCGACGGGGAGGCGGATTAGTGGCCCAAACAGCGGCTAGACGTATTTGTGGTTACGGATATGTGGAATTGAGACACGCGGTGTTGCTGCCATGCCACATACCCCCGGCAACCGCGGCAGCGAAAATCAGACTACCGCGCTATCACGCGAGTGCTGTACGGGCGCGCGACTGAGAATAGTTCTGCGTTTTTTCTGATCAATTCGCTGTCAAACGAATCCGAAAGTGGTAGCATTCAGCCGCTCCGCCGCGCAGTCGGACAGCCCAGCAGCGTTGCCGTTCGATGGCACGGCAATTGGATTATAAAAGCGGGGGAGCAGGAAAAGGTATCCCGGTCACGCATTGAAAGGAACGGATGCAGGGCAACGAAGAACACCTTATGGACTCCGCCGCCCGGATATTTCTGGTCGAGGATAACGCCGAGCACGTCTTTATCGCGCTCACGGTTATCAGGCAGATTCTGGGCGAGGAGAGCGAAGTGATTATCGCGGAGAATGCCGATGAGGCGCTCGAGTTGATCACGCACTTCACCGATCAGGATCGCCCGGACTTGATTCTGGTCGATCTGCGCCTGCCGCATAACGGCGGCTTCTCGGTGCTCTCGGCCGCGCGCGCACACGAGGCTTGCGCGCACATCCCGATGTTCGTGATCACCAGCTCGATGTACGATCGCGATATTGCGCAGAGCTACGAGCTCGGCGCCTCGGCCGTGCTATGCAAACCGCTCTCGCGCGCCCGGCTCAAGGAAGAACTGGCCCGCATCGGTCTGTCCGGCGGCACCCCGCCGCTCTAACCCGCTCCATCGCTCGTCGGCCCGACCCTCGCGCCGCAAATCGGCGCCGCGCAGCGATGCGGCGCGCGGCCGGTTCTCGGCGATCGCGATGCTATGCTAGGTTGATTAGGCGAACTCCGGTTCTGCGCTTAGCCATGAAAATCGGCATCTTTTACGAGCTGCAACTGCCGCGCCCCTGGCATCCCGATTCGGAACTGAAGCTGTTTCAGAATTCGCTCGAGCAGGTCGAGTTAGCCGATCGGCTGGGCTTCGATTACGTGTGGGCGGTCGAGCATCACTTCCTCGAAGAGTATGCGCACAGCTCGGCGCCCGAAGTTTTTCTCGCCGCCTGCAGCCAGCGCACCCGCACTATCCGGCTCGGCCACGGCGTGGTGCTGATGCCGCCCGGCTACAACCATCCAGCGCGCGTCGCCGAGCGCATCGCCACGCTTGACCTGGTCAGCAACGGCCGCGTCGAGTTCGGCAGCGGCGAATCCTCGTCTGAGGCGGAGCTGGGCGGCTTCGGCGTCGCGCGTGGCGACAAGCGCGCGATGTGGCAGGAGGCGCTGGAAGCGAGCTGCCGGATGATGGCCGAGGAGCCGTTCAGGGGTCACGCCGGTGCGCACTTCCGGATGCCGATGCGCAACGTGGTGCCCAAGCCGGTGCAGAAGCCGCATCCGCCGGTGTGGGTCGCCTGCTCGCGGCGCGAGACGATTACGCTCGCCGCGCGGCTCGGCCTCGGCGCGTTGAGCTTTACCTTCATGTCGCCCGACGAGGCGCGCCAGTGGTCCGCCGACTATTACACCACGCTCGAAGCCGAGGCCGCACCGATCGCCGCCGCGGTCAATCCCAACCTCGCCATCGTCACCGGCTTCATGTGCGATCGCGACACCGCCCGCGCGCGCGCCGCGGCCGAGGACGGTTTGCGATTTTTCGCCTACGCGCTGGGCCATTATTATCTCTTCGGCCGCCATGAGCCGGCCCGCACCGACATCTGGAGTAACTACCGCGCCAATCCGCTGAGCCTGCCGATTCTCGACGGCGCCACCAGTTGCGTCGGCGACCCGGAGCAGGTGCGCAACAGCCTGCGCGCCTTCGAAGACGCCGGCATCGACCAGGTCGTGCTGGTCTCGCAGGCCGGCAACAACCGCCACGAAGATATTTGCGCCTCGCTCGAACTGTTCGCGCGCGAGGTGCTGCCGGAGTTCAAGGATCGCGACGGCGAGCGCACCCGGTTGAAGGCCGAGCGGATGGCGCCGATCATCGAACGCGCGATGAAGCGCAAGCCCGCACCGCAGCTCCCCGACGACGGTCCCACCATCATCCAGGCCGGCGGCCTGCCCTGATCGCCTGCGCGCCCGCGCTGCCAAAGCACCGCCCGTCCTGTCATTCTGAGCGCAGCGAAGAATCCCGGTTTTTCCGGAACGCTCCTCCAGGTTATTTGCCCGCTCACACGCTAGGCGCGACGATCGGGGTCTGGTAGATTTTTCGCTGGCTCCGAAATCCGATGGCGCTGCTCAAAATCCGCAAGTTTCCCGATCCCGTCCTCAAGCAGCCGGCGCGGCCGGTGGCGGCGATGGACGGCGGGCTCAACAGCTTTATCGACAGCATGGTCCAGACCATGTACGCCGCGCCCGGCGTCGGTCTGGCGGCGCCGCAGGTCGGCGACTCACGCCGCGTGATCGTGCTCGACACCGACCACGAGCATCCCGGCACGCGCCTGCTCAAGCTGATCAATCCGGAGATCGCCGAGGCCGAAGGCTCGGTCATCTGGGAAGAAGGCTGCCTGTCGGTTATCGACTTCACGGCCGACGTCAAACGCGCGGCCCGCGTCCTGGTCCGCGCCTGGACGCCCGAACAGAAGCAAATCGAGATCGAGGCCGATGATCTGCTGGCGGTCGCCTTGCAGCACGAGATCGATCATCTCGACGGCAAGCTGTTCATCGATCGCCTGAGCCGTATCAAGCGCGAGCTCTATCGGCGCCGGCTCGCCAAGCTGATCAAGGAGGGCAAAGCCGATGAGCAGCGGCCCTCCCGAGTCCAAATCTAGCCGCGCAAAGCCGCCGCTGCGGGTGGTCTTCATGGGCACGCCGCCGCTGGCCGCCCATATCCTGGAGCGGCTCGCCGCCGCGCCGGGCGCGCTGTGCGAGCTGGCCGGCGTGGTCACGCAGCCCGATCAACCGCGCGACCGCGGCCTCAAGCGCGAGCCCAGCGCGGTGGCGGCGGTCGCCGAGCGCGCGGGCCGGCCGCTGCTCAAGCCGGCGAAAATCCGCACGCCCGAGTTTCTCGCCGAACTGCGCAAACTCGATCCCGACCTGATCGTGGTCGCGGCCTACGGACGGATGCTGCCGCTGGCGATACTCGAGGCCGCGCGCATCGCGCCGATCAACGTGCACGCCTCGCTGCTGCCGCGTCATCGCGGCGCCGCGCCGGTGGAAGGCGCGATTCTGGCCGGCGATCGCGAGACCGGCGTGACCATCATGCGCATCGTGGAACGGATGGACGCCGGACCGATGTTGCTCAAGCGCACGCTTCCGATCGCTCCCGATGACAGCCAGGCAACGCTCAAGGAAAAGCTCGCCGAGCTGGGCGCGGCGGCGCTGCTCGAAGCGATCGAACAAATCGCGCGCGGCGAAAGCGTCGAGTCGCCGCAGGACGAAGCGCTCGCCAGCTACACCCGGCCGGTCGACAAGCAGCAGGCGGTGATCGATTGGCGCGCCGAGGCCGAACACATCGAACGGATGGTCCGCGCTTACGATCCGTGGCCGATCGCGCGCACCACGCTGCGCGGCGAGCTGCTGATGGTGCATCGCGCCACCCTCGCCGAGCGCGACGCCGTCGGCGCGGAGCCCGGCACGATCGTCGATCTCAAACCCGCTCCGGCGATCCAGTGCGGCCGCGGCCGGCTGACCCTGCTCGAAGTGCAGGCGTCGGGGCGCAAGCGGATGGCGGCGGCGGATTTCGCGCGCGGCCGACGGCTTACGATCGGCGAGCGGCTGGGAACTTGAAGCGCCCGCTCCATCGCCGACCGGCCGCTTCGGTTCGCCGGCGTGGCGACGCCGCCGGGATCGCCGCGCGTCGTGCGGCGCTCGGTATCCTGCGGCGCGTCGACGAAGAAGGCGCTTTCGCCGATGTCCTGCTCGGCCATCAACTGGGCGCGTTCCCGCTCGCCGATCGCCGTCTGATTACGCTGCTCGTGCTGGGCGGGCTGGCCTGGCAGGGACGCCTCGACTATGAGATCGAACGCCTTGCCGGGCGGCCGGCTGACGAGCTCGATTCGGCGGTGCTCGCGATTTTACGCCTCGGCCTGTTCCAGTTGCGCTTTATGGATCGGGTTCCGGGTCACGCTGCGGTTGATACCGCGGTCGAAATCGCCAAGCAGAATCCGCGTACGCGCCAGGCCGGCGGACTGGTCAACGCCGTGTTACGCCGCGCGTCGTCGTCATCGATCGAGCTGCCGGAGCGCGACCGGGATGAAGCCGGCTACCTGTCGGTCGCCTGGTCGCATCCGCGCTGGCTGGTCGAAAGCTTCATCGCATGGTTCGGGCTGGCCGAGGCCGAGTCGCTGATGGCGGCCGACAACGAGGCCGCGCCCAACGTCATTCGCCTTAATCTCGCGCGCGGATCGCGCGCGGCGCTGCTCGAGCGATTGCGCGCCGACGGCCTGGCGTTCGACGACGAACAGCAGGGTCTGCCGGAGACGGTCGTGCTGCAGGGCGCGGCCGGTCTCGGCGGCGACAGCCCCGAGGGTCTGTTTTGCACCCAGTCGGAGGCCTCACAATGGATAGCCCGCCTGCTCGCGCCGGCTCCAGGAGCAACTGTGATCGATTGCGCCGCGGCGCCCGGCGGCAAATCGACACATCTTGCGGAACTCGTCGGTGAGGGCGGACGGGTGCTGGCACTGGATGTCAATTTGTCCGGGCTCAAGCGCCTGCGGATGAGAGCGGCGGCGCTCGGCGATCGCAACCTCGAGGTGGCGTGCGCCGATCTGGCCAACGCCATCCCGCTGCGCGCCTCGCAGTTTGATTTCGTATTGCTCGACGCGCCGTGCACGGGGCTCGGCACGCTGCGCGAGCATCCCGAAATCCGCTGGCGGCTCGAGCCCGGCGATCCGGCGCGCCTGGCGGAGCTGCAGTTGCGGATGCTGGCGGCGGCGGCGGCGCTGCTGCGGCCCGGGGGCGCGCTGGTCTATTCGGTTTGCAGCCTGGCTCCGGCCGAGGGGATCGAGGTGGTGCGGAATTTTCTCGCGCGCCATCCCGGGTTCGCGATCGATGCGGCCCCGCGCGTCCATCCCGCGATCGCCCGCGAGTTGCGCGCCGACGCAACCATGCTGACGCGGCCCGACCGCGGCGGCCGCGACGGCTTCTTCGCCGCGCGAATTATCCGTTCGCGCTGAACCCGGCGCCGTCCCGCTGTCATCTGCCGCATTTCCAGCTATTGCCCGACCGGCACACGGCGATCGAGCCCGAGCCGTTGCCCGCGCAGGTCGAGGCCATGAATACGCCGTCGGCCACGCTCTTGCAGTCGCTGCAATAGATCTCCTGGCCCGCATTGCAGGTCGCCGGCAGGCTGGCGAGAGTGGTGATGCCTTCGCTCAGCAGACCGCTGCCATTGATTGACAGGTTGCCGTTCGCAATCGTCGCGACGCTGCCGGCGCTGAGTGCGCCCGACACCAGACTGTCACCGGTGGTGTCGACGGTCGGCGCGGTGCTGGTCGAGGCCGCCTGGCCCTGGTCGAGCACCTGGTAGCCGGGCGCGTTGTTCACCACCACGGTCTGACTCACGTTGCTGGCCAGCAGCGAGGCGCCGCTGGTCGCATCGCGATAGACGTCGAAGCTCACGCATCCGGGGTAAAACGGCCAGGTGATGATGTTGTAGTCGCTCGTATTGAGATTCAGGGTCGTCACCGAAGCGCTGGTGATGCCGGCGGCGGAAACCGCGGTGGTGCCGCCGTTGGCGTCGTGACAGACCAGGTAATAGCTGTGCGATTGTCCCGCGTTGGCGCCGGTCGACGTCACGGTCGGCGCGGCGATGGTTCCGACCTTGGCGGTGGTGATGCGGCCGGTTGAATTGTCACCGCCCCAGATGGTCGGCGCGATTAGCGGGCCGACGATCCTCGCCGCAAAGCTGCTCTGCGTATTGCCGGCATCGCCGGTATCAGCGAGTCCGCTGGCGCCCTGAATCAACACCGAGTAATTGCCGCTGGTGCTGTACGGCGTGAAGATGCCGCGCGGATCGGAGAAGGTATCGCCGAGGCTGGTGAGCCGTCCGGAATAGGTGCGGAAACGGTTGGGTGCGCCGACGTTGATTTTGAGCATCTCGCCCGACACGCCCCAGGTGGTGTTGGTGCTGGCAAGCTGTCCCGAGCCGGCGACGACATAAAATTGATCGGGCGCGACATTGGGGGCGTTGAAATAGCCGTTGCTGACGAAAGTCGTCAGGCCGAAGCCGCTGTCGTCGTAGAGCAATCGCGCCAGCCCCTCAACGTACCACCCGTCGAGCTGCAGCCGTTTGACGGTGTTGGCGATATGGACGCCGATGGTGTCGCCGGCGCTGGTCTCCAGGCCGCCGATGTAGACTGAGCCAACCTGCGTGCCGCGCACCCCGCCGAGGTCGAACAGTTGGTCCCAGGGTCCGTAGGAGATGGTGAGGTTGGTGAAGCGCTCGTTATCGGTCTGTCCCGCGCCGCCAATCCAGACCGCGGTGTGGCCGCCGTCCGCGCCGTTGCCGATCGTGATCCGATCGAAGCTCATGTTGTCGCAGTTCGCGCTGCCCAGATTCGCGAGCCGGATCGGGTTGGAGATAAGGGCGATGCCCATGTCGCGCAGCGTATCGTGAGTCGGCGCGACCGAGCCCGCCCCGGCATTGTCGATATCGACTCCCACCGCCGGCGTCGCCCCGCTCGCGCCGGTGAGCGTGAGATTCTGCACCAGGCTGCCGCGGGTCTTGAATACCTGCAGCATCGTACCGCCGATGCCGCCGACCCAGTTCAGAATCGTTGCCGCGCCGCCGACCGCAGACTCGCCGCGCAGCCGCATCCCGGAAATATTGTTCAGGTTGAGCGTGGTCGCGATCGGATAGCTGCCCGCCGGCGCGTAAACCGGATGAGCCGCCGCGGCCGCCGCCGCGATCGCGGCATTGAAGGCCGGCCCGTCGTCATGGGTCATCACGAAGCTGCCGCTCGCCGTGGCAGCGGTCGCCAGCACGAAGGCGGTGCTGGTGCAGGCGGCGCCGGGGGTCGCAGTCCCGCAGCTTGCGATGGTGGTGAGCAGCGGCTGATTGACGATCGCGGGCATCGGCGTGGTGCCCGACGAGCTCGCGGCGTAGACCGCGCCGCTCGCGTCGAGATACTGCCCCTGCGCGTTGCCGATATCGAGATAAGTCTGGCTGGTCGACGCGCCGTAAGTCGGGACGATGCTGTAGAAGCCGGGCGTGCAACTCGCGCCGCTGCAGCGTCCGATGATGTCGGCCACGGTGTTCGCCGGATTCGTGATCGTCAGCAGGTTGGCGTTGCCGGGAGAAAGCACGGCGGCGCCGTTGGCCAGATACTGCACGGTCGACGCCGCGCCGATTCCTCCGTTGGCATCGATCGGGGTGACCGTGTAGCCATAGGTCGTCGAGCAGGCGGTGTTGGCGAGACTGGAGTTGCCGAGGATACCGAACGCCGTCCAGTGGATACCGTTGGCATCGCTGACATAGGTGCTGCCGGACGTCAGCCACGGACCGCCGAGGTAAGATGGCGGCCCATAGATGAGGCTCTTGAAATCAGGGGCCAGGCTGCCCGAAGTCTGCGGGCTGGTGATATTCCAGGCCAGGAAGCCGTACCACTGGCCATTGAGATTCATCGCGATCTCGGAACCGGGGCTGTAGTTGGTCGACGGCTGCCACGGCGGGAGGCTGCTAAGTTTGTCGATCCAGCAGCCCGAATTGCCGCTGTTGCCGATCGCGTATTTGTTGGTGACCGAGAGGATGCCGCTCGACTGCCAGCCGTAGGCTTCGCCGACCACGCTCAAGGTCGGCGCGCCCAGCGAACTGGCCGGCCCGGCGCCATAAATCGCGACATGCTGGCCGACGGCGAAATCGTGCACCGCGTCCATCGTGACCGCGGTGGTGCCGTTGAGAGTCGCAGTCCCGCTGGCCATGCTCGCGCTCGCACCATACTTCGGATCGCGAACATTGACCGCCCCGTTGATCGAAAACTGCGCGATGTCGTGCTCGGCGATGGCGTCATTGTTGACCGTCAGACCGCCGACTCCGTTGAGCAGGTTGCCGTTGACCGCCAGGTTTCCTTCCAGCAAGGACATCGAGCACGACCACGCGCCGCGCGTGCCCTGCGCAAACGCGCCGTGGCCGCCGCCGGCGCAGGGCGTGGTGAGCTTGCAATCGTTGCAGAACAGGATCGCGCCGTCCTGCTCGGGCGGCAGGGTGGCAAACGGCAGGCTCACGATCAACGGCGCGATCGGCATCACGCCCGCGAAGCGCTGATTGATCGCGGTGCGAAAGTTGAGGCCCGCGCCCGGGCCGGTGTAGTTCGGGATGCCCTGGTACTGCGCGCGGGCGCTGGACGCCGCGAGCACGACCAGCACGAACGGTACGATCCGCAACCATCGTCGCTTCGACATTTATCCTTTTCACTGCGGCGTCCGCCGCCCGCGCCGTGCGCGGGTCAAGCGGCCGAAACTGGAGCGTAACCGGCCGGGTCGTAACCGAATCGCGAATAGCGATTATGATCTGGCGTGGCTGATGGGGCTGAGAGGCGAAAATCCTGTTGAATAGTCATCTAGGACCTGTCGGTTCCGATCTGCGCGGATTCTGAACCCATCGCACGAAGCCGGACAGGCTGAAATTTTTCAGGGCACGAGCAACGGCGCGCGCGCCGCCGCTGTCACGATACGGGTGGGAATAAGCGTTCGGCGTTGGCGTGATCGATCTGCTCACGATCGGCGGCCGGACACTGAAGCTGATTGAGCGCCTCGATCGTGCGCCGCGCCCATTGACCGTACGGATGATCGGTGCCGAACAGCAGATGGTCGGCGCCCATCATCTCGTAACACCAGCGCAGCGGCTCGGGCCCATTGACGACGGTGTCCATGTACAGCGTCTTGAGGGCGGCGGTCGGATCGATGCCGCGCTGATGAGTGATCATCGAGCCCGCCAGCCGCGCCATCAGGTACGGCACCGCACCGCCGACGTGCGGGATGATCACCGGCGCGGCAGAAAATTCGCTGAGCCGTCCCGACACCGCCAGGCGCATCGCGGCCAGCGTCGTATCGACGATAAAACCCAGCGCCGGGACCGGGATAATGTCGGCCAGGTAGTTGCGATTGAGCGGCACGGTCGGATGGATGAAGATCGGCCGGCCCAGCTCCGCCATCCGCGCGAACAGCGGTACGAACTCGGGCGCGTCGAGCGGCTTGCCGCGGATATTCGAGAACAGTTGCAGGCCGCGGAACTTGAGCTCGCCGATGGCGCGGTCGAGTTCCTTGAGCGAGGCCTCGAGATCGCCGAACCCCAACGTCGCGTAGCCCCAGAAGCGATCGGGATGGGCCGCGATCAGCTCGGCCAGCAGATCGTTGTGGAGGCGCGCGATCTGCTCGGCGCGCCGCCCGCCGATCAGCTCCGGACCGGGCGCCGCCAGGCTCAGAATCGCGACGTCGATGCCGAGGCTGTCCATCTCGGCCAGCTTGCGCTCCATGTCGAACATCGGCGGCGTCATCGGCAGCGTCAGTCCCTGGCAGCAGGTGAAGCGCCAGGTGCCGTCGACCAGCCGCGCGTAGGGAAAGCGGCTGCGCTTCTCCAGCATGCGGGCGAATTTTTCCGACATGAAATGGCTGTGCACGTCGATTCTCATGGCGATCCCTTATCGTGTGAGCGTGGCGGCGGCGCGGTGCGCAACCTCGGGCGTTTAAGGTCCGCCCGAGTCCGCGATGTGATCGGGCTTGTGATCGGCTTCGATGCGGCGGTTGGCGGATCGGTTCGGATGGTGGTTGTGAAAATGCGCCGCCGCTGCGGGTCGCAATAAAATCGCGGGATTAGGCGTCTTCCAGAGCTTGACCAGCATCCCCGGTCAGATCTGCGAACGTTCTTGAACAGAGGTCAGCCGCGGCCCGGGCGGGCGCGCGGCTGACCCCTCATGAGCCGTTACTGAACAGGCACGAGCTCGACGCGACGGTTTTGCGCGCGGCCCTCCCTGCTATTGTTCGGTGCGACAAAATCGGTCTTGCCGTAGCCGCGCGGCACCAATCGGCTCTGCGCTACACCGTGGTCGGCGAGATAGCTGACCACTGCGTTCGCGCGGCGCTCCGAAAGCCGCTGGTTGTAGGCTACGCCGCCAATCGCGTCGCAGTACCCGTTGACGTCTACCGTCAGGTCGGGATGCGCCTTGAGCGTGGCTGCTGCTTCGTCCAATACCGCCGCATCTGCCGGACGAATGATGGACTTATCAAAGTCGAAATGGACGCCGCGTAAAATGATCTTCTCCTTAACCGGAGGAGGCGGCGGCGGCGGTGGCGGCGGAGGAGGAGGTGGCGGCGGCGCAGCCGGCATCGGCTTTGGCGCCATTACATAGCCGACCACTCCACCCACGAGGGCCCCCGCGCCGAGGCCGATCGGACATCCGATGGCGTAGGCGGTGGGATCGTCGGAGTCTGAAATAGCCGCGGCCGAGCATCCGATCACACCGCCGATCAGAGCGCCGCTGCCGGCGCCAACGAGAGTGTAATGCTTCTGCTCGGGTGTCATCGAGCAACCCGCCGCCAGCATCGACAAAATCACGATCCCGATTACGTATAGACCTGGTTTCCTTGGCACCATCTTACTCCTCACTCCCGTTGCTGCTCCCAGCTTGTAAATAGCCAGTCGGCTTAGCCCTCGTCGCTTGTCTGACGTCGAATCTCTATTGAGTACAACCGCCGGGCAGACCTACGGCGCCTCCCAGTGTACCTGCTATTGTGACTGCGCCAGTGAGTGGAACTGGACCGCCCAGCCCTGCGAGCGCTCTGCCGTCCATCGTGGCGCCGGTTGATGCAAACGTAATAGAAGTGCCGGCCAGAATATTTCCTTCCATCGCGCAGCCCCCTCCGACCGTTACTGAACCGGGAGTCCACCAAAAGACGTTGGCGGCTTGAGCACCGTTGGTGAGGATAACGTTGCAGGTGGGGTTGGTCAACGTCAGGCCGGTCGCGGTCGATGGCATCTGGAAAATCCAGATCGCATTCGCGTCACCCTGGGCGTCGAGCGTGAGATTCCCTCCGGTTATCTCAAAGGTGGTCGCCAGTGATGTATAGAGGCCTGGAGGTTCAGTGAGTCCGGCCAGGTTTTCGGCAATAACCGTCGCCCCCGGCAGCGTGCCGGGGCTGGCGTCGAGGTACGCAGCGCTCAAGGAAGATAGTGCCGCGGTCGCCTCCGGATCACTGTCAACATAAATCGTCCCGTTTACTATGCCGGGCGGAAATCCAATCACCGAAGTGAGGGTGTTGGGCGTCAAACCAACATCCCCGTTGATCACGTTGGTGCCGGTGTTAGTGATCGTCGCTTCAGCGAAAAGCTCGAAACTGGAGCCGGCGCCAAGGTCTATCGACGCCAGACCCGCCGTCGACCCGGTAGTAAAGCTCCATGAAACGTCGGCGGCTAGTGGATTGCCTGCCAGGTCCTGGGCCCCGGTCGTAATGATGGCGTCGTATACCGTGCTGGCTGCGAGCGCGCTGGAGGGAGTAAACGTCGCGATCTGGTTGGCTATATCATAGGTGACTTTCCCCGCGATCGCAGTTGGGCCGGGGCCGCTCAGCGTAAAAGTTGCCAGGCTGAGCGTTGACGGGTCCATCGCCTTACTGAACGTTGCGTTGATCGATGCGTTAGTGGCCACCGACATGGCGCCGCTGGCAGGCGTCTGCAGAGTTACGGTGGGCGCCGTGGTGTCGGACCCGGTACCGGTGGTGAAGGTCCAGGTGAAATCGACCGCGAGCGCATTCGCGGCGAGGTCCGTGGCCCCGGTGGTAATCGTCGCCGTGTACAGCACGCTGGCGCTCAGCGCGCTGGCCGGCGTGAAGGTCGCAGTTGCGCCAATCATCGAGTAGGTCACCGTACCGGCAACCGGGGTTGAGCCCGGCCCGGTGAGCGTAAAAGTCAACCCGGTGAGGGTTGTGGAGTCCATCTGTTCGCTGAAGGTGGCGATGATTTTCTGATTGAGTGCGACGCTGCCGGCAGAATCAGCGGGATCGGTCGAGGCGACAGTTGGAAGCGTGGTATCTGAGCTCGCGCCGGTGGTGAAGGTCCATACAAAGTCGTTTGCCAGTGGAATTCCGGTGGCGCTCATGACCCCGGTGGTTATGGTGCCCGTGAAAACGGTGTTGACCGCAAGTGGGGATGCGGGCGTAAAGATCGCGATATTGTTGGTCGCGTCGTAGCTCACGCTGCCCATTACGGTAGTTGGGCCTGGCGCGGTCACCGTAAAGGTGGTGGTGTCGATGGTCGTATTATCCATCGGCTGATTGAAGCTCACCACGATCTGCCGATTAATCGGCACGCCCTGTCCTGCGCAGCCGATGACGGATGGTATGACAGACGCGACTATCGGAGTCGGAGTAGCAGTCGGCGTGGCAGTGGCGGAGGCGGTGGCGGTGGCGCTGCTGGTTGCGGTCGGCGTCGCGCTGGCAGTCGGAGCGATAGTGGCGGTGGCAGTGGCGGTGTGGACCGGGTGATACCTTCCGTTACCGCCTCCGCCTCCACCGCACCCGGCCATCAAGGTCGCAAAAGCAACTAGTAAGAACGCCCCGAGCCATCCCTGGTTGAGTTTTTCCTTGCGCATTCACCTGTCCCCCCTGAATTCGCATTCGTTTAAGACTCATCGATCCGCAGATACCTAATCCGGAATTGTCATTGTAATTCTGCCTAATTTAGACCGCATGGGCCATATTTGGACATTTTTAGCAAACGCGCCATAGTGTGGCTAGTGGCCGCTGCGAGGCCGGTTTGGCGCCCGCTGCGAGCCTCGCGCGCCGGCCCAATCTCGCATAGACTCGGGAGCGCCTGGCTCGCTATGAACCGCGTCTTCCGGATTGCCCCGTCGATTCTGTCGGCCGATTTCACGCGGCTGGGCGAGGAGCTGCGCCGGGTCGAAGCGGCCGGCGCCGACCTAATCCATTTCGACGTGATGGACGGCCATTTCGTGCCCAACATCTCGATCGGAATCCCGGTGCTGAAAGCGGTGCGCGCCGTCACCCGGCTGCCGCTCGACGCCCACCTGATGATCAGCGAGCCGGAGCGCTACGTCGACGCCTTTGTCGCGGCGGGCGCGGACTCAGTCTCGGTGCATGCCGAGGCCTGCGGCGATCTCGGCGCGATCGCCGCGCGGATTCGCGCCGCCGGGGCGCGCGCTTCGATCGCGATCAATCCGGAGACCGAACCCGAGCGCGTGCTGGCCTGCGCCGATCAGCTCGACATGATCCTGGTGATGAGCGTGCATCCGGGCTTCGGCGGCCAGGAATTTATCGCCGACAGCCTCGACAAGCTGCGCTTGATCCGGCGCGACCTCGAGCGGCGCGGCCTCGAGCTCGACCTCGAGATCGACGGCGGCATCAAGGTCGACAACGTGGCGGCCGCGGCCGCGGCCGGCGCCAACATCTTCGTCTCGGGCTCAGGCATCTTCGGGTCGCACGATTACGTCGCCACCATCAGCGCGATGCGCGCACAGATCGCGCGGATTTGAGCGCTCTCGCTTTGCCGCGGGCCGCGATGCTATAAGAATTTCCCGGTTCACGGCACGGACGGAAACGGGGTGTAGCTCAGCCTGGCCAGAGCACTGCGTTCGGGACGCAGGAGTCGCTGGTTCAAATCCAGTCACCCCGACCATCTCCTGTTCAAAGCGCGCTGAATAAGCCACCGCATCGATGCTCTCGATTATCCTGGTAGCGGCCTCGTATCTGGTCGGATCGATCCCGGTCGGCGTGCTGGTCGGCCGGCTGTTCGGCTTCGATCCGCGCCAGGTCGGCTCCGGCAATATCGGCATGACCAATGTCGCGCGCGCCGCCGGCCGCGGCGCCGCCGCGCTGACGTTCAGCGGCGATGTGCTGAAGGGCGCCCTCCCGGTGCTGGCAGCGCGGGCTCTGGGAGCGGACGCGACCACTATCGCGCTGGTGGCGCTGGCGGCCTTCGCGGGATCGATTTGCTCGATCTTCCTGGCCTTCAAGGGCGGCCGCGGGGTCTCGACCTCGCTCGGCGTCTGGCTGGCGATGGCGCCGGTGCCGACGCTGCTGGCGTTCGCCGTGTTCCTGATCGTGCTGGCGCTGACCCGCATCGTCTCGATGGGATCGATCTGCGCCGCGATCGCACTGCTGGTGCTGATCGTCGCGATGGGCTTGCCGCGCGCCTACCAGGTGCTGATCGCCGTGATGGCCGCGATGGTGCTGCTGCGCCATCGCGACAATATCCAGCGCCTGTTGAGCGGCAAGGAGCCGCGCTTGGGACACCATCCGGCGTGAATCGTTGCTAATCCTCCACCAGATTCGATTTCGCCCTAAATTCGCCCCCGCGCGATGTGTGTAAACCTGCTGCGCCGCCGCGAACGGGGGCTTGCCTAATCCCGCTGATACTGGAAATGGTATGCTTGTAAATGTGCGAGGGCGCAGTTTGCGGAAGATGACTGGCGCCACAGAGGAGCAACATGAAGAAGGTCGAGGCGATCATCAAGCCGTTTAAACTCGATGAGGTCAAAGAGGCGCTCTCCAGTATCGGCGTGCAGGGCCTCACCGTCACCGAGGTCAAAGGCTTCGGCCGTCAGAAGGGACACACCGAGCTCTATCGCGGCGCCGAGTACGTGGTGGACTTCCTGCCCAAGGTCAAGCTCGAGATCATCGTCTCCGACGACCTCGCCGCGCAGGTGGTCGAGACCATCGAGCGCGCGGCCCGCACCGGGCGTATCGGCGATGGCAAGATCTTCGTGATGCCGATGGAAGAAGTGGTCCGCATCAGGACCGGCGAGCGCGGCTCAAGCGCGCTCTGATCGTCCGCTCCCGCCAATCAATCCCCAAATCAGTCGCGGCTAATCAGTCGCGGCTCAGTTGACCGCCTCCTTCATGACGAAGCCGTGCAGCCCCTGGTACGGCCCGCTGGTGACTACCACCTCGACCGAGTATTGATCGCGCGATAGCACTTTGACGTAGGTGCCGCCGACGATCGGCTTGGCCTTGGCGGTTTCGCCGGCTGCGCCGATCGCGCCCAGCATCCCCTCTTCCTTGATCATCTGCTCGACCTTGGCGACCGATTGGCGATCGGGAAAGATCAGCACCGCGGTCTCGCCCGGCGGCGCGACCAATTGATGGCCGCATCCGGCCGCTGCGATAGCCATCATCAGTCCCGCGGCGGCGGCGAAAAATCCTGTGCGCGATAGTCTCATCATTTCCTCAGGTTGATGGATTAGCCGCCGGTTTTTCCGGGGCGCTCAGGTGCTCATTCTAAACCATCATTATCCGCCTGTCTCGCAGCATCAACCGCGACCTTCGAGGTCGTTCGATCTGACCGCTTCGCGCCCGGCTAGGTTCATGCGCGCGCGTCGATCTGTGCGAGGCCCTGCCCGGTCGCCCGTCGCGGCGCAAAATTGCCGCAGCGGCGCGCGAATGATACGAAATTAGGTATCCCCTCGGAGCGCCAACCGCCCGGGGTTCACGAAGTATCGGAGGCATTGTTTGTCGTTACCTGAGGCACAGAAGCCCGCGGCCGGGACCAAGAACCCGGTCACGATGGAAAAGCTGGTCAACCTCTGCAAGCGGCGCGGCTTCGTCTTTCCGAGCAGCGACATCTACGGCGGGCTCGGCTCGACCTTCGATTACGGGCCGCTCGGCGTCGAGCTCAAGCGCAACGTCAAGGAGGCCTGGTGGCGCGACATGGTGCAGCGGCGCGCCGAGGTGCTGGGCCTCGACGCCGCCATCCTGATGCATCCGCGCACCTGGGAGGCCTCGGGCCATCTGCAGAACTTCACCGACCCGCTGGTCGACTGCAAGCAATGCAAGCAGCGCTTCCGGGCCGATCAGCTCGACGGCGATCGCTGCCCCGCCTGCGGCGGCGAGCTGACCGAGTCGCGGCGCTTCAACCTGATGTTCAAGACCTTCATGGGGCCGCTCGAGGACCAGGCCGCGACCATCTATCTGCGGCCCGAGACCGCGCAGGGAATTTTCGTCAACTTCGGCAATATCGTCGATACCCAGCGCGTCAAGCTGCCGTTCGGCGTGGCGCAGATCGGCAAGTCGTTCCGCAACGAGATCACGCCCGGCAACTTCATCTTCCGCACCCGCGAGTTCGAGCAGATGGAGATGGAGTTCTTCGTCAAGCCGGAGCCGGCCGAGGAGCAGCACTGGTTCGATTTCTGGGTCGACTACCGCTACCAGTGGTTCCTGAAGTACGGCGTCGCGCGCGACCATCTGCGCCAGCGGCCGCACGGCGCCGAGGAGCTGTCGCATTATTCGCGCGGCACCACCGACCTGGAGTTTCTCTATCCGTTCGGCTGGGGCGAGCTCGAGGGTATCGCGCGGCGCGGCAGCTACGATCTCGATCAGCACGCGCAGCATAGCGGCAAGGACCTGACCTACTTCGACGAGGAGACCCGCGAGCGTTTCCGGCCGTGGGTAATCGAGCCGGCGCTGGGCGTCGACCGCGCGATGCTGGCCTTCATGCTCGAGGCTTACGACGAGGACGTGGTCGAGAACGAGGAGCGGATCGTGATGCGCTTCGACGCGCGGCTGGCGCCGGTCAAGGCCGCCGTCTTGCCGCTGCTGCGCAAGGGCGGGCAGCCCGAGAAGGCGCAGGCGGTGCGCGAGGAATTGCAGCGCCATTTCACGGTCGCCTATGATCAGGCCGGATCGATCGGGCGCCGCTATCGGCGCCAGGACGAGGTCGGCACGCCCTTCGGCGTGACGATCGATCATCAGACGATGACCGACGACACAGTTACGCTGCGCGATCGCGACTCCATGCAGCAGGAGCGGATTCCGATCGCGCGGCTGGCCGCGGAAATAACGCAACGTATCGGTTGGCATAGATAGCGGCGCAAGCGCACGGGCGCATCGCGCCGGCCGTCATCGCGGCCGGGGCCGGGCCAACCCGCAGCGCAGCTGCCGCCGCAACGGAGATTCATCCAATGGCGCGTATCCATCCTGATATCTACTTCTTTGGCGGCGGCGTGGCCGAGGGGCGCTCCGCGATGCGCGACCTGCTCGGCGGCAAGGGCGCGAATCTGGCCGAGATGGCGTCGCTCAAGCTGCCGGTGCCGCCCGGCTTCACCATCTCGACCCGGGTCTGCAACTATTTTTACGATCATAATCACAAGTATCCGGCGGGACTCGCCGCGGGCGTCGCCCGGAGCGTCGCGCGGATGGAAAAGATTCTCGGCCGCAAGTTCGGCGCGCGTGAAAATCCGCTGCTGGTCTCGGTGCGCTCGGGGGCGCGGGTCTCGATGCCGGGGATGATGGACACGGTGCTGAATCTCGGCCTTACCGACGAGACCGTGGCCGGCCTCGAGCGGGCCAGCGACAATCCGCGCTTCGCCTGGGATTCCTACCGCCGCTTCTGCCAGATGTACGGCGACGTGGTGCTGGGCCTCAAGCCCGCGAGCGCGACCGAGCACGATCCCTTCGAGCTGCTGATCGAACAGAAGAAAAAAGCGCGCGGCGTCGAACAGGACGTCGATCTCTCGGCCGCCGACCTGCAGGAGCTGGTCGGCGAGTTCCGCGAGCTGATTCGCCTGCGCGTCGGGCGCGACCTGCCGCAGGATCCCGAAAAGCAGTTGTGGGGCGCGATCGGTGCGGTCTTCGACTCGTGGAACAACGAGCGCGCCATCGCCTACCGGCGCATCAACAATATTCCCGGCGACTGGGGCACGGCGGTGACCGTGCAGGCGATGGTGTTCGGCAACCTCGGCCCCGATTGCGCCACCGGCGTCGCCTTCACCCGCGATCCCGCCACCGGCGAGAAGGGCATCTACGGCGAGTTCCTGCCCAACGCGCAGGGCGAGGACGTGGTCGCCGGCATCCGCACGCCGCGCCAGATAAGCCTGCGCGCCGGCAAGCAGTGGGCCGCGCACAACCACGTCGACGAGACCGAGCGGCGCGCGCGTTTCGGCACGCTCGAGGAGAGCTTCAGCGGCGCCTACCGCGACCTGCTGGCGATCGCCAAGCGGCTCGAAAAACATTTCCGCGACATGCAGGACCTTGAATTCACCATCGAGCGCGGCCGGCTGTTCATGCTGCAGACCCGCACCGGCAAGCGCACGGCCGAGGCCGCGGTCAGAATCGCGGTCGAGATGGCGGGCGAGCGGCTGATCGATCGGCGCGAGGCGCTGATGCGCGTCGAGCCGGTGCAGCTCGAGCAACTGCTCCATCCGCGGCTCGACCCCGCCGCTCACAAGCAGGTGCTGGCGCGCGGCCTGCCGGCCTCGCCCGGCGCGGTCTCGGGCGAGATCGTGTTCTCGGCCGACGAGGCGGTCGCGGCCGCCGACGCGGGCAAGCACGTGGTGCTGGTGCGGGTCGAGACCTCGCCCGAGGATATCAACGGCATGCAGGTCGCCCAGGGTATCCTGACCGCGCGCGGCGGGATGACCAGCCATGCGGCGGTGGTCGCGCGTGGGATGGGCAAGTGCTGCATCGCGGGATGCACGGACCTGGCGATCGATTACGGCGCCGGCACGCTCTCGGCCAACGGCCGCGTACTACATCGCGGCGACGCGCTGACGCTCGACGGCTCGACCGGCGAGGTGATCGCCGGCCAGGTGCCGACCGTGCAGCCCGAGATGTCGGCGGCCTACCGCAAATTCATGTCGTGGGCCGACGCCGAGCGGCGGCTGGGCGTGCGCGCCAACGCCGATACGCCACACGACGCCGAGCTGGCGCGCGCCTTCGGCGCCGAGGGTATCGGCCTGTGCCGCACCGAGCACATGTTCTTCGATCCGCAGCGCATCGCGGCGGTGCGCGAGATGATCCTCGCCGAGACCGTCGAGCAGCGCACCCGGGCGCTCGAAAAGATCGAGCCCTACCAGCGCCAGGACTTCGTCGGCATCTTGAAGGCGATGGCCGGGCTGCCGGTCACCATCCGGCTGCTCGATCCGCCGCTGCACGAATTCCTGCCCAAGGAGGACGCCGAGGTCGCCGAGCTGGCGCGCACCATGAACCTCGAACCCGACTATCTGCGCAAGGTGCGCGACCGGCTGGTCGAGGTCAACCCGATGCTGGGGCATCGCGGTTCGCGGCTGGGCGTGAGCTATCCGGAAATCTACCGGACCCAGGCCCGCGCCATCCTGGAGGCGGCGGGCGAGCTGCGCGCGCAGGGCATCAAGGCGATGCCCGAGATCATGCTGCCGCTGATCGGCGACCGCCGCGAGTTCGAGTTGCTGGCGCGCGAGATTCGCCAGGTGGCGCAGGAAGTGTTCGGCCGCCGCAATGGCAAGCGCGTCCATTACACCATCGGCACCATGATCGAGGTGCCGCGCGCGTGCATGGTCGCCGACCAGATCGGCGCGGTCGCCGACTTTTTCTCCTTCGGCACCAATGACCTGACCCAGATGACCTACGGGCTTTCGCGCGACGACTCCTCGCGCTTCCTCGGCGATTACCTGAAGGCCAAGATCTATCGCAATGACCCGTTCCAGGAGCTCGACGCAGACGGCGTCGGCGGCCTGATGCGCATCGGCATCGAGCTCGGCCGCAAGGCCAACCCCAAGCTCAAGCTGGGGATTTGCGGAGAGCATGGCGGCGATCCTGCCAGCGTCAAACTCTGCCACGGTCTGGGGCTCGATTACGTTTCGTGCTCGCCGTTTCGCCTGCCGCTGGCGCGGCTGGCGGCGGCGCAGGCCGCGATCGCGGGTCGGCGCGCCAAGGGCAAGGCCAAGGGCAAGGCGGCTTTCAAGGACGTGTGAGCGGAAGCCCGCTCAGCGCAGGTAATCTTCGACCGAGATCGCGGGGATCGCGAACTGCTGGACCTGGTTGTTGCGCAGGATCTGCAGGTTGACGACCTCGCCCGGGCGATGGCTGTTGACGGCGTCGTAGAGTGCGCGGCGCTCGCGGATATCGTTGCCGTCGACGGTCAGCACCAGGTCGCCCTGCTTGAGGCCGGCCTTTTCGCTCGGACTCCCCGGCATCACGCCGGCAATAATCACGTGGTCCTGCAGGGTGTAGGACAGCAGCCCGATCCACATCCGCGGCGGCACGCTGATGCGATGGCCGTGGCGCACCAGCTCGTCGCGCGCGTCGATGAACAGCTCGCCCGGGATGCCGAGGATCGGTCGTCCGATCTCGGCGAAGTTCAGATAGGCGACACCGAAGAGCTGCCCGAGACTGTTGCAGATCGGGCCGCCATTGAGCCCGAGGTTGAGGGCCGAGGCGGTCATGCAGATAGAACGCTCGAGAAAGAACTCCCAGACCGCGTCGAAGGGACCGAGGTAAGTGACGACCCCGCAATCCGCGCAGCGCTTCTCGCCGCCCACGCTGGAGACGATAAACGCCTCCTGCCCGAGCTGCACGCCCGCCGACGAGACCACGTCAAGATGCGGATAAGGGCCGCCGTCGATCTTCAGCAGACCGAGCCCGGTGGTGTAGTCGTGGGCCACGATCCGCGCCTCGAGCTGTTCGCCGCCGCCGAGCGTGACGATCACGCGTTGCGCACCCATCGTTAGGTAATAGACGCTCAGGATCAGGCCGTCGGGGCTGACCAGCGTGCCGCTGCCGCGGCGGTCGGTACCGAGTCCCATCGAGTTGGAGATGTGCGCGGTGGGAATATGGGAGTGCAGCGACACGGTGGCCCGTGACACCTTGGTCAGCAGGGAGAGCTTCGCGTTCACCTTTGCGCCACCACGACTCAGGGTAAGGCACGTAAAGCGGAGGATTCAAGCGCTATCGATCACCCTGGGCCGCGCAGAGTGATCGCTTTCGGGATGCGGCAGGAGGCGCGGACTGCGCTGGTTGCGGGCGTGAGGCTTTAACGATTCGCCGGCTGCGGCTGGGCCGCGGCGCTGCGGGCCGGGGCCGGCACCGAAAGCAGTTGCAGCGCCGAGCCGAGATCGAGCTCCGAATACTTGCTGCTGGCGTAAAGCGAGTTGAGCCGCTTGACCGCGTCGGCGGTCGTCACGTCGGACAGCGACAGCTCGTGCGACAGTTGATGGATGATCTTGCGCGCGCCCTTCCAATGGAACAGATCGCCTGCGATCGTCAGGCTGTCAAGCTTGCCGACACTCACCTGCATCGCGTCATTGTAGCCATTGACATAACCGGACTTGCCCTCGTTGGTCAGCCGGTTCCAGAAGATGCCGTTGTGATTGAAACTTGGCGACGCGAACGCGACTGCCCAACTCGTTAGCAAGCCGACCATCGCCCCCGCGATGAATTTCTTCATCTCTCCACACTCCCCAGCCAGTTTCCACCGACATATGCAATCTATAGCGTGCCACCCAGGGTGATCAAGTTGCCTGCCGACCGGGCGCTATGTCTAATGGAGTATGGGCGGGGTGGCCCGGCGCGTGCCGCGCGCAGCGGGGGAGATGGATCAGGAGCCGCATCAGGAGCACACCCGGGTTCGACCGGTCGCGCCGCGCGATGACGGCGAGGCGCCCGCTGCGGTCGTAATCGACAGCGGCCAGGAAGCGCTGCGGGTGCTGAAGCTTTCGGGCCCGGTTGCGGTCCTGTTCATGCTCGCTTTTCTGGCGGCGGCCAATTACGGCGCGCTTCCCGGCCATTCGCGCCTGACCCCGGCCCATTGGATAGCGCTCGCGGCGACCACCGCCTTTTTCGGCCTCACCTGGCTGCCCGCCTTCCGCCGCCATTGGCAGCTCTGGACCCTGCTGTTTTCGATTCTTATCGTCAGCCTCGTCATCCGCATCAGCATGACCACCGGCGATCCGGTCTCGCCGTTCGTGGCGATAATCCTGTGCCCGGTCGCCAGCGCCTCGTTCGTGCGCTGGAATCCGCGCTGGCAGGCGGCGATGAGCGTGGCCTGCATCGTGGAGTTCGTGGCCGCCAGTTACTTCCTGCCGGCACTCGATGAGTTCCAGATTTATCGATGGCTGGGGGTGCTCGCCGCGTTATGTCTGGCCCAGTTCACCGCCGTGTTTCTGCATGACTACGACCGCCGGCTTCATCATCAGTTCGATCTCTTCATCGAGGCTGCCAACTTCCGCGACCGCCAGGTGGCGATGCTGGCGCATGATATTCGCAATCCGCTCTCGGCCGTAACCGGCTTCGTCGGCATCATGGAGGAGGACCGCGAGCTGGGCGAGGCCGAGCGGCGCGAGATGCTGACCCGCATCGGGCTGGCAACCCGCATGATGGACCTGATCGTCGGCAACGTCCTCGATTACGCCAACATCGAGGAGGGCCGCCTCACACCGAGCCCGCGCACCGTCGACCCCAACTCGATCATGCTCGAGGTTGCCAGCGAAAGCCTCAAGCGGGCGCAACGCAAGCGGGTCAGGTTCCTCACCGAGCTGAACCGCGTGCCGGCGGTCGCTTGCGACCCGCATCATCTGGAACGGATCCTGAAAAACCTCATGATCAACGCCATCGACCACTGCGAGCACGGCCAGGTCCTGGTGACCAGCGATTGTCACGATCGATGGGTCCGGATCGAGATCGCCGACTCGGGTCCGCCGCTCGATCCGGCGGCGTTGGCGGCGCTGATGGCGGTGCCGCCGTCGTCCACCGTGCAGGCCTGGCCGGTGATGGTCGGGATGTTCGTCTCGCGCTCGCTGGTCGAGGCCAACGGCGGGCGCATCGTGGCTCGCTCCGACGATCACGCGGGGTTGACTGTCACGGTCGAGTTGCCGGTCGAAAGCGCGTCCTGACCGCCGGGGCGCGGCGGCCGGTCCGTCGAGGTCGGGCGGTATTGCCGAGTCCATGAGAATGCTCTAGCGTGTCTGGATGTGAGAGCGAACGGCAGCGGATGCGCCGGCGAGTCAACGGCCCCGGCCTGCTTCCCCTGACACCTCGCTCCGTATCACGACCGATTTGCCCGGTTTGCCCCGCTCCAAAGAAAAACCCCCGCCCGGCGAATTTGAACTGATTGCGCGCTTGTGTGCCGGCTTGAAACCGGGACGCCGCACCATCCTCGGCCCGGGCGACGACTGCGCCGTGCTGGCGCCGGTTAAACGGCCACTGCTGGTTACGATCGATTCGATGGTCGAGGGGGTCCACTTTCGCCGCCCGTGGTTTCGGCCCGAGGCGCTCGGCCGCAAGGCGCTGACCGTCAACCTGAGCGATATCGCGGCCTGCGGCGGATGGCCGCTCGCATCCGTGGTCAACCTGGCGATTCCGGCGACGCTCGAGCCGCGCTTCATCGAGCGCCTGTACGCCGGACTCCGGCGCGCCGCCGTCGCCGCGGAGCTCGACGTGGTGGGCGGCAATATCACCCGGGCTAGCGCCCTTGCGATCACCGTCGCGCTTATCGGCGAGGCCCGTCGATCGATCCTGCGGCGCGATACCGCTCGGCCCGGCGATCAGATCTTCGTTACCGGCACCGTCGGCGACGCCGCTGCCGGCCTCAAAATTCTCGAGGGCCGTCGGCGCGCCCGGGGCGCCGCGCGACGCTTCCTGATCGAACGCTTCCTCAACCCCACGAGCCGGCTGCGGGCCGGCCAGCGCCTGGCCGCGATGCGTCCGGCGCCGGCAGCGATCGATCTCAGCGACGGGCTGTGGCAGGACCTCGGCCATCTGCTCGACGCCAGCCACGCCGGCGCGGAGATTGACGCCGACGCGATTCCGCTCTCGGCCGCCTATCGCGCCGCGATCGGCGACGATCCGGAGCTCGCGCTGGGCGGTGGCGAGGACTACGAATTGCTGTTCTGCGCGCGCGGCCGATGGTCGCCGGCGGAGCTCAGCCAGCGCCTCGGGGTCGCGGTCCATCGCATCGGCCGGGTGATGCGCGCCAGCGACGGTATCCGGCTCACCGGAGGCACCCGGCGCGGTCGCGCGCCGCGCACCGCCGGATGGGATCAGCTTCGCAGCCGGGATTCCAAATGATGACGTTGCTGCCGATCGCGGTCGCCCTGCTGCTGCTGATAAGCGCGCTGCTGGCGGCTTCGGAGACCGCCCTGTTCTCGCTGGCCCGCATGGAGCACACCCGCGGGCAGCTCGCAGCGCGGGTGCGCGAGGCGCTGGAGCGGTTGATGAACCGGCCGCTCGAATCGCTGGTGATCGTGATCGGCATGAACGAGACCGCCAACGTCTTTGCCGAATGCCTGGCGACTTCGTTCCTGCTGTTCTGGCTCGGCCCCAAGGGCGGCTATATCGCGGTGCCGGTGATGCTGGTGATCGTGATGCTGTTCTGCGACATCACGCCCAAGACCTTCGCGCTCGGCTTCCCCACCATCATCGCCACGCTGACCGCGCGGCCGCTGGCGGCGCTCAGCACCGTGCTGCATCCGGTCGCGCGCCTGTTCACGCCCGGCGAGCTCTCCGCACGCCCCGAGCCGGTCTCCGAGACCGAGTTCAAGGCGCTGCTCCGGCTGAGCGAGCATCAGGGCGAGGTCGAGCCCGCCGAGCGCGAGCTGATCCACCGGGTGTTCGACTTCGCCGGCCATCGGGTGGCCGAGGTGATGACGCCGCGGGAGCGGATTTTTTCGCTCGACATCAACACTCCGCCCGACCACTTGATCGCCGAGGTGGCGCACGCGCACTTCTCGCGCGTCCCGATCTACCGCGGCGACCCGGATTACATCGTCGGCGTGCTGCACGCCAAGGATCTGATCGTGCGCCGGCTCGATCAGACGCTGCCGCGCCTGGAGCGCCTGATCCGCCCGCCGCGCTTTGTGCCGCCGGCCAAGCTGCTGGTGGAGCTGTTCGAAGAGATGCGCCGCGACCGCTTCCAGCTCGCGCTGGTGGTCAACGAATACGGACGGCTGCTGGGGCTGATCTCGCTCGAGGATCTGCTCGAGGAGTTGTTCGGCGAGTTGCGCGATGAATTCGAGCTCGAAGGCCCGGAGCTCGAGGTGGTCGGCCCCGGCGAATGGCTGGTCTCGGGCGGCATCGACGTCGCGCAACTGCGGGCGGCGCTCACCCTGGAAGGCGCGCTGCCCGACAGCGGCGGCGCCCGCTCGCTCAACAGCCTGGTGCTGCGTAATCTCGGCCGGGTGCCGCGCGCCGGGAATCGCTTCCGGATCGGCGACTTCGAGGCCACCGTCGAACGCGTGCGCGGGGCAAGCGTCGAGCGTTTGAGGCTCAAGCGATGGAGCTAGCCGAGCTGATCGCGATCGTCGCCGCGTGCGTGATAGTGCAGGCGTTTTTCGCGGCCAGCGAAATCGCGCTGGTCGCCGCCGACGACGTCAAGGTCCGCGCCGCCACCGCCCGCGGCGAGAAGCGCGCGCCGATCCTTGAGGCGCTGCTGCAGCGCCGCGACCGGCTGCTCGCGCTGGTGCTGACCAGTAACAACCTCGCGACCGTGATTGCGGCGGCGGTGCTCACCACCTGGCTGCATCGTCTCGGGCCCGATTACTCCTACCTGGCCCCGTTCATCCTCGCCCCGATAACGCTGCTGCTCGGCGAGTCGCTGCCCAAGCTGATCGTGCTGCGGGCGCCGCTGGGCTTCGCCGCTTTCGCCGCGCGTCCGCTGATGCTGGCCGCGACGGCGCTCGCGCCGCTGCTCAAGTTCGAGACCATGCTGAGCCGCTGGTTGCGGCGGCTGGCCGGGGTCGCGCCCGAGGTCGGCAGCGTGTTTCTGACCCGCGAGGACCTGGCACTGCTGCTGCGGCGCGAGGGCAACGGCCGCGGCCCCGATGCCGACGCGATTCTGCCGGCCGAGCAGCAGATGATCAGTCGCATCTTCCGCTTCACCCATTCCGAGGCGCGCAAGGCGATGGTGCCGCTGGTGCGCATCGAGGCGGTGCCCGACGACGCCTCGCTGGCGAGCGCGGCCGAGGTCGCGCGGCGCGAGGGCTTCAGCCGCCTGCCGGTGTTTCACGGGCGGATCTTCGATCTGATCGGCGTGGTGCACGTTTTCGATCTGCTCGAAGCGCCCAATCTGAGCCGCCCGGTCTCGGAAGCGATGCGGCCGGTCAGTTACTTCTCCGAATCGACGCCGCTCGATGAAATCCTGGTCGCGATGCAGCGCACCGGCGAAAACCTGGCGGTGGTGGTCGACGAGTACGGCGGCGCTTCGGGAATTTTGACCATCGAGGATCTGCTCGAGGAGATCGTCGGCGAGATCGAGGACGAGTACGACGCCGGCGAGGAGCTGGCGAGCGTGGTCAACTCGCGCACGCTCAAGATGCTGGGGCGCGCGCCGATCACGGAGCTTAACGACCACTTCGCGCTGAATCTTCCCGAAGGCGACGAGTATGCTACGATCGCGGGTCTGGTGGTGGAACGACTCGGCCATATCCCCAAACCCGGCGAACAACTCAAGGTCGGCGAGCTGACGATCACGGTGACCCGCGCCGACGCGCGCGCGGTGCGCGAGGTGATAATCAGGCTGGCCCGGCCGCTGCGTCCCGAACGCACCCGCCGGCGATGACCGAGGAGCACATCCGGCACATCCTGGATCAGGTGGCGGCCGGCCGCATGAGCGCTCCAGGAGCGCTGCGCCGCCTGCGTCATCTGCCGTTCGAGGATCTCGGCTTCGCCAAGCTCGATAACCATCGCACGCTGCGCCGAGGTATCCCCGAGGTGGTGTTCGGCGAGGGCAAGAGCGCCGCGCAGATTGCCGCCATCGGCGAGCGCGTGCTGCAAGCCGGCGGCAACCTGATCGTGACGCGGCTGGCGCCGGAAAAAGCGCGCGCCGTCAGAACTCGGCTCAAAAAACTGGTCTACCACGAAGTCGCGCGTATCGGCGCGGTCATCGCGCGGCCGGTCGCGATGCGCGGTCATGGCGTGGTGGCGGTGGTCTGCGCCGGCACCTCCGATCTGCCGGTGGCCGAAGAGGCGGCGCTATGCGCCGAGCTGTTCGGCAATCGCGTGACGCGGCTCCATGACGTCGGCGTCGCCGGCCTCCATCGGCTGACCGCCAACCTCGACGCGCTGAGCGGCGCGGCGGTGCTGATCGTGGTGGCCGGGATGGAAGGCGCGCTGCCGTCGGTGGTCGCCGGACTGCTCGACAAGCCGGTGGTCGCCGTCCCGACCAGCGTCGGCTACGGCACCGCCTTCGGCGGTTTGGCGGCGCTGCTGGGGATGCTCAACAGTTGCGCCAGCGGGGTCACGGTGGTGAACATCGACAACGGTTTCGGCGCGGCGCTGGCCGCCACCCTGATGAACCGCGTGGGTATCGCGCGCGACGGCGACTGATGGCCGAGCGGAAATCGCTGACCAGCGGCCGCGCGCGCCGCGCGATCAAGATTGGCGGCCTCGCCTCGCAGGTCGGCTCGAGCTACCTGTGGAACTCGATTCGGCGGCCGTTCCTGAACGCCACCGCCCGCGAGCGCGAGCTGCTCGAAACGCATATCCGCAACGCCCGCCGTATCGTCGAAGGCTCGCAGCAGTTGCGCGGCGCCTTCATGAAGCTCATCCAGATGCTCTCGATGCGCAGCGACCTGCTGCCCGCCGAGGCGGTCGATATTCTGAAGGCGACCCGCTCCAGCGTGCCGCCGATGGACTTCGCGACTATCGCCGAGCAGGTGCGGCGCGAGTTCGGCCGCCGGCCCGAGCAACTGTTCGCGAGCTTCGAGCCCGAGGCCTTCGCCGCCGCCTCGCTGGGGCAGGTGCATCGCGCCCGCCTGAAGAGCGGCGAGCAGGTCGCGGTCAAGATCCAGTATCCGGGCGTGGCCGATACGGTCGAGCAGGACTTGGGCAACATGAAGCTGTTGCTGCGGACCTTGCAGGCGCTGGCGGGCGACCTGATGCGCCAGAAGATCGACACCCGCACGGTCTATCGCGAGCTCGAGGAGCGGCTGCGCGAAGAACTCGACTACGTCAACGAGGCGCGCAACATCAAGGAGTTTCGCCACCTGCTGGCCGACGATCCGGAAGTCATGATCCCGCGCGTGATCGAAAAGCTCAGCACGCGCCGCGTGCTGACCATGACCTACCTCGACGGCTACTGGCTGTCCGACATCCTGAGCCCGGCGGTCGATGAGGATCTGCGCCGCTGGGTGGCGCGCAAGTACTACCGGCTGGTGTGGCGCCAGATTCTGGAGTTCGGCGTGCTACACACCGATCCGCATCCCGGCAACTACCTGGTGACCCATCATCCGCGCCTCGGCATCCTCGACTTCGGCTCGATTCGCCATTACAGCGAGGCGCTGCGCCAGGGCAGCCTGACGCTGGCGCGCGGACTGCTGGAGCGCGACGACCAGATTATCGCCAGCGCGATGGTCAAGCTGGGCTACCTCGATCGCGATCGCGACCCGGCGCCGATGGTCAAGGTGGTCCATATCCTGTTCGAGCCGCTGCTGGTCGATCGGGTTTACGATCCGAACCGCTACGACTCGATCGCCAAGATGGCGGAGGTCGGCGAGCTGGCGCTCAAGCACAAGCTCTACAAGTCGCCGCCGCACGGGGTGTTTACGCTGCGCGCGCTGATCGGGCTCGACGGGATCGTGAAGGGGCTGGCGATTCCGGACAACTACCGCGTGCTGTTTCGCGAAGCCGTGGCCCAGGCCACCGCCGCGCGCTGAGCCGGGGAGCCTCAACCGCCGCCGCCACGCCATGGAACCATCCGGCTTGCTCGCCAGGTTGGAGGCCTATCGCGACCATCACTTTCGCCGGCTGAAGACCCGGCGCGTGAGCGGCGAGCAGAGCGCGCTCGGCTTCATCAACCAGTCGGGCTTTTGCACCGCCTTTACCGCCGGCCTGGGCGTGCCGTGCCTGCGCGAGGCGATTGCGGGCGAGCGCGCGCCGGCGCTGCCCGAGCATATCCAGCACGATTACGCGATCGGCAAGACCTGGCAGCTGAAGGACCGTCTGCCGGCGAAGCGGCTGGTCTATTACGGCAAGGTGATCGGCGGGCGGCCCGGGTTTATCGCGCTGGAGCTGCTGCCGGCGTTTCTGCGGTTGCGGGTGACGCCGGGCGGCTATCGATCGCTTTATGCGCGCGGCCAGCTGTCGCGCTGCGCGATGCTGGTGATGCAGGCGCTGACGCGGCGCGGCGCGGCCGAAACCCGCGTGCTGAAACTGTCGAGCGGGTTCGCCCGCCCGCGCGAGCGCGCCGAATTCGACCGCGCCATGAAGGAGCTGCAGGAAAAGTTCCTGGCCCTCAAGGTCGAGGAGCGCTACGACCCTTTCACCTACGTGTGGGATACGCTGGCGCATCGCT
>DATKSL010000008.1:0-81092 GCA_035531675.1 Binataceae bacterium (SeqCode) | reverse complement strand
CGGATATAAGCGGTATACGGCCCGCCCGAAGTTCCGTTGGGAGTGCCGAGCGCGACCGACTCCTCGTACACCTGGCGTTGTTCCGGGTTCATCTTTTCCGGGGGGATCACGGCCAGACGGGGCATTTTGCTTTCTCCTTTTTTCGATCGAGGCAGGCACGCACAAGCCTGATCGCGTCCTGAACGTTGGAACGCGCAACGCGCGATGCTCGGCTCACTTATACGCCGCGAGTGCGGCGCCATCCAAACTCAGGCGCCGGCTCAACCCCGCGCAGGTCAACGGAGCAGAGCGCTACGGCAGCGGCTGGGCGGGGCTGATGAAATCGGAAGCGACGTTGCAGCAGAGCTCGAAGCTGTTGCCGGCCATCGGCTCGGCGGCGTAGCCCTCGAGGCTGCCGTCATCGAGCACCTTCACCGCCTCGTAGTTGCTGACGCCCGAGTGGCGCGTGACCGAGAACATATAGAAGCGACCGGGCTCGAGTGGTTCCGGCGGACCCGACGGCGGCATCGACTCGACGAAGCCCGTGGGGAGCTGACCGTAGACCACCTTGTCGACGGCAAAGTCCTTATCGAAGCCGAGATGGCCCAGCAGGCCGCTGTTGGCGGCGAACTTCCAGGTTGGCACGCCGCCCTGAAACAGCACGATCGAGGCGTTGCGTTTCGAGCCGATGCCTGGCGTCGACAGCAGCCGCGTACCGGAATACTTCACCACCGAGAACGAGACCAGGTAATCGCCGGCGTGAGTGTAGGTGATGTCGACCGAGGCGCCCGGCGTCGTCGGCGTGGGCGTGGCCTCGGCCACGATCGGCGCGGGCGAGGCTTCGGGAGCGGCGGCGGGAGTGTGCAGCGCCGCGCAGCCCGGGAAATTAACGAGGCAGACAATCGCCAGTGCCGCGACCGCCAGCGCGATCGCGAGGCGTCGCGCGCCCGGCGTCACCGGCTTTCGCCGCCGATCCACAGAATCCATCATGCCTACCGCGAGAAATTGATTGGCTGTCCGCAGGCGTTGCCGCCGGCGTTGTAGTCGTAGACCATCCGGCCGCCGTAGTCAGCGCCTTTGGCGATCATCGCGACCAGCACGATCAGCATCGCGATGAACGCGTAGCGGCCGCGCCGCGGCAGCGGGCGCGCAATCAGCGCCCAGACGGTGAGCGCTACGCTCAGACCCAGCACCGCCAGCATCAGGTTTCGATGGGGATACAGCAGATGCTCTTTGACCGACACCGCCAGCATCACACCGGGTGCTGCCCACAGTCCGCTGGCGACCGCTGCAGCCGCTCCCAGAGCGCCCAGCGACAGCATCCAGAGGCCGGCCCAAGCCCACGAATCACGCCGTCCGATGATCGCCAGGCAATAGGTCAGCGTCGCGGCCGGTAACAGCGCGATGGGAAAATGAACCAGCAGGGGATGGATGTTCTGGAGATGATCCACCCCGGGCAGCAAGGCCCCCAACACGAGCTACTTTACCGATTCGACCTGGAAATAGCTGATGCCGTTCTTGGTGAACTCGTGGCCGGTGAGCGTGACTTCCTGCTCCATCTTATCGATCACGTCGGCCGGCAGCGCCGAGGCGTCCTTGGGCGGCAGCAGGATGTAGCCCTTCTCGGTCTTGTCCTGCACCAGCATCACCGGGATTCCCGCCTTGGCGCATTTGACCGCGCAGGCATGATGGCTCGCGCCGTGCGCCCCCATCATGGTGTAGCAGAAACCGTCGCGCAGATGGCCGGTCACGGTCGAGGTCTCGGCCGCCGAGAGCAGCCCGGCGCCGCCGATCGCCAGCGTCACCGCGAAGGTTGCCAGGATGAGCTTCTTAACCATCGATCTTTTCTCCCTTCCATTGTCCATGTCCCCGACCGGGGCGGTCGGGGAGCGCGCCGCGGATTTTCGTCACCGTATGGCGCGCGGTGATAGACGAACTGTCTCAGCTCCAAAGCCGATGTGCGGTCGCCGCTCAGGCGTGCATCATCGAGCAATGGGCGGAATGCGCGTGGCTGCCGCCTTTGCAGCATGAGGAACCCGGGCAGCACGATTCATGTTTCTGGCAGCATTCCGGGGTGCTGTCATGAACCGCCGCATAGCGCGCGCCGGTAATCCCGAGGATCGCGAGCAGTGCGAGGGCGCTGACACCGGCTATGAGGATTCGCATCATGATATTAACCTCTCGTGTCCCGATAATCTTCGAGTCGGGGGGCCAGGTCCCAGCTTAGCGCCGTACGGAGCGAGCTTCCACCGGCGGCTCGACGTCGCCCAGCGCCTCGCGCCAGCGGCCGGTGCGGCGCGGGCGCGAAGGCGCCACGCCCAGGCGGCGGAGTTGATGCTCGAGCGCCTCGCGGAGCTCGTGGTTGAGTCGTTCGATCTCGATCTCCTCGGCGCTCTGAACCCGCTCCTGGGTCTCGGCGCCGGGCGCGCGCCGCCGTCCATAGATCTGCTGAAAGCGCAGTTCGGCCTTGGCGATGATGCGCTTGTACTTCTGGTCGAGGTTGGTCAACGAGTCGGTGACCGCGGCCAGCGCGGCGAAGCGCTGACGCAACAACCACCACTCGAACAGCGTCACCATCGTCACGCCGAACATCAGCAGCGCGACGATCGCGAACGTCACCGCGGTCCCGCGCCAGCGCGGCAGCGCCGCGGTCTCGCTGCGCAGTGCTGCGTTATCGGCCGCGAGCGATTCGAGTTTTTCGTCGCTCGAGCGCCCCTTGAGCGTCGTCGCGGCGGCCAGCTCGTCAGACTTGGCGGCGGCCGCGCGGAGCTGGTCGACCTGTGCAGTCAGGCTGCGGACCTGCGCCGCGAACGGATTCGGGATGCGCAGGGTCTTGCCCGTCATGAGGACGGTATCCATGCCGATATGATTGGCGCGGGCGAGATCCTGAGCGCCCAGGCCGAAGGTCGCGGCGATCGAACCGAGCGAATCGCCGGGCCGCACGATGTATGGGAATTCGGTGCCGCGTGACGAGCTGCGCGAGGCGGGCGCCGCGACGCTGCGTGCGGCCGGGGCGGCGTGGCGCACCGGGGCGGGGTTTGGGAGGTCCCGATAATCCGGAGCCGGAGCCGCCTGTGGTTCTTCGGGCGCCGGCCTGGCCAGCGCGTGTGGATGAACGCTGGGCGGCGGCTCGTCGTACTCCGAGATCTGGGCCAGGGCGACGCTGGCGCAACTCGCGGTGAGGATCGCTATCAGCAATCGTCCCGCCCATCGCGCCGAAGCCCGGCTGCGGATCGTGGTACGCATAAACACTGGCCTTCTAGGTTAGTCGAATGGGCAGACGAAGCAAACTGAAAGTGTGCTCGCGGAGACATCTCGGGCGACGCCCGGCGCCGGTTTGGTCGTCGGAGCAGGATCACGCTGAGACCGGTTCGTCGCAAGCGTCACATCGATAAAGATGCGTAAACTACAAATATGATGATTCAGCATAAATCGAGTGATTTACGGAACCAGGCCAGGAACTCGCGATTGCCGCTCGCGCCGGCGATCGGGGATTCGATCGAGCCGGCCACGTCGAGTCCGATTTCCTTTGCAAAAGCAAGGATTTTTTCGAGTGTCGCGTATCGAACCGAGTCCAGCCGGATTACGCCGCCCTTGCCGACCAGCGCGCGCCCGGCTTCGAACTGCGGTTTGACCAGCGCCACGATATCCGCCGGAGTGGCCGCGATCTCAATCACTACCGGCAACACCAACTGCAACGAGATGAAGCTTACGTCGATCACGACCAGGTCGGGGCGATAGGGCAAATCCTCGGCGCGGACCAGGCGGATATTGGTCCGATCGAGCACCGTGACGCGCGGGTCGGCACGCAGCCGCGGGGCGAGCTGACCGTAGCCGACGTCGAGTGCGATCAAGCGCTGTACGCCGCGCCGCAACAGGATGTCGGAGAAGCCGCCGTTCGAGGCGCCCACGTCAAGCGCCGAGCGCCCGGCGACCTCGATTCCGAAGCCATCCAGCGCCGCGATCAGCTTGTGAGCGCCGCGGCTTGCATACTCGCGAGTCCCGGGCAGGACGGTTATTTCGCTGGCGGCGGTGACGCGCAGGTCGGGCTTAGCGGCGGGCCGCGAGTCGACCCGCACCCGGCCTGCCATTATCAGGCGTTGGGCGCCCTCGCGGCTGTCGGCCAGTCCGCGGCGCGTCATCTCGGTATCGAGTCTGGCCCGGGTCGCCATCGAGCGGGAAAGTCCTGGCCGCAGATCAGCCGGGTTTTGAGCGGTGCGATCGCGGACTAATCAAAACGGCGTATCGTCATCCTTGTCGGCGTCGTCCGCCGCCGGTTCGCCAGCCTTTGCCGCCGCCGGCTCGCCCGCGCCGGCCTCGTAGGGCACGCTCTTGAGGTCACCCTGGGCGGTCTTGATCAGCACTTCGACCTTGCGCTCGATCTCGTCGAGCTTATGGTTGAGCGAGCGCACCAGCGCGACGCCGCGCTCGAAGGCCGCGATCGATTCTTCCAGCGAGAGCTCCCCCGAATCGATCCGACCGACGATCTGCTCGAGGTCGACGAGCTCATCTTCGAATTTTTTGCTCTTTACTGCTGCCGCCATCGTTCACACCTCACGGTCCGTGGTGCGGGCGCGCAGCCGTCCGCTCCGCAGCCGGATATCGAGCTCGTCGCCGACCTCGACCGCGGCCGCCTCCGTCACCCGCCGCCCGTCGCGCCGGTTGACCACCGCGGCATAGCCGCGCTCCAGGCATCGCAACGGCGACAGCGCGTCGAGCCGACCCGCCAACTCCGCGACGCGGCGCCGATCGGCACTGACCACGGCGCGCGTCCGTTCGCCTAGCACGTTAGAGGATCGCTCCACGATGGTCGCGGTCCGTTCCGTCCAGGCGCCGCCGGATTTGGCCAGATGGAGCGCCAGGCGCGCCATCATGCGGCGATACTCTCGCAGCAGCGGGCCGGGGCCGCGCAGCCGTCCGCTGAATTCGCGCACGCGGCTGCGCGTCGCCGCCAGCCGCAAGCCAATCGCGTGGTCGAGTTCCGCGCCGGCTTCATCGAGCCGCGCGCCGGCCTGGCGGACCAGTGCGCGCGGGTCGCGCAGGCGGGCCCCCAGATGGCGCAGGTTGCGGCGCTCGCCGCTCAGGAGGGACTTCATCGCGCCGTTGAGCGCCGTGCCGACCTCGCCGAGCCTCAGCTCGAGCTCGGTCCTGACCGGCACGACCATCTGGGCGGCCGCGGTCGGGGTGGGCGCGCGCCGGTCGGCGACGAAGTCGGCGATGGTGTAATCGATCTCGTGGCCGACCGCGCTGATTACCGGGATTTCCGATTGATAGATCGCGCGCGCGACCCGCTCTTCGTTGAAAGCCCACAGATCCTCGAGCGAGCCGCCGCCACGGCCGACGATGATAACTTCGGCGCGCCGGTCGCGATTGAGATCCGCAATCGCCGCCGCGATCGCGCCCGCCGCCGCGGCGCCCTGCACCGGGGCCGGACGGATTATCAGGTGGACGTTCGGGAAGCGCGCCTCGATGATGGTCAGCATGTCGCGCAAGCCCGCGCCCCTGAGCGCCGTGACGATGCCGATGGTGCGCGGCAGAAACGGCAGCGGCCGTTTGCGTGCGGCGTCGAACAGCCCTTCGCGCTGCAGGCGTTCCTTCAATTGCTCGAAGGCGAGCTGCAGCGCGCCGAGCCCGCGCGGCTCAAGTTCTTCGGCATAGAACTGCAGCGTGCCGCGCGCCTCGTACAGGCTGACGCGCCCGCCCACGACGATCTTCATGCCGTCTTCGACCGCGAACCGCACGCGGCGAAAGGCCGCCCGAAACATTACGACGTTGATCGCGCTGTGCGCGTCTTTGAGGGTGAAATAGAAATGTCCCGAGGCCGCGGGGCGGGCGTTGGAAACCTCGCCCACCACCCAGCACTGGTCGAGGTTCAGCTCGAGCGTCTCGCGCACGCTGCGCACCAACTGGGTGACGCTGAGCGCCCCGCGCCGCGGATCCTTGAGCGTGAACTCGAGCTGCCCGTCCATCGAGGGCGAATCTAGCAGGGTGGGGCGGCGGCGGCGATACGGCGCCGGCCGGCCTCCGCCGCGTGGCCGCGCTGCCTGTCGGGAGCGCGGCGGCGACGCTTCCCGCCGAGGTTTACTGCGCTTTGGCCGTGGTCGTGGCGGTCGCCTGGTTGGCTTCGTTGCGGGCGAGGTCGGTCTTGTAAGAGCTCCAGTGCTGCAGGATATAGATCGCTTTATCGAGCTGGACGTCCTTCTGTTTCTTGCCGTTGGGGGCTTCGCCCTGCGCGCCCTCATCCGGCTGGCCCTGGGTCGGCGCCGATGGTTGCTTGGTCGAGGGCTTGAGCTTCAGCACGCCGTGCTGTCCGTTCTTGAAATGATGCAGCAGCTCGCTCTCGCGCACCTCGGGATTTTCGTCGAGGTGCAAGCCCTTGCCGAGCAGCATCGCGAGCGTCGGCTTGGGCGGCTCGACGGTCACGTCGGGCGTGATCCCGACCGCCTGGATCGAGCGGCCGTTGGGCGTGAAGTAGCGCGCGGTGGTGAGCCGCAGCGCCGAGTGATCGTCGAGCGGCAGGATGGTCTGCACGGAGCCTTTGCCGAAGGTCTGCGTGCCCTCGACGATGGCGCGGCCCTGGTCCTGCAGCGCGCCGGCAACGATTTCGCTGGCGCTGGCGCTGCCGCCGTTCACCAGCACCACCATCGGGTAGCTGTAGAAGTCTTTTTTCTTGTGGGCGAAATATTTCTGTTCCTGGCTCTCGCTGCGGCCCTGCGTGTAAACGATCAAGCCGCCATTGATGAACTCATCGACCACCCGCACCGCCTGGTCGAGCAGGCCGCCCGGATCGTCGCGCAAATCCAGCACCAGACCCTTGACGTGGCCGCCGTCGCGCTTGGCGAAACGATCGAGCGCCTTCTGCACCGCCGGCGCAGTGCCATCCTGGAAGGTGCTGATGCGGATGTAGGCGTAGCCGTCCTTGACGGCCTTATCCTTGACCGAGGCGATCTTGATCACCTCGCGGGTGAGGGTGACCGTGAACAGCTCGGGCAGCCGCTCGCGATGCAGCGTCAGTGTGACCTTGCTGCCGCTCGGCCCGCGCATCAGCTTGACCGCGTCGCTCAGGGTCATGTCCTTGGTGAACTCGCTGTTGATCTTGACGATCTGGTCGTTGGGCTTGACGCCGGCCTTGTAGGCGGGCGTGTCCTCGATGGGCGAGACCACGGTCAGGATGCCGTTGCGGATGGTGATCTCGATACCGAGGCCGCCGAAGCTGCCGCGGGTTTCAACCTGCAGGTCGCGATAGAGGTCGGGGGTGAGATAGGCGCTATGCGGATCGAGCGACGCCAGCATCCCGGTGATCGCGCCGTTGATCAGGTCCTTGGTCGAGACCGGCTCGACGTAATTCTTCTGCACGATGGTCAGGACGTTGGCGAAGGTCTGGAGTTCCTTGTAAGTGTCGTTGGGCAGGGCCTGCGCGCGGCGCACGGCGACCTCGGCGATCATCAGGGAGATCAGAAACAATGATGCCGCGATCGTGAAAAACCATCGTCTGCGTTTACGTTGCGCCATCACCCATGCCCTGTTCCTTACAAATTTCTCCCCGGCCCACTGAGATTATCAGACGCCGCCGAGCGCAAGCTAGCTGCTGATTTTTTCCTTCTGGTTGAGCAGTGCCTTGAGCGCCGCCCGGAAGTCGGAGCTCGACCAGTCGAAGGCGCCCATGTGATGGGCGACGATGCGGCCGTCGCGGTCGATTATGAAGGTCTCCGGCACGCCGCCCACGTCGTAGGCTTCGCCGACCTTGTTCTGGGGGTCGAGCAGCACCTCGAAGTGATAGCCGTTCTTCTCGACATAGGGCTCCACCGCCGCGAGGCCCTGGGTATCCTGACTGACGGCCAGGATCACGAAATTCTTGTCGCTCTTGAAGTCGTCGTAGAGCGTCTCGATCGAGGGCATCTCTTCGCGGCACGGCCCGCACCAGGTCGCCCAGATGTTGAGGAACACCACCTTGCCGCGCAGGTCGGCCAGCGTCACCAGCCGCCCGTTCATATCGTGCAGCGCGAACGGCGCCGCCATCTTGCCGGCCGGTACCGTGGGATTGACGATATCGCCTTCGCCGCCGCCGTTTTGCGGGGACGGCTTGAGCATCTGGAAGACCATCACCACCACCACCGTGGTGACTATGATCGCGACACCGATCCCGGCCAGCAATCTTTCCTTTCCTGCCATGAACCTCAGGCCCCGATAGCTTGTCCCTGTTCCTCGCCGGCCGCCCGCTGCGGCGCGCGCATGCCGGACACGATCCAGGCGATCGCGCCGACCACCATCATGCCGATCGCGATCAGTTGCGCCTCGGTCAGGCCGAACATCACGCGCGGATTGATCCGGACGAACTCGACCGCGAAGCGGCTCAGCCCGGCCAGCATCAGGTAGAGATAGAACAGGCGTCCATCAATCCGGTTGCGCCGGCGCATCGACCACAGGATTGCGAACACAGTTAGATAGAGGATGGTTTCGTAGACCGGCGCCGGATGCACGCGGACGCCCGGCGGCACCGGCGCATTGGGTGCATAGGGGAAGATCAGCGTGTTATGCGGCCCGATCGCGGCGACGTTGCGTCCGATCCAGCCGACGATCGCGTGCGGATAGGCCATCGCCCACGGCACCTTCGAGATCGCGCCCCAGTCGCCGTCGCCCGACAGCTGGCAGCCGACGCGGCCCAGCGCTTGGCCGACCGCCAGCGCCGGCGCGCACATGTCGGCCACCACCGCGAAGCGGATCTTGAAGCGCCGCGACACCAGGTAGGCGGCCGCAATTCCGCCGATCATGCCGCCGTACCAGACGAAGCCCGAACCCGAGAAGATCATCGCCTTGGGGTCCGCCAGGTACATCGGCAGGTTGTTGAAGATATCGAGCAGGCGCGCGCCGGCCAGACCGACGATCGCCGCCCACACCACCACCGCCGATGAGAACTCGGGGACGATTCCGCGCCGCCGGCATTCCGATGCGATCACCAGGTCGGCGGCCAGGAAGCCGAGCGCCATCATCAGGCCATAGCTATAGACCGTGATTGGACCGAGCCGCAGAAGAACGGGAATCATCGCGAGAGCCTGACTAATAATACGTAGCGGCGGGGGCAGATGCCAATCGGGGTCGAGCGCGGTCGCGCCTTGCGGACCCAGGCTCCTCCATATATGCACGGATTCGTGCGTGCCGTTGTGCAACGGGTGAGCCGGGCCGAAGTCCGGATCGAGCAGCGCACCATCGCGCGCATCGGGCCCGGCCTCGCGGTGCTGCTCGGGGTCGCGCGCGGCGACGGCGAGGCGGATGCCGCGATGCTCGCCGATCGGATCGTCGGGCTGCGGATCTTTGCCGATCGTGACGGCAAGATGAACCTGGCGCTGGGCGCGGCCGGGGGCGCGATGCTGGTGGTGTCGCAATTCACGCTGCTGGCCGATACCTCGCACGGCCGCCGTCCGTCGTTCATCGAGGCCGCGGCGCCGGATGAGGCGCGCCGGCTGTACGGCCATTTTCTCTCGCTCGTGCGCGCCGCCGGTGTTAAGGTTGAAGAGGGCGAGTTCGGCGCCACGATGGAGGTCGAACTGGTCAACCATGGTCCGGTGACGATTATTCTCGACAGCAGGACGCGGTGAGATGGCACGGGCGGGCTTCTATGCCGTCGAGTCCGGCAAGATTTCGTTTCGCCGCGACGGCCACTGGTACAGCGACGACGAGCGCATCGACAATCCGCGCATCGCGGCGCTCTTCAGCCGCAGCATCCGCCAGGACCCCGACGGCAACTGGTATCTGCAGGTCGCCGAGGAGCGCGCGGCGATCACGGTCGAGGATACCCCGTACGTGGTGCGCACCATCGAGCACGACGCGGACGGCGCAATCACGATGCTCCTGAACGACGGCGAGCACGAACCGCTCGATCCGGCGACGCTCGAAGTCGGCGCCGATAACGTCCTCTATTGCGGCGTCAAGAGCGGGCGCTTCCGGGCGCGGTTCCTGCGCCCCGCCTATTATCATCTGAGCCGCTCCTTCGAGGCCGAGGGCGATCGCTTTTTCATCCGGATGGGGGATCGGCGCTATCCGCTGCGAACCATTTCATCTTCATCGGACCAGCGACAAGTTTGAACGACACTGCGCAAGCGCGCGGCGCCCCGACGCTCAACATCGTGCTGGTGCGTCCGGAGATTCCGCAGAACAGCGGCTCGATCGCACGGCTGGCGGCCGCTACCCGCACGCGGCTCCATCTGGTGGGGCCGCTCGGCTATTCGCTTGAGGATCGCTATCTGAAACGCGCCGGGCTCGATTACTGGCCGCTGGTCGATCTGCGCTGCTACGCCGGATGGGAAGCGTTCGTCGCCGAGCATGGCGCAGCGCGCTGCCGCTACTTCTCGGTGCATGCCGGGCGCTCGTACCTGGAGGCGTCGTACGCAAGCGGCGACTTCCTGGTCTTCGGCAGCGAGACCAGGGGGCTCGGGCGCGATTTTCTGGCGACGCGGGCGGAGGCCAGCTATCGGATTCCGATCTTCGAGCCGGGCGTGCGCAGCCTGAACCTCGCCAATGCGGTATCGATCGTGGTTTACGAGGCGCTGCGCCAGACCGGGATGCTGGCGGGGGCGTAGCCATGACGCCGGTGCGGAAAAGCCCAGCGCCGCGCGCCTCCGCACGCGCCTCCGCACGATCGATCGCGGCCCGGGTCGCGGCGCTGGACTGGCCATCCCTGACGCTCGCCCTTGACCGCGACGGCTACGCGCTGATGCCGTCGCTATTGGCGCGTGACGAGTGCCGATCGATCGCTGCGATGTTCGACGCGAAGCAGCACTTCCGCAGCCGTATCGTGATGGAGCGGCAGGGCTTCGGCAGCGGCGAGTACAAATATTTCGCCTACCCGCTGCCGGCGACGGTGGCGAGTCTGCGCGCGGCGTTGTACCCGCGCCTGGCGCCGCTCGCGAATCGCTGGAACGAGGCGCTGGGAATCGACGTGCGTTATCCGCCCGAGCATGCGGAATTTCTCGATCGCTGCCATCGCGCGGGCCAGACCCGGCCCACGCCGCTGCTGTTCCGTTACGGCGGCGGCGACTACAACCGCCTGCATCAGGATCTTTACGGCGAGCATCTGTTCCCGCTCCAGGCGCTGTTCATGCTCTCGGCGCCGGGACGCGATTTTAGCGGCGGCGAATTCGTCCTGACCGAGCAGCGGCCGCGGATGCAATCGCGGGCCGAGGTGGTGAGCTTCGGCCAGGGCGACGCGGTGATCTTCGCGGTGCGCGATCGGCCGATTGCGGGGACGCGCGGGAGTTATCGGGCGGTGATGCGCCATGGCGTCAGCCGGGTGCGCGCGGGCCGCCGCCATACGCTGGGAATCATCTTTCACGACGCGCTGTGAAACGCCGTCGAACTGGCAAGTTCGATGAGACAGGGATGAGACCGGGATGAGATCGGAGCGATAAAAAAAAACGGGGCGAGCACAGCGCCCGCCCCGTTGGTGATCGATTTGAAACTCGGCGTCAGGCGGCTTTCTTCTTCTTGCCGTTGACGACCGCGTCCTTGCGGACCGTGAACTTCTTGTCCAGCTTGCCCATCTTGTCGACCACGCCGCCGTACTCGAGCTCGCTGTAGGGCAGCATCGCGGGTCCCGAGAAACCCTGGTTGCGAATCTCGGCCATCTTCTGCGAGACGTTGCCGCGCACCCAGTCCCAGAACGGATGGTCGAAGGCGTCGACCGGTTCGGTGAAGCGGCCGTTATGCACGCAGAAGGCCGCGCAGCCGACGATCGGCGGACCGTCGAAGAACGAGATCACCGAGTTGAGCTTCACCGGCATCAGCGGCCCGTGATGGCTGCCGCGCATCGTGCCGGCGACGTAATGGCCGATCCGGTACGGCGACAGGACCTCGCCGGTAGCCGGGAAGTTGCCCTGGGTCCTGACCAGCGCCACCGGATCATCCTTGCCGGTGTAGGTGCCGGCGATGTTGTGCAGGCGCGAGGTCGAGACCGCGGCCGCGATCTCGTTGTTGGCGCGTGAGCGGATCGACTCGACCACGAAGCGCTCGTTGTCGCGCAGCAGGCAGGCGATATCGTAAATCTCCTCGGGCGCGTTGAGCTCGATCACGCGGTCGCCCTCGGTGTAGTTCACGTCCATGATGGTGAAGGTGAAGCCCTTCGCCAGCTTGGGCGACAGCAGCAGCCCCGAGCAATGCATCGGATCGAGAAAACCCAGGTACAGCGGCAGATTGTAGGCGCCGGGGTCGGTCTTGTCGGCGGCGAAGAACAGGAACGGCTCGCTCGGCCGCTCCTCGAACTCCATCTCGCACGAGGCCGGACCGAGCCCGCGCACGTTGCCCGAAAAGGCATCCTTCAGCAGGTCCTGACCGGCGCCGTAGAGCCCCTGTTCCTTGGCGACCTTGGTGCCGGCCATGAAAGCGTCCCAGGCGAGCTCGTGCACTTTCGCGTCGTTGACCCCGCGCTCGTGCGACATCAACAGCGCCACATCGTCGCCGGTGGTGCTGATATAGCAATCGTTGAGGACCTTCTTGCCACGCTCGCGGACGAAGCTCTCGATGGTGCTCCTGAGCTTCGCGCTGGGCTTGATATGGCCGCCGATCGAGCCGACATCCGCCTTGATGACCGAGATTGTGGTTTTCATGAAATCTACCTCCGAGGGGTAACCGAAAGCTCCGGTTGAATTAATGCTGGGGCGTCGCCCCGCTGCGGCTGTCTGCGACTAATGCCGGCGGGTCGAGCAGCCGGCACATCCGCTGCCACTGCCACATCCGCGGCTCGGCGGCGCACCAAAGTCATAGCCCAAGGCCTCAAGCTCGTCGGCCATCACCCAGCGCAGCGCTCCCTCGATCGCGTGATCGCAATGCACGCAGGCGCGCTGCTCCTCGCCCGCGGCGTCGAACGCCACGTAAGTCAGCACCGTCTTGCCGCAGCTCGCGCATGACGCAAGAGGAAAGCTGGATGTGTCGACCGCTAACTCCCGCATAGTTGAAGACACTGATGTTTATATCACTTATCCTGACGGAGGCAATTGTCGGCGATGAGCGCGACTAATCCAATCCTGAGCGCGCTCCAGAAGCGCCTGGCGCGCAGCCGGATCGGCCGCTGGCGGTTGATTCTGGACGAAGTCCGACCGCTCGGGATGCGGGTCGGATGGTTCCGTATCGAGGTCGGGCTGGCGGGCGAAGACGGCCGCCGAATCGGCGGTCCGGTGATGACCGCGATTGTCAGCGGCGGCGGACGCGGCGTCAAACCGTGGATCGAATGCCGGCTCTATCCGGAGTTGAGCGCCGGTCGCCGCACCATCAGGATGCGCGCCGAAGGAATCGAGGACGAGCTGATCGCGATCCTGGGCGCGGTCATCCCGCCGGGCGGCCATCTGATGATCGATTACGAGAGCGGCGGGCAGGAGCAGACTCTCGACGAGCTGCGCTTGCGTGTCCCTCCGGCCGCCACCTCGCTGGGCGCGCGGATGCTCGCGGCGGGTTTAGTCGGCGCGTTCAAGGATTGGTATTTCTCCGAGGGCGGCCACGAAGGTCCGCGCAAGCTGCAGGCCAACCAGCCGCTCGACGCCGCCTCAGCGCGCCGCCAGAGCGCGGAGCGCATCCGGGAGTTGCACGACTTCCTCAAAGCGCCGCTGCCGAAAGCGCCGGCCGACGCGAAAATCGTCGCCCAGGCGCGCAAGCGCGCGACGGAGCTGGTTCGGATCAGCATCAAGCCGGTCAGCAGCGAACACAAGGCTCGCCCAGCGCACTAGAGATCTCAGCGCAAGGCCTCTTCTGTCATTCTGAGGCGCAGCCACAATTGCCGAGCATTACGAGGTCACGTCGATGAAAATGACACCACTCATTGGACTATTGTCCCTCGCGGTCGTGAATGCGCTAGCCGCGGCGCCAGCGTATGCTGGGCCTCCGCCAAGCCAAAAACGCGCTGAGTTGAGCTCGCCCGGCGCTCTCGGTACCGTGCTCGCCCAAGCCGACGCAAACCAAGGGCCGGGAGCCTCGCCTCAGTGGCAGGAATACCACAATCCGGCCACTGGCCTCTCATTCAAGTACCCGCCCACAATGCGAGTGCGTGAGAGAAGCGCGAGAGCCTTCGGGCTATCACCCGCTCTGGTGATTATCGATCTCGTTGGCGATACGCCGGCCAATCGCTCGATCGCCTTGCGGTTCGAGTGCAGCGCCGGCACGGTAACGCCTGAACAGGCAGCGGCAGAGATCCAAAAAGCATTTGACGGGCACGCAAGCGACCCCGACCCTCGCGATTCGGTCAAGACCATCGACCTTGATGGTCATGAAGCGCTTGAGTCAGTAGCCTGCGGGCGCGCCGCGTGCCACTGGAGAGTCAGCTTTTTGCAGCCGGGCCGCTGCGATGTCTTCAGCCTACTAGGCGGTGCTGACGCAAACGATGCAGGGCGTCCGCCGCGCGACGGAACATTCCCCCTCTTGTCGATTATAAAGACGGTGCATTTCGAAACCCCGAAAAGTTGACACCCCCGCGGGCCGTTATCTACTTACCGTGCGGCTCGGGACTGAAGCGGCCCCGCGCCGCAGCAGCGTCCCGTCCAGCGTCCTGACGCAGGTCCGCCGGTGCGCGATCGGAGCAATCAGGCGGCGTTATGGGGCTGCGGCGGACGGTAGTGGCTCCGCACGTAATCCAGCGCATCCGCGCGCGTCGCGATCGCGCCGTCGAGTTGCTGATCCTCGACATCCTTCAGGATGGTCTTGAATTCGGGGCCGGGAACGAAGCCGAGCCCGATCAGATCGTTGCCACTTAACAGCCGCGGCGGCCGAATCTCATGCTCGCCCATCCGCGCCATCGCCTGCCGGCAGAAGCGATAGAAGCCCAGGTAGGAGCTGGAGGCGAGCGTGTCGAGACGCGACAGCTCGAGCAATTCTTCGAAGCCCTCCTCGGCGAGCATCCGCTTGAGCGTCGCCGGCCGCATCCGCGGCGCCATTGTGAGTCGCAGATGATACCGCACCAGGTAGGCGACGCGCTCCTGCACCGCGCGCGAGCGGCGCAACCGGTTCATGATGCCGGCCGCGATCAGCGCCCCCTGCTCGGTATGGCCGTAGTAGGTGACCTTGCCGTCGACCTCGGCGCGAGTCTGCGGCTTGGCGATATCATGCAGCAGGGCGCCGAAAGCGAGCGTCTCGCTGCATCCCGGCGGCAGCATCGAAAGCATCAGCCGCGTATGCACGTAGACGTCGCCCTCGGGATGGAAATTGGCCGGCTGCTCGCATCCCACCAGCGGCATCACCTCCGGCAGCAGGGTTTCGACGAGCCCGCACTCCATCATGAGGTCGAGCCCGCGCGCGGCGCCGCCCTCGGTCATGATCATCACCAGCTCCTCGCCGATCCGCTCGGCCGAGACCGTGGTGATAGTCGCGGCGGCGCGCTTGATCGCGGTCCAGGTAGCAGGATCGATCGCGAAGCCGAGCCGCGCGCCGAAGCGGACGGCGCGCAGGATGCGCAGGCGATCTTCTTCGAAGCGTTCGTAAACGTTGCCGATGGCGCGGATGATTCCGGCGCGCAAGTCGCGCGCGCCGCCGACCAGGTCGATGACCTTGGCACTTTCGAGATCGAAGTACATCCCGCCGATCGTGAAGTCGCGCCGCAGCGCGTCCTCTTCGATAGTGCCGAAGCGCACCGCCGAGGGGCGCCGCCCGTCGAGATAGGCGGCGTCGGCGCGAAAGGTCGCGACCTCGAAATTGTCGCCGTCGAGAATCACGACGATCACGCCGAAGCGGGCGCCGACGGCGACGGTGCGCTCGAAGGTCTGCTGCACCACCTCGGGACGGGCGTCGGTCACGATGTCGTAGTCTTTCGGCTCGACGCCGAGCAGGCGGTCGCGCACACATCCGCCCGCCAGGTAGGCCTTGAAGCCCGCCCGATGGAGCCGGCGGATAATCGCGAGCGCTTTTTCCTCCTTGGCCGTCATCGAAAGGAGTCTCTCGGGCCTAAGTTTAACCGCCGCGGACGGCGCTTAGCCAGTCGGGTTATAAGCCATGGGGCGCAGGCCGGCGCGACAATCGTTCAGGCGGCCTGGAGCGATTCCTCGTCGCCGTAAAGGCGCCGGAAGACCCGCAACAGCGCGACGAACACCGAGATTACCGCCGGACCGGAAAACAGCCCGAGCGGGCCGTAGGCCGCCAGGCCGCCGGCGACCCCGAAGAACACCACCAGCGTCGGCAGCCCCATCCCGTGGCGCATCGCGATCGGCTTCAGAAAATTATCGATCACTGCGACTGCGAGCGTCGCCCATACCAGCAGCCCCGCGCCCCACGCCCATCCGGAATGGTAGCCGACATAGATCGCGACCGGTACCCACACCAGCGCCGTGCCGCCGAACGGGAAGAGTCCGCAGGCCGCCGTCACCAGCGCGAGGAAGGCCCAGTACGGGACGCCGCAGACCAGGTAGCCGACGCCGATTGCGAGGCCCTGCGCCAGCGCCGCCAGCATCAGGCCGCGCATCACCGAGGAAAGCGTGGCCCGCAGGGTCTCGAAGATCGCGCGCTTGTCTTCGGTATGGAGCGGCGTGATGGCGCGCAGTTCGTGGTAGTAGTAGTTGCCGTCGCGCAGCAGATAGAAGAAAGTGATCAGCATGATGCCGAAGTCGATCACCGCCGTGATCACGTTGCGGGCCACGTAGCTGGCGTGCAGCACCACGTAGTCGCTGGTCAGCTTGGCGGCCGCATAGGCGAGCTTCGAGATTTCATCCTCGAGCCGGATGCCGCGGCGTGCGAGCATCCGGTTGAGCGCTATCCCGATCCGGGTATGGGTAAGCCAATGGCTGGCCTGCGCCTGGCCGCTGCTGCTCCGGTTCACGATTACCGAGAGCTCGTTGTAAAAGTTCTGCGCTTCCGCAGCGAGCCGGCCGAGCAGCCACAGGGCGGGCAGGATGATCAGCAGCGTGACGCCGACCGTGATTATCACGGCGACCAGCGAGCGGCTGCGCACGTGCCGGTTGAGCCATTCGAACAGCGGATGGACCATGAAGGCGAGCAGCGCGGCCCAGGCGATCGGAATCAGGAACGGCCCGAGCACCTGGTAGAGCTCGTAGGCCATCAGGGCCAGCAAACCGAAGAAGAACAGCTGTACGATTCGCTCGTGGTCCATCGGCCGCGCCAGCCTATCAGATCGGACGCGGCCCGGTCGCGGGGCGCCGGCAGGCCGTCGGCGCCCGCTTCGCAGCCTCAACTTCCGCCGGCGCGACGGCGCGCGGCGACCCGTCGGGTTGCTCGAAAACGCGATTTTTGTTACCGCTTCAGGGTCTGATGGTGTCAGTGAAGAACCCGAATCCAAAGGCACGTAGCTCAGCGGGAGAGCACTTCCCTGACACGGAAGGGGTCGGCGGTTCAATCCCGCCCGTGCCTACCAATATACTTGCCTGATCGGTCGATATTCATCGTGATTGTTGCGCCCGTTGTCGCTTAGATGAGCTCCGAAGTCATTGTGACGATCGGAGGGGAGCGTCGGTCCGTGCCGCGGGGTACCCGGGTGCGCGAGCTGCTCGACGGCGCGCGCCGGCGCGAGACGGTCGCGGCGCGGGTCAACGGGCGTATCGTCGATCTCGGCGCGGCGCTCGACCACGACGCCGAGGTCGAGCCGGTGGCCGCGGCCAGCGCCGAGGGCCTCGAGGTGCTGCGCCATTCCACTGCCCATCTGATGGCGCAGGCGGTGCAGGGCCTCTATCCCGGCACCCAGGTGACTATCGGCCCGGTAATCGAGGACGGCTTCTTTTACGACTTCGCACCGGCGCGGCCGTTCACGGTCGAGGACCTGCCGCGCATCGAAGCCCGGATGCGCGAGCTGGCGAAGGCGGATTTGCCGGTCGAACGAATCGAGGAGCCGCGCGAGGCTGCGATCGCCCGCTTTCGCGCCATGGGCGAGGATTACAAGGTCGAGATCATCGAGCAGATTCCCGAGCCGAAGGTCTCAATCTATCGCCAGGGCGACTGGCTCGATCTGTGCCGTGGACCGCACGTGCCCGCAACCGGCCATCTGCGCGCCTTCAAGCTGACCGGCGTGGCCGGCGCTTACTGGCGCGGCGACGAGCACAATCCGATGCTGTCGCGAATCTACGGCACGGCGTTCGCCAGCAAGGAGGATCTCGAGGAGCATCTGAAGCTGATGGAGCTGGCGCGGGCCCGCGACCATCGCAAGCTCGGGCGCGAGATGGGCCTGTTCATCTTCGACCCGGTGGCGCCGGGCTCACCCTTTTTTCTGCCCAAGGGCGCGATTATCTACAACCAGCTAATCGACTATATCCGCCGGCTCTACCGCCGCTATGGTTTCGACGAGGTGGTGACGCCGCAACTCTACAAGAACGAGCTCTGGCACACCTCGGGCCATTGGGAGAATTTCCGCGAGAATATGTTTCTCACCACCGACGGCGAGAATCGCGGCGGCGAGCTCGACTACGCCTTCAAGCCGATGAACTGCCCCGGCCATACCTTCATCTACGGCGCCGAGAAGCGCTCCTATCGCGATCTGCCGCTGCGGATTGCGGATTTCGGCCGGCTCCATCGCGCCGAGCGATCGGGCACGCTCCACGGCCTCACCCGGGTGCGCGCGATGTCGCAGGATGACGCGCATATCTTCTGCGCGCCCGAACAGGTCGAGAGCGAAATCGATCTCAACCTGCGGATGGTGCACGACATCTACGGCGCGCTCGGCTTCGAGCGGATGGAGGCCAAGGTCGCCACCATGCCCGACAAGCATCTCGGCGACGAGCGCATGTGGCGCGAGACCGAGGCGACGCTGGCGCGCGCGCTGGAGCGCAACGGCCTGGCCTACGAGCTCAATCCGGGGGAGGGCGCCTTTTACGGCCCCAAGATCGAGATCGACATCCCCGATGCGCTCAAGCGCCGCTGGCAGCTCGCGACTATTCAGCTCGATTTCAACATGCCCGAGCGCTTCGACCTGACCTACACCACCAGCGCCGGCAGCGAGGCGCGCCCGGTGATGATCCATCGCGCCATCCTGGGCTCGCTGGAAAGATTCATCGGCCTGCTGCTCGAGCATACCGGCGGCGTGCTGCCGTTCTGGCTCGCGCCCGAGCAGGTCCGGGTGCTGTCGCTCAGCGAGAAGGTCGAGGGCTACGCCGCCGAGCTGGCCGCGCAGATCAAGCGCGAGGGCTTTCGCGCCAGCGCCGATTTGCGCAATGAAAAACTCGGCTTCAAGGTGCGCGAGGCGGAGCTCGCCAAGGTCCCGTACATGGCGGTGGTCGGCGAGCGCGAGGCCGCGGCGCGCTCGGTGTCGCTGCGGCTGCTGCGCGGCGCCAAGAGCCAGGCGCTGACGATCGGCGGTTTGATCGAAATGTTGCGGGGCGAGCCGCTGCCGTCATGATAGCCGCACGGCACCCGCAGCGGTAATAATAACGGTGCATCGGACGCCGCGCCCGATGCCGCTTAAACAGGAGGTGTCTTATTCGTAGGGATTTCAGAACGCCACCGTCGCGGGAACCGGCGATCCGGACCAACAACCTGATCCGCGCCTCCGAGGTGCGCGTGATCGACGTCGACGGCCATCAGGCCGGCATCCTGAGCCTGCGCGACGCGATCAAGCTCGCCGAGAGCCGCGGACTCGACCTGGTCGAGGTCGCATCCAACGCCCAACCGCCGGTCTGCCGGATCACCGATTTCGACAAGTATCGCTACGCGCAGAAGAAAAAGGCCCACGACTCGCGCCGCAGCTCCAGCGCCAGCCTGATCAAGGAAGTCAAGATGGGGGCGCGCACCGAGAAGCATGACGTCGAATTCAAGGTCAAGCATATCCGGCGCTTTGTCGGCGAGGGCCAGCGTGTTAAGCTCTCGATTTGGTTTCGCGGCCGGGAGATTACCCATCCCGAACTGGGACGGACGCTGATTCACGCGATCCTCGAGCAGGTCCAGGATATCGCGCAGCCGGAGGGTTTGGCCCGCATGGAAGGGCGCAATATGTCGGTGCTGCTCACGCCGCGCTAGTTGGATCTAGTTGGATTAGGACAGGAAAACGGTATGCCCAAGCTCAAGACCAATCGCAGCGCGGCCAAGCGCTTCAAGGTGACCAAGGGCGGCAAGGTCAAGCACAAACGCGCCTATTTGCGCCATCTGCTGTCGAGCAAAAGCCGCTCGCGCAAGCGCCATCTGGGCGTCCCGGCGGTGCTCAACGCGGCCGACGCGCGCAAGATCAAGGCCCTTATCCCTTTTCGATGAGGCCGGCTGATTCCGCTCGCGTAATCAGGTAGGATGCAGCGGCTGATTCAAGCCTGAAGACCGATTTAATCTCAAGGAAGGACGCAGAACTCCGATGCCTCGCGTAAAAGGCGGCTTCACCAGTCGCCGTCGTCATAAGCGCCAGCTCAAGCTGGCTTCCGGCTTCGTCGGCGGACGCAAGCTCTATCGTCAGGCCCGTAGCACGCTCGAAAAGGGCCTCACCTACGCCTATCGCGATCGCAAGCAGAAGAAGCGCGATTTCCGCTCGCTGTGGATTACCCGCATCAACGCCCTGACGCGCGAGCATGGGCTCAGCTACAGTCGCTTTATCAACGGCCTCAAGAAGGCCGGCGTCGAACTCGATCGCAAGCAACTGGCGCTGCTCGCCAAGGAGCGCGACGGCCTCTTCACCGAGCTGGTACGCACCGCCAAGAACGCGCTCGGCCTCGCCGCCTGAATCCGCCCGCGGCGACGCTTCCAGGTTGTCAAGGCCATGTGGTATGCCACATGGTCTTTCGTTTGAGCGGTCGCACCGAAACCTCCCGGCCGCGGCCACTTGTAAAGCCATGAAGGATCAGCTCGAAGAAATCCGCATTCGCGCGCTCCGCGAACTGGCCGACGACGCCACCGAGGCGGCGATCGAGAATGTCCGCGTGCGCGTGCTCGGCCGCTCGGGCGAGCTCACCGAGATCATGCGCCGGATGCGCGAGGTGGCGCCCGCCGAACGCCCCGCCATCGGCCAGCTCGTCAATCAGATCAAGGGCGAGCTGGAGGCGCGCATCGAGGTGCTCCAGGGCCAGCTCAAGCAGGCGGCGCTCGAACGCTCGCTGGCCGAAACGCGCCTCGACGTGACCCTGCCGGGCGCGCAACTGCCGCGCGGCCGGCTCCATCCGGTCACGCTCATTATCGAGCAGATGCTGCATATCTTCAGCGCGATGGGCTTCGAAATTGCGGCGACGCGCGATATCGAGGACGACTTCCATAACTTTGCGGCCCTCAACTTTCCGCCCGACCATCCGGCGCGCGAAATGCAGGACACGTTCTTCCTGGGCGGCGGGCTGCTGCTGCGCACCCATACTTCAAACGGCCAGATTCGCGTGATGGAGCAGCGCCGGCCGCCACTGGCGATCGTCTGCCCCGGCAATTGCTACCGGCGCGACGAGCTGAGCGTGCGGGCCTCGCCGATGTTCAGTCAGATCGAAGGCTTCATGGTCGACCGCTCCGGCAAAATCACCATGGCCCATCTCAAGGGCGTGCTGACCGAATTCCTGCGCGCCTTCTTCGGACCCGGCACCGCGGTGCGCTTCCGCGCGAGCTTTTTCCCTTTCACCGAGCCCAGCGCCGAGGTCGATATCTCGTGCCTGCTGTGCGCCGGCAAGGGGTGCAGGGTTTGCAAGCACAGTGGATGGACCGAAATCCTGGGCTCCGGGATGATCCATCCCAACGTCTTCCGCGCGGTCGGTTACGATCCGGCCGAGTACCAGGGCTTCGCTTTCGGCCTCGGCGTCGAGCGCACCGCGCTGCTCAAGCTGGGCGTCGAGGACATGCGGCTGTTCTTTGAAAACGATTTGCGCTTTCTCGGTCAGTTTCCGGCCACGGTCGAAAGGTTCTCATGAAGCTTCCGCTCAGTTGGCTCGGCGAGTTCGTGAGCCTGCCGTTCGAGGTCGAGGAGATCGGCCGGCGGCTGACCGCAGCCGGGGTCGAGGTCGAGAATCTCGAGCGGCTGCGCCCCGCTTTCTCGGACGTGGTGGTGGCCCGCGTGCTCAAGGCCGAACGCCATCCCAATGCCGATCGCCTGAGCCTGTGCGAGGTCGATGCCGGCCCGGTCGGACGCTTCAGCGTGGTCTGCGGCGCGCCGAACGTGCGCGCCGGCATGACCGCTGCCTATGCCCGGGTCGGGGCGCGGCTGCGGGCGGGGGTGCACGGCGCCGGTGGCGCGGCGAGCGTCGAGCAGGCGCCGCCGCTGCAGGCCGCCGTCATCCGCGGCGTCAAGTCGGACGGGATGCTCTGTTCGGAGCGCGAGCTGGGGCTCTCGGACGAGCACGAGGGAATCCTCGAGCTCTCCTCCGGCGACCCCGGTGCCGACCTCGCTGCGACGCTCCAGCTCGATGATGTCGTGCTCGATATCGCGATCACCCCGAATCGTGGCGATTGTCTGTCGGTGATCGGACTGGCGCGCGAAATCGCCGCCCTGTTCGGCGTCAAAATGAAGCCACCGCGTATCGCGCCGCTTGCCCATGCAGACCATGCCGCGGCGCCGATCGCGGTCGAAATCCAGGCCCCCGATCTGTGCCCGCGCTACGCCGCGCTGGCGATGTCGGGTGTCAAGGTCGGACCTTCGCCGGCCTGGCTCAAGCGGCGGCTCGAGCTCAGCGGGATGCGCGCGGTGAGCAACGTGGTCGACGCGACCAACTACGTGATGCTGGAGCTGGGGCAGCCGCTCCATGCTTTCGATTACGCCCGGCTCGCCGGCGGCAAAATTATCGTCCGGCGCGCCGGCACTGATCGCGAGATGACCACGCTCGACGGCCTGCGCCGTGAGCTGTTGCCCGACGACCTGGTGATCGCCGACGCCGAAAAACCGGTCGCGCTGGCGGGCGTGATGGGCGGCGGCAACTCCGAGGTCAGCGCCGCGACCGAAACCATTCTGCTCGAAAGCGCCTACTTCGAGGCCCTGACGGTGGCGCGCACCGGGCGGCGATTGGGGCTGCGCAGCGAGGCGAGCTATCGCTTCGAGCGCGGTATCGATCGCGCCGGCCAGGTCCGCGCGCTCCATCGTATCGCCGCGATCATTCGTCAAATCGCCAGCGGCCGTCCGGCCGGAGCGCTGGTCGACGTCGAGGCGCGCCCGTCATCGGCCCGTGAAATCACGCTCGAAGCGGGCGCGATCGCGAAGCTGCTGGGAGTCGAGATTCCGTCGGCCGAAGTCAGCCGCCGGCTCAAGGCGCTGGGCGCCACGGTGCGCCCGGGCGGCCGCGGCCGGTTGATCGTTACCGCGCCGTCGTTCCGCCCCGACCTGAACGAATCGGCCGACCTGGCCGAAGAGGTGGCACGCCTGCGCGGCCTCGACGAGATTCCCGCTATCGCGCCGGCGCGGACCTCGGCGGGCCCGGCGGTCGAGGATGCGTCGCGGATTTTCGCGCGCGCCTCGCGCGAGGTGATGCTGGGGTGCGGACTGACGGAGATCAAATCGATCGCCTTCGTCGCGCCGGCCGATAACCAGGCCTATCCCGGGATTGGCGCGGGCGAAACCGTGCGAGTCACCAATCCGCTCTCGGCCGAGCTCGGCGAGATGCGCCGCAGCCTGATACCGGGATTGCGCGCCGCGTTGCAATTCAACCTGAACCGCGAGGCCGGCGCCTTCCACGCTTTCGAGATCGGCCGCGCCTTCGTCCTCAAGGATCGCGAGTCGGCTCCTGAAGCCGAGCGGCTGGCGGGTATCAGCTACGGCGAGTACGCGCTCAGCGCGATCGGACGGCCCGGGGTGGCGGCCGATTTCTTGACGACCAAGGGGATCGTCGAGCGCTATCTGCAGGCGCTGCCCGGCGCGCCGCGCGCGAGTTTCGAGCCGCCCGGCGACGGTGAGCTGAGGTTTCTCCATCCGGGCAAGTCGGCGCATATCCGGGTCGGGGGCGCGCTCGCCGGTTACGTCGGCGAGCTGCATCCGGGCGAGGCGATGCGGCTCGAGCTGGGCGGTGCCTGTGGAATTTTCGAGCTCGACCTGACCTTGCTGGCGGCCTGGGGCGCGCCCGAGCAGCGGCCGATCGAGTTGCCGCCGCGCTTTCCGGCGGTGCGGCGCGATCTCGCGCTGCTGGTCGATCGGGCGATGGCGGCGGCTACGGTGCTGCAGGCGCTGGCCGAAATGGAGTTGAATCTGCTTGAGAGTGTGCGGCTGTTTGACGTATACGAGGGTGGTTCACTGCCGCCGGGCAAAAAGAGCGTGGGAATCGCGTGCCTCTACCGGGCCCGCGACCGTACGCTCACCGACGGCGAGGTCAACCGCGCGCACGCTCAACTGGTGGAGCAGGCGCGGACGCGCCTGGGGGCCGAGCTCAGACAATAGCTTGCGGGCTTCGCGTCGGGGGACGGTACGCCTCAAGGGATGACGAAAATCGATCTCGTAGAGCTGATCTACGAGCGCACCGGTTCCTCGAAGAAGGAAGCCGCCGAAGTGTTCGAAGCGGTGCTGGGCATCATCCGCGATACCTTGTGCCGGGGTGAGAAGGTCAAGATATCGGGCTTCGGCAGCTTCATCGTCAACCACAAGCGCGCCCGGCGCGGGCGCAATCCGCAGACCGGCGACCCCATCATCATCGACCACCGCCGCGTGCTATCCTTCAAACCCAGCCAGGCATTGAAGGAGATGGTTGCCAACGGCGACAAGACGCGCTCATGAGTCATTCGTCACGCAAGTCTGAGACGCGCACCAGCAAGGGCAAGGCCTCATCGGCGCCGGAGAGCGGACGCAACCTGAAGATCGGCGAGGCGGCCAAAAAGGTTGGAGTCGCGCCGTTCGTGCTGCGTTTCTGGGAGACGCAGTTCGCGTTCCTCAAACCGCGCCACACGCCGTCGGGCCATCGCTACTATCTCGAGCAGGACCTCGAGACCCTAAAGGCGGTGAAGCGCCTGCTCCACAAGGAGCGCTTCACGATCGAGGGGGCCAAGAAGTATATCCGCGAGAACGGTCTGGAGGCGGCGCTCAAGGGCGAGGAGCCGATCCGCCGCGTTGCTGCCCCGGCCGCCGGGGCGGGCGGTGCCGATAGCGCCGGTGGCGGCAAGTCGGAGGCGATCCTGCGGCGCGCGCTGACCGAGGTACGCCGCGAACTGGTCCAGTTGCGCGCCAAGCTCGACTGATCTTCCGTTCTATTGCCGGCTGGCGCGTGCCGGCGCCGGGGTCAGCGCAAATTGCGAGCCTTGGTTTCGCTGTGCCGGTAGGTGATCACGCGGACCTTTTCGACCGTTACCATCCCCTCGTCCATCCAGCTGTCGAGATCCGGCAGGAAGGCTTCGATACGTTCGGGGATATCGACGATCTCGATCACCATCGGCAGGTCCTCGGAGAGCCGCAGGATCTTGGCCGAATGGATGCGGCTATGGGCGCCGAAGCCGAGCGTGCCGCGCAGCACGGTCGCCCCGGCCATCCCGCGCTTGCGCGCCTCCTCGACGATCACCTCGTGCAGCGGGCGATGATGGTAGAGGTCGCTCGAGCCGATAAAAATTCTGAGCAGCTCACCCTCTGACGGAAGATGCATACGCGCTCTCCTCTAAATCATTCGGCCCAGGACAATGCCGAGAATCAGCAGGGCAAAGGCGGCTAAGTTTTCGACCGCGAAGTTAGTTGCGCCCAGGAGCCACTCCGAGGCGGCCAGCATCTGGCGGGTCTCGAACATGTAGGTGGAGAAGGTGGTGAAGGCGCCCATGAAGCCACCCAGCAGGATGATGCGGGTTTCACCGCTGATCAGCAGCCGCTCCTCGGCCAGCGTCCAGACCAGGCCGAACAGGAAGCATCCCAGGCCGTTGACCGCCAGCGTGCCCCACGCAAAGGTCAGGTTCGAGCGCTGGACGAAGCCCGACAACCAATAGCGCGCCAGGGTTCCCGTCGCGCCGGCCAGCGCCAGCAGTAGAATCCGCCTGAGCATCACCACCGGCCGATTCAAGCAGAAGCGGCCGGTACGATACCAGCGGGCCGACGATTTCGCCGCCGATTACTTGGCGAGCGCTTCGGAAGCGGGCGCCGCTGACGATGCGTCGATCGTTCGGGCGGCGCGGGCGGGTGCGCCGAGCGGTGTGAGCGCAAGCCCCTGCGCGCAGACTTCGATGGCGCGGTAGGCGAAGCGGCCGGCCTCGAAGGTCTCGGCCACCAGGCAGACGGTCCCGGCCAGGGTCAGCGCCGCGGCCGCAATCGTCGCATCCGGCGCGCCGAGCATCGCGCAGGCGGCGGTCGAGGCCACTCCGGCGAGCAGTGCCAGTTTGCCGGCGGCGCTAAGCCGCACGCGCGCGGCGACCCGGTTGATAAGCTTCATCCCGCCGTGCTCTTCGTCGGCGCTGCGGATCTCGACGCGGGTCCACGGGTCGGGTCGGGCCTCGAGGTCGTAGTCGCGCCATCCGGGCTCGACGGTTACCGGGCAACGCAGCTGCTGGAAGAGCCGGGTCAGATCGGCGAGCAGCGCGTCGCGGGTGATGTAGCGATCGTTCCAGTAGCTGAGCGTCAGCGCGCGGCGGCGGAGATCGATTCGCGGGCGCTGGCGCGGCGGCGTATCGATACCCATATTCGCCGCCATCGTGAACCGGGTCCGGTAGCGCCTGAGCGTTCTCGCCATCGGGCCGGTGTAGGCCAGCAGCGCGATTAGCAGGCGCGAGCTCAGCCGGTCGTGGCAGCGCTCGAGCGGCGCGCGGCGCGCGTAATGAAGCGCCCACAATGGCCCGGTCAGAATCATCACCAGCGCCGGCAGGATAGTCACGCCCTTGAATGCGCAGACCGCCAGCGCCGCGCCCCAGGCCAGGTTCCACTCCAGGGTCTGCGGCAGAAACCCGATCAGGCTATCGGCCGGAGCTTCGAGCGCCTGGGCATGGGCAGCCGGCGCCTTCCACCAGATGCGCTTTTCGTCGCCGCCCGGCAGCATCCGGTTGATCCCGGGAATACGGCCGCGCCACTTGATTTGACCGAGCAGGTTGAAGCGCTCGGGATACTTGAAGTAGAGCATCGCCTCGGCCCGGCCGTAGCCGCGCTGCTGGCCGTAGTAGGCCTGCACCGTGTTGCGGCGGAAATGCCAGACGAAGGCGGCCGGGGCGAAGCCGATGCAGAAGCCGGCCGCGCTCATCCGCCAGCAGATATCGACGTCGTCGCCGGCGGCGGTGAACTGCGGGTCGAAGCCGCCGATCTGCGCCAGCACCGCTTTGCGGAACACCATGTTGCAGCCCGCCAGATGCTCGGCGTGTTCCTCGCCGATCAGCACCTGGCAGGGCGCGCCGGGCGACGCCGCGCAGCAGGCTTCGAGACGCCCCTCTTCGTGCGGGGCATAATTGGGGCCGCCGCAGGCGTCGAAGCCGCGCTCGTCCATCGCCCGTACCATCAGGGTGAGCCAGTGCGGATCGACCACGCAATCCGAATCGGTGTAGGCGACCAGCTCGCCGCGCGCACGATTGAGCCCGACGTTGCGGGCGACGCTCAAGCCCCGGTTGGGCTGACGGATCAGCTGGAACTGCGGAAAGTCGGCCGCAATTGCAGCAGTCCGATCGCGCGCGCCGTCGTCGACGATTATCACCTCGTAGTCCGCGTAGTCGAGCTTGGTCAGCGATTCGAGGCAGGCCCGCATGGTGCGCTCGGCGTTATAGGCGCAAATTACGATCGAAACCATCGGCGTGCGAGCCGGAGCGGGCGGGCAGTTGCCATTCATCGCCAGGAACGGATGCAGCTCGGACCCTGGGACACGGCCCAGCGCGAGCGCGTGGAGCGGCGGCATCATCGGCACGGCCGGGGCGACCACGCCCGCCGCACCCATCCCGAAGGCGGTGGCGACCAGTTCCTCGCTGCCGGGGTTAAAGCCCTTGAATTCGATTATGACCGGGCGCGCGTCGGCGACATTGTGCATCGCGGCCAGGTAGTCGCGCAGCTCGCCGGGCGACAGACCGGTGGCGTCGCTGTAAATGAAATCCTCTTCCTCGAGCGCCAGCGCGCGGGTTTCGATCCGATGATGAATCCCGCCGGCGAAACCGGCCGCGCGAATCTTGCGAACCAGCCGCCGCAGCGCCGCGCGTATCCGTTTGACGCCGTGGGCCCGCAGCGCATCCTGCTCGATCGGACAATCGATCAGAAAACCGACCAACCCGGGGCGTCCACCGAGCGAATGCACAGCCGATTCGATCCAGGCTTCCGCGGTACGCAGCCCCTGGCGTGTCAGGAGCTGTTGCGGTTCGACGGCGAGCTCGACCAGCGCGTAGAGTCCGCCCAGCGCGGCCAGATCGAGCGCCGCCTCGGCCTGCTCCTCGCTGAGAACCAGGGCGGTGGTATGGTCGCGATGGAGCTCTTCGAGCCGCGCCAGGGCGCGCAGCTTGTGATCGAAATCCGAGACGTTAATCGGACCGTCGAGGCGCACGGCCTTGAGGAAGAACTTCTGCGCACCGCGCAGGAAAAATTTTCCGTGCGGCACGACGATCGGAATGGAAGTTACAACGGATGGCACAAAGGACCAAGGTGCCAAACCTGTGCCATCACGACAAATCAATAAAATCAAGCGGTTACGATGGCTTACGAATCGACGCGAGAACCAATTGGGATGCTCATGCCAACGATTTGGTGAGTCGATGAAGCATATGGTTTTTGTAGCTGCGGGGATTCGCGTTATGCAAAGAAAGATTGTTGCGTTAAAGTTATCAGAATGCGAAGTTAGTTGTAGGTTTTCGGTCAGAGCGCCGAATAAGGCAGAGCATGAGAACGACCCCCCGATCTTCCCGCTGCCGGGTAAGCAAAACGACGACGCGTCGGCAGCCGAGCGATCTCCCGATTCAAGCCAGCGCCGAGGAGATCGAATCGATTCGCAAGGCGCTGGGCGGAATCGAGAAGTTCCTGGTGCCGCTGTTCGACCACGCCTACAGCCGCTCGCGGGAGAGCCTCGCCGCGCGGGCCACGATCGCCGAGCTGATCGATGAGGAGTTCAGCGCGATCGTCGAGCAGTGGCGCACTTCGATCGAGTCGATCTTCAGCGGCACCTCGCCCACCCGTCGTCCGGCCGCGCAAATCGGCGCTGAACTCGGGAACGCGCTGCTCCGCTTCCGCGACCATCTGCGCGATCCCGACGACATCCGGACTTACATCCATCTGCGCCGGCACTGCCAGGAGGGGATGCTGTCGCGGGCCGAGCCGTCGCAGTTCAACGGGGTCCATATTGCGCTCAAACAGATCATCCTGAGCCGCATCACTCCCGAGCGCTACGGCAAGCGCCGCGAGCATCTGCGCAATACCGTGGTCGCCGCGATCGACGAGCGCCGCCTGATGGTGTCGCAGTTCTACGTCGAGTCGCGCGAGAAGGCGCTGCGGCTCTCCGAGGAGAAGTACCGCAACTCGATCAATCACGCGCCCGACCCGATGTACGAGATCGACCCGGAGTCCTGGATCGTGACCAGCGCCAACTCCGCGGCCGAACGGCTGCACGACCGGATGCCGGGCAACGGCGACGCGCGACTGGTGGGCCACACGATCGCGGAACTTTCCCCGGCCGACGGGCTGCCGCAGCTCACCCGCCATCTGCGCACGGTGGTCCACAACGGCTTCGATCAGATCCGGGACCTCGCCATCGGCGGGCGCTATTTCGACGTCAACTCGGCGCTCATCCCGTTCGGCGAATATAATTTTATCCAGCTCATTCTGCACGACGTCTCCCAGCGCCGTGAGATGCTCGATGAGCTGCTCAAGGCCGAGCGCCTGGCGGCGGTCGGCACCTTCGCCGCCGGCGTCGCGCACGAGGTGAATAATCCGCTGGCCTCGATCTCGTCGCTGGTCCAGTCGCTGCTCACCAGCGAAGACGATCCAACGCGGCGCTCGACGCTCCATACCATCCTGACCCAAATCACCCGCATCTCGGGGACCCTCAAGGATCTGGTCAACTTCGCGCGCCCCTCAACTGCCCATCGCCAGGCCGTCGACCTGAACGCGCTTATCGAGGAGACGCTGCGCCTGGTGAGCTATAACAAGCGCTTCAGCGGCATCACCCTTAAGCCCGAGCTGGCCCCCGACCTGACCCCGGCCCACGTCGACAACAACGAGGTTCAGCAGGTGCTGCTGAACCTGCTGTTCAATGCCGCCGACGCGGTGCCCAGCGAGGGCGCGACGATCCGGATCGTAACCGAGAACTTCAAGCCCGAGGCCGGCCCGCGGGTGCGCAAGGTCAAGATGAAAGTGATCGACAACGGCATCGGCATCCCGCGCGAGCATCTGGAACGGGTCTTCGATCCGTTCTTCACCACCAAGCCGGCGGGCGCCGGCACCGGGCTCGGACTTTCGCTGTGCCAGCGGATCGTGCTTGGCAACCACGGCACCATCAAGGTCGAAAGCGAGGTCGGGCAGGGCACCGCGGTCACCATCTACCTGCCGGCCTATGTGGCCGAAACCGAAGTCGAGGGTGAGACGCTGAACGCCTGATGGAAACCGAGCAGAAATTGAGTGCCCCGCAGGGCGGTCCCTGCCGCATCATGGTGGTCGAGGACGAGCAGTTGATGCGCTCGATTATCGTCCAGCTCCTGCGCGGCGACGGCTACGAGGTGATCGACGCCCATTCGCCGGCCACCGCGCTGGAAATCTTCAACAGCGAGCGCTTCGCGCGCGAGGGTATCGACGCCGCGATCATCGACCTCAATCTCGGCGGCGGCGCGAGCGGGCTCGAACTGCTGAGCCGGATTCGGGCGATCGATCCCGAGGTGATGGGCATCATCGTGACCGCCTATGCGAGCGTCGAGTCGGCGATCGAGGCGTTGCATACCGGCGCCTATGACTACATCACCAAGCCCTTCGCCAACGATCATCTGAAGGCGGTGGTCCGCAACGCGCTCAAGGAGAAGGCGCTGTTCCGCGAGAATCGCTTCCTGCGCCGCGAGCTGCGCGAGAAGTACCGCTTCGAGAACATCATCGGCAAAAGCGACGCCATGGAGCAGGTCTACCGGGTGATGGAGAAGGTCGCCCGCACCGACTCCAGCGTGCTGGTCACGGGCGAGTCGGGGACCGGCAAGGAGCTGGTCGCGCGCGCGATCCATTTCAGCTCCGAGCGCGCCAACGCGCGTTTCCTGCCGATCAACTGCGGCGCGCTGCCCGAAAATCTGCTCGAGAGCGAGCTTTTCGGCTACAAGCGCGGCGCCTTTACCGGCGCGGGCCAGGACAAGCAGGGACTGCTCAAGGCCGCCGACGGCGGCACGGTGTTCTTCGACGAGATCGGCGAGCTGCCGTTGTCGCTGCAGGTCAAGCTGCTGCGCGCCCTGCAGGAGCGCGAAGCCTATCCGCTCGGCGCCAACGAGCCCGTGCGTTTCGACGTGCGGGTGCTGTGCGCGACCAATCGCGATCTCGATCGCGAGGTCAAGGCCGGACGCTTCCGCGAGGAGCTGCTCTACCGCATCAACGTCATCACCATTACGCTGCCGCCGCTGCGCGAGCGGCGCGACGATATCCCGCTGCTCGCCAACCATTTCCTGCACAAGTACGAGAAGGCGCTGAACCGCTCGACGATCCGGTTTTCGCGCGGTGCGATGCGCGCGCTGGTCGGCTATCCATGGCCCGGCAATGTCCGCGAGCTCGAGAACGCCATCGAACGCGCCGTCATCCTGGCCGAGACCAACGTGATTCATTCGCACGACCTGCCCGAGAAGGTCCGCAACACGCCGGCCTCGGGATGGAGCGAGCTCGAGGGCTCCGGGCTGACGCTCGAAGAACTCGAGCAGGAGCACATCAAACGCGTGCTCGACAAGGTCAAGGGCGACAAGGTCAAGGCCGCGCAGATCCTCGGCGTCCATCTCTCGACGCTTTATCGCAAAGTCCAGCGCTACCGGCTCGAAGCGCCCGACGGCGCCACCGCCGCCGCTCCGCAGAGCGCGATGGGCCGGGAAAGTTGACGCCTGGCGTGGCGTCGCGGCGGGTGGCAAACGCGATCGCGGCGCGATAGACTCCCCAATGGCTGGCGATGGCTGCCGGCCGGAGACCTTTATGGATATTTTCGCCCCCTCACACTTGCTGATCCTGCTGCTGATCATTCTGATCATCTTCGGGCCCAGCAAACTCGGTGACGTCGGCGGCGCGCTGGGCAAGGCGATTCACGATTTCAAGCACGCCATGAACGAACCCGAAGCGGCCAAGAGCGCGGCGCCGGTCGCCAAGAGCGATCTTCCGCCGAGCGAGGCCAAGCCCGACAAAGTTTCCTGATTCGTCACCCGCCGCGCGCGGCCAGGAATCCCGCTCCCCCCGCCGGCGCACATCGCGGCTGCGCTTGAGCTAGAATCCCACGGCGGCAGCCGTTGCCGCGGATCTCTGGGATGCAGGCCAAGGTGGTAGTGTTGGGCTCGGCGGGCGACCTCGCCCCGCTCACCTATGCGATCGCGCCGGAGCTGGCGAGCGCCATAAGACCCGGCCATCGCGTGATCGTGCCGCTCGGCTCGCGCCGCATGACCGGAGTGGTAATCGAGGTCGGCGCGTTCGACTCGGCGGGCAAGACCCTCAAACCGATCGCCGAACTGCTCGAGCCGCAGCCGCTCTTCGACCAGCCTCATCTCGAGCTGCTCAACTTCCTCGCCAGCTACTACCTGGCGCCGATCGCCGAGGCCTATCGCAGCGTGGTGCCGGGCCTGGTGCGGATCGAATCGCACCGCCGCTATCGGATGGAAGCGGCGCCGGCGCCGCTGATGCGCGCCGCGCTGACGCCGCTGGAGCGCGAAATCGTGGCGGCGCTCGAACGCCATCCGATGACCCCGCGCCAGCTCCGTCGCCTCGCCTCCGAACGCGAGCTGACCACGGCGCTCGGCCGGCTCGCCGCCGAGCGAATCGTGGCCGAGGAGACCGCGACGCTTGGGCGCCATCGCGAAGCCGTCCACCTGCGCGTGCGCGCGACGATCGATCCGGCCCAACTGAAGCTGCGCGGCCCGCGCCAGTGCGAAGTCATGGCGATGCTCGCCGCCGCATCCGCCGAAGGGCTGCCGCTCGACGGGCTCAAGAGGTCGCTGGGCGAGATCGGCCCGCTGCTCAGAGTCCTCTCCGCGCGCGGATGGATTGAAATCAAACCCGGCGCGCCGGCCGACAATGCCGTCGTGGCGGCCGCTGGTGACGGGCACGAAACGCCGCTCAAGATGAACGATGAGCAGCAGGCCGCCTTCAACGCCATCGCCCCGGCGATCGAGAATCGGCGCGACGAAACGTTTCTCTTGTGGGGCGTCACGGCCAGCGGCAAGACCGAGATCTACCTGGGCCTGGCGGCGCGCGCGCTCGGCCTCGGGCGCAACGTAATCCTGCTGGTGCCCGAGATCGCGCTTACCGACCAGTTGGTGCGCGCCTTTCGCCGCCGCTTCGGAGCGCTGGTCGCGATCGCGCACAGCGCGCAGAAGGTGGCCGAGCGCTGGACCAACTGGCGCGCGGCGCTGGCCGGCCGCGCGCGTATCATGATCGGACCGCGCTCGGCGATCTTCGCTCCGCTCCACGACCCGGGCCTGATCGTGGTCGACGAGGAGCACGACGCCGCCTACAAGAACGAGGAGGGTATCCGCTACAACGCGCGCGACCTGGCCGTCGCGCTGGGCCGCTTCGCGCGCTGCCCGGTGGTGCTGGGCTCGGCCACGCCGTCGGCCGAATCGTGGGCCAACGCGCGCAACGGCCGCTACCGGATGCTCAAGCTTGCGCGGCGCGTGATGGAGCGGCCGTTCGCCGCGGTCGAGATTGTCGATCTGCGGCGCGGCGCTGCCAAGCCCGGAAATCGCGCCAAGCCGGCGCCCGACGACGCCGCGGCCGCTGGCCCGGTGCCGCTTTCAGAGCCGCTGCTCGAAGCGATCCACGCGAATCTTGCCGCCCGCGGCCAGACCATCCTGTTTCTCAATCGGCGCGGCTATCACAATTTCTTGCAGTGCCACAGCTGCGGCGCGGTGCTCACCTGCCCGAACTGCAGCGTCAGCCAGACCTTCCATCTGCGCGATCGATCGCTGCGCTGCCATTACTGCGGCGAGCGGCGGCTGGCGCCGGAAAGCTGCCCCGAGTGCCGCGCGCCGGGACTCGAGGGACTCGGCTTTGGCACCGAACGGCTGGTGGCGGAGCTGGCGAAGATCGTGCCGGCAGCGCGGGTCGAGCGGATGGACTCCGATACCAGCGGGCGGCGCGGCGAGCGATCGCGGATGCTGGCGGCGCTCGAGCGCGGCGAGATCGATATCCTGGTCGGCACCCAGATGGTCACCAAGGGCTTCGATTTTCCCGGCGTGACGCTGGTCGGCGTGATCCTGGCCGACGTCGCTCTGAATCTGCCCGACTTCCGCTCTGCCGAGCGCACCTTTCAACTGCTGACCCAGGTCGCGGGCCGCGCCGGGCGCGGCGAGCGTCCCGGCCGGGTGCTGATCCAGACCTATGCCCCCGGCCATTACAGTATCCGGGCCGCGCGCGATCAGGATTACGAGCGCTTCATGCGCCGCGAGTTGACGCTGCGCCGCGAACTCGGCTATCCGCCCTTCACGCGGCTGGCGATGGTGCGGATCGAGAGCGAGGATGCGGCGGCTGCGGCGCGGGTCGCGGCCGAGGCGGCGGTGGCGCTCAAGCGCGCCGCCGCGGCGGCCGCCGAGGGCGCGTTGCGCGTGCTGGGTCCGGCGCCGGCGCCGATCGAACGGCTGCGCGGTCGTTACCGGTTTCAGGTGATGGTGAAGTCGACGGCGCTGAGCGCGATGCGCGCGGCGCTCGGCGCGATGCGCGCCGCGCTCAAACCGGAGGCGGCGGTGCGCGTCGCGATCGATATCGATCCGCTCAACATGCTGTGACGCGGGCGGTGAGCGCTGCGATTGACTTCGCTCATCTTGCGCTCAACCATTTATTGCGGTTTGAGTAGAGCGATATCGGCAACCCATCAACGACCATCGGAGCATCGGCATGGCCTGGATAAAAACCGTTCCCCCGAGTGAAGCCAGCGGGCAGCTCAAAGAAGTCTACGACGGCATCCTGAAAACCATGCCGTTCGTGCCCAAGATGCGCCAGCTGGCGAGCCTCAGACCGGGGGCCGTCGAGGCGCTGGAACTGCTCGCCAAGCGATCGCATTTCGGCGGCACCTCGCTCGGCCGCGAACGCGAGGAGCGCATCGCGCTGGTGGTCGCGGCGCTGCTCAAGTGCACCTACTGCGCCGTCGCCCACGGCGGTCTGATGGTGAAGAGCGGGAAAGCCACCGCCGACCAGGTAAGCGCCCTGGCCTGCAACTATCACGACGCCGGTCTGTCGGCGGCGGATGTGGCGATGCTCGACTATGCCGCCAAGATCGCACTCGACCCGGAGCGCATCTCCGAAGCCGACATCACGGGGCTGCGCGAGCACGGCTTCTCCGACGTCAATATCCTCGACATCGCGCTCAACGCCTCGTACCGGGTGTTCGTCACCCGCATGGCCGCGGCGCTCGGCCTCGAAGGCGAGGAATGGTTCGCCGAAATCGCACCGCCGCTGCGTGAGACACTGACCGTCGGCCGGCGGCTGTAAGTCTTAACGCTTCGCAGAGTAGATAACTCGTGAGCTCTGCGAGGATCTCGAGCGCGCCTTAATCGAGAGCAGGGTTCAACCCTGCTCAGACCTGCCCCTGCTTGCGCACCCTGACCGCGGTGCCGTAGGCCGCGATTTCGCTCACCAGGTTGGCGATCTCGTTGCAATCGAAGCGCATCGCGATCACCGCGTTCGCCCCCATCAACTGCGCTTCATCTTTGAGCCGCGCGACCGCGTTGCGCCGGCTGTCGGTCAGCAGCTGGGTATACTCGGGCACCTCGCCACCGATCAGCGTGCGCAAGCCCGCGCTCAGATTCGCGAACACGTTGCGCGCCCGGCATACCAGGCCGAACACTTCGCCGTAGACCGCCACGATTTCGTAGCCCGGGATCTCGTTCATGGTAGTAACGATGAAATCGTCCATGCCGGCCAGTATAGATGAGTCGGCGCATCGACGCGCGCGGTGGTTCGAGTCCGGCTTACCTTGCGGGGGTTGTTTGGCGCGTGGCAATATCGTGAAGCGTCGTCTCGCACCTTGTCATTTCACACGGAGGATCGTTCATCGATGAGCACCACCGATCTCGAAACCAAGACTCGTATCATGCGCGAATTCTATCGGCTGCGGGCCAGCGGTCAGCCGGTGCCGCCCGAGGTTTACACGCGCTTCGTCGCGGTCACCAACGAGGGCTTCACCACCGGCCCCGAGATCGGTACGCGGGTGCCTGAGTTCACGCTGCCGGATCAGAATGGCAAAGCGCGCGCGCTCGGCGATCTGACCGGTCCCGACGGCCTGCTGCTGGTGTTTTATCGCAGCGCCGACTGGTGACCGTTTTGCCGCAACCAGCTCGTCGAGCTGGAACAGTCGCGCGCTCTCCTGGAGCGGTCTGGAATCAAGATCGTCGGGGTGAGCTACGACTCGCAGGAGATTCTCAAAACCTTCAGCGAGCTTAACCATATCGGCTACCCGCTGCTCTCGGACCAGGGTAGCGCGGTGATTCGCCGTTTCGGGCTGTTCAACGAAAACATGCTGCCCGATATGCGCTCCTATGGCGTGCCGCATCCGGTCGAATACCTGCTCGCACCCGACGGTACGGTGCGCGAGAAATTTTTCGTCCCCAATTATCAGCATCGCGTGACCGGCTCGGAAGTGGCGATGCGTACGGCGGGCGCCGGTTCGAGCGCCGCTGTCGAACTCAAGAGCGGTCACGTCGGGATTCGCATCGGCCTCTCGGCCGCCCAAGCCTTCGGCGGGCAGGAGCTGGGTGTGAGCGCGGAATTTTCGATCGCCCCCGGATGGCATATCTATGGCGCGCCGGTTCCCGGCAGTTACACCGCGACCGCGATTCGCTTCGAGACCCATCACGTGGCGAGCTACAGTTTCAAATTTCCGCCGCCGCAAACCAAGCGCTTCGAGGCGCTGGGCGAGACGCTCCCGGTTCACGCCGGCAACTTCACCGCCGCCGGCCGCGTGTTGCTCAAGTTTCCGCTGCAGCCGGCCGACTACACGCTGGCCGGAACCGTCGATCTGCAGCAATGCAGCGACACCGAATGCGAGGCGCCGCAGATCATCCGCTTTCAATTGCCGATCAAAGTCGCAGCCACCATCCCGGAGCCCAAGCGCGGCTGATCCGGCAATCGAAGCGGACGGGACGAATTTTATGGAGCTGTTGCTGAGCGAAGACGAGCAGCGGATGCGCGAGCGGGTGCGCGCGCTGGTCGACGGGCAGATCATGCCGCGCACGGCGGAGCTCGACGAGACCACGGCGGTGGCATGGGACGTGGCCGCGATGCTGGTGCGCGAGGGAATCCTCGGCGTGGTGATTCCCGAGGAGTACGGCGGCGTCGGTCCCGGCGTCAAGGCGACCGAGGTCTGCCTGGTGCGCGAGGAGCTGGCGCGCGGCTCGGCCAATATCGACCTGCTGTTCACGATGCAGGGGCTGGGGAGCTATCCGATCGTGGTCGCCGGGAGCGAGGCGCAAAAGCGCCGCTTTCTGCCGCCGATCGCGCGGGCCGAAAAGCTCGCCGGCTACGCGCTCACCGAACCGGCGGCGGGCTCCGACCTGTCGATGATCGAAACCGTCGCCGAGCGGCGTGGCGCGAGCTGGGTGCTCAACGGCGGCAAAATCTTCATCTCGAACGCGGGCGTGGCCGGCACCTACACGGTGTTCGCGAAGACCGATCCAGCGGCGGGCGTGCGCGGCCTGTCGTGCTTTATCGTCGAAAAGGAGGCGCCGGGTTTCGCGGTCGTGCAGCAGTTCGATCTTTCGGCGCCGCATTGTATCGGCGAGTTGAGCTTCAAGGACTGCACGATTCCCGCCGACCAGATCGTGGGCGAACCCGGGCAGGGTTTTCGGATCGCGATGCAGACCTTCGATGTCTACCGGCCGTCGGTCGGTGCGGCGGCGATCGGGATGGCGCAGGCGGCGCTCGAAGAATCGATTCGCTACAGCCGCGGGCGCGTCCAGTTCGGCCATCCGCTGATCGACAACCAGGCCATCCAGTTCAAGCTGGCCGACATGGCGACTTCGCTCGAGGCGGCGCGGATGCTGGTCTATCGGGCCGCCAAGCTCAAGGATCGCGGAGCGGCGCGCGTCAGCAAGGAGGCCTCGATGGCGAAGCTGTTCGCGACCGAGGCGGCGTGGCGCGCGATCGACGAAGCGGTGCAGATTCACGGTGGCAACGGGGTGCGGCGCGGGGTGCGGGTCGAGCGGCTCTATCGGCAGGTGCGGGCGCTGCGGATCTACGAAGGCGCCTCGGAAATTCAGCGGCTGGTGATCGCGCGCCATCTGCGCCAGGAATACGAGAATTAAATTAAGACCGAAGCCCCCGATTGAAGGAGAATGGTTGATGAAATACCTCGTTTCAGGGTCCGACGCGCCGGGATTCGCAACTCCCGAGGATGCGCTTGAGCTGCTGGAGAAGGTCGTGCTGCCGAGCCTCGATGCGCTGAACAGGCTGCAGGCCGAGAAGCGGATTCTGGCCGGCGGAGTGATCGTCGGCGAACGCGAGTTCGTGTTCGTGGCGGAAGCCGAGTCGAACGAGAAGCTGGACCGGATGCTGCGCGAGATTCCCTTTTGGGGAATGGTCAAATGGGAAGTCATCCCGCTCGAGGGTTTCGACACCCGCGCGGCGGAAGAGCGGGAGATGATGGCGCGGCTCAAGAAAGCGAAGAAGTAGCCATCCCCGGTGCAGAATCGGAGACCGCAAATTTGCAGGATCGTGTGATCCTTACAGCCGCTATCGAAGTAAAGGTCATTAAAGCCCTGCCAGTCGCGGCGGGACGCACACCCCGGTTCGGGACGTATCGGCGATAGATGGGCAACCGCGATATCGAGGCGGCGCAACGCTTTCATGATCTGACCAAACATTCGTACACCAGCGTCCGCAGCACGCCGCATCGGCTCGATTGGGAGAACCGGCCGAGCCCCTACAAGATTTATCCCGACGCGCCGGCGGTGATGCTGCCGCGCGACCTCAGTCTTGCGCCGATACCGGCGCTTGAAGCGATCTCAACCGAGGCGGCGCAAGCGGCGGGCACGGAAATCGATCTTGCGGCGCTGACCCGAATTCTGTTCTGTGCCGGCGGCCTGACCCGCCATCGCCAGGTCAACGGCGAGGATTATCATTTCCGCGCCGCGCCGTCGGCCGGAGCGCTCTACCCGGTCGAGATCTATCTCGCGGCGGCGGAGGTGCAGGGGCTCGCGCCCGGCCTCTACCACTTCTCGCCGGCCGACCTGAAGCTGCGGGCGCTGCGAGGGGGGGATTGCCGATTGAATATCGCCGGCGCGGCCGATGGGCGCCGCTCGCTGCGAGAGGCGCGCGCGATCCTGATCCTGAGCACGAACTTCTGGCGCAGCGCCTGGAAATATCGCGCCCGCGCCTATCGTTACTGCTTCTGGGACAGTGGGACGATGCTCGCCAACCTGCTGGCCGCGGTCCGCGCCGAAAGTCTCGGCAGCGAGCTCGTGACGGCGTTTGTCGACGCGCAACTCGAAACCCTGATCGGCGTCGACGGCGAACGCGAAGGAGTCGCCTGCGCGGTGGCGCTCGGCACGACGGCTGCGGCAGGCGAGGCCGCCGCTATCGATGCGATCGCCTATGAATCGTTGCCGCTCTCGCCGAGCGAGGTGATCTACCCGGAACTGGTGAGCGTCCATCGCGAATCGCGACTCGAGACCAGCGACGAGGTCAGTGCGATTGCGGGAACATCGTCGGAGCCGGGGGAGCCGGGCCTGTCGCTGGCCGGGTCGAGCCGGGGACTGGGACTGGGCGAGACGATTTTGCGTCGCGGCGCAACCCGGGCGTTCAGCCCTGAAGCGATACCGGCCGCGGATCTGAACGAGATTCTGGCGGCCTCGAGCCGCCATCCGCGCGCCGACTTCGCGTCGAGGTGCGAGGCCTACCTGATCGTCAACGCGGTCGACGGGATGGAACCGGGCGCCTATTTCCACGATCGCCGGCGCGGCGCGCTCGAGCTCATCAAGCGCGGCGAGTTCCGCGGCAACGCCGGCTACCTATGCCTGGAGCAGCCGATTGGCGCTGATTGCAGCGTCCTGATCTGTTACATGGCCAGGCTCGATCGCGCGCTCGGCGAGGTCGGGAATCGTGGCTATCGCGACCTGCACCTGGAGGCCGGTCTGATGGGCGGGCGGGCCTGGCTGGCGTCGTTCGCGCTGGGTCATGGTGCGACCGGGCTGACCTTTTACGACGATGACACGACGGCGTTCTTTGCCCCTCATGCCGACGGCAAGAGCCCGCTCCTGATGGTTGCGATAGGGGTTCCGACCTCGGCAAGGTCCATAAGTTAATTTTACTTGTCGAATTAGTTACGCGCTCTTTTGTGTCTGATATCCAATAAACGGGACTACGTTTTATTTTCTCTCTTTATGCCGATTTGTTATGCACTGACGATCCAGCTCTGATACTTTTTTAGGCAAGGGCTCGTTTATTCCGATGCTTCCTTCCGTTTGACATCCTGTGCCGTTGCAAATAGATTCTTTCAGAACGCCGTCCTAAGTTTCCTTGACCTCAGGTGCGTATTTTCGCTACGTTCGACAGGCTGTCGTCAGGTTTGCCTTATGAAATTAGGAAACGAAGCTCCAGAACTCGATTCGATCGACCTGCAAATCATTTCGATTCTCCAGGAACATGGCCGTATCCCGCATGTCAAGCTTGGAGAGCAGGTCGGCCTGTCCGCGCCGTCGGTCATCGAGCGCGTCAAGAAGCTCGAGGACAGCGGCATTATTTCCGGCTATTCCGCCACGGTTGACGCCAAGCGGCTCGGCCGTGACGTCACCGCATTCATCGGCGTTTCGATCGCGCATCCCAAGACGATTGCGCTGTTCGAGGAGACCGTCGATCTGCTCGATGACGTGCTGGAATGTCATCACGTGACCGGCGAGCATACGGTGCTGCTCAAGGTCAAAACCACCAACACCGCTTCGCTCGAAAAGCTGATCCGAACCATTCGCCTGATCGAAGGCGTGGCGCGCACCGAAACCATGGTGGTGCTGTCGACTCATACCGAACGCCATCAGGTCGCGGTCACCAACCGCGAGCCGCAGGGCGCCGGCAACGGCCGCACCCATCGTCATGGCGCGCGCAAGTCCGACCCCCCGGTCCCGAAGGGAGACAGCCATGCATAACTTCTCCGGTCTTCCGGCCCCGATCGGTCTCTATGACCCGGCCCACGAGCATGACGCCTGCGGGGTCGGGTTCGTGGTCAATATTCGCGGTGAACGCTCGCACGATATCGTGGCGAAAGGGCTCCAGATTCTCGAAAACCTCGAACATCGCGGCGCCTGCGGATGCGATCCCGAAACCGGCGACGGCTCCGGCCTGCTGATGCAGCTGCCGCACGAATTTTTCCAGCGTGAGGCCGAACGGCTCGGCTTCGGAATCCCGGCGCCCGGCGAATACGGCGTCGGCCAGGTGTTCCTGCCGCTCGATCCGGCAAAGCGCGAGAGCTTCGAAAAAATCTTCGAGAAGATCGTCGAGGACGAGGGGCAGCGGTTTCTCGGCTGGCGTTCGGTACCGATAGTCGAGAGTCAGTGCGGACGCATCGCGCGGCGTGCGATGCCCGCGATTCGCCAGATTTTCATCGGCCGCGACCCGCGTCTTGCCGACGCCGAGGCCTTCGAGCGCAAGCTCTACGTGATTCGCAAGCGCGCCAGCGCCGAAGTCGCCCGCCATCAGCGCGCTGACAACGACTACTTTTACGTCTGCAGCCTCTCGGCGCTGACCATCGTCTACAAGGGCCAGCTCATCTCGACCCAGATTCCGCGCTTCTTCCCCGACCTGGTCGATGCCGAGGTCAAGACCGCGCTCGCGCTGGTCCATCAGCGCTTCTCGACCAACACCTTCCCGAGCTGGGATCGCGCTCATCCCTATCGCTTCCTGTCGCACAACGGCGAAATCAACACCCTGCGCGGCAATATCAACTGGATGCATGCGCGGCAGATGCTGTTCGCCTCGCCGCTGTTCGGCGACGACCTCAAGAAGCTGCTGCCGATTATCGAGCCGACCGGCAGCGACTCCGCGATGTTCGACAACTGCCTGGAGCTGCTGATCCGCACCGGCCGCTCGCTGCCGCACGCGGTGATGATGATGATCCCCGAGGCGTGGCAGAACGACCCGGCCATGAGCCCCTCCAAGCGCGCGTTCTATGAGTATCACTCGTGCCTGATGGAGCCGTGGGACGGCCCGGCCTCGATCGCTTTTACCGACGGCCGTCAGATCGGCGCGGTGCTCGATCGCAACGGCCTGCGCCCCTCGCGCTACCTGGTCACCAAGGACGGACTGGTGGTGATGGCGTCGGAGACCGGCGTGCTCGATATTCCGGCCGACAACGTGGCGCTCAAAGGGCGGCTGCAGCCGGGCCGGATGTTCCTGGTCGATACGGTTCAGCAGCGAATCGTGAACGACGAGGAGATCAAGGAATCGATGGCGGCGCGCCAGCCCTATCGCGCCTGGCTCGATCAGAGCCTGCTGGCACTGCCGGCGATTGCTGAGCCGCGCAGTGCGCCGTCGATTGCCGGCTTCGAGCCAATCGATCTGCTCAAGCAGCAACAGGCCTTCGGCTATACCGTCGAGGAACTCAAGATGCTGCTCACGCCGATGGCGGTGAACGGGCAGGAGGCGGTCGGCTCGATGGGCACCGATACGCCGCTGGCGGTGCTGTCGGACCAGGCGCCGCTGCTGTTCAACTACTTCAAGCAGCTCTTCGCGCAGGTCACCAACCCGCCGATCGATCCGATCCGCGAAGAGCTGGTCACCTCGCCCGAGACCACTATCGGCGCCGAACAGAACCTGTTCGAGGAGGGACCGCTGCACTGCCGCCAACTGCGGCTTATCCGTCCGGTGCTCGACAACCGGGAGCTGGAGAAGATCAAGGGGCTGGCGGAGCCGGGCCTGCGCGCGATCACGCTCGACACGCTGTTCGCTGTCGGCGCGGGCGGCGAGGGCCTCAGTCGGGCGCTCGACGCGCTGTGCGCGGCGGCTTCCAAAGCGGTCGCCGACGGCTACACGATAATCGTGCTGTCCGATCGCGGGGTGAATGCCGGGTACGCGCCGATGCCGAGCCTGCTCGCGACCGCCGCCGTCCACCATCATCTGATCCGCGAAGGCACGCGCACGCGGGTCGGGCTGGTAGTCGAATCGGGCGAACCGCGCGAGGTGATGCATTTCTGTCTGCTGATGGGCTACGGCGCCGGCGCGATCAATCCGTATCTCGCGCTGGCCTCGATGGCCGGGATGATTCGGGACGGGATGCTGTCGGGAGTCAGCGAGGAAGAGGCCGTCGAGCATTTTCTCAAGGCCGTCACCAAGGGCCTCATCAAGGTCGCCTCGAAGATGGGAATCTCGACGCTGCAGAGCTATCGCGGCGCGCAGATCTTCGAGGCTATCGGGCTCAACCGGGAGACCGTCGATCGCTACTTCACCTGGACCGCCTCGCGGGTCGGCGGCGTCGGCCTCGACACGATCGCGCGCGAAAGCGCGACTCGCCATGCGCGGGCGTTCAAAGCCGAGCCCAATCTCGCCACCGAACTCGAGAGCGGCGGTAATTACCAGTGGCGCCGGCGCGGCGAGTTCCACATGTACAACCCCAACACCATCGCCAAGCTGCAGCATGCGGCGCGCTCGGGAAATTATCGGCTGTTCAAGGAATACACGCGACTGATCGACGAGCAGAGCCGCCATCTCGCGACCCTGCGCAGCCTGCTCAAGTTCAAAACCGAGCGCGCGCCGGTGGCGATCGAGGAGGTCGAGCCGGCCGCGGAAATCGTCAAGCGCTTCAAGACCGGCGCGATGTCGTTCGGATCGATCAGCAAGGAGGCGCACGAGAACCTGGCGATCGCGATGAACCGGATTGGCGGCAAGAGCAACACCGGTGAGGGCGGCGAAGATCCCGAGCGCTTCAAGCGCGATGCCAACGGCGACTGGCGCCGCAGCGCGATCAAGCAGGTCGCCTCGGCGCGCTTCGGCGTGACCAGTAACTACCTGGTCAACGCCGACGAGCTGCAGATCAAGATGGCGCAGGGCGCCAAGCCGGGCGAGGGCGGCCAGCTACCCGGCCACAAGGTCGACGAGTACATCGCGAAGATTCGCTACTCGACGCCCGGCGTCGGTCTGATCTCGCCGCCGCCGCATCACGATATCTATTCGATCGAGGATCTCGCGCAGCTGATCCACGATCTCAAGAACTCCAACGACCGCGCGCGCGTGAGCGTCAAGCTGGTCGCCGAGGTCGGCGTCGGCACGGTCGCGGCCGGGGTAGCGAAGGCCAAGGCCGACGTGGTTCTGATCAGCGGTCACGACGGCGGCACCGGCGCCTCGCCGCTGACCTCGATTAAACACGCGGGCGGCCCCTGGGAGCTCGGCCTGGCCGAGACTCAGCAGGTGCTGGTGCTCAACGGATTACGCGGGCGAATCCACGTCGAGACCGACGGGCAGCTCAAGACCGGCCGCGACGTCGCGGTGGCGGCGCTGCTCGGGGCCGAGGAATTCGGTTTCGCGAGCGCGGCGCTGGTCGCCTCGGGCTGCATCATGATGCGGGTGTGCCATCTCAATACCTGCCCGGTCGGCATCGCGACCCAGGACCCCGAACTGCGCAAGCGCTTCGAGGGTCGGCCCGAGCACGTCGTCAACTTCATGATGTTCATCGCCGAGGAGTTGCGCGAGTACATGGCGCAGCTCGGTTTTCGCACGGTCGCCGAGATGGTTGGCCACGTCGAATGTCTCGACGGCAACGAAGCGATTGAGCACTGGAAGGCGCGCCATGTCGATCTGAGTCCGATTCTGCAACGCGTCGACAGCGCGCCCGATGAGCCGTTGCACTGCGTCGAGCGGCAGGACCACGGACTGGAGCGGGCGCTCGATCGCGAGCTTATCGAGCATTGCCGCGAGGCGCTCGAGCACAAGAAGCCGGTCGAAGTGCATCGGCCGATCCGCAACGTGAATCGCACGGTCGGCACGCTGCTGTCGGCCGAGGTCTCGCGCCGCTGGGGCGGCGAGGGTCTGCCGCCGTATACCGTGCAGGTCCATCTGCGCGGCTCGGCCGGCCAGAGCTTCGGCGCGTTCCTGGCGCCGGGCGTCGCGCTCTACCTGGAGGGCGACGCCAACGACTACTGCGGCAAGGGCTTGTCGGGCGGTTTCATGGCGGTGCGGCCGCCGCGCGAGGCGACCTTCAAGGCCGAGGACAACATCCTGATCGGCAACGTTGCGCTCTACGGCGCCACCGGCGGCGAGGCGTTTTTCCGCGGCATGGCGGGCGAGCGCTTCGCGGTACGCAACAGCGGCGCGACGACGGTGGTCGAGGGCGTGGGCGATCACGGCTGCGAGTACATGACGCGCGGCCTGGTGGTGGTATTGGGCCGCACCGGGCGCAATTTCGCGGCCGGGATGAGCGGCGGCATCGCCTACGTGCTCGACGAGGACGGCAGCTTCGCCGCGCGCTGCAACCCCAGCATGGTCGATCTGATCGGGCTCGAGGATGACGACGAGCGCAAGCAGCTGCACGCGCTGATCGTGCGCCATCATCAGTACACCGCCAGCGCCGTCGCCGAGCGGATGCTCGAGGACTGGGACAGCTACGCCGCGAAGTTCGTCAAGGTGATGCCGACCGAGTATCGCAAGGTGCTCGCCGCGCAGCATCTAAACGTCAACTCCGACCTGACGCGGCTCGCGGCGGTCTAGCGCGGCGCCGAGCACTGAGGGGAGCGAAGTTACTCAACGATGGGCAAGATCACCGGCTTTCTCGAATTCGAACGCGAAACCCCGCATAAGCGGCCGGCCGCCGAGCGGCTCAAGGACTGGCGCGAGTTCGAGCTCAAGATGCCCGAGGAGAAGCTGCGCGAGCAGGGCGCGCGCTGCATGGATTGCGGGATTCCGTTCTGCCACAAGGGCTGCCCGCTCGGGAACATCATTCCGGACTGGAACGATTTCGTTTACCGCGGGCGCTGGCGCGAGGCGATCGAGCGGCTGCACTCGACCAACAACTTCCCGGAGTTCACCGGGCGGGTGTGTCCGGCGCCGTGCGAGGAAGCCTGCGTCCTCAATATCAACAACGATCCGGTCACTATCAAACTGATCGAGAAGAGCATCATCGATCACGCTTTCGCCGAGGGCTGGGTCACGCCGCAGCCGGCGGCGCGCCGCTCCGGCAAACGCGTCGCGGTAGTGGGATCGGGACCGGCCGGGCTGGCCTGCGCTCAGCAACTGGCGCGCGCCGGTCACGCGGTCACGCTCTACGAACGATCCGACCGGGTCGGCGGACTGCTGATGTACGGGATACCGGACTTCAAGCTCGAGAAGTGGATGGTGAATCGGCGGGTCGAACAGATGCGCGCCGAGGGCGTCGAAATCGTCACCGATTGCCACGTCGGGCGCGACCTGCATGCCGACGAGCTGCGCGCCCGCCATGACGCTATCTGCCTGACCATGGGATCGACCAAGCCGCGCGATCTGACGGTGCCGGGGCGCGAACTGGGCGGAATCCACTTCGCGATGGAATTCCTGCCGCAACAGAACAAGCGCAACTTCGGCGATGCGATCGATCCGCGCACGGAGATTACCGCGCACGGCAAACGAGTCGTCATCCTGGGCGGCGGCGACACCGGCTCGGATTGCCTCGGCACCTCGAACCGCCAGGGCGCCGCCGAGGTGTCGCAGTTCGAGTTGCTGCCGATGCCGCCGGCGCAGCGCACCGTCGAGATGCCGTGGCCGGAGTGGCCGATGATTCTGCGCACTTCGACCTCGCACGAGGAAGGCGTGCGCCGCGACTGGAGCATCAACACCAAGAGCTTTAGCGGCGAGAATGGCCGCGTCACGCGGCTCAACGCCGCGCGGCTGCACTGGAAGCGCGACAACGGACGGATGGCGATGGAGGAGATTGCGGGCAGCGAGTTCGCGATCGATTGCGATCTGGTGCTGCTGGCGCTGGGCTTCCTCGGACCCGAGCCCGACACGATCGTGGCCGAGCTCGGACTCAAGCTCGACCAGCGCGGCAATATCGCGTGCCAGGATTACGCCAGCAGCGTGCCCGGTGTGTTCGCCGCCGGTGACGCTCGCCGCGGCCAGTCGTTAGTGGTATGGGCGATATGGGAGGGACGCGAAGCCGCCCGCGCCGTCGACGCGTACCTGATGGGCGAAAGCTTTCTGCCGGCCAGTCCCGAGCTCTGAGCGCGCGCCGCAAGCGCGGCGCCGCGAACAAACAGCATCGCCCGGGCGGACTCGCTTCCGCCCAGAGGGAAGATGAAGCGGTCCCGACGCCTGATCACATCGCGGTTGGTCGCGTCGCTGGTGGCGATGATGCTGCTGCTCACCGGCGCGATGGCGGCCTTCTCTGCCACTCCGCTGTCCAGCATTTTCTTCACCCCGGACGTGCCGGTCATGCTCGGCAGCGTCATGGTCGAGCCCAACCAGGTGGTGGCTGTCGATCTGGCGGGAAATACTGACACCACGCTCCCCGCGTTTCCCGCGGTTGTACCCGGTGTTCATATCACCGGCTATTATCGAATCTCCGTTAATCAGCAACTTTTGACTTTCGACAATCCGGTTTCGCTGCCGTCTAGTTCGGGTTCGGGTTCGATCACGATCACGCCGCGCGACGTCGCGAGCTTCGATGGCACGAAGTACTCGTACTACTTCAAGGGTTCTGACAACGGCGTGCCGGCCGGGGCGGCGATCGACGCACTGACGATGATCGGCGGCGACCTCGCGCTCTCCTTCGACATCCCGGTCTCGCTTACCGGACCCAATAATGCCCCGGTCACCGTCTACCCGTCAGATCTGACGCAACTCACCGGCTCGGTCGCGCCGGTCCGGAAGATTTTCTTCGATGGGCGAGCGAATGGCGTGCCGGCGGGAGTGAACCTGGTGGGCGCCGATTATCTCGCCAGCGACGGCCATCTGCTGATGGTGTTTGACGGCACGGGATCGATCGGCGGCGAGAATTTTACGCCGCAGGAGGTGCTCGAGTTCGATCCCTCGGGCGGCGGCGCCTGGTCACTCGCTTACGGGGCCGAAACGGGATTCGCCCCGGCGCATATCCAGGGCGTGTTTGCGATCGAATCCGCCACGCCTACGCCCACTGCCACCATCACCGCGACCGCCACCCCGACGACCACCGCGACGCCCACGCCAACTGCTACATCGACCGCGACGCCGACGGCGACGCCCACGGTGGTGCCGGTAAAACTCCGTCATTGGCCAGCCGAAATTATTTTCCCCAACGAGCCGGTCGGCGTCACCGCGGCTTCAAGCCCCGAGCATCGTGTCACGCTGCACAATCCCCTCAACCGGCTGAAGGCCGCGATAATCTTCGGGACGCCGTCGACGGACAGCGACGAGTTCAAGATCTCGTCCAACAATTGTGCGCCGAGTCTCCCCGTCGGGAAGAGTTGCAAGATAGGTGTCGAGTTCGTGCCCGCGCAGATTGGCCGCCGCACCGGTACCTTGACGATCGTCAACAATGCGCATAACAGTCCCCAGTACGTGAGCCTGGTCGGCAGGGGGGTGCGTCCGCCAATCCGGCTCAGCCCGCGCACGATGGCGTTCGGTCGCTGGCAAGTGAGCGCCCAGAGCCAAGCGAAGACCGTCACGATCATCAATCGAAGTCCAGTGCCGGTTCAGATCGCCTGGCAGCTGGCGGGCAAGGCGAGCACTGATTTTATGGTCTCGGGATGCGCGAGCCAACTCGCGCCGCAAGCGCAGTGCACCCTCAGCGTGAGCTTCGTGCCGACCGCGAAGGGGCTCCGCTCGGCGCACGTCTTGATCACCGACGTGGCGGGCGGCAGCCCGTGGCGCGTGTGGTTGTCAGGAAGCGGAAAGCAGTGAGGCTGGAAACGCCGCTGAGCGATTAGTTCATCGCCGACCAGACTTCGGTGCCGAGCTTGCGGCCCTTCAGATCGCCCAGCACCACCATCGCCATCCGCTCGGGCTTGAAGCAGGTGGCGCCGAGCTCGACGATTTGCTCGTTGGTGACCCGCTCGATCGCGTCGGCCAGTTCCTGCAGCGGGATCTCGCGCCGGAAATAAATCTCATTGCGCGCCAACCGGTTCATCCGGCTGTCGGTCGACTCCATCCCGAGCAGCATGTTGCCCTTGAGCTGGCTTTTGGCGCGGGCCAGTTCGGCCGGCGTGAGTCCGGCGCGTGCGACCTTGCCGACCTCGCCGAGCGTCACCTCGATTACCTCGTCGATCCAGCCGGGGTTGGTGCCGGCGTAAATCGCCATGTAACCGCAATCGATGAAGGAGGCGTTGAACGAGTAGATACTGTAGACGCGGCCGCGGCGCTCGCGCACCTCCTGGAACAGGCGCGACGACATCCCGCCGCCCAGCGCGGTGTTGAGAACATAGCTGGCGTAGCGCAGCGGATCGGATTGGCTGAGCCCGGGTCCGCCGATACATAGATGGACCTGCTCGAGTTCCTTCTCGTACTGCTGCACCACCGGACGCTCGGCCGGCGGGCCGATTACCGGCGGCCGTCCGTTGCCGGGGATTGCGCCGAACAGCCGCGCACACTCGGCCACCAGCCGGTCGTGATCGACCATCCCGGCCGCGGCGACCAGGATCTTGCCGGCGCGGTAGCGCTCGGCCATGAACGAGGTCAGCAGCTCGCGATCCATCGCGTTGACGGTCTGTTCGCAGCCGAAGATCGGCAGCGAGAGCGGATGGCCTTCCCAGAAGCGCAGGTTGAAGAGGTCGTGGATGAAATCGTCGGGCGTATCCTCGGCCTGCGAGATCTCCTGGATTACGACCTGGCGCTCGCGGTCAATTTCGGCCGGTTCGAACAACGAGTCGAGAAAGATGTCGGCCAGCACGTCGATAGCGAGCGGCAGGTCGGCGCCCAACACCTTGGCGTAGTAACAGGTGTATTCCTTGCCGGTGAAGGCGTTGAGCACGCCGCCGACCGCGTCGATCTCCTCGGCGATCTGCGCGGCGGTACGCCGCCTGGTGCCCTTGAACAGCAGATGCTCGATAAAGTGCGAGACGCCGTTGTGCTCGGGCACCTCGTAGCGCGAACCATTCTCGACCCAGATTCCGATCGAGGAGGAAACCACCTGCGGCATCGCCTCGGTCATGACCCGGACGCCGTTGGGAAGCTCGGTTTTGCGAATCATGGGCGCCTCGGCGGCCGGCTAGCCGCGTTGAGCGGAATCTTCCTGCCCCTCGCGCATCGACAGCCGGATCTTCCCCGAGCGATCGACGTCGAGCACCTTGACGCTTACCTCATCGCCCTCGTGAAGCACGTCTTCGACCCGGCGGATGCGTTCGTTGGAAATTTGCGAGATATGGAGCAGGCCGTCGGTGCCGGGCATGATTTCGACGAAGGCGCCGAAATCGACGATCTTGCGCACCTTGCCCTTATAGACGCGGCCAATCTCGGGCTCGGCGGTAATCGCTTCGATTGCCTCGATCGCGCGCTGCAGCGCGTTGCCGTCGACCGACGCGATCCGCACCGTGCCGTCGTCCTCGATATCGATCTTGCAGCCGGTCTCCTCGGTCAGCGCCCGGATTACCTTGCCGCCCGGGCCGATAACGTCGCGAATCTTGTCGGGCTTGATGCGCATGGTATGGATGCGCGGTGCGTGGGCCGAGACTTCCTCGCGCGGCGACTGCAGCGCCTTCTCCATCACGCCCAGTATGAACAGCCGCGCGTCGCGGGCCTGATGCAGCGCCTGACGCATCACGTCGCGCGTCACGCCGCCGACCTTGTTGTCCATCTGGATCGCGGTGATGCCGGCGGCGGTGCCGGCGACCTTGAAATCCATGTCGCCGAGATGATCCTCGTCGCCGAGAATATCGGTCAGCACCCGGACCTTGTCGCCTTCCTTGACCAGGCCCATCGCGATGCCCGCGACCGCCGACTTGATCGGCACGCCCGCGTCCATCAGGGCCAGGCTGCCGCCGCATACCGTCGCCATCGAGGAGCTGCCGTTGGATTCGAGCACCTCGGAGACTACGCGGATGGTGTAGGGGAAGTCGTCTTCGCTCGGCAGCACCGCAGTGAGCGCCCGTTCGGCGAGCGCGCCGTGGCCGATTTCGCGGCGCCCGGGGCCGCGCAGGAACTTGACCTCGCCGGTTGAGAACGGCGGGAAGTTATAATGCAGGAGAAATTTCTTGTAGCGCTCGCCCAGCAGGGCGTCGATCTTCTGCTCGTCGGAGGAGGTCCCGAGGGTGACCGTGGCGAGCACCTGGGTTTCGCCGCGGGTGAAGATCGCCGAGCCGTGGGTGCGCGGCAGCACCTGCACCTGGGCGCTCAACGGGCGGATTTCGGTCGAGCCGCGCTCGTCGATACGCCGGTCGTCGTCGAGGATGGTCTGGCGCACCCGCTCGCGCACCAGCGAGTCGTAGGCTTCGGCCACTGCCGCCGCGCGTTCCGGAGCCTCGCCGCCCAGTTCCGCGACCATCTTGTCCGATAATCCGTAGACCGCCGTGGAGCGGTCCTTCTTGCCCTTGATGGCGAGGGCGGCCTCCAGTTCGGCGCCGACCCGCTCGCGGACTTGCTCCTTCAGCGCCGGATCCATCTTTTTGGCCGCGAACTCGCGTTTCGGTTTGCCGGCCAGGCGCCGCAGCTCCTGCTGGATTTCGAAAATCGGATGCATCGCTTCGTGAGCGGTGAACAGCGCTTCGAGAATCGCCTCTTCGTCGACGATGCCGGCGCCCCCTTCGAGCATCACGATCGAGTCAGGCTTGGCCGCGACCATCATCGAAATATCGCTTTGCTCCATTTGCTCGAGCAACGGATTGACCACCAATTGTCCGCCAATGCGGCCCATGCGGACGGCTGCGACCGGGCCGACGTGAGGGATATCGGAGACTTCGAGCGCGGTGGAAGCGGCGATTAGCGCGAGCGCATCGGAGTCGTTGTCGCGATCGGCTGACAGCACCGAGACGATAATCTGGGTCTCACGGTCGTAACCCTTGGGAAACAGCGGCCGCATCGAGCGATCGATCAGGCGCGAGGTGAGGATTTCCTTCTCGGAGGGTCGTCCTTCGCGTTTGAAGAAGCCGCCCGGAATCTTGCCGGCGGCAAAAGTCTTCTCCTGGTAGTCAACCGTCAGCGGCAGAAAGTCGGTCTTGTTCCTCGCCTCGTAGGCCGAGACCACCGTCGCGAGCACGATCGTCTCGCCATACTGCGCCAGCACCGCGCCGTGCGCCTGGCGGGCCAGACGGCCGGTTTCGAGCGACAGCGGCCGCCCTGAAAGTTCAATCTCTAATTTTCGATACATTTCCTTGCCCTTGTCAGGAAGGCAGGATGCAGGTCCGAGGCGGTAGACCGGCGGCGATGGCTTGCGGCCAGTCTAATGCCGTCAAGCAGCCGATAGGCCAGCCCGGTCGATACGGCGCGGGCCGCACGACCATCCGTCCGGGCCTACCTCCGGATACCCAGCTTTTCGATCAGCTCTCGGTAGCGAGCAAAATCGCGCGCATGTAGATAGTCCAGCAGCCGGCGGCGCTTGCTGACCAATCTGAGCAGTCCCCGACGCGAATGATGGTCTTTCGCGTGGGTCCGAAGATGGCCGCTCAACTGCTCAATACGAGCAGAAAAAAGCGCCACCTGGACTTCGGTAGAACCGCTATCCGTGAGAGTTCGCGCGTGCGACTGGACTATTTCCCGCTTGCGGGCGGACGCGAGGGGCATCAGGAGTCTTGCTTGTTCCTTTTTACTTTTTCTTGAGAAGGAAGCGTAACAGAGCCCGGCAGCCGAGTAAAGCCAAGCCCGCCAGGCCGGGAAGCGGTCGAAGTCCGGGCGCTATTCTGGCCGACCCTAAGGCTTCGAAGCTGGCCGCCCGACGTTCAAATCTTCTTGCGCTTATGTGACAGGTAGTCGACCAGCAGGTACTCGCCCAGATGATCGGGACGCGTGAACAGCGCCCGGCCCCGGTTGATCTGGGTCATCTTCTCGACGAATGCGCGCAGGCTCGGCGAATCGTCGAGCATGAAAGTGTTGATCGTGATGCCCTTGCGCGTCACCCGCTCAACTTCCTTGAGCGTCTCCTGCGCGGCCCGCATGCTGATACCGCCGAACGACAACGGCCATTCGCAGAACACCCGCCCGTTCTGGAAATAGGCGGTCGGCTGACCGTCGGTGATCACGATGATGTGCTGGTTGCGCGACGGATGGCGGCCGAGCAGCTCGGAGGCCAGGCGCAGCCCGTCCTGCAGATTGGTGAACGGGTCGCCCATGTTCCATGAGGCCTCGGGCAGATCCTTCAGCTTGAGCTCGACGGCGCGGGTGAAGAAGCCGACGATGGCGAAGAAATCGCGCGGGTACCTGGAGCGAATCAGCGTCTCCATCGCCATCGCAACCTTCTTGGCCGCCGCGAACCGTCCCTCCCAGCTCATCGACCACGACATATCCAGGCACAGCACGGTCGAGGAGGTGGTGGCGTAATCGCTCTCGAAAACCTCGAAATCCTCGGGCCTGAGTGTGAGCGGAACGCCCGGCCGGCGCGTCAGCGCGTGCTTGAGGGTCGCCACCAGGTTGAGATTCAGCGGATCGCCGTAGGCATAGGGCTTGGTGATATCGGGGCGGATTTGGGTCGCGCCGCGATGCTCCATCGCGTGGCCGCCGCCGCGATCGCGCAGCAGCCCCTGGAAGATATCGCGCAGCGCCAGTTGTCCGATGCGCCGCACGCCCTTGGGCGAGAGCGTCAGATGGTCGCCCTTGGTGGCCAGATAGCCCGACTCGTCGAGCAGCATCATGACCTGCTTCAAATTCTCGAAGTCCTGCTGCGCCTGTCCGCCGAGCATGGCCTGCAACTCGTCGCCGGAGACCTGGTCGAGATCGCCCGCCATCAGCGCCTGCTCGAGATTGCGCATCCGCTCCATCTCGCGCATCATGTCGACCGCCTCGCGATAGCCGAGACTCTGGGGCCCGCGAAAGGCCTGGCCGTGGCGCTCGCGGAAGTTCTCGAGGTCGCGGACGTTCTCGTATTCCTTGAGCAGCTCGTCGAAATCGGCCTGCGCCTCGGCGTCCTCGAACTCGTAATTCTCCAGCCGCCGGAGCGCCTCCGAGAGCTTGCGCGGCACGTGCTCGAGCTCGCGCTCCTTCTCCTCGATGCCGGGTTTGCGGTCGCGCAGCGCGCCGAGCGTGCTGCGCTCGCGCTCCAGGATGCTTTCGAGCTTGCGTTCGATCTCACCGAGCGCGTTCTTCAGGTTGGACTCGCGATAACGCTTGCGCATCTCCTGGCGCAGCTGCTCGATGAACTCCTCGAGCCCGGCCATCTTGGTGCCGTCGAGGTCGAGCCCCTGGCGCGTGATCCAGTCCATCGCCTGGCGCACGTCGTCGGTGTACGAAAGATATTCGGCCAGCTTCTCGAACAACTGGTCGGCGGTCAGCCGGACCCGCTGGCTGCCGTCCCAGCGCGTGTAGCGATGGATGTTCATCGGCGCGGCGTCAGGCGTGATAGGCGAAGCGGCCGCCGCCCTGGCGCTCCTTGTTGAGTTTCTGATGAAGGTGCAGCCCCTCGAAGATCAGCTCGCTCGCCACCGCCATCAGCCCCGGGGTCTCGAACGGTCCGAGCCGCTCGACCACCTCGCGCAGGCCCGGCACCTCACGCAGCGGTTCGAGGTACTCGGTGGCCGGCGCCATGTCGGAAACCTCGACGCCCCAGCCCTGGCCGAAGTAGGCGATGATCGGTTTAAGATCGTCGAGCTTGAGGTGATGGTCGAAGACCTTGAGCACCGCGCGGTTGATCAGGCGCTCGACCAGGTCCTCTTCCTTCTTGTCCTCGCCGACGTACTCGAGCTCGATCTTGCCGGCGGTCGAGGCGTAGAGCGAGGGCAGGTCGGTGATGCGCGGCACGATCTCGTTCTCGCCCACCATCACCGCGCGCCGTTCGGCGTTGGAGATGACGGCTTCGAAGTTGTTGATCGTCACGCGCACGGAAACGCCGGAGGATTGGTTGATCTCGTTGGAGGCGCGGGCCTCGAAGGTGATGTGGGCGAGGATTTCGCGCATGAACGGCGCCACCCGCAGCGGCAGCTCGGGGCGCAGCGGATAGCTGCATTCCTGCTCCATGATCGCGATCTCGTCTTCGATGGTCTTCGGATAGTGGGTGCGAATCTGGACGTCGAAACGGTCCTTGAGCGGCGTAATGATACGGCCGCGCGAGGTGTAGTCCTCCGGATTCGCGCTGGCGACGAATATTACGTCGACCGGCAGGCGAATCTTGTAACCCTTGATCTGAACGTCCTTCTCTTCCATCAGGTTGAACAGTCCGACCTGCACCTTCTCGGTCAGATCGGGCAGCTCATTGATCGCGAAGATGCCGCGGTTGGTGCGCGGAATCAGGCCGTAGTGGATGGTCTCCTCGTCGGCCAGGTAGCGCCCTTCGGCAACCTTGATCGGATCGATTTCGCCGATCAGGTCGGCTACCGAGACGTCGGGCGTGGCGAGCTTCTCGGCGTAGCGAGGCTCGCGCGTGAGCCAGGTGATCTCGAGATTGTCGCCATGCTCCTCGAGCTGGCGGCGGCAGAACTTGCAGATCGGCGCGTACGGATCGTCGTTGATCTCGCAGCCCTTGACGGCCGGCACCAGCTCGTCGAGCAGGCCCGCCAGCGAGCGAATGATCCGCGATTTCGCCTGGCCGCGCTCGCCCAGGAAGATCATGTGATGGCCGGCCAGGATCGCATTCTCGATCTCGGGCACCACGGTCTTGTCGTAGCCGATTATCCCGGGCAGCGTGCGCTCGCTGCCCGTGAGCCGCTTGAGCAGGTTGTTGCGCATCTCGATCCGCACCGGCGCCGTCCGGTAGCCGGCGCTCTTGAGCGCGCCCAAAGTGGTAATCGCGAGCAGGTCCTGGTTCATCATGAGTCCTGGCGTGAAAGTATTGTCGTCTAGGATACGGGTTGCCGCCCGGCTTTGAAAAGCGGGGCCAGGCGCGCAAAGGTCTCATCGAGCATCTCGGAAAGCACCCGCGTGCCCGCCGTCACCGTCATGTAGTTGCTGTCGCCCGTCCAGCGCGGCACCAGGTGCCAATGCATATGCGCGGCGAAACCGGCGCCCGCCGCGCGGCCCAGGTTGGCGCCGAGATTGAGGCCGTCGGGACGATAGGCGCGGCGCAGGTTGGCGACCGCCGCCGCGACCATCGCGGCCAGCGCCGTCTGCTCCCGCGGAGTCAGCAGCTCGGGCGACGCGACGTGGCGGCGCGGCGCGACCATCAGATGGCCGGTGTTGTACGGGTAGCGGTTGAGCATCACGATCACGAGCGGAGTGGCGCGCAGCACCAGCCGCTCGTGAAGCGCCGTGGCCGCGGCCCGGCGCAGACAAAAGATACATTTCAGGGGACGGCGGCCGGCGGCCGCCTCGAGGTAGCCCCGGCGCCACGGCGCCCACAGCCGCTGGAGCCCCGCCGCGCTCTCAGCCGGATTGCGACGATCGTCCGCGCGTCGTGCCATTGACCTCGATTCGCAGCTCCTTGCCGGCGCGGAAGAACGGCACCTGCTTGGCCTCGACCGCCACCAGTGCGCCGGTTTTGGGATTGCGCCCCTGGCGGGCACGCCGCTGCTTGACGCCGAAGCTGCCGAAACCGCGCAGTTCAATGCGATCGCCGCGCGCCAGCACCTTGGCCATCGCGTCGAACATCGCGTTGATCGTGGTTTCCGAGTCGCGCCGCGAAAAGTGTTGCTGGCGCGCCAGCAGTTCCTCGATGATCTCGCGCTTGGTCATAGCAATGATGCGCGCCGCGCAGCCGGCGCGGCGCGCGGGGCCGTCCTAACCGCGGCCGCGGCCGCGGGCCGCGCGACCCTCGGCGTCGTCGCGATCCAGCCGCAACTCTTCGTTGAGAATGTCTTCGAGCGAAAAACGGGCCGCCTCGTGCTCGCGCTTGAGATAGGCCTGCATCTCTTCGCGTTCCTCGTGCTGCTTGAGCGCCTTGATCGACAGCCCGATGCGTCGCTCTTTGGTATCGACCTGAACCACCAGCGCCTCGACCTGGTCGTCGACCTTGAACAGGCTCTGCGGCTTGTCGACCCGCTCCGAGCTGAGCTGCGAGATGTGGATCAGCCCCTCGATGCCTTCCTCCAGCTCGACGAGCACGCCGAAGTCGGCGACCGAGCTGACCTGGCCCTTGACCCGCGTGTTGAGCGGATAGCGCTCGGCCACCGTCTGCCACGGATCGCCGGCAGTCTGCTTGATGCCGAGGCTGACCCGCTCGTGCTCGACCTCGACACCCAGCACCACCGCGTCGACCTCGTCGCCCTTCTTGACCAGTTCCGAGGGATGGCGGAGCTTGCGGGTCCACGACAGATCGGAGATATGCACCAGGCCGTCGATGCCCGGCTCGATTTCGACGAACACGCCGAAGTCGGTGATCGACTTGACCTTGCCGTGCACGCTGCTGCCGACCGGATGGCGCCGGGCCAGCTCCTGCCACGGATTCGGCTCGGTCTGCTTGAGACCCAGCGAAATCCGGCGGTTGGCTTCGTCGACGCCCAGCACCTGGACCTCGACCATATCGCCGACGTTCACCACCTTCGAGGGATGGACCGCGCGCTTGCTCCAGCTCATCTCGGAAACGTGCACCAGTCCCTCGACGCCCTTCTCGAGCTCGACGAACGCGCCGTAATCGGTAACGCTGACGACCTTGCCCTTGATGCGGTAGCCGGGCGGATAACTCTCGGCCGCCTTGGTCCATGGATCGGGCATGATCTGCTTCATGCCGAGCGAGACCCGCTCGCGTTCGGCGTCGTACTTCAGCACCACCACCTTGACCTTGTCGCCGACCTTCAGCACCTCCGAGGGATGCTGCAGGCGGCCCCACGACATATCGGTGATATGCAACAGCCCGTCGAGCCCGCCCAGATCGATAAACGCGCCGTAGTCGGTGATGTTCTTGACGGTGCCTTCGAGAATCACGCCCTCTTCGAGCACCTTGAGGGTCTGTTCCTTGAGTGACGAGCGTTCGCGCTCGAGCACGGTGCGGCGCGAGACCACCACGTTGGCGCGCGCGCGATTGAATTTCAGGATCTGAAAGCGGCCGCGCTGGCCGACGTAGCGATCGAGATTGCGCGCCGGGCGGATATCGACATGCGAACCGGGCAGGAAGGCCGGCACGCCGATATCGACCTTGAGTCCGCCCTTGACCTTGCCGAGGATCACGCCTTCAACCGCCGCCTCTTCCTGGAAGGCGCGCTCGAGTTCACGCCAGACCTTGAACTTCTCGGCCTTGGCGTGCGAGAGCATCACCGTGCCGTTGTCGGTCTCGGTGCCTTCGAAGTAGACATCGACCTCGTCGCCTTCCTTGACCGTGGGGTTGCCCTCAGAGTCAAGGAACTCGGCGAGCGGCGCCTGACCCTCGCACTTGTAATTGATGTCGATGATGACGTTGTCGCGTGTGACCAGCAGCACAGTTCCGGTCAGTACGTCGCCGGCGCGGGGAGCACGCAGGCTCTGTTCCATCAACGACTCAAAATCATTTTCTCCTCCGTCGATCTTTTCAGGCAAAGCTTTCTCCATTTAGTGGGACCTTCCGCGAGAACTTCGAGGCTATGACGAATGCTTACAACCAGTCTAGCAGGGTTGCAAGGCCTTTACCTGCGCGCCTCAACCCGCAACCTGCTGCTTCATGAGCTTGACAACCTCGTCGACGGTGAGTCCGCTCGAATCGACCAGCGTCGCGTCAGCTGCCTTTTTAAGCGGTGCGAGCTCGCGCCCGCGGTCGCGCCGGTCGCGTTCCCGGAGCTGCGCGAGCACCTCGTCGAAATCGGTTTGAACGCCCTTGGCGGCCAGCTCCTGATGACGCCGGCGCGCGCGCACCGTGACGTCGGCGTCGAGAAAGAATTTGAACTCGGCATCAGGAAAAATCGCGGTGCCGATATCGCGCCCCTCCATCACCACCCCGCCCGGCGCGCCGGCCTGGCGCTGCAGCTCGCGCATCGCGTCGCGCACCACCTGCAGGGTCGACAAGCGCGAGGCCAGGTCGCCGATCTCGGGAGCGCTCAGCTCGTCGCTCACGTCGCGGCCGTCGAGCAGCAGACGATCCCCGGCGAATGAAATCGTCATCGAGCGCAGCAGCGCGCCGAGCTTCTGCCCGAGCTGCGGATCGTCGGGCGCGATACCCAGGTTGCGCGCCGCCAGCGCCACCGCCCGATACATCGCGCCGGTGTTCAGGTAGTCGAAGCCGAGCGCCTGCGCCAGCCGCCGCGCCACGGTCGACTTGCCGGCCCCGACCGGTCCGTCGATGGCGACGATCGGGCGGCTGCGTGCGCCGCCGGACGATGGTGTTTTCACGATAGTCCCTTGCGCATCGCGCGCCCGCGCTCGAAAACCCGCTTGAGTCCGTCAACGTCGCTGCCTTCGAGGCAGGCCGCGAACTCCTCGAGGATGCCTCGGAAGCCGGCCAGCGCTTCGATAATCGCCGCGCGATTCGTCAGGCAGACATCGATCCACATCTCCGGCGATGAAGCGGCGATACGAGTGGTGTCGCGCAGCCCGCCCGCGCCGTAATCGACCGCCCGCGTCCCGTCCACCAACGCGTCGTCAAGTGCGGCGGCCAGCACGCTCGCCACGATCTGCGGCAGATGACTGGCGCGGGCCAGCACCCGGTCGTGGAGCTCGGGCGTCATCCGGCTGACGCGCGCCCCGGTCGCTTGCCAGAGCGCCTCGACCTGCCCGAGCGCCGCGGGAGTGCTGCGCGCCGAGGGCGTGATAATCACGCGCTGGCCGGCGAACAGCGTAGCGTCGGCGGCGCCGGCGCCGGTTAACTCCTTGCCGGCGATCGGATGCGCCGCCACCAGCGCCATCTGCGGACCCAGCTCGGGCTCGAGCTGCGCAATCACCCACTGCTTGACGCTGCCGACGTCGGTGACGATCGTATCGGGCGGCAGCGCCGGCTTCATCGCGATAAGCGTCGCCGGCATCGCGCGGATCGGCGTCGCCAGCACCACCAGGTTGGCGCCGCGCGCCGCCTCGAGCGGGTCGCGCGTGGCGTGATCGATTATCCCGCGCTCGCGCGCCAGCTCCAGGTTTTGCGCGCCGCGCCCGAGCCCGACGATCTTTTCGACCAGCCCGGCCCGGCGCGCGACTAGCGCGAGCGAGCCGCCAATCAGGCCGACCCCGCAAATCGTCATTTGTTTGAACAGCACGGTCATCGGGCGCGCGGTTGCCGCCACCCGCACAGGTTATTCGCGGCCGGCGGCGGATAAAAGAGTGAGGCCGGCAGCGAGATTTCAGAGCACCTTCGCCAGCGCCTCGATCAGGCGTTGATTCTCGCCGGCCGTGCCGACGCTGATTCTGACGTGACGCGGAAAATTGTAGCCGCCCATCGGCCGCACGATCACCCCCGCGCGCATCAGCTTTTCGAACACCGCCTGCCCGTCACCGACGTCGACCAGAATGAAATTCGCATGGCTCGGCACGAAGCCCAGCTTAAGGCGCCGGAACTCGCCCTCCAGGTACTCGATGCCGCGCGCGTTGACTTCGAGCGTGCGGCGCACATGTTCATGATCATCCAACCCGGCGATCGCCGCGATCTGCCCGAGCGAGGTGACGTTGAACGGCTGGCGCACCTTGTTGAGCAGCGTGACGATATCGGGTCGCGCCACCGCGTAGCCGACCCGCAATCCCGCCAGCCCGAAGATCTTCGAGAAGGTGCGCATCGTCACGATCATCCGATCCGGATGATGGTAGGCGAGCGAATCGGGATAGTCGGCATCGCGCACGAACTCGAAGTAGGCTTCATCGGCGACCACCACCACCCGCTCGGGAAGGCGCGCCAGGAAGCGCTCCCACTCCGCGCGCCGGAAGATAGTGCCGCTGGGGTTGTTGGGATTATCCAGGAACACGATGCGGGTATGCTCGTCGATCGCGTCGGCCACCCGCTCGAGATCGAAGTAGAAGCCGTCGCGCACCGCGACCGCACGACCCTCGCCGCCCGCCGCCGCGGTCGCCAGCGGGTAGATCGCGAAGCAATGCTCCGGGTAGATCGCATTGAGCCCCGGCCGCAGAAACAGGAAGCTGAGCAGGTTCAGCACCTCGACCGAACCCGAGGCGACGAACACCTGCTCGGGCGTCACCTGATGGCGGGCGGCGATCTTGTGGCGCAAGAGCCAGCAGCCGCCGTCGGGGTAACGGTTCACCTCGGGCAGCGCCTTGACGATCGCCTCGATCGCCTTGGGCGAGGGGCCGAGCGGATTTTCGTTGGAGGCGAGCTTGACCGCGGCGTCGATTCCGAGTTCGCGCTCGACCTCTTCAATCGGTTTGCCGGGCTCGTAGGGATGGATGGCCGCGACGCCGGGCAGGACCAGATCTTCAGCTCTGACCAAGGGGACTCCGGCGGCTCGGCGCCGCCCGACTTTTCCTTCCTGGCGGCTAAGCGCCGCTCAGTCTGGCTTCAGGATACGATCCCAGCACCTTGGAAAAAAGAGTTACCCGTGCCAGCGCCGTGAGCGCGCGGCGCACCCGCGGGTCGGCGCGATGGCCGCCGAGATCGATGAAGAACAGGTACTCCCACGGCCGCGAACGCAGCGGGCGCGATTCGATCTTGGTGATATTGATGCGGGCGCGGGCGAACAGGCTCAGCACCTCGTGCAGCGCGCCGACCTTGTCGCGCACCGCGAACAGCACCGTGGTCTTGTCGGTGCCGCTCGGCGCGGCCGGATTCTTGCCCATCACCAGGAAGCGCGTGGTGTTGTGCGACTGGTCCTGAATATTCTCGGCGATAAGCTTGAGCCCGTAGGCCTCGCCCGCCGCGCACGAGGCGATCGCGGCCAGCGCCGGCTCGGTGGCGGCGCGTTGCGCGGCGGCCGCGTTCGAGACCATCGCTTCGATCTCGCAGTGCGGGAAATTCGCCGCCAGATAGGCGCGGCACTGACCGAGCGATTGCTGATGGGCAACGATTTTGCGGATCGCCTCGCGCTCGCCGTCGCGCGACATCAGCGCGTGCCGAATCGGAATCAGAATCTCGCCGATAATCACCAGCGGCGTGTCGATCAGCAGGTCGAGCGTGAGCGTCACCGAGCCGTCGGTCGAATTCTCGACCGGTACCACGCTGAAATCCGCCCGGTCGGTTTCCAGCGCGTTGAACACCGCCGCGATGGTGGGCTGCGGATCGAACTCCACGCTGGAGCCGAAATGCTCGCGCGTCGCCTCGTGCGAATAGGTATGCGCGGGGCCCAGGAAGGCGACCCGGATGGGATGCTCGAGGGCGCGGCAGGCCGAGATTATCTCGATGAAGATCCGGCGCAGTTGCTCGGCGCCGAGCGGTCCCGGGTTGAGCGCCGCGACCTGGTCCAGCACCTGGCGCTCGCGCGCCGGCTGGTAGACCGCGCCGGGATCGGGCGGCTTGAGCCGTCCGATCGCACGCGCGACCTCGGCGCGTTCCGAGACCAGGCGCACGAGTTCGCGATTGAGCTGGTCGATTCGCGCCCTGAGATGCTCGATCGAGACGGCGGGCGCCGGGGGTTTCTTCGGCTTCGCGGCGCGCATGGCGGAGCCCATCGCTATTCGATCGGGCGGTCTGATGCAACCGCGCGGCGGGCGATGAAGCCGTTGCCGATCGCGCCGAACTTGCGCTCGCGATGCTTGCGCAAATCCGCCGCGCCGAGCTTGAGCAGGCGCCCGAGATGCTGGCGCAGGACCGCGCCCAAAGCCTTCGCCGCCGCGGCGGGATCGCGATGCGCACCGCCGGCCGGCTCCGGCACGATCTGATCGATAACGCCGGCGGCCAGCAGGTCGGGGGCCGAGAGCTTGAGCGCCGCGGCCGCCACCGCGACCTTCTCCGGTCCCGCCGCCCGCCACAGAATCGCCGCGCATCCTTCCGGCGTAATCACCGAGTACGAAGCGTACTCCTGCATCAGGATCACGTTGGCGACGCCCAGCGCCAGCGCGCCGCCGGAGCCGCCCTCGCCGATCACGCAGCTGATTACCGGCACCGTAAGCCGGCCCATCAGCTCGAGGTTGCGGGCGATCGCCTCGGCCTGCCCGCGCTCCTCGGCGCCGACCCCGGGGTCCGCGCCCTGGGTATCGACGAAAGTGATAAGCGGCAGGCCGAAGCGGTCGGCCAGTTCGTAAAGCCGTGCCGCCTTGCGATAACCCTCGGGACGCGGCTTGCCGAAGTTGCGCTCCAGCCGCTCACGGGTGGAACGGCCGCGCTGATGGCCCACGATCGCGACCGGACGCTTCAGAAAGTAGCCGAGCCCGGCGACGATCGCGCCGTCGTCGGCAAAGCGCCGATCGCCGTGAATTTCGATGAACTCGCTGAGCAGATATTCCGCGTAGTCGAGGGTCTGCGGACGGGCCGGATTACGCGCCATCCGGACCCGCTCGATAGCGCTCAGGCTCGCCGCCCACTTGCCTTCGAGCCGCCGCCGCTCGGCGCTCAACGCCGCCCGTTCGCGTGCCGAGTGCGCCGCCTCGAGCCGGCTCTGGAGCCCTTCGATCTGCGCTTCGATATCAGGCTGTGGAAATTCCACGCTCGCTCCGGGCGGTCGCTTATCAGCCGGCCGCATGATGTTGTGGCGCGCCCCGCGACTCGGCGCGGCGATCGAAAAACTCGGTGAACATCGTCAGTGCCCGCTCGGTCAGTGCCCGCTCGCCGGCGCGCGCGGCGTCGAGCCATAAGATTTCCGGATCGCGCCGAAACCAGGTGAGCTGGCGCTTGGCCAGCCGCCGGCTCTCGCGCCGGGCCGCGTCGGCCGCCGCCGCCATCGTCAGCTCGCCGCGCAGATGGGCCGCCAGCTCGCGGTAGCCGATAGTGCTGAGCGGCGGGCGGTCGGGACGATAGCCGGCGCCGATCAGCGTGCGGACCTCGTCGACCAGCCCCGCGGCCAGCATCGCAGCGAAGCGTTCATCGATTCTCCGGTAGAGCGCGGCGCGATCGAGCGTCAGGCCGATGGTCAGCGAGTCGTAACGGCGCGCCGAAAATCCGTGCCGGCGTTGACGATCGCTCAGCCGCTCGCCGGTCAGCCGAAAGACTTCGAGCGCCCGCACGATACGCGGCAGGTCATGGCATCCAATCCGTGCCGCGGCCGCGGGGTCGACCAGGCTCAACTCGCGATGCAGCTCGGTCGCACCATGCTCGGTCGCCGCCTGCCGGAGGCTCGCCCGCAGCTCGGGCGAGGCCGCCGGGCTATCGCACAAACCATGCTGCAGCGCGCGCAGATAGAGTCCGCTGCCGCCGACCACCAGCGGACGCTTCCCGCGCCGCACGATCTCGTCGATCGCGGCGCGCGCCAGGGTGGAGAAGCGGGCGGCGTCGATCGCGTCGTCCGGCGCGCAGATATCGATCAGATGATGGGCCACGCGGGCGCGCTCCACAGCGCTGGGCTTGGCAGTGCCGATATCGAGTCCGCGGTAGAACAGCCGGGAATCCGCGTTGACGATTTCCGCTCCGAGCCGCGTGGCGACTTCGATCGCCAGCGCCGACTTGCCCGAGCCGGTCGGTCCGACGATAAAGCCGACTCGCGGGCGGAAATTCTCTTGGGATGCAGTCACGCACAACCTAGCGGCGGAACATCCGCTCGATCTGGCCGCGGCCGAAGCGGATATGGACCGGGCGGCCGTGCGGGCAGTTGGTCTTGAACTCGGTGCGATCGAGATCCGCCAGCAGGGCGCCGATCTCGGCCCGCTCCAGCGACCGTCCGACCCGGATCGAGCCGTGGCAGGCGAGCTGTTTCAGCCACTCCTCGAGCCCCTCGGCGCCGCCGGCGCGGAGCCCCGAATCGCCCAGGCTCTCGATCATGTCGGACAACAGCCTGAGCCCTCGCTCGGCGCCGAACACCGCCGGCGCGCCCTTGAGCAGGAGCGTTGCCGGGCCGAACGCCTCGAGCTCGAAGCCGAGCGCGCCAAGCTCGGCGAGCGAGGCCTGGATCAATGCGGCACGCGCCGGGTTGAGCTCCAGCGTGACCGGGGTCAGCATCGCCTGCACCCGCACGCCGCCCGCGCGCATCTGGGCGCGCAACTGCTCGAAGGTGACGCGTTCGTGGGCGGCATGCTGATCGACCAGGATGAAGCCGTCGGGCCCTTCCAGCACGATATAGCCGGCGAACAACTGGCCGAGGATTTTCAAACTTGAGTATTGCGGGATGGCTGCCGAACGATCGCCGGGCGCCGGCGTCGCGCGCTCGAACGCCTCGCGCAGCACGCCGCCATAGCCGAGTCCGAGCGGCGATTGCTGCGGCCGGCTCGCGGCGGCGGAATCGGGCACCAGCCGCAGCGCCCGCGGTTCGCCGGCCGGGCGAAGGTCCTGGGCGGGCGCGGCCGTGGGAGCCGAGGTCTGCTCGACGACCGCTCCCGACCCCGGCGCGAAGTTCGCTTCGGCGCCGGCCGCCATCAGGTGATCGACGATGTCGATCTCGTTGAGACTGCCGACGGCGGCGCGCGCGGTATCCTCGCGCTGATCGGCCAGACGATCGCGCAACGCCCGGTAGCAGAGCTCGAAGACCGCGCCCGAGTTGCGAAAGCGGACCTCGGTCTTCATCGGATGGACGTTGACGTCGACCAGTTCGGGGCGCAGCTCGACGAACAGCGCGACCGCCGGATGGCGTCCGCGGGGCAGCAGGGTCTGGTAGGCCTGGGCGACCGTCCGCATCAGCATCCGATCGCGCACCGCGCGCCGGTTGACGAAGCTGAAAATCATGCGGGGGCTCGGAAAGGAGCTCTGACTTTGCGCCACGAGGCCGTGGACGCGCGCGCCGTCGCGGAGCAGCTCGAAGGGCAGCATCGCGGCCGCCAGCCGTTCACCGAACAGTTGGCGGAAGCGCTCCAGCAGCGAGCCGGCGCGCGGCAGCTCATAGACGATGCGGCCGTCGGCAGCGAAGCGGAAAGCGATCGCATGGTTGGCCAGCGCCAGGCGCTGGATGGTTTCGGCGATCGCGGCCTGCTCGGTGGCCCGGGTCTTGAGAAACTTGAGCCGCGCCGGAGTATTGAAAAACAGCTCGCGCACTTCGATACGCGTGCCCGGCCCCAGCGCGCACTCGCTCGCGGCGCCGATCTCGCCGCCGTCAACCCGCAGCTCGAGCGCGTGGGCGGCGGCGGCCGGACGGGTCCGGAGTGTCAGGCGGGAGACGCTCGCGATCGCGGCCAGTGCCTCGCCGCGAAAACCCAGCGTGCGGATCGCGCTTAGGTCGGCGGCGTCGCGAATCTTGGAGGTGGCATGGCGGCGAATCGAGAGGATCGCATCCTCGCGGCTCATCCCCGCGCCGTCGTCGGCGACCGCGATCAGGCTCTGCCCGCCGCCCTCGACCTCGACGCTTACCGAGCGCGCGCCGGCGTCGAGCGAGTTTTCGACCAGCTCCTTGATGGCGGAGGCGGGCCGTTCCACCACCTCGCCGGCGGCGATCTGGCTGGCGACCTGCTCCGGCAGAATATGAATCAGCCGCTGGTCCATGTGGCCTGCCTACACAATGGAGTTTTCGGACCGGCTACTCAAGCGTCGGGGCCGCGAATCAATCCACATCCCGGTACGCAGCGTGGGGCAGCGTGCACCCCCAGCGGTTTGGGCAGCGGCCGTTGACTACAGCATCTGCAGGTAGATCGATGAGGGAAAGTGGCCGGCAGCGCTGTGCTCGTCGCGCAATCCGTCGCGGCCCGACTGCGGCCGGTATTCCGGAAACACGCGCTGTAGAACCTCGGGCCGGTCGTAGTGGAGCAGGCTCAGCGAAAAGAGAATCCGCACGCGTGCGTTGCCGATCAGGAAGGCGTGCAGCATCGCGCATTCCTGCGTGCTGCCGAGGAAGTTGGTGAGCGTGTCGCGCGGATAATCGTAGGGGAAGTAGATGTCGTGGAGGTGCACGATGACGCCGCTTGCCAGCGCGGGCAGCACTTCCAGAATCAGGTAGTTGACATCGCTTCCGGTTTTGACCGCGTGCGAAGAATCGATGAACAGCAAGCAATCCTTGCCGAGTTTTTCGCGAAACAGGCTTACCGGCACATCCTGAACCGGCTTGTCTATCAGAGTAACGCCGGCGCTTCGCAGCCATGGGCGCGGGTGCGGTTCAATGCAGGTGACGCGGCTGCCGTTGCCGTTGCGGGCGATGGCCGCCAGCGCCACCTTGGTAGAGACGCCAGAGCCGACCTCGATAATCTGGGGCGGCCGGAAGTGGCGAATCGCGCCGTAAAGCGCTTGGGCTTCGAGGTAGCCGAAGCCCGGACCGCTGTCGGAGCGGCAGGCATCGAGATAGACCTGATTGCCACGATATTCGGCTTCGAAAGGCGCGCAGATCTGTGCGAGCTGCTCGGCCTGTGCGTTCGCATCGAGTCCGACGCCCGTCCAGGTAGAACGCTGCGCCCAGCGGTCGCGCGTCCGCTCGAGTTCGAGCAGGTTGGGCATCGCGCCGTAATAGTGCACCGGCGTGACGATGATCCCAGCCCGCAGGCCGAGGCGGTGAACACGAAACAACACGCGTTTGGCAAAGTCGTTGATTTGCCGCCGCATGCCGCAATCATACACGGCTCCGGCGCAGGAAGCGCTGCTACCGAATGAGCCCGGGCCCTTTGATCGCGCGACCGATATCGCTATCCTTGGGCGTTATCTCCGGGGGCGTTATCTCCGGGAAGCTGGTTCAACCATGAGACATTGTGCGATCTGCAACAAACGGCCGTCGGTCGGCAATAGCGTGAGTCACGCCAACAACAAGACCAAGCGGCGCTGGAATCCGAATCTGCAGGAGGTCCGCGCCAAGATCGGCGGCGGTGTGCAGCGAATCCTGGTCTGCACCCGATGTATCCGCAGCGGCAAGGTCAGCAAGAGCGCCTGACGACGCGGGCCAATTCGGTCCGCCCTGCCTTCAAGTTCCTGATCTATCGCGCGGCTAGGGCTCGCTGAGTCGCGCCTTGATCTCTGCCGGTATCGGCATCGCCTTGAGCCGCCGCTCATCGGCCGGATCGCGCCCCCCCCAGATTCGCGTCTCGTAGCCCTCGGCCGCCAGCTTGCCGTCCTTGTAGATTCGATGCCGGACGGTGAAGCTTTTGTTGCCCCAGCGCTCGACGAAGCTCTCGATCTCGAGGTCGTCGCCATGGCTGGCCGCAATGATAAAGCTGGCGCGCGCGTCGACCAGCGGGATTCCCACGCCGCCCGCCTCGACCATCATGCGCTGCGACATCCCGGCCTTCTCCAGCAGCGCGGCGGTCGCCTCGTCGAACCATATGAAGTAGTTCGGATAGAAGACGATCCGCGCCGCGTCGCACTCGCCCCATTGCACCCGGAAAGTCCGCCGGCTCACCAGCGGCCGCGCCGCCGCTGCGCTCACGCGCGCTTCCCGCGCTGCTCCCGGTAAAGCCCCAGCTTCTCGTGCACCGGGCGGTCCGAGTAGCTGAAGATCACCGCCTCGTTGCCGTTGGTCTCATGGTAATGCCAGCACCAGGTCGGGACCACGAAAACATCGCGCGGACCCCATTCGAAGCTGGTGCCGTTGACCACCGTGCGCCCCTCGCCCTCGCATACCACGTAAACCGTGCCGTCGGTCGAGCGAAACGGCGTCCCGGAAAAGCCCTTGGGCAGCAGCCGCATCGAGGTGCCGATGGTCGGCATCGCCCACTCGCCGGTGACCGGGTTGATATAGTTCATCTTGAGCCCGTGACAATCGTCGTAGTCGCCGCGCGCCGCCATCCGCTCCAGCGCCTCGCGCGTGCGGGTGTAGCTGTAGTTGAGGATCGGGCTGGTGGGGACGCGATGCTGATGACCGTCGGGCACCATCCCGGTCGCCCAGCGGGCCTCGGAATCGCCCTCGGGCCGGTCGATCGGAAACTGGTCCTCGGGGTAGGGCTCGAAGAAGCTGCAGTTGAGCATGTCGACGATCGGGATATCGAGGCCGTCGAGCCATACCATCGGCTGGTCGGTCTCGTTGCCATGGTCGTGCCAGGTCCAGCTCGGCGTGATCACGAAATCGCCGGGCCGCATGGTGGTCTTCTCGCCGTTGACCGCGGTGTAGGCGCCTTCGCCCTCGATGATGAAGCGCAGCGCGCCCTGGGTGTGGCGATGGCTGGGGGCGACCTCGCCCGGCATGATCATCTGCAGTCCGGCGAACAGCGAGTGGGTGATACAGGGGAAGAAGTAGTCGCGCAGGCCGGGATTCTCGAGGATCAGCACGCGGCGGTCGGCCTCGCGCGCCGAGATCACCGAGCCCGACTCCATCAACGCCGGCTTCACGTCCTGGTCGTATTTCCACAGCGTCGGCAACTCGTGCGGCTTGGGCTCGTTGGTCTGGATGCCCTTGAGGACCTCCCACAACGGGGTCAGGTTTTTGTTCCGGATGCGGGCGTAATAGGCCTCGCGTTCGGGTGTGCGCTTGGGCTGCTCTCGCATGGTTCGCTTCTCCTCGATGGACGCTTCGCTCGGGACGGTTCCCTACCGGAATGGTATCAGAGACGAACCGGGGATGGGATGTCAAACGCAGGCGTGCCGACCACTTGCTACTCGATAGAAGGCCTCTCGAGCGGAGCAGAGCGATCTAACCCTCGCGCCGAGCAAGGAGGTCGGTGGCGGCGCCGATTTTCGGGGTGCCGCGTAGCTGTTGCTGCGGTCCCTCTGTCAGCAGACGCGGTGCGCGCCGCCATCTGCGCGCCGCTGATGAGGGTCCTACCCCCAACCCTGCCCCTCCCCCCAATCCGGGGGAGGGGATAAGAAAGCGTGCAGGGCTCCGGTTCCGCCTCGTGAGGGAGTTTCAAATCATCAATGTAAATGATGACGGTCGAATGACTATTGATGCATCTTTGCTCAGTTCACCACTTTTCGAATAGTCAAATACTCTCAGCCCTTTAGCTCACGGACTGTTAGTCGTCGAGCTGTCATGGGTCACAGTCTTATTACCCAGCGGCCCGTAAGTAGTGCTGTCAGTGTGGTTTTCCTCCGCCATTGAGGGCTGAGCGGGCATATTGGCAGTGCTGGTGGTGGTCTCACTGGTCGTGGCGGGAGCGGTAACCGTAGTGGTCTTTTTCGTCACGGCTGCAGGCGCCATTGCGCTGGTCGTGGTGGTTTGAGAACTCGAGTTTTCGGTCGTTTGCGACCATGCGAGTCCACTTGCACCGACACAGACGGCGAGAGCAGCGGTTGCCATTATTGGTACAAAAAGTTTCATTTTCTGGAACCTCCGTTATTAGTTGGAGAACCACTGCTCCTGATTTGCGCTGAGCAAGTGAGTCACCTCATTGAGATGGAACGCTACCATCTTGACCCTAACGGGGTTGATCCGGGAGAACAACAGAAGTATCAGCCGGACCGCGTCCTACCGGGGGTTTGTGTTATCCAGAGTACCGAGTGAGTGAGTATTTCGGGGCGACCGGCGGCTTGGCCCACAGAGCCTTCTCTGCTCTTCGGGGTAGCCGGGCGCCGGAGCGCGACGCGCGGGTCAGATCGCCCGGCCGCCGCCCCTCAAGCAATGGCGCGACCGCCCTTGCTGGTCACCGGCGAGGCATCGCAGATGCCACTGTGGCGGGATGAACGTCAGTTCAGATGGCGGGTTTCGCCGCCGGCCATCACCCGGGTGTTATGCTCGATCGCGACGAACACCCGCAACAGCTCCGCCACCGCGCCCGTAAAGACGCCGCCGAACAACAGGCCGAGGCCGCCGGGCAGCAGATCGAAGGACGCCAGGTCGCGATCGATATTATTCGGCAGATGCAACAGGATTACGCTCAGCGCTACCAGTGCGACTACGCCGCCGACGAAGATCGCGGTCCAGCCGATAATCTCCAGCACCGTGCAGTAGAAAACCAACAACGGGAAACGCGCCGTCGACTCTTCCATCTTGGGGTCCTCTCGCCGTCCCTCTTAGCCGCCCCTAGGCTGACAAGCAAGGCCGCTCCTTTAATGCGGGCAGGAGAGGAGCCCACTGGCTTGGCTGCGGTCGGACCGCTAGCGTTGAACGCGGGGGGTGCCTCAAGTGCGACGACTATGCCTGTGGAGCGCCATCGCGGCGATACTGTCCGGATTCGGGCCGGCGCCCGCAGCCTGGGCGGCGCCCTACACCGCCACTTTCATCAGCAGCAGCAGCGTCCTGAATACCACCGGCTTTTGCGGCAGTTCGGATTTCAACAGCCAGTGCCCGAGCGGAATCTGCGATTGTCTCGAACTGACCGGGCGCGCCACCGGCAATGTGCTCGGCCGTACGGTCAAGGACGGCGCCGAGATCGATATCACCTTCGATCTGGGCGGGCCGGCGGTCGGATGGAGCCCGAACGCGCAATGTTCGCCGATCTATGCCAGTGCGTTTATGCCCGGTAATCGCGACTCCGAGCGGCTCGATTTTACCGGCTCGATGTGTCTGCTCGACAGCAACTTCAAGCCGCGCGCCGCGCCGCTCGGCGGGACCTGGGGACTGACCGACCTGAGCGGTATCAAAGTCGGTTTCGGCAAGGTCACCGGCAAGCTCAATTTCTACAACTTCAACGTCCCGCAGAAGCTTATCTTCAGCGGTTTCAGCACCAACGGTCCGTAGCCGGGCGGCACGGCCTCGTCGGCGCTCGCCGGGCGCAATCGAGCTGTGCGTTGCGCCGTCACCGATCTTTTGGCAGGGTGATCATGCCGTGGCGCTGCTCCCTAGTCGGGGCGTCCGGCTGAGACGGTGCAGCAGCGAGCAGAGAGCCGTTTTCGATACCAGGCCGGCAGGCGCGCGCTGGCGATTGCCGCGTTGCTGCTGAGCGCGCAATTTCTCGCCCTCGCCCACGTCCATCCGTTTGCCTTTGACAAGGGTTTTCATGCCAACGCGCAGGTCGTGGCCAACGACGGCCTGTGCGCGCTCTGCCTGCTGCATTTCAATTGTCCGGCCAGCGCCAGCCCGCCGATAGTTGTCGCGCGGCCACCGCTGGTCGAAGCCTTGCCGATTGCCACGGCCTCGAGCCCGCTGCGCTCATCGGTAAAGACCTGCCTGTTCGGCAGGGCGCCCCCCGCCGCGCTCTAAGCTTCAGCTTCGCGAGCTTTTTTTCCAACGGCGTGTGTAGCAGGCACGGCCGGCGGCGGTTTCGATCGCATCGCCGGCGATGCGCGGGTGGGAGCTGATGACGCATAAAGTTATTGCCTTGCTGGTCGGGGCATCGATGATTTTGCTGCAGATGACCGGTTCGATCGCTGCGGCGGCCGCAACCAACCCTCGGCCATCGCGAGGCCTGAGCGGTACCGTCGAGGATTCTTTGGGACGGCCGATCGCGGGGGCGAAGGTGACGCTCAAGGGCGCCAACGGGCGGGCGCTTAGGCGCGGCGTCACCGATTCCCACGGCCACTTCAGCTTCGCGGCGGTGGCGCACGGCACCTACGAGCTCGACGCCCATCACGGCGGCTTCAAGCCCGGAGTAGCGATCGTCACGGTCGGCGGCTCGAATGCCAAGCCGATCACGGTCGCGCTCGCCGCCGAGCAGGCGTTGAGCCTGGCGGTGGTCGCCAAGCGGCTCAACCGCGCGCGCAACGGGCTCAGTCCCGAAACCGGCGGTAGCGTCTACCGCTTCAGCGAGCAGGCGGTCAAGGAGCTGCCGCAGGGCGCCAATAGCTCGATGAGCAGCGTGCTGCTGCAGGCCCCAGGCGTCGCGCAGGACTCCAACGGCGGGCTGCATATCCGCGGCGAACATGCGGACATCCAGTACCGCCTCAACGGCATCGAAATCCCCGAGGGTATCACCTCCGGATTTTCGGAGACCTTCAGCCCGCGCTTCGCCCGCAGCATCTCACTGCTGGAAGGCGCGCTGCCGGCGCAGTATGGCTATCACACCGCGGCGGTGGTCGAGATCCAGACCAAGAGTGGCGCGAGCCTGCAGGGCGGCGACCTCGAGACGTACGGCGGCCAGCGCGGCACCCTGCAACCGAACTTCGAGGTCGGCGGCACCAAGGGCAAGCTGGACTACTACGCGACCGGTTATTATCTGCAGAATAATCGCGGGCTCGCGCCCCCCACGCCCGGTCCCGAGGCGATCCACGACGATACCAACCAGGGCAACGGGTTCGGCTATCTGTCGTATTTTCTGAGCCCCACGACGCGCCTGGCCGCGTTCGGCGGCTTCAATGTGTCGCACTTTCAAATCCCGGCAAATCCGGACCAGTCGCCCGCCTTCATGTTGTCCGGGATCAGCGACTATCCTTCGGCAGGACTTCAGGAAACTCAATTCGAGCAGAATTACTACGGTGTCGTGGCGCTGCAGGGCGTGCTGCCGAATGACATCGACTACCAGGTATCAGTTTTCAATCGTTACTCGACGCTGTCCTTTCATCCCGACCCGGCCGGCGACCTGATCTATAATGGAGTTGCCTCGCGCGTCTTTCGCGGCGATTGGGTGAGCGGCTCCGAGGGCGATTTTACATGGCGCGGCTGGGCGCATCATACGGTCCGGGCCGGTTACTATTTCACCGGCGAGCGCGCCGAGATCGATAATCACGCGCGGGTCTTTCCCGGCGGCCCAGGCTTCCAGACCAGCGACGTCCCGATCAACGTAGTCGACAACGGCGCCGAAGTCGCGTGGCTTTATGGCATCTACCTGCAGGACGAATGGCGTCCGCTGCCGAAGCTGACCATCAACTACGGGGTGCGCTTCGACCTCTACGACGGCCTCACCCGCTCCGACCAGGCCAGTCCGCGGGTGGCGGTCGCCTACCAGCTTTTCGAGCGCACCGCGCTGCACGCGGCCTACGCGCGCTACTTCACGCCGCCGCCGCTCGAAGCGGTATCGGGCGAGGATATCGGCAAGTTTGCCGGCACTACCAACGAGCCCGCGGTGACGCGCGATTCCACCATCTCGCCCGAGCGCGCCCATTACTTCGACGTCGGTGCGACGCAGAAGCTTCCGCACGGGCTCAAGCTGAATCTCGATAGCTACTACAAGAAGTCGAGCGATCTGATCGACGAAGGCCAGTTCGGACCGACCCTGATCTATACTCCTTTCAACTATGACAAGGGCCGCCAGTACGGAGTCGAATTAACCACCTCGCTCAATCTCAAAAAGCTCACGGCCTATGCTAACTTCGCATACTCGGTGGCGCAGGGAACTAATATCGTTTCGGATCAATTTCTGTTCGACCCCGCCGAGCTCGCCTATATCAAATCGCACTATGTATTCCTTGATCACGACCAGACTTATACCGCTTCCTGGGGAACCGCCTACAACCTCGGCGGCTTTCTGCTCACCCTCGACGGCAATTACGCCAGCGGCCTGCGCAGCGGTTTCGCCAATACCGGTAATCAGCCCTTCTATGTCCAGTTCAATGCCGGTATCGTCAAAAGCCTGACGATCCCGCGGGTCGGACGGTTCGATACGCGACTGGTGGCAGTGAATCTGGGCGACTGGATTTACCAGCTGCGCAGCGGCTCGGGGATTGGGGTATTCGCCCCGCAGTACGGCCCGCGCAGAGCCGTTTACGCTGGAGTCAAGTGGTACTTCCCCTGGTCCGCATCCGCGGCCACGCATTAGAAGAAAAATAGCTTATTCTGTCGATGATACGTTAGTAGTCAAACTGAGTAGTGTGAGGAATCCATCAATGACTAATCGATTCAAGCGGTATCGCCGAGCCGGGGAGGGCATCCTATGCCCGGTATAGCCGGCGCCTGGGAGGCCCTGAGTTACGGCGGGCCGATGGTCTATCCGCTGCTGGCGGTCGGGGTGCTGGCGTTTATCATCATCCTGGACCGCGCGGTGGCCTACCGCCGATGCCTGCGGCTGCCGGCCGCGGTGCCGGCGCTGGTCGCGACCTACGGCTTTGCCTGGGACCAGCTCGAGCGTCAGCTCGAGGGGCTGAGCGCGCACAACGCTTATAACCGCTTTCTGGGGGTGATTACGAAGAATCACCATCAACCGGCCTGGTGGGTGGAAGCGCGCGCCGGCGACGAGGCCGGCAGCATCGAACGGACGCTGAGCCGCGGTCTGTGGATGCTGGAGACGATCGTGACGGCGGCGCCGCTGATGGGTCTGCTGGGGACCATCACCGGCATGATGGGGGCCTTCAAGGTGATCGGCGGCTCGGGCCTGGTGGCGCCAACCCAGGTTACTGCGGGTGTGGCCGAGGCTTTGATCTCGACCGCGCTCGGCCTGCTGATTGCGATCTTCGCGCTGTTCGGCTTCAACTTCTTCGCCCGCGTACAGTCGCAGGCGCTCGACAGCATGGAACGCCTCGGCTCGCGCCTGGTCGACCATATCCGGCTCGATCAGGAAGGCGGCGAGCCTGGCAAGGTAGCGCCGCTGGAGCCGCTATCGACGCGCGGCGGGCGAGCCTGACGATGAAACTCCGCAGGGCGCGAAGTTATCGCCGCGGCCGCATCGAGATCATCCCGATGATCGATGTGATGTTCTTTCTGCTGGTGACCTTCATGCTGGCGTCGCTGTCGATGCAGAGTCTCAACTCGCTGCGGGTCAATCTCCCGCAGGGCGACGCACCGAACCTGAATCATCGCGAACCGGTCACGCTGACCGTCACCCGCGACGCCAAGCTGTTCCTCGACAAGACCCCGGTCACGCTGGAAACGATGGCGGCGACGCTCCGGCCGATGCTGAGCCCGCACGACCCCGGGGTGGTGGTGAATGCCGACAGCGCGGCGCCGGAGGGAATCGTGGTGCAGGCGATGCTCCAGGCGCGGCGCGCCGGGGTGGAACATTTTCTGATCGCGGTGCGGCGCCAATGAAAGACGGCGCCACTGCGGCCGCGCCGTTCGACTTCGACGATCCGCGGCGGCGCCTGCTCTGGATCGTGCCGCTGGCGGTGGTCCTTTGGACCGCTATCCTGTTCGGATTTTCACGGCTCCTGGAGCGGACCGCGCCACCGCCGCCCGAATTGACTCCCGTGCAGGCGCGGATCGTCGAGCTGCCGCGGCCCGGCCTGCAGGGCGGGCCGGCGGCGCCGGCGCCGGCCCGCGTGCCGGCCACGCCGAAACCGATCGTGCGGCCCCATCCGCACGTGTTTCATCCGGTTCATCACCGGGCGCCGCCCAAGCCGGTGATGCCGTTGGCGCCGCCGTCGGCTAACGGCACCGCGAAGCACGTCGAGACGCCGCCGGCCGCCGCTGCGCCGAGCCGCGCCGCACGTCCCGGAGTCAGCGGCGGCAGCGGCAGCGGATCGGGCGCTGGACTGGGCAGCGACAACGCCGGCGCCCGCGCGATCTACGCGCCGACGCCGGCGATTCCCGACGATCTGCGCGACGAAATCTTCAACGCCGTCGCGGTCGCGCATTTCAAGGTTGCGCCCGACGGCACGGTCGAAGTGGCGCTGACCAAGCCGACTGATAATCCGTCGCTCAACGCCATCCTGATCGATACGCTCAAGCAGTGGCGCTTCTTCCCGGCGATGCGCAACGGCGTGGCGGTGGCCTCGGAATTCGATCTGCGCATCCCGATCACGGTGCGCTAGCGCTACAGCAGCTCCAGCACTTTCTCGCCGGGCCGCGCGATAATCGCGCGCTGGCCGCGAATCACAATCGGTCGTTGCATCAGCTCCGGATGTTTCAGCAGCAGCTCGATCACCGGGTCGCGATCGACGTAATCCTCAGCCTTGAGTCCGAGCTCGGCGAAGCGCTTGTCCTTGCGCACCAGTTCGGCCGGCGGCGACTCGAGCATCGTAAGGATCCGCACCAGCGTGGCGCGGTCGAGTGGATGCTTCAAGTATTCGATGGCGTCGAACTCGACGCCGCGGTCGCTCAGGATTCGATGAGCGCCGCGCGACTGTCCTCAGCCCGGGTTATGGTAGATTGTGATGCGTGCCATGCTTTCCTCCTGTCGTATTCCGGAATAGATTTTGGAGCGCCGCCGCGATATGAAATCAAGCGCGTGTCGATGAACCCTTGGGAGCGGTAGCGTGATGCGAAAAAGTTCGATCCCGGTCCTCGTCACCATCCTCGCGCTGCTCTGCGGCGGTTTCAATGTTCGCGCGGCTCAGGTGAGCGGAGTGCTCTCCGATCCTGGCGGACAGATCGCAGGCCGTCAGCTCCATTTCCAGAACCACGCCACCCGCGACATCTACATGGCGCCGACCAGCAACCATGGCGCTTTCCAGGCTGACCTGCCGCCGGGAAGCTACAGCCTGCGCGGCGAGCGCGGAAAGATCTTCGTACCCGAAATCGTCGTGATCGGCCGGGAAGCGGTGAGCCTGGGTACCGTCAATCAGCCGACCGGATTCAATCCGCTCAGGATTTTCCAGCTGGAAGGAGTCGTGCCGGTGCTGGTCTATACGCCCGCGCCGTCGACCGCCTACCTGAGAAGCGAAAGCGGGATGGTCAGCTCGATACTGACGGTAGCGCCGGTGACCGGCGAGTTCTCACAGAAGGGCGGCGCCGGTGGCGCGCCGAGCTTCGCGCCGGCCGCCGCGACCAATTCGAAATTGACGCCGATACCGCGGTGATCTGAAGCGGGGGTCAGCCGCCCGCGACCAGCTTGCCGAGGTTGGTTTGCGCGCCGACTTCGGTGCCGAGTTTCACCACCGGCTCCTTGAGCGTTTCCTGCCAGATCAACGACTCCATCGCGATATGCAGCGGATGGTCCTGAACCGTCAGGATCCGGCAGCCGTCGGGACCGGCGGCATGATTGTGCACCGCCCAGGCCGGCGCCGACAGCATGATGTCGCCCGCCTGCCACTCGAAGCGATGGCCGTCGACGACGCTGCGGCCGCTGCCGCCGAAAATATAGTTGATCGCCGCCGAACTGTGCCGATGGGGAATGTCGACGCGGTTGGGCGGATACTGAGCGATAGTCGCGAAAAACGCATGGGTGGTGCCGTTGCGGCGCTCGGTGGCGGGGTTGTACAGCAGGTAAAGATGGCGTCCGCGATAGGCTTTGCCGGCCGCGCCGCCCAGCTTCTCGACCCGGCTGAGATACTGCTCGACCGCACGCCACGGCCATAGCAGCGCGCGCGAGGGCACCACGTCGATATCGATCAGATGCTCGTAGCCGAGCAGGCGCGCGCCGTCGCCGCCGAGCGCGAGGTCGTCGGCAAAGTCCTTGGCGCGCTTGGTCGCCGGGACGGCGGTGATCGCCGCGGCGGCGGGCTCGGCGACGTTTTCCTCGACGTAATGGACCTCGAGCTTTTCCAGCAGCGGCGCGTTGCTGTAACTCAGGAAGACCGCGAGTTCGGGGCCGCGGTTCTCGTAACGATAGGCCTCCATCGAGGGGATGTTCCAGACGTCGAATTGCTCGAAGGCGAGGCCGCGCCGTCCGACGGTTGCGGTCGCCGCGCCGCGGATACACATCGCGACCTGGCTCGAATTCTGGCGGTAGCGAATCGTGCTGTCGCCGGGCCGCAGGACGTTGAGCGTCACTTCGATTCCGGGCGCGAAGCCGAGCCCCGGTGCGGTCGCGCTGGGATGCACGATTCGCGAGCGGCGCCGGCCGCCGCGCGGCACCTCAAGCTCGGCCAGCCGCGCAGCCTCGGCCTCGAGTTCCGCCCCGGTCATCACCAGCGGCGCCCAGAAATTCATCGGCCGCGGCGTTTCATTGGAACAATCGACGAACAATGGTTTCGCATCTGCCATGGCGAATTCAGCTTAACCCGAAGTCGGGGATGAATCGAAACGTGTCGTGATGCCGCACGACGCGGCCCGCCGACGGCGCCGGAAAATGGGTGCCGAAGACCAGCAGATCGTGCTCGGCCGCGCGCCGCAGAAAGTCCCGACGCGTCGCCCGCGCCTGCGCCGGGTCGAGATCGAAGCGGCAGTTCCAGTCCGGATGGGCGCACTGCAGCGGATGATGAATCAGGTCGCCGGTGGTGATCGCGTGCGCGCCGCCCGACTCGATAATGACGCTTACGTGCGCGTGGGTATGGCCGGGGGTTGGCTCGAGGCGCAGCTCATCGTTGATGCGATGGCGGGTGCCGACCCACTCGACCATCCCGGCCGCGATCACCGGCCGCACCGAATCTTCCAGCGGGATGCGAAAGTGGGGGTCGTCGGAGCGCGACCAGAACTCCCATTCCTCGCGCACGATCAGGTAGCGCGCGTTGGGAAAGGTCGGCACCCAGCGCCCGCCCTCGAGCATCGTGTTCCAGCCGACGTGATCGCCATGCAGATGCGTCAGCACCACCAGGTCGACCGCTTCGCGCGCGAAGCCTGCCGCCACCAGCCCCTCGAGATAATCGCCCTGGCGCAGATGCCAGCCGAGCTGCGCGTCCCACAGCGGGGTGGGGCGCGGTTTATGGTTGCCCATGCAGGTGTCGATGACGATCTTTCGCCCGGCCGATTCCACCAGCAGCGAGTGGAAGCTGAGGCCGATGCGGCCGTCGGGCGCGGCGAAATGCGGCGCCAGCCAGTCGATCTCGCGCTGGATATTTTCGGCCGTGAACTCTGGCACCAGGAAAGCGCCGAACAGCGTTGTCTGATGATCGGGCAGACGTCCGATACGGACGCCGCCGACCTGCCATCGATGCGTTACGCCGGCCATCGGCTAAACTGGATCGGAGTCGGCGCGGATTGCAAACCGCGCTCAGCGGCGGCGCGCCAGCTCGGAGGCGTAACGCGTGCCGAGCTGATCGGCGTTGGCCCGCAACCACTCGGAGAAGCGTGTGCGGCCGACGGGCGTGCCGTTGGCGATCAGCAGGTTGGAGGTGAGTCCCGCGATCTCGTCGCTCGTGAGCGTCACGTCGCGCATCAGAAATCCGATCAGACGCGCGGCGCCCAGCGCCAGCGCCGGATTCACCCGCACGATTCGCGCCCGGCTACCAACCGCATCCGCGATCAGCCGGACCAGCTCGTCGAAGCGGTAGACATCGGGACCGGCCGCATCGATGATTGAATCCTCGCGCCCGTCTGCCGCGGCAATTGCGATCTCGGCCAGATCCTCGACGAACACCGGCTGCAGCCGGTAGTCGCCGGCGCCCGGAATTGCGAAGATCGGGAAGCGCCGCAGCATCCAGGCGATGTTGTTGATCAAAACGTCGCCCGCTCCGAAGATCACGGTCGGACGCAGGATCGCGAACGGCAATCCCGAGTTTGCGAGCTCCTCCTCAAGCACACCCTTGCCGCGGAAGTACGACAGCGGCGAGGTCCGGGCCGCGTTGGTGATACTCACGTGCACGAATTTGCCGACCCCGGCGTCGCGCGCCGCCCGCATCAGGGTGAGAGTATTTTCGACCGAGTCGGTATGAGTCGCGCCGCGCAGCGGGTAACGAAGCCAGTAGGTGTTGTAGAAAGCGGCGGCGCCTTCGAGATTGCGGACCAAGCCCTTGAAATCCGCGAAATCGAGCGATGCGACTTCGATCGCGGCGCCGAACGGATTGGGCTCGCGCGGATGATTGGTCAGGGTGCGCACGCGCCGCCCGGCCTGTAGCAGACGGCGCGCGATGGCCGCGCCGGTGTAGCCGAAGGCGCCGGTTACGACGTGCGGTTGGTCTCGCGCGGGCTGGTTTTCCGCTGGCATGGCGCGGCGGGGTCAGATCATTTCGGTGATATTCGGCGAAATTCCCAGGAAGGCGCGGCCGTAGATCTCCAGGCACGGCCCGATCGTCAGCGCGGCGTGGCGGCTGGCGAGATTGGCGTCGCGCCAGTAGCGTTGCAGCGGATTCGCCTCGGCGAAGGCGGCCGAGCTGCCGATCGAGATAAGCTGATCGATCACCTCGCGCACCAGCCGCGCCGCGTAGCCGGCGTCGCCGCGAATCCGCGCGCGCGTCAGATAGTCCAGCTGGCGCCCGGCACGCGCCGCGGCATCGATCTCGTCGGCGGCGCGCAAGGTATGGAACCAGGCGCTGTCGAGCTTGAGCGCGGCTTCGCCAATCTGATGATGCACCACGGCGGAGTCGCTCTGGCGGCCATAGATCGTGTACGTCACGCCGCGTCGATGGGTGCCCTCGGCCACCAGCTCGAGCACCGCCTGCGCCATCCCGAGCGGCGGCGCGACCAGGTTGACCGCGAGGATCGGCATCATCGAGAGACGGTCGGTGAACTCGCCGTTATGGCGTTGGGCGGGGCGTTCGCCGGCGAGCAGGCGCGGGAAGGAGAGCACCCGATGATGCGGCACGAAGACCTCGTTGGCGATGATCGTGGCCGAGCCGGTGCCCTTCATCCCGGCGGCGAACCAGGTGTCCTCGATCGAAAGCTCGCGCATCGGGATGACTGCGACGCCGTGATCGGCGACCTTGCCGTCGGCGCCCGGGATGAGAAAGCCGAGCACCGCCCACGTCGCATGCCAGCATCCCGAGGCGTAGTCCCAGCGCCCGCCGATCACGAACCCGCCATCGACCGCGCGCACGTTGGGGACTGGTGCGTAGACCGAGCAGGCGCGTGCGTCGGGATCGTCGGCGAAGACCTCTTCCTGTCCGCGGTCGGGCAACAGGGTCGCGGTCCAGGTGCTGTTGTTGACGACCGTTTGGATCCATCCGCTGGAGGGACAGGCGCGCGCGAGTTCGGCCGCGGTCATCACCAGCGTCCGGAAGGAAGCGCAA
>DATKSL010000007.1:0-142571 GCA_035531675.1 Binataceae bacterium (SeqCode) | reverse complement strand
CAGCCGCCCTCAGCAAGTGAAGGGCGGCCGGAAAAACTGTGATGAAGATGAAACCAAAACTACAAACGACACGCCCCAGGAGGGGCGAAATAACCGGCCGGACTCTACTTATAACTGGTGGGAAGTTGGGGTGCAGGCCAGGTGAATCGAGATGATCGCGCTACGTGGGATCACCAGAAGCCCGTTTCCCTGACACTGTTCCTCCTCGTCGGGGTGCGCCAAATGTGGCGCGATTGTCTTCGAGACTCTATCTTCGGCGATCAAGTAGCCAACGGAAGCGCATTCAAGTGAGGCAATACCTTCCCATTCCTTGATACGAGTCCAGCCAGTGCGCGGACTGCTGCTGTCAAGCCAGCGAACATAAATGAGAGCTTCGGGCGTCGCGAGATGAAATTGGAAACCGCCGTAGGAGGAAAAGTAAATGTCCTGGATACGGGTAAATCGGGATAGCAAGACGGTTTGGGTTAACGCCATCAGGGTGTCCTACGCGACCGAAGCCGAAGGCTCCAATGGTCCCTGCACCGATCTTTATTTTGAGAAAGACTTCCACATCGTGGTGGATGGAGGCATCGAGCAGGTCTCCGGCGCTTTGCGGGAGGCCGTTGGCGTGGACGTCAGGTGATTACGGCTCGGGCTAGAAAGCCGCACACCGTTCTTTGAGCTTTCGCTGAACCGTCTGGTTAGCTGCGGCCGCCGCTCTGGTCGGAGGATGACCGCCCTGCCCTTGCCTTACGATCGGCGTTTGCGATTGCGCGACGAGGGCGCCGGTTCCGCGGCGACGCCGCCCTCGCCTTGCTCGGCGCGCGGTTTGCGATAGCCGAGCTGATCGAGCATCCGCAGCGCCGGGAAATCCCGCGGTGCAATCGCGACCGCCGCCCGCAGGTAGGCGACCGCGCTCGACTTCCGCTCCAGCTTAAGGCAGACGCGCGCCAGATGGCGCAGCACCTCGGCCGACTCCGGCCCCAACTCGCGCGCGCGCCTGAGCGCCGCCAGCGCCTCCCCCGGCGCGTCCGAATCGAGCAGGAACAATCCCAGGGTCGCTGCCGCCCGCTGACTCAGAACGTCGAGCTCCACGGCGTCCCGGCTCATCGCGAGCGCCGCGCGCCGTCCCCCCGCCGACCAGAGCTTGTCGGCTTCCGCAGCGAGCCGCGCCGACTCCTCGCCGAAGCATTGCGCCGCGACCTCGACCGTCATCTGCTTCGATCCGATTTCGGCCCGAATCAGCGTGATATGCGTCCCGAGGTAATCTCGCAACCGCTGCAGGATACTGCTCTCGTTGCCTTCCGCCGGCTCGAAGAAGATCGCGCCGAGCGCGTCTTCGAGATGATCCTCGCGCCGGATAGTGAGCGTGCCCCGCTGCCTCATCCGTCCCCGGCTCGCCGCCTCACACCCGCTCGTCGGGGTCGAACAATTTCCGGTATTCGTCGAGCGCGAAGCGGTCGGTCATCCCGGCGATATAATCGGCCACCACGCGCGGCAGGCTCTCGCCGTCGCGCTCCATGCGGGTCAAAACATGCTCGGGAATCTGGCGCGGCTCGCTCATGTAGGTCTTGAACAGCGCTTCCAGCACCCGCCCCGCCTTCTCGGTCATCCGGCTCACGCGATAATGATGGTAGAGCCGCTCGTGCATGATCTGGCGCAACTCGGCGACCATCGGTTCCATCGCCGCGCTGAAGGCCGACAGCGTATCGCCGGCGCGCCGCACGTCGTCGATGCTCTTGATCGCCAGCCGCTCGAGGTTCGCCTCGGTATTGCCGACCAGGTCGGTCACCATCAGGTCGATCATCCGGATCACGGTCTGATAGCGGAGCACACGCGCGTCGGCCTCGGGAGCCAGCGCGCGGGCGGCGACGGCCGAATCGCGAAACAGCCGCGAGCGTTCCAGATCGGCCGTGGTCAGCATCTGCGCCTTCAGTCCGTCGTCGACATCGTGCGCGAGGTAGGCGATCTCGTCGGCCAGGTCGACGATCTGCGCCTCCAGGCACGGGAACAGGCTGGCGTCGAATTCCTGCGCGGCGGGCCGCTCGCGAAAATGCGAATGCTTGATGATTCCCTCGCGCACCTCGAAGGTCAGATTGAGCCCGCGGAAGGCCGGGTAGCGGACTTCGATCCAATCGATCGTGCGCAGGCTCTGCGCGTTGTGATCGAAACCGCCATACGGCGCCATCAACTCGTTGAGCACCCGCTCGCCGGCGTGACCGAACGGCGTATGGCCGAGGTCGTGGGCCAGCACCACCGCCTCGGCCAGCTCCTCGTTGAGCCCGAGATTGCGCGCGATAGTGCGGGTTATCTGGGCCGCCTCGATGGTGTGGGTCAGGCGCGTGCGGTAGTAGTCGCCCTCATGATTCACGAACACCTGGGTCTTGTATTCGAGCCGCCGAAACGCCGCCGAATGGATGACGCGATCGCGATCGCGCTGGAAGGCGGTGCGCATCGGATGCTCGGGCTCGGGCAAACGCCGACCGCGGCTCATCCGCGAGCGCATCGCATAGGGCGCAAGCGTGCGCTCTTCAATTTCCTCGAGGGCCTGGCGGTTACGAACCATGGGCTGGGGGACATCGTCATGGTACCACGGCGGGATTAGGCGTCGAAGCCCGGCAAGGGCGCTCTGTGCACAGCGCGCGATCCGGGGCGCCGGGCTGGCTTTCTCCGGGCGCGCTAATCCATATAATTAACCGGTCGAGGGGCGGGAGGAGTTGTGGCGCGAGGGCGAGCGTACAGACGTGCAGCGCTGCTGTCGGCGGCCTTGGTCGTCGCCGGCTGCGCTACTTATCGCCCTGCCGCGCCGCCGTCTCTGACTCCACCACCGGCGCCATCGACGCACGCCGCGCCGCCGGGCGCGATCGTCGGCGTCGCCTCGTGGTACGGGCCGGGCTTCGTCGGCAAGCCCACTGCCAGCGGCCACATCTACCATCAGGATGAGCTGACGGCGGCCTGCAACGTCTTTCCGCTCGGCACCCATCTGATGGTGACGAATCTCGCCAACGGCCGTTCGGTCGAGGTCCTGATCAACGACCGCGGCCCCTTCATGAAGGGGCGCAAGATCGACCTGTCGCACAAGGCGGCCGACCTGATCGGGATGCTGGGGCCGGGCACCACGCGCGTCAGCCTCGAGCCGCTCGACGGAGCGATGCCGGAGGCGACCATCCGCTACTACGTGCAGGTCGGTTCGTTCATCCATCCGGCAGCGGCCGAGCGGCTGCGCGAAAACCTGATCCGGCGTTATCCGGATGTACAGATTTACGAGCTCGATACCGGGCAGCGCCGGTACTATCGGGTGCGGATGGGCGCGTTTCTGACGCGCGAGCAGGCGGCCGAGCGGGCGCAGCAGGCGTCGAGCCTGGGATTGCCGCTAATGATTGTCAGCGAGTAGCCGCTATGAGCCCAGGATAAGGCGGGCGCGAGCGACCATCTCGCGCTCGTTGTCGTAGGTGAGCAGGCTGAGCGCCTGTTCGAGATCGACCCACTGCGCCTCGGCGATCTCATCGTCGTGGTCGCCGAGTACGCCGCCCTGATACTCCATCAGGTAGAAATGCACGCGCTTGAAGATTGTGGCGGCTTTGTGATCACCGCGCTCGCGCTGCGAAAAGACGTAGGAGACCTCGCCCAGCGATTGGGTCACCGCCGCCCTGGTGCCGGTTTCTTCCTGGACTTCGCGCACTCCCGCCTGCACGACCGTCTCATCGCGCTCGACGTGACCCTTAGGCAACACCCACGCGTCGCGCCCGGCCGGCCGCACCAGCACGACCTGTACGGCGCCTCCGGGTTCGCGCCGCCATACCAATCCGCCGGCCGATAACTCGTGGCGTATGGCCCGGCCGGGCTTTTTACGAAGTGACTTTTTTAGACTCGCCATAACTCGTGCAATCTTATCAGTCTACGCTAACCGATGTCTCCGAGGCTGAAACCTTCACTCAGCGATCGCGCCAGCGCGCTGCGGCAACCGGCCGATTCTTCAAGTATTAGCTGAGGATCGCGTGTCAGCCAATCCTCGGCCAGCCGGCGCGCCCGGTCAATCAGGGAATAATCGGTGATAAAGCGTGCGAAGCGCAACGGCAGCGCGCCCGATTGGCGGGCGCCAAGAAGATCGCCGGGCCCGCGCATCTGCAAGTCCGCGCGCGCCACCTCTTCCCCGTTGCGGCTTTTGGCCACCAGCTCGAGCCGGGCCCGCGCCGCGCTCTCGGCGCTCTCGGAGATGACCAGGCAGCATCGCGAGGCCGCAGTGCCGCGCCCGACGCGTCCGCGCAACTGATGGAGTTGTGCCAGGCCGTAGCGTTCCGCCGCCACGATCACGATCACGGTCGCTTCGGGCACGTCGATTCCGACCTCGACCACGGTGGTCGAAATCAGCACCTCGAGCGCGCCGTCGCGAAACGCGCGCATCACGTTCTGCTTGTCGATCGCACTCAGGCGGCCGTGCAGCACGCCGATTCGCGAGCGCCCGAGCGGACCATTCCTGAGCCGCTTCGCCATCGCCTCGATCGACGGCAAATCCTCCTCGTCGCCCTCGATCAGCGGCACCACGAAGTAGGCGCGATGGCCCAGCTCGATCTCGCCGCGCACCAGCCGCTCGATCTCGTCGAGGCGGCTTTCGGCGAACAATTCGGTGGTGATAGGCGTGCGGCCCGGCGGCATTTCATCGAGCATCGTAAGGTCGAGATTGGCGAACAGCAGCATCGCGAAGCTGCGCGGAATCGGCGTCGCGGTCATCAACAGCATGTGGGCGCTGGGGCTGAGCGCCTTGAGGCGCGCGCGTTCGAAGACCCCGAAGCGATGCTGCTCATCGACGATCGTGAGACCCAGGCGCGCCGGTTTCACCCCCTCCTGGATCAACGCATGCGTGCCGAACAACATCTGGATTTCTCCGCGGCTCACGGCCCGCAGAATCGCGGCGCGCTGCGCACCGGTGATATGGCCGGTCAGCAAGGCGCTGCGGATACCCATCGCTCCGCAAAATTGCGCGAAGCTGCGATGGTGCTGCTCGGCGAGCAACTCGGTCGGCGCCATCATCGCGGCCTGGTAGCCGGATTCGATCGCGCGCAGCGCCGCCCACAACGCCACCAGCGTCTTGCCGCTGCCAACGTCGCCCATCAGCAGCCGGTTCATCTGGCGATTACGCGCCAGCTCGGCGCCGACCTCGTCGATCGCGATTTGTTGCGCACGCGTCAGCGCGAAAGGCAGCGTGGCGAGCAAGCGGTCGCTCAAATTCCTGCCGGCCTTGAAGGCCGGGCCGCGGCGGCGCGCCTTGCGGGCGCCCTCGACCAGCATCGCCAACTGAAAGGCGAACATCTCATCGAGGGCCAGCGCCGCATGCGCATCGCTACGCCCGTCATTCAGTTGTTCGAGGTTGGCGTCCGCCGCCGGCGCGTGAAGCTCATAGAGCACCCGCGGGAGCGGCCGGATGTCCGCCGTCTTGAGCATCGATTCGGGCAGCGCGCCGGTCACACTGGCGCCGAATCGTTCGAGCGTGCGCGCGACCAGCGCCGAGTAGAGACGCTGCGGCACCTCTTCCGGTACGCGATAGACGGGACGCAGCGGGCGCGCCAGGCCGTCGCCCAGCCGTTCGATCTCGGGATGCGCCAGTTCGAGCACACTATCGGCGGTGAGCGAGATTTTCCCGTAAGCAGCGATTCGCTCGCCGATCGGCAGCCGGCCCTGCATGTAGCCGGGCAGGTTGAACCACACCACCCGGACCCGCGCGCCGCTCTCGTCACTGAGCCATCCGGTCACCAGCCGTCGCCATCGAAAGCCGCGCATCGGACGCTCCTTCACGCCGTCGAGGATGCCCTCGATAACGACGGTCGCGCCCGGCTCAAGCGCGGCGAACGGCACGCGCCGGCGCCAGTCCTGGTAGCGGATGGGAAGATTCAGCAGCAGATCGAGGACGCTGATTATGCCGCGCTCGGCCAGCGCCGCGGCGCGTTTCGGGCCGATACCGGAAAGCGCGGTGACGGGAGTTTCCGCACCCGGCGCACCCGGTGTCGAGGCGCCGACGACAATTCGGGCCGCGGGCGCGCGGCGTCGATTAGCGGTCAAGTGCCGTAATAGTCCTGCAAGGCGCGCACGCCGAGGCCGCTGTCGCGCAGCGCCGCGATCGCCTCGACGGCGGCCTCAGCCGCCGCGATGGTGGTGAAGTACGGCAGGCGCATCTCGAGCGCCGTGCGCCGTATCGAGAAGGAATCTTTCTCGCCGAATTGGTCGGGCGTGTTGATGATCATTGCTACCTCGCCGGCGCGCATCAGGTCGACGATATGCGGACTCCCCTGCCCGACCTTGTTGACCGTCCGGCAGCCGATGCCCAGGCTCTCGAGCCGCCGCGCGGTGCCACGAGTCGCGATCAGATCGAACCCGCCTCCGGCCAGCCCGCGCGCAATCGGCTCGAGCGCAGCCTTGTCGCCGTCGCGAACGCTGATAAATACCGTTCCGGCCGCCGGCAGATCGGTCGACGCCGCCAGCTCGGCTTTGGCAAACGCCAGCGCGAACGAAGTATCCATTCCCATCACCTCACCCGTCGAGCGCATCTCGGGCCCCAGCACCGTGTCGACCCCGGCGAAGCGGGAGAAGGGAAAGACCGATTCCTTGACCGATACATGGGTCGGCACGCGCTCGGTGTCGAAGCCGAGTTCCGCCAACTTGCGCCCCGCCATCACCAGCGCGGCGAGCTTGGCCAGCGGCACGCCGATCGCCTTGCTGACGAACGGGATGGTGCGCGAGGCGCGCGGGTTGACCTCGAGAATGTAGACCTCGCCGCGATGAATCGCGTACTGAACGTTGATCAGGCCGATCACGCCCAGCTCGCGCGCCAGCATCCGCGTCTGCTCCCTGAGCGCCTGCTGGATGGCGGGGCTGAGCGTGCGCGGCGGCAGCACGCAGGCGCTGTCGCCTGAATGGATTCCGGCATGCTCGACGTGCTCCATGATGCCGCCGATCACGACCGTGGTCCCGTCGGCGATCGCGTCGACGTCGACCTCGATAGCGCCTTCGAGATAGCGATCGATCAGCAGCGGACGCTCCTCGGAAGCGCGCAACGCTTCGCGCAAATAACGCCTGAGTCCCTCCTCGTTGGAGACCAGTTCCATCGCGCGCCCGCCCAGCACGTAGGACGGACGAATCAAAACCGGGTAGCCGACCTGCGCCGCGGCGGCGATTGCCTCGTCGAAGCCGCGGGCCAGCACACCGTGCGGCTGACGGAGATCGAGCTTCGTGACCAGCTCGTTGAAGCGCTCGCGATCTTCGGCGCGATCGATCGCGTCGGACGGCGTACCGAGCAGTGGCACCCCGGCGCGCTCCAGCGCCACCGCGAGCTTGAGCGGCGTCTGGCCGCCGAACTGCACGATCACGCCCAGCGGCCGTTCGCGCTCGGCGATCGCGACCACGTCCTCGAAGGTCAGCGGCTCGAAGTAGAGGCGGTCGGAAATATCATAGTCGGTCGAAACCGTTTCCGGATTGCAGTTGACCATGATGGTTTCGAAGCCGGCCTCTTTGAGCGCCAGGCTCGCATGCACGCAGCAGTAATCGAATTCGATACCTTGGCCGATCCGGTTCGGGCCGCCGCCGAGGATCATCACCTTGCGCCGATCGTCGGGCGGCGCTTCGTCTTCGCCTTCGTAGGTTGAATAGAGATAGGGGGTGAAGGCCTGGAATTCCGCGCCGCAGGTATCGACCGCCTTGTAGACCGGTGCGATTCGATGGGCGCGGCGCGCGCGGGTCACGGCCTCTTCGCCGACCCCGCCGAGTTCGCCGATACGCCGGTCGGAGAAGCCCATCACCTTTGCTTCGCGCAGCAGTTCCGGGTTGAGCGGCTCGCGCGCGATGCGCTGCTCGCTCTCGACCAGCTCGACGAAGGTATCGATAAACCAGGGATCGATCCGCGTCAGTTGATGGATTTCGGCGGGTGCGATTCCGGCCCGGACCGCGTCGGCCAGATCGTAAACCCGCCCGCTGTTTGGAATCGCCAGGCGGCGGCGCAATTCGGCGCGTGCGGCCTCGGGCGGGAGTCCCGCGATGCGGCTCTCCAATCCGTACGAGCCGATTTCGAGCGAGCGCAGCGCCTTGTGCAAGGATTCCTTGAAGGTGCGTCCGATCGCCATCACTTCGCCGACCGATTTCATCTGCGGGCCGAGCTCGTCAACGGCGCCGGGAAATTTCTCGAATGCGAAGCGCGGAATCTTGGTCACCACGTAGTCGATCGTCGGTTCGAAGCAGGCCGGCGTCATCTTGGTGATGTCGTTGGGAATCTCGTCGAGCCGATAGCCGACCGCGAGCCGCGCCGCGATCTTGGCGATCGGAAAGCCGGTCGCTTTGGAAGCCAGTGCCGAGCTGCGCGAGACGCGCGGATTCATCTCGATCACGACCATCCGCCCGCTGCCGGGTTCGATCGCGAACTGGATATTGGAACCGCCGGTGTCGACGCCGATTTCGCGGATGATGCGCAGCGCCGCGTCGCGCATCAACTGATATTCCTTGTCGGTGAGAGTCTGCGCGGGCGCCACGGTAATCGAGTCGCCGGTATGGACGCCCATCGGATCGAGATTCTCGATCGAGCAGATGATGACGACGTTGTCGGCGTGGTCGCGCATCACCTCGAGTTCGAATTCCTTCCAGCCCTCGATCGATTGCTCGATCAGCACCTCACTGCTGGGCGACGCGGCGAGCCCCCATGCGACCTTGGCATCGAAGCCCGCGGCGTCGCGCGCGATCGAGCCGCCGGTGCCGCCGAGCGTGCGCGAGGGCCGGATGATCAGCGGCAGGCCGAGGCGATCGCGAATCGCAAGCGCTTCGGCGCGATTGTGTGCGACCGAGGAGTCCGGCACCTCGAGCCCAATTTCGATCATCGCGCGCTTGAACAGGTCGCGGTCCTCAGCCTTCTTGATCGCTTCGAGTCCGGCGCCGATGAGCTTCACGCCGTAGCGTTCGAGCACGCCCGACTCGGCCAGCTCGATCGCCAGGTTGAGCGCGGTCTGGCCGCCCACCGTCGGCAGCAGCGCATCGGGCCGCTCGCGCTCGATGATCTTCGCGATCGAGGCCGCGGTCATCGGCTCGATATAGGTGCGGTCGGCCATCTCGGGATCGGTCATGATGGTCGCCGGATTGGAGTTCACCAGGATCAGGCGCAGGCCTTCCTCGCGCAGCGCCTTGAGCGCCTGGGTACCCGAATAGTCGAACTCGCAGGCCTGGCCGATGACTATCGGGCCCGACCCAATCAACAACACCGACTTGAGATCGCGACGAAGCGGCACTTAATCTTCCGATTCCAACCTGGCGATTACGTCCGGCATGTCAGCCAGCGGACTGCTCTTCGTCCGCGACGCGTTCGAGCGCCTCTGCGCCGTAGCGCGGGAATGCTTCGACCAGACGGCGAAAGCGCGCGAACAGGTAACTCGCATCGTGCGGTCCCGGCGACGCCTCCGGATGATATTGCACCGAGAAGAACGGCACGCCCACGCCGCGCAATCCTTCGACGGTGTGATCGTTGAGGTTCAGATGCGACAGCTCGGCGCGTCCCTTCACCGACTCGGCGTCGACCGCGAAACCATGATTCTGCGAAGTAATCTCGACCCGGTTGGTGCGCAGATCCTTGACCGGATGATTGGCGCCGTGATGGCCGAAGCCCAGCTTGTAGGTCTTGCCGCCCAGCGCGAGCGCGAGGATCTGATGGCCGAGGCAGATGCCAAAGATCGGTTTCTTGCCGATCAGCTCCGCGATCGTCGCGCGCGCATAGGGCACGGCCGCGGGATCCGCCGGACCATTGGAGAGGAAAACCCCGTCGGGTCGCAGCGCCAGGATCTGATCGGCGGTCGCAAACGCCGGCATCACCTTGAGCCGAAACCCGGTCGCGACCAGCCGGCGCAAAATGTTGCGCTTGATGCCGTAGTCGAGCGCGACTACCAGCGGTGCGTCGCGACGATCCCCGGCGGCCCGCCGGTATCCGCGTCCCAGCTCCCAATCACCCCACTCCCATTCATAGGGCTCGGCGCAGGTCACCTCGCGAACCAGATCCTGACCCTCGATTCCGGGCGCCGAGCGGGCCTTGGCAGCCAGGCTTTCGGGATCGAGATCGATACTGGAGATGACGGCCTGCTGCGCGCCGTGCGTCCGAATCCGGCGGACCAGCGCGCGCGTATCGATCCCCTCGATGCCGACCACGCCGGCGCGCTCCAGATATTCACCGAGCGACATGCTCGAGCGCCAGTTCGACGGCCGCGGCCAATACTCCTTGACGACGAAACCCTCGACGTAGACGCGCGCCGACTCTTCATCCTCGGGATTGATCCCGACGTTGCCAATCTCGGGGTAGGTCATGCAGACGATCTGCCCTTTGTAGGAAGGATCGGTCAGCACTTCCTGATAGCCGGTCATGGCGGTGTTGAAGACCACCTCGCCGAGGCTTTCGCCAATCGCGCCGAAAGCCCGGCCCCGGTAGACGGTTCCGTCGGCAAGGACCAGGTAGGCGTCGCGCCGCGCGCTCATCGCGATGCTGCTCCGTTTGTCGCTGAGTAAATGATTTTGCCACTGACGATAGTCATCGTGGCCCGGCCAACAAGCTTCATCCCGGCGAACGGAGTGTTGCGGCTTTTCGACCGCATCTCCGCCGCGTCGACGGTCCAACGCAACTCGGGGTCGACGATCGTCACATCCGCCGCGGCACCCGCCGCCAACGTCCCTGCTTCGAGTCGCAACAGGCGGGCGGGATTGAGCGCCATCAGCTCAACCATCCGGGCCGCGCTGATGATCGATCGATGGACCAGGCGCAACGCGAGGCCGAGCGCGGTCTCGAGTCCGATCACGCCGTTGGGCGCGCGCGTCATCGCGTCGGCCTGTGCGGGATTGAGCGGATGATCGTGGTTCGCATGAAACGGAAAGCATCCGGCCAGCGCAGCCGGTTGCTTGGATCCCGGATCGTGCGGTGCGTGGTCGGTTGCGATCATGTCGATGGTCGAGTCGGAGAGCGCAGCCTCGAGCGCCGCGACATCCTGGCCCTCGCGCAGCGGCGGATTCATCTTGGCGTCGGTACCGCAGCGCAGCACCGCGCTCTCGTCGAGGCTGAAATGATGTGGCGTCACCTCGCAGGTCACATTCGCGCCATGATTGCGGGCGGCGCGGATCATCTGCAGCGATTGCGCGCTTGACACATGCGCGATATGCACCGCCGCGCCGTTGCCGATTGCCAGGGCGAGGTCGCGGCCGACCCGGCGCGACTCGGCGCTGTCCGGAATGCCGCGCACGCCCAACTGGCGCGCGATTTCGCCCTGGTTGATTGCGCCGCCGCGCGACAATTCGCGATCTTCCTCATGGAGCGAAATCGCCAAGCCAAGACGGTTGACCTGATCGTAGGCGGTGAGCAGCAGCGGCTCGTCGTCAACCGGCAAGCCGTCGTCGGAAAAGAGCCGCGCGCCCGCCGCCGCCATCGCCTCGCCGTCGACCAGCTCTCGACCCTCAAGTCCGCGCGTGACCGCTGAGACCGGCACCAGCCGGGTCCCGCCAGCCCGGCGTGCAGCGTCGAGCATGTAGCGCGTAATCTCGGGCGAGTCGTTGACCGGCGAGGTGTTAGCCATCGCGGCGACGGTGGTGAAGCCGCCGGCAGCCGCCGCACGCAGACCGCTCTCGATAGTTTCCTTTTCCGGGAAGCCAGGGTCGCGCAGATGGACGTGCGGATCGATCAAGCCCGGCAGCACCCATTTTCCGGCGGCGTCGATCACGTGCGCATCGGCGAGCCGGGCGAAATGGCCGGCGGGCGCGACCTCTTCGATCAGCCCATCGACGACGAGCACATCGAAATTGCCGTCGAGACCCTGCCCCGGATCGATTACGCGGCCGCCGCTGATCACGATCGAAGTCATTGCGCGGCAGCCGGTTCCTTCATCGATTCCAGGAGCGAGTAGATTACCACCCGGTCGCCCGATTTGTGACCGTCGGCGGGATCCGAGTCGAGCCGGACCTGGACCCGCTCGCTGACTGCGGTCGGGATGTTCTTGCCAACATAGTTGGGACGGATCGGGATGGCGCGATGGCCGCGGTCGATGAGCACCGCCAGCTTGACCGCCGCCGGCCGGCCGCGTTGCCACAGTATCGCCATGGCGCGCTGCACGGTCCATCCGGTGTTGATCACGTCATCGACCAGGATCACGGTGCGGCCGGTGACATCGATCTCCTCGCCGCCGTCCATCAATCTGACCGGGTCGCTGGTGTTGTAGACGTCCAGCATCAGACCTGGCGGGCGAATCCCGGTGCGGGCCTCGACCAGCTCGCGCAGACGCAATGCGATCAAGGCGCCGTGGCTGACGATCCCGGCGATAATCAGGTTGCCGGCGTCGGGCAGATCGGCAATGACCTGGCCCGCGAGTTCGTCGAGCGCCCGTCCGATCTCGGCGGCATTCATAATCTCGCGCTGCGGACCGCGCCGGTACGGCTCGTAGCCATTCTCTTCCGCCTGCTTGACGCTTTCGAACACCGCCAGCGATTTCTCGTCGATCCACTGGCGAACGTAGCCGCGCAAGTGTTCGTCGAACCGGTAGAAGCGCCGCGTGCGAACGTGCCCCACAAACTCGGCGCCCAGCTCGCGCTCGCAAAAATCGCAACGCAACATCAGCCGCGAACGATCGTTGCCACGCGCCAGCGTGAAGCGCGGCGCGAGGTAGGCGGCCTCGTGGCGGGTAACGCAGTTGGAATTGACGCATCTAAGCGCCGGCTGCGGCCGGAAGCGCGGGGCGGCCGGCGCCAGGGTGGCGCGTTGCTCGCCGCGGGCGGCCTGCTCCAGCAGCCAGCCGATCAGCGCCATCCGCACCGGTACGCCAGCCGCGGCCTGCTCGAAGTAGGCCGCGCGCGGATCGGTATCGAGCTCGTAGGCGAGCTCGTCGGTGCGCGGCAGCGGATGCATCACCACCGCGCCCTGCGAGCGACTGCCCTTGAGCGCGCGGGCGTCGAAATGCACGTAGCTCTCGGGACCGAGGTTCTTGTCAGGCAACCGCTCGCGCTGCAGGCGCGTCACATAGAACGCATCGAGCGTCGTCGGCGCCTTGCCGCTGGGCAAGTTGGCGAGCGGCAGATCGGAGGTGAAGAGCGCCATCTGATGGGGGGCTTTCGGCGTCAAATAGAGCGCGTCGAGGCGTCCGTCGCCGGCCAGCGACGACAGCTCGCCCATCGAGACTGTCGAGAAGCGGTAGTTTCGCTCCACCGCGATCCTTTCCAGCACGTACTCGGGGACTTCCATGCCCGCCTGCGGGACCGTGACGATATTCGCGCCGAAGCGGGCCAGCGCGTAAATCAGCGAATGCACCGTGCGGCCAAACTTCAAGTCGCCGCAGATGGCGACCGTCAATCCTTTGAGCTGACCCTTGCGCTTGCGCAGGATGTAGAGATCGCACAGCGTCTGGCTGGGATGCTCGCGGCTGCCGTCCCCGGCGTTGAAGACCGGGCACGGTGCATACTCGGCGGCGACGCGGGCCGCACCGTCGCGCGGGTGACGCACGACGAGCAGATCGGCATACGCACCCACTACCCGCACGGTATCGGCCAGGCTCTCGCCCTTGGCGGCCGAGCTGGCGTGCATGTCGGCGGAGCTGATGACCGAGCCGCCCAGGCGATGCATCGCGGACTCGAAGCTCAGGCGGGTGCGCGTGGAGGGCTCGTAGAACAGGGTCGCCATGATCAGGCCGTGAGCGGCGTTGAGCTTGTCGCCGCGCTCCAGGGCCGCGGCGTATTCATCGGTCAGGGCGAAGATCCGCTCGATTTCCGGCAACGTCAGATCATCGATCGAGACCAGGTCGCATTTGGGAAGCGCTCGCATCGCCCTACCCTGCCTGCTGCTTCGGCTCGCCCATCACTACCGCGTCCACCCCGTCAACCTCGTCGAGCCGGACGTAAACCCGTTGGCCGACCGGCGCCTCGATGTTCTTGCCGACAAAATCCGCCCGGATCGGCAACTCGCGTTCGCCGCGGTCGACCAGCACCGCGAGCTGTACCGACTCGGGACGGCCGAGGTCGATAAGCGCGTCGAGCGCGGCGCGCACGGTGCGCCCGGTATAGAGCACGTCATCGACCAGTACGACCTTGCGGCCATCCAGCGAAAACGGAATGTCGCGTCCCAGCAATTGCGGCCCCGGATCGGCGACGCGGCCGTCGTCGCGATACGACGAGATGTCGAGGGTGCCGACCGGAATCGCGATACCGTCGACTTGCAGGAGCTGCGCCAGACGCTCGGCCAGGCGGACGCCGCGGCGCACGATTCCAATCAGCACCAGATTGGTGACGCCGTTGTTGCGCTCAGCGATCTCACGGGCGATGCGCTTAATCGCGCGACCGATCGCAGCCGCGTCCATCGCTAGCGGCGCAGTCGCTTTCATCATGGCGTGTCCCGCTTCGTCCGGACTGCACCGCCAGCTTGCGCGGCCGTGCGCGGGCGCAAAAAAATACCCGGCCTGCTTTTGCAGCCGGGCAACAATCCACAAACTCTCATTATTGGCACCTTCCCGTCCTCTCAGTGACGAGTTAAAGGCACTATTTTTTGTACCGTGCAGCGGGCCGCTGGTCAAGCCGGCGCCGTTGCCAGCGACCAAAAAACGCCCGGCGGCTCGATTATCCGCGGCTGCTGCGGCGCTCGATCTTGCGCACCCGTTCTTCCTGGTCGCGGGTTTGAATCGTAATGCGATCGTCGAAGCGATCGAATTTCTTGTCCAGCGCCGCCAGCGCCTTGATGGCCCGCTTCAACTCGGCGTCAACCTTTTTGGCGATCGCTGGACTTGGCTCGCTCAAGCCCGACTTGAGCTTGGTCGCAGTGGCCGAGAGTTCCCGCACCAGCCGCTCACGAATCGCGAGGCCCTCGCTCTTGAGCGCTTCCTGGGCGGCTTGTACCTGCTGGCGCAGCCGCCCCTCCATCGCCGTCGTCCGCTCGGCGAATTCGATTCGGGTTTTGCCCAACTCCTCGCCGAGCCGGCCGATTTCCGCTCCCAGGTCCTGCCTGACGCCAGCGAGGTTGGCGCGGTTGATCGCAATCTGCTCGGAAATGAACCGGATCTGGCGGCCGACCTCGGTGAACTGGCCGCGCAGCTCTTCGCGCAGACTGTCCAGTCGCCCGCCGAATCCTGACACCGCCTCGAGCACCAGCTCGAACCGCGCTACGAGCTGTTCGAGCAATGCTCCAGTTCTGCTGCCTTCCTCGGTCATTGGCCCGCTCCTAACGAATCACCATGCCGAACCGGCGCCATCGCACCGGCAGCAGCGAATTGCTGTCGCTGTTCCATGACCAATAGATCACCAGGGCCTTGCCCTCAACCGCATTGCGGTTGACGTATCCCCAGAAGCGGCTGTCATAGCTGTGGTCCCGATTGTCGCCCATCATTAAGAGCTTGCCCTTGGGCACCGTCACCGGGCCGAAATTGTCGCGCGGTGAAAGCCGCGTCCGGTCCTCCAGCGGCAGGTCGTAATGGCCGTGCGGGTCGGGCATCGGGGCGCCATTGAGATAAACCCTGCCGTTCTTGACCGCCACCACATCGCCCGCGACGCCGATCACGCGCTTGATGAAATCCTTGGTGCGATCGAGCGGGAAGACGAAAACCACCACATCGCCCCGATGGACGGGGCCGAAGTTCAACACATAATGCCCATACGGGATGATGCCGGAAAGCGGCTTCAGGCCGAACAGCGTATCGGGCAGCCTGAGTCCATAGGCGAGCTTGTCGACCAGCAGATGGTCGCCGATCAGCAGCGTCGGCTCCATCGAACCCGAGGGAATCTTGTAGGCCTGAATCAGGAAGGTGCGGATGATGAGCGCGAGCAGGATCGCGATGCCGAACGCCTCGCCGTACTCGCGCAGCGCCGACTTGCGCGGCGCGCCGCCAGCCGGTTCAAGGCCGGCCTTGCGCGGCTCCGAAGCCTTGGCGAAGCTGCGTACCGGTTCGGACCCGCCCATGCCTATCGCTCGACCTTGAGGAGGGCCAGAAAAGCCTCCTGCGGTAGTTCAACCCGGCCGACCTGTTTCATCCGTTTTTTGCCTTCCTTCTGTTTCTCGAGCAGCTTGCGCTTACGCGTGATGTCGCCGCCATAACACTTGGCGGTCACGTTCTTGCGCAGCGCCTTGACGGTTTCGCGCGCGATAATCTTGCTGCCGACCGAAGCCTGGATGGCGACCTCGAACATCTGGCGCGGGATGACCTCGCGCATCTTTTCGCACAGCGATCGTCCCCGTTCGTACGCCCTGTCACGGTGCACGATTATCGACAGCGCATCCACCACCTCGCCGTTTATGCGAACCTCCAATTTAACCAGATGCCCGGCGCGGAAGTCCAGAAAGTCATAGTCGAGCGACGCATAGCCGCGGCTTACCGACTTCAGCCGGTCATAAAAATCGAACACCACTTCGGCCAACGGCAGTTCGTAGTGCAGGATGACGCGGTTGGTGCCGACGTACTTGAGGTCGCGCTGGGTGCCACGCCGCTCCTCGCACAGCGTCATGATGGCGCCGACGAACTCGTCGGGGACATAGATCGAGGTGAGAATGAACGGTTCCTCGATGGTTGCGATTATCGATTCATCGGGCAACCGCGACGGGTTATCGACCGTCGTGGTCTCGCCGGCGGCAGTGATCACCCGGTAGGCGACGGTCGGCGCGGTCACTATCAGGTTGAGGCCGAACTCGCGCTCCAGCCGTTCCTGCGCAATCTCCATATGCAGCAGGCCCAGAAAGCCCGCGCGAAAACCGAAACCCAAAGCTTGCGAGCTCTCCGGCTCGAACACCAGGCTGGCGTCGTTGAGCCTGAGCTTCTCGATCGCCTCGCGCAGCGCGCCGTACTGATTGGCCTCCGAGGGATAGAGGCCCGCGAACACCATCGGCTTCAGTTCCTTAAAGCCCGCCAGCGGCTGGGCGGCCGGATGCTCCGCGTCGGTGATGGTATCGCCGACCCGCATGTCGGCGACCGTCCTGACGCCGGCGACGATAAACCCGACTTCGCCCGGCCCCAGCACTTCGGCGGCCTGCTCATGGGGCGTGAAATGCCCCATCCGCATCACCTCGCCGTCCTTGCCGGTCGCCATCAGCCGCACTTTCATGCCGCGCCGAAACTCGCCGTCGAACACCCGCGCCAGGCCGATCACGCCTTCGTACGGGTCGTACCAACTGTCAAAGATCAGCGCGCGCGCCGAATCGATCGATTTCCCCCGCGGCGGCGGCATCCGGGTCACGATCGCCTCCAGCACCTCGTCGATGCCGACCCCTTCCTTGGCGCTGGTCAAAATCGCATTGCTCGCATCGAGCCCGATCACCTCCTCGATCTGGCTCCGGGTGCGCTCGATATCGGCGCCCGGCAGATCGATCTTGTTGATCACCGGCACGATCTCGAGGCCATGGTCGAGCGCCAGGTAGACGTTGGCGAGGGTCTGCGCCTCGACCCCCTGACTCGCGTCGACCACCAGCAGTGCGCCCTCGCAGGCGGCCAGGCTGCGCGAGACCTCGTAGGCGAAATCGACGTGACCGGGCGTGTCGATAAGATTCAGGATGTAGGTGCGGCCGTCGTTGGCGGCATAATTGATCCGCACCGAACGCGCCTTGATGGTGATGCCGCGCTCGCGTTCGAGATCCATCGAGTCCAGGAACTGCGCTTTCAGCTCGCGCTTGGTGAGCGCGCCGGTGCGCTCCAGGAGCCGATCGGCAAGCGTCGACTTGCCATGATCGATATGGGCGATAATCGAGAAGTTGCGAATCAGCTGCGGGTCGGTCATTCCCACACCGCCTCAAACACCGGCGGCCGCGCGAGCTTTGAAGAACGCGAAGGTTTCCCGCAAGCCCTCGGCCAGCGAGACCTGTGGCCGCCAGTGCAGATGCTGGGCGGCGCGCGCCGGCGAGATTAGCGAACGGCGTTGTTCGCCCGCCCGCCGCGGCGCATGGAGCGGCGGACTGTCGATGCCCGCGACCGCCGCCAGTTCCTGGTACAGGCGGTTGACGCTGGCTTCGACCCCGGTGCCGATATTGAACGCGCCGCTGGCGTTTGACCGCAGCGCCGCCAGATTCGCGCGCACGATATCGCCCACGAACACATAGTCGCGGGTCTGCTCGCCGTCGCCGAAAATCGTCACCGGCTGCCCCGCCAGCATCCGTCCGCAGAAAATCGCCATCACCCCCGCCTCGCCGTGCGGATCCTGGCGCGGCCCATAGACGTTGGCGTAACGCAGCGCGAGGTATTCAAGCCCGTACTCGGCGCGGTAGAAGAACAGATATTTTTCGGTGGCGAGCTTGGCCACGCCGTAGGGACTCACCGGACGTAGCGGATGATCTTCGTCGCAGGGAAAGGCTTCCTGCTCGCCGTAAATCGCGCCGCCGGTCGAGGAGAAAATCACGCGGCGCAGACCGGCGCGACGGCCAGCCTCCATCAGATTCAGAAAGCCGACCAGGTTGACCGTAGCGTCGAACGACGGCTCGGCGACCGAGCGGCGCACGTCCATCTGCGCCGCGAAATGGAAGATCGTCTCGGGGCGCTCGCGGGCCACGATCTCGTTGACGGCGGCAGCGTCGCGGAGATCAGCCTTTAAAAATCGCGCCGCCGGGTTGACCTGCTCGCGCCGGCCCGCGGAAAGATCGTCGATCACCGCGAGGTCGTGGCCCTCGCCTATCAGCGCGTCGACCGTATGCGAGCCGATGAAGCCCGCGCCGCCCGTCACCAGGATTCGCATCGCCATGCCTAGACCGCCGGGCGACCGATCGAGAAGTAGCGGAATTCGAGCGCCTTCATGAGCGCCGGATCGTAAAGATTGCGTCCGTCAAAAATCACCGCTTGCTTGAGTTCCGTGCGAATACGCTGAAAATTGGGATGGCGAAACTCGTTCCACTCGGTCAGGATCAGCAGCGCGTCCGCCCCCTTGAGCGCCTCGTAGTTGATCCGATGATAGCTTACCCGTTCGCCGAACAATTTGCGCGCGTTCTCCAGCGCCTCGGGATCGTGCACCTGGACGCGCGCGCCGGCTTTGAGCAGCTCCTCGATCACCACGATCGACGGGGCCTCGCGCATGTCGTCGGTGCGCGGCTTGAATGCGAGTCCCCAGACCGCAAAGCTGCGCCCGCTCAGATCGTCGCCGAAATGCTGCTTGACGCGCGTCGCCAGCAGATGCTTCTGGCGATCGTTGACCTCCTCGGCGGCGCGGAGCAGGCTGAAGTCCAGCCGCTGCTCGGCGGCGCTATGGACCAGCGCCTGCACGTCTTTGGGGAAACAGGAACCACCGTAGCCGACGCCCGGAAACAGGAACTGCGATCCGATCCGATGGTCGGAGCCCAGCCCGCGGCGCACCTCGTTGATCTCGGCGCCAACCGCCTCGCACAGGTTAGCCATGTCGTTGATAAACGAGATGCGCAGCGCGAGCATCGCATTGCAGGCGTATTTGGTCAGTTCCGCCGAGCGCGGATGCATCACCAGGATCGGATTGTCGGTGCGCACGAAGCTGCCGTGTAGTTCGCGCAGCACGGCCGTCGAACGTTCGCTGATACTGCCGATAATCACGCGATCGGGCCGCATGAAATCCTCGATCGCCGAGCCTTCCTTGAGGAACTCCGGGCACGAGCAGATCTCCACCCGGTCGATCGCCAGGCGCGCGGCGAGCGCCATCAGTTTGTCGTTGGTGCCGACCGGCACCGTGCTCTTGACCGCTATCACGTGATAACCGTCGGCCGCCTTCAGCACCGACTCGGTCGCCGCCATCACGCCGCTCAGGTCGGCTGCGCCGGTCGCGCTCATCGGCGTGCCGACCGCAATGAACGACACCAGCGACTGGCGCACGGCGCCCGCAAGATCGGTGGTGAAATGAAGGCGGCCTTCGTTGACATTGCGCCGCACCAGCTCCTCCAGGCCGGGCTCGTAGATCGGAATCTTACCCGCCTTGAGCTGCGCGATTCGGTTCGCGTCGATATCGACGCAGGTCACCTCATTACCGCTCTCGGCGAAGCAGGTGCCGCTCACCAGTCCGACGTAGCCGGTTCCGACGACTGCGATGTTCATTCAGCTAAATTCCCGTAAGCCTTAAAACTCTTCTTTGACTACATAGATCGGCTTGTGCTGCGTCTCATGGTAAGTGCGCGTCAGCATCTCGCCCAGCAGGCCGAGGCTGACGAACTGCACGCCGACCACCAGCAGCAGCACCGCCAGCAACAGCGCCGGGCGCGCAGCCAGCGGATGGCCGAGGATCACCTTTTCGAACACCAGCACGCCGGTCCATAGCCCGCCGAGCATCGCCAGCACGATCCCGATGGTGCCGAAGACCTGGATCGGCCGGGTCGAGTACCCGGACAGGAAGCGCACTGTGATCAGATCGAGGAAGGTGCGCAGGATACGGCCGGCGCCGTACTTCGATCGGCCCCAGCGTCGCGGCCGGAACCCGACTTCGACCTCGGCGATTTGCGCGCCCAGTTCCGCCGCGATCGCCGGCACGAAACGATGCATCTCGCCATACAGCATCAGTTGGCGCGCGAGTGGGCCGCGGTACGCCTTGAGCGTGCATCCGTAGTCGTGGAGCGGCACACCGGTGAAACGCGAGATCAGCTGATTGGCGGCAATCGACGGCCAGCGCCGCAGCAGGGGGGAATCGCGCCAGCGCCCGACGCGCCAGCCGCTCACCAGGTCGTAGCCCTCGTCGAGCCGGGCCAGCAGCCGCGGAATGTCGGCCGGATCGTTCTCGCCGTCGCCGTCGATCGCGACCACGCAGTCGCCCGTCGCATGCTGAAAACCGCAGGCCAGCGCCGCGGTCTGCCCCGAATTGCGCGCCAGCCGGATGACACGGATGTGGCCGTCCGCCGCCTTCAGCCGGCGCAGCTCCTCGATACTTCCGTCGCTGCTGCCGTCGTCGATAAACAGCAGTTCGTAGGAACGGCCCAGTGCGTCCAGCGTCGCGGCCAGCTCGCGATGGAGTGGGCCCAGGTTGTCCCGCTCGTTGTAGAGCGGAATCACTACTGAGAGATCCATCTCGAATGATGCGAGTCGGTCAGCTCGATGAAGGCGCGATAGCGCGCGTCAATTTCCTCCCAGCTCAGATTGGCCAGGCGATCCAGCGAAAAGCGCTCGACCACGAACGAGCCCATCACGCTGCCATAGACCACCGCGGTTCTGAGCACCGATTCGGTGACCTTGCCGCCGCGCGCGATGTAGCCCATGAAGCCGCCGGCGAAGCTGTCGCCCGCGCCGGTCGGATCGACCACCTCCTCGAGCGGATAGGCCGGCACCGCAAACATCGATTCCTGGCTGAACTGCAGGACGCCGTACTCGCCGCGCTTGACCAGCACCGTGTCGGGCCCCATCTTGAGGATCGCGCGCCCGGCTTTGACCAGGTTGTGCTCTTGCGAGAGCAGGCGCGCCTCCTGATCGTTGAGCGTCAGGATATCGACCCGCGGCAGCATCTTGAGCAGCGCCGCGCGCTCGGTGTTGATCCAGTGATCCATGGTGTCGGCGGCGACCACCTTGGGACTTTTCATCTGCGACAACACGCTTTGCTGAAGTTGCGGCGAGATATTGGCCAGAAACAGGAAGTCGGCGCGGCACTGGTCGGGCAGCAGCTCGGGCGAGAAATCGGCGAACACGTTGAGCGCCAGGTGCAGCGTGTCGCGATTGTTCATGTCCTCGTGATAGCGCCCGTGCCAGCGGAAGGTCTCACCCTCGCGCTGCGCGAGTCCGCGGATATCGACGTTGCGATCGGCGAAGAATTTCAGATGCTCGTCGCGGAAATCCTTGCCCACCACTGCGACCATGCTGACCGGCGAAAAAAACCGCGCCGCCACCGAAAAAAAACTCGCCGATCCGCCCAGCGCCTCGTCGACCTTACCGCCCTGGGTCTCGACCGTGTCGTAACCGATACTGCCGACCACCACGATGCTCATCTTTTTCTTTACCTTCTTCCCGGCGCCCCGGTTCAGCGGCGCTTGAGATATTTGCCGACGATCAGATCGAGATCGGCGGCGGTTTTGGGCGGAATCACCGCCGGATCGGTAATAATCGCACCCGCGAGCGCGCGCGGGCATGGACACTCGCGGCCGAGCGCGCCGAGCTTGCCTGCCAGAGTCACGATCGCATTCTGCGCCAGCTCGACGTTGAGCTTCATCACCCGCAAGATCTCCGCAATATCGACCGCGGCGACGCTCTGATGCCAGCAATCGTAGTCGGTGACCAGCACCAGGGTGGCGAAACAGATCTCGGCCTCGCGCGCGAGGCGCGCCTCCTGCATCGCCGTCATGCTGATCACGTCGACGCCCCAGCTGCGAAACAGGTTCGATTCGGCGCGGCTGGAGAACTGCGGTCCCTCGATGCACAAGTAGGTCCCGCCCTCCTTGACCCTGGCGCCGGCGGCGCGCGCGGCAGCCGCCAGTTCCCGGCTTAGCGGGCTGCATACCGGGTCGGCCAGCGAGACGTGACCAACGATACCGTTGCCGAAGAAGCTCGACGGGCGCCGAAAGGTGCGATCGACGAACTGATCGGGCACCATCAGGTCACCCGGTGCGAGGTCTTCGCGCATGCTGCCGGCCGAGCTGATCGAAACCAGGTACTCGACGCCGAGCTGCTTGAGTCCGTAGAGATTCGCGCGGTAGTTGATTTCGCTTGGCAGCAGGCGATGGCCGCGGCCGTGACGGGCGAGAAACACCACCTCGGTCTCGCCGAGCCGGCCCCGGAAGTAGGGATCCGAGGGGCGGCCGAACGGCGTCTCAAGCTCGATTTGCTCGACACCCTCGAGCCCCTTCATCTGGTAGAAGCCGCTCCCGCCGATTACACCCAGTCTTTTCATCGCCATCGAAAACCTCGACCCAGGCCGCGCTATTGGAGCTCCGCCGGCGACGGCGTGGCGCGCCGCAAGGGGTTATGGTTCACGACGCCCTTGTGCTCGGCGTAAAGCTGCCCGCAAGCCGCGGCGATATCGTGACCGCGGCTCTCGCGTAAGGTTGCGGTCAAGTTACCCTGCCGCAGAAGCTCAAGAAAGTCCTCGACTCGCGGGCGCGGACTGGGGCGGAACGGCGCGGCGGGAAACGGGTTGAAGAACAGCAGATTCACCTTGGCGCGCATCGGCCGCATCAGCTTGACCAGGCGGCGCGCGTCGGCCGGCGAATCGTTGATTTCCTCCAGCATCACATACTCAAAGGTGATTCGGTTGCGGCGCGCAATCGGCAGACGCTGGCAGGCCTCGAGCAGGTCGCCGAGCGGGAAGCGCCGGTTGACCGGCACGATGCGGTTGCGCGTCTCATCGGTCGTGGCATGCAGCGAGACCGCCAGGTTGACCTGGAATTCAGCCAGCAAGCGCTCCATCCCCGCAATCAGGCCGACGGTCGAGACCGTGATGCGCCGCGGCGAGATGCCGAGCCCCCACGGCGCCGTCATGATCCGCAGGGTGCGGGCGAGTTGCGGATAGTTCGCCAGCGGCTCGCCCATCCCCATGAAGACGAAATTCGTCAGCGGCGTATCCGGCCCGAGCTCGCGGCGCGCCATGATTACCTGCCCGGCCATCTCGGCGGCGGTCAGGTTGCGATGAAGCCCCATCCGGGCGGTCGCGCAGAATTCGCATCCCATCGCGCATCCGACCTGGCTCGACAGGCAGAGCGTGAGCCGCCGCGCGGCGGGAATAATCACGCTCTCGATCGCCTCGCCGTCGGCCAGCGCGACCAGCAGCTTGCAGGTGCCATCGGCCGAGCGCGCAGCGCTAAAGCTCAGCGTGCCGAGCGCGAATTGCGCGGCGAGACGGCGGCGCAGCGCGGCCGGCACGTCGACCATCGCGTCGAGCGATTCGACGCCGCGCGCCCATAACCAGGCCATGATTTGGCGGGCGCGAAACTTGCGCTCGCCGGCCGCGATCACGCTTTCCTCGAGCTCCTCGAGGATGAGGTCGCGCAGGTCGCGCCGCTCAGCGTCGAGGCTCGACGGCGTCGGATGTTCGGCGTCTAAAGTCACGGCCTTTTATTGTAATCGAAAATCGCGGGCGGCGAACGAGCCGCTGGCAGGGCTTTTACAGGTAGGTAATCAGTTCATAAGCGAAATAGATGAACAGGCAGAGCAGCACGAATTCGTCGAGCAACAGCACGCAGCGACGAATCAGCCCTTCGGGCAACAGGCGCTGCACCACGAAACCGACGAACCAGAACAACACCACCGCCGCGATTATGGCGCTGGTGTGATGGGTCAGCAGCTTGATCGCGTCGAGATTGATCCAACCGGATACTTCGTGGCCTCGGAACAGAACGCCGATGAAGGCCGGCCGCGTCTGCACCCATCCCTGCCTTAGACGATTTCCAGGGCGCTGAAGAAAAATGGAATTTCGTGGGCCGCGGTCTCCGGTGCGTCCGATCCGTGGACCGCGTTCTGCTCGACGTCGACGCCAAAATCCTTCCGAATCGTGCCGGCCGCCGCCTTGGCCGGATCGGTTGCGCCCATCAGATCGCGCCAACGCGTGATCGCCCCCTCGCCCTCCAGCACCGCGACAACCACCGCTCCCGACGACATGTAGGCGCACAGCGAGCCGTAGAACGGCCGCGCCCGGTGGACTTCGTAAAAAGCCTCGGCCTGCGCCGTCGCCAGACGCATCATCCGGAGCCCCCGCACGGCGAGGCCCGCCGCCCGGATCTGCTTCAGGATATCGCCGACGAAGCCGCGCCGGACCGCGTCGGGCTTGATAATCGCAAGGGTTCTTTCGAGAGCCATCTACGCCGCCTTTTCGAGCACGCGCTTCATCGTCGAGCCGAGGTCGGCCGGGCTTATCGCGACCGCGATGCCGGCGGCCTTGAGCGCCGCGATCTTGTCGGCCGCGCCGCCGTGCCCGCCGGCGATGATCGCGCCGGCATGGCCCATCCGCCGCCCCTTGGGTGCGGTCTGGCCGGCGATGAAGGCGACTACCGGTTTCTTAAAGTTTTGCTTGATATATGCCGCGGCCTCTTCTTCGGCGCTGCCGCCGATCTCGCCGATCAGGATGACGCCGTGGGTGTCGGGATCGCGGTTGAAAAGTTCCAGCACTTCTATATGGCTGGTGCCGACGATCGGATCGCCGCCGATTCCCACGCAGCTCGATTGGCCGATGCCGAGCTGGGTGAGCTGATGCACCGCCTCGTAGGTCAGGGTCCCCGAGCGCGACACCACCCCGACGTGGCCCGGCTTATGGATGTAGCCCGGCATGATCCCGATCTTGCACTGGCCGGGCGTAATCACGCCGGGACAGTTGGGGCCGATGAGCCGGCTATGGCTGCCGGCGAGATAATGCTTGACGCGCACCATGTCGAGCACCGGGACGCCCTCGGTGATACAGATCACCAGCTCGATGCCGGCCGCGATCGCCTCCAGCATCGCATCGGCGGCGAACGGCGGCGGCACGTAGATCACCGTCGCGTTGCAGCCGGTCGCACGGCGCGCCGCCTCGACCGTATCGAAAATCGGGATGCCCTCGAAGTCGGTGCCGCCCTTGCCGGGTACCACCCCGGCGACCATCTGCGTGCCGTACTCGCGCCCGGCGCGGGTATGGAACTGACCGGTCGCGCCGGTAATTCCCTGGGTTAGAACCCGGGTGTTCTTGTCGACCAGGATACTCATCGATTTGCGCCCCGCCCGCCGATCGCCTCGACCACGCGACGTGCCGCGTCGGCCATGTCGGCGCCGGTGATCACCTTGATGCCTGAGTCCTTGAGGATCTGCTTGCCGCGCTCGACGTTGGTGCCTTCCATCCGCACCACCAGCGGCAGCTGAAGCTTGACCTGGCGGGCCGCTTCGACCACGCCCTCGGCCAGCACGTCGCAGTGCATGATGCCGCCGAAGATATTGATCAGCACCGCTTTCACGCGATCGTCGGAAAGCAGGAGGCGGAAGGCCGCCGCGACCTTCTCGGCGTTGGCGCCGCCGCCGACGTCGAGAAAGTTCGCCGGCATCGCTCCGGCCTGCTGCACGATGTCCATGGTGGCCATCGCCAGCCCCGCGCCGTTCACCATGCAGCCGATATTGCCGTCCAGATGGACGTAGTTGAGGTCGTACTTCGAGGCCTCGATTTCGGCCGGGTCTTCTTCGTTGGGATCGCGCAACTCGCGAATTTCAGGATGACGAAACAGGCCGTTGTCATCGAACGACATCTTCGCATCCAGACAGATCACCTGCCCGCCGGCGGTCACCACCAGCGGATTTATTTCGATCAGCGACGCATCGGTCGCGAGAAAGGCCTGGTAGAGCGCCCCGGCGAGGGCGGCGAACTGGTTGACCTGCTTGTCCTTGAGCCCGAGCGCGAAAGCGGCCTTGCGAGCCTGGAAGGCGCACAGCCCGATCAACGGATCGATCGGCTCGCTGATGACTTTCTCCGGGCTCTTGGCGGCGACCTCCTCGATCTCCATCCCGCCTTCGCTGCTGACGATAATCGACAGCGCGCCGGCCTTGCGATCGACCACCATCCCGAGATACAGCTCGCGCGCGATCTGGCTTGCCTCCTCGACGTAAACCCGGCGCACCACCCTGCCCTGCGGCCCGGTCTGATGGGTCACCAGCGGCTTGCCCAAAATCTTTGCGGCGAACTCGCGCGCCTCGTCGGCGCTCGCCACCAGCTTGACGCCGCCCGCCTTGCCGCGCCCGCCGGCATGAATCTGCGCCTTGACGACCGCTTTCGGCTGCCCCAGCGCGGTGAACGCGGCCGCGGCCTCCTCGGGAGTCGACGCGACCTGGCCCTTGGGGACCGGCACGCCGAAGCGGCCGAGCACCTGCTTGGCCTGGAACTCGTGGATATTCATCTTGTCCTTGCTTCGCTTCAGCCGGCCAGCGCGCGATCCATCGCTTCGACCAGCTCGCGCACGTGACCGACCGATTTCTGGAAGGCTTCCTTCTCGGCCTGCGTCAGCTCGATTTCGATTACCCGCTCGACGCCGCCCGCGCCGATCACCACCGGCACGCCGGCATAGAGCCCGTGCACTCCGTACTCGCCATCGAGATACGCCGCGCAGGGCAAAATCGCCTTGCGGTCGTGGATGAAGGCGTCGACCATCTTGTAGGCCGCCGCGCCCGCCGCGTAGAACGACGAGGTCTTCATCAGGTTGACGACTTCGCCGCCGCCGTTGCGGGTGCGCGCCTCGATCTCCTCGAGTCGCTTGGCGTTGATATAGCGCTCGACCGGCACGCCACCGACCGAGGTGTAGCTGCGCACCGGCACCATATCGTCGCCGTGGCCGCCCAGCACCATCGCGCCGACGCTGTCGACCGCGACGTGAAGCTCGTCGGCGATAAAGGTGCGATGGCGCGCCGAATCGAGCACCCCGGCCTGGCCGACCACGCGATGGTTGGGGAAGCCGGTGGCGCGCTTGATCTGGGTAACCATCGCATCGAGCGGATTGGTCACCACGATCACCAGCGAGTTCGGCGCATGCTGTTTGATCGCAGCGCCGACCGTGTTCATCACTCCGGCGTTGATCTTCAGCAGGTCGTCGCGGCTCATGCCGGGCTTGCGCGGCGACCCCGAGGTCACCACGCAGCAATCGGCGCCGGCGATATCGGCGATATTGGTGGTGCCGGTGACCTTAACGTCGACGCCCAGCACCGGCCCGGACTCGAACATGTCGAGCGCCTTGCCCTGCGGCAGGCCGTCGATGATGTCGTACATCACCAGGTCGCCGAGCTGGCCCAGGAAGCAGAGAAAGGCGCAGGTCGCGCCGACGTTGCCCGATCCGATAAATGCGATTTTCTTGCGTGCCATCTTTGGTTCCAGTTTCGCGCCCTCTTCTTGTGAGGTTCCTTCCCCTTGAGAGGGTTAGGGAGAGGTCGCAGATCAGTTACATGTTCTCGACGATTGCCTTGCCGAACTCCGAGCACTTGAGCAGCTTCGCCCCGCTCATCAGCCGCTCGAAGTCATAGGTGACGGTCTTGTTGGCGATCGATTTCTGCAGCCCATGCACGATCGCGTCGGCCGCCTCCTGCCATCCGAGATGCTCGAACATCAGCACGCCCGACAGGATCACCGAGCCGGGATTGACCTTGTCCTGGTCCGCGTACTTGGGCGCGGTGCCGTGGGTGGCCTCGAAGATCGCATGGCCGGTGACGTAGTTGATATTCGCGCCCGGCGCGATGCCGATGCCGCCGACCTGCGCCGCCAGCGCGTCGGAGAGGTAGTCGCCGTTGAGATTCGGCGCCGCCACCACGTCGAACTCCTCGGGCCGCGTCAGCACCTGCTGGAGCGTGATGTCCGCGATCGCATCCTTGACCAAAATCTGCCCTGCCGGCGGCTTGCCCCCGCAATCGTCCCAGCCGATCGCACGTCCCTTGAACTCGCGCTTGACCAGCGCGTAGCCCCAGTCGCGAAACGCCCCCTCGGTGAACTTCATGATGTTCCCCTTGTGGACGATGGTGAGGCTCTTGCGCCCGCGCGCGATCGTATACTCGAGCGCCGCGCGAATCAGCCGCTCCGTGCCCTCGCGCGAGATCGGCTTGATGCCGATACCGGAGGTTTCGGGGAAGCGAATCTTGGTGACGCCCATCTCGTTCTGCAGAAAGGCGATCAGCTTCTTTACTTCGGGCGTGCCCTCGGCCCATTCGACGCCGGCGTAGATATCTTCGGTGTTCTCGCGAAAGATCACGACGTCGAGCTTCTCGGGATGGCGCACCGGGCTGGGAACGCCCTCGAACCAGCGCACCGGCCGCAGACAGACGTAGAGATCGAGCAACTGGCGCAGCGCCACGTTGAGCGAGCGGATGCCGCCGCCGATCGGCGTGGTCAGCGGACCCTTGATGCCGACCAGATAATCGCGAAACGCCTCGACCGTGTCGTCGGGCAGCCAGGTGTTGAACTGCTTGAAGGCTTTCTCGCCCGCGTAGACTTCCATCCACACGATGCGACGCTTGCCGCCGTAAGCCTTGCGCACCGCGTTGTCGAACACGTACTGCGAGGCGCGCCAGATATCCGGCCCGGTGCCATCGCCCTCGATAAACGGGAGCACCGGCTGGTCCGGAACCTCGAGCTTCTGGCCGCTGCCGAGCCTGATCTTATCCCCTTCCGAAGGTACCTTGATCGTCTTGTATGCCATCTCCGTTGGACTCGCCCTGATTTAGTTGATTCGGCCCGGAGCCGGGACCGCCGGCCGCGCACGAACAATCACGCGCACTATTAACATCCGAAAGCCGCCTCACGATCAAGGACTTCGCAGTCGTTGAAAAGTGCCGCCATACTCCCTAAAACAAATCATCGCCATGGACTTCAGCCTGACCACCGCCCAGGAGACGTTTCGCGCCGAGTTGCGCGCCTTCCTCGAACGCCAGCAGGCCGAGCTCTTCGGCCGCGAGGGACTGGCCAGCAACAGCGTCAGTTTTCTCGACGTCACCGACGACGCCGCCTGGGAGAGCCTGATGGAGTATCATCGGCGGCTCAATCAGGCCGGCTATCTCGCGCTGCACTGGCCCAAGGAATACGGCGGCGCCGGCGCCGACCCGGTGACGCTCGCGATTTACCAGGACGAGGTCCTGCGACTGGGTCTGCCGATGTACGGCGCCAACCAGGTCGCCGTCGATCGCATCGGCCCGACCATCATCCTGATGGGCACCGACGAACAGCGCCGCCGCTATCTGCCCGCGATGCTGACCGGCGAGGAGATTTGGTGCCAGGGCTACTCGGAACCCAACGCCGGCTCCGACCTGGCCTCGCTCAAAACCAGCGCGGTAATCGACGGCGACCATTTCGTGGTCAACGGACAGAAGGTATGGACCAGCGTCGCGCATCGCTCGCACTTCCAATGCCTGCTGGTGCGCACCGATCCCACCGCCCCCAAGCATCACGGCATCTCTTACCTGCTGGTCGACATGCGTTCGCCCGGCATCACTATCCGCCCGCTGGTCCAGATAACCGGCGAGAGCGGCTTCAACGAAGTCTTCTATGACAACGTGCGGGTGCCGCGGGAGAACCTGGTCGGCGAGCTGAACGAGGGCTGGCGGGTTTCGATCGCCACGCTGATGTACGAGCGTATCTCGGGCGGCGCGCGCCATCCGGTCGAGCGCGACCTCAATTTGTTGATCGAGCTCGCGCGGCGCGTCGAGTTCGCCGGGCAACCGGCGCATCGCCATCCTTACGTCCGCCAGAAGCTCGCGCAATTCTGGATCGAGGCGCGGGCGCTGCGGCTGGCCCGCTATCGCGCCTTGAACTCGCTCGGCAAAAAAGCGCCCGGTCCCGAAAGTTCATTCGGCAAGCTGCTGGCAACCGAGATCAACTTGCGCCTGGCGATGTTCGCTGACGAGATGCTGGGCCCGTACAACGCGCTCGCGCCCGGCTCCGCCGCAGCAATCGACGGCGGCCGCTGGAGTCAGAAGATCATCGGCGCGCGCGCCCTGACGATCGCCGCCGGCTCCAGCGAGATTCAGCACAACATCATCGGCGAACGAGTTCTGGGATTACCGAAGGATTCATAGACGCCGGTTTCCACCACCCAACCTTCCTACAAGAACGACCACGCCGGCTTGTCATTCTGAGCGCAGGCTGCCGGTCAAAACATCCATCGCTTCGCGTTGATCCCTCGACTTCGCTGCGCTCCGCTCGGGATGACAAACGTTTATCGGGTGCAGGGTTCAATCCTGCCCGTGCACTCGCCGAAGCCGATACGGTAGCCGCTTCCCTGGCACCAGCCGCGCATCGTCACCGTGTCGCCATCCTCCAGGAAGCCGCGCCGCTCGCCGCCGGGCAGCGTGATCGGCTCCTTGCCGTTGCGCGATATCTCGAGCATGCTGCCGAGCGATCCGGGCGTGGTACCCGAGACCGTGCCTGACGCGAACAGGTCGCCGGGGCGCATCCGCGCGCCGTTGACCGTCGCATGGGCGAGATGCTGGAGCACGTTCCAGTAGAGACGGCGGAAATTCGTCGCCGTAATCTGCACCGCGCTCTCCATCGCGGCGCTCTTTAACGATACTTCGAGATTGATGTCGAAGTTCCACTCCCCCGTGTAGCGCAAATAGGGCAGCACCGGCGGATCCTGCGCCGGCCCGGCGACGCGAAACGGCACAAGCGCGGCGAGCGGCACCACCCACGGCGAAATCGAAGTTGCGAACGACTTGCCGAGAAACGGTCCGAGCGGCTGATACTCCCATTGCTGAATATCGCGCGCGCTCCAATCGTTGAGCAGCACGGCGCCGAAAATATGCTTATGCGCCACCTCGGTTGGAATTGGATAACCGTCGCCGTTGCCGACGCCGACGAAAAAGCCCACCTCGAGCTCGAAATCGAGCCGGCTCGACGGTGCGAAAATCGGCGCCGCCTCGGGACTCGGCTTTACCTGGCCGCGCGGGCGGCGCACCTCGCGCGGCGAGACCCTCAGCGAGCCGGCCCGGCCATGGTAAGCGATCGGCAGATGGAGCCAGTTGGGCGGCAACGCGTTTTTGGGATCGCGGAACAGCGAGCCGGCGTTGGTCGCGTGCTCGCGCGAGGAATAGAAATCGATAAAGTCGCCGACCGCGACGGGCATCTGCATCGCCACCCGCTCGCGCCTTACCAGCGCCCGCTCCCGAAGCCGCTGAGCGTCGCGCAGCTCGGGATTATCGGCGCGCAACAGCTCGCTGATTCGCCGGCGCACCTCGCCCCATACTTCGCCGCCGCGCGCCATGAAGTCGTTCAGGAACTCGGAAGCGAACAGATTCTCGCCGGCGATCGCGGTGGCGCTGAAGAGCCCGGCCTCGTGGATCGCCGCGAGGTCGATCACCCAGTCGCCGATCGCAACCCCGATTCGCGGCCCCGCCCCCGCGCCGGCCCGGAACACGCCGTAGGGCAGATTCTGGATCGGGAAGTCGGAATCAGGCGCGACCTCGACCCACGAAATCAGCGCCGAATCAGTGGTCGGATCGTTCATGCGCCCATCCTAGCGCGCCTCGTCGAGGTTGGGAAAAGGCAGAGAATCAGCGGCTGCGCAAAGGATACAGTCCTCGGGTGCGGGACTCCCCCGGCCTTGGTCGGCGCGGCAAGGCTCAGGCCTGCTGCTTACCGTCGGGCAGATCGACGAATACCGCGGCGGTCACTACCGAGGTCCATAGTCCATCGCGGTCGCCGATCGCCGATTGCGTGATATTGCGAGTTTGAACGATCTTGTCCGACAGCTTCCAGACGTCCCGGCGTTCGTCGTAACTGACGTTGGGATCGAAGTCCACGCCGAGCGCGGTCGCCAACATCGTCGCGGCCAGGTCTTCCGCGTAGTCGCCGGCCTTTTCGTCCGTCTCTCCGAAGCTCTTATGCTCGGAAAGATAACCGTACTGGTCTTTCTCGGCGGGAATCGCCAGACCCACCGATGTTGCCACCAGGCGATGAGGTTCGTTGGTAGCGTTGTCGTACATCACGGCATAAACGATTTGGCCCGGAGTCAGCGTTTTGAGACCGTCCACGATCGAGACCACTCTACAACCCGGCGGAAAGATCGAGCTGACCCGCACCAGGTTGAACTCAGCGATCCGGGCATCGCGCAACGCCAGCTCGAACGAGGTCAGTTTCTCGCGATGCCTGCCGACGCCCTTGGTGAGAAAGATAGCTTTTCCTGTGGGGCCCATCGCCATAATCTAGGCGCAATCCCCACAACCCACAATCCGCAATTCACTGAGCGATCCGTCCTGGCGTGCAATCTCGGGCCTGCGCGACCCTGGCGGTTCGAGCCTCCGAGCGCCCGACCCTCACCGCTGTAGCGCCGGCAGGACGTCGCGGCCGCAGCGCTCGATCGATTTCATCACCGCGTTATGATCCATCCCGCCGAAATCCATGATGTTCAAAAACAGGTTGAAGCCCGCCCGCTCATAATCGCGCAGCACTTTGGTAACCGTTTCGGCGCTGCCGCAGGCGATCAGCTTCTTCTCCTGCAGGACATCGTACGGCCGCGAGGTCGCGTACAGACGCGTCCGCACGTAGCGATCGACGGCCGGCTTGGCGTGCGTCTCGATCTCGGCCGCGCTGCCGGCGACATAAGTATGCACCGCGCATCCGACCACCGGCTGCGACGGATCGCCGTGACCCGCCGCTTGCCAGGCCTCGCGGAACTCGGCCGTCATCTGCGTGAGCTGATCGAGACCGGGCGATTGCGCGTACGGGATGGTCAGCAACGGATAACCACGCGCGCCGACCTCGCGCGCCGCTTCATGGCGGAGCGTCGCCACCAGGATCGGCGGATGCGGCTTCTGGAGCGGTTGAATCTGCAGTTGCACGTCGTCGATCCGGTTGAAGCGCCCGCGGTACGAAAAGCGCTCACCCGACCAGGCTCGCTCGATCACTTCGAGCGCCTCGTCGAAGCGCGCGTGCTTCTCCTCGACGGCCACGCCGTAGCCGGCAAACTCGTGCTTCAGGTAGCCGGAGCCGGCGCCGAACTCGAGCCGCCCGCCCGACAGCACGTCGACCATCGCGTATTCCTCGGCCACCGTAATCGGATTATGGAACGGCAGCACGCTGACGCCGACGCCCAGGCGAATCTTGCGCGTGCGCGCAGCCGCCGCTCCCATCCAGACCGCGGGCGACGGAATCGCGCCGTATTCGTGGAAGTGATGCTCGGCGACCCAGAAAGAGTCGAAGCCGAGCTCCTCGGCCAGCGTGGCGCTCTCGAGCAGCTCGGCGTAGTACTGTTCGACGCTGCGCCCGAGCTCTTTGGGATAGTGGTCGACGACCGAGAAGATTCCGATCCGCATCCGGCCCTACCTCAGTGCGCGCGCTTCACGCGCCCAACTGGTCACGTAATCCGGCAGCTCGAAAGCGGCCGCCTCCGCGCACACCCGCAGCGGGTTCCAGGTCTCGACCATCACCGCGACCTCATGGGTCTCGGTCTTGTTGCGGGCGCTGGTGCGCGCGTTGGGCTGCGGACCGTGATCGATACCCTGCGGATGCAGCGTCATCGAGCCCGGCTCGATTCCGCCGCGGCTGAAGAACTCGCCCGCGTGGTAGAAGATGAACTCATCCCAGTCGACGTTGCGATGGTAGAACGGCACCTTGTCGCAGTCGGGATCGCTCTCGAGCGGGCGCGGCGCGAAGGTGCAGATCGCGCAGGTGTCCGAGAACAGCGTGGCGTGCACGGTGGGCGGCATATGGTAGCGCGCGCTGAGCACCGGCCGCAGGTCACGGACGTTGAAGCGGATCGGCGACAGATCGCCCTGCCATCCGACTACGTCGAACGGATGATGCGGGTAGAAGAAGCTGGTGATCTCGCCGCGTCGCAGCACGCGTAATTCGAACTCGCGGCCGTTTTCGCGATGGGCCAGCGGCTCGGGACTCTCGATCATCATCGAATCGATGAAGGCGTGCTTGCCCATCAGACCGCGATCAGGCCAGTTCAGCTCGTGCAGGCTGCGCACGATCAGGAAGAAGTTGTCGTCGGTCTCGGGCTGAATCTGGTAGCTGGTGCCCTTGGGAAAATGCAGGTAATCGCCGGGCTCGAACTTGAGCGGGCCGTAGTCGGTGTCGCAGATGCCGGTGCCGCGATGGACGAAATAGACTTCGTCGCCGTCGGCGTTGCGGAACATGTATGGCATCGGACGGCGGCGGCGCGAAATGAGTATCGCGGTGTCGTCGTTCTCGAGCACCTTGAGCGGACCGGCGCCGGGATCGCTCAGGTCGGGCGGCTCGGCGTGCGCCCCTGCGAACATCCGCGGCCGCAGCGGCCCCTCGACCCGCGTCCATCCGGTGGGCAGGTTCAGATGGTAAAGCTGTGAACTGCGGCCTAAAAAGCCGCGCCGGCCGTGTTCCTCTTCATAGGTGCCCTCAGGAATGCCGACATGCGCCTGGCGCGCCACCCTGCCCTTGCTGGTCGGAAACATAGCTTGCCTCCTGAATCGATAGCCTCAGTTCAATAGTCACATCGTTGGGCCGCTGGCTACAACAACCCGTTGCGGCTGATAGGCGAATCGGCGACACGGCGAACATCGAGCGAACATTTGGATTGACAGCATGACCGGGACGAGCCGGACTCCCATCCTACGGCCGAACCATCGCGGCCCAGTTCCCGAAGATGGTCTCGGCGATCGGTTCGATCGCGGCGAAGCATCGTGGGGCGTCGGCGAGGATCGCCTCGCCGTCGATCCCATCGCGCGCCAGCTCGGCGGCCGATCCACGCACCCAAACGCGCAGCATCGGTTCCGTGATCTCGACATGGAACAGCAGCGCGTAAACGTTGTCGCCGTAACGGAAGCCCTGACACGCGGTCATCTCCGACGACGCCAGCGCGGTCGCGCCATCGGGGAGGTCGAAGATATCGCCGTGCCAGTGACAGGCGGTAAAGACCTCGGGCACGCCGCGCAGCAGACGATCGTCGCGCGCCGCCGGCGCCAGCCGCACCGGATACCAGCCCATCTCGCGAGCCGGGCCGGGCGCGACGCGCGCATCGAGCGCCGCCGCGATCAGTTGGCTGCCGAGGCAGACGCCCAGCACCGGCTTGCGCTCCGCGATGGCGCTGCGGATGAGCGCAATCTCGTCGCGCAGGTAAGGATACTTATCCTGTTCGTAAACCCCTTGCGGCCCGCCCATCACGATCAAGCCCTCGGCGCCCTTGAGATTCGCGGGCACCGGCTGTTGTGCGTAGCCGCGCACGTATTGCCAGACCAGCGCCGCCGACTCCAGCGCCTCCGAGATCCTCCCGAGGGTCTCGCCCGGATGATGTTGCAGCACCAGAATTTTCGACATCTGCGATCTCCATGGCGAGGCTCAGAGCAGCGTCCCGCGCCGGGTCCGGCCCAGATGCGAGTAGGCGCGCTGGGTTGCCACCCTGCCCCGCGCGGTGCGCGCAAGGAAGCCTTCCTGTAACAGGTACGGCTCGTAGACCTCTTCAATCGTATCGGGTTCCTCGCCTACCGCCGCCGCCAGGCTTTCGACGCCGACAGGTCCGCCGTCGAACATGTCGATGATGGCGGTCAGGATGGCGCGGTCCATGCGGTCGAACCCGCACGCGTCGATATCGAGCAATTCGAGCGCCCGCAGCGCCAGCGGCCGATCGATCACCCCGGCATCGTGAACCTCGGCGAAATCGCGCACCCGGCGCAGCAGCCGATTGACGATACGCGGCGTGCCGCGCGAGCGCGCCGCCAGCTCACCGGCGCCCTGGTCGTCGATTCGCACGCCCAGCAGGCGCGCTGAACGGCCCACGATCTTGGCCAACTCCTCGCGGACGTAAAAATCGAGATGATAGTGCTGACCGAAGCGGTCGCGCAGCGGCGCGCTCAGCAAGCCCGCCCGCGTGGTCGCGCCGACCAGCGTGAACGGTTTGACCGCCAGCGGCATCAGATGCGCCCCCGGTCCCTTGCCGACGACGATATTGAGGCGGAAGTCCTCCATCGCGGGATAGAGAATTTCTTCGACCACGCGGGAGAGGCGATGAATCTCGTCGATAAACAGCACATCGCCTTCTTCCAGGTTGGCCACGATCGCGGCCAGATCTCCGGCCCGCTCAATCGCGGGGCCCGCGGTCACGCGGATACTGACGCCCAGCTCGCGCGCGATAATATGCGCGAGCGAGGTCTTGCCCAGACCGGGTGGTCCCGAAAACAGCACATGGTCGAGCACTTCGCCGCGTTTGCGCGCCGCCTCGATCGACATCCCGAGGATCTGCCGCGGGCGCTGCTGGCCGACGAATTCATCGAGCGTGCGCGGGCGCAGCGAGAGGTCGAGGGTGCGATCCTCCGCGTTCTGGACCGCGGCCATCGCCGGCGCACCATTTTCGTCGCCGGATTCTGCGGCCCGCTTGGCCATCCTACTTGTCACCCAACAGCACCGAGAGCGATTCGCGAATGACCGCCTCGAGGTTGGCGTCGTGGCTCGACTTCAGCACCGAATCGACCGCGCGCCGCGCTTCGACCGGACGGTAGCCCAGGTTGACCAGCGCCGAGACCGCATCGTCGGCGCGCGCATCACCGCTGCCGTTCTCCGCCGCGGCGCCGTCGGCGGACCATGGACGTGCCGGCGCGATGCTCTTCAGTTCGCCTATCTTGTCGCGCAGTTCGCGCACCACACGTTCGGCGACCTTCGGCCCGACGCCGGGAACCGCGTCGATGCGCCCGACGTCCTCGCGGCCGATGGCGGCGACCAGGTCCTCGGGCGACAGCACTGACAAAATCGCCAGCGCCAGCTTGGGTCCGACATGCTGCACGTGCATCAGCAGATCAAAGGCGAGTTTCTCGGCCGGCTCGATAAAACCGTACAGCGCCAGCGCGTCCTCACGCACCACCTGGCGAATTTCGAGCGCCACCGGCGCGCCGGCGATCGGCAGGCGATAGAAGGTGCTGAGCGGCACGAAAACTTCGTAGCCGACGCCGCCGGTCTCGACCACGATTCGTCCGGCCTCCCGCGAGCGCAGCCGTCCGCTAAGCGAAGCGATCATTCGATTATGCCGCCACCGCTCAGTCCGTTCGCGGCCCGCGTGGCGGCGCTGCGAGCGGGGCTCGCAAAGCGCGCCCGGAAAAGATGGCAGGTGGCGATCGCGAGCGCGTCGGCGGCGTCGTCGACCAGCGCGATCGACGCGTCCATCCTGAGCGTCCGCCGCACCATCGCTTTGACCTGCGCCTTGTCGGCGGCGCCGAAGCCGGCGATAGTCATCTTGACCTGGGTGGGAGTGTATTCGTAGAGCTCAAGTCCGCGTTCGGCCGCCGCCAGCATCGCGATCGCGCGCGCTTCGCCGAGTCGGAAGGCGCTCTGGATATTGATGGCCACGAAGTTGCGCTCGAGGCTCATCGCCTGCGGCGCATGTTCATCGATTATAGCTCGCAGATGGCGGTAGATGTTATGCAGCCGGTCGGGATGCGAGGCGCCCCTGGGAGCGCGGATGGTGCCGGCGGCGATGTGGCTGAAAACGCCGGCCGCGCCTTCCACGATGCCGAAGCCGGTTACCGCGCTGCCCGGATCGATCCCGATTATCCGCATACCCCACCCCTCACCTCGGGACGCCGCGTCCCGCACGCGTCGGCCTAGGCCGCCGAAAAGCTCGCCAGCACCTCTTCGTCAATATCGAAGTTGGCAGCGACGCTTTGCACGTCGTCGTGATCTTCAAGTTCCTCGACCAGCCGCAGCACCTGTTCCGCGGTATGGCCGGAGACCTTGACGGTGTTCTCGGGAATCCGCGCCAACTCGCTCGCGGCGATCGTCACGCCGCCCTGTTCGAGCGCGTCGCGCACCGCGCTGAAGCGATCCGGCGCGGTCAGGATTTGATAGTTGTCGTCCTCGCTCACCAGGTCGTCGGCGCCGGCCTCGAGCGCGATTTCGAGCAGCCGCTCTTCATCCCCCGCGCTCTTTTCCAGGTTGATAACGCCGCGCTTCTTGAACATCCAACCGACCGAGCCGCCCTCGCCCAGGTTGCCGCCGTGGCGCGAGAACATAAATCGCAGCTCGGCAACCAGCCGATTGCGATTATCGGTCAGCGTGTCGACCATGATCGCGACCCCGCCCGGACCGTAGCCCTCGTAAGTGATCTCTTCGAGGCGGACGCCACCGAGCTCGCCGGTGCCCTTCTTGATCGCGCGCTCGATATTGTCGTTGGGCATCGATTGCGAGCGACCCGTCAGCACCGCGGTGCGCAGGCGCGGATTGGCATTGATATCCCCGCCCCCGAGCCGAGCGGCGATAGTGATTTCCTTGATCAGCTTGGTGAAGAGCTTGCCGCGCTTGGCATCGCGCGCCGCCTTCTTATGCTTGATCGAACTCCATTTAGAATGACCCGACATATCAGCCCTCGCGCTGGCGTATCCCGCCCATCGTCGGACTGGAGCCTACCACAAAAAACCCGGGCAGGGGGACAGTGGGCGGCGGCGCGCAGAGCGGCGGGCAAACCGCGCGACCCGATTGAAGCGCGCGCCGGTTTCCGTGATCATGGTCAGATTCTGAATGGGTATCCGACGAGCTATTGGATCGATCGCGATCGCAGCGACGGTGGCCGCAGGGTGTTTCAACCCGCCACCCCCGCCGCCACCGGCCAAGCTCGAGAAAAATCAGATTAAACTGCAGTTGCCGTATGACCTCGCCTGGCAAGCGGTCAACGACGTGGTGAAGAAGAACGGCTACCGAGTCAGCGCGCGCGACCCCAACAACGGCATCGTCGAAGCCCAGGTCGAGCACGGCGAATTCACGCTCAAGGACGCGAATTGCGGCCAGATCGAGATCGTCGGCAAGTTCTCAGCCAGGCCGGCCGAGGTGGCCTCGGCGGTCTTCAATTTTTATGTCAAGGCGACCGGACCACGCACCAGCCTGGTGACCTTGACTTCGACCTTCAGCGCCCCAATCCAGGTGCCGTTCCGTCCGATACAGAACGTGCAGTGCACCTCGCGTGGCGTGCAGGAGGCGCGACTGCTCAAGGAACTGGCGACGCAGGCCGCGATCACCCATCGGGCGACCTATGAATCGCCCGCCGAGGCGGCCGAGCAGGCGCAAAAGCCGGCGCCATCGCTACCCGCGGCGGTCTCTGCCTCGGGATCGATCCTGCGGCATGGGGAGTCCAACCAGTCGGCCCAGCCGTCGGGATTCGGCTCCGGAGCCGGTCCGCATTTGCTCGGGATGCCGGGCTTACCGTCGTTCCCGCAGGCCGCGCCGGCGCTGGAACCCAAGGCGACCCCCAAGGCTGCGCCCACCCGGTAGCCTGAATTTATTTCGCGTCGCCGGGCGGTGGAATCAGCACCCGGCTCGGCACGATTACCGGCGCGACCTTTCCCGGCGGCTGCCAGGAGAGCCTGAGCGCCGCGTCGCCGGCCAGATTTCGCTCGCCGACTTCGATTGCATGGCGTCCCGGGTCGAGGTAGATAGCGCCTTCGACGTGCGGCTTGTTGACGTCGCCCGGATCGGGAATCACCTCGCGGCCATCGATCGTCAGCCAGCCGGCATCATCGACGTCGATCATGAATCGGTAGAGGCCGGGACGCGGAATCAGAATCGCCCCGCTCCATATCACGCACGACGGGAACGGCAGGCCGCCGAGTTGCGCGACGTTGTTGAACTCCAGACGCGGATCGATACGGACGATATGGGGCGGAAAGCGGGCCGGATGCAGCCCTTCATAATATCGTCCGAGCAGGCCATGGGAGCCGACTAATCCGGAGGTCGCGGCGATCGCCCCGACTATCGGCGGGACAAAAAAAGCCGCCGCCGCGATCGCCACCGCGCCGAGCATCGGCGCCGACCGGGGCGACGGCATGAGCGCGCGCATCAGCATCAACGCGGCAGCGATCCACAGCGCCGCCAGCGGCGCCAGTTGCAGCGCCGGTGGCAGTCCAACCAACTTGCCGAGGTTGAAGGCGACCGAATCGCCGACGATCGGTCCGCCACCGAAATAGGCGTCCTTGTTGTACGCAAAGTCGCCCCTGAAGTAGGCCGGTGCGGCATAGTGCCAGAGCGGGTTCTGGTACTCGTAAGGGAAATGCGGGTTGATCGAGGTCGCCATCAACATCATGAAAATCGAGACCAGGCCGAGCGCGCCAATCACGTAATTCCATCGCGCCGGGGCAAACGCCAGCGCCAGCACCATGAAGGGAACCGCGGCGACGATCTGGCGCGGGCCGGTGGCCGTGCCGCCGCCCCATGAGACGATTGATTCGCCGAACGAGGCGTTGAACAGGATGAGGCCGGCGATGGCGAAAATCGTGACGGCGAACTCGGCGCGCCAGCGCCGCTCGCGGCCGAAGTAGATTAGCGCCGGGATCGAGACCAGCAGCAGCGGATTGCAGAAGAACAGTCCGCGCTGCGGATCGATCAGGATTTTCCACAGGTTGTAGAGCTTGGGATAGGTCAGTCCGACGAAGCCGATCGCCTGCTCCGGAAACTGCGTATTGCCCGGCAGCTTGTAGGCTTCATAGCTCATGAAAAGCGGCGAGCCGAAGGCGGCCTTGTTGTAGGCGAGCAGAATCAGCGCCATCGTGGCCGCGCCCGCGGCGAAGGCCAGGATCTGCGGCCATCGCAACCTGAAGAGCGCATAGATGCTGAGGGCCACGGCGATCAGAATCGTGGGGTAATCGCACAGCACCCCCCATCCCGCCAGCACCCCGGCCAGCAAGGCCCGGTCGAAACCGGAATCGTCGCGGGCGGTGACCAGGAAATAGAAGGCGGCGAAGATGCTGGCCGCGGCCAGCGGTTCACCGGTCATCTCGGTCGCATAGGGAAAGACGATAGTGCCGAACGACAGCAGGATCGCCAGCGCTGCGGCGCGCCCGTCGCTGGCGCCCAGTATCAGCGCCAGGCGGAAGCAGATTACCGCCATCAGCGCGATTGCGAGGCCGGTCGAAAAGACGATCGTCAGGTAGGTCAGCAAAGCCCAGTAGAGCGCCGCATGCGAGGCCAGCAGGGGAGCGAGCAGCTTCGACAAGACCAGCCACTGCGCGATTCCGCTCAGGGATCCGCCCGGGGCCTTCACGGAATAGATATGGCCGCCGAACTTGATGATATCGGCGGTGTTGAAGCCGGCGTAACCTTCGATCGCCAGCGTGTGGCGCTCGATAATCGAGCGCATCAGATCGAAGCGCGCCGCGGTACTCTGATCGGCAGCCTGGTAGAAGTAGGCGAAGGTCAGAAAGGCGACCGCGAACAGAATCCACTCGACGCGTCGCCGATGGTCGCCGGCATCAGCCATGGCCACGGCGTTTCTTGCTGCGCTTTTTGCTCTCGGGCGGAATCGTCACGACCACGCCGATCGTGGCCTCGCCGTATGCGCGCCAGCCGAGATAGGCGATCGCCGCCAGCAGGAGGAAGGTCGCGACCAGGGTCCACGGCTGACCGATCGGAGCCGCCGCCGAGGCGCGGCGAATCACCTCGAGATCGAACACCGGCGTGGCGCCGGCCGGCAGCGCCGCGAGTCGCTCGATGCGGCCGTTGCGGAAAAAGCCGGTGCCGCGATTCAGGTTCGAGAAGCCGCCGACCCGCATCCCGACTTCAACATCCGCGCCGTGCTTGCCGATTCTCAGGTAGAAGCCGAGGCGCTCCCAGCCGGTGGTGCCGTGCAAATCACGCGACGTCACGCCATCCTCGAGCAGGCTGATATTGACGCCGGTCTTGTCGGCCGGGACATTTTCGGCCCGCGCGTCGACGCTGATGTAGTACCAACCCGGTGGCAGCGCCAGCGATTGGAGCCAGCGCGCGTCGTCGGGTTGGAGATTGTTGATCTCGAGTTCGCCGGGCTGGCCCTTGGCGGGCGGCAGCCAGCGGTACTGGACGGCCTCGGGCGAGTTGACCCAGGCTTCGCTGCGCCAGTTGTCGGGCGAGTTACCGGCGCCGGTCGCGAAGTTGCCGTTGAGCATCAGGTTAGCCGCGCCGGGCAAGCGCGCGGCCTGAGCGCGGCTCGCGACCATCAGGGTCGCGATCAGCATCGTGGCGCCCAGCCACCGCATCCCGCGATCCATCAGATCCAATTGCGCAGCCCCGGCCCCTGCAGCCACATGCGCGCATAATAGCCGGCCCGCTCGATCGGCATCGCGACCCAGACCGGAAAGAAATAGATGAAGGCGACGAGCGCCGCGCCGACGAACGCCACGCATACCACGCGCCCCGGCCATAGCGGCCGATCGAGCACCGCGGCGTAGGCAACCGCCAGCGCCAGGAAGGCGAATGCGCCGACCGTGTAGCCGAGACCCAGCAGGCAGCTTGGAAACAGCGTCAGCATCAGCGCCACCTCCTCGAGCATCTGCGCCTTACCGTTCCAGAACTCGGCCAGCAGCGCGCCGAGCGCGAGGTAAGCGATATAGACCGCCGGCATGTAGTGATAGAGAAACATCGTGCGCTCGATCGGGATCCAGATCACGAGGTAGCTGACGTAACCGATGACGATAAACGCACGCACCAGGTTCGGCCGCTCGAAGGTCCGTCCCAGGTAGACCATGATCGCTGCGAGTGCGCCCCACCATAGCACCGGGTTGCCGCCGCCCCAGATGGTCGCGACCTTGCCGGTCTTCGGGAAGTCCTGCCAGTAGGCGATCGGCCGCAGCATCAGCGGCCAGCTCCACCAGGGCGCGGCATAAGGATGGGTCGCCGAGGTGACGCTGCGCTCGTACCACATCACTTCCTTGTAATAGTGAAACAGGTCGGCGATCCCGCCCCACCATCCGAGCATGAAATGCGGGAGGAAGACGGCGATGTAGCAAAATGAGCTGACCGCGCCGACCAGCGCCGCCGCCCCGAGCAGGCGCTTGTTCCTGAGCGCCGGGGTCGGCAACTTCAGCCGCCGCGATTCATCCCAGATCACATACAGCATGAAGCCCATGACCAGTATAAAGGTCACGGCCGGGATATAGAGCTTGGAACCGACGCACAATCCCAACGCGATTCCGAGCCAGACCAGCGTGCGGCGGCGCGTTACCGGGGCGTCGCGCTGATCGATGAAGCAGAACAGGAAGTAATAAGAGAGCGCCGCCAACGTCACGTAGACGATATCGATCACCGCAACTCGCGAATCGACCAGGAACATCCCGTCGCAAGCGATACACAGCGCCGCGAAGGTGGCGGCCAATCGCGAGCGGAACATCCTGCGGCCAACCAGGTAAGTCAGCCCGACCAACGCCGTCCCGATAGTGGCGTTGCCGACCCGCCAGCTCCACGGATGGTCGCCGAACAGCAGGATGCCGAGCGCAATCACCAGCTTGGCGAGCGGCGGATGCGGATCGAGGAAGGGCTCGGCGCGCAGGTAATGGCGGGCCTGGGCGACGAAGTGAACCTCGTCGAACACGATGTCGGGCGGGCGTCCGAGCTTCCAGAAACGGACACTGGCGGCCGCGGCCAGCAGGATCAGCACGATCACTGTATCGATCCGGATCCACGGCAGCGGCGGCTGCGCCGCTTGCGCGGTATCGTGCGCCGCGGCGGCTGGCGGCCGCCCGCCCGACGGACGCAGGCGCGCCCACAGCGCTTCCAGTCCGCGCCGCCATCGCACCCTGCCCGCCCCGCACTGGGGCTCGGCATGGTAGCCAACGGCGAGCGCAAACGCCGCCAGGTTCACCGCCGAGGCCAACATCGCAAGCCGATCGCGCCCATTGAGAAAGACCACCGTTTCGAGCGCATGCTTGACGTAGGCGAGATTGAACAGGCAGGTCACGGTCAGCACGCCGAACAGCACCATCATCGGCGGCTCGGCGATCGCGAGCGGCAGCACAAAGGCCAGCGCGGGATACAGGTAGCGCTCGTGCATCCGCGGCGCGAACATAAAAAATCCGAAAATCGACAGCAACGAAACGTACCACAGCGTGCGGCGGCTCGGCCGCTTCCACAGCACCCAGGCCACGAACAGATAAAGCGGGACCAGCAGGCCCATACCGAGATAGAAAGCCGGAATCCCCAGCACCGGGGTCAGATCGGAGCGGCGCAGTCCCGCCACCAGCGCGATGAAATTGAACGCGTTGACCGAAGTTTCGTGATAGTAGGCGGCGGTCGCGGCGTACAGCGAAAAAATCCAGCTCCAGGGATGGCCGATCTGAAACGGCGCGATTGCGACCGCGGTCACCGCGACCAGGGCCAGCGCCGCGCGCCACCATCGGCGCCAATCGCTCTTGAGCAGCGTCCACAGCCCCAGCGCCGGCAGCAGCGCGAGCGCCTGCGGCTTGATCAGCACCGCGAGCGCCGCCAGTCCCCATCCCAACTCGTACTCCTCCTGCAGCAGCATCAGCACGCTGAGCAGCATCACCAGCGTCAGCACCGAATCGCTCTGCCCCCACACCACGCTCTCGAAGATCATCGCCGGATTGAGCGCGATCAGCAGCATGCCGAGGTAGGCGCCGGCCCGGTAACCGATGGCGCGCAGGTAGATGAAGATGGTCGCGGCCAGCAGCAGGTCGGCGATTAGCGCCGGGCTCTCGACGATCGCTCGCGCGGAGGTGCCCGTGGCGCCCGTCAGTTTGACGATCACGCCGGCGGCCCACAGCGCGTAGAGATAGCCCGGCGGATAATCGATGAAGAAGCCGCGTTTATAGGTCAGCGCCGGCCCGACGCTGGCGATCCGCGCCGACCATGCCTGGTAGCTGCCGATATCCGGACCGAAACCGGGAAACAACGGCAGCATCGCGCTCTTGACGATCCAGATAGCGAGCAGAATCAGCAGCGCGCTGCCCAGCCCCGCCTCGGGATCATTGAGGATCGGTTCCGCGCACCGCCACATCGCGTAGAGAATCAGGCCGAGCAGAAACAGGCCCGAAAACAGCCCCGCCAGCTTGCCATTGGCGACCGCACCCGCGCTCGAGGGATCGGCGGCGCCCGTGATGCAGATGAAGGTTCCCGCCAGCGCGAGCGCCAGCGCTACCCGGCGCGTCGCTTTGCCAGATCGAAAGTCCAGTGCCGATACCATCACACTCTGTCCGCGACGGGCTTGCGGCCCGATGACGGCTAACCATAGCCGAGCCGGCCCCGCCGATGAACAGGGGATGCGGTGATAGCAGCCAACGGCGTCGCCGTTTATCATCAACCATCATCCGTAGCTGCCCGCTCGAGGAACCGAATGAAGCTGCGCCACGCAATCTATGAACCCGGCGGTCCCGGACCCCATCCGACTTTAATCGCTTTCCATGGATGGGGCGCCAGCGCACTCGACCTGCTGGGACTCGCGCCCTACCTATGCGACGGGAACTTCCTGACGATCTGCCCGCAGGGTCCGTTGACGGTTCCGCTCGGACCGACCAGCGGCTATGGATGGTTCCCGCTGCGACCGGGATCGCCGCCCGACGACGCCGCGGTGATCGCTGCGGTCGCCGAGGCCGTCGGCTTCGTCGACGAGGCGTGCCAGCGTTATCCAATCGATCCGCAAAAGCTGGTGGTGCTCGGCTTCAGCCAGGGCGGCATCATCGCCACCGGGGTCGCGATCTCGAAACCGCAGAAGTTTGCGGCTGTGGTTGGAGTCTCGACCTGGTTTCCGGAGGCCCTCAAGCAAATGCTACCGGCCGGGGCCGATCTGACGCGCTTACCGATACTGGTACAGCATGGGCGCGGCGACACCGTGATCGAGATCGGGCAGGCTCGCGATTCGGTCGAACGGCTGCGCGCGATGCAAGTCGATCTGCGCTATCGCGAGTATGACTGCGGCCACGAGATAACTGCCCAGGGGCTGCACGACATCTCGGAATTTCTGATCGAAAAGGTGCTGAGCCCGATCACGGCGAGCGCAGCGGCCGCACCGGCCTCCGCGCTCGACGCTATCGCCCCGACCGCGCCGGCGCTGATACGGGCCGAGACGCTGGGCCTGCGGTCGCGCGAGGCCGGCTTCGACTGGCGCGATCTTCATCAGGTGATCGCGAAGATTCGCGAAGAACTCGAGGAGGTCGAGGCGGCCGTCGCCGCCGGCGATCGCTCTGCGGCCGCCGACGAGCTAGGCGACGCGATGCTGGCGCTGGCCAATGCGCCGCGCTTCGTCGAGCGCGCGGCGGAGGCAACGCTGGCGGCCGCCTGCGACAAGTTCGAGCGCCGCTTCCGGTATCTGGAGCGCACCGCCCGCGACCGCAAGCTGGAGCTCAAGGCGCTCGACGACGGGCAACTCGACGCGCTCTGGAACGAGGCGAAAAGCGCGCTTGCCGGGAGGCGCTAGCCCTTCGGCGACGGCACGATCAGCGTCGCGGTGATGCGCTGGAATTCCCCGGCCCAATCGTTGGGATGCATACAGGTCTCCGTTCCTTACCGGGCAATTTTCGTGGTCGGACGGTAAATTGTGGCATCCGGCCGCGATGGCCGGGTTGACCGGGCGCCGCCAGGCTGTTAGCTAATAACGGTTATGCCACATATTCCGGTTCATCCGTCGGCCGAAAAGCGCGAGCGCCAGAGTCTCAAGCGTTACGTCCACAACCACGCCATCAAGGCGCGCGCCCATACCGCCGTCAAGCGGGCGCTCGAAGCGATCGGCGCGACCGACCGCACCGCCGCCGAGCAGGCGCTGCGCGAAGCCGCCAAGGTGCTGAGCAAGGCGGCCAGCAAGGGCACCATTCATCGCAATACCGTCTCCCGGCGGATCTCCCGGATGTCCGCGCGGCTGCATAAGACGCACGTCGCCAAGACCTCTTCCTGACCAGAGTTCCCGCTCGATTTACCGCGGCGCCGGTTCGGCCGCGAGATCGATCAGCAGTCCGGCCAGCGCCTCGCGGGTCTCGCTGGTGAGGCCGGCCTTGATCGACGCGTCGAGATCGCAGGCGGCCTGGTAAGCCCGGCGCAGACGCTCGGCCCCGAAGCGCCGCGCGCCGTCGACCGCCCGCGCCGCGAGCTGGCTGCCCGGCGCCATCCCGAGCGCGGCCGCCACGCCGCCCGCGCTCTTGCCCGAACGAAGCAACGCCGCCGCCAGCATCATGCGCCGCAGTGTCGGCACGATCTCGACGCCCAGGATTTCCAGCGCGTCGCGTCCCACCGCCATCGCCCGCTCCAGCATCCCCAGCGCCGCCACCAAATCGGCGTGTCCAATCGCCTCTGAAATCGCAAACAGCTCCGGGGCGCGGCCGCTGGTATCGGTCGCGAAATCGGCCGCCTTCAACAGCGCGCCGGCCTGATGACCGAGCGCCGCTTTCGCGATGGCGTTGGCGATGCCGCCGAGGTCGCCGGTGAAGCTGCCGGCCAGCAGGTCGGCCGCCTCGGGCGCGAGCCGGCAGTCGAGCAGGCGCGCGAACACGGTCGCATACTGGCCGAGATGATCGTCGAAGGGCCGCATGCAATTGACCACCAGGCCGTGCTGTTCGACCGCACGCCGGAGCTTGGCCGGCGCATTGTCGCGTTCATAGACGATTGCGAGCCGGTTCTGCGCACTGCGCAAGTCGCCGATCGCGTCGATCAGCGAGGCCTCGACGCCGGCCGACTTGCCGCGCCCGCCGGCCGCGCGGCCCTCCGCGTCGTCGGGCGCCTCACGCACGCTCTTCAACACCCGGCAGGCGGCCAGCCATCGCGGCCTGAACAGATCAGGCGCGTGCAACTCGTGCAGCATCGCGCCAAGGTCGGCGTCATCTGAAACCTGGAACGAACGATACTCGAAGCCCTGCGCGCGCATCGCGCGCGCCAGTCCGTCGAGCGCGTATTCGCGCAGGAACTGGTTCGGCCCCGTGATCAGGACCGTGGCCGGAATCTCGCGCGTAGCGGAGAGGCTGCGCAGGAACGCGATCGCAGGCTCAACCGGCATCGACTCGCCCGCCCCTGCCGCTAATCGTCAAACCGGCGACCGCGGGAACTAAAAGCCCTGGACCATCGAGGAATAGATCGACTTCGCGATGCCGTGCAGCATCTGCTCCTGCGATTGAAATTGCTGGGTCTGGGCGACCTGGAGGTCGGTCATCTGGGCGATGTCCCGGCCGCGCAGATTGCCTTGCAGGAAGGTCGGTGACGTCGGGATGACCGACGAGGCCACGGTGGAATAGCGGGACATCGCCGTCATGTGGCTGGTTGACCAGAGGATCTTGTTGGCCTTGTTATCGCGCAGCGCCGCGTCGACCGCGAAGGTCTCGGTGTATTGGGTCGGCTCGGCGACGGAGTTGAAGGTGGTGGGCACCTCGTTGTCGAGGGTCACGTCGCCCGACAGCGTCAAATCGGCGCCGGTCGGATTATCGACCAGCACCAGCCGCTTGTGATTCGAAATCTCCTTCTCGACCTGGAGCTGAAGCTCATCGTTGAGCCCGTTGATGCGGGTGCGATTGTCGAAGTGGGAAACGTAGATAGTGGTGGCGGTCGCCGGCAGCGCCGAGGTATCCGCGGCGGCGAATTGGTAACCGCATCCACTCGTCAACCCGATGGCGGCCGCCGCCAGCCATCCGACTGCCCTAATCGCTCTTGTGCGCACCGCTCTCCTCGCCCTTGTGCTTGAGCTCAAGGCGCCCGGCAAGCTGATCGAGCACGCCGTTGACGAAGCGTCCCGAATCCTTGTCGCCATAGCGCTTGGCCAGCTCGATGGCCTCATCAATCGTAACCCGCGCCGGGACGTCGTCAAGTCGCTGCAGTTCGTAGAGCGCCAGCCGCAGAATATTATGATCGACCCGCGACAGCCGCTTCACCGACCAGTGCTCCAGCGCCGCGGCGAGCTCGCGATCGAGCGCCTCCTGCTCACCGCGCACCCCTTCGACCAGGATGGTCGCGAACTTGCGGGCGCGCTCGTCGGCCGGGAAGCTCTCGAAGAACAGCACCAGATCCTCGCGCGTAGCGCCGCCGCGGATATCGATCTGATAAAGCGCCTTGAGCGCCAGCTCACGGCCGTGATGTCTTAATCCCATGGAATACTTCGCCGCCCGCAACTGCGGCTGCGGGCCATGCCGAGCCGCCGCGCGCCTCGCATCGCTACTGATGGTCGAGGTTCGAGAACAGGTGTCCGAGTTTTTCCTTCTTGGTCCGCAGATAATCGATAATCCCGACGTGCGGCGTAACTTCGAGCGGCACCCGCGTCACCTTGACCCCGTAGCGGCGCAGACTTTCGATCTTGTGGGGATTATTGGTCAGCAGCCGAGCTTCGCCGACCTCGAGATCGCGCAGAATCTGCGCCCCGATCCCGTAGTCGCGTAAATCCGACTTGAAGCCCAGCTCGTGGTTCGCCTCGACCGTGTCGAGCCCGCCATCCTGCAGCGCGTAAGCCCGAATCTTGTTGCCGAGCCCAATGCCGCGGCCCTCCTGATGGAGATAGATGATCACGCCGCCTTCCGACTTCATGATCAAATCCATCGAGCGGGCGAGTTGCTCGCCGCAGTCGCAGCGGCTCGATTCGAAAACGTCGCCCGTCAGACACTCCGAATGGAGCCGCACCAGCGCCGGCCGCCCACCGCCGATGTCGCCCTTGATCAAAGCCAGATGCTCGCGGCCGTCGACGATGTTGTGATAGATGACCGCGCGCAGCTCGCCCTGCGGCGTCGGGAAAGGCGCTTCCGAGACGCGCTGGACCAGGATTTCACGGGCCAGCCGATGCTGCACCAGGTCCTTGATGAAGAACAGCGGCAGCTTGTGCTGCCGGGCGAACTCTTCCAGCTCCGCCAGCCGCGCCGCCTGCCCGTCCTCGTTGAGAATCGTGCACAGCGCCGCCGCCGGCCGCAACCCGGCGCATCGCACCGCGTCGACCGCGCCCTCGGCGCGCCCGATCCTGACCATCACCCCGCCGCTCAACGCCATCAACGGCAGCACATGGCCGGGCATCACGATGTCGCGCGAGGTCGAGCTCTCCGCGGCCAGTACCTGGATGGTGCGCGCCCGATCGGCCGCCGAGATGCCGGTGGTAACGCCCTCGCGCGCTTCGACCAGCGCGCCCATCTGCTCATTGGTCTCGTCGCGCTGGAGAGAGGGTACGATCGGGATGCCGAGCTCGCGAATGCGTTTCTCTTCGATCGCCGCCGAGACGATTCCGCGCGCATGGCGGACCATGTAATTGACCTGGTCGGCGGTGACTTTCTCCGCCGCCATCACCAGGTCGCCCTCGGCGTCAGCGCGCTCCTCGGCGATCATCACGGCCATTTTACCGGCCTCGATGGCGTCGAAGACTTTCTCCAGCGGCGTTGCGGACACTGTTTCTGGCCTGCCTTCCAAAGCGGATACTATCACCCCGTTTACAGCCTCTCCAAGCCGACCGTCAGCCGCCCGCGCGCGGCCGCCGGACGCGGCTTCCGAGCGGCCGTCCCTCGAGCAGCCAATCCCGGCCGAGCGGGCGGGCGGCGATTGATTCGATCTCGATAGCGTCACGCATCCGGGTCGTCGCGAGCCCTTCGACAGCCGACAGCCCGGCGCCCAGAATCAGCGGCGCCACGAATATCGCCAGCCGATCGACGATTCCGCAACGCAACGCCGAGGCCGCGGTATGCGCCCCGCCCTCGATCAGCACCCGGCACCATCCGCGCCGCCCGAACTCGCGCATCAACTCGCCGAGGTCGAGCTCGCCGCGCCGTTCGGCGCAGGCTATCACCTCGACGCGCCGGGCGGCGTAACGCTTGCGGGCGCGGGCGAGATTCGCGCGCCGGGTGACCAATATCGACGGCGCGATGGAGCGCTGGCGAAAGACGCGGCTGCGCGGCGGCGTCCTGAGCTGCGCGTCGAGCACCACCCGGACCGGATCGCGTCCATTGGCGATGCGGCAGGTGAGGCGTGGATTATCGGCGATCACGGTGCCCGCCCCGACTATCACCGCGTCGCATTCGCGGCGCCATCGATGGACCAGCTCACGCGAAGGTGCGGAACTGATCCAGCGCGAGTCGCCGCTGGCCGAGGCGATACGGCCGTCAAGCGTCGCCGCCAGCTTCAGGATCGCGAACGGCCGCCGGCGCGTGACCCGGGTGATAAAGCCTTCGTTGACCGACCGGCATTCGTCCTCGAGTACTCCGGTCGTCACCGCGATTGCGGCCGCCCGCAAGATCCGCACGCCGCGGCCGCGCACCGGCGGATAGGGGTCGAGGCATCCGACCACCACCCGCTTTACCCCCGCGGTTGCCAGCGCGCGGGCGCACGATGGCGTCTGGCCGCGATGGGCGCAGGGTTCGAACGAGACGTAGGCGGTGGCGCCACGCGCGCGCCGTCCGGCGCGAGCCAGGGCGACGGTCTCGGCATGCGGCCGGCCGCCGCGGCCGGTGGCGCCGCGCCCGACGATGCGGCCGCCGCGCACAATAACGCATCCCACGGCCGGATTCGGCGTGGTCACACCGAGCCGCGCACGGCCCAGCGCGATCGCCTCGCCCATGAAGCGGCGATCAAGCTCGCGCGGCGCTCGCGACGCCATCGTGGCCCGGCCGCGCGCTCAGCGGGCGGCCTCGCCCTTCTTGGCGCGCGGGCGAGCGACGGCGGCGGGTGTCACCTCGCGCCGGCGGATCAGATCCTCGAGCTCGCGCATGAATTCGTCGAGGTCCTTGAACGATCGATAGACCGAGGCGAAGCGCACGTAGGCTACCGGGTCGGTGCGATGCAGCTCGTCCATCACCATGCTGCCGATAAACGAGCTTGGCACTTCAGACTCGCCGCGCTCGAGCATCGCGGCCTCGACGCGGTCGGCGAGCTGTTCGACGGTCTCCATCGAGACCGGCCGTTTTTCGCACGCACGCTTGAGCCCGGCAACGATCTTCGAGCGATCGTACGGCTCGCGCCGGTTGTCCTTCTTGACCACCATCGGCAACGCCAGTTCGACGTACTCGAAGGTGGTGAAGCGCCGCTTGCACGAACTGCACATGCGGCGGCGGCGGATCGATGCGCCGTCGCGCGAAGTGCGCGAATCGACGACCCGGTTACCGCGATGATGGCAGAACGGGCAACGCATCGAATCGAGGCTGCGGAATACGGCCGCCTCGCGTGCCGACGAAGGTGCTCAGCTTTTGTGAACCTCGATGTAGCTGACGACGTCCTTGACCGTACGGATTTTCTCGGCATCCTCGTCCGAGATTTCCATTCCGTACTCCTCCTCCAATGCCATCACCAGCTCGACGATATCGAGCGAATCAGCCCCGAGATCCTCAATAAAGGACGCCTCGGGAGTCACTTCGTCCGCGGCCACGCCGAGCTGCTCGCTGATTATCTCGCGAACCCTGGTTTCGACGTCTGAAGCCATCTAGTGTCGTTCCTCCTCGCACAGCACGGCAACCCGATGCCGCCAACGAAAGCGCTTCGCACCGGAGCATCCGGCCCGGAGATCGAAGCGGTTACCACCGCCGCCCCCGCTGGCATGCTCGATGCGCCGGGTGAATTTACGTCGCAGCATAGGGGGTTGCTCTCGACTAGGCAAGTTGGCCCCCGCGCCCACAAGGGCTCGCCACGGGCTCAGCCGGCGGCAAGCGCCGTCACCGCCGCTTTGAGCGAGGCCAAATCCTCGACCGGGCGCACTTTGATATTGCGGTCGATGCGCCGCATCATGCCGGCCAGCACCTTGCCGCAGCCGAACTCGAGCGCCTCGGTGATGCCGTGGCGCGCGACGACGCCCATCGATTCTCCCCAGCGCACCGGCGCGGTTATCTGCTCGAGCAGCAGCGGTTTGACGCGCGCCGGATCGGTGTTGACCGCCGCGATAACATTGGCGATCACCCCGAAGCGCAGCGGCCCAACCGCGAGCCCGTCGAGCATTTTTTCCATCCCGGCGCGCGCCGAAGCCATCAGCGGACTGTGGAACGGCCCGCTGACCTTGAGCTCGACCGCCATCGCGCCGCCGCGTTCCTTGGCCAGTTCGATCGCGCGGCGCACGGCCGCCGTATGACCGGCCACCACGATCTGTCCGGGGGCGTTCAAGTTCGCCGGCACGACGATCTGGCCGCCGACTGACAGCTCGCGGCAAATCTCGTCGACCACGGCCGGCTCAAGTCCGATCAAGGCCGCCATGGTGCCCTGGCCCGGCGGGCAGGCCTCCTGCATCAGCCGGCCACGCTCGCGTACGGCGCGCATCGCCGAGGCGAAATCGAGCGCCTCGGCAGCGACCAGCGCGCTGTATTCGCCCATGCTATGACCGGCGCCAAGCTCGACCTCGAGCGCCACTTCGGCGGCCAGTGCGCGATGCGCCGCGATCGCCACCGCCACCATCGCGGGCTGCGTATTGGACGTCAGCCGGAGTTGTTCCTCGGGACCTTCGAAACACAGGCGCGAGAGCGCGAACCCAAGCGCCTCATCCGCCTCTTCGAAAGCGTGCCGGGCGGCGGTGAAATTGGTCGCCAGCTCGGCGCCCATCCCAACCCGTTGGGAACCCTGACCGGGAAACAGCAAGGCAAGCTTCATGCGCGGACTCGACCACCGTCAGGCGGGATTATTCTTGTCACTGTGAGGCCGATCCTCCTGGTCGCCCGGTCGTTCCTCCGGCTCTTTCGCTTTTGGCTTATCCGCCGCGGCGCCGTTGGGCGACGGCTCGTGATGGGCCGGATGGGCCTCGAGCTCGGGCGCGGCGCCGTTGGCAGCGGGATGGGCGGGCGGTGCAGCCGTCAGCGGGCCGGTTGCACCACGGGCCGCGGGCGGCGGAGGCTCGGCGGCGGGCGGGGCCTCCGCAGCGCCCTTGCGTCCGGTCTCATTCTCCTTATGATGGCGCGGCGCATCGCCTTCCTTTTGAGGATGGGGCTGCGGGTGGGGCCGATGGAGCCGCTCGCGCATGCGGCTCAGCATCGCGCGCAGCCCCTTGCCGGCCGGCTTCTCGGCCACCGCGGCGCCATGGCTCAACAGCTCGACGATTTCGGCATTGACCCGGTTGATCAGCGCTTCGTTGGCGGCGGCGCGAACGGCGTTTCGGATCGCGCGCGGATTCGACGAGCCATGGGCGATGACCGCCACCCCGCTTACGCCGAGCAGCGGCGCGCCGCCGTATTCGGAGGGATCGAGGCGGTTGCGCATCGCGCTCAGAAACTTGCCGATAAACAGGTAGGCGATACGCCCGCGCACCGTGCCGGCGAACAGCTCGCGCAGGTTGCCGAGCAGGAACGAGGAAAAGCCTTCCAGCGATTTCAGCGCGACATTACCGGTGAAGCCGTCGGTGACCACCACGTCGACGCGGCCGCGGTTGATATCGCGTCCCTCGACGTAACCGACGTAATCGACATCGGCGCTCATCTGCCGCAGCATCGCGGCCGCGGCGCGGGTCAGCTCGGTGCCCTTGGAATCCTCTTCGCCGTTGGACAGGATGCCGACCCGCGGTCGGGCGATCTGCCGCACGCGCCGGGTGTAGACCGTACCCATCACCGCAAACTGCACCAGGTTGAGCGGCTTGACCTCGGTGTTGGCGCCGACGTCGATCAGCAGCGTGAAGCCGCTGGCCGACGGAATCAGCGACGCGATCGCCGGGCGGTCGACGCCCGGCAGTGTGCCGAGCACCAGGATCGCCGCCGCCATCATCGCCCCCGAGTTGCCGGCGCTGACAAAGGCCTGCGCGTCGCCGCGCCGCACCAGCTCGAAGCCGGCGCTGATCGAGGAGTTGGGCTTGGTCATCACCGACTCGAGCGGCGAATCGTCCATCTCCACTACCTGGCTGGCATGCTCGATAGTGATCGGCAGACGCTCGCCCTTGAGGTTGGCCAGCTCACGGGCGACGATTTCACGGTCGCCGACCAGCACCACCTCGATGCCGAGTTCGCGGGCGGCAAGCACCGCGCCTTCGACCACCGCCCGCGGGGCGAGGTCGCCACCCATCGCGTCGAGCGCGATTTTCATGCCACGACCTGCCGGCCGCTTACTCCTCGACCTGGGCGAGGCTGCGGCCGCGGTAGTTTCCGCAATGGCGGCAGATCCGATGCGGCAGCGTGGGCTCGCCGCAGGTCGGGCAGGCGATCGGATTCGGGGCGCTCAGCGCGTCGTGGGCACGGCGCTTGTTGCGCTTGGATCGGGAAGTACGGCGCTTGGGTGCTTGCATGGCAAAGCTACATCCTGTTTGGACCGCGCAGGGTTTAGCTGCGCTGGATTTTGAGCGTGCGCAGAACCGCGAGACGCGGGTCGCTGGCCGGCTCCGGACAGCGGCACTCGCCCTGGTTGAGATTAGTCCCGCACCGCGGGCACAGACCGCGGCACTCCTCGTGGCACAGCGGGCGCGTCGGCAGCGCCAGCAGCAACTCCTCGCAGATAAGCGGGCTCAGGTCGACCCCGTCGCCGTCGTAGACCGCGTAGTCGCCGACCGTCGGATCGCTGGAGGGATCGGCATCCGCGGCGATCGAGCGCGGCGTCATAATCACGCGAAACGGATGCTCGGTGCGGCTCTCGAACTCTTCGGCGCAGCGGGCGCACAGCGCGCCGGTCATCGCCGCCAGCCGGCCCTCGAAAAACAGCTCGGTGCCGGCCCGATAATACGACAGTTCCACCTCGATTGGCGCCTTGAAGCGCCATTCGCTCTGCGCGCCACGGCTCAGGATTCGATTCACCTCCGCCTCGGGCTCGCGGAATGACAATTCCTTCGCCTCGGCGGCTATCTCATCGACCTTGAGTTTCACGGTATTTGGCGCCGGTGTTGCGGGCGCGAGCTGCGATTATTACATTCCGCCCCGCGTCTTCAAATACTCACCCCCACCGAACAGTGGCCGGATTTTCGCGCCTTTTCCTCTATCCGCTACGGAGTTGGCGAGGAAAATCGGGATGCCGGCGCCTGCGCCGGTGGATCGCGGGCCGCGATCAGCCTAGATTTTCGACCGGCAAAACACATGTGGATTCTCGCGATAGTGCTCGGGATGGCGTTCATGGTCGTGGCGGCGATCCTGCTGCCAGTGATGGTTGCGCTTGCGATCGGACTCGTCGACCGGGCGATCGATCTGGTATGGGGTCGCTCCCGGCGCGCGGGTCGCTCCCGGCGCGCGGGTTAAGTCAGCTCCGCACGCCAATCCGCGGGCAGTCGGGGAGCAGCGCGCAGGCCTCGCACAGCGGCCGGCGCGCGTTACAGACCTGGCGCCCGTGCAGAATCAACCGCATCGAGAACGGCGTCCATCCCGTGGGCGGGATGAGCTGCTGCAAATCGAGCTCGATCTTGTCGGGCTCGCGATGCTTGGTCAGGCCCAGCCGAGCCGCGAGGCGCCGCACATGCGTATCGACCACCATCCCGGGCTGGCCGTAAACATGGCCGAGAATCACGTTGGCGGTCTTGCGCCCGACGCCCGGCAGCGTCACCAGCTGCTCCATCGTGCGCGGCACCTGGCCGCCGAACTGCTCGACGATCTTGCGGGCGCAGCCGCTCAGCGACTTGGCCTTTTGGCGGAAGAAGCCGGTCGGCGCAATCAGCCGCTCGATTTCGGGCAGCTCCGCACGCGCCATCGCGGCCGGCGTCGGGAGCGCGCGGAACAGCGCCGGCGTGACGCGATTCACCCGCTCATCGGTGCATTGGGCCGAGAGAATCGTCGCCGCCAGGCATTCCCAGCCATTGCTGAAATCGAGGCTGATGCGGGCCCCGGGGTAGAGCCGCGCCAGCGTCGCCGCGATCCGGCCGGCGCGCGCTGTGGGAGCCGCGACGCCCGCTGCAGCCGGTTTGCGGGAGGCTGCGGGCCGCGCAGCTCGCCGCGCCCTATTCGTCGGGATCTTCCTGGAAGGAATAGCGTTGCTCGGTCCACGGATCGGCGTGATTATGGTAGCCGCGCACTTCCCAGAATCCGCGCCGGTCCGCGGCGGTGAATTCCAGCGCCCGCACCCACTTGGCGCTCTTCCATCCGTAGAGCTTCGGCACGATGAGCCGCACCGGGAAGCCGTGATCGGGATCGAGATCGCGGCCGTCGCGCCGATGCGCCAGCATCACGTCGCCGTCGAGGAAGTCGGCCAGCGGCAGATTGGTCGTATAGTCGCCGTCGCAATGGATCACCACGAAGCGCGCCTCCGGTTTGAGCCGCACGCGCTTCATCAGGTCAGCGATTTTTATCCCCTCCCAGCGGTTGTCGAGCTGCGACCAGGTCGTGACGCAATGGAAATCCGCGACCTCGCTCGACTGCGGCAGCCCGCGGAATTGCGGATAATTGAAGCGCAGCTCTTCCTCGACCAGCCCGAAAATCCGGAACTCCCAGGTGGCGGGATCGAAGGGCGGCGTCGGACCGTAGCTCAGAACCGGAAACTTCTCGGTCAGGAACTGGCCCGGCGGCACCCGTTTGGCAAGCTCGGGCGAGAGCGGCTTCTTCATGGCTCGATTATTAGCCAAGCCACCGCGCCCGCGAAAGTATCATCGCGACACGGACGATAGTCGCGGCGCCGAGTCACGCTGAAGCGGCGCCGCTAGACGCATTGATAGCCACTCGCGGCGCCCCCGGCCTCATTTCAGATCGCGCACAAAAACGTCGTAGAACCCGTTGGTATCGGTCGCGACCAGGTCGTCGGCGTCGCTCTCGAACATCACCAGGCGCCCGTTGGTGCTGATTACCGGTGCCTCGGACAAAGCGTCGCCGGCGCCGGTGCCCGCCTGGTTGACGCTCACCAAGGTCGTCGTGCCCTTCCTGAGGTTGCGTACGAAGACATCGTCGACACCGTTGCTGTCGCTGAGCGGTACGAGGTCGCTCGCGGTGCTCTCAAAGGCGACGAACCGCCCATCGGGTGTCAGGGTCGGAATTCCCGCATCACCGTTGCCGTTCGCGGTCCCGGCCTGGTTGACGCTCACCATCTGCGTCTGGCGGCGTCTCATGTCGCGGACGAAGACTGCGGCGAACCCGTTCTCGGTCTGGGAAACCAGGTCGGTGGCATAGCTTTCAAACGCCACAAAACGTCCGTTGGGGTTGACGCTGGCGGCGAATGAAAGGCCGTCGCCGCCGTCGGTGCCGGCCTGATTGACGCTCACCATCCGGGTCTTGCCGGTCCGGAGATTGCGCAGGAACACATCGGTCAGCCCGTTGGTATCGTTCGGGACCAGGTTGCCGGCGGTGCTTAGGAAGACCACGAACCGGCCGTTAGGGGTAATGATCCCTCGATACGATTCGCCATCCCCGCTACCGGTGCCGGCCTGGTTGACGCTCACCAGCCTGGTCGTGCGGGTTTTCAGATTACGCACGAAGATATCGTCGTGACCGTTGCTGTCATTGGGGACGAGATCGTCCGCGTTGCTTCCAAAGGCGACCAAACGGCCGTTCGCGCTGATACTGGAGCCGAACGATAAGCTGTCGCCGCTATCAGTGCCGGTAGCGTTGACGCTCACCAGCGTCGTGGTTGGAGCCGGGGCGCTCCTGGCGTGCGCCAACGAGGCGCAAAGTCCGACCAGCGCCAGTGATGCCACCAAGTGTCGCGTCTCAAGGCTCGTCGCAAACCTCCCCCGGGTTCGTATGATTTCGACGTTGGCCAAAAGCTACTGCCAGCCCGCCATTCCCGTCAATAAATGAGCAGGCGAGGGTCGAAGCACAAAGACAATTGAAAGACTGGTGCGCTGCTAAAACCGGACCGTTGCAGTATCAAAGAGTATAGTCAGACCCCAGCGGCCGGGTGCTTGCCGGGCCGGCCCCGTTGATCTACAAGGCGCAAGACCGTGTCGGCCCGCCAGCCGACAGACAAACTTTCGGCCGGGAGATTGAATCAAGATGGAAGCCGATCCTGTTCTGATCGTCGGCAGCGGACCGGCCGGGATGCTGGTCGCCAACGAACTTCTGCGCCGCGGCGTGCGATGCCGCCTGATCGACAAGGCCGCCGCGCCGACCTTCACCTCGCGCGCCTTCACCGTCCATGCTCGCACGCTCGAGATGCTCGAGCATGTCGGCGTCGCGCATCGCTTCGTCGACCAGGGCGAGCCGTCGCCCGGCTTCACCTTCAACTTCAAGGGTTTCAGCGAGCAGCCGCGCCTCGACTTCCGACGGCTCGACAACACCGACCCTCGCTATCGATGCATCCTGAAGGTCAGCCAGACCGACACCGAGCGGATGCTGCGCGAGCATCTGGAAAGCGCCTACTCATGCCGCCCCGAATGGAACACCGAGTTAACCGAGCTCGAGCAACTCGCCGACGGCGTCCGGGTCAGGCTGCAGCACCTCGACCGCGACGGCTTCGAGGAGGTGATGACGCCGCGATGGCTGGTGGCCTGCGACGGCGTGCACAGCCGGGTGCGCAAGGCATTGGGATTGTCGTTCACCGGACGGGTCTACCGCGAGATGGTGCTGCAGATGATGGACGCGCCGCTGGAGAACTATTCGGGCGACGGCGCCTGGATCAACTACTACATGGAGAAGGATTTTTTCCTGACCATCAGCAAGCTGCCCGGCCACAACCATCGCCTGCTGTTGAGCGATACCGGGGAGTCGGTCAAGCCGGGGCTGCCGCGGCGCGAAGTCTTCCAGGAGATAGTCGATCGCTTCGTCAGCGGCGCGACCCTGCACGAGCCGCTATGGGCAACCCAGTGGACGATTCGCGCCAACATGGCGCAGGCATATCGCCACGGCAATATCTTTCTATGCGGCGACGCCACCCATATCCATTCTCCGGCCGGCGGCCAGGGCATGAACGCCTGCATGCAGGACGGCTTCAACCTCGGCTGGAAGCTCGCGATGGTGATACGCGGCGAGGCCCAGCCGTCGCTTCTCGACAGCTACGAAGCTGAGCGGCGGCCGATCGCCGAGCAGGTCACCGCCGGCGCCCACGCGATGCATCAGATCATCATGGCGCATGGCACCGGGCTCGAGAATCGCTTCGGACTGACCGAGCAACCCGGATGGCACGACGAAGCGATCAACCGCCTCTCGGGCCTGTCACATAACTATCGCGGTTCGGCCGCGATGCCGGAGGGGCTGGCCCCGCTTGACGGCCCGCGCCCCGGCGATCGCGCGCCCGACGCGACGCTGGTCCGCACGCCCGCGCGCCGGATTTTCGACCTGCTGCGCCATCCGCGCTTCACCTTGATGCTGATGCCGGCGAGCAACCGCGCGGCGGAAGCCGCGGCCTGCCGCGAGATCGTCGCGCAGGTGTCGGATCGTTACGATGCCGCGCTCAAGTGCGTGGTCGTCGGCGCATCGCCTATCGATGGTTTGGCGGCCGAGGCGTTCGCGCACGATGAGACCGGCGAGAGTGCGCTGCGTTACGGCCGCGGCGAGTCCGGCCGTCTCTTCCTGGTTCGCCCCGACGGCTATCTCGGCTTCGTCTGCCAATTCCCGGAGCGCGAACATCTGTATGCGCATCTGCGGCAGATACTGACCTGAGCGAAATCTCCAGTCCTAACGAGTTCCGCCACCGACGACGGCCGGTTGGCTACGGAGCCATCGCGTCGTTCTGCCGATCCCTTCCTCGAACCCGATGGTTGGCGAAAAGCCCAGACGTTGCCGGGCGCGAGCGGCCGAAAAGCCTTGCCGGGTACCAACGATCTCGACCGCAGTCCGTGTCACCAGCGGACGCAACGTACGGCCCGTCGTCCGTCCGTATAATTCCATCAACCAGCCGACTGAGTACGCCGCCGCGCGCGGCACCGACCAGCGCGGCATCCTCAGGTCGAGCGCGCGGCAGATTGCCTCGAAGTAGTCATGCCAACTCTGATCACCTTCGTCGATGGAATTGAAAGCGGCGCCCACCGCGGCCGGATGAGTCATCGCGAGCAGGATGAGATCCACGCAATTTTCCACGTACACGAAACCCGCGTTGACCCGGCCCGAACGTATAAGCGGAGCGCCGCTGCGAAGATAATCAACGATCTCCCTGCCCAGCGTCACTGAGCGCGGACCATAAATGGAGCCGGGGCGAATGATGGTCGCGGCCAGGCCGGCCTCGAGCGCCGCCCAGACGCGCTGCTCACCGGAAATCTTGGTGGAGTTATATGGCAGCCCGCGATCGCGCAAGGGCGTGGTCTCGTCGAGCCCATCGCGATCCGGATAGCCATAGACGTCGGTGGTGCTGATGTGAACGAAGCGATCCAGCGAGATCGCTTCGCAGGCCTTCAAGAGGCGGCCGACGCCGTCGTCATTGGCTTCTCGAAAATCCTTCCACGCGCCCCAATCGCTGGCCAACGCCGCGCAATGGATGACGCAACGACAGCCCTTGAGTGCGGCCGCCAGGCCGGCTGCGGAGCTTAAATCGCCGGTCACGCACTGCGCGCCCCGCCCCTCCAGCCATTGCGCCCGCTCCGGCCGCCGCACCAGCATCTTCACCTGCTCGCCCCGCGCCGCCAGCGCTTGCGACACATGACTGCCCAGAAATCCGCTAGCTCCGGTCAGCAGAATCATGAGCCATCCCTGATGGCGAACAACCAGTCGGGCCAGGATCTTCCAGCGTCAGAGGGCGAGGCCATGCGCGGCGTAAATTTTGAGAAGCGTTGACAGGCTCACCGGCCGCACAGCGGCGGGCGTTGTCATCTACAACGGCGACTGCCGAAGCCGCAGCATCGACATGGCCGTCGCTTCAACGGTCGTGCGGATTTCTTGCTCAGTATGGAGCGCGTTGACGAAAAACCGCAGCCGCGCGGCCGAGTGCTCGACGGCCGGATGCACGATCGGCTGGGCGACGATGCCCTGCTTGAACAGTTCGTCGGAAAGCCGCACCGCCAGTTCTGAATCGCCGGTGATAACCGGGACGATCGGCGAACCGCCGCTGGTACCGGTTGCGAGGTCGTGGGTCTTGGCCAGGTCCAAAAACAGTTGCGAGCGCTCGTGAAGTCGCGCCACCCTTTGCGGCTCCGACTTCAGCACCCGCACCGCGGTCAGCGCGGCGGCCGTGTTGGGTGGCGACATGGCGGCGGCAAAAACGAATCCGGGTGCGGTGAGTCTGAGATACTCGACCATCCCCGCCTTGCCGGCGATGTATCCCCCGCTGCTCGCCAGCGCCTTGCTGAGCGTACCCATCCAGATCTCGACGTCGTTGGGCTTGAGGTCAAAATGATCGATCACGCCGAAGCCGCGCGGGCCGAGAACCCCGAAGGAATGCGCCTCGTCCACCATCAGAAACGCCTTATGGCGCTTCTTGACGGCGATGAACTTCGGCAGGTCGGCGATGTCCCCGTCCATGCTGTAGACGCCTTCGATAAGCACTGCCGCGTACCGGAAATTCCGGCGCTGCTCGGACAGGATGCGATCCAGCGCCTGCCAATCGTTGTGAGGAAAGCGCAGGCGGCGGGCGCCCGCCAGTTGGCAGCCGGTAAGTATGCTGCGATGGATCAGCGAATCATGCACCACCAGATCTTTGGGGCCGAACAGATGCCCGAGCGTCGTAACGTTGGTGGAGTAACCGCTGGCGAAGGTGACGCATTGCTCAACCCCCAGGGTCTGCGCGATTTCATGCTCCAGTTCGAGATGCAGCGGAATCTGGCCGCCGGCCAGGCGGCTGGCTGAGGCCGAGGTGCCGTATCGATCGATCGCGTTGCGGGCGGCGGCGGAAACCTCGGGATGACCCGACAGGCCCAGATAATTATAGCCGGAGAAATTGATGCACGAGCGGCCGTTGACCGTGGTGCGGTTGGCGCTCAGGTCCTCGTGGGTACGGCGGAAGGGATTGTCGAGACCGAATCGGTCGAAATAGCCGAGACGCTGCTTGAGCGCCAGGTAAGCGGGGATTTGATCCAGGGGCGGTGCGGCGGCGGTTGATGGCGCGCAATCACTTTCATCGCTGCTGGACTCCGCTCGATTGTCGAGCAATCGCAGCGCCCGGGCGCGCTTTTCTTCCATCGCCTTGCTGACCTCACCGCTGAAGACTGAAACATCACAGTTGACTCCGATTCGCTCGGAAACGTCCTGTCGAATGGCATTCTAACGTGCTTTGGCCATTTGATCCAAGAACTGTGCTGGTGAAGTTGCTTACGATGACACGCCAGGAAGTGATCATTACTCAGACCACTACTCGCATACACGCGACATCTTCGATTATCACAGCTTAAACCTCATACCGTCGACCTCAAGTTGGTTGCCTTTCTTGCGGCCGATCAGATCCGGCATTCAACCTAATCGAACGGTATCAAGTCATCACCGCGTATCTCGGCTTCGTTTGCCAATTCCGGGAGCGCGAACATCCGTTCGCGCATCTGCGGCAGATATTGACCTGATCGAAATTCCCGACCGGCGGCTGCCGGCCGGGCCAGACGCGTCAGTCGAGACGTGTCAGTTGAGACGCATCAGTGATAATAGCTGGTATCGAAATCGGTGCCGCGTGCGGCTGCGATCGCGTTGGGCGTATGGACCTCGAAATTCGGCGGCGGCCCGCCCGCGGTCACGTGCACGATCGAGCGCAGGATGCCGGAGAGCAGGCTGACCCGCGTGACCGCCTGACCATTGGGTCCCAGCACCTGGTTGTTGAGTACCAGATCGCCCGACTCGTAGAGATCGAGGGTGCTGTGATCGTTGAGCATCACGATCAACCGGCCGCCGGGTCCGGTCGTGAAGTGATCGCCCCGCATCACGGCCATGCCGGTGGTGACCGGCAGCGGATGGCCGGCGCGCTCGAGTTTTACGTTACCCGCGTAAGTTTGCACCGTCCCCACGGTCTGCGCACTCGCCATCGAACTCCACATCAGCAGCGGGATCACGAGTATCGCGGCCGCTACGGCGCCATTAATCTTGCAGCGATTGAGCCAATTTTGGTTAGGTGAGCTCAAGCGGAATTTCCCCTCGGCTGATTTTCTAACAACCGGCGACCGGTCCGAAATCTCCATAGCTGAAAAGCCCATCTGGACTCTGACCGGTCACGATCCATTTCCACGTCACCACAACCGCTCAGTTCTGTCTAGCCGTAGCTATAAAACGCCCGCAACTGCGTGGTTTTCGGCCTGATGAGCAGAAGCGCCGGCCAGACGCGAGAGGAATCGATCAACCCATCGCCTTGATGACGGCGTCGGTCATCGCGGTGGTGGTCGCTTTGCCGCCGAGGTCGCGCGTCAGCGTGCGGCCGGCGCGCAGCGTCGCCTCGACCGCGGTCCGGATCCGCACGGCGCGCGCTTTGTGGCCCAGGTACTCGACCAGCATCGCACCCGACAAAATCGCCGCCACCGGGTTGGCGAGGTTCTTCCCGGCGATATCGGGCGCGGTGCCGTGCACGGCCTCGAAAATCGCCCCGCGCTCGCCGTAGTTGGCCCCCGGCACCATCCCGAGCCCGCCGACCAGTCCGGCGCACAGATCGGAGACGATATCGCCGTAAAGATTTTCCAGCAGCAGGACGTCGAACAGCTGCGGATTGGTCACCAGCCGCATGCACGCCGCGTCGACGATCTGCTCCTGGTAGCGAATCCGCGGATAGTCGCGGGCCACCGCGCGGGCGCATTTCAGGAACAGGCCGTCGGAAAGCTTCATGATGTTGGCCTTGTGAATCGCAGTGACCAGTTTGCGCCGGTTGCGCAGCGCATACTCGAAGGCGAAGCGCGCGATGCGTCGCGAGGCGTGCGCGGTTATCACCTTGACGCTTTCGACCACGCCCGGCGCCACCTGATGCTCGATCCCGGCGTAGAGGTCCTCGGTGTTTTCGCGCACCACCACCAGGTCGACGTTGCGAAAGCGGGTCGGCACACCCTTGAAACTTCGCGTCGGCCGCAGGTTGGCATAGAGGTCGAAGGTCTTGCGCAGATAGACGTTGATCGAACGGTAGCCCTCGCCGACGCGGGTCTCGAGCGGTCCCTTGAGCGCGATTCGGGTGCGCTTGAGCGAGGCGATCAGCGCGTCGGGCGCAGGCGTGCCGAAGCGGCTGACCGCGGCGGCGCCGGCCGCCTGGCGATCCCAGTCGGGTTTGATTCCGGCCGCTTCGATAACGCGCACCGCCGCGCCAATAACCTCGGGGCCGACGCCGTCGCCGGGTATCAACGTGATAGGGCGCAAGCTGCGTCCGCGGGGGTCGCTTGCGGCCGTGGTGGTCGAGGATTTTTTCACTGGTCGAATCTTCTTTCTTGATGTCATGCGCCGACCACTCCGATCAGGAGGTCGGCGACGTTGGTGCCGGTCGCTCCGGTAATAAGCAAATCGTCGAGCGCGCTGAACAGCGTATAGGAATCGTTTTGAGCAAGCGCGCGGTCAGGGTCGCAACCGGCGGCGTGCGCCCGCTCGACCGTGCCGGGGTCGGCGAAAGCCCCCGCCGCCTCGGTCGGCCCGTCGATTCCGTCGCTTCCCGCGACCAGTAGCGCCGCCGCGCGATGCGTCAGCCCGCCGCCCGCCAGCTCGATCGCGCCGGCCAGCGCGCAATGCTGCGCGCGCCCGCCGCGCCCCGCGCCGCGCATCGTGACGACGGTTTCGCCGCCCGCGACGATACAGCTGCGCGGCGCTTCGAGTCCGGCCAACTCCCGCGCCGCGGCGCGGCCTGCCGCTTCGGCCTCGCCCGAGAAACCCTTCCAGCGGCGCACCCGATAGCCCAGCGCCAGCGCTGCGCGCTCCGCCCCGTCGACGGCCGTGCCGTTATCGCCGATTATCGCGCTCGACGACCGCCGCGTCCGCGCGTCGCCCGGCTTGAGCGTTTCCGCGACTTCTCCCGCCACGCCGCGCTCGAGCAGATCGCGCACCGGCTCGGGCGCCCTGCCCCATAGCTTGCGCCGTTTCATTATCGCGACCGCCTCGGCGAAGCTGCTCGGGTCGGCGACGGTCGGGCCCGAACCGATAGTCGCGGGGTCGTTTCCGATCACATCCGACAGTATCAGCGTCAGCACCCGGGCGCCGTTGACGGCCGCGAGCAGCCGGCCGCCCTTGATCGCCGAAAGATGCTTGCGGACGGTGTTGAGCTCGCGAATCGGCGCGCCGGCGCGCATCAGCGCCTCGGTCACGGCGATTTTATCGGCCAGCGAAATTCCGGGTGCGGGCAGCGCCATGATCGCCGAAGCGCCGCCGCTGAGTGCGACGATCAGCAGGTCGCCGGCGCTCGCCGCGTGCGCTAGTTCCAGCGCCGCCTCGGCGGCGCGAATCGAACCGGGGTCGGGCAGCGGATGAGCGCCGCGCACGACGGCAAAATCCTCGCCGCCATCGGAACCGGTCGCCGCCGGATCGGCCGGCGCCGCCGCCATCGCAGCCGCCAGCTTGGGGCGGCATCGACGGGTCAGCTCGCGCGCCATCGGAATTGCGGCCTTGCCCGCCGCGATGACGAAGATTCGCCGCGCCGCCGCGCACAGCTCGGCGACGGTTTCGCCGGCGGGCGTCAAGCCTTCGAAGGCACGACCGATCAGGGGAGCGGGCGCAGCCGCCGCGATCGCCGCATCGTAGATTCGCCGCAGATCATCGCGCAGCGTGGAGCTCACCGATGGCGTCGCTCGTCTCAGGCTCGCGACCGGCGCTTCATCACGTTCACCGCGCCCTGCGGGGTCGCGACCAGCACGATATCGGCGATCCCGACGAACAGCCCGCTGCCGGCCACGCCCGCAATCGCGGCCAGGTCGCGTTCGAGGCGCGCCGGGTTGGCGATACTGCGGGTGGCGCAATCGAGCAGCAGGTTGCCGTTGTCGGTCAGCGCCTCGTCGCCCTGCGGGGTCATTCGGATGCGCGGGCGCAAGCCGAGGCGCGCAATCTCGCGCATCACCGGCGCCACCGCGAACGGCACGACCTCGACCGGTAGCCGGCCACGGTCGCCTAATCGCGCGACCAGCTTTTCGCTGCCGACTAAGATGATTCGCCGGCGCGAGGCGCGGGCCACGACCTTCTCGCGCAGCAACGCGCCGCCGTAGCCTTTGATCAGATTGAGGCGCGGGTCGACCTCGTCGGCGCCGTCGAAATCCACGTCGATCGATTTCACGTCGCCCAGCGAGACCACCTCGATGCCGAGCGAGCGCGCCAGGGCTTCGCTGGCCTTGGAAGTCGGCACGCCGCGCACTGCCATCCGCTTGCGGCCCAGCGCCGTGATGAAGGCGGAGGCGGCGCGGCCGGTGCCGAGCCCGAGCGTGTAGCCCGGCCGCACGTAGCGCAGCGCATAGGCGGCGAGCGCCTCGAGGTCGCCGGGCGGCTGCTTGACCGCCGCGGCGGAACGCGAACTGGTGGCTTTACTTGCCATTGCGACGCAGCAGGTTCATGAACTCCTGGCGGGTTTCAAAATGGGTGCGGAACACACCCAGCATCGCCGAGGTCGTGACCCACGAGTTCTGCTTTTCGACCCCCCGCATCCGCATGCACAGATGTTCGGCCTCGAGCACCACCGCCACGCCCAGCGGGTCGAGTTCCTCCATGATGGTCTGCGCGATCTGCGTGGTCATCCGCTCCTGCACCTGGAGCCGGCGCGCGTAGATCTCGACCAGGCGCGGAATCTTGGAAAGCCCGATGATGCGCCGGTTGGGCAGATAGGCGATATGCGCCTTGCCCATGAAGGGCAGCAGGTGATGCTCGCACAGCGAGTAGAAATCGATGTCGCGGCACAGGATGATCTCCGAGTAGCCCTCCTCGGTGAACAGCGCGCCGTTGATGATCTTCTTGGGATCCTGATTATAGCCGCGGGTCAGATAGCGGAAGGCCTCGACCACCCGCGTCGGCGTACGTTCCAGTCCCTCGCGCCCGGGATCCTCGCCGATCTGCCGCAGAATCTCGCGCACCGCCTCTTCGGCGCTTCTCTGATCGATGGCCATGGTCGTCTCCTTGCGCGCTACCTCACATGGCGCCCCCGCCCGGCCAGTCTTTCAAGAAATGGGGGCAGACGAAACTCCGTTGACGAAACTCGGTTGACGATGGCGGTTGGGGCGATCGGGAGGATTCAGCCAGGTGCGGGGGGATTATAACGCTATCGGATGCGGGCGCAGCGGCGGGCTTCGCTAGTGCCGCTCGCCGGCCTTGACCTTCTGATATTTGCGATAGTCGTAACCGGTCGCCATCGCCATCAGCAGCGCTTCCATGCCGCCCTCGCGCTCGCGCCGCAGCACCCGCAGGCGCTCGAAGAACTCGCGGAAATCCTTGTTGACGCGATGTCCATTGGCGACCGGCTGCAGGAAAAAATCGTGCAGGCGAGTGACCGTGAAACGCAGCGACGAGTAGCGCAGCTCGTTCGGAAACGCGTCCCACTCGGCCAGCGACAGGGTGCGGACCGACTCGTAGCCGTTTAAGACCTCGCGGAAGCGATCGAGCGAGTAGCTGCCGTCGACGAAGCACAGCGCATTGACGGCGGTGGCGATATCGAAGATGAACTTGCCGCGGCAGGCGGCCTCGAAGTCCAGCACCGCGGTCAGGCGGTCGCCGCGGAACAGCAGATTATCGGCGAAGATATCGCCGTGAATCACCCCTTTTGGCAGCTTGCTCTCGAGGTAGCGCGTCAGGTACTCGATTTCGTCGTCGAGCGTGCGGCGAATCTTGCGGAAATAGTTGGGTAAGCGCAGCCGCACGCGCTGATAGAGATCGACGATTCGCTCGAAGCTGAAGCGGTTGTCGACCCCCTTCTTGTAGACCTTGCCGAGCACGTGCAGCTCGCCAAGCGCATGGCCGATGGCCTGCAGATGGCTCGGCTTGAGGCGCGCCACCGGCAGCGCATGCCCCTCGTGATACTTGTAGAGCGAGAGGCACTTCTGGCCGTAGTCGCGGTAGAAGCGGCCCTTGCGATCCTGCAGCGGCTGCGGGCAGGGAAACGAATGCTTGCGCAGGAAGCCGAGCAGGTCGATTTCGCGCCGCAACTCGTTCTCGTTCTTGACCTCGTCGATGCGGAGCAGGAATTTGCCGCGCGCGGTCTCGAGCAGATAGTTGGTGTTGACCGAGCCTTCCGGAATCCCGGCGACGTTGGCGACGCGCCCGAAAGCATAGTCGTCGGCCAGCTCTTCGAGGAGGGTTTTGCTGAGCTCGGTATACGTCGCCATCAAAATGTCTGTGGAAATCCCGGGGCAAGTCTAGAATCTCCCCATCCAGCCGTCAACTAGGTTGCACCAAATCGTTGTGGCACTAGGATTTTTCGTCGCCCCGGGCAGACGGCGATCAGCGCGCTGGAGTGCGAATCCGGCTTAGGGCATAATCCGGCGAAATCACAATCCGCCGCCGAGCATCCTCTCGATGAGGCCCCAAGATGAGTCCAACCGCCAAGAAACGTCCATCGAAATCGAAAACCGCAAAAAACGCCGCAAAAGCAACCGGCCCGAGTCTTGAAGGGCGCAAAGCGCCCGCTTTCGAGCTATCCGACGGCGCCGGCCACAAAGTCGCGCTCAAGGATCTGCTGAAAGCCGGGCCCCTGGTGCTCTACTTCTATCCCCGCGATATGACGCCCGGATGCACCACCGAGGCCTGCAGCTTCCGCGACCATACCCGGCAGCTGCGCGCGCTGGACGCACAAGTCGCCGGCATCAGCGCCGATTCATCGGCCTCGCACGCCAAATTCGCCGACAAATACCAGCTCAAGTTCCCGCTGCTGAGCGATCCCGATAATCGCGTGACCCGCGCCTACGAGGTCTACAAGAAGAAGTCGCTCTACGGGCGCGAGTTCATGGGTATCGAGCGCAGCACGTTCATAATCGACCGCGGCGGCGCCATCCGTAAGGTCTTTTCCAAGGTCAAGGTCGACGGCCACAGCGCGGAAGTGATCGCGGCCCTGAAGGAACTCGACTAAACGCGATAGGCGCCGCCCCGTTGAATCAGCGGCCGGAATAGCCAATATTGATCCATTCAGGCCGGCGCGTCGGTCTTAATTATGCAGCAGGACGAATCAGTGGCGATCGATTTCGACAAGGCCGGCGGCGTGGTGCCGGCCATCGCCCAGGACCATGCCAGCGGGCGGGTCCTGATGGTCGCCTTCATGAACCGGGAAGCGTTCGAGGAAACCGTGCGCAGCGGGCGCGCCTGCTACTTCTCGCGCTCGCGCCAGCGGCTGTGGCGCAAGGGCGAGGAGTCGGGCAATTTCCAGGTGGTGCACGAGATCCGCATCGATTGCGACGCCGACACGATCCTGCTGAGCGTCGAGCAGCGCGGCGACGGCGCCGCCTGCCATGAAGGCTACGAGAGCTGCTTTTTCCGGGTGCTGCGCGACGGCCGCTGGGAAACGGTCGACCAGCGCAAGATCGATCCCGCCAAGTACGGCCCCGGCTACGGCCATCAACCGAAAGTATCCTGAGAGCGCGAAAGTCTCCTGACCGCATGAGCGAATCGTAATCCATGGCAAGCTCATCGCAACTCCTGCGCTTCGGTATCCCCAAGGGCAGTCTCGAGCAGCAGACTCTCGAGCTGATGCGGAAATCGGGCTGGCGCGTGTCGGTCGGCTCGCGTTCCTACATGCCGTCGATCGACGACCCCAGCCTGAGCTGCCGGCTGCTGCGGCCGCAGGAGATGCCGCGTTATATCGCCGACGGCACGCTCGACGCCGGTATCACCGGCAGCGACTGGATCGTCGAGAACGGCGTCGAGCTGGTCGAGGTCGAGAGCTTCGTCTATTCCAAGGTCTCGCTGGCGCCCACCCGCTGGGTGCTGGTGGTGCCCGAGAATTCGCCGGTCAAGAAGCTCGAGGATCTCGACGGCAAACGGATCGCCACCGAGATGACCAACTTCACGCGGCGGCTCTTCGCCCAGCGGAAAGTTAAAGTAGAAGTTGAATTTTCATGGGGCGCCACCGAGGCCAAGGCGGCCGACGGCCTGGTCGACGCGGTGGTCGAAGTGACCGAGACCGGCTCGTCGCTGCGCGCCAACGGGCTGCGGATCGTCGAAGAGCTGCTGACTTCGACGCCGGTGCTGGTGGCGAATCCACTGGCCTGGCGCGATCCCTGGAAGCAGGCCAAGATTCGCCAGGTCGGCGTGCTGATCCGCGGCGCGCTCGACGCCGAGCGCCGGGTCGGCATCAAGATGAACGTGCCGCGCCGCGACCTCGAAAAGGTTATCGCCCTGCTGCCGTCGATCACCGCGCCGACTATCTCGCAGCTCTATCCGGCGCCGACTCTCAAAGGGGTCGAATGGGTCGCGGTCGAAACGGTGATCGACGAGCATACCGTACGCGAACTCTTTCCCAAGCTGCTCGAAGCCGGCGCCGTCGGCATCGTCGAATACCAGCTCAACAAGATCATCTGACCGCGCCGTCGCGCTGACTGTCGCCCGCGGCGTCCCAAGGTGCTAAGTGACGTGGCATATGCCAGTCACGATGTCCGACGATCCGCGCGCGGCCACCAATCCGCTCTTCAATCGCAACAAGCTCAAGCTCGGCGTCTTCGCCTTCAACGGCAATGGCGCCTACATGACGAAAATCCCCGAGCAGTTCGATCCGACCTGGCCCAATACGCTCGACGTGGCGCAGCAGGCCGACCAGGCCGGATGGGAAGCGCTGGTGCCGTATGCGCGATGGCGCGCGTTCGTCGCCCCCGAGCATCGCAGCGGCACGGTGTTCGATTGCTACACCTGGGCGGCGGCGGTCGGGGCGTTGACCAGCTACAGTTGCGTGCTCAGCACGGTGCACGTGCCGATTATCCATCCGATCGTCGGCGCCAAGATGGGCACCACGATCGATCACGTCTCGGGCGGCCGCTTCGGCATGAACATCGTGTGCGGATGGTTCAGCGAGGAAATCAAGATGTTCGGCGCGAAGCCGCTGGATCACGACGATCGCTACGCCTACGCCGACGAATGGCTCACCTGTATGAAGCGGCTGTGGAGCGAGCCGGGCGGCTTCGACTTCCACGGCAAGTATTTTCAGATCGCCAATGGGATGTCACAGCCCAAGCCGCTCCAGAAGCCATTTCCCGCCCTGATGAACGCGGGCGGCTCGGGCGCCGGGCGCCGTTTCGTCGCCAAGCATTGCGATATGGCGTTCGTCCCCGCGATTACCGACGACGAAAATTACCTGCGCGAGCAGGTCAAGGCTTATCGCAAGCTCGCCTGGGACGAGAACCGGCGCGAGATCGAGGTCTGGTCGGCGGTCTATGCGGTCCATCGCGATACTTACGAGGAGGCGGTCAAGTTCGTCGACTACTATGCCGAGGAGCATGGCGACGACGAGTACGCCGACTATTTCCTGGCCGAGCAGACGGCGGGTCAAACCATCCCGCCCGCGATGCTCAAGGCGATGCGCCGCAGCTTCAAGGCCGGCTACAGCGGAATCGGCTTGCTCGGGCCCGGCGATCGGATCACCGATCAACTCGTGCGGCTTTCCAACTGCGGTCTCGACGGTGTGCTGTTCGTGTGGGTCGATTTCCAGGAGGGCATCCGCCGCTTCAATCGCGAAGTGCTGCCGCTGCTGGAGCAGGCCGGCCTGCGCGAGCCGTTCCGGCGCCCCGCTACCGCCCCCGGAGCCTCGACGCGCTAAGCGTCGCGCACCGGGGTCCGGTTGGCCCGTCATGCAGACGGTGATGAATTGTTACTACTGCCCATTGCCTTGCAGGTCGAGCCCTTGAGCAGGAGCACTTTCGAATTCCCGAGCGCTCGGCAGCGGTCTGGGACACGCCACCTTCGTCATCGTCGTGGAATTTGAGAAATCGCTGCGATCGTTGTGCAATAGGGCGGTTCCCGAGAGCGGTTTGCCGCTCAGGTCAACTATAAAGTCAACCGCGCCGCAGCTCGAAGTGTCAACCGTCATCGCGCGCCACGCTAACACGATGTCACCGGACGCGCTCCTAAACGCGCTGCCGATTATCGGCCACGCCGATAGCCCGGCGCAACTAGCTAGCCCCGTTCCGAACTCGCGTCCGTTCAATGGCCCGGTTGCCTTCACAGAACTGTTGACCTCAAGCGTCACTGTGCCGTTAAACAGGCTGAAGCACTGCCTTGCGTAAGCAGAGCCACTAACTATCAGCACCAGCGAAACTACCGCCGTTACCATCATCCCTTTTGCTTTCATTGCTCTCTCATCCTCTATCGATTGAACTAAGGGCTCCTGTCTCTTGGATGCCGCCAAGGTTGCACATATGAGCGGGATCTCGGGTCTCTTGCCAGGGTCCCGCTATTCGCCGGTCCAGTTGGGTTTGCGCTTTTGCGCAAAGGCGAGCGGCCCCTCGACGGCGTCCTTCGATTTCATCAGCCGCTCCATGATCTCGTACCTGCGTCCGCCGTGCGCCTCCTCGATCGGCCGTCCCAGCCCTTCCATCGCCATCGACTTGGTGGCGCGCAGCGCGAGCGGCGAGCATTCCATGATTTCGCGCGCCCATTTTTCGGTGGTCGCGAGCAAATCCTTGCCGGCCACGACTTCGTTGACCACGCCCCATCGATGAGCTTCGGCGGCCGGAATCGGCTTGGCCGTCAGCATCATGCCCATCGCGATCTTGAGCGGCACCTGGCGCGGCAAGCGATGGACGCCGCCGGCGCCCGCCGCCAGTCCGACTCGCGGCTCGGGCAATCCCAGGCGCGCATGGTCGGCCGCGATGATGATGTCGCAGGAGAGCGCCAGCTCGAAGCCGCCACCCATCGCGAAGCCGTTGACCGCGGCGATAATCGGCTTGTCGATATCGTAGCGCGACGTGATTCCGCAGAAGCCGCCCTTGGGGAACGGCCCCATGCCGTGCTCGGCGGTGTACTTGAGATCGTTGCCGGCCGAAAACGCGCGCGCGCCGGCGCCGGTCAGGATCGCGACCCACGCGTCCTTGTCGGCCGCGAAGTCGTTCCAGATTTGCTCGCCCTCGAAATTGGCGGGCGGATGAAGCGCGTTCAATACCTCGGGCCGGTTGATCGTAATCCAGGCGATATGGTCGCGCTTCTCGTACTTGAGGAACTTGAACTCGGCCATCGATGGAACCTCCCGTGCTATTCTTCCTCGAACAGTTCAAAGAACGCGTCGATACTCTGCATCAGCTGACGCCGAATCTGCAAATGCGAGCCCTCGATGAGATGCATGGCGACGCGCGCCGCGCCGCCGTCGTTGAGCTTGACATGGGCGTCGTCGACCGAGGCGATCTGATCGGCGTCGAGCAGGCGCATCCCGTAGACCAGCGCGATGCGCCGCGGGGGCCGGGCGGTGCGGCGTTTGACGAGTTGTAATTTTCGCGCCATCGAGGGCTCCCGTCCAAGAGCTTGCGGCGATCTCGGTCCTCGCCGGGTTTGGAAAGCAGCCGTCTTATAGCATATCCATCCCGGGCGGCGGCCCTCGTTGACAGCGCCCGTATCCGACCGTGACAATTGTGCGGTGCGAATTCGTACCATCGTGGCGTTGGGATTGAGTCTGTGGCTGGTCGGATGCGGCGTGGCCTACCAGGCCGGCACCGAAATCAAGACCAGCCACATGCGCGATTCGTTACACGCCGGCGAATCGATGCATGCTGTACGGGACCGTTTCGGCGAGCCGGATATCCGCACCGACACCGGTTCGGACGGCGAGGTCTGGAGCTACGCGAGCCGCGCCAACAGCAACGATCTGGCGGCGACGCTGTTTTATACCTCGGCCAAATCGGGCGATAAGGGCCATTTTCTGGACCTGAAGTTCGTCAACGGCAAGCTGGTCTCATGGAACAATGCCGACCATACGATGCCGGCCAAGCGGGGTACCGGGATCAATTATGGGTTCACCGCGGGGCCCGCCAGTCAGCCGGTCTCGCATTTCTAGGCAGGCTCGGACGCTTATAGACGTACTTGCCAGCCAATACCGCTCTCGTGTCTAATTAGGCAGGCGTTTGCGCCGGGATTTTTAACCCGGATCTTTCCGGTAAGGGACAGGAGGGGCGGCGAACTTCCATAGATGGCCACAGCGCGTAAGAGCTTCGAGGCGATCCTGCTCGACCGGTCCTGGGTTTCCCAACAGGACCTCGAGAAGGCGCGCCAGCGCAAGAAGCCGGGACAGAACCTGGCCGAAGCGCTGGTCGAAATGGGAGCGCTCGAACCGCAGCGCCTGGCCCGCGCGCTCGCCCAGGAATATCGGCTGCCGTTCCAGGCCCATATCGACGAGCACGCGCTCGACAACACGCTGGTCGCGCGGGTTCCGATCAATTACGCCAAGAAAAATCGGCTGCTGCCGCTGGCGATGGAGCATGACACGGTGACCGTCGCGGTCGCCGATCCGGCTAACTACGAGCCGCTTGACGATCTGCATGTGCTGTTCGGGATGACCGTGCAGGCGGTGGTCGCGCCGGGCGAGATTATCAACGAAGCGATCAACCGCGCCTACGACCAGGCCTCGACTACCACCGCCCACGACCTGATGATCGATCTCGAGGAAGAGCGGCTCGACCAGGTCGCCAGCGAACTGGCGCAGGAGCCGGCCGACCTGCTCGAGGCCGACGACGCCGCGCCGATTATCAAGCTGGTCAATGGCCTGCTGTCGCAGGCGGTCAAGGACCGGGCCAGCGATATCCACGTCGAGCCGTTCGAGCGCGAGCTGGTGGTGCGCTTCCGGGTCGACGGGATGCTCTACGACGTGCTGTCGCCGCCCAAGCGCTTTCAGCCGGCGATCACCTCGCGCATCAAGATCATGTCGGGCCTCAATATCGCCGAGAAGCGGCTGCCGCAGGACGGACGTATCCGGCTGCGCGTGGCCGGCCGCGATATCGATATCCGCGTCTCCAGTATCCCCACCGCCTTCGGTGAGCGTATCGTGCTGCGGCTGCTCGATCGCGCCCAGGCGCTGGTCGATCTTAACCTCGACCGGCTCGGTTTTACGGGCGACAACCTGGGCCGGCTCGACCGGCTGATCCGCCAGAGCCACGGTATCATCCTGGCGACCGGGCCGACCGGCTCGGGCAAGACCACCACGCTTTATGCCTGCCTGGCGCGAATCAACTCGCCCGAGAAGAACATCATCACGATCGAGGATCCGATCGAGTACCAGTTGCGCGGCATCGGCCAGATGCAGGTGAGTCCGAAGATCGAGTTGACCTTCGCCAGCGGCCTGCGATCGATCCTGCGCCAGGACCCCGACGTCATCATGGTCGGCGAAATCCGCGACTCGGAGACCGCCGAGATCGCAATCCAGGCCGCGCTGACCGGCCATCTGGTCTTCTCGACCCTGCATACCAACGATTCCTTCGGCGCGCTGACGCGCCTGGTCGATATGGGTATCGAACCGTTCCTGGTCTCCTCCTCGATCCTCGCGGTGCTGGCGCAGCGCCTGGTGCGCAAAGTCTGCCCCGATTGCCGCGAGGCCTACGTGCCGGCGCCCGCCGAGCTGGCGCGAATGGGGCTCAAGCCGGAGGCCTTCCGCGGCCAGACCATCTACCGCCCGAACCCCAACGGCTGCCGAAGCTGCCGCAACACCGGCTATCGCGGACGCACCGCGATTCAGGAATTGATGATCATGGACGACGACATTCGGGCGCTGGTGATGCAGAAGGCCGACGCCTCGATGATCCGCCGCGCCTGCACCAGCCGCGGCATGAGGCTGCTGCGCCAGGAGGGGGCCGAGCGAATCCTGGCGGGCGAGACCACGGTCGAAGAACTGCTGCGTGTCACCCAGGAAGATATTCTTTAGCGCCGCGCCGAATCACGCCGCATCGGTTGTTTAGGGATGCCGGTCTTCGCCTATCGCGGACTCTCCGCTGACGGTCGCTCGGTGGCCGGCGTGGTCGACGCCGAGAGCGCGCGCAACGCCCGCGGCAAGTTGCGTTCGCAGGGCATCTTCCCGACCGAGCTCAACGAGGAGCTGGCCGCCCGCACCCGTCCGCTGCGCGAATGGCTGCCCTCCTTCAGCCGCCGGGTGCCGCCGGCCGAAGTTTCCCTGATGAGCCGCCAGCTCGCGACCCTGCTCGGCGCGGGCGTGCAGTTGGTCGATGCGCTCGGCACGCTGTCCGAGCAGAGCGTGCGTCCGGCGCTCAAACGAATCCTCTCCCAGGTCCGCGAGCGGGTACGCGAGGGCTCCTCGCTGGCCGATGCGCTGGCGAATCACGGCGCCACCTTCTCGGACTTGTACGTCGGGATGGTGCGCGCGGGCGAGGCGGCCGGGGCACTCGAGATCGTTCTCAACCGGCTGGCCGATTACGGCGAGAAGCAGGCCGAGTTCATCGCCAAGGTGCAGGGCGCCCTGACCTACCCGATTATCATGCTGTGCGTCGGCACCGCGATCATGACCTTCCTGGTGACCTACGTGGTGCCGCAGGTCGCGACCATCTTCGAGCAGAACCACGCCGCGCTGCCGCTCGCCACGCAGATCCTGATCTCATTTTCAAACTTCCTGATCGGCTACTGGATTCTGATCCTGCTCGGCCTGGCAGCGATCGCAGCGAGCATCGTAGTCGGGCTTTCGACCCCACGCGGCCGGCGCTTTTACGATCGTGGGGTGCTCAAGATGCCGTACATCGGGCCGACCGTGATCAAAGTCATCTGCGCGCGCTTCGCCCGCACCCTGGCGACGCTGCTGTCGAGCGGCGTGCAGCTGCTGGCGGCGCTCGAAGCGGTCAAGCTGGTGGTCAACAACCGCTTGCTGGCCGAGGCGATCGAGAACAGCCGCGTCAGTATCCGCGAGGGGCACGGGATGGCTCAGACGCTCGGCCAGAGCCATCTCTTCCCGCCGTTGCTGGTTGAGATGATCCGGGTCGGCGAGCGCTCGGGCGAGCTCGAACCGATGCTCGAGCGGGTGGCGGATTCCTACGAACGCGAGGTCGCCAGCGCGCTGGCGCAGATCACCACGGTGCTGGAACCGATGATGACGCTCGCGATGGCGGCTGGTATCGTGTTCATGATGCTGGCGGTGCTGATGCCGATCTTCCAGCTCAATCAGTTGATGAAATGAGTCCGGCCAGGGAGGCGACGCCGATGGAGCGAAGACGCGGCTATTCCGAGGGTTTCACCTTGATCGAGATCATGGTGGTAATCCTGATTCTCGGTCTGCTCGCCACCATCGTGGTCCAGAGCCTGCGCGGCGCGACCGACAAGGCCAAGCGCACCAAGGCCGAGGCCGACATCTCGGAAATCAAGACCGCGCTCGATCGCTACTACCTCGACAACGGCAACTACCCGACCACCGATCAGGGTTTGCAGGCGCTGATTACCGCGCCGACCAGCGGCAACATCCCGACCAACTATGAGGAAGGCGGATATATCGAGCGCGTCCCGCCCGATCCGTGGGGCCATCCGTACTTCTTCCAGAGCGACGGCAACAGCTACATCCTGAAATCGTTCGGCGCCGACGGGGTCGAAGGCGGCGAAGGCAAGAACGCGGATATCGACGGGTCTTCCAGCGGGCAGTAGTTTCGATGCTCGCGCAGAGTTTCTCGGCGCCGGAAATCGATTTCGCGTCCGCCGCGGCGACCCGCGACGGTTCGGTCCACGGTCGGGCCCGCCTGCTCCGCAGTGCCGCACCCGGCTTTACGCTGCTCGAGATCGCGGTCGTGCTGTTCATCATGGGCCTCATGACGAGCATCGCACTGCCCTATTTCGCTGGGCTGACCGGGGCCCGGCTCAAGAGCGAAGCGCGGCGGCTGGCGGGGCGCGCGACCTATCTCTATGACGCCGCGGCGACCCGGAAGGTCGTGATGCGGCTCAACTTCGATCTGGATTCGAACAGCTATTTCGTGACCGAGCTCGATCCCTATCAGATGGCTCCCACCTTTCAGCTTCAGCACGGCCTGTTGGGCCGCGTCATGCTGCCGCCCGGAATCAGGCTGCGCGATGTGACGATCGGCACCCAGGGCACCGCCACGCGCGGAGTGGTGGGATGCACCTTCTATCCGACCGGCTGGGCCGACGCGACCGTGGTCCATCTGGCCGCCTCCAACGGCACGGTCTTCACCCTGGCGATCAATCCGCTCACCGGCCAGGTCTCGATTCTTGCCGGCGACTTGAGCCCCCGCCAGGTCGCGATCAACGGCCAATGACCGGCGGGGCCCAGCAGTTTCATCGCCCGGCGCGCGGGCGCGGCTTCACGCTGCTCGAAGTGATGATCGCGCTGGCCGTGCTGGGAATCGCGATGATGGCGCTGCTCGCGCTCGACCATCAGGATCTCCAGGGCGTGATCCGGGCCCGCGAGCTGACCCAGGCCTCGATGCTGGCGCAGACCATGATGACCCAGGCCGAGCTCGAGCGCTTTCCCGACCTCGGCCAGAGCAGCGGCACGTTCGACAAGCAGTTTCCTGGCCAGTACGCGAATTTCAGATGGCAGCGGATGGTGACGGAATCCGGGATCTTTCCCGATTTGCGCAAGGTCACAATCGTGGTGCAATTCGGTCCCAATTTCGGCCGCCGCTTCGAGCTCTCGGAACTGCTGCACAACCCCCTGCCACCCGAATCAGGGACGCTGCCGCCCGCCGGCGGTCAGCCCATCCCGCCGGCGACGCCATGATTCGCCGCGCTCCGCGCCGCCTCGATGGCGGTTTCACGCTAATCGAGATGATGCTGGCGGTCATGATCCTGGGGGTCGTGATGGCGATGCTGGCGGGGGCGTTCAGTGCGGTGTCGCATGGCAAGGTCCAGGCCGAGAATCGGCTCAATATCGACCATGAGGGACGCGCCATCCTGTGGACGCTCAGCAACGAGTTCCGCGATGCGGTGCAGACGCCGATCGTGCCGAGCCACGTGCTGCTGCTCGGGCTAGCCCACATGAGCAACGGCCAGCCGCTCGATAATGTGACCATTTCGACCCTGGACTTGAGTCACAGCATGAGCCTCGACGGCTTCGGCGCCGAACAGGTCGTCACCTACACTACCGCTCCCAATCCGCAACATCCGCAATGGTCGCTGCTGATGCGCAGCGAGCAGAGCGCGCTGATTCTGATGGGCGGGCCGAGCGCGGCCAACAGCGTCGTGCTCACCAACAATCTGCTCTCGCTGCACATCCGCTATTTCGACGGCTCGATGTGGCAGGAGAGCTGGGATTCGGCCAGTCTTCCGCCCGGCCGTCAACTGCCGCTGGCGGTCACCATCGATATCGTGATCGCCGACAGCCGCGGCCATCCGGTCGGATTCTCAACCCAGGTCAGCCTGCCGATGTCGTTCACGCAATGGTAACGCGACTCAAACAGTCCGAGCGCGGCGTCGCCCTGCTGGCCACGCTGCTGGCGATCGCCCTGATGACGATCCTGGTGGTCGATTTCACCACCTCCAGCTCGCTCGGCTATCGCTCGGCCGCCAACCAGGCCAACGAGCTGCGCGCCGAGTATCTGGCCCGCTCGGCGATCAACGTGGGACTCGCCCTGCTCGCCCAGCAAGCGCGCGTCAACGCCGCCATGCAGAAACCCTTCTATGCGCTCAGTCAGCCGTGGGCGATGCCGTTTCCGCCGGTGCCGCTGGATGGCGGCACGGCCAGCGTCTCGATTGTCGATGACGCCCGCAAACTGAACATCAACGAGCTCATCAACCCGCGCAACGGGGCGGTCAATCAGGCCGTCGTACAGATACTGGGACGGCTGTTTGCGATCCTCCAGGTCAATCCCCAGATAATCCCGGCAATCGTCGATTGGCTCGATCCCGACAGCATCGAGTCGCCCGGCGGCGGAGCCGAGGCGGACTACTACATGCGGCTGATGCCGCCCTATGCGCCGCGCAACGGTCCGATGCCGAACATCGGCGATCTGCGGATGATTCGCGGGGTCGATACGCCCACCTTCATGCTGCTGCGCCAGTTCCTGACGGTGGCGCCCGAGCAACGCGTCAACGCCAATACCGCGCCGCCCGAACTGCTCGCCTCGCTCTCCCCCGAACTGGCCAACGACACCTCGCTGGTCAAGGAAATCGTCGAGGCCCGAACCCGCGAGCCGTTCCAGAATATCACCGATATCAGCAACCTGTCGGGGGTCGGGGAGAATTCCGACCAGGCAATGAGGCTCTTAACGATTACCAGCAGTTACTTTACGATAACGGGCGTGGGGACCTATGCCGGGGCGCGCCGCTTCATCTATGCCACCTTCCGTAGCAGTCCGAACGGAACTGCGGTACTGACGGGATGGAACGAGCAATGAGGGGCAGGAGGAAGCGGTAGATGGCGCAGCGAATTATGGCGCTCGAAATCGACGGCGACTGGGTGCGCGCCGCCATCGCCGAGCGTTCGTGGAACACTTTCGGCCTGATCGGGCTGTTCGAGGATCAGCGCGCCAGCGGCGAGAACGATCTCTCGGCCGCCTTGGTTCGCCTGGTCGTCGCCACCGGTCGTCCGGATATCGTGGTTTCGGCGTTGCCCGGCGAATTCGTCGCCAAGCGTTTGCTCGAGCTGCCCTTCAAGGATCGGCGGCGGCTCAACCAGGTCGTCCCGTTCGCCCTCGAGGAGCATCTGCCCTTTCCGGTCGACGACGCGGTGGTGGCCTTCGCCCGTCTTGGCCAGGAGGGCGATCAGACGCGGGTGATGGCGGCCTATGCCAGCCGCGCTCATATCAAGGAACATCTCGAATTACTTGCGCTCGCCGGCCTCGATCCCAAGACCGTCACGCTTACCACGCTCGCCCTCGCGCTGCTGATGGCGCGCGGTCGTAATGGCCATACCGGCTCCCATCTGCTGGTCAACGTCGATCACAGCTCGGCCTCGATCGTGCTGCTCGACGCTGACGGCGCGCCGCAAGCGCTGCGCACAGTCGCAACGGCGAGCGCCGGAAACACCGGCACCACGCCACTGCCGGTTGCCTTCGGCGCAACTATCCTGAATTCGGTGCGCCAGATGATGCTGGCGAATCAGATTGAATCCGATGAAGCCGAGCTGGTGTTGACCGGCTCCGGATCGGCTGCGCCCCGGGTCAGAACCCAGATTGCCGAGGGCCTCGCGATCAAGGTGCAGCTCCCGGAGGATTTCGACCTGGGCCGGCCGTTCGGCAAGGTGCCGCCGGATGCCGCCCGTTTCAGCGGCTGCTTGGCGATGCTGATCGGCGAGCTGCCGCCGCATCCTGCCGAGTTGCTCAATTTCCGCCAGGGTGAATTCGCTTTTCACGGCCGCACCGGCGATTTCGCGCCGCTGCGACTGTCGGCAGCGTTGGCCGCCGGCGTCGCGCTGCTGGCGCTGCTGCATTTCTTCCTGGGGCTGTCGGTCGGAATCAGCCGCCTCAACGTCATCAATCGCCAGATCGTGGTGGCCGCCGCCCCGGCGCTGGGTAGCGTCGCCGCGGCGAGTGACGCCCGGGGGGCGCTGCGCACCGAGCTCGCGGCGATGCGCAAGCAGCTCAAACTGCTCGGCGACAATGGCGGACATGGCTCGCCGCTGGACACGCTGCTCGCAGTCTCGCGTGCCATCGGGCGCGGCCTGCCGGTGGAGATGACCGACGTGACTATCGACGCGGGCACCCTCAAGGTGGCGGGCAAAGCGAACTCCTTCGCGACCATCGATCAAATCAAGCGCGCGCTGCAGCGCAGCGGCTACTTCGGGAATATCCAGGTGACCGACGCCAAGGCCGCCGCCGAAGCGGGCAAGGTCGACTTTCGCCTGAGCGCCATGCCGGCGGATGCCGCGGGGGGGACGGAGTAGGCCGATGCTGGAGCGAATTCGAGAGTTACTGGGGCGGCTCCGGGATCTGGCGGCGTGGATGCGCGAGCGGATCGCCGATCTTCTCGGCGCTGTGCTAGGCCCGCAGGTTGCCCGCCTGCGCGCGGTGCTCGACCCCCACCTGCGCCAGTTGCGCGCCCACTACCATCGGCTGGAACCGCGCGAGAAGCTGCTGGTGCGAATCGCCGCCGGCTTGCTCGGGATCTTCCTGGCCTACAATCTGATCTATCTGCCGATCATCGGTTTGCGGGCGGACCTGAACCAACGGGTGGTCGAGCGCCAGCACGAGCTGCTCGAGGTTCGCGCGATGACGCGGACCTATCTGCGTCTCAAGAGCGAGCTGGCGGTGGCGCGCAAACGAACCGTCCCGGGCGACAAGGATTTCTCGCTGTTCTCGGTGGTCGAGAAAGCGCTGAGCGACAGCGTCGGCCACGACAAGCTCGGCTCGATCACACCGGGCGTGGATCGCAAGGTCGCCGACGGGATGGTGGCGTCGAGCGTCGACCTGCAGCTGACGAATCTCAGCCTGCAGCAACTGGTCGATGCGCTGTACCGTCTGCAGACGTTGTCGGTGCCGATCCGGGTCTCGACTATCCACATCAAGCGCCGCTTTCAGGATCCTCACAGTTTCGACGTCGACATGACCTGCGTCGCGTTGGCCAAGAATGCGTGAGCTTGCCCACGATCTGTTGAGCGCCGAGTTCTGGCGCAGCCACTTGCTCGCGATCGGCTACATCGGAATCGGCATGCTGGTGTTTGTGGTTTTCCTGGCCGCCGATTTTCCGTACGGCCAGGCGCTCACCTCGATGCTCGCGCCGCTCAATCTCGCGCTCACCTACACCGACCATCACGCCCGCCTGCCGATTGGGACCGAGCTTGACGGGGTTCGGCTCAGCAACACGCTCATGCCCGGAGCGCCGCCGCTGCTCGACGGCGCCAATGTAACGCTCGCGCCGGCGCTCGGCTCGTTGCTGCTGGGCCGGCCCGGAATCCATCTCGAGGCCGAGCTCTACGGCGGCTTTGTGAGCCTGGTCCTCTATCGCATCAGCCACGGCGTCGGGGTCGGCATGGATGCCAGCAGTCTCGATCTGAGCCGCTACGACGAGCTGGTGCGGATGGGCGTCAACGCGCGTGGCTTTCTGTCAGGCCGCGGGTCGGGCTCGCTGCCGAACCTCGATCCGATGCTCGGCAGCGGCCAGGTGCATCTCAAGCTCACCCATTTTACGCTGCGCGTGATCCGCGGCCTGCCGACGCTCAGGTTCGGCGACCTCGACGGCTCGGCGCATGTGGAGGGCGGGGTCGTGACGGTCGACTCGCTGGACGCTGCCGGCGGCGACTTCACGGTCAGCGCAAGCGGTACCATTCGGCTGGCAGCCGACCTGCCCGACAGCCTGATCGATCTGCGGGTGAAGCTTGAGCCGACGCCTTCGGGCCGCCGCCGCCTTGGCCCGCTGTTCCAGATGTTGCCGCATCCGCCCGGCGCACAACCTTATCTCGTGCGCGGCCGTCTCGCCGCGCCGCAAATAAGCTGACCCACCACTGCCGCGATCACAGGTATCCCCATGGCGAACATCGAAAAGAAGATCGGCCTACACATGACGCTCGGCACCGGCCAACCCGGCCGCTTCCCCGACCTCGCGCGCCGCGCCGAGGAACTCGGTTACGCCTCGCTCTGGATCGCCGAGGCGGGCAGCGCCGATGGACTGGTCAGCATGACGGCGTTTGCCTGCGCGACCAAGCGTATCGGCGTCGCCAGCGGCGTGCTGCCGATCCAGATTCGGACGCCCGCTGCGATGGCGACCGCGTTCCTGACGCTCAACGAGATTTCCGGCGGCCGCGCCATCGCCGGGCTGGGGGTCTCCAGCCCGATCATCGTCGAGCGCTGGCATGGCGCCGCTTATCGCAAGCCGGTGACCGCGATGCGCGAGTGCGTCGCCATCATGCGCCAGCTGTTCAGCGACGGGCGCTCGAAATTCGCCGGCGAGATTTACCATTCCGACTTCCGGCTCGGCTTCCGCCCTACCCGGCCGGCGCCGCCCATCTATCTGGCCGCGTTGAATCCGCCGATGCTCCGGCTGGCGGGTGAAATTGCCGACGGCGTGCTGCTCAACTACTCGCCGGCCGAGGCGATCCCGGCGATGCTCGCCGAGGTCGAGGCCGGCGCTGCGCAGGCGGGCCGGCCACGCGACGCCGTCGATCGCGCGATCTACATCAGGATGTGCGTGACGCCCGATGAACGCATCGCGCTCGATGCCTTCAAACGTGAACTCGCCGGCTACAGCTTCGTCGAGAGCTACGACCGGATGTTCGCGCGCTATGGACTGGGCGAAGAATTCGCCGAGGTCAGGCGGCTATGGAAAGAAGGTAAGCGCGAGGAGGCTCCTGGAGCCATCAGCGATGCGTCGGCGCGCAAGCTCGCGGCCTTCGGCAGCGCCGCTGAGGCGCGCGCGATGATCGCGCGCTTTCGCGCCGCCGGCATCACCTTGCCGATTCCGTTTCCGGTCGGACCACGCGAGACTGCCGAGCGTGACTTCGCCGCGACCATGGAAGCGACGGCTGAAACTTAGCCCGATTGTGCTTGACCGGTCGTCCCGAAGTCTGGAAAGTAATGCAACTCATCTAAGGGAGGGTTTTTACCAATGCAAGTCTGCTTGCGCGGGCGGCTCCGCCCAGGTTTTGGAATTATGCGGCTCGTTTCACTGATCGCGCTGCCAATCATGGCGGTTGCGATCGCCGCCTCGGCAAATGCGGCGGTGCTGTGCGTCAAAGCAGTCGGCACGCCCCCGAGGGGACTGGCCAGGAAGATCGGCTGCAGCATGACCGTCTATATGACGATCGGCACCGCGGTGGCTGCGGCCTCGCCCGGCGATACGGTGTTCGTGTTCGGCGGCACCTACGACGAGACGGTCACGGTCGATTCGAGCCTCACCGGGCTATCGATCCTCGGTCAGAATGCGAAGACCACCAAGATCGACGCGACCGGGTTCGACAACGGAATTTTCGATCAGGCCAGCGGCGTCACCATCAGCGGCTTCACGATCCAGGACGCGCAACATGAGGGGATCCTGGTGGAGGGTCCTGCGCCTGATTGCGTCGGTGGTCCGCCGCCGACCTGCACGCCTACCAGCGCGCCAATCCAGAACGTTACTATCAGCAACAACATCGTCATCGACAACGACAAAGGGCTGAATACGAGCGCCAATCCGCCGACTTGTCCGGTCGGCGGCGCCGTTCCCACTTTCGATCAGGAGGATTGCGGCGAAGGGGTGCATCTTGACGGCGTGGCGCTGTCGACCGTCGCCAACAACCAGGTGTTCAATAACGCCGGCGGTATCCTGCTCACCGACGAGACCAACATCAACGGCGGCAACCTGGTGACCGGCAACGACGTGGAGAACAACATCCCCGATTGCGGCATCACCCTGCCGTCGCATCCGCCGGCGGGCAGCGGTGCCAACATTGGCGCGGTGTCATTCGGGGTCAGCGGCAACACGGTGTCGAATAACCTTTCGCGCGGTAACGGCGCGGCCGGAGTCGGCGTCTTCACGCCCACGCCGGGAACCTCGTCGCACAAAAACCTGATCATCAACAATACGATCGTCAGCAACAGCGAGCCCGGCGTGACCTTTCACAGTCATGCCCCCGGACAGAACTTGAAAGACAACGTGGTGATCGGGAACCTCATCAAGGGCAACGGCGCCGACCCGAATCCGGGACCTGGCGAGACCGACGGCCCGGCCGATCCGACCGGGATCGAGGTCTACGCCGACCTCGGCGCGCAGGCGACCGGCGTCTCGATTGTCGGCAACACGATCAAGGGCGAGACCAACGACATCTGGATTGGCGCGCCCGGCTGGAACAACTGCGGCACGGCGCCGTGTTATTTCGCCTCCATCTACAACAACAACCTGCTCGGCAAGATGACCGGTATCAACAACACCGGCAACAGCAGCGCGGTTGTGGCACAGGCCCCGCAGAACTGGTGGGGATGCGCCAAAGGGCCGGGCTCCCACGGATGCTCATCCGCGAGCGACGGGGTAACGACCTCCCCGTTCCTGACCAAGCCCGCGAAATAACCTGGATAGCTCAGCAAGCGACGGCGCTCCCGATCGGTATCGGGAGCGCCGTTGTTCTATAAGGTGGCGCCGTCGCGGAGCAGCGATTTGGCGATAATCATGCGCAGGATTTCGCTGGTGCCCTCGCCGATCTCGGCGATCTTCGCGTCGCGCATGTAACGCTCAACCGGGAAATCGGTCACGTAGCCGTAGCCGCCGTGGATCTGGACCGCCTTGATCGTCGACCACATCGCGGCCTCCGACGCGCACAGCTTCGCCATCGCCGCCTCGCGCCCGAACGGGCGGCGCGCGTCGCGTAGCTGGGCGGCGCGGCAGGTCAGCATCCAGGCCGCGTCGATACGCGTCGCCATATCGGCCAGCATCCACTGGATCGCCTGGAAATCCGCGATCGGCTTGCCGAACTGCTTGCGCTCGCGCGCATAGGCGGCAGAATCCTCCAGCGCGCCGCGCGCGATACCGGCGGCGAAACCGGCGATTCCGATCCGTCCGCCTTCCAGTACGCTCACCGTCTGCGGCCGAAAACCGCGGCCGGGCTCGCCGATCAGGTTGGATACGGGCACGCGCAGATTGTCGAAGATCACTTCGGCGGTGTCCGACGCGCGCATCCCGAGCTTCTCGATCTTGCGCCCGTTGCTCAGCCCCGGGCTGCCGCGCTCGACGATAAAGGCCGAGATGCCGTCGTGGCCGCGGGTGGCGTCGGTGCGGGCCATCACCACCAGCACCTCGGCGACGTTACCGTTGGTGATGAAGAGCTTGCTGCCGTTGATGACGTAATGGTCGCCGTCGCGCACGGCGCTGGTGCGAAGCGCGGCGGCGTCGGAGCCGGAGTCGGGCTCGGTCAGGCACCAGGCCGCGAGCTTTTTGGCGCTGACGAGATCGGGAAGATAGCGCGCCTTCTGCTCCTCGGAAGCGAACAGCGCGATATGGCCGCTGCCGAGCGACATATGCGCCGCGCACGACAAGCCGATCGAGGCGTCGTATCGCGAGATACCTTCGACCACCAGCACCTGCGAAAGCGTATCGGCACCCGCACCGCCGTAGGCCGTCGGAAAGGCGACGCCGAGAAAACCCAGCGCGCCCAGTTTCTCGACCACCTCACGCGGGAAGTGTTCCTCGCGATCCCACTTGGCGGAGTGCGGCTTGATTTCGCGCTCGGCGAAAGCGGTCAGGGTCTCGCGAATCTGGCGCTGCTCGTCGGTGAGATCGAAGTTCATGGCCGGATCACTGGCGCGGATGCACGTTATCATGCACCCACTTGATGATCTCCACGGTGGTGGCGCCGGGCGTGAAGATCGCTTTGACGCCGCCGGCCGCCAGCTCGCGCGCGTCGTCCTCCGGGATGATACCACCGCCGAAGACCGCGACGTCGCCGGCGCCGCGCTCCTTCAGGAGCCGTATCACCTCGGGGAACAGCGTCATGTGCGCCCCCGACAGCACGCTCAGGCCGACCGCGTCGACGTCTTCCTGCACGGCCGCCTCGGCGATCATCTCGGGGGTCTGATGAAGCCCCGTGTAGATCACCTCGAAGCCGCCGTCGCGCAGCGCACGGGCGATAATCTTGGCCCCGCGGTCATGACCGTCGAGGCCGGGCTTGGCCACCAGAATTCTGAGTCTTCGTCCGTCCATCGCTCTCAGAGCCATCCCGGGTCGGTATAGATGCCGAACTCGGTGCGGAAAATGTCGCTGATCTCGCCGATCGTCGCCTCGCGGCGCACCGCCTCGCAGATCGGCTCCATCAGGTTTTCGCCCGAGCGGCAGGCCTCGCCGACGCGCCGCAGCGCCTCGCCGACCGCCGCCCCGTTGCGCGCCCGCTTGATCTCGCGCACGCGCTCGATTTGACGCTTTTCAATCTCGCGGTCGATGATCAGCCTTTCGATACGCTGGCCGTCTTCCATCTGGTACTTGTTGACGCCGACCACGGTCTTGATGCCCTGTTCGAGTTGGCGCTGGTAGGTGAAGGCCGCCTCGGCGATTTCGCGTTGCGGGTAGCCGCGCCCGATCGCGTTGATCATGCCGCCCAGTTCGTCGATGCGATCGATATAACGCAGCGCCTCGCGCTCCATCCGATCGGTCAGCGCTTCGATCGCGTAGCTGCCGCCGAGCGGATCGACGGTGTTGGTGACGCCGGTCTCCTCGGCGATAATCTGCTGCGTTCGCAACGCGACCATCACCGCGTCCTCGGTCGGCAGCGCGTAGGTCTCATCCATCGAATTGGTATGCAGCGACTGGGTGCCGCCGAGCACGCCGGCCAGCGCCTGGATCGCGACGCGGACGATATTGTTGAGCGGCTGCTGCGCGGTCAGCGAGACGCCGGCGGTCTGCGCATGCGTCCGCAGCATCATCGAGCGCGGATTCTTGGCGCCGAAGCGCTCCTTCATCAGCCGCGCCCACATCCGGCGCGCCGCCCTGAGCTTGGCGATCTCCTCGAGGAAATCGTTGTGCAGGTCCCAGAAGAACGACAGGCGCGGAGCGAAATCGTCGACCGCGAGGCCGCGGCGCAGCGCTTCTTCGACGTAACAGATGCCGTCGGCGATGGTGAAGGCGAGCTCCTGGACCGCGGTCGAGCCGGCCTCGCGAATGTGGTAGCCGGAGATCGACACCGGATGCCAGCGCGGTACGCGGCGGGCGCAGAACTCGATCATGTCAGTGACGATCCGCAACGACGGCTCAGGCGGCGAAATCCATTCGCGCTGTGCGATGAACTCCTTCAGCATGTCGTTCTGGATGGTGCCGGAGAGCCGCTCCCACGGCACGCCCTGACGCTCCGCGACCACCAGGTACATCGCCAGCGCGATCGATGCCGTGCAGTTGATGGTCATCGAGGTGGTGACGTCGGCCAGCGGAATCCGATCGAACAGCGCCAGCATGTCGTGGATCGAGGTGACCGAAACGCCCTCGCGGCCGACCTCGCCCTGCGCGCGCTCATGGTCGGCGTCGTAGCCCATCAGGGCCGGCATATCGAAGGCGACCGACAACCCGGTCTGGCCGTGATCGAGCAGAAAGCGCATGCGCGCGTTGGTATCGGCAGGCAGCCCGAAGCCCGCAAACTCGCGCATCGTCCACAGCTTGCCGCGATACATCGAGCCGTAAACGCCGCGCGTGTACGGATACTCGCCCGGATAACCGAGCGTCGCGTCGTAGTCGCCGGAAAGATCGTCAGGTCCGTAGAGCGGCTCGACCTCGAGGTCCGAGACGGTTGAGAAGCGCGCCGGGCGCTCGGCCGCTTTCGCGTAAGTGCCGTTCAGCCATTCGCGCTTGCTGGTCACGTCGAGGCCTCAGCGGTTTCCGACCACATAGCTGGCGATCACCATCCGCTGCACTTCGGAGGTGCCTTCGTAGATTTCAGTGATCTTGGCGTCGCGGAAATAGCGCTCGACTTTGAACTCGCGCGTGTAACCGTAGCCACCGTGAATCTGGATCGCCTCGGTCGCCGCCCGCATCGCGGCTTCCGCCGCATAGAGCTTGGCCATCGACGCTTCGCGCGTGCAAGGCCGCCCTTCGTCCTTGAGCGCCGCCGCACGCAGGGTCAACAGACGCGCCGCATCGACCTCCAGCGCCATGTCCGCGAGCTTAAACTGAATCGCCTGATGGCGCGCGATCGGACCGCCAAAGGCTTTGCGCGTATTGGCGTAGACGAGCGAATCCTCGAGCGCCGCGCGGCCGATGCCGACCGCCTGCGCCGCGATTCCGATCCGTCCGCCGTCGAGCGTCTTCATCGCGACCCGGAAGCCGTCGCCCTCGGCGCCCAGCAGGTTGGCGCGCGGCACCCGCAGATCGGTGATACTGATTTGCGCGCTGTGCGCGCCGTGGATGCCGAGCTTGTCCTCGGTCCGCGTGATCTGCCAGCCGGGCGCGGCGGTCTCGACGATGAAGGCGCTGACGCCGCGATGGCCCTGCGCGGGATCGGTCGCCGCGAACACCACCGCGACCGCGGCCTGCGGACCGTTGGTGATGAAATTCTTGGTGCCGTTGAGCACGTAGGAGTCGCCGTCGGCGACCGCGCGGGTCTTCTGGGCGGCGGCATCGGAACCGGCCTGTGGCTCGGTGAGCGCGAAGCATCCGAGCCATTCGCCGGCCGCCATCCGCGGGATAAATTGGGCGCGCTGCGAGTCGTTGCCGAGCCCGAGAATCGGCCAGGTCGCAAGCGAGGAGTGCGCCGAGACGATGGTCCCGGTGGCAGCGCACGCCACCGACAGCTCTTCGATCGCCAGCGCGTAGCTGACGTTATCGAGTCCCGCCCCGCCCCATTTCTCCGGCACGAATACGCCCATCATCCCGAGCCGTCCGAGCTCGGTGACGATTTCCGCCGGATAGCGATGCGTCCGGTCCGTCTCGACCGCGACCGCGGCCAGCCGCTCGCGGGCGAAGCGGCGCGCAGTATCGCGCGCCTGGCGTTGAGCTTCGTTCAGTTCCAGGTCCATTTCGGCTTGCGTCCCGCCTCTCGCATCCGGCGCGCACACGGATAAAAAAGACTGCGCTCCTTACTTCAAGTTTTAGCCTAGACCTTCAGCGAGCGCTATAGAATGTGCCGGAGGCCGCCGGCGGCTAGCGATTCTGCCAGGCGGGCGCGCGCTTCTCGACGAAGGCCGTGGTGCCCTCGATCCGATCGGCGCTGGCGAAGGTGACGCCGAAGGCCTGCTGCTCGAAGCGCAGCCCCGCATCTTCGGTCATGGTGACCGCCGCGTGGATCGCAGCCTTGGCCTGGCGAATCGCGACCGCCGGTTTCTGCGCGAGCTTCTCAGCCAGGCTGCGCGCGACCGGGAGCAGCTCGGCTGGTTCGACGATCTGCGCCGCGAGTCCCCACTGGAAGGCCGACTTCGCGTCGAACATCTCACCGGAATAGATAATCTCGCGCGCGCGATTGAGGCCGATACGCCGCGGCAGGCGCTGCGTGCCGCCGAACCCGGGGATGAGTCCCAGGTTAATCTCCGGCTGACCGAAACGCGCCTTGTCGCTGGCGATAATCAGATCGCAAGCCAGCGCCAGCTCCAATCCGCCGCCGAGCGCAAAGCCGTTGACCGCGGCGATTACCGGAATCGGCAACCCCTCGATCAGGTTCAGCACGTGATGGCCGAAATTGGCGAATTCGAGCCCCTCGATCGGCGACATCTTGGCCATCGCGGCCACGTCGGCGCCAGCGATGAAGGCCCGCTCACCCGCGCCGGTGACGATCAACACGCGCACCGATCGATCGCGATGAACTTCGTGCAGCACGTCGAGGATTTCACCCAGCACCTCGCGGTTGAGCGCGTTGAGCGCCTGCGGGCGGTTGATGGTCAGCGTGGCGACCGCGGCGCGATCGAAAATCACGTTCCTGTAGTCCAAAACATGGTCCTCCGGATGGATTTGTGACGAGAGTCGGCTGCGCTCCGCGGCCTGTCAAGAGTAGCGGCGGACTTCCAGTTATGCGCCGGCGGCGCTATGCCAGTCCAAGAGAAGGAGCATTGCGATGGCTGGACCGCTTGCCGGAATTCGCGTGATCGACCTGACCCACATGCTCGCCGGGCCGATGGCCACCATGATGCTGGCGGACCAGGGCGCCGAGGTAATCAAGATTGAGCCGCCGCACCATGGCGACCCCGGGCGCTCGCGCGGGCGGCCGATCGGGATGGCGCCGGGATTTGCGATGCTGGGACGGAACAAGCGCTCGGTGGTGATCGACCTCAAGCAACGCCGCGGCGTCGAGCTGCTCTATCGATTGATCGAACGCGCCGATCTGTTTGTGCAGAACTTCCGGCCGGGCACGGCCGAGCGACTGGGGCTCGGCGAGCCGGAGCTGCGGCGAATCAAACCCGACCTGGTCTACGTATCGATCAGCGGCTTCGGCGAGAGCGGCCCGCTGGCTCACAAGCGCGCCTACGACCCGGTAATCCAGGCCGCGGCGGGAGTAGCGTCGATTCAGGGCGATCGCGCCAGCGGACGACCGCGGATGGTGCGCGTGATCGTCTCCGACAAGGTGACCGCCTTGACCGCCGCACAAGCGATGACCGCGGCGCTGTTCGCCCGCCAGCGCAGCGGCGAGGGCCAGCACGTGCGGCTCGCGATGCTCGACGCGGTGCTCTCGTTCCTGTGGCCCGAGGAGATGGACAACTACACCTATCCGGATTCCGATCATTTCAACAAGCTGAACGTGCGCGACCTGGTTTATGAAACCGCCGACGGGTACATCACGATGGCCGCGATTGGCGACGATGAATGGCGCGCGACCTGCCGGGCGCTCGGCCATCCGGAATGGCTCGACGATCCCCGCTTCCGCACTCAGGCGGATCGAATCGCAAACGCCGACGAACGTTTCGATCTCACCGGCCAGGCGCTGAAGACCCGCAGTTCGGCCGAGTGGCTGGGGATACTCGATCGCGAGCAGGTGCCATGCGCGCCGATCCTGAGCCCCGCGCAGGTGATCGAGGATGCGCAGGTGCGCCACAATCGCCTGGTCGTCGAGTACCAGCATCCGATGGCCGGACGCACGCGGCAGACCCGGCCGGCGGCGCGCTTCGAGCGGACGCCGCAGGAGATTCGTCATCCGGCGCCGACGCTGGGCCAGGATACCGACGAGGTGTTGGGGGAACTGGGCGTATCGCGCGAGGAACTCGCCGCGCTCAGAGCGGCAGGCGTGCTGGGGTAGGTAAGCGGCGCACGGTCAGCGGGCGAGCCGTTCGACCTCTTCCCAGTTGAGCGGCAGCCGTTGCGGTTTTGGTTTCGCTTTGGTCTTGCGGCCAAGCCCGTGATTGGCCTTGCAGAAGGTCTTCTCGAGCTCGCTCAGCGGCGGATTGCGCGGCGCGCGACGCTCGCCGCCGGAGCCGCACACGCGGCAATACTGCTCGCCGCGCAGCCGCAACAGCATCCGCTTTTCGAGGTGTTCGAGCGCATCCTGAACATTGGTAAGGGTAGCTTCGAGCCGTTTGATCTTGGCTTCCAGGCGCGCGACCTTGGTGTTGCGCTCGGTTTTCATCGTACGCACACCAGCATCAGTACTCGGGTTTGAAATCGAAGCGATGCAGCGCTTCGATAAAGCGCACCGTGCGGGTCTTCGAGCGCATCACGACGCTATTGGTCATGGCGCCGCCCGAAAAGAATCGCACGCCTTTCAGGTAGTCGCCAGTGGTAACTCCGGTCGCGGCGAACATCACATTATCGCCGGACAGATCCTCGATCGTGTAACGATGCTGCAGGTCGAGAATTCCGGCCGCCAGGCAGGCCTCGGTCTCCTGCGCATTGCGCGGCACGAACCGGCATTGCATGTCGCCGCCGGCCGAGCGAATCGCGGCGGCCGCCAGCACCCCCTGATGCGCCCCGCCGACGCCCATCAGAATGTCGACCTCGCCTTCGAGCCGCGTGGTCGCGAGCGCCGCCGACAGGTCACCGGCCGAGAGCAGCTTGATACCGGCGCCGGCCTTGCGAACCTCGGCGATCAACTTTTCGTGGCGCGGGCGATCGAGAATCGCGACCCGCAGATCCTCGACGTAAACGTCCTTGGCCTCGGCCAGCGCCTTCAGATTGTCGGCCGGCGAGCGGTCGAGATTCACGATCCCGCGGCCGATGGGACCGACCGCGAGTTTATCCATGTACGTGTCGGGGCAGCGCAGCAGCTTGCCGCGCTCGGCCAACGCTACGCAGGACAGTGCGTTGGGGCCGCCGGTGGCGATAATCAGCGAACCTTCCAGCGCGTCGAGTGCGACATCGACCTCAGGTCCGACGCCGCTGCCGACGATTTCGCCGGCGTAGAGCATCTCGGCGACGTCCTGCTCGCCTTCGCCGATCACGACATGACCGTCCATCGCGATCGAGTTGAGCGCCGCGCGCATCCCCTCGCAGGCCGCGCGATCGGCCAGCCGCTCGTCGCCCTTGCCGATATAGCGCGAGGTGGCGAGCGCCGCCGCTTCGGTGGCGCGGACAACTTCGAGGGCCAGATTGCGCTCCATCGTCGCCCCTTGTCTTGCTAGCGAGGATTCGTCCCGCCGTTGATCAGCGCATCGAACAATCGATAACCGTGCTCGAAAAAGATTCCGGTACGCGCGGCGTCCGCTTCGGTATAGCGCCGACTCGTGTCGGGAGTCCTCGTCGCGGATGCATGCCTCAGAATAGCAAAGGGTACCGGATCGTTCGAGTGCGTTTTGAGTTTGCAGGGCGTGGCATGGTCCGGCATCAGCAGCAACCCGAACTCGCCCATCGCGGCGAGTCCCTCGAGCATCGGTCCCAGAATCAATTGGTCGATTCTTTCGAGCGCCTCGACCTTCAGATCGGCGCGCCCCATATGGCCGGCTTCGTCCGGCGCTTCGATGTGGAGCAGCAGGAAGTCCTTGCGCCGCAAGGCTTCCAGACCGTAGCGTCCCTTGGCGGCGTAGTCGGTATCGAGGAAACCGGTCGCGCCGGGCACCTTGACGATCTCCAGGCCGGCCAGGCGGCCCAGGCCATTGACGAGGTCGACGGCCGAGATGCAGGCGCCCTCGAGATGGAACCGCTCGGCGAGCGTCGGCACCGCAGGCCGCAGCCCTTGTCCCCAGAACCAGACCGCGGTCGCTTCCGGCAAGCCCTTGGCGCGCCGGGCGAGATTCACCGGATGGCCGCGCAGCAGTTCGCGCGCGCGATCCATCAGGGCCTGCAGCCGCGCGGCGCCGTCGCCGGCGGGCAGATAGCTCTCGATCGATTTGCCGGTGATATCGTGGGGCGGCGTGAGCTTGGTGCCGGCGACTCCGGCGCGCCAGATCATCAGATGGCGGTAGCTGACGCCGTTGAAAAATTCGATCCCGTCGCCCGCCACCGCGGCCCGCAGATCGTCGACGATTCTCGCCGCTTCCTCGCTGGTGATATGGCCGGCCGTGAAATCCTGCATCGCCGGCGCGCCGTCGGCACCCGCAGCGATCGTCACCAGGTTCATCCGGAACGCCAGGTCGCCCGGCCCCATCGCGATTCCCATGCTGGCGGCTTCGATCGGGGCGCGCCCGGTATGGTACTTGGCCGGGTCGTAACCCAGCATCGTCATGGTGCCGACGTCGCTGCCCGGCGGCATCCCGGCCGGGATAGTCGCGACGCGGCCAAGCTCGCCGCGGGTGGCGATCGAGTCCATGTTGGGCTTGCGCGCGGCTTCCAGCGGGGTCCGGCCGCCGAGCTCGTCGCACGGCCAATCGGCCATGCCGTCGCCATGAATGATTACGTACTTCACGGCTCCCTCTGATTGCTATGCCTGGCGCGCTTACTCGCGTTCCAGGATTTTAAACACCTTGTCGAGATCCGGTTCGACCACGATCGTGTTGCTGAGATTCTTGAGCGCCGTGTCGGGATCCTTGAGTCCATGTCCGGTGAGGGTGCAGACGATTACCGAGCCCGGCTTGAGCCCGCCGCCCGCGCCGAACTTGAGCGCCCCGGCAACCGAGGCGGCCGAGGCCGGCTCGGCGAAAATACCCTGCGACGCGATCAGCCGATAGGCGGAGAGAATCTCGGCGTCGGTGACGATATCGATCACGCCGCCCGATTCATCGCGCGCGGTGGTCGCGCCGGTCCAACTCGCCGGGTTGCCGATCTTGATCGCGGTCGCCACGGTATGCGGGTCGTCGATCGGACGACCGAGCACAATCGGCGCCGCCTCCGCCGCCTGATAACCCATCATTTTGGGTAGCCGCGTGGCGAAGCCCGCGCTGCGATATTCCTGGTAGCCGGCCCAGTAGGCGGTGATATTGCCGGCGTTGCCGACCGGCAGGAACTGATGAGTCGGCGCCTCGCCAAGCTGATCGCAGATCTCGAAGGCGGCGGTCTTCTGCCCCGCGATGCGATCCGGATTGACGCTGTTGACCAGCCGAATCCGCACCGGGTCGCGGCGCGCCAGGTCGCGCACCACCTTCAGGCAGATGTCGAAGTTGCCGATTATCTCGAGCACCCGCGCGCCATGCATCACGCTCTGCGAGAGCTTGCCGACCGCCACCGCGCCCTTGGGAATCAGCACGAAGGCGCGTATCCCGGCGCGGCCGGCGTAGGCTGCGGCCGAGGCCGCGGTATTTCCGGTGGAAGCGCAGATCGCGACCCGGGCGCCTTCGCCCAGCGCCTTGCTGACGGCGACCGTCATGCCGCGGTCCTTGAAGGAGCCGGTCGGGTTGGCTCCCTCATACTTCAAGTAAAGCTTTATTCCGCGGCCGAGCCGCTCGGCGATCGAGGGGGCCTCGATGAGCGGCGTGCTGCCTTCATTGAGCGTCACCACCGGGGTCTGCTCGGTGACCGGCAGAAAGCGGCGGTAATGCTCGATCAGGCCGGGCCAGCGGGTAAGCCGGGCGTCGGCGTGAGGCGATTTTTCAGCCCGGGATACCATCGCTGCTACAAACGATCCTCAATCCTGATGAAGGCTGGTGTCGCTTCGACGATCCGGCGTTGGCGGATCTGACGCAGCGCCCGGCGCAGATTACGCTCGCGCGTCTCATGGGTCCGCATGATAACCGGCACGGTGGTCGCAACTCCCCGCCCCTGCTGGATGACCGAGACTAATGAAATTCCGTTGCGTCCCAAAACCGAAGCGATCGCGCCGAGCACGCCGGGCTTATCCCGCGCCGCAAAGCGCAGATAGTATTCGCATATCACGTCGTCCATCGGCTTGATACGGGCGGGCCGCAACGAGGCCAGCGGATAGCCCAGCGGGAAACCGCGGGCCGCGGGACCGGCCAGGCGGCGGCGCGCGATATCGAGAATATCCGCCATCACCGCGGTCGCGGTCGGCATCTGCCCCGCGCCCTCGCCGAAGTAGATCGTCGAGCCCAGCGCCTCGCTGTGGACGTTGATCGCGTTGTAGGCGTCGCGGACGCTGGCCAGCAGATTGCTCGTCGGGATCATGGTGGGATGAACGCGGGCCTCGATGATGCCGTTGTCGTCCTTGGCGATCGCGAGCAGCTTGATCGCGTAACCGAGCTCGCGCGCGTAGACGATATCGGCCTGCGTCAGGTGCGCGATACCCTCGGTATGGACCTGCGCGGGCTTGAGCATCACGCCGAAGGCCAGCATCACCAGCAAACACAGCTTGTGCGCCGAATCGTGACCCTCGATATCGAGGGCGGGATCGGCTTCGGCCAGACCACGGCGTTGCGCCTCCGCCAGCGCGTCGGAAAATTCGTCGCCACGCTCGCTCATGGTGGTGAGAATCGAATTGCAGGTGCCGTTGACGATACCGTGGACCGAGCGATGGCGGTCGCCGGCCAGCGCTTCGCGCAGCATGCGGATGACCGGCACGCCGCCGCCGACGCTGGCCTCGAAGCCGATCGCCAGCCCGGCCCGCGTCGCGGCGCGAAAAATCTGCTCGCCATGCCCGGCCAGCAGCGCCTTGTTGGCCGTGACGACGTCCTTGCCGGCCTTGAAGGCGCGCAGGATAAGGCTGCGGGCGGGTTCGTAGCCGCCGAACAGTTCGACCACGATATCGATATCGGGCCGCTCGACCAGCGCCTGCGCATCGCGGGTGATCAATCGCGCGGTGATCCCAAGTTCGCGATCGGGCTTGAGGCTGCGGTCGGCGATCGCGGCCAACTCCAGCGGCGCGCCGAGCTTGCGGCTCAGCAGCTCGTGATTGCGCCGCAGCAGCTTGACCACCCCGCTGCCGACGGTGCCGCATCCGAGCAGCGCTATCCGCACCGGCTCCAAAACAGTCTCCGTTGGAACAGGGCGTCGCGTCAGGAGACGCTCGCCAGTTGGCTGGGTGCGGCGCCGAGACGCTGATTGAAGGCGTGGCGGATACCGCGCACGGCCTGGCGGATACGATGTTCGTTCTCGATCAGCGCAAAGCGCACGAAGCCGTCGCCGTCGGCGCCGAAGCCGATCCCGGGCGAGACCGCGACCTTGGCCTCGGCGAGCAGAAACTTGGCGAACTCGAGCGAGCCCATGGCGCGGAACGGCTCTGGAATCGGCGCCCATACGAACATCGTGGCGCGCGGCTTTTCCACCGGCCATCCGGCCCGGTTGAGTCCGTCGACCAGCACGTCGCGCCGCCGGCGGTAGAGCTCGACGATTTCGGTGACGCAATCCTGCGGTCCGTTGAGCGCCGCGATGGCCGCGACCTGCACCGGCGCGAACATCCCGTAATCGAAGTACGACTTGAGCCGCGCCAGCGCCGCGATCATCTCGGGATTACCGACCGCGAAGCCGACCCGCCATCCCGGCATGTTGTAGCTCTTCGAGAGCGTGTAGAACTCGACTCCGATCTCGCGGGCGCCCGGCACCGCCATCAGCGACGGCGCGCGGTAGCCGTCGAAGCAGAGATCGGCGTAGGCGAAATCGTGCGCGACCATGATCTCGTGCTCGCGCGCGAACTCCACCACCCGCTCCATGAAAGCCGGTGTGACGGTGGCGGTGGTCGGATTGTGCGGGAAGTTCATGATCAGGAATTTCGGCCGCGGCCAGCAGCGTCCGACCACTTCGGTCAGATGATCGAAGAATTCCTCGCCATGGAGCAGCGGCACGCCGTGCACCTGCGCGCCCGCGATCACGCATCCGTACTGATGAATCGGGTACGTCGGCGTCGGCGCCAGCACCACGTCGCCCTGGTCGAGGATGGCGAGCGCCATGTGCCCGATGCCCTCCTTCGAGCCGATCGTCACGATCGCCTCGGAGTCCGGGTCGAGCTCGACGCCGTAGCCGCGCGCATACCAGTCCGTGATCGCCTGGCGCAGCTTGTAGACGCCGCGCGAGACCGAGTAGCGATGGTTGGGCGGCTTGGTAGCGGCTTCGACCAGCTTGTTGACGATATGCGCCGGAGTGGCGCCGTCGGGATTACCCATCCCGAAGTCGATCACATCCTCGCCGGCGCGGCGCGCTTTGAGGCACAACTCGCCGATCGCATTGAATACGTAGGGTGGCAGCCGCTTGATTCTTGGAAAATCCATCCCCAGTGTTCCGTCTCGCGCTCCGTGTGGCAGATAGTTCTAATTTTTAGCCCACCGGGCGGCGCTTAGCCAGTAGCCCCGACACTTCCGCTCTGGCGGCGCCGCTATTTCGCGGTCGCAGAGGGGATGGGCATCGCGCCCGCTTCCGGCCGGAGCGTCCAGAAACAGGGCGCGGCGAGCAGCGCGATGGCGGCGAGAATCAGCCAGGTGGTGGGGATCCCGAGCCGGTCGGCGGCGAAACCGCCGATCACCAGGCCGCCCGAGCCGCCCAGCGTCGCGAAGGTGTTGGCGAACGACAGCAGCGTGGCGCGCTGCTCGGCGTCGATCTGCTCGTTCAGCCAACTGCTCACCAGCGGCTGCATCGCACCGGTGCAGATTCTCATCCCGAACAGCAGCGCGACCACGACGTTGGGCCGCCGCGCGCTGAGCCCGGCGCCGGCCAGCATCGCGGCCGAGCCCACCACCAGCGTCGCCAGCCTGACGCCGCGCCGCGACTCATCGGGCCGCACGCGCGCCACGACCTCGGCCCCGATCAATTGGCCGATCGTCAGCAGGCAGAAGATCCAGCCGACGATCCAGATGCCGACGTGATAGTCGTCGTTGACGAGCTGCGGCCACTGCATCCAGTACGACGACCACGCCGCGAACGACATCGCGTTGGCGAGGCTCAGGAACAGCACGGTGCGCCGCCCAAACCCCTGGCGCATCCCGGCGGCGACGCGCCGCGCGACCAGCAGCGTCACCTCCGCGAGCTTAAGCGTCGAGCGCGGCGCGCCCTGCTCTTCCATCAACATCATCGCCACCGCGGCGCTCACCACGTAGCCGGCCGCGCCCACCAGCCACGGCCACGCGATGTCGACATTTGCGATATAGGCGCCGATCAGCGCCGAGCCCATCCAGCCGACCGCGGTGAGCTGCTGGATGCGCGAGAACAGCCGGTCCTTGAGGCCGGTGTATCCGGCCGCATCGACCGCATCGACACCCCAGGCGTCGATCGCGCCGTTGCAGAAGGTGGTGCCGACGCCGTCGATAATCTCGGCCAGGATGAACAGCGCGTAGCGATGCGCGAAGAAGTAGACGACGAAGGCGATCACCCGCAAGGCGCAGCCGATCACGAACGAGTTGCGCCGCCCGATCGCGTCGGCGAAGGCGCCGGTCGGGATGTCGGTCAGGAAGATGACGACGAAGTAAACCGCCATCACCGAGTTTATCTCCAGCTGGTCGAGGCCGCGCGCGCGCAGGAACAGGGGATAGACACCGAACAGGAAGCCGCCGGCGAACGCATAGATAAGCGACACCGCATAGTAGCGGCGGGTGACGCGACGCAGCACGCCGGCGCCAGCGGACTCCGGAGCTGGGGACATCGTTAGTGATGTAGCATCGCGATGTTGCGGGCGCATCAACGGTTGCGCGGGGGATAAACGATCGCGATCGGCGGCGCGCTGACTGGACGGCTGGTCTGCGCTCGGTTAAGTTCCGTGACGGTGAGTGACGAACTCGAGCGGGTGGCCTTGCGCGCGGCGCGCGCAGCAGGGCGGATTCATCTGAAGCGCGTCCAGCGCATCAGCATCTCGCGCAAGGCGGCGAATCCTATCGACCTGGTCACCGAGGCCGACCATGAAGCCGAAGCGGCGGTGCTGGCGATCCTGCAACGCGCCTTTCCGGCCCATGCGATGCTGGCCGAGGAGAGCGGCGCCACCTTCCATGCCAGCGAGCATCGCTGGATTATCGATCCGCTCGACGGCACCACCAACTTCGCTCACGGCTATCCGCAGTTCTGCGTATCGATCGCCTACGAGCGCCGCGGGCGCGTGCAGCTCGCGATCATCCTCGACGCGCTCAAGAAGGAATGCTTCATCGCGCGGCGCGGCAAAGGCGCGCGGCTCAACGGCCGCCCCATCCAGGTAAGCGGCACCGACACGCTCGGCGCGGCCCTGCTCTCGACCGGCTTCCCGTACGATCGGCGCGCGCGCCGGCGCTTCTACCTGTCCTTCTGGGAGTCGTTCATGATGCGCGTGCAGGGGGTGCGGCGGACCGGCTCGGCCGCGCTCGACCTGGCCTACGTCGCCTGCGGGAGAACCGACGGCTTCTGGGAGTTCGGCCTCAAGCCGTGGGATATCGCGGCGGGCGCGCTGATCGTCGAGGAGGCGGGCGGCCGCGTCACCAATATGGATGATACGCCGGTCGACCTGACCCGGGGGCAGATTGTGGCGAGCAATCGCTCGATCCACCGCCCGATGCTCGAGACGATCGCGGAAAACTGGCCCGAGGCGGAACGGCGTGAACGAGAGACCGACCTCGAGGCGCGCTCCGCGTGATGCCAGTCGCCGCGCGACCCCGGCCACGTGGCACTTGTTCCCCGCCCCGCCCCTCGTATACTCGTTGAGGCTGCTCGCTCGCCCCGGTAGTGAAAAGGACATCACGGAGGTCTCCGGAACCTCAAGTCCGGGTTCGATTCCCGGCCGGGGCACCATTCGGATAAAGGCCGCTGCAAAACCAAATGATCGATCACGAGCCGCCACGCACTGCACGCACGGAGCCGGCGAAGGTCTTATAGTCGTCGCCCACGAGGCCGTTGTCGAAGTCCACGAACCACGCGATGCCCGGAACGCCGGCGTAACCGGCGTAAGTAGTGGCCGACCAGTAGCCGCCGGACTGCGTGGGCCCGAATATGGGGTCGATGCACGGGCTGCCTTCGGAAAGACAGCCGGTCGCGTTGAAATCGATAATCCCCTGGAGTTCCACGATCGACGGTAGGCGCCAGTCGCAGTGATTAGCAAAGCAGCCGGTGATGGGGGTGCTGACCCCGCCGTCGGTCGAGGCGCCGTTGTTCAGCGTCGCCAGAAACGACGTGAACGCCGTCCCGTCCGCCAGGTTGCCGCCGGTCGACCACGCGTACCTGTTGTTCACATCGTTAATCTTTCCCGTGTTCGTGCCGCCGATCGTTCCTGTCGTCTGCTCCCACATCAAACCGGTCTTATTGTCGGTGACCGTGCCGTCCCCATTGTCGACGTAGCGGCACGCCGTCCCGGCCTTCGCTGCAGCTGCGTCGATTAGCGCCAGCGCTTTGGTTAAGCCTTGGTAGCACGCCGCCGAGTTGTCGGGCGCGCCTTTCAGGATATTAGCGCTGTTCAGCGCCAGGCATAGTTGCAAGCGTCCCTGCGCCGCCAGCTTCCTTTGCTGACAGACCAGGGTCGGGTTGGGTGGTGGCGGCGTGGGCTTAGCCTGCACGGTCCCTACCCACAGCAACGTGACGCACAAGGCCATGACCGTAAGATTTATTCTGTACATAGCGCCCCCTTCCTTTGACCTGCGATTGTATCCTAAAGCATCCCATGGGTAGCAAATCGCCTGTGAACCATCCAGCCGAATTGGCCCGCGCAACCCGTAACGCTTGATTCACTAAACCGGGTGAGTGGAACCTTACAAGCGAAAAACGGCAAAGGAGCCGCAGACGCCGCGGGCGCCGAACATGAGGAACGCGACGCCAGTTCCTCCATCTTGAACCTTGCGCCGGCTCACTCAATTCCGGAGTCGGCGGCCAGGCCGGCGGCCTCGGGATCGGCGGCAGAGCGGTAGGCGATCCAGATCAGCAGCAGCAGCGCGGGCCCGGTCGCGACCGTAGTCAGCATAAAAAACCGGACCCATCCGAGCCGCTCCGCCAGCACGCCGCCCGACGAGGCGAATATCGTGCGCCCGACCGCGGCCAGCGACGAAAGCAGCGCATACTGCGTGGCGGTGAAGGCCGGCGAGCAGAGCCCCGAAAGATAGGCGATCAGCGCCGCACCAGCCATCGCGCCGGTCAGGTTCTCGGCGGCGACACAGAGCGCCAGGTAATCGAGACGATGGCCGCCAATCGCCTGTAGCACATAGAACAGATTGCCGGCGGATTGCAGCAGGCCGCACAGGATCAGGGCGCGCAGAATTCCCAGCCGCACCGTGACGACGCCGCCCACCAGCGCCCCGACCACGGTCGCGAAGAATCCGAACAGCTTCGAGACCGCCGCAATCTCATCGAGCGAGAAGCCCAGCGAGACGTACAACGGCATCGCCATCACACCCGCCATCGCTTCGCCCAGCTTGTAGCCAAGCACGAACAGCAGGATCGCGAGCCACAGCGGGCGGCGCATAAAGTCCACGAACGGCCCGGTTACGGCGGTCGCGAGCCAGTGACGAATCGTTTTCGATCCAACCGTCGTAGTATCCGCCGCGGTCTCGGGCGGCTGGCTCGGCTCGGGACCGAACAGGAAGACCAGCGTTCCCGTCAGCAGCAGGATCGCCATGGTGGCGTAAGCCGCGAACCAGCCGGCGCGCTCGGCGATCATCAGGGCGCCCGCCCCCGCCACCAGCATCGCAATCCGGTAGCCACTCTGGATCATGCCGGCGCCGGGTCCCTGTTGTTCCGGCGCCAGTAGCTCGACGCGATAGGCGTCGATCACGACATCCTGGCTGGCGGAGAGAAACGCGACCAGCAGCGCCAGCGCCGCCATCGCAGCGAGATGTTTCGCCGGATTGCACCATCCCAACGCGAGCGTGGCCGCCACCAGTGCCAGCTGGATAGTCAGTCCCCAGCCGCGGCGCCGTCCGAGCGGAATCGGCGGCGGCAGGCGATCGATCAGCGGCGACCATAGGAATTTGAAGGCGTAGGGCGTGCCGACCAGGGCGAAGGCGCCGATCGCGGCGCGACTCACCCCCGCGGTCGCGAGCCATGCCGAAAGCGTGGAGAAGGTCAGCAGCAGAGGCAGGCCGCTGGCGAAACCGAGCGGCAGAATCAGCAGCACACGCCGGTCGCCGTAGACCTCGAGCGCACGCCGCCATCGGCCCGCGCCCGGTTTCCCGGTATCAGGCACTAACCAATCACCGGGGCGGGGTTCCATGGACCGTTTGTAGCGCGGGCATCATTTTCGATAAAGGCTTATACGGAAGCGACGTTTTGACTGCCAGGCGGGGGAGCTACCTCGGACAGTGGCGAGAAGGAGTGCGTATGGCAACCAACGGTGCTAAGGCGGCCTTCAAACATGTTCCCAATCGGCCGGTGGCGAACCGGGAACCGGTCAAGGTCGATATCTTTGAACTGGTGATTCGCAACCTCGGCCTGCTGCAACTGAATCCGATTTTCCCCTATCTGCACGATGGGGCGATCGTGCCATGCATGACCAACACGACCGGCGTGAAGGATGTCACGCCGTGGCATTTTTTTCACGCCAACGAGTGCGAGGAGACCATCCTGTGCATGGTCGAGAACGGCGGCGCGATGAAGAGCGGCATGATCATGGTGTTCGGCGACACCCACGGCGTGGGCCCGTTCCTCAAGGATCCTCATGATCCTTCAAATTACTACGTCGGCCTGATCACGGTGCGGATGCGCTCCACGCCGGAACAGATGGAAGGGATCGTGCTGAGATGCCCGAAGTGCAATGCGATTGTTTTCGAGCGCCATTTCAACGTCAAAGAGGGTCCGGAGCGCAAGCATTATCCAGAGTTTTACGCGCTGCGTTATTACCTGGAGAGTTTCCGGGAGTTCAATAGTTCCGCGGAAAAGCGCACCTGCAAGAAATGCGGGACCGTGCGCGCGCCCGAGGTCGCCAGCGAAGACTTCGGCTACGTTCAATACACGCGCAACATCGAAGTGGCCAACCGCGGGCGCGAGAGCTTCGAGCAGATGGCGGCGACGCTGAGCACGGAGTCCGCAGCCAGCGCCAGGGACCAGCGTCCGAGCTAACGGAGGATGCCCGTGGAGCGAAGAAAAGCCACCAACGTTTATGCGGCCGCGAGCGGCTGCCTCGGCTCGCACGACGATTTTCCGATTATGCCGAAGGGCACCGATCCGATGTCATGTGTCAGCCGCAACCGCGTCCCGCAGCCGTTCTTCCTGGTCAGCGAGCACGATCAGGTGCTGCTGCTGTTCTCCGGCAAATCGCGGGTCGAATTGCCCGGCTCGACGCTCAAGGAATCCGAGCTCAAGGCGGGCGAGGCGCTCTACATCCCCGCCGGTCAGCCGAGCCGGGTCGTGCCGCTGACAGAGTCGGTGCAGTTGAAATGGCGCGGCGAGCCCGGCGGATGGGAAGCGGCGGTCTGGTATTGTTCGCGCTGCCATCAGGAAGTCTTCGTCAAGGAGTTCAACACCGCTGAGCAACTGCCGCAGGAATGCTATTGGCAAGCCTGCCAGGAGTTCAATGCCGATGCCGGCGCGCGAACCTGCGCGAGTTGCGGCGCGGTGTGCGACCCGGCCGAGTTGAGCGATATCCACTGGCCCGAGGTGGCGCAGGATATCCGCCAGCACAGCGCCGACGGAGACGCGGCCTGATTCTGACCGGCTTCGCCCGGCGCTAGCGCCAGCGACCCGCCCGGCGACCGCTTCACTTCCGACGCCAGCCTGCGGGACTCGACGACCGGCGCGACGTCCGGCTCTGGCGATTACCTGATGTCCTCCCATCCTGCTGCGACGACCCACAGCTCGTTCGAAACGCTGATTCCCGCGCGTCTCGATCGGCTGCCATGGGCGCGTTTCCATTGGCTGCTGGTCGTCGGTCTCGGTATCACCTGGGTTCTCGACGGGCTCGAAATCACCATGATGGGGGCGGTCGGCGCCGTCCTGCAGCGACCCGGCGTGCTCGGCTTCGACGCGGCGCAGATCGGCTTCATCAGCTCCTGCTACCTGGCCGGCGCGGTGCTGGGTTCGCTGGTGTTCGGCTACCTGACGGATCGCTTCGGGCGCCGCCCGTTCTTCTTCATCAGTCTTTCGATCTATCTGGCCGGCGTCGGACTGACCGCGATCTCGTGGAACCTTGCGAGCTTCGCGGTATTTCGATTTATCACCGGCGCGGGTATCGGCGGCGAGTACGCCGCGGTCAACTCGGCGATCGATGAACTGATCCCGGCGCGCTTGCGCGGCCGCATCGATCTGATGGTCAACGGGAGCTTCTGGCTGGGCGCCGCCGCCGGCTCGGCCTCGACTATCCTCATCCTCAACCCGCACCTGTTTGCGCCCAACCTTGGATGGCGGCTGGGCTTCGGTATCGGCGCGCTCATTGGGCTGGTGATCCTGCCGCTCAGGCATTTCATTCCTGAAAGCCCGCGCTGGCTGCTGACCCACGGTCAGCACGAAGCCGCCGAGGAGGCCATCGCCGGAATCGAACGGACCATCGTGGCGGAGACTGGCCAGCGGCTCCACGACTTGCCGCGCGAGGAAGCGCTCACCATCCACGTCCGGCAGCATTTCAGCCTGCGCGAGATTTTGCGGCCGCTGGTCACCGATTACTGGCGCCGCTCGCTGCTGGCGGGTGTGTTGATGGTCGCGCAGGCCTTCGTTTACAACGCCATCTTTTTCACTTACGCCCTGGTGCTGAATCGCTTTTACGGCGTGCCTGCCGACACCACCGGGCTCTACCTGTTGCCGTTTGCGCTCGGCAATTTTCTCGGACCGATCGTGCTCGGGCCGTTGTTCGATATCGTCGGGCGGCGCCAGATGATCGCCTTCTGCTATGCGCTGTCGGCGTTGATCCTGGTTCTCACGGGATGGTTGTTCGCGCACGGCATGCTCTCCAGCACCTCGCAGACCACGCTCTGGACCGTGATGTTTTTCTTCGCCTCGCCGGCCGCGAGCTCCGCCTACCTGACGGTGAGCGAGATTTTCCCGCTGGAGATTCGCGCCCTGACGATCGCGATTTTCTTTTCCGTCGGTACAGCCGTGGGCGGCATCGCGGCGCCGTGGCTATTCGGCCGACTGATCGACAGTGGAACAAGGATCGACCTGCTCTATGGTTACGTGCTGGCGGGAGCGCTGATGCTGATCGCCGCGCTGACCGAGGTGAAATTCGGCGTCGCCGCCGAGCGCAAGGGGCTGGAAGAGATCGCCGCGCCGTTGTCAGTCGCGGACTGAGGTCGGATGCGCTCAGATTCGCTGGATCGCGGCGCGCAGTCGTGTGATGGTGCGGTCCGCTCCGAGCACCGCGATTACCTCGAAGATGCCGGGGCTCACGGTGCCGCCGGTCAGCGCCACCCGCACCGGCTGCGCGATCTGCCCGAGCTTCATCCCGTAGCGCTCCATCACGCGCTCGAAGGCGGCTTTCACGGATTGCTCGTTGAAGTCGGCGCCGATCGACTGGAGTTCGTCGGCTAGCGCCGTGAGCGCGACGGCCGTCTCAGGCTTCAGGAACTTGGCCGCGGCCTTGGCGTCGATCTCGATTTCGTCCTTCAGGTAGAAGCTCGCGAAGTCAACCAGCTCGACCAGGGTCTTGGCCCGCTCGCGCAGCGTCGCGACCATCTTCTCGAGCCAGGCATCGTCGCCCGGCACGGTTAATCCGCGCTGCTCGATAAACGGACGCGCCTCGCGCGCGAGTTGTGCCAGCGGCCGCTCCTTCATGTAATGGAAGTTCAGCCACAACAGCTTCTCGGCGTTGAAGATTCCGGCCGACTTTCCGCAGGCGTCGAAATCGAAGTAGGCGATCAGCTCCTCGCGCGAAAAAATCTCCTGGTCCCCGTGCGACCATCCCAGCCGCGCCAGGTAGTTGACCAGCGACTCGGGCACAAAGCCCGCCTCGCGATAGGCGAACACCGAGGTCGCGCCATGGCGCTTCGAGAGCTTGGCTCCATCCGGCCCCATCACCATCGGCAGATGCGCATAGGCCGGCGGCTCCATCCCGAGCGCGCGGAAGATCTGCATCTGGCGCGGCGTGTTCGGCAGATGGTCATCGCCACGCACCACGTGCGTGATCCGCAAATCGGCGTCGTCCAGCACGGTTGCGAAGTTGTAGGTCGGCACGCCGTCGGAGCGGAAGATTATCAGGTCATCGAGCTCCGCGTTGTCGAATACCGCACGCCCCTTGACCAGGTCATCGACCACCGTCTCGCCCTCGTGCGGCGAGCGGAATCGGATCGTGTAATTGCGTCCCGCGGCAGCCTCCGGCAAGGCGATGTCCGGCGCGAACGGCTTCTCGCGACAGCGTCCGTCGTAGCCCGGTTTGCGATGCTCCCGCTCGGCCTGCTTGCGCAGCGCCTCCAGCTCGGCGGCCGTGCAATAGCACGGATAGGCTTTGCCCGCGCGCAAGAGCTGACGGGCGGCGTCGCGATATCGCTCGAAGCGGTTGGATTGAAAATACTCGGGGTCGGGCGGTCCCTCATCCCAATCGATCCCCAGCCACTTAAGACTCTCGAGGATCTCCGCGAGCGATTCTTTGGTCGATCGCTCCTGATCGGTATCGTCGATCCTGAGAATGAAAGCGCCGCCGTTATGGCGCGCGAACAGATAGGCGAACAGGCCCGAGCGCACGTTGCCGATATGCAGCGCGCCGGTCGGACTGGGCGCATAGCGGGTGCGAACCGTCACTGCCTACTCCCACTCGATCGTGGCGGGCGGCTTCGAAGTGATGTCATAGACCACCCGGTTGACGCCGCGAATTTCGTTGGTGATACGGCTGGAGAGACGCGCCAGGAAGGCGGGATCGAGACGCGCCCAGTCGGCCGTCATGCCATCGGAAGACTCGACCGCGCGAATTGCGATCACGCTCTCGTAGCTCCGCCCGTCACCCATCACGCCCACGGTCTTGAGCGGCAACAGCACCGCGAACGCCTGCCATAGCGGCTCCTCGCGGCGCGGCGACGAGGCGAACTCGTCCATCACCACCGCGTCGGCCCGGCGCAGCAAGTCGAGCCGCTCGCGCGTGACTTCGCCGACGATCCGCACCGCCAGCCCCGGTCCGGGGAACGGTTCGCGATCGACGATTGCGGCCTCCAGCCCGAGTTCGCGCCCGAGTTCGCGGACTTCGTCCTTGAACAATTCGCGCAGCGGCTCGATCAGCTCCAGGCGCATCCGCTCCGGCAGTCCGCCAACATTATGATGGCTCTTGATGGTCGCCGAGGGGCCCTTGAAGGAAACCGATTCGATAACGTCCGGGTAGAGCGTCCCCTGCCCGAGAAAACGCGCGCCGCCGAGCGCCGCAGCCTCGCGCTCGAAGATATCGATAAAGGTATGGCCGATGATGCGGCGCTTCTGCTCGGGGTCGAGCACGCCGTCGAGCCGATCGATGAACAGCTCAGCGGCGTCGCTGACCCGCAGATCGATTCCGATTGCGCGGGCGAAATCCTGCTCCATCCGCTCGCGCTCGCCGGCGCGCGAAAGCCCGGTATCGACGAATACGCATTTCAGCCGATCGCCGACCGCGCGATGGATCAGCGCTGCCGCCACCGACGAATCGACGCCGCCCGACAGGCCCATCACGACTCGCTCATCCTCGCCTACGCGCGCGCGCAGCTCCGCGACCTTGGTCTCGATGAAGTTCGCCATCGTCCAGTCGCCCGGCTCGCCGCAGATCTCGATCGCGAAATTGCGCAGCACCTGCGCGCCGATCGGCGTGTGCGCGACTTCGGGATGGAACTGGATGCCGCGCAGCCTGCCGTCGCGGCTCCGCACCGCCGCGTACGGCGAGTTGTCGCTATGCGCGATCGCCACCAATCCTTCGGGCAGCCGTTCGATCCGGTCACCGTGGCTCATCCAGACGCGATGCTGGCGGCCGGCCAGGCCATCGAACAGCGGGTCGGCAACCTCGATGTCGAGCGTGGCGGGCCCGTACTCGCGCGCCCGCGCGCCCGCGCTGGCGGCGCCAAGATGATGCGCGATCACATAGAGCCCGTAGCAGATTCCAAGCACCGGGCAGCCCAGCTCCAGCACCTCCGGCGCGACATCCGGCGCGCCGCTTTCGTAGCGGCTTGCCGGTCCGCCCGAGAAAATTATCCCGCGCGGCGCCAGTGCGCGGATTTTCTCCAGCGCCAGGTTATACGGATGGACCTCGCAGTAGACGTGCGCCTCGCGAATCCGCCGCGCGATGAGCTGGGTGTACTGGCTGCCGAAATCGAGGATCAGAATCACTGCGGAGTTGTCCTGTTGCGATCAATATACCGGAGCCGATGCGAGGCGCGAAGCCGGCTGCCTGCCGCCGCTTGCGCGTCAGCCTTCGGCTCGCGAGCGCCGCGGTCCGGGCCCGCGCCGGCCGGCCGGGCGGGTGTCGGTGCGCGCAGCCTCGGCCCGTCTGAACTCCAGGATGAGCGGCGTGCCGGTCAGTTCGAGCGCGGCCCGAAATCGCGCCTCGAGGAAGCGGATATAGTGCGCGGGGATGTCGCGCTCCAGGTTGCAGAAAAATACCAGGCGCGGGGGCGCGCTTGAGATCTGCGTAACGTACCTCAGCTTGAACCGCCGGCGATCGACCAGCGGCGGATCAAGCGCCTTCAGCGCCTCACCCAGAATCCGGTTCAGCAGCGCGGTCTGGAAGCTGGTGCGCCAGGCGCGTCCCGCCGCCAGCGCCGCGGGCAGAATCTGGCTGACGCCGTCACCCGTCAGCGCCGAGACGAAAACCATCGAAGCGAAGCCGAGGAACGGGAAGTTGGCCTGCGCGTCGCGGACGAAGGCGCTGACTCGCCGCCCCAGCTGCGCCGCGGCGTCCCACTTGTTGCATACCACCACCAGCGCCCGCCCGTGGCTCGCGACCATCCGCGCCAGCCGCGCATCCTGATCGGTGATGCCCTCGGTCGAATCGATCACCAGCAGCAGCACGTCCGCGCGCTTGATCGAGGCCAGCGCCTGGCCGACCGAGCGTCCTTCGATCTCACCCGTCACCCGGGTGCGGCGCCGGATGCCGGCGGTATCGATCAAAATCAGGTTCTGCCCGTCGACTGTGAGCGGCACGTCCACGGTATCGCGGGTGGTGCCGGGCGCCTCGCCGACCATCGAACGTTCGTAACCCACCAGACGGTTCAGGAGCGACGACTTGCCGACGTTGGGGCGACCGATCAGCGCGACGCGCAGATCCGTCGCGACAGCGGGTTCGGCGGGCGCCGCCGACGGGAGGTGGGCCGTCACCGCCTCGAGCAGCTCGCCGATCCCATAACCGTGCGCAGCCGAGACGAAGCAGGGCTCTGCCACGAGCCCGTAAAAGTCGGCGGCCAGGGCCTCCTGTCCGGGCCGATCGATCTTGTTCACCGCCACCACGATCTCTCGCCCGGTGCCGCGCACCAGCGCAAAGGCTTCGCGGTCGGCGGCGGTCAATCCGCCACGGCCGTCGAACAGGAAGACGATCAGGTCGGAGGCCGCCACCGCCTCGAGCGCCCGCTCGACCACCTGCGCGGTCAACGGCTCATGGCCGCCGAGCTCCAGTCCGCCACTGTCGACCAGAAAGAACTCGCGGCCCTCGTCGGCGATCCGGGCGACGTTCAAGTCGCGCGTGGTGCCGGCGATCGCGCTGACGATCGCGCGGCGGTTGCGGGCCAGGCGATTGAAGAGCGTCGATTTGCCGGCGTTGGTGCGCCCGACGATCGTGACGATCGGCAGTCCGGCCGCAGCCAGCCGCAGCATCCCACCCTCGGCGCCCGCCGCCGCCTTGGCGCGCTTGGCCATCACAGTCCCAACTCGGCGAGCTTGCGCGGATTGCGGGTCCAGTCCTTCTCGACCTTGACCACCAGTTCGAGAAACACGCGGGTACCGAGCAAGGCCTCGATTCCGAGCCGCGCCGCCGTGCCGATCTTCTTGAGCTGGCGGCCGCCCGCGCCGATTATCATGCCCTTATGCGAGTCGCGCTCGACGATTATCAGCGCGACGATTCGCACCAGCCGCCGCTCCGGCTCCTCGACGAACTGTTCGACCTGCACCGCGGTCGAGAACGGAATCTCCTGGCGCATGGCGAGAAAAATCTGCTCGCGGATCAGCTCCTCGACCAGTCCGCGCTCGCTCTGGTCGGTGTATTCGTCGGCCGGCATCAGCGCCGGACCGACCGGCAGCATCCGCTTGATAGTCTGCACGAGGTCGTCGACGTTCTCGCCGGTGAGCGCGCTTATCGGCACAATTTCGGCCTCGGCGATGAGCGCGCGGCATTGCTCGATAAGCGGCAGAATCTGATTGCGGCCGACCTGGTCAATCTTGTTGATCGCGACGATCTTGCCGACCTTGACAGTACGCAACTCCTCGAGAAAAGCCCGATCGCCGCCCCTCAGCCGGGCGCCGGCCTCGATCACGCCGACCGCCACCTCGCCTTCGCCGAGCGCGCGGCGCGCCACCGCCACCATCCGCTGGTTGAGCAATTTGTGCGGCGCGTGGAGGCCGGGCATGTCGATCAAAATCAACTGCGCGTCGGGATCGTGGCGAATCCCGACGATCCGCCGGCGCGTGGTCTGCGGCAGCGGCGTGACGATCGCCACCTTGTGCCCGACCAGCCGGTTGAGCAACGTCGACTTGCCGACGTTGGTGCGCCCGCCGATCGCGACGAAGCCCGAGCGGAACTGCTCAGTGCTGTTCACGCCGCTCATTCGTGATCCAGTCGAGCGCGGCGCGCGCCGCCGCCTGCTCGCTCTGCTTCTTGCTGCCGCCCTCGCCGGTGCCGAGGTCGCGCCCGGCGATTCGAATTCGGGTGGTGAAATGCTTGGCATGGTCGGGGCCGCGCGTCGCCACCAGCTCGTAAACCGGCTGGGCGCGAAAGCGGCGATAGGCCGCCTCCTGCAATTCGGTCTTGTAGTCGCGCTCGGCGGCCGCACCGCCGAGATCCTCCGCGATCAAAATCTCGACCGCGCGCTGCGCCGGCTCGAGCCCGCCATCGGAATAGATCGCGCCGATCAGCGCCTCCAGCGCGGCCGCCAGAATCGACGGCTTCTCGCGTCCGCCGCTCTTCTCCTCGCCCTTGCCGAGCCGCAGGTACTTACCGACCCCGACGTCCTGCGCCTTCAGAGCCAGCGTGCGGCCGTTAACGATCGAGGCGCGCTGCTTGGAGAGCTGCCCCTCCTTGGCATCGGGAAAGCGGCGCATCAGCAGGTCGGCGATCGCGAGATCGAGCACCGCGTCGCCCAGGAACTCGAGCCGTTCGTAATGCGTCTCGCTGGGGCCGACTGCGCTCGGATGGGTCAACGCTGCATTGAGCAAGCCGGGATGCTGGAAGTGATAGCCGAGCGCGTGCTCGAGCTGAGTCCTCGCGTGCTCAAAGCCCGGCGGCCGCGCGCGTCGCTGAGTGCCCAACAATCGCGCCAGCCAGCGTCGCGCCCTCGACATGGGATGCTTGGAATTCGACTTCATGATTTTTAAATTCGTCACTGCCCGGCGCCGTCACTCGCAGATAATTGCGGCTCAAACCCGTCAGCCGGCCGTCGCCCGTCCGCTCCTCGACCAGCACCCGCAGCCGGGCCGTGCCGAAGCGCCGGGCGAAATCGACGCGCTTGCGCTCGCCGAGCTCGCGCATCACCTGTGCCCGCCGTCGAATCTCGTCGCTCGCCACCCGCCCCGCGAGCTTGGCCGCGGTGGTCCCGGCGCGGACCGAGTACGGGAAGACGTGAAAATAGGCCAGCGGCAGGTTTTCTACAAACTTGAAGTATTGCTTGAAGTGATCGGCGGTCTCGCCCGGAAAGCCGACAATCAGATCGGTGCCGACCGCCGCTTCGGGCAGCGCTTCGATCAGTCGCTCCACTCGGCCGCGGTAAAAGGCGGTATCGTACCGCCGCCGCATCCGCACCAGCGTCTGGTCGCTGCCGGACTGGAGTGGGAGATGGAGATGCGGACAAAAGGCGTCGCCGCCGGCCAGCAGCGCGATAATCTCATCGCCCAATTCTTCGGGATCGAGCGAGCTCAGCCGCACCCGGCGAATCGGCGAACGCTCGGCGATCATCTCGAGCAGCGCCGCCAGCGAAGTCGCCGGTGAAAGATCTTTGCCGTAACCGCCGAGATGAACTCCCGACAGGACCACCTCTTTGAGGCCGCGGACATGCAGCTCGTCGATCGCCGCCAGGACACGACGCGGTTCGACGCTGCGCGAAATGCCGCGCGAGGTCGGCACGATACAGAACGAGCAAAACTGGTCGCAGCCCTCCTGCAGCTTCAGAAAGGCGCGGGTATGGCCCGCCAGCGTCACGCCCGCAATTTCGATCGGTGCGCGCAGCTTGCGCAGGTTCGAGACCATCACGCGCTCGCCGTCGCCGTCGAGAATAGCGCGCTCGAGATCGTCGGCCCGCCCCAGTCCGATGATCGCGTCGACCTCCGGCGCATCGGCCAGGCGCGTCGGATTCGCCTGCGCCAGGCACCCGGTCATCACCACCCGCGCCTGCGGATTGAGGCGGCGGGCGCGCCGCGCGAGCTTCAGGCTTTCGACATCAGCGCGATCGGTGATAGTGCAGGTGTTGATCACGTAGACATCGGCGACGCTATCGAACTCGCCGCGCTCCGCGCCGCGGGCCGTCAAGCGCGCCTCGATAACCGCCGAGTCGTACTGGTTGACCTTGCATCCGAGCGTTGCGATCGCGAAGCGCATCCGGCCCTCTCCTACAGCGCCCGCTCGATGAAGCCGCCGCCCAGCACCTGGTCGCGGCGATAGAAGACGCAGGCCTGACCCGGGCTGACCGCAGGTCCGGCGTTGATGAAGCGCACTTCGGCGCGGTCGGGAGCGACCATGGTGAGCGTCGCCGGCAGCGCCGGATGGCGATAGCGGATTTTCGCTTCGATAGGGATCGGTGCGCCGGCTGCGGCCGCGGGCGAGATCAATCGCACGTCGGTCGCGATCAGGCCGTGCGAGGCGAGCGCCGCGCGTGGCGCCACGACCACCTCGGCGCTGGCCGCCCTGAGCTCGCGCACATAAAGCGGCGCGCCGGCAGCGATACCGAGGCCGCGCCGTTGCCCGACGGTAAAGTGATGCACCCCGCGATGGACACCGAGGACGCGCCCCGCGTCGTCGACGACGCGGCCTGGGCGCGGCGTCGATGGGGCGACCGCGCTCTCGACGAAGCGGGCGTAGTCGCCGTCGGGGACGAAACAGATCTCCTGGCTTTCGGCCTTGTCCGCATTGCGCAGCCCGAGCCGACGCGCATAATCGCGCACCTCGCCCTTGGTCATCGCGCCGAGCGGAAACAGCGTGCGCCCCAGCTCAGCCTGGCCGAGCGTGAAGAGGAAATAGGACTGGTCCTTGGCGGTATCAAGCGCACGCGCGAGGCCGCAATGGCCGTCGTCGCCGCGCACGATTTGCGCATAATGGCCGGTCGCGACGAACTCCGCGCCAAGCGCGCGGGCCCGCTGCCAGAGCCGATCAAACTTGATTTCGAGATTACATCGCACGCACGGATTAGGAGTGCGGCCGGCAACATATTCAGCCACGAAATTGCCGATTACGCGGCGCGCGAAGTCGGCCCGCAGATCGACCACGTAAAAGGGAAACCCCAGGCGCTCGGCCACCCGCCGCGCATCTTCGAAGTCCTCATGCGAGCAGCAGGTCGCACGGCGCGCGGCGACCCGTCCCGCGGGCTCAGATGCCAGCCGCATCGCCACCCCGACCACGTCGTAGCCGCGCTCATGCAGAAGCGCCGCGGCGACCGAGCTGTCGACCCCGCCCGACATCGCGACCAGCACCCGCGCGCTCATCGCGACGCTCCCTCGGCAAACGATGGCCGCAATGGTTCCGCCGCTGAGACTCGCCGCCATACGCGCGGAATTATTTCGGCGGCCTGATCGATCTCGGCGACCGTCGTCGACCAGCCGAGACTGATTCGAAGCGAGCTGCGCGCCGCCGCTTCATCGCGGCCCATCGCCAGCAGGACGTGCGAGGGCTCGACCGAGCCGGCGGCGCACGCCGAGCCCATCGAAACCTCGACGCCTTCGAGATCGAGCGCCAGCAGCAGGCTTTCGCCCGCCACCGCCGGGAAAGTGAGGTTGAGCGTGTTGGGCAGCCGCCCGCCACGCGGGCCGTTGAGCGTCAGGCCGGGAACCGCGTCGAGCAGGTGTGCGAGCAAGCGTTCGGCGAGCGCGGCGCTACGTGCCGACTCGACATCGAGCGAGTTCCTGATCGTATCGGCGGCGACGCCGAAGCCCACCGCACCGCTAAGATTCGGGGTGCCGGCGCGCACGCCGTACTCCTGCGGACCGCCCAGGATAAGCGGCGCAAGCCGCGCCGGATCGCGCACATAAAGTCCGCCGATTCCTGCCGGCGCGCCCAACTTGTGTCCACTGAGCGTTATCAGATCGCAGCCCAGCGCAGCCACTGAAACCGGGATGCGGCCGAGCGCCTGCGCGGCGTCGATATGGAACAGCGCACCGCAACTGCGGATCGCCGCGGCGAGCGGCGCGAGGTTCTGGATCGTGCCGCTCTCGGAGTTCGCCAGCCCCAAGGTGACCAGCGCGGTAGCGGAATCGAGTGCGGCGCGCGCCGCCTCGGTATCAATATGACCGTCGCTATCAACCGGCAGCCTGACGATCTCGAAACCGCGCTCCTGCAGAGCGGCGAGCGGTTCGATTATCGAGGAATGCTCGACCGTCGAGCTGACGATCCGACGGCGGGCCGACGCGCCTATCGCGGTGCCGAAGATCGCAAGATTATTCGATTCAGTACCGCCGCTGGTGAAGATCACGCGGCGCGGGTCGGCCTCGATCAGCGCGGCGATTCGTTCGCGGGCCTGTTCGAGCAAGCGGCGGGCGCGCTGGCCCGAATGATGAATCGAGGCCGGATTGCCGGCGAATTCGGCCAGCTCGGCGCAAGCCTCACGCACCGCGGGCTTGAGCGGCGCCGCGGCATTGTGGTCGAGATAGATTCGCATCCTGGTTGGGATTCCAAAGGGATTAACTTAGCTTACCCGATCCGGCGGCAAAAGCGACGTGAGCGGGCCGGCCGCGCTCCGAACACGGCTCATCGCGGCTTGGTCGCAGCCCGCGACGAGGCCGGCGGCGCGGTGCCGGGCGGCTGCTCTTCGAGACAATCCTGGCGCTCTTCGAGCTCCGCCATCCGGACCGTGAGCTCGTTGAGCTTCTCGACCATCGTATTCATCGCGCGCGCGACCGGGTCAGGGAGCCGCCCGTGTTCGAGCTCCATCACGTCGTGGCGCGCGCTTTCGCCCTCGATCACCTTGCCGGGGATGCCGACGATCGTCGAGTACGGCGGCGCCGACGAGATTACCACCGCGCCCGCGCCGATACGGCTGCCGCGGCCGATCCGCACCGGACCGATCACGGTCGCGCCGGCGCTGATCAGCACGTGATCCTCGATCGTCGGATGGCGTTTTTCCTTCTTATGGCTGGTGCCGCCGAGCGTAACGCCCTGGTAGATCAGAACGTCGTCGCCGAGCTCTGCGGTCTCGCCGATCACGACCCCCATGCCGTGGTCGATAAACAGGCGGCGTCCGAGCTGCGCGCCCGGATGAATCTCGATACCGGTCAGGAAGCGGCTCACCTCGCTGACCATCCGGCCGAGCAGCTTCAGGCGCCGCTCCCAGAACCAATGCGCCAGCCGGTGTTGCCAGATCGCATGCAGGCCGGGGTAGGTCAGGATAATTTCGAGCACCGTGCGGGCCGCCGGGTCGTGGCGGAACACCGCCTCGATATCTTCGCGGAATCGGCTCACGATACCCATCGCGATGGCCCCGTCAGGTGCCCTTGGCGAACGGCGTTGCTGCTGGCGCGGCCGGCGCTCCCGTGCGGGCGCCGTTGCGGGCCGCCAGCGACCGGCTGCGAAGCTTGACGCCGTCCTTGTAGAGCTTGTATTCGACGGAATCAATCAGCGCCTGCCAGCTCGCCTCGATGACGTTATTCGAGACGCCGACCGTGCCCCAGCTGCGTTTGCCGTCGGTCGATTCGATCAGCACGCGCACGCGCGAGCCGGTGCCATGGCCGGTATCGAGCACGCGCACTTTGTAGTCGAACAGTTGCATCGCTTCGAGCGAAGGATAGTACGGCACCAGCGAGCGGCGCAGGGCGGCATCGAGCGCATGGACGGGGCCGTTGCCGATCGCGGAGTTGCGCGTGCGCTGGCCGTCGGGCCCTTCGATCACCACCACCGCCTCGCTGAACGGCGCCTGGTCGGCGTGCCACTTGTCGTCGAAGACGCGGAAACTGACGAAGCGGAAGTACTCGCGCGTGAGTCCCAGCGCCCGCAGCATCACCAGCTCGAAGGAGGCATCGGCGCCGTCGAAGACATAGCCCAAGCCCTCGAGACGCTTGAGCTCGTCGAGCAGCAGACCAATTTTTTCGTTGCTCGGCTCGACGCGCAGGCCGAACTCGCGCGCCTTGTAAAGAATATTGGCGCGGCCCGAGAGCTCCGACAGCACCACGCGCCGGTCGTTGCCGACCAGCGTGGGATCGACATGCTCGTAGGTGCTGGGGTTGCGCTGGATGCCGGAGACGTGAAGTCCGGCCTTATGCGTAAAGGCGCTGCGGCCGACATAGGGTTGGCGCGCGGCCGGAGTCACGTTGGCCAGTTCATAGACCAGGCGCGAAAGATCTTCGAGCGACCTGAGGCGCTTGGGCGACACGCACTGATAGCCGAGCTTGAGCTGCAGGTTGGCGATAATCGACACCAGGTTGGCGTTGCCGCAGCGCTCGCCCAGGCCGTTGATGGTGCCCTGCACCTGCACCGCGCCGGCCTCGATCGCGGCCAGCGAATTGGCGACCGCGACCTCCGAATCGTTATGACAATGGATTCCGATCGCGCAGCCGACCGCGGCGCGCGCCGCGTTGACGCCGGCAACGATCTCGTGGGGCAGGCGCCCGCCGTTGGTATCGCACAGCGCGATCGAATCGACCCCGGCCTCGTCGACCGCCTTCAGGCAGGCGATCGCAAAGGCGGGGTTGGCGGCGAGGCCGTCGAAGAAATGCTCGGCGTCGAAAATCACCTCATCCAGATGGCGCTTCAGGTAGGCGATTGTATCGTGCAGGATTTCGAGGTTGGCGTCGGTCGAGATTCTCAGCGCCTCGTGCACGTGCAGGTCCCAGGTCTTGCCGACCACGGTCGCGACCGCGGTGTCGGCGCGCAGGATAAGCTGCAGATTCTTGTCGGCCGAAGCGCGCACTCCGGCGCGGCGCGTCGAGCCGAAGGCGACGATCTTCGCATGGTGCAACTTGACGCGTTTGACTTCCTTGAAGAAGGCGGCGTCGCGCTCGTTGGAGCCCGGCCATCCGCCCTCGACATAATCGATACCGAGCTCGTCGAGCCGCTGCGCGATGGTGACCTTGTCCTCGACCGTGAGCGACACATCCTCGGACTGGCAGCCGTCGCGCAGGGTGGTGTCGTAGAGGTGAATCTTGCGCATCTGCGCCATCGTCAGAAGGTCTCCGGAGCGGCGTTTTGATCGGCGCCAATAAAGGCGTCGTGCAGCGTGCGCATCGCCAGCTCGCCGTACTTGGCGTTGACCACTACCGAGACCTTGATCTCGGAGGTCGCGATCATTTCGATATTGACGCGTTCGTCGGCCAGAATCCGGAACATCCGGGCGGCGACGCCGGCATGCGATCGCATCCCGACTCCCACCACAGAAACCTTGGCCACCTGCTCCTCATGGCGCACACCACGCGCGCCGACTTCGCCGGCGAGGGTCTGCACGATCTCCAGGGCGTGGCGCAAATCGGCGCGTCCGACCGTAAAGGTCAGGTCGGTGCGGCCGTCGGCGCTGGCATTCTGGATGATCATATCGACCACGATGCCGGCCTCGGCGATCGGTCCGAAGATGCGCGCCGCCAGGCCGGGCCGATCCTCGACGCCGGTAATCGTCAGCTTGCTCTGATTCTGGTCGAGCGTGACGCCCGAGACCAGCACGTCTTCCATCTTTGGATCCTCCTGCCCGACCCAGGTGCCCTCGAGCTCTTCCTTGAAACTCGAGCGTACCACCAGCGGGACGTTGAAGCGCCGCGCCAGCTCGACCGAGCGCAACTGCAGCACCTTCGCGCCAAGTCCCGCCATCTCCAGCATCTCGTCGTACGAGATGCGCTTGAGCTTGCGCGCCTTGGGACAGATGTTCGGGTCGGCGGTGTAGACCCCGTCGACATCGGTATAGATTTCGCAGGCCGCCGCCTTGAGCACCGCCGCCATCGCCACCGCGGTCAGGTCGGAGGCGCCGCGGCCCAGCGTCGTGATATCGCCGTACTCATCGACGCCCTGGTAGCCCGCGATCACGACGATTCGATGGTCGCGGAGCGCCTGCTGCACGCGCTCGCATTCCACCGCCGTGATTCGCGCCCGGCCGTGATTCGCATCGGTGCGGACCGGTAGCTGATGAGCCAGGAACGAGACCGCCGGGCAGCCGATCGCCGCCAGGCGCATCGCCAGCAGCGCGGCCGAGACCTGCTCGCCGGTAGCCACCAGGACGTCGATTTCGCGCGCATCGGGCGTCTCGCAGAGCTCGCCGGCCAGCGCAAACAGCCGGTTGGTCTCACCCGCCATCGCCGACACCACGACCACCAGGTCGTCGCCGGCGGCGCGCGCCCGCGCCACGTGGTCGGCTACCCGCTTAATCCGATCGACTGAGCCGACTGACGTGCCGCCAAATTTTTTGACGACCAGAGCCATCTGACCTCAAAACCCGCTGGCTGCGGGTTGAATCTTTAATTATGAGCGGAACCCCGGGCCTAAACCAGAGCCCCCGCGCGGCAGATAATGCGCTCGGCAGGCGACGCGCGGACTAGCCGAAGCGCTTCCTCAGACGTTCGATCAGCTCGCGATAACGATCGGTTTCGGCCGCGAACTCGATCCGACGCGCGTTGGCGCCAGCGTACCCGATATGGATCGTGAGGCAATCGAGGGTGGGCGCTTCGCGCAGCCGCTCGAACCATTCGACCGCCGCGACCCCGTCGGAAAACAGATATTCGCGCAAGCCAAGATCGTCGAGATGTGCCTGCTCAAGCCGGTAGAGATCGATATGGTAGAGCGCGAGGCGGCCGCGATGCTCCTGGATCATCGTGAAGGTGGGACTCAGGATGCGCTTCTCGTCGAGGCTGAGCCCGCGCGCCAGACCCTTGACGAAACAGGTCTTGCCGGCGCCCAGGTCGCCGACCAGGCCCAGCAACTCGCCGCCGGTCAGCAGCGAAGCGAGGCGGCGTCCCCAGCTCTTGGTCTCGCGCGCCGAACGGCTTTCGATCGAGAATCGCACCATGATTGGAACGGCGAAGCGCCGACAAAATCAAATTATAGCGTAGAAATCAGGCCTGCAGCGCAGCCAGCGCGGCGGGCAGCTCGTCGATTACGTCGCCGGCCAGGTACCCGACCGGCCCGCGCCGCGCGGCCACCCGGTCGGCCGCGAAGCCATGGAGATAGACGCCGAGCTTGAGCGCGTCGAGCGGATCGAGCCCCTGCCCCATCAACGCCCCCAGCATGCCCGACAATGCGTCGCCCATCCCCGCCGTCGCCATCCCGGGATTGCCGCTCGAATTGACGCAGACCTCGCCGCCCGCTCCGGCAATCACCGAGCGATTCCCCTTGAGCAGTACGTGCGATCCGGTCAGACCAGCCAAGCGCAGTGCGCTGGAGATTCGATCAGCATTGATCTCGGCAGCCGTTGCGCCGAGCAGGCGCCCCATCTCGCCCGGATGCGGCGTCAGGATGGTCGGGCGTGACGAGCGCTTGAGGCGCGCCGGCCCGAGTTGCGCGAGCAGGTTCAGGCCGTCGGCATCGAGCACCAGCGGCGTGGGCGGCGAGCCGGGATGGTCGGCCAGCCAGGCTATGATCTCGCGAGTGCCGTTGCTGACCCCGATTCCCGGCCCGACCACCAGCGCGCTCATCGACGCGGCGAGCGTGGCAAGCCGCGCGACGGTGCGCGCGCCATCGAAATGGCCGTCGAGGTCGGGCATCGCCTCGGTCATCAGCTCCGCCTGCCCCGCCGCGACGATCGCCGCTACCGAATCGGGAATCGCCGCGGTCACCAGCCCGGCGCCCATCCTGAGCGCGGACCGCGAGGCCAGCAGCGCGGCGCCAGCCTTGCCGCGGCTGCCCGCGACGATCAACGGATGGCCATAAGTGCCCTTGTGAGTATTGGCGAGGCGCGGCCTAATCAACGGCGCGATCTCGGCGCGATCCAGATAGCATCCGGTAGCGCCGAGCTCGGCCAGCGCGGCCGGCGCGAAGCCGATGTCGGCGACCTCGAGATCACCGCAGCAGGCCGCGCCGGGATACGAAACGTGGCCGAACTTGGCGGCCCCGAAGGTGATCGTCAGGTCGGCCTGCGCCGCAACGCCCATGATCGCGCCAGTGTCGGCGTTCACGCCCGAGGCGATATCGACCGCGGTCACGACCGCGGTGGCGCGGTTGATTTCTTCGACGGCGTGGCGGGCGAGTCCCTTGACCTCGGCGTTCAGACCGGTGCCGAAGATTGCATCGATAATAACTCCGGCGCCATCCGCAATGGCCGAACTCACCGCCCGTTCCGTGGTCGCTTCCACGACCCGGCGATCCGCGCCGATCCATTCGTCGCAGGCGCGGCGTGCGTCGCCCCGAAGCTCCTCGATGCTGCCCAACAGGATGACGCGCACCTGCGCGCCGTTGGCGGCCAAGCGGCGCGCCGCGACCATCCCGTCACCGCCGTTATTGCCCCGCCCGGCGATCACCATGACGCCGGCGCGAATCCGCTCGGGCCAGCGCCGCGCCGTGGCATCGGCCACCGCCTCACCGGCGCGCGTCATCAGCGCGTAGGACTCGATACCGTGGCGATGCTGGCTCAGGCGATCGAGCTCGCGGCTTTGCGCGGCAGTCAGGAGTTTCATGCGCGAGAGCGGCGCGGCACCGGCGCCGGCCGCGCGGCACGGGCGCGCGGCAGCATCGAGAGGTCGGGACGATCGAGCAGGGCTTTCATCTCGCGCACCGCGCGCACCATCCCGACCATCACGGCGCGGGCGACGATCGCATGGCCGATATGCAGCCATTGCAGGCCGCCCAGCGCTGCGATCGGCCCGACGTTGCGATAGTTCAAGCCATGGCCGGCGTTGCATTTGAGCTTGAGCACGCGGGCGACCTCGGCTGCGGTCCGGACTTTCTCCAGCTCGGCGAGCGACGACTCGCCAAGTTTCGCAGCACGCGGGGGCTTGGCTGATGACAGATCAGCATCGGCCTGATTCGCATAGGTACCGGTGTGCAGTTCGACGAACTCGGCGCCCAGCGCCGCGGCCGCAGCGAGCTGATGCTGCTCGGGATCGACGAACAGGCTCACCACGACACCCGCATCGTGAAGCCGACGCACCAGCGGCGTCAGCCGGTCGGTTAGCCCGGCGACGTCGAGGCCGCCCTCGGTGGTAAGCTCCGCGCGCCGCTCGGGAACTAGGCAGACTTCGTTGGGACGAACCCGCGCCGCCAGCTCGACCATCTCGTCCAGCGGCGCCAGCTCGAGATTGAGATGGACCCGCAGCGCGCCGCGCAGGCTCAGGACATCGTAATCCTGGATATGGCGGCGGTCCTCGCGCAGATGGACCGTAATCGCCTTCGCGCCGCCGCGCTCGGCGAGCCGGGCGGCTTCGAGCGGATCGGGATAATCCGTGCGCCGCGCCTGGCGCACGGTTGCGACATGATCGATGTTGACGCCGAGCCGCGCCATGGTTTCAGGAACCGGCGCCGATACGTTGCCGGATGGCAGCGCCGATCTCTTTGGCCACGGCCGCGATCGCCGCCGAATCGTCGCCCTCGACCATTACGCGCGCCACCATCTCGGTGCCCGAGTATCGCACCAGCAGCCGACCGTTGCCGCGCAGGCGCCGCTCGGCGTCGGCAATCAGGCTGCGCACCTCGGGCATCCCGTCGAGCGGGGTGCGCTCGCGCACGCGCACGTTCTCGAGCACCTGCGGCACCCGCTGCATGGCGCGCAACTCACTGAGCGGCCGGCCGCGCTCGAGCATATGGGAAAGCATCAACAGGGCGGTCAGCAGGCCGTCGCCGGTGGTGGAGTAGTCCATGAAGATGACGTGGCCGGATTGCTCGCCACCCAGGTTGTAGCGCTTGAGGCGCATCTCGCGCGCGACCGACGGATCGCCCACCTCGGTGCGCACCAGTCGCACGTCGGCCGCTTCCAGAGCGCGTTCCAGCCCGAAGTTGCTCATCACCGTGGCGACCACCGTATTGTTCCGCAGCCGGCCCTCGGCGGCCAACTTGCAGCCCAGGATGGCCATCATGTCGTCGCCGTCGAACAGCTCGCCGCGTTCGTCGAACAGCAGCGCCCGATCGGCGTCGCCGTCGAGCGCGATGCCGACCTGGGCGCCGCTCTCGCGGATGGTTTGCCGCAGCCGCTCGGCATGGACCGCGCCGCAATCCCGGTTGATATTCATGCCGTCGGGATCGACCCCGATCGCGACCACCTCCGCGCCGAGTTCGCGCAGCAGGTCGGGACCGACCTTGTAGGCGGCGCCGTTGGCGCAATCGATCGCGACCTTGAGTCCGTCGAAGTTGGTGTCGCGCGCCAGGCAGTTTTTCAGAAATACCAGGTAGCGGCCCTGGGCATCGTCGATACGCGCCGCCTTGCCGATCTGATCGGCCGGGGCGCGCGACAATCTTTCCGGGTTGAACACCAGCTCCTCGATGCGGCGCTCGGTTTCGTCATCGAGCTTGAAACCCTCGCGCGAAAAGAACTTGATGCCGTTGTCCTCGTAGGGATTGTGCGAGGCCGAGATCACCACGCCCGCATCGGCCCGCATGCTGCGGGTGAGAAACGCGATGGCCGGCGTCGGCATCGGCCCGACCAGCCATACGTCGACCCCCATCGAGCAGATACCCGAGGCCAGCGCGGTCTCCAGCATGTAGCCGGAGAGCCGCGTGTCCTTGCCGATCAGGATGCGGCGATGACGTCCGCTGGGCGCGTGAAAGACCTCGGCCAGCGCGCGCCCCAGACGGAGCGCGGTTTCCGAAGTTATCGGCTCGATATTGGCGACACCGCGAACGCCATCGGTGCCAAACAGTCGGTTAGCCATCTTTTCCAAACGCCGCTAGCGGTAAACCCTGAGTCTAACGTTCTGCGGCTCCTGACGCACCAGTTGCATCCCGGCGGGCAACTTGATCTGCAGCGGTGCCAGATGCCACGCGCCGGGCTGCACGCCGCTCGCATCGACAAACGCCGCGCCGCCCAGATCGAGCTTGGTGAACTTCAACAGCGGCCCGCGAATCGTCAGCTCGGCCCGGTCCGGATCGATCCGCGTGCGCAGGGTGGATCCGCGCACCTGAATCTTGATGTCGCGGAACTCGCGATCGACGATCACCGGCGCGAGCGTCACCTTCGCCTCGACGACTTCGGTGCCGAGCTTGATACGGGAGCGCGGATCGATCACCCGCACCGGCGCGTCGAGGTCGGCGGAGGCGCCCTCGATCGAGAGCGGCTCCGTCGTGAGGTGCTTGAGCGGCGTGACAAAGCGGCTCGGTCCGGTGGTCTCGACCGCGGGCGGTTTAACCTCAGCCGAGGCAACCTTGTAGCCGGTGGCGGGCTTGCCTTCGAGGTCCAGCTTGACGGGCATGGCGGTGGTAACCAGGCGATCGATATCGAGCACGACCTGCGAAGGCACGATGCGCGTGACGCTGGTCCCGCGATACTGGCTGAACATATCCGGGGTGAGCCGGAAGGAGGCCTGGCCGGGGCCGACCCCGGTCAGATTGAGCTTCAGCGCCAGGCGGTCCGGGTCGAGCAGCGACAACATCGTCGGCGTGCCGGAGATCGTGATCTTGATGAACTGCGGATGCCGATTGATGATCACCAGCCCGGCGGGCAGCGAGGTGTAGCGGACCGGGACCTCGACCTGGGCTTCGTCAGTGTGCTCGCCGGCGTTGACGAACACCCACAGTGCGACCGCCAGCAGCACTGACAGCACGCGCAGCCCCAGGTTGCGCGTCAACAGCCGGCGCAAGCGGGCGGTTGGCGCGCGCACCGGCTTCGCGGACTCGATCGGGATCGGCGATTTGGCCGGCTCCGCCATCGCTTTACGACCTCAGCCGATGCAACCGGGTCAACAGCCGCGAGGAGTCGATCTCCTGCAGCAGCCGGCCGCGGTTGGCGACCGAGATAGTGCCGCGCTCCTCGGAAACCACGATCACCACGGCGTCGTTCTCCTCGGTAAGCCCGATCGCCGCCCGATGACGGGTGCCCAGCGTCAGCGCGACGTTGGGATCGGTCGCCAGCGGCAGCAGGCAGGCCGCGGCTATCACCCGATCGCCCTTGACGATCACCGCGCCGTCGTGCAGCGGCGAGCCGCGCATGAAGATAGTTTCGAGCAGCTCGCGCGAGAGCTGCGCGTCGATCTCACGGCCGGTCTCGACGTACTCGCTAAGCCCCATCTCCTGCTCGATAACGATCAAGGCGCCGATGCGGCGCGCCGCCAGCCAGGTCGCCGCCGCGGTCAGCTCTTCGGCCGCCCGCGCGACGTTGATACGCGTGGCGAAGAACGGTCCGGTGCCCATGCGGGCCAGCGCGCGGCGGATATCGGACTGAAAGATCACCACCAGGATCACGATCAGCGAGCCGAGGAAGTTGTTCAACAGCCAGTTGAGCGTGAACAGCCCCAGCATCTGCGAGGCGACGAACGCCACCCCGATCAGCACCAGGCCGAGCACCATCTGGACGGTGCGCGTACCGCGGATCAACACGATGACCCGGTAGATGACGAAGGCGACGATCAGGATGTCGAGCGCATCCTGCCATCTGAGCGGTGGTATGAAACCGATGTAGTTGTGCATGTCCGGCTAAACCCGGACGGCTCCGGTGATCGACGCCGCCACCTTGATCGCGGCGACCGTCGGTCCGGGGTCGTGAACTCTCAGAATAGACGCGCCCAGCATCACCGCTACCGCTTCGGCCGCCGCGAGGCGCGCGGTCCGCTCGCCCTCACCGGCCTTTCCAAGTCCGAGCCCCAGCGCTTTCCCTGAAAATCCTATCAGAACCGGGTAGCCCAACGCAGCGACCCTCGGCAACCCGCGGATCAGGGTCAGATTATGCCCCCCGCGCTTGGCGAAGCCAAAACCCGGATCGACGATCAGCCGGGCGGCGGAAATGCCGGCGGCGCGCGCCGCCCGGACGCGGCCGCGCAGGTAGCGGCACACTTCCGCGACCAGGTCGCGATACTCGGCCATCGTCGCCATGGTTTCCGGCGTACCCCGCATATGCATCAGCACCACCGCGGCGCGCGCCCGCGCCGCCACCGAAGCCATCTCGCAATCGAACTCAAGCGCGCTGACGTCGTTGATAATCGCCGCGCCCGCATCCAGCGCCGCCCGCGCCACCGCCGCTTTGCGAGTGTCGACCGAGATCGGAACGCGCAGCCGCCCGGCCAGCGCCGCAATCACCGGGATGACCCGTCGCAACTCTTCGTCGACCGGCACTGCGGCGGCGCCCGGACGGGTCGACTCGCCGCCGACATCGATAATATCGGCGCCCTGCCCCGCCATCTCGATCGCGTGGTCAACCGCGCGCTCGCGATCGAGGTAGCGACCGCCGTCGCGAAACGAGTCGGGCGTGACGTTCAGAATCCCCATCACGGCGGGAAAATCGATCACGCGGCCGTCGGCGAGCTTGAGCCGGCGGGCGCGCCGCCTCGATGGTTTGGGACCCATCACTCACACACACCGCCACCGGGCCGGGTAACGGCCAAAGGCAGCGGACCGGAGCGTCGCGCTAAGCCTGCGCCGCGCCGCTCAGGCGAGGGCCGGCTTGGGAGGCAGACCCGGAACCGAACTTTCGTCAGCAACCTGCTTGGGTTTGTCCTTGGAGGGAGTGACACCGGGGAAGTTTCCACCAGTAGCAATCGGCTCGCGGCTGGGCGGCAATTCGCGCCCTTCCTGGAAGGCCTTGACCATGTCGGCCACTTCGCCGCCTTCGAGAACTTCCTTCTCGAGCAGACGCTCGGCGATGGCGTGCAGCAGGACCAGATGCTCGGAGAGCAGGCGGCGCGCGTGATGATAGGCCTCGTCGACGATGCGCCGGACCTCGCGATCGATCTCGACCGCGGTGTGCTCGGAGTAGTCTTTATGATGGGAGATGTCGCGTCCCAGGAAGACCTGCTCTTCGCGCCGGCCGAAAGTCATCGGGCCGAGTTCCTTGCTCATGCCCCATTCGCAAACCATCTTGCGCGAGAGCTCGGTCGCCTTCTCGATGTCGTCGCCGGCCCCGGTCGTCATATGGTTGAAGATCAGCTCTTCGGCGACCCGTCCGCCGAACATCATCGTCAGGCGCGTCATCAGGTAGTCGCGCGAATAGGTGTAGCGATCGTCGAGCGGCAGCTGCTGGGTCACACCGAGCGCCATGCCGCGCGGGATAATCGTAACCTTGTGCACCGGGTCGGCGCCCGGCAGCAGCATCGCCACCAGCGCGTGGCCGCCCTCGTGATAGGCGGTGTTGCGCCGCTCGCCCAGCGACATCACCATCGAACGCCGCTCGGCGCCCATCATGACCTTGTCCTTGGCGAGCTCGAAATCGATCATCTCGACTTTTTCCTTGTTGCGCCGCGCCGCCAACAAGGCCGCCTCATTGACCAGGTTCTCGAGATCGGCGCCGGCGAAGCCCGGCGTGGAGCGGGCCAGCTTGTCGATCGCGACGTTGTCCGACAATGGCACCCGGCGGGTATGGACGCGGAGAATCCCCTCGCGCCCCCTGACGTCAGGCCGCGGCACGACGACCCGGCGGTCGAAGCGGCCGGGCCGCAACAGGGCGGGATCGAGCACATCGGGGCGATTGGTCGCCGCGACCAGGATGACGCCCTCGTTCGCTTCGAAGCCGTCCATCTCGACCAGCAACTGGTTGAGGGTCTGCTCGCGCTCGTCATGGCCGCCGCCCAGGCCGGCCCCGCGATGACGCCCGACGGCGTCGATTTCGTCGATAAAGATGATACAGGGGGCGTGCTTCTTGCCCTGTACGAACAGGTCGCGGACGCGCGAGGCGCCGACGCCGACGAACATCTCGACGAAGTCGGAGCCCGAAATCGAGAAGAACGGCACCCCGGCCTCGCCGGCGATCGCGCGGGCCAGCAGGGTCTTGCCCGTGCCCGGCGCTCCGACCAGCAGGACGCCCTTGGGAATTCGTCCTCCCAAACGCGTGAAGCGCTTCGGATCCTTCAGAAACTGGATGATTTCTTCCAGCTCGTCCTTGGCTTCATCGATCCCGGAGACATCGGCGAAAGTGACTTTATGGGTGTTTTCGGTCAGCAGCTTGGCGCGACTCTTACCGAAGGACATCGCTTTGCCGCCGCCTATCTGCATCTGGCGCATGAAAAAGATCCAGACCCCCACCAGCAACAGGATGGGAAATCCCTGCACCAGCGCTAGCATCCACCACGAATCGCTCTCGGGCGGTTTGGCGGCAATCTTGATGCTCTTGTCGCGCAGCGTCTTTACCAGCTCGGGATCGTTGGGGGCGTAGGTCTTGAAATGCTCCCCGGCGGTCGTGACGCCGTGGATCTGGTTACCCTGGATGGTGACCTGGGAGACCTGGCCCTTGTCGGCCTGGTTAAGGAAATCCGAGAAGATAATCTCTGGTTCGCGGGTCTGAGGCCTGCTGAAGATGTTGAACAGCAGGAGGAACATCAGTCCCAGCACAAGCCAGAGAGCGATGCTGCGTGAGAACTGGTTCATCTGGTGAGAGAGGCTAGCATGCAGTTTCAATTCCACGCAATCAGGGGGCCTTTCAGCGCGTAAAGAAAACTGCCTTCAGATGCAGCGCTTTGCGCGTCTCAGAGCGCAACAGCGCGACCCTTGAGCGAACCAGTCCGGGAATCCATGCGACCTCGCCGTCGAACGTGATCAGGGGATAGCGGGCGCGCAGCCCGGGCGGCAGTTTATGATCGATAAATACCTCCTTGACCTTGCGGCTGCCGGTCATACCAAGCGGCGCGATACGGTCGCCCGGGAGCAGATTGCGCGCCAGCGCCGGCCCCGTCAGCCGGTCGGCGTCGAACAGCGCCTGGTAGAGGTCGGCCGGCATCGGGGCCGCGTCGACGGGAACGATCACTGCCTCGAAGGCGAACCCCGACTGCTCGACTTCGGTACGGCCGTTGAGCGCGAGCGGCACCGCGTATCGCGGCGCGATGGCCCTCATCCGATCGTGCCCGATAGCGCGATCGTGCCCGATAGCCAGCGTCCGGTATTCACGCCTCGCGGACCATCCGCCCGGCAGATCGAGCTGTCCGTTGGGTGGTCCCGCCACGCACAGCCGCATCAGGGCCTCGAGATGGGAGCGATCGATCCGACGCAGCGTGCCGATACGGCCGGCGACGAACCGGCGCAGCGTCGCCGCGGCCAGGGCAGGATGAAGCGCCGGGAAGCCGGCGAGCTCCAGCCGCTGGCCATCGATCAATCGATCGCTCAGCTCGCGCTCGGCCTGGGCGGCGAGAAACTCATCGACCGCTCGCAACTCGGCGCCGAGCTCGACCAGGCGGCGCGAAAATCCGGGCGCATAGGCCTGCTCGATCAGCGGCAGCAGGTCGTGGCGGAGGCGATTGCGCAGATGGCGCGGCGAGCGATTGGAGCTGTCGGAAACGTAATGCGCACCGATCGCCTGCAGATAGTCCAGCAGTTCACGCCGCCGCAGCTTGAGCAGCGGCCGGATGAGCCGTCCCGGACCGGCCTCGGCCATCGCCGACAAACCGGCGATACCGGCGCCGCGCAGCAGCCGCAGCATGATGGTTTCGGCCTGATCGTCGGCCTGATGGCCAAGCGCGATAGAGCGCGCCCCGAGCCGCTCGGCGGTGCGATCGAGGAAATCGTAGCGCGCATGGCGTGCCCGCTCTTCGAGATTGGACGCCTCGCCATCGAGCGCCGCATCGCCGACCATCAGCTCGATACCGAGCTCTTCGCACAGCCGGCGAACGAAAGTTTCGTCGCGCTCCGACTCGGCGCCACGCAGGCGATGGTTCAGATGGGCCGCCGCGATCCGGCAGCCGACGCGATGCATCGCGTGCAGCAGCGCCACCGAATCGGGGCCGCCCGAAACCGCGACCAGGATCAGGTCGTTGGGCGCCAGTCCCATCCGCGCCAGCCGCGCGGCCAGCGCCGACTCGATCCGTCCTGCCAGCCTATTTGATCGCGAATTGATTCGCTGAATCTTCGCTTTAGCCTGCCAGCCTGTCAAGCAGGTTCAGGATCACTTCGATCCCAGGCAGGTTGATCTCGAGTTCCTCGGCCAGGGTCCGAATCAGCCGGATTCGCTCCAGCGCCTGGCGCGCATAGAGCGGCTCGCGATTACCGTCCAGCTCGACGATCCGCGCCGGCGCGATTAGCTCGGCCGCTTCCCAAACCCTGAGCTGGGCTTCGGTCACATCCGCCAGCCGGCGCAGCGCGCTGCGGCTCAAGAAGGTTGGCACCCGGCTCTCGACGGCGCGTGAAATCCTGCGCCGCCGCACGATCGACGCTCTCCCTCTCATCTCACGGCTCCCGTCACGGCTCCCGCATCAGCTCGGCGCGCGGGTCGGGCACCGCCCGGGCCTTGCGATGCTCGGCGAGCTGCTGCATCAGGCTCCGCTCTTCGTCGGTCAGGTCGGTCGGAGCGAGCACCTTGATTTCGTAGAGCAGATCTCCGGCCGGCTGCTTGCCGCGCGCCGGGATGCCGCGGCCGCGCAGGCGCATCACACGTCCGCTCTGGCTGCCCTCCGGGATCTTCAGCGAGATGCGTCCGTCGACGGTCGGCGCCACGACTTCCGCGCCCAGCGCCGCCTCGTAATCCCACACCGGCAGCTCGCAGCGGATATCGCGTGCGGCAACCGCGAACACCGGGTCGCGATCGAGCTTGACGGTCAGGAACAGATCGCCGTTGAGCTCGGGCCGCGGCGCTTTGCCGCCCTGCCCTTTGAGGCGGATACGATCGCCGTCGGTCATGCCGGCTGGAATCGTCACCTCGAGCGTGCGGCGGGCCGCAATGGTGCCGCGCCCAGAGCATCGCGGACAGGGCTCGGCGGAGCGGATCACGCGCATCCCCGGGCGCTTCTCCTCGCGCGCGATCATGCCTTTGCCCCCGCACTGCGGACAATCGTCCTCGGCCACCAGCTCGAGCCGCCGCTTGCTGCCATGCACCGCCTCGCGCAACGCGATAATGACGGTGGCCTCCACATCCGGGGCGCGGGAGGGCGGACCGCCACCGGCGCCGAAATCGAAACCCGAGAAATCGGAAGCCGTGCGGGGGCCACCGCGGCGTCCGCGTCCGCCGCCCATCGAGAAGCCGCCACCGCCGAAGAAGCGTTCGAAGAAATCGCTGAAGCCGGCGCCCGCACTGCCGGGGCGCGGTCCCGAATATTGCCGAAAGATATCTTCCTGCGAGGTCCCGCGTTCCCAATCCGCACCGAGCTGGTCGTACTTCTTGCGCTTCTCCTCATCGCTCAGCACCTGGTAGGCCTCGTTGATCTCCTTGAAGCGCTGCTCGGCCTCCTTGTTGTTGGGATTGACGTCGGGATGATGCTTGCGGGCGAGCTTGCGGTAGGCGCTCTTGATCTCGGCCGCGCTGGCGCCACGCTCGACGCCGAGGAGCTTGTAGTAGTCGCGAAATTCCATCCTATGCTCTCAAGATGCTCATCAATTGCGGCGGCGCAAGCGGCTCACGACGCCGAGCGCGAGTTGAGCGGTTTTTCGCCCAGCGCGGCGAGTCGGCGCTCGAGCGCCGCGACTTCATGCTCGAGCCGGCGCTGGCGGCGCCAGATAAACATCACGTACAAAAAGATCACGGCGAAGATAATCGTGTAGGCCGCGAACAGGTAGCCGAAATTCTCCATCGTCAGTCTCCTGCCGCCGCCTCGGCCGTCGCCACCGCCAGCGTCAGGCGGATGAGCCGCGCGCGGGTTCGCAGCGTCGCCAGCCGCAGCAGCAGCAGCCAGGCGAACAGCGCCGTAAACGCGGCCATCGCGACCAGTAGCGTCGCCACCATCCGCGGGTCCTGCAAGCCATGACCGCCCTGGCGCGTCACCAGCACGGCGGGATGGATCGTGCGCCACAGCCGCACCGAAACGATCACCACCGGCACGTCGAGCGCGGCGATAATTCCGACCACTGCCGCGAGCCGCGAGCTGACCGGACTCTCATCAGCCGCCGCCCGCAGCATCAGGTAGCCGCCGTACAGCAGCCACAGCAGGAGCGTGGTCGTCAGGCGCGAGTCCCAGGTCCACCACACACCCCAAATCGGTTTGGCCCAGATCGATCCGGTCACCAGCACCAGCGTGCAGAACACCATCCCGGTCTCGGCCGCGGCCTGGCCGAGGTCGTCCCACACCTGCTGCCCGAGCCACAGGTAGAGCGCGCCCGAGATCGCGACCAGGCCGAAGCCGGCGAAGGCGACCCACGCGCAGGGGACATGGAAATAGAAAATCCGCTGCACGATTCCCTGCGTCGCCTCGGTCGGGACATAGAGGAACACCATGTACAACGCGGCGACCATCAGGGCCGCGGTCACGACGCCGAGCGTCATGGTCAGGCCGCGATTCATCGGCGGAGGATTTCCTGCATTGCTCTGTATTTGTACCAGCATCGCGAACCGTTGACATCATCACAGCTCCCGGCCTCGGCGTCGCAGACGGCCGCCATACGCCAAGTCTCGTCGTCCGGATTTGGATGCGAGGGGCGGCCAAACCGCCGAGCTTGACAACCAACTCGGGAGGGGCTTAAAGGTCGCTGGAGTCGAAGCGCCGGGACGGGACTTCCGGAAGGCTCGGATCGAGAGGGGTTCACATCAAATTGAGACTTGGGGGTCTCAACCATGCATAAATTCATCGGCAAACAGTTGGTTTGCGCCGCGGTGCTGGCGATCGTGGCGGCGTTGGTATGGTCGACTATCAGCTTCGCTGCCGAAGCTGAGCAGGAGAATCTTCCGGTCGGCACCGTGATCAACATGAAAAACTGGCAGCAGTACAAGCAGTACATGCCGCCGGGGATGCAGGCGATGTTTGCGGGAACCTATTTTTGGAAGTTCCCGCCCGATTTCCAGATCGTGATCGGCCCCACTCATCACGTTCTTCCGCCGAAGAGCTTCCAGGAGTACACCGAGAAGTACGCCAGCCAGGTCAAGATCGTGGACCTGCCCGATGGCCGCCATACCATCAAGGGCTATGTCTCGGGCTGGCCGTTTCCCCAGCCGGCTGAGCCGCAGATGGGCCTCAAGATCCTGATCGACAACTGGTTCGCCTACGTGCCCTATCTCATTTGCGGCAACACCTACTCCGGCTTTGAAGACCGTTTCGGCAACGTCTATCGAGAGATGGCGACCTTCATTTACCGGCGGCTGAGCCATATTGGCGATCCCGGGCAGCCGCTGAACGATCCGCAAGCGCAGGGGATGGATTACAGCGAATACGTGATGGTGAACTTTCCCGAGCAGGCCAAGTACACCACCGATTTGACGATCTATTACACCGACTACACCAAGCCCGAGAACACTTTTCTGTTCATCCCGGCCCTGCGCCGCTCGCTGCGGCTTTCGACCGCGGCCCGATGCACGCCGTTTATCGGCAGCGACCTGATCCTGGACGATCCCCGGGTCAACGGTTTCAATGGCGGCTTCGCCCGCTTCGACGCCAAGGTGGTGACGCAGCAAAAGATCCTGGGCGACCTCGAAGAGGACGTCAACCTCGCCGACAAGTGGAACAATTTCTATCAGCCGGTATTCTTCGCCAAGCCCAGCATCGGCAAGTGGGAGTTACGCGACACCTGGGTGATCGACGTCCGGCGCATACCGTCGCAGCGCTCGGGCTATTGCTACGGCAAGCGGCTGATGTGGATCGATAAAGAGACCAAGATGTCGTTCTGGCAGGACATCTACGACTCGTCGATGAAATTCTGGAAGATGAATGTCTGGCCGGTGGTTATCACCAAGGTACCGGGCCAGGCCCCCGCTATCACGCCCAATGGATGGGCCAATCAGTGGGACATCCAGAACGACCATCTCTCGTTCTGGGCCTTCAAGACGCCGGACGGACTGTCGACCGGAGACAATGCCGATTGCCGCAACCGCTACGGCCAAAACATGGACGACGTCGGCAAGTACTCCACCGCCGCGGGGCTGGCGACGGTCTTGAGATAGCGCGGCAAGTTACGCCCGTCATCGTGGTCGTCGGCGCAGGCGAGCGGCGCGCAAGCCGTCAGCCCTCGCCGGCGACCACGTGTTCGAACAGCAGATAGCCGGCGACGGTGTAAATCACGTCGAACGCGATCAGGATCTTCATCCAGGAAGCGGCGGCCGCGAACGAACCGCCGCCGAGCAGCACCGCCGAGGCCTTGACGCCGGCGATCAGCGCCGGCACGTAAATCGGCACCGCCAGCATCGGCAGGATCAAATCGCCGAGCCGGGTATGACCCGAGATCGCGGCCAGCATGGTGGCGAGCGCGGCGAAACCGGCCACCCCCAGCGCTAGCACCGGGATCATCCGCAGCAACCCGAAATCGAAATTCAGATTGAAGAACAGCACCATCAGGACGACCGCGGCAAGCTCCGCGACCGTCATGAAGATCAGCGCCGCGGTGAGCTTGGCCAAGTAGATCGTGGCGCGGTCGACCGGACTCATCAGCAGCCCGCTGATACATCCGTTCTCGCGCTCGGCGCCGATCGCGCGCGTCGCCCCGAGCATCCCGGAGAACAGCAGCGCAATCCACAGCGCCCCGGCGGCGGCTTCGGCGCCGCGCGCGCCGGCCTGGCTGAGCGCGAACACGATCACCACCAGGATCAGCATCGACAGCGCGACCAGCGCAATCGTGCTCTCGCCCGAGCGCAGCTCGAGCCGCAGATCCTTGCGCAGGATGGGGCCGAAGCCGGACATCGTGGACGCTTACCCGTGGCCGGCGAGCCGCCCGCCAGGGTGGCGCGCAAGCCGTCCGCGGCTGAGTTCGTAAGCTTCGAAATCGAGCCCCACCAGCGCGTCCGCGCTGTGCGCCGTGATTACCACCGCGCAGCCGCGCGCCAGCGCCTCGCCGATCAACTGCCTTACCAGCGCGACGCCGCCTGAATCGAGCGCGCTGAACGGCTCGTCCATGATCAGCAGCGCGGGATCGGCGATCAGCGCGCGGGCGATCGCCAGGCGCTGCTCGTTGCCGCGTGAGATGGTGCGCACGCGATAGTCGCCGAGCGCCTGCAGCCCGGCTCGCTCGAGCCAGCGCGCCGCGCGCTGGCGCGCGTCACGCAGCCCATAGAGCGCGGCGTAAAATTCGAGGTTCTCGACCGCGGTCAGATTCGGATAGAGCAAACTCTGATGGCTCAGCAGGCCGATTGCCCCACGCGCACCGGGGACGCCGGACACGGCGACAGTTCCGCTGCTGGGACGAATCAGGCCGGCGAAAATTTTTACCAGGGTCGATTTACCGGCGCCGTTGACGCCGCTGATCGAGGCCAGCGTGCCGGGCCACAGCTCGAAGTTAACATCGCGCAGCACCGGCACGAGGCCGAACGCCATGGCCACCCCGCGGGCTGCCAGCGCCGGCGGCTCCATCAGCCGGCCTCGCCGCCCGCCCGCCTGAGCGCCGCCAACGGCGCACCGCATCCACCGCAGAATTTATGGCTACCGCCGATCGCGCTGCCGCATTCCGGGCAGAAGCGGACCTGGCGAGCGCCGGGCGCCGTCGCCAGCGGCCGCAGCGGACGCACCACCGGGGTCGACGGCGCGCCCGGCGCGGGTTCGTTGCGAAGCCGCTCCAGCGCGCCCATCGCGGCCAGCGCCCGCTCCTCGAGCGGCGCCTTGAGGGTCCCGTAGTCGGCGGCGGAAAGCTTGTCCATCTCGCGGTCAAACTCGAGCTCGCGCAGCCCCTGCATCGCGAGTTCCTGCTCATGTTCAAGGCGCTCGGCCTCGACCGAGCGACGGCCGGGCCGCCGCCACAGCGATTCGCCGGTCAGCGGCGCCGCCACGAACAGCGCCACGCCGGCCACGATCAGGATCGCTGCCAGGTAGATCGTCACGGCGCTAAATTCGCTCTCTCAGACGGCGTTCCAGCTCGCGCCGCAAGTCGGGATTATCAGCGTCGGGAGGGGTGATATGCGGCGCTCCCGGCGGGGCCGGACCAGGCCGCGCGGTGCGCCAGCGCGAGATCGTGAACATCACCAGCATCGCGCCCATCACCATCACCAACGGCGGCGTCACCCAGGCCAGCAGATTGAAGCCCTGCGTGGTCGGCGACGACAGCACCTTCTCGCCGTACTTGGCGCGAAAGATGGCGATGATCTGTACGCGAGTCAGTCCCTGCGCGATCAGATGGTCGATCTTTTCCCGGGCCGGCACCGAGAACTCGCAATTCGGATGGTTGCAGTTGGCGACCGTCAGGCCGCATCCGCATTGACAGGTCAGCCCCTCGGCGACCGCCTGGCGGCTGGTCTTGGGCGTGACCGCCGGAGCAGCGGGCGGCGCCGCTATGAGCAGCGCCAGCATCGCGATTACCAGGGCGAGCTTCATACGCCGCGCTATCAGCGGCCTCCGCCGGTGGGCTCGGAGGCGAATCGATCGTCGGCCAGACGGCCACGCACAGTGGCCGCAATCGCGGCGCGCTCGCGCACGTTAGGCCACATCGCGATCACCGTCCCGAACGCCATCACGAATCCGCCCAGCCAGATCCAGAAAACCAGCGGCGTCAGGAAGACCTGGAAGGTCGCGGTCGCGGTAGTCTGGTCAAAGCCCGCCAGCACCAGGTAGAGATCGGCCGCCGGAGTCGAGCGCAGCGCGACGTCGGTCGCCGGCTGCTGGGCCGCCTTGTAGAAGAGCTTGGCGGGAGTCAGCGTGGTGACCGCGCGACCGTCGCGCGTCACGACCACTTTGGCGCGCACGGTTTCGAGATGGGGCGTCTCGCTCGATTCGAGGCCGGCGTAGCGCAGCCGGTAGGATCCGATCGCAAAGCTCTGACCCTCCTTCACGCTGGCCTTGACCTCGGTCTTGAAGAACGACGAGCCGACGATGCCGACGAAGGCGCAGATCACGCCGATATGGATGATATAGCCGCCGTAGCGGCGATTGTTCTTGGCGACCAGGTTGACCAGCGCGCGGGCCGGCGGTTCGTTCACCAGATGGCGGCGCGCACTGACGCCGCGCCGGAACTCGACCAGCACCGTGCCCAGCACGAACGCGGCCAGCGAGAAGGCCGTCAGCGCGTACCATTGCGTGAGCCCCGCGGCCAGCGCGCAGAGGCCGGTAAAGACCCCGAGTATGACCGGCGTCGCGAAGCTGCGGACCAGATTGCGCGGCGTGGTGCGCCGCCATGCGATCAACGGTCCGACGCCCATCAGGAAGATCAGTCCCAGCGCGAGCGGCGCATTGACGCGATTGAAGAACGGCGGACCAACCGTGATCTTGACCCCGCGCACGGCCTCGGACAGCACCGGGAAGAGCGTGCCCCAGAAGACCGCGAAGGCGATTCCGATCAACGCCAGGTTGTTGAACAGGAAGGCCGCCTCGCGCGACAGATAGGACTCGAACTCGGCCGGGCTGCGCAAATCCTTGACGCGCGAGATCAGCAGCGCGGCGTAGAGCACCACGACGCCGATCAGAAAGCTCAGAAAATACGGGCCGAGGCCCGACTGGGTGAAAGAATGGACCGATGAAATAACGCCGCTGCGCGTGATGAAGGTGCCGAACAGGGTCAGCCCGAAGGCCATCCCGATCAGCACCAGGTTCCAGATTTTCAGCATGTCCTTGCGTTCCTGGATCATCACCGAGTGCAGGTAGGCGGTCATCACCAGCCACGGCATGAAGGCGGCGTTCTCGACCGGGTCCCACGCCCAGTAGCCGCCCCATCCGAGCACCTCGTAGGCCCAGCGCGCGCCGAACAGATTGCCCAGGGTCAGGAAGAACCAGGAGAAGATCGCCCAGCGCCGGGTGGTGCGAATCCAGGTATCATCGAGCTTGCGGGTGATCAGCGCCGCGGCGCCGAACGCGAACGGCACGGTGGTGCTGACGTAGCCGACGTAGAGCGACGGCGGATGTATCGCCATCCAGTAGTTCTGCAGCAGCGGATTCAGATCGGTGCCCTGGGCCGGGATGATGGCGAGCAGGTCGAACGGGCGCGTGACGAAGTTGAGCATCGCCAGGAAGAAGATCGCGACCCCCGCCATCACCGACAGCGCCCACGGCGCGATCTCGAGGTTCTTGCGGCGGTTCTGGAAGGCCACGATGGCGGTGAAGATCGAGAGCAGCCAGGTCCAGAACAGCAGCGAGCCCTGCTGCCCGCCCCATAGCGCGGTTATCTTGTAGATGGTCGGCAGCGTGGTGCTCGAATACGAGGCGACGTACTCGAGCGAGAAGTTGCTGCGCAGGAGTCCTGTCCACAGCGCCAGCATCGCCACCGTGACCATCGCGCACATCGCCCACAAGGCGTGGCGCGCGCTGACGATAACGTCGGGCTGATGGCGGCGGACGCCGTATATATTCGCGCCGATCGAATAGATCGCGAGAACCAGCGCGAGCGCGAGTGCCAGTTGGCCGAGCATCGGCATCGTGCGGCTACCCCTTCTTATCCGGAACGTATTTGGAGGGGCACTTGGTCAGCACCTGGCTCGCTTCCAGCCGCGACGGCGTGCTGAGCCGCCCCTCGACGATCACATCACGATTGGCAGCCAGCATGTCGGGTTTGGGCTCGCCGCGGGCGACGACGTCGAACAGGACCGGCATCGATCCCGGCATCGACCCCGTTACTGGCTCGACCGCCGCCCCGCTTTCGCTGCGCGGCAGCGGCATCATGGTGAACTTAAGGGTCAGGGTGTTCGGGTCCCATCGGATCGTGCCGGGCTTGACCCGGCCGGCGACCCGCAGGGTCTGGCCCATCAATTTCGTTTCGCGCGCCCGGACTTCGCTGACCGTCAGGTAGTACTCCGAGGTGCTGTGGATGGCGGTGGTAATCAGGTAGGCGACGGCGGCCATCACCAGCCCGACGCCGATCACAAACCGCAATTTTCTTGGCATCGTTGGTTACTCAATCGATCCCGCGGCGGTTGTAGAGCGCCGCGACGACTGCCCATTTTGGCCTGTCAAAGATGGGATCGGCAAGCGAGCCGGTGAGCCCCCGGCGCCCGGGCCTTTCAATCTCACTCAATGCAGCAGGCGTTCCTTCTTGCGGTCGTCAGGATGGTCGTGATCTTCGCGCTCGTTTCCCGGGATTCGGTAGCCCTCGCCCGCCCACGTCCCGAGGTCGACCATCTGGCAGCGCTCGGAGCAGAAGGGACGGAACCGATTAGCCGGCGAACCATCGCTGGTTTTCCTGCAGATCGGGCAGCGCACGGAAGCATGGTTCCAGATCACGGCGAGGACCGCAATGCCGATTGCGCCTGGATTTCCTTCCACACCGGCTGCTCGTCGCAATGCGAGGTGCCGCCCTGCACCTCGAAACGCGTGGCGTCGGCCATGTACCGAAAACGCTCGAAGTAGCAGAGCTGGCGACGGTCCACGCCGCGATAGGTCGCCTCGACGTCGACCTCCAGTGTCGCGCTGCCATCGACGATCGCGCCGTATTTGGCGGGCGGCAGATGGCGATAAATCAGATGGGGCACATCGGGCGACAGGATACCGGCTTCGAGCCGCCGGGATTCAGCCGTTATCACCGCGCCGTCGATTATCAACCGGGTGTCGATCACGGTGTTGTCGGAAGAGAGATGGCCGAAGTTGCGATATTCGATCACCAGGCGCGGCTCGTTGGGCTTCGAACTATCCAGCCGCACCGACTCGACACCCAGGTAGGGACGCTCGGAGGCCAGGTAAATCCAATCCGCGATGCTGGCGGTGCGCCAGGTCGCAATGCCGGTGAAGATGGTCGCCCCTACCATCAGCGCCGTCATCACCTCGGTGAATCCCAGGATTCGTCCGAGCCGGCGGCGCTCGACGCGGGTCAGCGGATCGTTTCCGCCCTGCTCCCCGTCCTTGTGTGCCATCCCCGCCCCCCTCGCCGTCCCAACCGATGAGCAGTCGCTCTAAAACGCGATCGGCAGCGCCTTCAGTCCCCTGAAGCGGCCCATCTCCTTCCATTCCAGCCGATCGTCGGCCAGCCGCAGCCTGGGCATCCGTTGCAGCAGCCGCACGATCGCGACCTGCCCTTCGAGACGCGCGAGGCCGGCGCCGAGACAATAATGCACGCCGTGGCTGAAGGAGAGATGCTCGTTGTCGGAGCGCGCGATGTCGAAGCGATCGGGATCGGCGAAGCGCTCCGGGTCGCGGTTGCAGGCGCCGATCAGCACCGAAACCGTCTCGCCCGCGGCCACTCGCTGACCGCCGATCTCGACCTCTTCGCGCGCCACCATCGGCGACACCGCCTGCGTCGGTGCGTCGTAGCGCAGCATCTCTTCGACCGCGCTCGCGATCAGCTCCGGATGTTCGCGCAGGCGTGCCATTTCAGCCGGATGATGCAGCAGGGCCAGCAGGCCGTTGCCGATCAGATTGGTGGTGGTGGCGTGGCCGGCGGCGAAGATGGTCGACAGTATCGTCAGGATTTCGAGACGCGAGAGCCGCTCGCCGTGATAATCGACGGTCAGGAAGGCGCTCAGCAGGTCGCTGCCGCCGGGATGGCGCTCGCGATCCTCGATCTGGCGATTGAAGTAGTCGTCGAAACCGAGCGTCGCGCGATCACCCTCGGTGATCATCTCCTGGGTCCGCACCACGCCGCGCGAGGCGACGATACCTTCGACCCAGCGCATCATCTGCGCGGCGTCGGCCTGCGGCACGCCCAGCATCTCGCAGATCGCGATCGACGGCAGCGGATAGGCGAAATCGGCGATCACGTCCATCTGGCCGCGCTCCGCAACCCGATCGAGCAGACCGTCGACGATCTCCTCGAGATGCGGTTTGAGGGCGGCGACCGCTTGCGGGGTAAAGGCGCGGCTCACGAGGTTCTTGAAACGGGTATGGCCCGGCGGATCGGAGAACGCCAGCTCGTGGCTCTGGCTTTCGAGGATGAGCTGCGGGCCGAACTTCCGCAGCATCTGCTCGATCAGCGCGGCGCGGCTGAAGCGGGCCTGATCGCGCAGGAAGGCGGCGGCATCCGCGTAACGCAGGATCGCCCAGCCGCCCATGTGCGGACTGAAATGGACCGGCGCCGTGGCGCGCAGCCGATGGAAGATCGGGTAGGGATCCGGATGGCCCGGAAGACTCGGGTCGAAATCGAGAGCTGATGCCTGCTCGGCCGGTCTCATCGCGGATACCACCTCGGGTCGAGATGTGGCTAGTCTGCTAAGCTCCGTTGGCTTAGGCAATAGCGCCATACACGCCGACCAGGAGCGCGGTCGCATCAGCCCAAGACGCCTGCGACCCGGCGCTCCGGGCAGCGGCGCGTCAGCGGCCGGCCGCAGCGCTGGCGCTTGGGTTCTCTTCCGCGATCATTCGCTCAATCACCCGGCGCGCATGGATCACCGCGCCGTCGCCATGCACGTTGACCAGCGGCCGCTCGGGATGCTCGTCGAGGCGGGCCTGCTGCGCTTCGACGATCGCCTGGTCCTCGACGAAGGTCCGCGCGATCTCGTCGAACAGCATCGTGGTCGCCGCCGGATCGTGCTGCGAATAGTTATTCGCCACCGACCAGAAATAGAAACAGGTATTATCAGTCTCGGGCGTCATGCCGTGAAAAATCCGGAAGCAGAAGCCGCCGCCATGATGGCCCGGCTCGTAGGCGCCCGCACCCGCATCGACCGCCGCAGTCCATTGCAGCACGTTTGACGGCGCGATGAAGACGAACTCCTGGCAGCGATCGACCCGGCCTTTGAAGCCCGCGGCCTTGACGTAAGTCGGCGGCGGCACCGAATTGAGCATCCA
>DATKSL010000006.1:0-199907 GCA_035531675.1 Binataceae bacterium (SeqCode) | reverse complement strand
CAATCGCCATGATCAGGCCGGCTTCGATCGCTACCTGCACCAGGTTTACGATCCGCACTCGAAGAACTTCCATCATTTCCTGACGCAGCGCGAAATCGCAGATCGCTTCGGACCGTCGCAGACCAGTTACGATGCGGTCCTCGCCTATCTCAAAGATCGCGGCTTCACGCTGGTCGAGGGCTCGGCGAACCGGATGACGATCACGGTGCGCGGCACGCGCGCGATGGCCGAGCACGCCTTCGCTACGCAGATCGGCGACTACCGAATCGGCCAGCAGGTCTTCTATGCGAACGAAAGTGATCCGGCGCTGCCCCGGCAGATCGCCGTGTCGGTAATCGCCGTCCAGGGGCTTTCAAACCTCGCGCGCCCCAAGCCTGCCATCAAAGCGGTCCTCGAACCCATCGCGAACGCGATCTGCCCAGACAATGCGATATCCTACGGGGAGAACGTCTATTTCGAAGACTTGCTTGCCTGCCCGGTGAGTCCGCCGAGCGCATACGATACCTGCAAGGCCGCAGCCGCATGTGCCGGATCTATCGCCGGCGAACAGGCCTACTTCAACTGCTTTTCGAGTTTCTGGGTCGAACCGGAGTATAACGATTTAAACCTTCTCCTCATCAACCTGGCTGCTGCATGCTCGAATACCTCAAATAGCCCAGAGATATCTCCAGGCATGTCGTCAAGGCACGAAAATAATTTTTCGAAGCCAGCGTCAGCGATAAACGGTGCCGGCCAGAAGATCGGGCTTGTAGAATTCGACTCTTTCAATCCAAGCGACGTCTCAGATTACCTCGCGCTTCTCGGATTGCCGAGCACGTTGATGAACAACCTGAGCAAAGTTGACGTGAACGGTGGCACTACACCTGGGCCGAATCAGGACGAGGTATTATTGGATATCGACACGCTTCTGGTCACGGCGCCCGGAGCACAGGTGATGGTCTATGACGCGCCGTTCGTTGGTGCAGGGCTTCCAGCCAGTGCTGAACAAGATGATCAGCGACGGCGTAAACATCATCTCGAACAGCTGGTCCTATTGCGAGGATCAAACAACCGCAGCAGACGCGCAGGGCATCGATTCATTAAATCAACAGGCGGCAGGCTCAGGAATCACTGTGCTCAATGCCTCCGGTGATTCCGGCAGTACGTGTCTCGACGGAACTGCCAATACCGTGGGAGTGCCCGCCGACTCGCCTAACGCGACCGCGGTTGGCGGTTCTTCGCTGACCCTGGCCACCGGCAACATCTATGGCAGTGAGACGTGGTGGAACGGAATCAGTGACACGCCGCCCACCGGTCAAGGCGGATTTGGTGTCACTATCTCTCAGTTTTTCAGCCGCCCGTCATACCAAAATGGGCTCTCCATGGCCGCCGGACGCTCAGTCCCGGATGTCGTAGTCAATGCCGATCCGAAGTCGGGCGTGGTTATCTGCGAAGCAGATGCTGGCGGTTGCCCGACTGGACTTATTTACAACGGAACCAGCAACGCTGCGCCGATTTGGGCTGCCATAACCGCGCATCTCAATCAGGCACTCGGAAGTGCGATCGGGAGTCTAAATACGGTCCTCTATCCGTTGGCGAATACGAAGGCATTCCATAGTCCGAGCTCGATGAGCCCTGTAAGTGATTTCCAACATGTCGGCCTAGGCTCGCCGAACGTGGATAAGATCCTGCTGGCCCTGAACCATCAGTCGGTCGGATCGGTAAGCGCGTCGCTTTCGCAAGTGATGCCGGTGCCGTTTGGCCCGAAGGTTCCGGACTTCGTACCGGCTGATGGGACAAGCCACGCTGTCGTCGTCGCTAAACTTTTCGATGCTAACGGCAATTACGTGAGCGGCAAGACAGTTACGCTGGCAGTTGGCGGAGGGAGCAGCGCGAAGATTTCGCCCGCCAGCGCTGTCAGCGACCCGAACAATGGCGCTGCGGCGTTCACGGTCACCGATCTGATGCCTGAAGCGGTGACGCTCACCGCGACCGGCGACGGCATCACCCTCTCGCAAACGGCGGCCGTGACATTCACCGTGCCGCCGGCCACGTCGGCCGGGATCGGCGGCGGTCCCTCCAGCGTGGCGGCTAATGGAACCGACAACGCAACGATCGTTGTGACTCTCAAGGATTCGCTGGGCCGCGGCACGCCCGGCAAAATCGTGACGCTCGAGCAGGGCAATAGCCAATCGGTAATCACCGGACCAATCCCCGCGGTAACCGACAGCAACGGTCAGATTCAGTTCGCCACCACCGACGTCCATACCGAAAACATCATCTATACGGCGACCGATGTGACTGACGGCAACCTGCCCGTACCGGGATCGGTGTCGGTCGATTTCACCAGCGGCATCGGCGGATGCTCAGGGGGAACACCGACGGCGGGTCCGGGTTACGGCGTCAGCACAGTGGCGAGCGGACCGGGCTTCGTGGCAAAGGCGTTTTACTTTGGGAACGTCAACGTTGGCTGCATTGGCGCTTACGGCCTCGCCTTCGATCCCTCGGGTAATCTCTACGTAGCCGATGATCCCACCGGCAACGTCTACAAATTCTCCTCGATGGGTGGCATAGCTGACAGCGGCACGCTGCTCACTTCCACACCCTTGGGTCCGGGTACAACCGGGCTCGCGTTTGATAAGAGCGGCCATCTCTTCGCCAGCCGTCTCGCCACTACCGGAGACTTCACCACCGGTGACGTTATCCAGGTCAATCCATCCACCGGCGCTATCATCCGCGAGGTGGCGAGCGGCCTGGTATGTCCGTACACTCTGGCGACCGATCCAATCAGCGGCGATCTGTTCGCGGGTGACGGATGCACCGGCGCCGGATCCGACCGCACTGCCATCTGGCGAATCTCGAATCCCGGCGGCGCAACCCCCTCACTCTCGGTTTACGCCAATACCCCTGGCCAAGATAACTTCGGAATCAGCTTCGCACCCGACGGCGCATTGTACATCATCTCAAGAAATTTTCAGGTTGCCCGGATCACAGGCACCAACGGTCCCCAGCCTCCTACGGTAAGTATCGTACCCAACACCATCTGGAGTGGCTTGGGAATCGCCACTGGCGGGATGCAGGCCAACGGCGACGCGCAGTTTTTGATTTTCAACCAACCCGCCAGCAACGGCGAAATCGCTGCCCCCCAGACCAATGGCAGGTTCGCAGTAGCCGGGATCACTCCAAGCGTGCCTGATTCGGAAGCGAACACTAACGCCAGCAGCGCACTGCCCGCCGGGCTGCAAACCTTCGATCTCACTGCTACCAATCCTGCTCCGGGTGTCCTGGTGGCGACAAACTTATATGGCGGAGACACTGAGGTCATCGGACCGGATGGATGTCTTTACGCGGCCGCCAACGTTGGTGTCTATCGATTCACTGACGCAGCCGGAAATTGCGTATTCCAACCCACGGCCCTGCCTCCGGCGCTCAGCCTCTCGCCGGCGGTCGTCTCGCCCAACCCCGTCCAAGGCACCTCGCAGACCTTCACAGCGACCTTCCATCACGCCACCGTGCCGGCTGACACGCCGGTAACTCTCCAGGTCAGCGGCGACAACCCCACGGTGCAAATGGCCAGGACCGACGCCAACGGCCAGGCCTCGTTCTCCTACACGGGGAAGTTTGCTGGAATCGACAATCTGATCGCGACCGCGGCGGTGAACAATGCCGGCGTCGCCTCCAACCCGGCCGAGGTAACCTGGGAGCCGGGACAGGACACCACTTTCCTGACGCTCAATCTGAGCCCGACCAACGGCACGCCGCGGAATCCGGTGAACCTGGTCGCCTCGCTATCCGACGTCTCGCAGAACCCGGCGGTGCCCGTGGTCGGCAAGTCGGTCATGCTCGGGCTCGGCGGCGATACCTGCAGCGCCCTGACCGACGTACATGGCAACGCGAGCTGCCAGGTCACTCCGGAGATCATCCCCGGCAGCCCCTCGCGAACCATCACCGCCAGCTTCGCCGGCAACGGAAATTTGACCTCTGCCAGCGCCTCGGCCGGATTCATGTTCACCGCGCCGCCGGAAGACGCCAAGCTGAAGGTTACACCCAAGGTGCTGCATTTCCCCGAGCGCGTCGAGCTGGGCGGCGTCGGCGCCGCCAGCAGGCCGGAGATGGTGAAGGTCTTCAATCCGAAGAACAGGAAGCAGAAGCTGACCGTCACCTTCCTGGGCGCGGAGAACAGCGGCGACTTCTCGATCGTCTCCGGACCACCGACCACCTGCAACGCGACCCTGGCGCCCAAGGCGCGCTGCAAGATCGCGCTGATCTTTTCGCCCACCGGCACCGGAACGCGCACCGGCACCCTGACGATCACCGACAACGCCGATATCAACAATCAGCAGATGGTGAAGCTCAAGGGCGTCGGCAGGCAGGGCAAGCTCAATTACTCGCCCGCACTCCTGGGCTTCGGCAAGCAGACGGTCAACAGCACCAGCAACCAGAAGACGGTCAAGATCGCCAATCGCAATCCGCTGGCGATGACCTTCGCCGCCGCTATCAGCGGTGATTACACGATGACCAACGGATGCTCCAATCCACTGCCGCCGAAATCGACCTGCAAGATCCAGGTGACCTTCACCCCGACCGCAACCGGCGCGCGGCCCGGGGCGCTGACCTTCACCGATACCGCGGCCAGGAGTCCGCAGACCGTGAAGCTGACCGGTAAGGGAAAATGAACTAGCTACGGCGGCGGCGCCGAGGCATACGACGAACCGGGCCGGACCGTGATGCCTTTGCGCACCCGCACGCTGTCCTCCGGATGGCCCGGAACCTCGACCCGCAGGCTCCGATAGCCGCCCGCCGAGGCGTCCGGGGCGGTGAAGCCGACGGTGTACTGCTCGCGCAGCTCACGGCTGATAGTGGAGGTCGCCTGGCGCAAGGCCGCGCCGTCGCCGACCTCGCGAATGACAAAGGTGCGCGCGCCGGTCTCGGTCGACAGCATCCGCAGCGTCTGCGCGTCGACCCGATCGATATCGCCGCCGAACACGAACGGCCCAATCGCCAGCCCCGGCATCGAGGAGCCGTTGGGATCGCCGATTCCGATCGAATAGATCAGCACGCCGAGCCGCCGCGCCTGCGCGATTATCTGCGGCAACGACGATTGGCTGCTGTTGTCCATCCCGTCGGTCACCACCAGCAGCGCCTTCTTGTCGTAGCGGCCATGCTCGACCATCAGCAGGCCGTCGAGAATCGCGTCGTAGAGGGCGGTCTGACCGTAGGCGTGGAGCAGGGTGAGGCGGCTTGCGACCAGCGCGTGGTTGGTGGTGAAGCCCTGCAACAGAAAGGGGCGGACCGAGAAGGCGAACAGGAAGATGTCGTCGCGATCGTTAAGACTCATCAGGAACTGGGTGATCGCAGCCCGCGCCTGCGGAATCTTGGGCTGCATGCTGCCCGAGGTGTCGACCAGGATTCCCACCGATACGGGGGTGTTCAGATCCTGGCGGAAAAACTCGATCGGCCGCTGCTGGCCGTCGACGTAGAGCCTGAAGTCGTTCTTGGTGAGCCCGGTCTGGTAGCCGTGCTGCGGATTCGTGACGGTGACGGTGACCTGCTCGTAGCCGGGCTGGCGCGCCAGTTCGCGCGACGGCAAGCTCAGGGCCTGCCCGGCCTGCGGCTGGAGGGGCGGAATCACCTGGCTGGAATTCCCGCCCTGCGACCCCGGCAGGGTCGGAATCGTCAAGGCGCCTGCGCCCGGTTGCCGGGGTTGGGCCGGCAATTCGAGGGTCGAGGAGCCGCCCTGCTTGGGCAGCTGAAGGTTCTGATTAATCTGCGGCGCCTGCGCCCGGGCGCCGCTCGCGGGCAGACCGGCGAGAAGCGCGCCCAGCGCTATCAGGAGAGCGGCGGTGGAAAAGCTGATGTCGCGCTTTGGTTTGATCATGTGAGAGGGAGCCTCTGCGAGCTTGTCCCCATCCACTCTATTGACGATCTTCGTACTTACCCGGTTGACCAGCAACCCTGCTATTCCTGAAGCGATTAGACGTTAGCCGCCTATACTTGGTTCAACTCCCCCAAGAATCAGGCGCAGCCGCATCCCCCGCCACAGCATCCGCCCGCCGGCCCGGACGATCCATTGCCGGCCGAGGACGCGGCCCGCATCGCGGCGCCGTCGCGCGCGGCGAACACCGACATTTCGCGCTTGAGATGGGCGCCGTGACAATCTGGACATTCGTCCGCCGTTCGCCCTGGCATCACGAAGCTCTCGAACGACTGGCCGCAATCGTCACAGCGGTATTCGTAGATTGGCATGATGGGTTAGTCCTCGATTGGCTGCGCGTATTCGACCAGCACTCCGTGGGTCGCCTTGGGATGTAGAAAGCATATCATGCCGGCCAGTCCGGGTCGCGGGTGCTGGTCGATCAGCGGCAGCGAGCGGGCGCGCGCCGCCTCCAGTTCGCGGCCGACGTCGTCGCTCTCGAAGCAGACATGATGCAAGCCGCCGCCGGAGCGCGCCAGGAACCGCCCTACGCCGTTTTCCGGTGAAAGCGGTTCGAGCAGCTCGATTTCGCTCGTTCCGATCCGGAGCAGCGCCGCGCGCACCCCCTGGTCCTCGAGGGTAGCGCTCCTGGTCAGCGGCAGGCCGAGCAGATCGCGCCAGAACCTGAGCCCCTCATCGAGGCTCGGCACGACGATTCCGACATGATGGATCCGCTTCAGCATCCGACCCTTAAGGATAGGCGATCGCGGGGTGGCTCGAAAAGCGCGCCGCCAAGGGGCTAGGAATCTTTCCAGCGTTGCTCGGCGAGACGCTCGTACCATCGCGCCAGCGCGCCATGCGGCGGCGGCCGACCGGTCATTTGATTGAAGAAGGTAAGCGCCAGCAGCGGCGACAGAAACAGAAACATCGCGAAGCTGAGCAGCAGGTAGCCCCACAGGATCAGGAGCCATCCGACGATCGAGAGAATTCTGGCCGGCAGCGCCCATATCCCGCGCCACTTGAGCGAAACCTCGTCGAGCCGCGGCGCGAAGCGGAATTTTCTCAGGCCGCCGGCGCTCAGAAAACCGCCGGCCGCGGCGGCGAAATAAATCGCCAGCGGGATCACGAGCAGCGCGCGGACGGACATCGATATTCCTGGGCAAGCGTCGGGATTTCGATAAGCCCGCGCTAGCCACGCTCCAGCAGCGCGATCGCTGCGCGCACCTGCGCGAGACTCGCGACCCGCACCGCGCCGTCGTCGGCCGCGATCGACGCGCCGGGGCGATGCTCGATCAGCACCGCCGCGATTCGCGCCGCCCGCGCGCCGGCGACATCGTGCGCTTCGGTGTCGCCGACGTGAATCGTCACCGCCGGATCGATCGCATGACGGCGCATCGCAGCCCGAAAAATCTCGGGCGAGGGCTTGGCGTACCCGGCTTCCGAAGAGATCGTGATCGAATCGAAGTAGCCGGCGAGCGCGAGCCCGTCGAGGATTCGATAGAGGCGATGGTCGAAGTTCGAGACCACGCCCAGGGTCAGGCCGCGGGCGCGCAAATCCGTCAGCAACTCCGGCACCTCGGCGAACGCGACCCAGTGCGCTGGATCGGCGAAATAGGCGAACAGCTCATCGAAGCAGGCCTCGAAGTTATCGAACTGGCCGAGCCCCTCGAACGTCGCACGCACCACCGCGCGCCACCATTCGCGTTCACGGCGCCTCAGCTCGGCCGGCGCGAGCGCGGGACCGAAGGCCAGCCCGGGCGCGCCGTGGAAAGCGCGCCTGAAGCCCTCGCGCACGCGACGCTCGTCGGCCTCGAGGCCGTGGCGGCGCGCGATCGCGGCGTAGCTCGCCGCCACCGGTATCCGCGAGGTGAACAGCGTTCCCGCGGCATCGAAGAAGACCGCCCGTAACGTCATGCCATTGATCGTTTCGCTGCCCGCCGGCCTCAGAGATGCTCGAGGCGCGCCGCGAGGCGCTCGGGCCCGCCCTCGACCACGATATAGCCGCCATCCTTGAAGGGTCCCGCGTTCAGGACCGTGGTTGCGCCGATCCGATCGACGCCGGCGGATTCGTGGATATGCCCGGAGATACAGACCTCGGGTGCGACTTCCTCGATAAAGCGGCGCGCGCCGGTGCTGCCGACCGGACGCCCGCTCAGAATCCGATCGCAGCGGGTCTCGTAGGGCGGCGTATGACAGATCATCAGCAATGGGCGATGGTCGCGGACCGGCTCATAGCCGGCGCGCAGGGTCTGGTAGATTTCATCTTCGCTGAGCTCGGTGGGAGTTTTGAACGGGGTGATATTCGAGCCGCCGCAGCCGAAAATCGCAATCCCGCCGATCACCATCCCCTTGCCATGCAGGGCGACGCCCTGCTCTTCCAGAAACGGCATCACCTCGCGCTGGTCGAGATTGCCCGACAGCGCGAGCACGCTGGGACAGGCGGCGCGCACCGCGTCGATCACGAGGCGCGCGTCCTCGGCGCCGCCGAAGTTGGTCAGGTCGCCGGAGACGATCACCAGGTCGGTATCGCGCAACACCTCGCCCATCCGGGCCAGGTTGCCGGTCGCCATGTGCACGTCGCCGAATGAGACGATTTTCATCGATCAGCCGCCTCTTAGGATGACCGAGTTGGGCGCTTCTGTCACCCCGCCGGGCTGTCAATCGGGCCGCGATTCGCACACAATCGAGCGCGGTGGAAAACCGCTCGGAGCATTTCGCGTTTGTGCTGTTTCATCCGCGCACGACGGGTAATATCGGCGCGGCCGCGCGCGCGTTGAAGAACATGGGCTTCGCCGACCTGCGCATCGTGGCAGCGCGCCGGCCGGGCGGCGTCGCGGCGCTCAAGATGGCCGTGCATGGGCGCGACGTGCTGGAGGCCGCCAAAGTCTATCCCGACCTCAAGAGCGCGCTTGCCGATTGCACCATCACGGTCGGCACCACCGCGCGCGCAGGGCTCTACCGCAGCGCCGCGCGGCCGCCGCGCGAAGCGATCGCCGAACTCGCCGCGCTCGCGCCGCCCAATCGGATCGCGTTCATCTTCGGCCCCGAGGATTTCGGCCTCACCAATCGCGAGCTCAAGCTCTGCCAGCGCCTGATCACGATCCCGACCTCGCCCGATTACCACTCGCTCAACCTCGCCCAGGCGCTGCTGATCGTCGCCTATGAGCTCAGGCTGGCATGCGACGCGCAACCCGCCGCGCAACTCGCCGCGCCCGTGAGCCTGGCAGCGACGGTCGAGATCGATACGATGTTCGAGCGGATGGCGCGCGCGCTGGTGCGGATCGGCTTTTTGCCGGCCGACAATCCCGATCACATCATGTTCGCGATCCGTGAGATCTTCGGGCGCACGCGGCTGATGGTGCGCGAGGTCGATATTTTCAACGGCATCGCACGGCAGATCGAATGGTACGCGCGCGGCGGACGGGAAGTCGCCGCCGCCAAGCGGCGCGCCGGCAAACGGCTGCGATAAATGGCCGCTGAGCGCTGGTTCGCGCGAGCCGAATTGGCGATAATCGGCGACGGGGCGGAGATCAGCATGGCGCAGATAATCCGGTTCAGCGAAATCCGGGCGGCCCGCCAGCGTGGCGCGCGTCAGGCGCGCGATCGCGAAAGCCTCGAACGCGCGGTGGCGCTGCTCAAGCAAAGCCTCGCAACCGCCGCCGGGCTCCTGAACGAGGCCGCGGGCGCCGAGCAGGCCGAACTGCTGGCGCGCGTCGAGCGGCTGGCCGCGATGGTCCGCTACGGCCTCAGGATGCTGGGGGAGGTTGGCGAGGACGGCGAGCGCAGCCCCGTACCGGCCCCACCGCAATAATCCGCCGCCGTTCAATTGAACCCGTAAAGCCTGACGTGCCAGACGCCATAGGCGATCAGGATTATCGACAGTCCGATCATAATCCTGGTCATCTGATCGGCCCGGCGCCGCACCCCCATCGCCATCAGCACCAGCAGGAACGGGAACGCATGCAGGTAGTGGCGCGTGCCGAACTGCGCGAAGCCGTTGGTGAAGTAGAACAGGCTCGGTCCCATCGCCACCAGCGCCGCAATCCCGATCGCGGCCGCCTCGACGCGCTTGAAGCTGGGCCGCAACGCCAGCACGAAGGCCGGGCTGGTGAGCAGCAGCGCCTGGCCCATGAAGCGCGGATGGATATAGGGGAACCTGCTGTCGAGACTCGGGGCCATGAACATCAGGGTGTAGAGATTGCCCGGCAGATATCGCAGCCCGAACAGATGGGTGCCCGGCCCGGCGAAGATGAATACGCCCTGGTCGAACAGACTGTGATAGCGCGCCTCGTTGAGGAACACATAGATGGCGCCGGCCAGCACGAATCCCGGCATCATCAATAGGAGCGGCTTGAGCGAGCGGCGTCGCCGATATTCCAGCAGCAGGTAGATCGGCCCGTCGAGGGCGAGATCGTAGCGCGCCAGTGCGGCGAGTCCCACCAGCATCCCCAGCCGCAGCGGCCGCCCCGGACCAAAGAGCTCGTCGAGCGCGGCCAGCGTAAATCCGATCGCAACCACCATCGAAAGCGCCCAACTGCTGCCGTTGACGGTCTCGTACCAGACAATCGTGCCGGCGCCGAAGAAGACCGTCAGCCACAGCCGCGCGTTGATCGTCAGCGGGAAGCGCCCGAGCATCCGCCACGCCAGCGCGACGTCGAGCGCGCCGCAGACCATCGAGAACGCGGTCTGATTGACGCCCATCCCCCAGATGGCCGCGAACGGTATCAGCAGGATCGCCGGCAGCGGCGGATGCAATTGATAGCTGTAGGCCCCGACCTGTGCGTGCTCGATATATTTCGGCGCGGCGATATAGGTGTGGCCGTGGACGAAGGCGAAGGCCTGGCGGACGTGCGCGTTGTAGGGCGACGGATGGAGCGAACCGGTCGCCGCGTAGAAGGCCAGGAACAGCGCGAACACGCCGAGCATCGCGAGCCCGTCGAGCGCCGCATCGGCGCCGGATGCGCGGCGATCGCGGCGCGCTTTGAGTCCGGCGTAGACGATACCGCCGAGCGCGACGGCGCCGGCCGCGAGCGCGAGCCAATCTGGCCTGGCGCGATAAAAACGCAACCGAATCAGGGCGTCGAGCAGGATGATAACCAGCGCAATCTGAAAGAGGCTCTGCGCCAGTTCGATGGTCGGCGGCTCGGCGGCGGGGCGACGTCGAGCAGGCCGCGGTTCGAGATTGGCGCTCGCGATTTCCACGATGCGCTGTGGCTTATCGGCGACCATCCGCAAAGTCAATCGCCGGTTGCGCGAGTTGACTTTCCGCGCCCATCGGCTATGCCTGAGGCCGATGAAGTTCGACCTCCCATCGCACCCGGAAATCCTATGAGTGACGCACTACCGCTCGCCACCGAGCTTCGCTTCGGGGCACAGGCCTGGGCCTTCGACGGCGAGCGCGCGCGCCACGCGATCAAACGGCTGGCCGCTGCCGGCTTCGACGAAGTGTGGGCCGGCGATCACGTTTCGTTCACCGGCCCGGTCAACGATCCGCTGATCCAGGTAGGCTTTCTGGGCGCGCTCGAACCCAAGCTGGTGTTCGCCACCGGCGTCTATCTGTTAGCGCTGCGATCGCCGGCGGCGGTCGCCAAGATGGTGGCGACGGTCGATCGGCTGCTCGGCGCCGGGCGCTTCATTTTCGGCGTCGGCGTGGGCGGCGAGTTCCCGCGCGAATGGCAGGCCTGCGGCGTGCCGGTCGCCGAACGCGGCTCACGCACCAACGAAGCGCTCGAAGTAATCAAGCGGCTGTGGAACGAAACGCGCGTCACCCATCGCGGACGCCACTACAACTTCGAAGAGGTGTCGATCGATCCGCGCCCGGCCACCGCCGGCGGTCCGCCCATCTGGATCGGCGGGCGCGCCGAGCCGGCGCAGCGACGCGCGGCGCACCTGGGCGACGGATGGATTCCGTACGTGATCACGTCGAAGCGCTATGCCGAGGGGCTCGACTTCATCGGCCGCGAGGCGGCGCAGGCCGGCCGCCGGCTCGAGCGCTTCGGCAGCGGGGTCTTCCTGTTCTGCGCGCTGGCGGAAAATTACGAACGGGCCCATCAACTTGCCAGCGCCAGTCTCAGCCGCCGCTATGCGATGGACTTCGGCGAGGCGGCGCGCCGCTACGGCGCGCTCGGCACGCCCGCCGACGTGGCCGCCAAAATCGCCGAGTACGCGGCGGCCGGAGCGCGCGACTTCGTGCTCGACGCGGTGGTCGACGGCGCCCGCGAGGAGCAGCTCGAGCGGCTGGCCCGCGAAGTGATCCCGCTGGTGCGCACGCGGTCTTGAGCTAGACCAGTTCGATCGGAAATTTGCCGGCCGGCGCGACCCGTCCCACGATCTCAGCCTCGAGGTTGCCGGCGCCCTGCAGATCGGCGAGCAGCGCCAGCGCCTGGTTCTGCGGCAGCGCGATCAGCAGCCCGCCCGAGGTCTGCGGATCGAAGGCGATTTCCACCATCGCCTCGACCACGTCGTCGCCGACCCGCAGGCGCGGGCCGTAAAACTCGCGATTGCGCTGGCCGCCGCCCGGAATCATGCCGGCCGCGATCGCGTCGAGCGCGCCGGGCAGCAGCGGCAGGTCGGATTCCTCGATCACCAGCGTCACCCCGCTGCCCGCGCCCATCTGCATCGCATGGCCGACCAGGCCGAAGCCGGTGATATCGGTCGCGGCATGAACCTCGTAGCGCAGCATCGCGGCCGCGGCCGCGGCGTTGAGCGCGGCCATGGTCTTGACCGCCGCGGCATAATGCTCGTCGGCCAGCGCGGCGCGCTTGAAGGCGGTCATCAGCACGCCGGTGCCGAGCGACTTGGTCAGCAGCAACGCGTCGCCGGGGCGCGCGCCGACGTTGCGCACGATGCGACGCGGATCGATCACGCCCGTCACCGCCATCCCGTACTTGACCTCGTCATCGGCGACGCTATGGCCGCCGACGATCACCACGCCGGCCTCGCGCGCCTTCTCGGCGCCGCCGCGCAGAATCTCGCCGAGCATCTCGCCGGGCAATCCGCTTTGCGGCCAGCAGACGATATTGAGCGCGGTGCGCGGCACGCCGCCCATCGCATAGACGTCCGAGAGCGCGTTGGCCGCCGAGATCTGGCCGTAGGTGAACGGATCGTCGACCACCGGGGTGAAGAAGTCGACGGTGTTGACGATCGCGATCTCGTCGGTCAGACGATAGACCCCGGCGTCGTCGCCGGTCCCGATGCCGACCAGGAGATCGGGATGGCCCGTCAAATCCAGCCGCGCGAGCACTGCTCCCAGGTCCGCCGGACCCAGCTTGCCGGCTCAACCCGCCGCCTTGCAGCGCGCGGTCAGGCGGATCAGATCGTCGCGCCCGGGGTTGCTGTCTTTACTCTTCGCCATCGAGGCCTGATTTTGTCACGCCGCGAGCTTCCAGTCAGCCGCCGGACGAGCGCAGCCGGCGCACGTCGCCGACCCGGGTGGTGACGCCGCTATGGTCGAAGAAGTCGAGCAGCGCGATTGCGAACTTGCGCGAAGCGCCGAGCAGATCGCGATAGATCGCCGCGCTGATCTCGGGCGCGCGCTCGAAATGCTTCAACAGGCGGGCCCGGGCCTCCTCGAGTTGGGCGCGGCCGAAGTAGAGATCGGTGGCGATCTTCACCACCCGCCCTTCGCGCTCGAGCGCGCCGAGCAAGGTCCGCAGCCGCGCGGTTTCCGTGGCCGGCAGCTTGAGTTCCTCGGCGAGCTGCTTCAGGTCGGGCGGCTGGAAGCCGGCCGCGGCCAGCTTCTCGGCCACACGCGCGCCCAGCCGGCTGTCATCGCCGCCGAGTTTGACGCGATGGGATCGGAGCCGCAGGATACTTTCCTCGCGGACGATTTCGGACTCGCGGCTCAGTCGATCGATCAGCGCGCGAAAATTTCGCGCCGCGACTTCGTACGGCAGGCGCGCCCGCAGCGCTTCCATCTCGAGTCCCGCGGCGAGCGGCTGGCTCTCGTGACAGGCCTTCAGCGCCGCGCTGGCGAAGCCCTTGAGGTCGTCCCACTTGATGCGCGTGGTGTAGCCCTCTTCGTCACCCAGCGAGAGTTTCACGAAACGGCCTTCATTAAGCGCCGTGCTGACTTCGGCCAGCGGCGCGTTGAGCATCTGGGAGACTCCGAGCGCGGTCACGGCGAAACTGTCCTGCAGGTTGATGAGCGCCTCGATCGCGGCCGGCCCGGATTGGTCGCGCAGCGTGGTCAGCCGCTCGCGGTAACGATCGACCGGTCTGCGCGTGCGCCGTCCGAGCGGATTCAGCACGCGGCCGCCGCCGAGCGTACGGCGGCTGGTTTCATCGCGGATCACGAAGCGATCGCCGGCCAGCGCAACCACCGGATCGTTGAGCACCAGCTGCGCCAGGCCGCCGCTCTTGAGCGCGATCTGCTCGCCCGGCTCGAGCACGATCACGCGCGCCATGGTCTCGCTGGTGCCGATAAAGAATCGCACCCGCTGATGGCTCTGCAGCGCGCGCTTGGCCGCCGGGCGCACCTCGAGCCACGCATCGAGGCGGCTGGTGACCAGCTCCAGGCGATCGTCGGCCAACACGTCGCCGCGCTTGAGTTCGATTCGTTCGGCGCCCGACAGGTTGAGCGCCAAGCGCTGGCATAGCCCGGCGGTCTCGACCGGCTCGGAATGGACCTGGATGGCGCGCACGCGGACCTCGCCGCCGCCCGGCAGCACGCGCAGCCGCTGCCCGACCTTGACCGCCGCACCCATCGCGGTGCCGGTCACGACCGTGCCGTGGCCCTTGATGACGAAAGCGCGGTCGAGCGGAAGGCGGAACAGGCCGGTTGCGCGGCGGGCCTCGAAGCCCGCGAGCTGGCGGGTAATCTCGGCGCGCAGCTCCTCGATGCCGGCGCCGCTCGTCGAAGAAACCGCGAGTACCGGCGCGGCGGCCATCGTGGTGCCGTCGCTCAGCAGCTCGATCTCGTCGCGCACTTCGGCCAGGCGCCGGGCGTCGGCCAGGTCGGCCTTGGTGATCACGAAGATGCCGCGGGCGGTGCCGAGCAGATGCAGGATGTCGAGATGCTCCTCGCTCTGCGGCATCACGCCGTCGTCGGCCGCGACCGCGAACAGCACCAGGTCGATACCGTGCGCGCCGGCCAGCATGTTGCGGATGAAGCGCTCGTGGCCGGGCACGTCGACCAGCCCGGCGCGCGAGCCGTCGGGCAGGGTGAAGTAGGCGAAGCCGAGATCGATCGAGATGCCGCGCTCCCGCTCCTCCTTGAGACGGTCGGTCTCCTGGCCGGTGAGTGCGCGCACCAGCGCGGTCTTGCCATGATCGATATGGCCGGCCGTGCCGATAATCGCGTGCGCCACCGTCGAGCCCATACGGGAAGCTTAACGCGCGTCGCCGCAAAATCGAAAGCCCGGCGCACTCGGGCGTTTTCTTAACGATTCGTCCACCAGCGTGAGCGGCGCTCAGATACCCTTTATTCGTCGCTGAGATTCTGAGTTAATAACTGATGCCTTGCGATGAGGCATGATGGCTGATGCGCCGAACTGAGAGCCAAGAGACTGGCGGTTTGTGCGGAGGCCGGAATCTTAGATGTGAACGGGGAGGAGTAGTGTGCAGTTGCTAAATTTGTACTGGCTGAACGGGAAAGTGCTGAGCGCGTTCGCGTCAGTCGCGGTAGCGGCGCTGTTGATGGTGTCATCGCCGGCTGATGCCCAGCCGCCCTCGCCTTATACGGTCGAGACCAACGTCAAAGGCGTCTACGCCTATACGCAGCCGCCGCCAAGCTTCGATCCGATGACGGCCTCGGCAGCCGAGCTGCAGCAATACGGCTATCCGCCGCGGCCCGCGGCCGACGCCTCGCCCAAGGACCTCGCGCAATGGAAGATGGTGGTTAATCCGGCGCTGACGCGGGTGGTCCCCCAGCTTTTGCCTACCAATATCTACCACCGGACGGTCTCGGGCTTGGTAATCAAGAACGCCAAGGCCTACAGCAACAATTGGAGTGGTCGTGCCCTTGTCCAAAAGAGACCCAAATTCACTAGCGTTTCGGGTTCATGGACGGTACCGGCCATTCAACAAGCCAGCTCCTGTCCCGCAGGAGGGAACTATTCGTCTCAGTGGGTCGGTATAGACGGTTTCTCGAATCAGGAGCTCTTTCAAGCCGGGTCGGACGCCGATCTTTGCCCTTTCAACACGACCACGACGAGGTATTACCCTTGGATTGAATGGCTTCCCGCAGCCGAGATAGAGCTTACCTACGGCAATGGTAACCCCTTGCCCTTCGCTCCGGGTGATTATCTTATCGTGAACGTAACAGCGACCGGGTGGTCGGGTGGAGAGTCGTCGACCGGTAACCTGATTTACGCCGATATTACCCAAGGCTGGGAAGTCATCACGGCGGTTGTTGCGAGCCAGCTCTGTGATGCGTACCAGTTTTGTGGAACATATATTCTTGGCCAGTCTGCGGAATGGATAGTCGAGGCCCCTGAAGTCAATGGATCGATTGCCAACCTATCCAACTATGTAGCCGATCCCTGGTTCGATGCGTCGGCCACAGACGTCCGTAACAGGATCTACCACCCCAAGACTCCGAGAACCGCGAGACCTTACAACATTACCATGGTGAACGGGGGCGGGAGCCCGATCTCTATTGTCAACCTGTTTGGTACTGACGTGCTGTGGTTTTTCTACGGAAATTCAGCGCCCTGAGTGACTGGCCGAGGAGATGACTCCGATGGCCCGCGATGTGTTGCTGGTAGGAAGTGTCCCGCTGGAGACGCCCCAGGAAGTGTTCGAAACCTGCGGGCGCGCGATTGGCGACCTGGTCCCGTGCCTCCCGGATGGCGAAGTCGGCGAGCGCAGCTACTGGATACAGGTGCTGGCCTATCGGGTTTTCCACGGCCATCCCGAAATCGAAACTATCAGGCGCCCGCCGCCGGCCAACGGGGTCGAGAAATGGAAACCGGCCGACCGGACGGAATCCTGGGGCTTCCGGGTCAAGCCGGGCGTCGAGCAGGTCCGGTTCGGCGATCCGGGCTGGCGTCTGGGCTACGCCAAGGAGGCGATCAACTCCTATTTCATCTTTTGCCAGCTACGCAAAGACGGGCTGATACCGCCCGACGTGCGCTTCCAGGTATGCCTGCCGCTGACCAACAGCGCGATCGATTTCTTCTTCATGGATCCCGCGGACTGGCCGCGTATCAAGCCGGGCTTCGAGGATGCGATGCGGGCGGAAATCGCCAAGATGATCGAAAAGATTCCGCCCGCTGACCTGGCGATCCAGTGGGATTGCTGCGTCGAAACGATGGACCTCGAAGACGCCTTTCCGTGGACGCCCACGGACAACCGCTTCGAGCGCAACCTCGCGCCGATCGCGAACCTGGCGCCACGAATCCCGTCCGAGGTGATGCTGGGCTACCATCTTTGCTACGGTACGCTCGGCGGCTGGCCGATGGTCGAGTCGGACGATCTGTCGCGCACGGTCAAGTTTGCCAATGAAGCGGTCGCCCGCTCCGGACGCCGGGTCGATTTCGTTCACATCCCGATTCTCAACCGCACCGACGACCGCTATTTCGCGCCATTGCGCGAGCTCCAGGCCGGCGCCGCGCGCATTTATCTCGGCATCGTTCACAATATGGAGGATGAGCGGGCCTTCAGGGCGCGGCTCGCGGTGGCGCGAAAATACCTCCCCGATTTCGGCCTGGCCGCGCCGTGCGGCTTCGGCCGCCATACGGCCGCAGAACTACCGGCCCTGCTCCGCGAGCATCGACGCGCGCTCGAGATGCTGCGCGAACTCGCGACGCGCTAGCGCCGTTCGGCGAGGATCGACTTGATGCGGGGCGTCGCCTCACGCCCTGCGCGGCCCATCCCCGAGTAGCACATGGTGAAAATCCAGGCGGCTGCGAGGGTGAGTAGTGGGAAAATAACGGCCAGCAGTAGGGAGCTGTGTTTGGAGTTGAGGGCAATGACCACCAGGGCGATATTGATCAGAAAGGCCAGCCCCCAAACCATGCTGATAATCAGGTTGGTGCGCCAAAAGGCCGTGCTCTGCCAATGTTCGGGCGGCGCCGATTCACGGGCATACTGAAGCGTGAAGGGTCTCCCGGCTGCCACCGAGCCCCATGCAACCGCGGCGTACATCAGCCAAATGACCACCGGACTGTAGTACGGGAAGGAGACCAACCGGGCGATGAATGTGACGCACGCGGCGACGACGAAGTAACCCACCATCGTCAAGTCCATGAGCTTAACGGTCACCTTCCGGCTGATCACGACTACCGTCACCAGGCACAGGCCGGAAGCCAATCCAAAGGCAACCGCCAGCGGCCACTGACCAAATCCGTTCAGGAAGCCGTAGATCACCCAGATGAGGAAGGTGACAAACAGAACCAGACGCGAAACCTTTTGAGCGCTCATGGATCGGTCCTTGTTGCCCGCTCACCTTGTAAACCAAAAGCGCGCTTGGCCACTTTTCGAGTGCGTGGTCGCTCATCCGGCGCGCAGGACGTCAGAGCGCCTGCGCGAACTCGCGACGCGCTAGCGCCGTGCGGCCGCGCTAGCGTTGTTCGGTCGCGCTAGCGTCGTTCGGCGAGGATCGACTTGATGCGGGGCGTCGCCTCACGCCCGGCGCGGCCCATCAGCTCGAGATACTTCGGATCGTGGTAATCCGCGATCGCGCTGAAGTTCTCGCGCTGCTTCGAGCGGTCGAGCCAGCGCCCGACCGAACTGCGCGCGCCGTCCAGCATCCAGAACAGCGCCAGGTCTTCGAGGCGGATGATGTAGGGCAGAATCGCCACGTCGGCCAGGCTGTATTCGTCGCCGGCCAGCCAGGTGGTGGCGTTGAGCTGGCGCGCCATCTTCGTCACCAGCTGATTGTAATACCTGATGCCTTCGGGGAACTGCGGATGGTCGAGTCGCTCGCGCGCGAGACTCCGGTAGTATTCGGTCTCACTCGGATTGGGACGATTTTTGAACTGTTCCCCGCCGGCGGCTTCCATCTGCTTGCCGAAGGCGATCGCGACGCTGATCGTCGCGCAGGCGTGATGAAGCCCGGTATCGGGGATTTGCGTCCACAAACGCATCCGCGCCCGCGCCAGCGGGTCGCGCGGTCGCAGCGGCGGCTCGGGATAAGCGTCGTCGAGGTATTCGCAGATCACGGTCGACTCGATAATCGGCTCGCCGCGGTCGATAAGCGTCGGCACCACCCCATTGGGATTGAGCGCCAGGTACTCGGGCGTATGCGATTCGCCGGTGCGGAGGTTCAGATGACGCTCGACGGGCTTCAAACCCTTCGCACGAATTACCAGCCTGACCTTCTGCGCACAGACCGACATGTTGTTGTGATAAAGTTCCATGACCTTCTCTCTCGCGCTCCGATATAGCGGCGGCGCCCTCCGAAAGTAGAACTGGTGTCCGGGAGTATAACCGGCTGCGACGCATCCCGACACCGATAGACGCGGAATAGCTGTGATGTTTAGCAGTCCGCTGCATCGTTGGGAAAAAGCTGGATAGCGCGCGCATTCTGCGACCTCGTTTCGCCAATTGCGATCCCGCTCACAGCGCTCTTTGCCTACCGCGTAAATATTAGCTTGGCAAATGGCCGGGGCTTGGCCTACTTATACGAAACGTACGCGATGGCTCACGAGTTGCTTCTCCATCCTGAAAGCGGCGTTTCGATAAACCGCTGACTCGGAGCCTTGGAGGGGGCTATAGATGAACCGCGAAGTCGAGTTCCTGTTCGATTACGGCAGCCCCTTCAGCTACCTGGCGAGCCTCCGGATCGAGGATTTCGCCCGGCGCAACCAGGCCTCGGTGGCCTACACCCCGATCCTGCTGGGCGCGGTGCTCAAGGCCACCGGCAATGCCTCGCCGATGACCATTCCCGCCAAGGCCCGCTACATGGCGATCGAACTGCAGCGCTGGGCGACGCGTTACGGCGTGGTCTTCAAATCGAATCCATACCCGTTCATGTCGAATACGCTGCGGCTGATGCGCGGGGCGGTCGCGGCGCAGCAGCTCGGCGTTTTCCCGCCGTACCATCGGGCGGTCTATCGCGCGATATGGGCCGAGACGCAGGACCTCGGCGATGACGCGGTATTGCGCGGCGTGCTCGAGCAGGCCGGCGTTCCGGCGAGCGAACTTGCCGCCGTGAGCGAACGCCAGGAGGTCAAGGATCGCTTGCGCCGCAACACCGACGAGGCGGTGCGGCGCGGAGTGTTTGGCGCGCCGACGTTTTTCGTCGGCGATGAGATGTTCTGGGGCAACGATCGCTTCGAGTTCGTCGAGCAGGCGCTGCGCAGGCTCGCCTGAGCAGCGCCCATGAAGCTCAGCTACTGGAGGTAAAGCGGGATGCCATCTGAAAAGCCGGTTGCCGTGGTAGTGGGCGTGGGTGCGGGACTGGGCGCCGCGCTCGCCCGGCGCTTCGCCGCAGGTTACGCCGTCGCGCTGGTCGCGCGCAGCCAGGATTATCTGGCGGAACTCGCCGGGGAGCTACGAAGCAGCGGTGCAACCGCATTGCCGGTCGCCGCCAACGTCGCCGACGGAGCGCAGATCGAAGTCGCCGTCGCCACCGTGCGGCGTGAGCTGGGCGAGCCCGCGGTGCTGCTCTACAATGCCGCGATGCGCCCGTTTGGCCGGCTGATGGAGACCAAACCCAGCACCTTCGAGAACACCTGGCGCGTCAATGCGTTCGCGGCCTTTCTATGGTCGCAGCAGGTGGTCCCCGCGATGGTCGCGGCGGGCACCGGCGTCATCCTGTTCACCGGCGCCACGGCCGGCACGCGTCCCTATCCGACCTCGGCCGCCTTCGGCCCGTCCAAGTTTGCGTTGCGCGGACTCGCTCAGGTGATGGCGCGCGATCTCGGCCCGCAGGGGCTCCATGTCGCCTACATCAATATTGACGGCGCCATCGACTCGCCCTTCATCCGCCAGCGCTTTCCCGAGCTGACCGAGGCAGACATGCTCAAGCCCGCGGCGATCGCGGAAGCCTACTGGCATGTGGCCCATCAGGATCGCAGCGCATGGACGCAGGAAATCGACTTGCGGCCATTCAAAGAAAAATTCTAAGCATGATCGAAAAAGCGAGGACACCACGAGAACGCCTATGAGACACGGAATTCCCGCCAGCTCTGAATCTTTGCGATTAGCCACTGTATTCCTGGCTTTGATTTCGTCCACTGGCCTCGCGATCCCGGCGCTCGGGGATAGCCATCGGCCGTTGCCGGCGCAGGTCGCTGCGGCGGTTCCGGGGATGCATCCGTTCGGCAAGGGCCGCCACTCATGGTGGGGTATCCAGATGTACGACGCGACCTTGTGGATTGTCGGCCCACGATGGTCGGAAGCGGAGCCGCATGCGCTCGACCTCGAGCCGAGCCGGGCGGTTTCCGCCGACACGCTGGTGAAGAATGCGGTGGGCGAGATGCGCGACCTTAAGCTGGGCGACGAGAGCAAGCTGCGCGCCTGGCAGGCGGAACTGAAGAGCGTCATCCGCAGCGTGCGGCCCGGCGATCAAATCGTAATCTTCTGCTCGGAGGCCAACCGCACGCTGGTCTATCTGAACGATTCGAGCACCGGCGAGGTTGACGATCCGTCATTCTGCCCGGCGGTCATGAGCGTCTGGCTCCATCCGCAGACCAAGCATCAGACGGTGCGGAAATCATTGCTCCGCCACTAGCGGCAATTCACATACCAGGCTCATCCCGATGCCTGAGGAGACTGGCCGCGACGAGGATGCCATGCAGGACGAAAGCACACTGATTCATCGCGAGCACGTCAGTAACCGCCCGTTCGACACCGTCGTGGCCGCCTTCGAGGCGGCGGTCGGCGCGGTCGACGACGCGGCGTTCCGCGCTGCGGTCAAGGCCTCGACCTCGGCCGAAGACTTCGAGCGGCGGATGCGCGCCTTCGAGGGGCCGAGCGGCTTCATGGGCTTCATGCGGATCGATCACGGCGCCTGGCTCGCGAGGATCGGGCAGCCCGCCCAGGCAGTGCTTTATATTCTTGGCAACCCGTTGATCGCGCGCACGATGCTGCGGCACGACCTCGGCGTGGGCTTGCACGTGCCGGTGCGGATGATGATCTACGAAGAGCCGCGCAGCGGTTCATGTCGGGTCGCCTACGATTTGCCGTCCTCCTTGATGACCCGGCTTGGCAACCCGCAGTTACTCGCAGCGGCGGCGCGGCTCGACGAGAAGCTCACGGCACTCGCCGAACTGGTGAGCGGCACGAAAGCCTGATCTGGCGGGGCTACTCCTGGTCGAGGTAGAAGCGGTCGCTGTCCTTGTTGTAGCCGAACAGCTCGGCGAATCGACCCCAGCTCACGATACGCGTGAACTGGCGCTCGGGAAGCTCGTGAGGCAACAGCATCGCCAGATGCTCGAGCACCACCTCCTTGCTGAGCGACTTGTCCTCCTGCGCCTTCAGCAGCCGTATCAGGTAACTGAACAGGCCGTGATTTCGTAGCTGCTCGCGGATCATCAGCTTGCGCTGATTGACGTCGCTGTCGAGAAATTGCTTGCCCAGCGGTTCCAGCACCACGTCGCCCGCCGGAGTCGAGACCAGCCCCAGGATCTCCGCGATCTTCATCACCCGCAGCACGTCGTCGAACTTGATATTGAGGTCGCGCGCAATCTTGTAGCCGTCCTCGCGCCCGCCGCGATCCTCGAGCAACTCGAGCAGGCCGAAAACCCAGTTAAGATTGCCCTCGGGAATCGGATTGATTCCGCTCAGGGGCATCAGGAGCGCTCCTCGATCAACGAGAACACCTTGTCGGTGAAGGCGTTGAAGCCGTCGCTGCGGCGATCGCGCGGACGCGGCAGCTCGATCCGCAGGTCGGCCAGCAGGCGTCCCGGCCCGGCCGAGATCACCAGCACGCGGTCGGCCAACTCGATCGCCTCCTCGATAATGTGCGTGACGAGCAGGATGGTATGCACCGGGCTGTCCGGCGCCTGCCAGATATCGAGCGTCTCCTCGCGCAGGCTGATCGCGGTCAGTGCGTCGAGCGCCGAGAACGGCTCATCCATCAGCAACACCTTGGGCTCCACCGCCAGCGCCCGCGCCAATCCTACCCGCTGCTTCATGCCGCCCGAAAGCTCGCGCGGATAAGCTTCCTCGAAGCCGTCGAGCCCGACCTTGTCGATATAAAGACTCGCGCGCCGGCGGCGCTCGGCGGGCGGAATACCCAGCGCTTCGAGCGGCATCTCGATGTTGTCGTCGACCGTCAGCCACGGCATCAGGGCGAAGGATTGGAACACCAGCGCGCACTCGAGATTGATACCGTCGACCTGGCGGCCGCGGTACAGCACCTGGCCGGAGCTGAGCGGCACGATACCGTTGATAATCCGCAGCAGCGTCGACTTGCCGCATCCCGAGGGTCCGACGATCGCGACGAACTCGCCCTCGTTGACGCTGAACGAGATATCCTCGATCACGCGCAGACTCCCCTTGGCGTGCGGGTAGTGCTTGGAGATATGGGTAAGTTCAAGCAGCGGCATGGGTCGGGAGGCTCGGGTTCAGCCATAAAAGACATCCGTCGGGCAACTTCTCAATAGTCCAGCCGATAACGTTCCACCGCCAAGTCGTAGAGCCGGCGCCATACCAGGCGGTTCAAGACTATCACCACTGCAATCATCGACAGCAGGCTCAGCAGGATCATCACGCTGTTGCCGGTCTGATAGGTCGCGACGTCGAGCAGCGCGCCGAGTCCCAACACCTGGTAGGTGTGGCTCCGGTAGACGAAGTATTCCGACAGGATCAGCGCGTTCCAGCCGCCGCCCCAGGCCGTGATACTGCCGGTGATGAGCGACGGCGTCACGGCCGGCAGCACCAGCTTGCGCCAGGTCGCCAGGCGGCCCAGCCCGAACGATCGCGCGGCCTCCTTCAGATCTTCGGGAATCTGGCTCACCCCGGCCAGCAGATTGAACAGCAGGTACCACTGCATCCCGGTCAGGATTAGCAGGATCGAGGCCAGGTTCATGCCGCCGGTGACCTCGATCACGAACACCACGATCAGCGGGAACAGCGCCGTGGCCGGCACCGAGCCGACGATCTCGGCGATCGAGGCCAGCCGCTGGCGCAGCCGCGCGCTGGAGCTGGCGGCCAGCGTGCAGGGGATAATCCAGGCCAGCGAGATAGCATAGGCGACCACCAGGCGCGCGATCGAAGCGAGCGTCGCCAGCGGTATCATCCGGGCCTCGGCCGGCCATGGCTGGGCAAGTGCCCGCACCAGCGCGACCGCGCCATCGACGATCGCCCAGGCCAGCAAGACCAGCGCGATCAGGACGAGACCGATCCTGACCAGCCGCAGGCCGCGCCACAGGGACGAATAATCGCGCATCCGGAGCGGCGGGATACGCTCGCGAAGCGCGCGCAGAACTGCGGCCGGCGGGGCCAGGATAAGGCGGAAGCCGCGCAGGATAGTGGGGCCAATCTGGTAGAGCGCGCCGACGATCGCGACGGTCTCGGGCGCTTCGCTGTCGGGGCTCGAGGCGGCGAACTCGTAACGGAACTTGTCCGCCCACACCGACAACGGCTGCCAGACCATGAAGTCCATCGCCACGATGATCGCGAGCAGCGTCAGCAGCCCGGCCACGATCTCGCCGGAACGGCCCCTGTCCGCCGCTTCCATCAGGTAGCTGCCTAATCCGGGCAATCGATAATGGGCCGGGCCGACCGTGATGATCTCGCAGGCGATCAGGAAGTACCATCCCGCCACCCACGACAGGATCGAGTTGTAGACCAGCTTGGGTACGCAGGCCGGCAGCAGCAGCCGCTTGAGCTTGAGCCAGCCGCTGGCGCCGAAGGCCTGGAAGACTTCCAGCGAGTCGCCGGGAATCGTCCGCGCCGACTCGTAGACGCCCAGCGCCATGTTCCACGCCTGGCTGGTGAAGATCAGGAAAATCGCCGCCAGCTCGACGCCCAGCCGTCCGCCATGAGAGATCGAGACGAAGAAATAGACCGCGGCCGGAAAAAATCCCACCACCGGCACCGACTGCGCGATATCGATGATCGGAATCATCACCCGCTCCCAGACCCGCCCGCGCGCCGCGCCAAGCCCGTAGACAATCGAAAAAATCAGCGCCAGCACGTAGGCTGCGAGCATCCGGTAGAACGAGCAGAAGGCATAGTACGGTAGCTGGCGGGCCGAGACCGAAAAGCGCGGCAGATGCAGCACTGCGGGTCGTCGATGATAGGCGAAGAACAGTGCGATAATCGCCGCCAGGATCAGGAACGAGAACGCAGTCCCGGCAAAGCGGCGTATATTGATTGCGGAGGAGCTCATGACGAGGGACCGATCGCGTCAGCATAGCCAGTGCTGCTACCGGCATAAAGCGCGCCACGCGTGATGCGTTGACAAGACGCCTCCGGCCAAATACCGATCGCCCTTAAATGCCAGCCGACCAGCGAAACGACTACGAAGAATGGCGCCTCGGTATCGAGCCCGGGGAGCGGCACGATCCCGCCGCGGTCCACGCCCCCGCCGCATCGCGACCCGACCCGGAAAACGAGCGGCTGGAGCGGCCGGTGATGATGATCACGGTCGAGCGTCTGTACTGGGCGATCCTCGCGCTCTATGCGCTGGCGAGCCGGATGCTGATGCTTGGCGCCCGGCCGCTCGGTCCCGTCGAGGCGCGCCGGGCGCTGGCGGCCTACCAGACCATGCACCTCGGCGTTGCGCCGGCGCCGCCTGCGGCCTGGATTCAACTGCTCGACGCGGCGCTGCTTGGCGCCTTCGGGGCCGGCGACTTCTCGGCGCGCCTGCTGTTCGCGCTATGCGGTGTCGGCCTGGTTCTGATCGCCCTCGCCTTTCGCCCCTTCATCGGTCGCAGCGGCGCGCTGGCGATGGCGACGATGGTGGCGCTCTCGCCCAGCCTGACCTACTTCTCGCGCTCCGGCGTCACGCAGGCTCCGGCCCTGCTCGCCGCCCTGACCGTGGTAGTGCTGTTCGCCACGATCGCTCGCGCGCCGAGCGCCGGCCGGGCGGTCGGGCTGGGTTGCGCGGCCGGGCTGGCGCTCTCTGCTGACGCGCAAAATCTGGTGGTCGGCGCGGGCTTCGCGCTGGCACTGGCGATACTCGGGATATGGCGATTGGCCGGCACCGACGAGCTGCGACTGAGGTTGGCGATCTGGTGGCGGCGCTATTCCAGGCTGCTGTCGCTCGCCGTTGTCGTCGCGGTGCTGTCCTGGGGCGTGGCGGGCAACGGTTTTTTCTCGCGGGGATTTTTTTCCGCGCTGCTCACGGCGATCCGCGCCAACTGGAGCGGCGCGGCCGCGCCGGGATCGGCGCTGGCTGCGTGCCTGGCGTCGTTGCTGTGCTACGAATTCCTGGTCGCTGCGGCCGCGCTGGTGGGAGTGTTCGCGGTGCTCACGAATTTTGCCGGCTCACGCTCGCCGCTGGCGATCTTCGCTCTCATCTGGACCATCATGGCGGCCGCTTTTTTCGCTCTCACACCGGCTTTCTCCCCGCCCTGGATAGTTGAAATCCTGGTTCCCGCCATCCTGCTCGGCGCCATCGGAATCGAGGCGCTGGCACGGACGCGGGCCTGGAATCTGCTCTTCTATCCGCTGGCCGCGCTGGGAATCGCAACGTTCTACGTTCAGATGGCGACTAATTTCGTCATCGTCGCGCCCGCGCCGACCGAAGCGCCGTGGGCCCGCCATGCCCTGCTGTTCTGGAGTCAACCGGTCACTGCCGCCGGCGCCACAGAGGCGCTGGCGCGAGCGGTCACCGCCGGCGGCGCTCCGGCCACGAGCGTCTGGATCGCTGCCGACTCGCCGGTGCTGGAATGGTACCTGCGCGACCTTCGATCGGTGCATAACCCGGCCGACGCCGACCTGATTGCCGGGGCCACCGAGGCGCCGTCGGGATGGCCGATCGCCGCGCGCAGCAGCTTCGATCTGGAATCATGGTGGCGGCCCGGCCTGGGCAGCCTGCGGGCGCGCCAGGCGATTCTGTTTCTGCTGCTCGAGCATGCCTGGCAGCCGCTGGAATCGCGCTCCGTCACGGTGCTGACGCGGGCCACGATTCCACCCACGCCGATTACAATCTATGCGCCCCCGGCGTCGATGCCGGCGGCCTCGGCGGCTCCGAGCCCGCGCGGATCGCCGACCGCCACGCCCTCGATCACGAGCACGGCCGCGCCGCAACCGACGGATTGACCGTCGCCGACGAGGCCGTTGCACTTTATCAGGGGCAAAAAAGGAATTGGCTAGGCAGTCAGCACGTAGTATTGCTAGTCGGAGCTTGAGGATGGGGGCGCATCCGAAACCCACGCGGGCCGCGCTTCGCCAGTCCCCGATCAGTCCGAATCGCGATCGATTGACCGGCCCGCAACAGGAGTGAAAAGCGACGATGAATTTGATCACTACTCTCCAGACCTGGCACATCCATCCGGTAGTCGACCATTTCACGGTCGCGCTGCTGATGGTCGGCGTGCTGGCGGATTTGATCGGCAGCCTGCTGCCGCGTTACCGATGGATTCGTTACATGGCCCTGACCCTCATGATCCTGGGAGCGTTCGCTGCCGCCGCCTCGTGGGAGACCGGCGGATGGGAGGCTCATCGGGTGCACAAGCTGGTGAGCGGCGAGGCCAAGGATCTGCTGCACGATCACGCCGAGCTGGGTGATTGGCTGATATGGATTTTCGCCATCCTGGCGCTGTGGCGCATCGGCGTGGAAGCCTTCGCCTTCATCGCCGCCTGGCGCGGCATCTACCTGCTGGCCGCGATTGCCGCCATCGGCCTGCTTGGCTACCAGGGCTACATGGGCGGTGAGCTGGTTTATGATCATGGCGTCGGCACCGCTCTGCTGACCCCGACTCCGGCCGAGACCCCCGCCGCGCAAATGCCGACCGCGCTGCCGACCGTCTACGTGCCGCCCTCGGCCGCGGCCTCGCCGGCCGAGACCGCGAGCCCCGAGCCGTCGCCCTCGGCCACGCCGACGCCTGCGCCGGGTGCGGAGCCGTCGCCCTCGAAGAGCGCCGCGCCCAGCGCAACTCCGACCGCGGCCCACGTCTAATCCGGGCGCGCCGCTGACGCAGGCTAGAGCCGATGGGTGAGCTGCAGGTCGGGACGGTCGGCGGATTGTTCCGCTACCCGGTCAAATCGATGCTCGGCGAAACCCTCAGCGAGTTGACGATTGGACCGGCCGGCGTGGTCGGCGATCGCGCCTGGGCGCTGCGCGAGCTCGTCAACGGACGCATCGTGAGCGCCAAGAAATGGCGTCAGGCGTTCGACTTCCGGGCCGCCTACGCGGCCGAATCCGCGGCGCCGATTATCACGCTGCCCGACGGCCGCAAGATCGCGGCCGACGCCCCGGAGGCTTCGCAGCTGATCTCGGCAGCCTTCGGCCACAAGCTCGAACTCGCACACGCCGAAGCGGATCAAACGCTGCGGGCCTCGTTCGATCCCGCGATGGTGTTCGGCGATGTGCCGCTCGAGCAGATGATGCCGGTGCTCCAGAAGTATCATCCACCCGACGCCGGCCCGGATTACTGGGGGATGCCGCCGGGGACCTTCTTCGACGCCGCGCCGCTCCATATCCTGACCACCGGCACGCTTGCCCATCTCGGCCGCCTCAACCGCGAGTCGCATTTCGACGCGCGCCGCTTCCGGCCCAATATTCTGATCGATACCGGCGCGGGCGCCGACCGTTTTATCGAGGACGATTGGCTCACCGGCAGGCTCAGGTTAGGCGAGGTCACTATCGCGGTGACCGCGCCGGTGGTCCGCTGCGTGATGACCACCCACGAGCAGGACGATCTGCCGCGCGACCTGGCCGTGCTGCGCACCGCCGCGAGCCATCACAGCGCCCTGGTCGGCGCCTACGCGGCGGTCGAGCAGCCGGGGCGGGTGCGCGTCGGCGATAGTGTCGCGCTGATCAGGTAAGCCCGCCGGGCGCGGCCGCTATCCAAGCGGGACGAATCCCGCTCCTGCCGCCCCGGTTGTTGACAGAATCGCCCGGCGGCCCTTGAGATACGCGCCGCGGCGGCGAACCATAGTCGAGACGTCCGCCTGCGACGTCATTATCCGATGGAGTCCGAAGCATCCGCGCATCGTCCACGGATTGTGATCGCGCCCCGCGTTCACGATCGGATCGCGGCCGCCGATGCGTGGCTCGACGCGCTTGCGCCGGGCACCGAAGCCATCGTCGTCGCACAGAACCAGCAGGCGACCGACGATCTGGTCCGCGCTTTCGCCGCGCGCCGCGGCGCGCTGTTCGGAATCCATCGCATGACCTTCAACCGCCTGATTGGATTGGTGGCGGCGGAGGCGATGGCGGCGCGCGGGCTGGTCGCGGCCGACGGTCTCGCGCTCGAGGCGGTCGCTGCGCGCACGATCTATCGGCTCGCCCAGGCCGACGAGCTTTCGTACTTCGAGCCGGTGGCGACTCGCCCCGGTTTCCCGGGTGCGCTGGCCGCCACGCTTGGCGAGTTGCGTTTGAACGGGATCGATCCGGCCGCGCTCGACGTGCCGGAGGCGCGCGAGGCGACTGTCGCCCGACTGCTCGCGACTTATGCCGCCGAGCTGGACGCGGCCGGGCTCGCCGACCGCGCCGCGATAATCGAGCTCGCGATCGCCGCCGCCGCGGCCACTCCACCGCCACGTTTTATCGGCCTGCCGATCCTGCTGTTCGATATCGCGATCCGCACCAGCGCCGAGCGCGAGTTGGTGCGCGCACTCGCCGCCCGTGCGCCCCGGATTATCGCCACGGCGCCGGCCGGCGACCATCCGACCTTGACGATGCTCGAGGAGGGCTTCGCGACTATCGCCGAGCCCGCCGCCCACGCTGATACGACGGCCGCGCAGTCCTCGCTCGAGCGCCTTCAGAACCATCTGTTCGCCGAGACCTCGCCCGCGGAAAGCCCGCTCGACGAGAGCGTGATCGTGCGTTCGGCGGCCGGTGAGATGCAGGAGTGCGTCGAAATCGCCCGGCTGATCCAGGCCCAGGCCTATCTCGGCGTGGCGCTGGATCGGATCGCCGTGCTGCTGCATGCGCCGGGCCGTTACTCGCCGTACCTGAAGGAAGCGCTCGACCGCGCCGGCCTGCCGGCCTATTTCGCGCGCGGCACGTCGTTGCCCGAGCCGGGCGGACGCGCGCTGTTGGCGCTGCTGGCCTGCGCCGCCGAGGGTCTGTCCGCGCGCCGCTTCGCCGAATACCTATCGCTCGCGCAACTGCCGTATCGCAATCCGCAAGCGCCGACGACCGACGACGACGATGCGGAATTCGTCGCGCCGGCGACCGAACTCGGCCCCGCCGCGCTCGCCGCCGACCTGGAGCTCGAACCGCCGCAAGCCGAGGCCGATCCGATCGAGCGCGACCCGGTGCCGGTCGTCGAGGGCTCGCTGGTGGCGCCCTGGCGATGGGAACGATTGCTGGTCGAGGCGGCGGTGGTCGGCGGACGCGATCGATGGTTGCGGCGGCTCGGCGGGCTCGCGGCGGAGCTTGAGCTGCGGCGGCGCGAGCTCACCGACGAAGACGCGCGCGCGGCGGCGCTCGATCGTCAACTGGTCGACCTCGCCCATCTGCGCGAGTATGCGCTGCCGATCGTCGAGGCGCTCGGCGCGCTGCCGGGCGAAGCGACCTGGTCGGGATGGCTCGGCCATCTGCGGACCCTGACCGCAATCGCGATCCGCGACGCAGAGACGGTGCTTATCGCGCTGGCCGAACTGGAGCCGATGGGCCCGATTGGACCGATCGGCCTCGACGAAGTGCGGCTGGTGATGGCCGACCGAATCGGCAAGCTCGAACGCCCGCCCTCGCGCCGCCGCTACGGCGCGGTGTTCGTCGCCCCGACCGCGCAGGCGCGCGGGCTCGAGTTCGAGGTCGTGATCGTCCCCGGCCTGACCGAGCGGGTCTTTCCGAAGAAGCTGACCGAGGATCCGATTCTGCCCGACGCGGTGCGCGCGCGGTTGCAAGCTCCCGACCCTCGCGCCCATCCCGAGTACCTGCCCCGGCAGGCCGAGCGCGCGGCCGAAGAGCGGCTGGCGTTGCGGCTGGCGGCCGGAGCCGCGACCCGGCGCGCGATCTTCACCTTTCCGCGCTTCGACCTCGCCCAGGGACGGCCGCGGGTGCCGTCGTTCTACGCCCTCGAGATTATGCGCGCCGCCGAGGGGCGGCTGCCCGGCTTCGACGAACTCTCGCGCCGCGCCACCGTCGATCGCAGCCCGCGCCTGGGATGGCCCGCGCCGGCCGATCCCGCCGACGCCATCGACGATGCCGAATTCGATCTGGCGACGCTCGAGGCGGTGCTGGACAAAGCGAGCGGACAGGGCGCCGCCCACTATCTGCTCAACGCCAATCCTCATCTGGCCCGGGCGCTGCGCGGCCGCGCCCGCCGCTGGCTGCGGCGCTGGACGCCCGCCGACGGCCTGGTCGATCCTTCGGCCGGCGCGCGTGCCGCCCTGCAGCGTCATCTGTTCGCCGCTCGCAGCTACTCGCCGACCGCGCTGCAGAACTTCGCCGCCTGCCCGTATCGATTTTTCCTCCAGGCGATCCATCGCTTGCAGCCGCGCCAGGAGGCCGACTCGATCGAGATTATCGATCCGCTGACACGCGGCGCGCTGTTCCATGAAATCCAGTTCGCGTTCCTGACCGAGCTCAGGAATGCCGGCTTGATTCCGGTCACGGCGACCAATCATGCCGCGGCGCAAGCGCTGCTCGAGCTTACGATCAGGCGCGTGGCCGAGGACTATCGCGATCGTCTCGCGCCGGCGATCGATCGCGTATGGCGTGACGGGATCGATTCGATCGGCGCCGATCTGCGCGAATGGCTGCGCCGGATGGTCGACAGCCGCGAGGCCTGGCTGCCCGACCGCTTCGAGCTGGCCTTCGGGCTGGTCGACCGTGCGCAGGCCGATCCGGCCAGCCGCGGCGAGCCGGTCGAGTTGGCCGGCGGGCTCAAGCTGCGCGGCTCGATCGATCTGGTCGAGCGGCGCGCCGCGGGCGGCTTGCGCGTCACCGATCACAAGACCGGCCGGGTGCGGGCCGAGCGCGGGTTGATCGTCGGCGGCGGCAAGGTCCTGCAGCCGATCCTCTACGCGCTCGCGGCCGAGCAACTGCTCGGCGCGCCGGTCGAAGCAGGCCGCCTCTACTACTGCACCGCGGCCGGCAGCTACGAGGAGCGCGTGGTGGCGCTCGACGACGCGGCCCGCGAGGGAATCGGCCAGGTGATCGCGACCGTCGGCCGCGCGCTGGAAGAAGGCTTTCTCCCGGCCCTGCCGGCCACCGACGAATGCCGCTTCTGCGACTATCGCCCGGTATGCGGCCCCTACGAGGAGCAGCGTGCCGCGCGCAAGCCGGCGGCGCGGACCGCCGATCTCAGGCGGATGCGGGAGCTCCGATGACCGCGCTCGCCGACCAACGGGTGCGCGATCGAATCCGCACCGACCTCGATGCCACGCTGATCGTCGAGGCGGCGGCCGGCACCGGCAAAACCACCGCGCTCGTCAACCGGATCGTCGCGGCGATCGAGTCGGGCCGCGCCCCGCTCAACCGGATGGTGGCGGTGACCTTCACCGAGAAGGCGGCCGGCGAGCTGAAGCTGCGCCTGCGCTCCGAGATCGAACAGGCCCGTTCGGCCGCGCCCGACGAGCGCCGGCGCGATTATCTCACCGACGCGCTGCGCCAGCTCGAAGAGGCGCGCATCGGGACGATTCACGCCTTCTGCGCGGAGCTGTTGCGCGAACGGCCGATCGAAGCGCGGGTCGACCCGCTGTTCGAGATGGCGCCCGAGGACAACGCCGGCGAGCTGCTGGAGATCGCGTTCGATCGATGGTTCCAGGCGATGCTCGCCGCGCCTGGCGACGGGATGCGCCGGCTGCTGCGGCGGCGCGCCTCGGACGAGGGCAACGGGCCGCGCGAGGTGGCGCGCCGGGCCGCCGCCGAGCTGCTCGGATGGCGCGATTTCGATACTCCGTGGCGCCATACCGAGTTCGACCGCGACCGCGAAATCGACGCGCTGATCGACGAGGTGCGGGCGCTCGGCGCGTTGACCGACGGCGTCGACGCCGACGATTGGCTGCGCAAGTCGATCGACGAAATCTCCCAAATCGTCGCCGACGCGCTGCGCCTCGAAGCGGTCGCCGGCCGCGATTACGACGCGCTCGAGGCGGTTCTGATCGCGCTGCCGCGCGGTCGCCGATGGAACTGGCGCGGCTGGGGCGATCAGTTCGGCGCGATTTCGCGCGCTGAGGCGATCGCGCGCCGCGCAACGCTGCTCGAGCATCTGATGGGCTTTCGCGCCGCGGCGGGCGCCAGCCTGGCGCCGCTGCTACGCGAAGAACTGTGGCCGGTCATCGGCCATTACGAAGCGCTCAAGCGCGACCGAGGCCTGCTCGACTTTCTCGACCTGCTGCTGGTGACGCGCAACCTGGTGCGCGATCACGCCGAAGTCCGCGCCGAGCTTCAGCAACGCTTCGATTTTATTTTTGTCGACGAGTTTCAGGATACCGATCCGCTGCAGGCCGAAATTCTGCTGCTGCTCGCGGCCGACGATCCGGCCGAGACCGACTGGATGCGGGTGCGGCCGGTGGCCGGCAAGCTGTTTATCGTCGGCGATCCGAAACAATCGATCTATCGCTTCCGGCGCGCCGATGTCGCGCTCTATCAGACCATCAAGCGGGCGCTGGTCGAGCGCGGTGCGGCGCTCGAATATCTGACCGTCAGCTTTCGCGCCACGCCCGGCCTGCAGGCGCTGATCAACGCGGTGTTCGCGCCGCAGATGGAGGCCGAGTCGGACAGCCAGCCGAAGTATGCGCCGCTCGCGCCGTTTCGTCCGGCCTGCGAAAGCCAGCCGGCGGTGGTGGCGCTGCCGGTGCCGGCGCCCTACAACGAGCGCGGCTTCGTGACCAACCGCGCGATCGACGAGTCGCTGCCCGACGCGATCGCGGCCTACGTCAAATGGCTGGTCGACCACAGCGGCTGGACCGTGACCACGCGCGACGAGCCGGAACGTCGTGTCGCTCTCAGGCCGGCCCATATCTGCATCCTGTTCCGCCGCTTCACGAGTTACGGGCGCGACGTGACCCGCGCTTATATGCGGGCGCTGGAAGCGCGCCATCTTCAGCACGTGGTGGTGCGCGGCACCTCGTTCAACGAGCGCGAGGAGGTCGAGGCGATCCGCAATGCGCTGGGCGCGATCGAGCGTCCCGACGACGAGTTGCTGGTGTTCGCGACCCTGCGCGGCCCGTTGTTCGCGCTGGGCGATGACGCGCTGCTGGAATTCCGCACGCTGGCCGGCGGCGCACCCCATCCGTTTCGGAGGTTTCCGGACGATCTCCCGGCGCATCTGGCGGAAGTCACCGCCGCGCTCGGCGTGCTGCGCGAGCTGCATCGCGGGCGTAATCGGCGTCCGATAGCCGACACTATCGGCCAGCTTCTGGCGCGCACGCGGGCCCATGCGGGAATCGCCATCTGGCCGACCGGCGAGCAGGCGCTGGCCAACCTGATGCGGGTGATGGATATGGCGCGGCGCTACGAGGGGCGCAGTGGCGCGACCTCTTTTCGCGGCTTCGTCGACCATCTCGAAGCGCGCGCCGAACGCGACGAGGCGAGCGAAGTGCCGGTGGTCGAGGAAGGCACCGAGGGGGTCCGTATCATGTCGGTGCATCGCGCCAAGGGGCTGGAGTTCCCGGTCGTCATCCTGGCCGATATCACTTGCAATGAAACCGCCGGCGATGCTCATCGCTACGTCGATCCGGCCGCGCGGCTGTGCGCGCTCCGCATCGCCGGCTGCGCGCCCGGCGAATTGATGGAGCATGCGGAGCAAGAGTTGCGGCGCGACCAGGAGGAGGCGGTGCGGTTGCTCTATGTCGCGGCGACGCGCGCCCGCGACCTGCTGGTGGTGCCGGCGATCGGCGACGAGCCGCACGACGGATGGCTGGCGCGGCTCAATCCGGGGATTTACCCGGACGCCGCGAATCGCCGCACCCCCCTCACGCCTCAGCCGCCGGGATGCCCCGAGTTCGGCGACGACAGCGTGGTGGTGCGGCCGCCGGCGCCGAAGACGCCGCGGCGCGAGAAAGCCGTCGCCCCGGGGCTCCATCGCACCCAGCACGGCGACCATCAGGTGGTCTGGTGGGACTGCCGCAAGCTGGTGCTCAACGTGCAGGAGGCGATGGGGCTCAGGCAATCGAAGCTGCTCGAGGCCGATCAGGACGGGACCGCGGCGGCCGCAGGCGATCAGCGTTACGAGGCCTGGCGCGCGCGGCGCGCGGCGATGCTGGAAAGCGCGGCGCATCCCGCCTATCGCGTCGCGACCGCGACCGAACTGGCGGCGCTGGCCACGGCTGATTTGCCGGCCGCCGAAATCGAGATCATCGAGCTGCCGCGTACGGTCGAGCGCCCGCGCGGCAAGCGCTTCGGCTCGCTGGTCCATGCGACCATGCTGCGGGTCGAAGCGGGCGCCGGCCCGCAAGCGATTCTTGAGGCCGCCGAGCTGCAGGGGCGGATTCTCGGTGCGACGGCATCGGAAGTCGCCGCGGCGGCCACGGCGGTCGTCAATGCGCTCGCGGCGCCGCTGATGGTACGCGCATTCGCCGCGCGTGAGTGTCGTCGCGAGTGCGCCATCGTGGGGAGGCTCGCGGACGGCACGCTGGTCGAAGGAATCGCCGATCTGGCCTTTCTCGATCAGCGCGGCGCGGCCCCGGCCTGGATCGTTATCGACTTCAAGACCGACGCGGACTTGAACGCGCGGTTTGAGGAATATCGCGCACAACTGGGGCTCTATATGGCGGCGATCAGCGCCAGCACCGGGCTTGCGGCGCGCGGCGTGATACTGGGGATTTAGCCGAGTCGCCACGCGCGGTTGGAAGCCCCGGACGCGAAACCGCCCGCCTCCCGCACCGCAGGAAAACACTTTGGAGCAAAAGCGGCCAAAACCTTGCAAAGGAAAGCCGTTCCGTATAGGTAATGGAAGTCAAAAAAGCTCAGTTAAGTAAGTCAGAGCAAACAAAAGGGGTGGTTTTACCATGAAGTGTCGTTTCTGGAGTGTTTTGGGCCTTAGTGTCGGGGTATGTGGGTTGATGATGCTTGCGGGAAGTCGCGCCAATGCGGCCGCGCCACCTAAACTCGCGGGTATCTACGCCGTGCAATTTCACCGATTCTGCCAGCCCAATCTCTTTGCACAGACGCAAACCGACACGACGGACGGCGACCTTAATTTCTTTACGTTCAACTCCATCGGTTCGATTCGCGACAAGATTGGCGTGCTGAACTTCAATGCCAAGCAGCACACAGTCAGTGGAAACCTGATCTCGGTCAACGGCGGGGTCGTCTCGCAAGACCTGACGGCGATCTCGGGACCGGTCCAAGCTACGCCGTTCACCGAATCGACCAGCCAGCTTTCGGGGCCGTACTCGACCACCGATACGACCTTCACGGTCGATCCCGGAGACGGAGCGACTACCTTCGATGCGGTTTACGGGGCGTTCGTAAATAATGTCGCGCACGTGGTTTTCTTCGTCAACGTTTACACCGATACACAGGGCGACTCCTGCGAAATCTCGGGCCAGTTGCAGTTCAAGTAGGCCGATCCCGCAAGGCCGTTGCCGTGCGCGGCGGCGGCGCGGGCCGCTGCGGCTCGCGCCAGCCCGCGCCGAGTTCGCGGCGATGGCAACTCGCCATGATTCCGCTGCGGCCGGCCGATGAGGCCCTCAAGCGCCTCGCCGAGTCGCGCCGCGCCGCGGCCGTGAACGGTTCATTCGTGGATGCTTCGAATTGGTGCCGACCCGGTTAACAGCGTCGCCGCGTGCCGCTACCATAGTCGAGACTCCAGGGAGTCCGGCACTTGAAGCATTCGAGCGTTAACCAGCGGCTGATCGTAATCGGCTACGGCTCGTTGCTGAGCGGCTATGGATTGTTGGCGGCGCGGCGCGGCGCGCGGGCGGCCCACAGCCGCCTGATCGCACGCAAGGCTTTCCCGGTAATCCTGCAAAACGCGCGGCGTGGTCTCGCCAAGCCGTCGAGCCATGGCGATTACCTGGCGATGGATCTCGAGCCGCTCGATCGCAGCCAGCCGATTCGCGGCTATCTCGGCGTGACGTCGACCGCGGTCGAGGGCTTGGGCGCGCTGGGCCTGGAGTTCGACCTCGGGTCGGCGGCGATGATCGCGCGGCGCGAGGAATATGCGCCTGACCAATTCGTGGCATTGATCGATCGGGCCGAAGCGGCCGGCTCGTCGCTGGGCGATTTTCTCTATCGTATCGCCGAGCGCGGCGGCTTCGACCTGCTCGCCTATCGCACGGCGCTGCGCGCGGAACTCGGCTACACCTCGCCCGGCTATATTTTCCATCCGCTGCCGCTGGAGGATGGACGGGTCGCGATCGTCGCGATCGGCTCGGGCTTCGAGGGCAGCGGCGACCCGGCGGTGCAATCGCGGCGCAGCGAAACCGGGATGGACCGGCTGCTGACGCTCGCCGAGGCGCTCGCGGTGACGACGCTGGCGCTCGATCGCGAGGGGCAGCTCGGCTACTTCGTCGAGTGCGCGCTCGGCGGATTTCATGGCACCGGCGTCGGCGACCTGCTGGGCGAAGCGGACGGCGACCACTGGTGGCGGCGGCGGCTCGGTGAGATTATCCGCGCGGTCGCGAGCCAGGAACGGGCGCGCTTTCTCGAGGCCACCTCGATCGACGAGGATTATTATCGGCGCAATTTCGCCGCCGCACCCCATCCGAGCTTGACCCGCCTGCTGGCAGAGGCGAAGCTCGGCTAGGGGACTTGCCGATGTCGGCGGGATTTTCGATTCACGTGGCCAAGGAGAACTTCAAGTTCTCGGCCGCCCACTTCATCGCTTACCCGGGATTTCGCGAACCGCTGCACGGCCATAATTATCAGGTCGGCGTGACCGTCGAAGGAGCGCTGATGGGCACCGGCTACGTGCTCGATTTCGGCCTGGTCAAGCAGGCCACTCGGGAAATCGTCGCGCGGCTCGATGAGCGCACGCTGATACCGGCCGACAGCGATTGCCTGCAGATCGAATCGCGCCGCGGCGCGATTGCGATCCGCTACGAGCGCGATGAATTCGTGCTGCCGGCCGCCGATGTCTGCCTGCTGCCGATCGTCCATAGCTCGGCCGAGGAACTCGCGCGTTATATCTGGAACCAGCTCCATGCCGCGCTGTCCGTCCGCCAGGCCCTCAACGGGGTCATCGCGATGGAGGTGTCGGTCGCAGAAGGTCCCGGACAGGCTGCGGTTTACCGCCAGGACCTCGCCCGCGCCTGAGTCCATCCCAAGCCCGTTCGGACTTTCCCAAGCTAGGCAAGTTAAGCTGATTGTGGCTTGTTTGGAGAGATATAGACGTGCAAGGATAGTCAGGCGAAGCATGGGGACACCATCTAATGGCATTTGAGGCGAGATTGATCGAGCGGTCGTCGGTCGCGGTTGAGAACGCGCTCATCGGCGACCATCCGACGATCCGCAAACTGCGCGCGCTGATCGAGCGCGTCGCACGGCACGACGTGACGGTCCTGATCACCGGGGAGAGCGGAACCGGCAAAGAGATCGTCGCGCAATCGATTCATGAATCCTCGCTGCGCCGCGAGCGGCCTTTCGTGCCGGTGAATTGCGCGGCTATCCCGCACGATCTGCTGGAATCCGAAATGTTCGGTCATCAGCGCGGCGCCTTCACCGGCGCCGGCACCACTCGCGCCGGCCTGTTCATGAGCGCCGAGGGCGGCACCATCTTCCTCGACGAGATTAGCGAGTTGCCGCAGCCGCTGCAGGCCAAGCTGCTGCGCGTGCTCGAGGACGGGGTGGTGCGGCCGGTGGGCTCTGACCATGGCGTCAGGGTCGACGTCCGGGTGATCGCGGCCAGCAACGCGGACCTGGGCGAGCTGATCGCGCGCAACGCTTTTCGCGAAGATCTCTTCTATCGCCTGCAGGTGGTGCCGATCACGATACCGCCGCTGCGTGAACGGCGCTCCGACATCCCGCTGCTGGTCGACCATTTTCTCGCCCGCACGCGCCGCCAGCGCGCCGCCGAGGGACCGCCCCTGCGCGTCAGCGACGAAGCGATGGTGCTGCTGTGGTCTTACGATTGGCCCGGCAATGTGCGCGAACTCGAGAACCTGGTCGAGCGGATGGTGATCCTGTGCGAGGGCAAGACCATCGAGGCGGCGCTGCTGCCATCGAATATCGCCAGCGTGGCGGGCGCTGCCGAAGAAATTCCGACCACTCTCGACGAGGAGGGACTCGACCTCAACGTACTGGTCAGAAAACTTGAGGGGCGGCTCATCAACCAGGCGCTCAAACAGACCAGCGGCAACAAGCAGGCCGCCGCGCGACTGCTGGGGCTGAAGCGCACCACCTTCGCCGCGAAGCTACGGCGCTGTGGCGTGATAGCTCCGACCGATTCCGACAGCTTAGCCGAATCCGAGGTAAGACAGTCATGGACGATGCCCATAAAGTAGCGTGTATCATGGTCATCGACGATGACCCTGATACGGTCAAGATTCTCTCGCACTACCTCAAACGCGAGAGTTTCGAACCGCTCGAGGCGACCTCCGGCATCGAGGCGCTGCAACTGCTCGCCGGGCATCACGTCGATGTGATTCTGCTCGACCTCATGATGCCCGACATGGACGGCTTCGCGGTGATGCGTGAGCTGAAGAAAAATTCCGCCACCGCCGAAATACCGGTGATCATGGTTACCGCACGCGACGACCTGAGCGCGCGCTCCGAGGGTATCAGCCTGGGCGTGGCCGATTTCCTGGCCAAGCCGGTGTTCCGCAGACAGCTCGGCAACCGCATCCGCGCGCAGCTCGCGATCGTCGCGACCGGGCTGGCGACCGCCGACGCACTGAACCGTCTCGAAGAAGCCGCCGCCCCGGCCAAGCGCTAGCCGCGCCCGGCGCTTACGATCGGGCCGCGGTAGTCGATTCGCCGGGGCCGGCCCGGGCTATTCTTCGGCTTTGCGCCGGTGTGCTAGAACTGGTCCGCCAAGCTCATGAAATTCGGTGTCGGTGTCGACTACTCATTGCGGGCGCTGATCATGCTCGCCGATCATTATCCCGCCCCCACTCCAATACGGGTCGAGGAGATCGCGGAGGCGCAGCGGATTCCGGAGAATTATCTGCGCCGGCTGCTGGTCGAGCTCAAACGCGCCGGCATCCTGCTCAGCCAGAAGGGTCCCAGCGGCGGCTACCTCCTGGCCCGGGCGCCCACGCGGATCACCGCCGCCGAGGTCGTGCAGGCGGTCGAGGGCGACTTCGCGCCGGTCGATTGCCTGGTCGAGGGCGCCAGCGCGATTTGCCGGCGCGACGAATTCTGCTCGATCCGCGACATGTGGCGCGAGGTGCGCGACGCGGTGCTGGCGATTCTGTCGCGCACCACGCTGCAAAGCCTGGCCGAGCGCCGCAAGGGCGCGATCAGCTTTCAGATCTGACCCGCGCCCCGCTCCTGCGCGCCGTTACTTCTTGAGGTTGGCGGCGGCGAAATCCCAGTTGACGAGCGACCAGAAGGCCTCGACGTACTTCGCCCGCGCGTTGCGGTAATCGATATAGTAGGCGTGCTCCCACACGTCGCAGGTCAGCAGCGGCGCGATGCCGTGAGCGATCGGGGTATCGGCGTCATGGGTCGCTTCGATCGCGACAGTGCCGTCGGCTTTCTTCACCAGCCACGCCCAGCCGCTGCCGAAATGGCCGACCGCCGCGGCGCTGAACTTCTCGCGGAAGCTCTTGAAGTCGCCAAAGGCCTTCGTGATCGCGTCGGCCAGCGGCCCGCTCGGCTCGCCGCCGCCGCCCGGCTTCATCGAGGTCCAGTAGAAGCTGTGATTGAAATGCTGCGCGGCGTTGTTGAACAGCGGGCCGGCACCGGCGCCCTTCACGATCTCCTCAAGCGGCGCGTTCTCGAATTTGGTCTGCTTGATGAGATTGTTCAGGTTGTTCACGTAAGCCGCATGATGCTTGCCGTGATGGAATTCGAGCGTCTCGGCCGAGATATGCGGCGCCAAGCCGTTCGGTGCATAGGGTAGTTTGGGCAGTTCGAATGCCATAGCTCACACTTCCTTTCCCGTCGCCGGGATTGCAAGATTTTGCTGCTCGGGATTGAGAGTGGGAGCGAATTCTCGCCACCCACTGCTTTATTGAATATCGCTCATCTCCGCCAGAGACAAGGCCTCGCGGGCCAGCCCCGTCGGCGTCGCCTGACTTGTGACCGGTTCCCGATCTACAGTTCGCGCCGCCCGCTGAGCGCGCTCTGCAGCGTCGCCGAGTCGCTGTATTCGAGATCGCCGCCGGCCGGCAGACCGCGCGCCAGGCGCGTGGTCTTGACGCCCAGGGGCTTGAGCAGCCGCGCCAGGTAAAGCGCGGTCGCCTCGCCCTCGACGGTGGCATTGGTCGCCACGATCACTTCTCGTATCGCCTCGGGAGCGGCGAGCCGCGCCAGCAGCTCCTTGATCTTGATATCCTCGGGACCGACCCCGTCGAGCGGCGCCAGCGCGCCGTGCAGCACATGGTAGACGCCGCTGAAACCGCGCGCCCGCTCGATCGCCATCAGATCCGCCGGCCCTTCGACCACGCACAGCAGCTCATGCTCGCGCGCCGGGTCGTCGCAGATCGCGCAGCGCGGCGTGTCGGAAAGCCCGAAGCATCCCGAGCACAGGCCGACCCGCTCCTTCATCTCGAGCAGCGACTCGGCCAACGCGATGACCTCTTCGCGCGGCCGGTTGAGCAGATGGAACGCGAGCCGGCCGGCGGTTTTCTCGCCCACGCCCGGCAGCCGCGACAGCTCCGTGACGAGCCGCATCATGGCCGGCGGCAGACCGTCGGCGCGCTTGAGCTTGTCGGCCATCGCCGGGCGCTTACTTCCCGCCCATCCCGGGCAGCTTCAGGTTGGCCAGCGGGTTGAGCTTGCCGAGTTCGCCGGCGACCAACTCCTGCGCGCGCCGCAGTCCGTCGTTGATCGCGGCCAACACCAGGTCCTGCAGCATGGCGCGGTCGTTGGCGGCCATCAGGGCGGGATCGATTTCGAGCGTTCGCACCCGCATCAGGCCGTCCACCACCACCCGCACCATCCCGCCGCCGGAACTCGCCTCGACGGTCTTGTGGCCCGCCTCCTCCTGCATCTGCTGGAAACGGCCTTGCAGTTCCTGCGCCTGTTTGAAAAGTCCGGCGAGATTGACGTTGCTCTTGTCGTCTTCGAAGTCGTCTGACATCGGAGTTACCTCGGCGCCGGCTGCTATTCTTCCGGCGTGTTGTCGGCGTTGTCGTTAGCCGCCTCGGACTCGGCCGGCGCGGTCTCGCGGACTTCCACCAGGCGCGCCTCGAGGGTATCGAAAATCCGGCGCACCAGCGGATCGGCCGTGATCTTCGCGCCGTTGGCGCCGGCCGCCGATCCATTTTTCGACTCCGGCCCATCGCCGGCGGGCGTGGCGGCCATTGCCTCGACCACGGGTGTCGCCGCCGCCGCGGCCGGATCGGGCGCGACCACGGTGACTTTCATCCGGCGCCCGTAAAGCTCGGCGGCGAGTTCCGCCACCACGTTGCGATTGTCGCTCAGGTAGCGGACGTAGATATCGTTGCGCGGCGTAACGATAACCGTGTCGCCGTCGAGACGCAGGATAGCGCCCTGCTCCATGAAGCCGGCCAGCGCGGCGCGCCGGCTGCGGATATGGAGGCGGAGATCAGGCAGGTCCGCGCCGCCGGCTGCGACCGGCGATGCGATCGGCGGACTCACCGGCGTCGAGACCGCGGGCGGTGCCGCGCTCGGCAGCGCCCGGCGCGGCGCCTCGGCCTTGACCTCGCCCTCGACGCGCAGGCGATGGGCGGCTGCGGGCGCAGCGGCGCTGCGCGGCGCTGCGCCCGCAGCCGGTGGTGAGCCCGCAGCCGGCGGAGAGCCCTGCGAGGGGCCCGGCAAGCCGCTGCCCGGCTCGCCGCCGCCGCCGAGCGCGCGCAGCAGTTCGTCGGCGTCCATCACCGGCGCGATGGTCGCCATCCGCACCGCCGCCATCTCGAGCAGCAGGTCGGCATACGGCGATCGGATAATCTCTTCCTGCGCGGCCGCCATCAGCTTGAACAGCCGCATCAGGTCACGCAGGCTGGCCGGCGCGGCCATCCGCTGCAGCTCCGCCGCTTCATGATCGGGCAGGTCGGCGAGCGGACCCGACGTGCCGCCGCCGGGCAGTTTCGCAACCACCAGATGGCGTAGCGTTTCGAGCAGGTCGCGTCCGCACGATTCGAGATTGGCACCGCGCTGATTCATCTCGCGGACCTTGGCGAGCGCGGTCTCCGGCGCATGCTTGAGAATCGCTTCGGCCAGCTCGAACACGCTGGCGCGGCTCGCCACGCCCAGCGCGACCGCCACTTCGCTCTCGGTCACTTTGCCATTCGCGGCCAGCGCCGATTCGAGCATCCGTTCCGCGTCGCGCATGCTGCCGCCGGCCTCGCGCGCCAGCAGCCGCAGCGCCCCCTCTTCGACCTCGATACCCTCGCGCCGCGCCAGCTCCTGGAGCCGCGCCAGGATAGTGGCGAAGGGGATGCGGCGGAAGTCGTAGCGCTGCAGCCGCGACAGGATAGTCTCGGGCATCTTCTGCGGCTCGGTGGTGGCGAGGATGAACTTGACGTGTTCGGGCGGCTCCTCGAGGGTCTTCAGGAGCGCGTTAAAGGCCTGGTCGGTAAGCTGATGGGCCTCGTCGATAATGTAAATCTTGTAGCGATCGCGGGCCGGGCGATAGGAAAGATTTTCGATTATGGCGCGCGCGTCGTCGATCTTGCGGTAGGTCGCACCGTCGATCTCGGCGACATCGAGCGAGCGGCCGGCGCGGATTTCGAGACAGGCGGCGCACTCGCCGCACGGCTCCGGGGTCGGCCCGCGTTCGCAATTGAGACAGCGGGCGAGGATCCGCGCGGCGGTGGTCTTGCCGACGCCGCGGATGCCGGTGAACAGGAAGGCATGGGCGATGCGCCCGCTCTCGAGCGCCTTGATCAGAATGCGCGTGACGGGTTCCTGGCCGACCAGTTCGGAGAACCGCTCGGGGCGCCATTTGCGCGCCAGCACCAGATGAGGGGACGGGCCTGCTGCCATCGATTCCTGCACGATTGATTGCGCTGCCCGTCGAATGATAGCCAGGCACCCCTGCGGCACAGGGTGACGATCGGTACCGTTGCTTCCTTCCGGACCTGGCGGGGTTCGCGATCTTCCCTTGCGCAGGACCCGGCTATCAGCGGCGGGCAGCGCTTCCGATTACGCTCGCTACCGGACGGTCATTAGATTATCACATCGAGGCAGGTTGCAACCGTTTTGCGATGATCGCGAGGCAACTCCGCCAGCGCGCGCGCTCGACCAGCGGCGCGGTTGCGCCGGGGCAGTCGGAGAATATGATGAGGCGAGGTCCGAAAGAGTCAGCGCATGCGCGCTAATGACAGGGTCGATTTTCTGATCGTCGGCACGCAGAAGGGCGGGACTTCCGCCCTGGCCGCGTTTCTCGGCCAGCATCCCCAGATTTTCGTGCCGCAAATCAAAGAGGCGCATTTCTTCGATTATTCCTCCGCCTATCTGAATGGCGCCGCGAATTCGCCCCGTTACGCCGCTTATCATCAATTGTTTGCCGACGCGCGGCCGGATCAGCTGTGGGGCGAGGCGACGCCAAGCTATATGTTCCTGCCGTTCGTTGCCGACCGGATCCACGACTACAATCCCGACCTGAAGCTGATTTTCATGCTGCGCGATCCGGTTCAGCGCGCCTTCTCGCATTACCGGATGCAGCGATCGCGAGGTTGGGAACGCTGGCCGTTTACCATCGCCGCGGCGATCGAGCCGGTCCGAATCCGGCTGCTGGCCGGCGATCCCGATCGCAAGCGCTCCCCTCTTCGCCGGCATAGTTATCTTTCCAGAGGCTTCTATGCAGCGCAGCTCGAGCGATTTCTCGACCAATTTCCCAGGGACAACTGCTGCTTCGTCAAATCTGAGGAGTTGCTGCGCGATCACGACCAGGTACTGCGGCGGCTGTTCACCTTTGTGGGAGTTGACCCGGATTTCACGGTTGCGCCGGCGCGGGTCTTCGTCGGCCCGCGGGGCGAGCTCAATGCGACCCTGGCCCGCATCCTGAGGCTGATTTATCGGCGCGATCGCCGCCGCCTCGAACGCCTCACCGGCATGGACTTCTCCGAGTGGGATCGCGCCGCGCCGAACAACGTCGCCGGCTGACGGTTCCCGATCGCCAGCGACGGCCGGCCGGTCAGATACGGCGGCAGCTTCTCGCCCGATGCTGCCGCGCGAGAAGCTGCTGCCAGTCTCCGGCCGTTCGCCGACCGGGCTGCGTTTCCCGCCTGAGGCGGGAAACGCAGCCCTGCTCGGCCTAGAAGATCACGCCGGTTTCGATCAGGCCGCGGACCTGGCCGGGGTTCTGGTTCTGATCGCCGAACACCGCGCCCGAGGTATAGCTGGTCGCCTGCACGTAGGAAGCCTCGGCGCGGACGAAGAACTGCTGATACTGAAAGGTCGGAGTCAGCGTGATCGACCAGGCGTTGCTGCCCGGCCCATACAGCAGGTTGGCGGCGCCGTCGGTCGAGTTGCCGGTGGTGCCGACATATTCCCAGCGCCCGGTCAAAAAGAAGTTATCCGTAAAGCTGTAACTGGCCAGGATTGCACCGCTCACCGTGGAGGTGGTCTTGAACACGCCGATATCCGGGTTATGCGGCACCATGGTCCATTGGAAATAGGGCTCGATGATCACCGGCGCGGAGTTGTATTCGTAGATGAGGTCGTAGATTTGGCTGTTATTGTTGACCAGCGGGGTGGCGAAATTGTTCGACTTCGCAAAACCCGCGTTGCCGCCGCCGGCGACGCTCACCGTATTCGCTGAATTTATCGTGTAGGCCAACGCGCCGGTTATCCAGGTGTAGCTGTGGGAATAAAAGCCGTTGTTCCAGCTCAACGATCCGCTGAGCGGCCCATGGCTGTAGTTGAGCTGGACGCCGCGGTTGATAACGTTCTCCTGGTTCCACAGCAGTCCGCGCTCGATGTTCATGTTCTCGAAGGTGAAGGTGTACTCGGCCCCCAACAGGGTCGGCAGATTACCCGCCATGATCGAAAAGCTGTCGGTCGGAGCGATCTTGATATAGGCGACCGGCAGGGGTCCATACAGTGAGTTGACCGCGTGCCCCATGTTGACGTAGGCCGCACCCAGCGCCGGCAGACTGTAGCCGCCGACCTGGAGATAGTACTGGATCGGACCGTCGGCCTTCTGGATGAGCAGTTCCGCGTTGCTGGCGTCGATCTGGGCGGTGAAATCACCGGGGACCGCGTGATCCTGCAACATCCCGAGCCCGGTTATGACCCCGTTCACATCGAAATCGAGCAGACTCGCAATCGGCGCGGGCAGCTCCGACAGGAACGGCACCATCTTCGGCAGGTTGATCTCGTTGGGCGAGGCCATCTGTAACGGCCCCACCATCGAGGGTGACGACAGCGGCGGTACCGGCGTCGCCGCCGCGGCCGGAGACGGCGAACTGGCGGCCACCGGCGCGGCCGCGGGCGCGGCCGGGCTCGATCCGTCGGCCCACGCATTCGGTTGACAGGTCATCGCGAGTGCTATCAGCAGTGCCCCTGCCATGCTGACGACGGTCGCGGCGCGAAGGCATTTCTCAATAAGCAGTCTCATCTTTCCTCCCCGGGAATTTCTTGAAGTATCGACGTTAAAGGCCGCCCGGCGGGGCCTCGGCACCGTCCCGATACAACCGAGCCGACCGGCTGGTTCCTCCGGTCGGTGCCGAGTTGTATCGACGACGATCGGCGGCCGACGCTAGGCGCTCGATGCCATCGACAGCCGCCATCTCCTGGTTATTGGACTTCCCATGTCTCGGCTTTCCTCCCCCGTTCGACCGCCAGAGAAGCAGCGGCCTGCGGCTGCACACAGCGGCGTTGTTAAGGTCCTCGGCTTTCAGGTCCACGGCAGTGTAATCAAGTTTCCTGCCATGATGCCGTGAAGGGATAGACTCAGAGACCAGCAATAAAAGCGTCATAGAGAGATTAACAGCCATCGAGATGCCCTCGGATTAGGCATTCGATGCACAAAGAAAAAGCATCCGAAGAATTTTGGGCAGGCCTGAGTTAAGACAAATCTGAAGAATGTGAAACGGGATTTCGCTCGCGCACGCCGGTCCGTTGATGCCTTCTCGCCGCCGCGCTGGGGCGATTATTCGGGCGCCGGCGTCGATCCCGATGACGCCAGTGTGTGGCTGGGGGCCGAGTATGCAACGCAGTTCTCGATCTGCGGTTCGATCGGGGGAACTGCGATCGCCCGCGTCCCGTAAGAAGGTTTCGCAGTCGAGCTGGACGGCATCGCGCTCAGGAGTTGGAGCGCTGCTGCCGTTTATCGGGCGCGCCAGGTTGGCTGCGGCGCCGTAGGCTGCGCCGGGGCGCTATCCATGTGGTTTTCGAGCTGGACTATGGCCAGGCGCCCGGGCTAGGTGCCCGGGCCAGGTGCCCGCAGCTCAAGGGGCGTGCGCGGCGACTGCAGGCTTTAGAGTGAGCACCGCACAGGTCGCCGCGTGAGCGATTGCTTCGGCGACGCTGCCCAGAACCAGCCGCTTCAATCCGCGACGTGCATGGGTCGCCATCACGATCAGATCGACATCGACTTCCCGCGCGATGCGCGTTACCACGTCTTGCGCGATGCCGCTTTCGATCAGAACTTCGTAGGGCAGTTTTCCCTCAAGCCTGTCGTGACCAATTTGATCGAGCTTGACTCTGGCCTCCCGCTCCCAGCGCGGATTCTCCGGTATCGGAACCGGACTGTCCATGTCGGCCGGCGGTATCGCGGCAACGTGAAGGAGGTAGAGCTTGGCGGCGTTGGCGATTGCCAAATCACGCGCCAAGTCCAGCGCGGCCATCGAATTTTCGTCGAAACTGATTGGACAAAGAATTTTACTTAACAAGTTCGATAACCCGGCGGCAGTGTACAAGAAGCGTTGAAAAAGAGCGATACTTTCGGCCCTGCAACGTTAGAAAATCGCGCGCTCACCGCCGATTACTGGTGACAAATCCGCCGATACTCAAGCGCTTCAACCAGACTCCGCTTAACCGGGCGCCGGCGGTCGATCCCGATCACGCCCGTGTGTGGCTGGGCGGCGCGTATGCAACCCAATTCACCTTCCCTGGCTCGATCCGGGGAACTGCGACCGCCCACGTCACGAGGTTGCCGAGTTAAGCCGCCCCTCCGGCTGCGGCACGACTGTTACGTCGGCTGACGAGCCGCACCGGTACGGCGGCAGCGGTTTGCCGGCATGCTGCGGAAAATCGCGCGTTGCGGTGGCCGGTTGAATAATGGATGCTTGAGTTATTGACAGAATACTCCGGGTAAACCAGGCACGGACTAGTAAGTGAAGGATCCGTTCCTGAAAGCGGCGAAGTCGGCCTGCGAGGCGGTCTTTGGGCTCGAGCCCGGCCGCGCCTGCGGATTACCGGGGCCGGTCGCGAGCGTCCGCCGGGCCGCAATTTGACGCTGAGTTCGGCGAGCGTCTACCAGTTCGAGGGGGAAAAGTGAAAAAGGGAATTCCGGTCTATGCGAAGCTTCGTTATGGCCTGCTCTATCCCGCGCTTGCGCTTTTGATCCTGCTGCCCGCCTGCAACGATTCCTCGAATAATATTGGTGGTGGCGTTGGTCCCAAAACCGCCAGTCTTTGCTCGATCGCGTTTAAGCCGCTGGGCCCGACAAACTCAAACTTCGGCGCGGCGCCACAGGCCGCCGCCACGCCGGCTCCGGTTAGGCTGTCAAGCTGCCCGATCGATGCCAACCGCGATGTGGCGATTGGCTCGGGTGGCTGCGGTCCGGACGTGTTCGTCGATCAGAGCTTCGTCGGCGCCAGCGCGTTCGGCACGATTACGATCAATGGCAGCGGCATTCTGTATTTCCCTGACAATCAGCCGCTGATGGTCAGCACCTCGGGCATCCTGGTCAATAGCGGCGGGGCTTTGCGGATCGGGACGCCAGTGTGCCCGACGGGGAATCACGCGATAACCGATCGGGTCGAAGTCATCTTCACCGGCAATCCTCCGCAACCGACGATTCCGAAGGGCATCACCGTGATGGGCGGCGGCGAACTGTCGATGTTCGGCGAAAAAGGCACCCCGCATAACCAATACGCTGCCGACATCAGCTGGAGCTATCTGGCCGAGCCGGCAGGACCTGCAATTGCGGGGGCAAAGGTGGCCAGCAGCGGCGCAAACACTATCATGGTCGCCGGGCGGCTGGACTGGCAGCCCGACGATTGGATCGTGGTCGCACCCACGGACTTCACCGCCGACGGCGGTGAATTCGTTCAAATTATGACGGTCTCTCCTTACGACGCGGTCCATAAGGTCACGTCAATTACGCTCGTTCAGCCACTGAAGAGTTATCATTTTGGCGGGCCCGCCCCGGACAACGCTCTCGACGACCCGAATTGCAAGGATAGCGACGGCACGCTGTTGCCAGCGTCGTTTTGCGAGACCGCGACCCAGAACTACGGCGTCGACGAGCGCGCCGAGGTCGGGTTGGTCACGCGCAGCATCAGGCTAACCTCGGCCCAGACCGAGCTGCCCTTCTGGCATCCCGCCACCGCCTATCAGGCGAACGATATTATTCAGGGTCAGGCACTGACCGGCGGCGCAGCGCCGGAAACCACCTACCGGTTCCAGGCGACCACAGTGAATGGACCCTCGGGCGCAAATCCTCCCAGTTTCCCGGGTACGCTTAATGCGACCGTGACCGACGGCGGCGTTACCTGGACCAATATTGGCTCCGTCGACCTCCATTGGGGCGGCGAGATCACGGTTGCGGACGGCGCGATATTCCAGATGGAAGGCGTCGAAATCGAGAACTTCGGCAAGGACCGTAGCGGCAGTTATCCAATCAGCATCACCGGCAAGACCACGACCCCGACCGATCATTGGTTGGACGGCGATCTCGCGTTCAACACTATCCATCACAGTTACAATCACGGTATCGCGATCGGCACCTCCGGTGGCGCAGCCAACCATCCCGACGGCTTGAAGATCGCTGGCAACGTAATCGCGCGCACGGTGGGCCATCTTTACGACCTGACCGACGGCACCGCCAGCGCAATCACGTTCGATCACAATCTTGGCGTCGGTGCGATGGAATACCAATTCAGCACCTGTAGCGCCTCGAATCAGCCGCTGGTGTCATCCGGCCTGTGCGGCCTGACCGCCGCCCAGCTGGCCGCACGTCTGGACCAATTCTGGATCGGCGACAATCTCGCGATCCAGAACGGCTACGACGGCTACAACATCCCGTTTACCGACCCGGCAACCGGCGTTTACGCCCAAGCGCCGGTCTCCGGCTTCTATATCACCAACATCAGCGCAATCCTGAAGGAGAATTCGATCGCGGGATGCCAGGGTAATGGCAACGGCGTCCTGTACCTCCCGGCGACCCCGCTCCAGACCGGACCGGTCGGGACCTTTTTGAACAACCGCCTGCACGGTTGTTACGTCGGCCTGGACGCCTCGTACGGACTCAGCGGCGGATATAGCGGCAACCTGAACAATATCCAGCCCAAGGATTCTTCCGGCCTCGATCAGTTGACGACTTTCGACGGTCTCACCGCGACCCGCAATCGCTATTTCGGCACCTGGATGCGCCCGAACTATTTCGTGGTGAACAACTCGCGCTTCGCCACCAATCGCGAGAGCATCTCGCTGGTTTCGGGTGGCGGACCGGAAAGCTCGCCGGCGGGAGAATGGGGTCTGCTGGAAAATTCGGTCCTGGTCGGCGAAAGCCAGAACAATCCGTCGCGCTGGGGCCCGTGTCCAGTGACGACCACGCAAACTCCTCCCGGCCCATGGGGCAACGACGGACTACACGGATGCGCTGGCGATGATTACGGCGGCCGCGGCTACCCGCAACCCTACTGGAATGAGTACGGCTACATGTATTACGATGGTCCCGCCCGCCTGGAAACCGTGCGCATGGTCAACTTCGTTCAGGATATCGCCGGAATCGGCACCACTGGCGACCAAATCAAGGCGTGCGCCAGCGCGCAAAATATCCCTGGCGAACTGACCGGCGATGACGCGAAGTTCCTGTGCGATTATTCGAAGACCGCCTCGATGCCCGGCTCCAACGCCGACAACTCGACCGCTAAATCCACGGATTACTTTGTCTACGAAGGCGATGCGGCCTTCGGATGGTTCCAGTCCAACGTCAACAACTACCCCCCGACCCAGTACAGCGAACACATGACCTTCGAGAACGTCGACCTGCGTCATCAGGTCTATACGCAGGAGGTCAACCAGGGACCGTTCGTCGATGGCGACAAGGGCACCGTCATCCAGGATCGCGACGGCAGTCTGACCGGCTACTGCGTGATGGATTCGAGCGGCCAGATGATCGCCGGTAAATCCGCTATCTCGCTCAACAACCTGCCCTTCCTTGGGACGCCCAATTCAGTCGACGAGTGCCAGGCGACCGGACCCCAGGACCAGGTCTTCGAGGCCCGTGCCAGCTCGCTTATCAGCCCCCAGGACTACGCCACGCTTGAAGTCAACGCGCTCACGCCGCCTATCAAGGAGGGCGGTAGTTACACGAACCTCAACCAGTTCTATTTCACCAAGGACCAGAAAGACTATGTCGGCGTGCAGCAATACGACGTCGACTACCTCGGCGGTCCGCTGATGAATCAACAACAGCTGATCCCCTGCGCCCCCGACCATTCCTGCATCAGCCTTAAAGGGCGCAACTCGACGGGCGCGTACGAACCCAAGGTTATCAACGGGCTCGGCTATACGATGCAGTCTAACGCGGGCTTTCCGGGCTTCATGGATTTGGGCTTCGTCGACGCGGAGGCAGCCAACGGGATCTCGAGTACCAATCCCTTCAGAATCAGGCTCGGCATCTGTTACAAAACGGCAAGCGGCACCGCTCCTGCTGACGCCAGCGCGTTTACGGTCATGCTGGGCCGCAAATCATGGTCGAACACCGGCGGCACGCTGCCCCTGATGAGTCCCTTCTTTTACATGCAGCTACCCACCTGCCAGGGGCTCGACAACTTCAACCTCAGCAATCTCGCGACCTGTCCCGCGGCTCCCGCCAGTGGGCCGGTCCAGACGCTTACCCCGGTCGATGTTACGAGCGGTAATCCGCTGCCCGCGGTCCTCGATCCTACAAAATTCTATTACGACGCCACCAATGGACTGCTCTTCGTCCAGGTCCAGCAGACCGAGGCGAATGCGATCGGGGCTTCGCCGCTGGGCAACCCTGGATGCTCGGGCAGCACCTCCGCGCCCTGCCTCAACACTGCGGAAGGCGAAACGCTCTATTCGTGCCCGGCCGACGGCTGCCCGCTGTACACGATCGAGGCCAAGAGCGGCTACGCGCCCAACGGCCCGACGACGTGTACGCCTTACGGCGGTGCTACCGACTACTCACAGGCCTATCCGGCAAATATGAATCAACTGGGGTACGAGAGTGGCGGCCATAAAGGTCAATCGGTGCAACCGTTTGTGATGCAGGACGCGGGGGCGAGTTTTGAGACGAAATTTCCGATGCCGGCAACCCAGCAGTTTCCGCACAACGTCGATACGAACTCGAATGGCGACTGCACTTTCAAGTGATAACAGATCACGATGAAATCGTGACTCCGGAGTAATATCTTAAGCAGAGTGTGGGGGCCGTATCGCGGGAGGCAAAATCGCGTCGACCATTTCACGGAGGATGCCGAATTGTCCGGACTCCATTTTCGCTACTCCTGATTTCTGGGGCATTTCGGCCCACTGCGGCCGCTTCGCGAGAGTCTCTTATTCTCGGCGGGCCGAAACGAAAGCTCACCTCAAGGTCGGAATCTTCTCGATTTGCTTACCGAGGCGCCGTTTGGCCTGCCACGCGTCATAGCGAGCTTGCATATTGAGCCAGAGTTCCGGACCGTTACCGCACAACTTACCAAGGCGAACCGCCATATCCGGACTTACGGCGGTCTCTCCGGCCATCACACGATGCAGGGTCTGCCGACTTACTCCAAGAAGAGTCGCGATCTCGCCGATGGTCCGGCGACCAAGTTCCGGCAGAACATCTTCAGCGAAGAACGCACCAGGATGCGTCGGGGGGCGGGTAATATGCTCACGGTCAATAATAAACTCAGTAGTCATAACATCACCTAAACATATTGAATAGAAATTAATGGTATTGTTCCAAATCAATCCTTATCGCATTTCCTCCTTGCCATTCGAACGTAATACACCACGGACCATTGACGTGGATGCTGTAACGGACCGGGTTACTGCGCAACTCGTGGAAATTGAAGCCTGGAAGACCTAGGTCAGTTGGTTTTGTCGCGGCGTCTAGCGCATCGAGCCGACGAACGCAGCGAGCTTGTAATGTAGATGGGACGGACGCGCTGCGCCGCTTCTCGAAAAGCTCCTTCAACCCTTTATGTCGAAAGCTTCCGATCACTGACGGAACGTAACATCAGGTGCGACATTATGTCAAGCGTTGTGTTACAGTATAGGCTACAGCTCGGATTGTGGGTTATTGGGATTTTGCCTGCAGCAAAAAGCAGCCCCTGGAATGGCGCCTGTTTGGCGCCGGCCGCCGAGCGGATCGAAAAAGTCTGGCGTCCCCGACGGGATTTGAACCCGTGTTACCGACGTGAAAGGCCGGTGTCCTAGGCCGAGCTAGACGACGGGGACTCAGAAGCTAAGCGCGCTCGATGATTCGCGCGCGTGACCCGCCGACGCTAGCAGACGGCTCCGAAGCCGGGCAAGTATGCTGCCCGGCCCGCGATCGGCTACCATGCGGCCACGGAGCCCTGACGCGACCATGCCAACCCTGACTATCAGCCGCGCCGCGATGGACGCGATCGTCGCCCACAGCGAGCGCGAATTCCCCTACGAATGCTGCGGCTTCGTGATCGGCGACGGCCCGCGCCAGCAGGTCCGCCCGATCACCAATATCCAGAATCGCAAGCACGCCGAGAACCCGGCCGCCTTCCCGCGCGATGCGCGCACCGCCTACCTGATGGAACCGCGGGAGCATCTGGCGGTGCTCGAGGACAGCGATCGCCTCAAACTGGCGCTGCGCTTCGTCTATCATTCGCATCCCGATCACGACGCCTACTTCTCGCCGACCGATCGCGCGCAGGCCTGCTCGTTCGATCCCGGGACGCCCGATTATCCGGAAACCGCTTACCTGGTGATCTCGGTCCGGGCCGGCAAGTTTGCGCGCGCCGCCGCCTTCGCCTGGGATACTGCCACGGCCGATTTCGTCGAAAGCCCGCTTACGATCGAGTAGCCGGCCGCCCCGCGCCACGCGGTTTTTGACAGCGCGGTCCGATTGCGCGAACATCGGGCCCAGAAGCCCGCGAGTCGCGATCGTCTGCCCTGGGGAGAGCCTGATGCTTGAGCTTTACCATTTCGACAACTCCGTATGCTCGCAGAAGGTCCGGCTGGCGCTGGCGGAAAAACATCTGGAGTGGCAGGACCATCGCGTCGATATCTTGAACGGCGCGCAGTTCACCCCCGCCTACCTGAAGCTCAATCCTCGCGCGGTGGTGCCGACGCTGATCCATGACGGCCACGTGATTCGCGAATCGACGGTGATTTGCGAGTACCTCGACGAGGTCTTCCGCGAGCCGCCGCTGGCGCCCGCCGATCCGCTGGGCCGCGCGCAGATGCGAATCTGGACCAAGCTGCCCGACGAGGATATCCACTCGGCCTGCGCCACCGTCACCTTCACCACCTATTTTCGCTACACGCTGATGAAGCTGCCGCCGGAAAAGCTGCTCGCCATGGAAGCCAAAGAGGTCGACCGGCTGGCGCATAGCGCGGTCCATCCGACCGTGCTCGAGCGCAAGCACGACGTGATCGTCAAGGGACTCGGGGCGGCCGACGCCCGGCGCGCCTTCAAGGCCTACGACCGGATGCTGGGCGAGATGGAAGCGGCGCTGGCCGCGGGGCCGTGGCTGCTGGGCGATCAATATACGCTGGCCGACCTCGGCCTGACTCCGTATATCGATCGGCTCTACAATCTCGCGCTCGGCCCGATGTGGATCGGCAAGCGTCCGCGCGTGACCGCCTGGTATGAGCGGATTCGCGCGCGCCCGAATTTTTCCACCGCTATCGAACGCTGGCTTGAGCCGACCGAGGTGGATGCGATGCGATCGATCGGCGCCGCCAGTTGGCCGGCGGTCGCGAAACTGCTCGAGGCCGCGTGACCGCCATGCCTACCGACCCGCTCGGTCTGATCGTCGACGATTGCGAGCGCGGAGTGTTCCGCGTCAATCGCCAGGTCTTCACCGACCCGGAAATTTTCGCGCTCGAACGCGATCGTATTTTCGATCGCTGCTGGCTCTACGCCGGCCATGAATCCGAGCTGCCCCGGCCGGGCGATTTCCGCAGCCGCCGGGTCGGCGGGCGCCCGCTAATCATGGTGCGCGGCAGCGATGGCAGGATTCGCGCCCTGCTCAACTCCTGCCGCCATCGCGGCACCCTGGTATGCCGCGAGCCGGCGGGCAACGCCAACAGCTTTCGCTGCTTCTACCACGCATGGACTTACGACAACCGCGGCCATCTGATCGGCGTGCCCGGCGAAGACGCCTACAGCGAGGCGTTTTCGCGCGCCGAGTTCGGGCTGATGGAAGCGCCGTGCGTCGATCACTATCGCGGCTTCTACTTCGTCAATTTCGATCCCCACGCCGAGCCGTTGGCCGACTACCTGGCCGGCGCGCGGGCGCATTTCGACCTGCTCGACGAGGCGGCGCTGGAGGGGCTCGAAATCGTCGGCGGCTCGCGGCAGTACTCGATGCGCGCGAACTGGAAGCTGATGATGGAAAACGGTTTCGACGGCTACCATCCGAGCACCGTTCATCATCGCTACTTCGCCGACTTCCTGTCCCGCTTCGGCGTCAAGCCGCCGACCGAAGTCTGGGCTGGCGGCGGCGCGGGCTCGCCCGGCCACGAGCCGCGGCCGCTCGGCAACGGTCATGCCGCGGTGCTTTATCCGTTGAGCAGTGCGCGGCTGGACGTGATGGGTAAGGCGGCCGAGAGCGAGCTTAAGGCGCGGCGCCAAGCGCTCGAAAATCGCCTGGGCGCGGAGCGCGCTGCGGTGGTGGCCGACGGCGCCGGGCTGATGCTGGTGTTCCCCAGCCTGGCGATTATCGACGGTATCCGCACCATCCGCACCGCCTATCCGCTGGCCCCGGACATGGTTGAAATCACCGCCTGGTCGATCCAGTCCAAGGCCGACAGCGCCGAGTTGCGGGCCAAGCAGCTGGCCAGTTTCCAGGCCTTTCAGGGACCCGGCGGCTTCGCTACGCCCGACGATATCGAAGCGCTGGAGGCGTGCCAGCGCGGCTTCGCGACCAATCGCGAAGTTCAGTGGACCGACGTATCGCGCGGCATGAAGCGCGCGCATCCATGGATCAGCGACGAGCTGCAGATTCGCGTCTTCTGGCGCAAATGGCACGACCTGATGACCGGGCGGCGCCGCGAAGACTACGGCGATCGCAACGGCGCTGGCGCTTCATCGAACCCGCAGGAGCCATCCCGGTGACGGTGATCGATCCAACCGGCGCGGCGCAGCGCGAGGTCGAGCAGTTCCTCTATCGCGAGGCCCAACTGCTCGACGAATGGCGCCTCGACGAGTGGTTCGAGCTGATGACCGAGGACGTGAGCTATCACGTCCCGGCGCCCGACGCTTTAACCGGCGACCCCGCGGCCGTCGTCTCGCTGGTGGCGGACAACGCGGTATGGCTGCGCTCCCGGGTGGCGCAACTGATGGGTAAGGCGGCCTGGGCAGAGAATCCGCGTTCGCGGACGCGCCGCCTGGTCACCAACGTCCAGCTTGTGTCACAGGAGGGTGAAGAGCTGCGGGTGTTCGCGAATTTCGCGGTTTATCGGATTCGCTACGAGATCATGGACATTTATGTCGGCCACTACGAATACCGGCTGGTGCGGCGCGAGGGCGGACTCAGGATTCGCGAGCGGCGCGCGATCCTCGACCTCGAGTCGCTGCGCCCGCATGGCAAGCTGAGCATCATCCTGTGAGCTACGTCGCGGAAGGAATATAATCGCACCTAATGTCCGATGATCGATCGCCATAGCCGAACTAATTCGACCATGCTATTTTGGAAACCAGATTGCCTTGACCTCAAACCATGGGGAGCCTGCCGGTGAGTGTCGATTCTGCTGCCAATAACGTCCCGACCAGCAGTGCCGCGTTGCGTCGCTGGGTCGATGAATGCGTCACCCTCACTTGTCCCGATAGCGTGGTATGGTGCGACGGCTCGCCCGGCGAGCGCCAGCGCCTGACTGCCGAGGCGGTCGACGCCGGGGTCTTGATCGCGCTCAATCAGTCGAAGCGTCCCGGCAGCTACCTGCATCGCTCGAATCCCAACGACGTCGCGCGTACCGAGCAGCTCACGATGGTCTGCACGCCGACGCCCCAGGAGGCGGGACCGACCAACAACTGGACGGCGCCGGATGAGACCTACGCCAGGATGCGCGGATGGCTCGGCGGCTCGATGCGCGGGCGCACGATGTACGTGGTGCCGTACGTGATGGGGCCGCTCGGCTCGCCGTTCTCGAAGGTCGGCGTCGAGCTGACCGACAGCATCTACGTCGCCCTCAGCATGGGCACCATGACCCGCATGGGGAGCGTGGCGCTCGACATGCTGGGTGACTCGGACGACTTCAATCGCGGCCTGCACGGCACGCTCGACGTCAATCCCGAGCGCCGGCTGATCTGTCATTTTCCGCAGGACAACACCATCTGGTCGGCCGGCAGCGGCTATGGCGGCAACGCGCTGCTCAGCAAGAAATGCTTCGCCCTGCGAATCGCCTCATGGCTGGCACGCGAGGAACAATGGCTCGCCGAGCACATGATGATCGTCGGCCTGGAGAGCCCGCAAGGCGAGACCACTTACATCGCGGCCGCCTTTCCGAGCGCCTGCGGCAAGACCAATCTCTCGATGCTGCAGCCGCCGCGCTCGATGAAGGGCTGGAAGGTCCACACTATCGGCGACGATATCGCGTGGCTGCGGATCGGCGCGGACGGCGGCCTGTGGGCGGTTAATCCCGAGGCCGGCTACTTCGGGGTCGCGCCGGGAACCAGCGACAAGTCCAACCACAACGCAATGAAGATGGTCTCGCGTAACACCATCTTCACCAACGTCGCGATGACCGCGGATGGCGACGTGTGGTGGGAGGGAATCGATCAGCCGCCGCCCGCCGATCTGATCGATTGGCAGGGGCGCCCGTGGCGTCCCAACTCGGGCGAGAAAGCCGCCCATCCCAATGCCCGCTTCACCGCCCCGATGCGCAACAATCCGGTGCTCTCGCCGCACGTCGAGGATTCCCAGGGCGTGCCGATTTCGGCCATCGTCTTCGGCGGCCGGCGCGCGGCGACCGTACCGCTGGTGCTGGAGTCGCGCGACTGGACCCACGGCGTGCTGATGGGCGCCACCATGGGCTCCGAGACCACCGCCGCGGCGGTCGGCCAGGTGGGCGTGCTGCGGCGCGATCCGATGGCGATGCTGCCGTTTTGCGGCTACAACATCGGCGACTATTTCGCCCACTGGCTCAAGATGGGCCAGGTGCTGCGCAAGCCGCCGAAGATTTTCATGGTCAACTGGTTCCGCAAGGACGGCGACGGCCGCTTCCTGTGGCCCGGTTACGGCGAGAACCTGCGCGTGCTGCAATGGATAATCAATCGCACCGCCGGGCGCGCGCGTGGCGTCGAGACGCCGGTCGGCATCGTACCCGATCCGGCCGAACTCGATCTCAAGCGACTCGAGCTGTCGCCGGACAACCTGCGCGCCAGCCTCAGCATCGACGGCGGCGAATGGAAGGCCGAAATCGCGGCAGCCGGTGAATTCTTCCGCAAGATCGGCCCCACCCTGCCCGACCCGCTCGAAGCCACGCGCCATTCGATCGCGGCCGCGCTCGACGGCGCGAGCGAGCCTACGACCGGGGCCCGCCGGTGAATTGTTCGTCCCTGCCGCGTCCGGCGATGACGGCGCCCGTGGCCCGAGCGGCCGCTCCCGAATAGCGGCAGCCGCCGCCGGAGGTACATTGATGGCGAAGGTCAACCAGCAACGGCTCAAGGACCTGTTACTCGAACTGGTCCAGATCGATTCGCTGTCGCGCAAGGAGCGCGCCATGGCCGAGCGGCTGCAACGCGAGATCGAAGGTCTCGGCGCGGTCTGCCGCTACGATCGCGCCGGCGAGCGGGTCGGCGGCAATACCGGCAACCTCATCGGACGCATCGCCGGCACCGCACCCGGGCTCGCGCCGCTGTTGCTGTGCGCGCACATGGACACGGTGGTGCCCGGCGAAGGCGTCAAGCCGATCGTCGAAGGCGACATCATCCGCACCGACGGCACCACGGTGCTGGGCGGCGACGACAAGTCCGGCTGCGCGGTGATCCTGGAGACCTTGCATCAGCTCCGCGAGCAACGCATCCCGCACGGCCCGATCGACGTGGTCTTCACGATCTGCGAGGAGGTCGGCCTGCTGGGCGCGAAAAACCTCGATCTCGATCTGTTCGAAGCGCGCGAGGGCCTGGTGTTCGACAGCGACTCGCCGGGCCTGCTGTTCGTGCGCGCCCCCGGCGCCCAGACCCTGTCATTCACCATCCGTGGCTACGAGGCGCACGCCGGGATGGCGCCCGAGCGCGGCATCTCTGCGATCAAGGTGGCTGCCAACGCCATCGCCGCGATGCGCCTGGGACGCGTCGACGACGAGACCACCGCCAACCTGGGCCTCATCCAGGGCGGCCGTGCGATCAATATCGTGCCCAACGAAGTGGTGATTCGCGGCGAGGCGCGCTCGCGCGATGCGCAGAAATTGAGCGCCCAGGTCAATCACATGATCGAGTGCTTCAAGCAGGCGGCGGCGGCCGCGACGCTCTCGATCGACGGCAAGCAGATCACGGCGACGTTCGATTACTCGGCCGATTCGCAATACCAGGCGATGAACATCTCCGAGGACGCGCCGATCGTGCGCAAGGTGATCGAGGCCGCCCGCCGCACCGGCCGCACCGTCAACACTGCTGCGACCGGCGGCGGCTGCGACGCCAATATCTTCAATCAGCGCGGGCTGACGGTGGCCAATCTCGGCACCGGGATGCGCGATATCCATACCGTGCGCGAATGGCTCGACGTCAAGGACATGGTCGCCACCGCCGAGGTCACGGTCGAGCTCCTGAAGCTGCAGGCCGGCGGCTGAGCCGGCGCCGATTGCGCGGCGCCGCCCGGCCTAGTCGACGTTCTTGCGCAGGAACGTCGGGATATCGAGCTTGTCGTCCTCCTCTTCGGACTCGGCCAGCTTGGTCGGCCCGCCGATACCCGCCTCCTCCGCGCGCCGCTTGAAAGTCGGGATATCGAGGCTGTCGTCGACCAGCAGGCCAAGCCGCCGGATCGGCCGGTTCGCAAACATCTTGCTCTGAGCCGCCGACGGCGCGGGCGGTTGCGCCTGCGGCGATTCGACCGGCCGGGTCGCCGCAGCCTGAATCGGCTGGGTGATCGGCGCGCCCGAGGGCGAGTACTTGGCGCTGTAGCGATGGTCGAGATCGCCGAAGCCGGTGGCGATGACCGTGACTCGCAACTCGCTGTCGAGCTGATCGTCGATCACTGCGCCGAAGATGATGTTGGCGTCTTCGTGCGCCTCCTCATGAATCAGGCTGGCGGCCTCGTTGACCTCGTACAGCGACAGGTCGGAGCCGCCGGTGATATTGATCAGCAGGCCGCGCGCCCCCTTGATCGACAGGTCTTCGAGCAGCGGACTCGAGATCGCGCGCTGCGCGGCTTCCACCGCCCGGTTCTCGCCGCTGGCGGTCGCCGCACCCATCATCGCCATCCCCATCTCGGCCATGATCGATCGCACGTCGGCGAAATCGAGGTTGATTAGCCCGTGCACCGTGACCAGCTCCGAGATGCCGCGCACGGCCTGCAGCAACACGTCGTCGGCCTTCTGGAACGATTCGCGCAACGGCGTGTTGCGGCTGGTGATCGAGAGCAGCCGCTGGTTGGGAATCGAGATCAGCGTGTCGACCGCGAGCTTGAGCTCGCGCAGCCCTTCTTCGGCCTGCGCCATGCGGCGATGGCCCTCGAACTGGAAGGGCTTGGTGACCACGCCGACCGTGAGCGCGCCGGCCTCGCGCGCCAGCCGCGCGATCACCGGCGCCGAGCCGGTGCCGGTGCCGCCGCCCATCCCGGCGGTGACGAACACCATCTCGGCGTCCGCCAGCAGCTCGCGCAGCCGCTCCTCGTCCTCCAGCGCCGCCTTGCGGCCGACCTCGGGATTACCGCCGGTGCCGCGGCCGCGCGTGATCGATTGTCCGATCTGCAGCCGCATCGCCGCCGTGTTGTTCTGCAACGCCTGCGCGTCGGTATTGACGGCGATGAACTCGACGTTACGCAGTCCCGCCGAGATCATATGGTTGACCGCGTTTCCGCCGCATCCTCCGGCGCCGACTACTTTGATACGCGCCCCGGGATCTGGATTATCCACCAACTCGATCATCATCATCCTCCTCCGCCGCTCCAGGCGAATTCGCAAGTCTGTCACTCTGCTCCGCCATGCGCGTGCGGATCAGAAAAATTCCCTCATCCAATCGCTCACCCGATGACGCCAGCGGCCCAGCAGCCGGCCGTTGCGCAGCGCGCCGAGTCCGTTGCCGTTGGCTCCGGCGGCGTGCAGGATCAGGCCCGCCGCGGTGGTGTACATCGGCTTCATCAGCTCCTCGGGCATCCCTTTCAGATTGATCGGCAGCCCGCGCCGCACCGGCAGGTTGAAGATGCGCTCGGCCAGCTCCTGGGTGCCCTCGAGCAAGGTGCTGCCGCCGACCAGCACGATGCCCGAGGCGAGGCTGTCGGCCACTTCCGAGCGCGCCACCTCGCGCTGCGCCAGCGCGAAGATCTCTTCCATCCGCGGCCCCATGATCTCGCCGAGCAGGCGGCGTTGGATCATCCGCGGCGCCCGGCCGCCGACGCCCGGTACCTGCACCATGTCGTCGCGGCCGACCACCATGTTGGTGGCGACGCCGAAGCTTACCTTGAGGCGCTCGGCTTCCAGTAGCGGCGTGCGCAGGCCGGCGGCGACGTCGCCGGTCAGATGGCTGCCGCCGATCGGCAGCACCGCGGTATGCATCACCGCGCCGCCGTGGAAGACCACGATGTCGGTGGTGCCGCCGCCGATATCGATCAGCGCCACGCCCAGTTCGCGCTCTTCGGGAAACAGCGCGGCCTCGGCCGCCGCCAGCGGCTCGAAGATGATTTCGCTGGGCGTCGCGCCCGCCCGCTCGCAGCACTTGTTGAGGTTCTGGCCGTAGCTCTGCGCCGCAGTAACGATATGGATGCGCGCCTCCAGCCGCACCCCCGCCATCCCGACCGGATCGCGCACCCCTTCCTGGTCATCGACCGCGAACTGCTGCGGCAGGACGTGCAACACCTGGCGGTCGAGCGGGATAGCGACCGCCTGGGCCGCGTCGATCACGCGCTCGACGTCGCGCTGGTTGACCTCGCCGCCGCGCACCGCAACGATCCCGTGGCTGTTGAGCCCGCGAATATGCGGACCGGCGACGCCGACCACCACCGCGCCGACCCGCACGCCCGAGGACTTCTGCGCCTCCTCGAGCGCCGCGCGGATCGCTTCGACGGTGGCCTCGATATTGACCACCACGCCCTTGCGCAGCCCCGTGCACGGCGCGACGCCGAAGCCGAGCAGGGTCGGCGACTCGTCGGCGGTCTCGGCGACCAGCGCGCAAACCTTGCTGGTCCCGACGTCAAGTCCAGCGACAACACTTCTCATCTGCCTGTTATCCCCCGCCCATTCGCGCCCAGCCCGCGGGCCCTGGCGTCCCCCGCTCCGGCCACCCGCTGGAGATGGTCGGTCGTCAGATCGAAGGGCCGGATACCGCGCAACTCCATCACCGCCTGTCCGGGCGTGGTTAGATCGAGCCCCGCGACCAGCCGTTGATGGTCTCGCCAGCGGGTCAGCAACTCGCTGGCGCGTTCGAGCTCGAGCGGCGCCGCGTCAAGATCGATCGTCACCCGGGTCTGCGAGCGGACCAGGAACAGCGTCGCCACGCCGTCGTCGTCGACCCGCATCTCGGAGATCAGCGCCGAGAGCGTCGCCTCGGCGCGCACCACAATCGAGGCATCGCGCAACAGCTCGTCGAGCGGCGCGTTCTGCACCCCCGCGCCGCTCAGCACCGGCAGGTCGCCCTGCGCCTGCGGCGAGATCGGACCGACCAGGCCGTTGCCCTCGGAGAGTGCGTAAAAGCCGTCGCCACGCTCGACGATCGCCACCGCGCCGGGGGCGCCGGGGCGCACCGGGACGGGCGGCAGCCCGCGCCAGAAGAAGATCACCGGGGCGACAATTTCGGCCGCCCGGCCACGCAGCGATACGGTCGAAGCGTCGACCCGCGCCACCAGCGCGCGACCGCCCGGACTCACCCCGGCCATCACGCCGAGCGCGAAGAAGCACACCAGGACAACGCCGCCCAGGCGCCATCCCCAGCTTGTCATCTCTTTTGCTTTTCGCCGCCGCGCCACAACCACACCACCACCCCATCGCGCGAATAGTTCCTCAGCTCACCATTCGCCGACCAGCCTCACCTCGGGCTCGAGCGCGACACCGCTGGTCTCGCGCACCCGCATCCGCGCCATCTCGATAAGCTGGCGCACGTCGTCGGCCCGCGCGCCACCCAGATTGACAATAAAATTTGCATGCTGATCCGAGAACGCCGCGGCGCCGACCCGCGCCCCTTTCATCCCGGCGCCCTCCAGCAGGCGGCCGGCAAAATTGCCGGGCGGATTCTTGAAAATCGATCCGGCGTTGGGCAGCCCGCGGGGCTGGCGCGACGCGCGCTTGGTACGCAACTCGGTGACCCGCGCGCGCAGCGTCTCGCGATCGGCGGGCCACAGCTCGAAATCGACCCGCGTGATGATAAAGCCCGGCGGCAGCGCAGTGCGCCGATAGGCGAAGCCCACCTCGCTATTGCCGAGCGCGCGCGCGGCGCCCTCGATAGTTGCGCCGTGCACCGTCGTCACCACCCGCGCGATTTCGCCGCCGAACGCGCCCGCATTCATCACCAGCCCGCCGCCGACGCTGCCCGGAATACCTTCGCCAAATTCGAGTCCGCCCAGCCCACGCTCGACCGCCTGCTCGACCAGCACGCCGAAACGCCCCGCCGCGCCGGCCTGCACGCGCACGCCCTCAAAATCGAGCCGCGAGAAATCTCCCACCAGCCGCACCACCACGCCGCGAATCCCGCGATCGCTGACCAGCAGGTTGGTGCCCGAACCCAGGCAAAACGACGGCACGCCGTCGCGATAAGCGGCCTCAAGCACCGCCAGCAGCTCCGCCTGGTTCTCGACCGCGACCATCAGCTCGGCCGGCCCGCCAATGCGGAACGAGGTGAAGTCGGCCAGCGGCCGGTTCGCAACCAGCCGGGCGCCGAAACGGCCGCGCAGCGCGTCCTCAAGCCGACTCATGGACCTTCACTCCGTCGTCGAGCGCCTTCAGAATCGATTCGCCGAGCCGGTAGACGTCGCCCGCGCCGAGCGTGACGATCAGATCGCCGGCCGCGGAATCCGCCGCGACCCGCGCCGCCGCGTCCGGATCGTCGCCGAGAAAACGCACTTCGAGATGGCCGCGCGCGTGCAACGCCTCGTAGAGCCGGCGCGCCGAGACCTCGGCGATCGGCTCCTCGCCCGCCGGGTAAACCTCAAGCAGATAAAGCCGGTCGGCGTCGTCGAAGGCGTCGAGAAATTCGTTGAACAGATCGCGCAGGCGGGTAAAACGATGGGGTTGAAAGATCACCATCAGCCGGCGCTTGAAGGCGGCCCGCGCCGCGGCCAGCGTGGCGCGCACCTCGACCGGATGATGCGCGTAGTCGTCGAGTACGATGCGGCCCGCCGCTTCGCCCTTGATCTCGAAGCGGCGATGGATGCCGCCGAAGCGGCCGAGCGCGCGGGCCGCGGTCTCGAACGGGATGCCGAGTTCGAGTCCGGCCGCGATCGCGGCGAGCGCGTTGAGCGCGATGTGATGGCCGGGCGACGGAATCGTCACCGCGCCGAGCGGGGCGCCCTTGTGAATCACCTCGAAGCGGGTCGACAACCCGTCGATCGAGATCGACTCGGAGCGCAAATCAGCGTCGGCCGCCACGCCGTAGGTCAGAATCGGCTTGCGGATCGACGGCAGCAGCCCGCGCACGTTGATGCTGTCGATGCCCAGGATCGCGGCGCCATAAAACGGCACGCGGTTGATGAAGTTCTGGTAAGCCTCGCGCACCCGCTCCATGGTGCCGTAATGGTCGAGATGCTCGGGGTCGATGTTGGTTACAATCGCGACCGTCGGCAGCAGCATCAGGAAGGATGCGTCGCTCTCGTCGGCCTCGGCCACCATGAAATCGCCGCGCCCCAGTCGCACGTTGGTGCCGTGCGCGCGCAGATTGCCGCCGATCGCGACGGTCGGATCGAGCCCCGCCTCTTCGAGCACCAGCGCGACCAGCGAAGTGGTGGTGGTCTTGCCATGGGTGCCGGCGACGGCAATTCCATGGCGCGCCATCCGCAGCAGCTCACCCAGCATCTCGGCGCGCGCAATGATCGGCAGCTTGAGCTCGCGCGCGCGATTCAGCTCCGGATTCGACAGCCGAATCGCCGACGAGATCACGACCGCATCGAGATCGGGCGTGAGATGCGCCGGGTGATGGCCGTGAGTTATTTCGATACCGAGCGCGGCCAGCCGCGCGGTGGTTTCGCTCGGTTTCAGATCGCAGCCGCTGACCGCGAAGCCCAGGCGCACGCAGAGCTCTGCGATGCCGCTCATGCCGGCGCCGCCCACGCCGACGAAATGCAGCCGGCGGCGACTGGTGAGCAGACCATTGGGCACCGGATGGTTCACGCGCTCGCCTCCGTGCCGGCGACCTCGAAGCAGATGCGCGCGATGCGCGCGGCAGCGTCGGGCCGCGCCACCGATCGCGTGCGACGGCTCATCTCGGCGCGCCGCGCCGGATCGGCCATCAGTTCCGGAATCGCGTGCGCCAGGTTGGCGGCCAGCTGATCGTCGTCACGAATCACGATCGCGCCGCCGGCACGCTCGATCACTTTGGCGTTGAGCTCCTGCTGGCGATCGCGATGAAACGGATAGGGCACGAAGATCGCGGGACGTCCGGCCAGCGCGACTTCGGAGACCGTTACCGCCCCCGAGCGCGCCACTACCAGCGCGGCGTCGGCCATCGCCGCCCCGATATCATCGATAAAGGGCAGGACCGTTGTGTCCGGCCATTGCAGCTCCCTGTACGCCGCCGTCACCATCCCCACGTCCGCTTCGCCCGTTTGATGGACAAGTTTCCATTTTATAACATCTTTTGCCAAACTTTTGAAAGCATTTACTACGCCTAAATTGAGTCGATGCGCGCCGGTCGAGCCGCCTAAAACAAGAATTTGAGAACGATCCGAGGGCTCACGGCCATCGAACTGGCGGAGGAAGTCGGCCCGCACCGGATTACCAGTGACGGCGACCTTGCCGGCGCTGAAAAACGCCGCGGTATCATCGAAACCGACGCAGATTTTCCTGGCGAAGCGCCAGAACGCCCGGTTGGCGAGTCCCGGCCGCGAGTTCTGCTCCATCAGTATCAGCGGCGTGCGCGTAATTATCGCCGCCACCGCCATCGGCACCGAAGCGTAGCCGCCGGCGCTCACCACCAGGTCGGCGCCGAAGCGCCGCAGCACGCCCAGCGCGGTGCGTGCGGCGCGCGCGAATTGCACCATCGCGATCATCCGTTGGCGCAGGCTGTGGCCGCGCAAGCCATGGACCTGGAACAGTTCATAAGGCAGTCCGCTGTGCGGCAGCCAGCGCGCTTCGAAACCGGCGCTGGTGCCGACGAATAACAACTCGGTCGCCGGGCGCTGGCGTTTGAGCTCTTCGCCGAGCGCGACCGCCGGAAACAAATGGCCGCCGGTACCGCCGCCTGCGATAATCACTTTCATCTCACCGCCGGACGCCGGCCGAGCGCGAGCAGCGCGCCGAGCGTCGCCATCGCCATCAGCATCGCGGTGCCGCCGTAGCTGACAAACGGTAACGGCAGCCCCTTGGTGGGAATCAGGCCGATCACCACCGCGATATTGATCAACGCCTGCAGCGTGAGCAGCGCCGTCAGGCCGACCGCCAGCAGGCTCGCGAACGGGTCGGGCTCATCGTGGGCGATACGCATGCCGCGGAACAGGATTACGCCGAACAGCAGGATCACGACGATTGCGCCGGCGATGCCGAGCTCCTCGCCGATCACGGCGAAGATGAAATCGTTGTGGGCCTGCGGCAGATAGAACATCTTCTGGCGCCCGGCGCCGAGCCCCACCCCCCATTCGCCGCCCGCGCCGAGCGCGATGAAGGACTGGATGAGCTGGAAGCCGGCGCCGCGCGCGGTCTGCCAGGGATCGAGAAACGAGGTCAGCCGGCGCATCCGGTAGGATTTCGATACCGCCTGCAGGGCCAGGATCGCAACCGCGCCGGCGCCGGCGAGGCCGAGATGGGCCGGGCGGGCACCCGCCGCGTACAGCATCGTAAACAGGATCAGGACGATCATCACGGTGGCGCCGAAGTCAGGCTGCTTGAGCAACACCAGCGCGATCGGACCGATCATCAGGAACACCGGCAGCGGCCCGCCGATGAAGGTGCGAATCCGTTCGCCGCGCCGGCTCAGGAACTCGGCGAGAAAAAAGACCAGCGCGATCTTGACGAACTCGGAAGGCTCGATCAGCGCCGGGCCCAGCCGCAGCCAGCGCCGCGCGCCGCCGCGCATCACCCCCAGCCCCGGCATCCACACCGCCACCAGCATCGCCAGCGACACGATCAGGAGCGGCATCACGAGCCGGCGCAAGCCGGCCAGCGAGAGCTGCGAGATAACCCCGACCACCATCAGGCCGAGCAGCACATGGATCAGTTGCAGCTTGAAGAAATGGAAACCGTTGCCGGTTTTTTCGAGACTCAGGAAATAGGTGGTATTGAGCACCATCAGCAGGCCGAGAATCGACAACGCCGCCGCCGGCAGCCATAGCCACGGATCGGGCCGCCGATAGGCGACCGCCTCAAAGCGCCCGAACCAGCTCTTTAAATATGTCGCCGCGCTGCGCATAGTCCTTGAACTGATCGAAACTCGAACAGGCCGGCGAGAGCATCACGGTCTCGCCCGGCCGGGCCGCGGCGGTCGCCAGTTCGACCGCTTCGGCCAGCGTCGTTACGGTTGAAATCTCGGTCGCGCCGGCCAGCGCCGCGGCCATCTTGTCGCGCGCCGCGCCGATCAGGATTAGCCGGCGCACCTTGGCGCGCAGCGGCTCCAGGAGCGGCTTATAATCGCCGCCCTTGTCCATGCCGCCGGCGATCAGAAGCACCGGGCCGTCGGCGGCCGCCAGCGCCTCGACCACCGCGCCGACGTTGGTGCCCTTGGAATCGTCGATAAACTTCACGCCGCCGCGCTCGCGCACCAGCTCGATGCGATGCGGTAGCCCCTTGAACTCGGCCAGCGCCCGCTCGATCACCGGCGCCTCGACCTCCATCGCCAGCGCGGCGCCCGCCGCCGCCATCGCATTCATCTGGTGATGGCGGCCGCGACGCGCGACCTCGCCCAGCGCAATCTCTCCCACGCGCGACTCGAGCCGGTAGACGATCGCGTCATTTTCGATATGCAGCGACGGCCCTTCGGCGGGCGTCGAGCAGCCGAAGCTGACGACTTTCGCGCGCAGGCTCGGCGCGATCGCGATGACCCGCGGATCGTCGCGGTTGAGCAGCGCCCAATCGTGGAAATTCTGATTGCGAAACAGCGCCGCCTTGGCGCGCCCGTAGTCTTCGAGGTCGCGGTAGCGATCGAGATGGTCTTCGCTGAGGTTGAGGTAGACGCCGACGCGCGGATGAAAATCTTCGATCCATTCGAGCTGGTAGCTGGAGACCTCGATCACTCCGAGGTCGTACGCGCCGCGCGTCGCTTCGATCAGCGGCACGCCGAGGTTGCCGCCGACGAACGCGCGCTGCCCCGCGGCCTTGAAGATTTCGCCGATCATCACGGTCACAGTGCTCTTGCCGTTGGTGCCGGTGATCGCGACCATCGGCCGGTGAAAAAAGCGCGCCGCGAGTTCTAGCTCGCTCCACACCGGAATGCCGATGCGGCGGGCGTGGGCCAGCAGCCGGTTGTCGCGCGGCACGCCGGGGCTGGTGACCAGCAGGGTACAGCCCGCCAGCCACCATGGATCCTCGGCGCCGAGATGCAGCTCGCCGGGCGGCAGCTCGGGGTTGCGGCCGACCGCGTGATCGCGATCGATCAGCACCAGCCGCGCGCGCCGCTCGAACAGGAAGCGCGCCGCGGCCGTGCCGCTGCGTCCCAGTCCCAGCACCGCGACTTTTTTCCCGGCGACATCCATCAACGCAGCTTGAGCGTGCTCAGCGCCAGCAGGGCGCAGATAATCGAGATGATCCAGAAGCGCGTCACCACCACCGTCTCCGGCCATCCGCCCAACTCGAAATGATGATGCAGCGGGGCCATGCGAAAAATCCGCCGGTGGGTCAGCTTGTAATAGTAGCGTTGGATGATGGTCGAGGCGGCCTCGATCACGAACACGCCGCCAGCGATCACCAGCACCAGCTCCTGCTTGGCCAGGATCGCGATAATCCCCAGCGCGCCGCCGAGCGCCAGCGCGCCGACGTCGCCCATCATCATCGAGGCCGGGTAGGCGTTGTACCACAGAAAGCCCATCGAGGCGGCGACCAGGGCGGCGCAGAAAATCGCCAGCTCGCCGGCCCCCATCACGTGCGGCACGTCGAAATGCGTTGCCAGCTTCAGGTTGCCGGCGACCCAGGTGAACCACAGGTAGCAGAAAGCGACCGTCATCACCGGGCCGATCGCGAGGCCGTCGAGTCCGTCAGTCAGGTTGACGGCATTGCTGCTCGCCACCATCACCACCATCGCGAACCCGATGTAGCCCCACAGATGGAGGTTGGGATGGATGTTCTTGAAGAACGGAATCGTCAGATGGGTGTCGAAGCCGAGAAAGCCGAACAGCACCAGCGCCGCGATGAAGCCGACCAGCGCCTGCGAGACCAGCTTCTGCGGACCCGAGAGTCCGGCGCCGCGGCCGCGCTTGAGCTTCAGCAGGTCGTCGGTCAGGCCGATCGCGCCGTAGCCGACCATCACCGCCATCGCCAGCCATACGTAGCCGTCGCGCAGATTGGCGAGCAGCAGGGTCGCCGCCAGGCACGAGGCCACGATCAGCAGCCCGCCCATGGTGGGGGTGCCGGCCTTCTTGAGATGCTGCGGGACTTCGTCGCGGATGGTCTGGCCGATATGCGCAGCGCGAAAGCGCTCGATCAGGATCGGCCCCATCATCAGCGACAAGGCCAGCGCGGCGAGCCCCGCCATCAGCGAGCGGAAGGTCTCATAGCGCAGAACGTTGAAGATCGCGTGAGACTGGTGGAGCGGGAACAACCACAGGTACAGCATCGAAAGAAGGGCCCCCAGTATAGCCGTTTTCCTGAGCCGCCGCGACGACGCGCGCTCGGGCCGCGTGAGCTGCGACGGTCCGGTGCCATCCAGCGACGCCGAGATTGATTGACTGACCTGCGTGGAGCCCTGCGCCGAAATTGCTCCGGCGCCCCCCGACGACGTCCCGAGGCAAGCCTCCGACCGGTCACCACCACCCCACATCCAACCCACCTCCGGCCGAAGGCTTCCCACAGGGCGTCACCCGTCAAACTAAATTTGATTCGAAGCCAACCGCCTCACCCTCATATCGATTTCGCTGGCGCCGCTGCGCCGTCAACTTGGCCGCTGCGGCCCGCGGGCGCCAAGGCTCGCGGTAATCTCGCGCACCACTTCGCGATCGTCGAAATGGCGCTTTTCAGCGCCGACGATCTGATAATCCTCGTGACCCTTGCCGGCGATTACGATGACGTCGCCCGGCTTCGCCGCCGCCAACGCCAACTCGATCGCCGCGCGCCGGTCGGGCTCGACCAGGTAGCCGCGCCGCCGTTCGATCTCGCCGCGCTCGATTCGCCCGCGGCCGCTCGACGCGAGTCCGGCCTCGACCTCGGCGATAATTTCAAGCGGCTGCTCGGTGCGCGGATTGTCCGAGGTCAGGATCGCGAGGTCGGCGAGCCGTCCCGCGATTTCGCCCATCAGCGGCCGCTTGCCGCGATCGCGATCGCCGCCGCAGCCGAACACGCATAGCAGGCGCCTGGGTCCCAGCACGCGCAGAGCGGTGAGCACCGCTTCGAGCGCGTCAGGCTTGTGCGCATAGTCGACCAGCACCGTGGTCCCCGGTGGCCCGGCTACCATTTCGAGCCGGCCGGGGGCCCCTGGGCATCGCCGCACACCTTCCACCACCGCATCCGTTTCGATGCCCAGGGCCACCGACATTGCCGACGCCCCTAAGATATTGAGCAGATTGATCTCGCCGAGCAGGGGCGAGCGGATTTCCAGTTTTCGATCGAGCGCCGAAATCGACGCGCGCATGCCGTCGAGCCCGGTCGCGTAGCTGGTCGGATGAACGTCGAGGTCCGAGCGCAGGCCGAAGCTTACCTTCCGTCCCCGCACCGCCGCCAGCACGCGCTGGCCGAAATGGTCGTCGCCGCGCGCCACCGCAATCGGCTCGGGCCGCCGGCTTTTGGGCAGCAACTCGCTGAACAGCCGCAGCTTGGCGCTGAAATAGTTCTCGCGCGTGCCATGGTAATCGAGATGGTCGCGGCCGAGATTGGTGAACAGGCAGCCCTGGAAGCTCAGCTCCTCGACGCGCCCTTCCTCGAGCCCGATTGACGAGATTTCCGCCGCCACGCGCCGCACGCCCGCGCGCTCCATGGTCGCCAGCGCGGCCTCGAAATCGATCGACTCGGGCGTGGTCAAGCCGCTTTGCAGGCGCTGTGAGCCGGCGAAGATTCCGATCGTGCCGATAATTCCGGCCGGCGCGCCGGCGCTCTCGAAAATCGAGGCCAGCAGGTAGGCGGTCGTGGTTTTGCCGCTGGTGCCGGTGATACCGATCAGATCGAGGCGCTCGCTGGGCGCGCCGAAGAAGCGCGAGGCGGCCGCGGCCATCAGCAGCCGCGGCCGTTCGCATTCTATCCAGGTTACCGCGGGGCGCGCCGCCGCACCGTCCCATCCGCGCACCACCACTGCGCGCGCCCCACGGTTCAATGCCTCTGCCATATTCGCGCGGTTCGATTCCGGCTCCCGCGCGGTCGCGAAAAACAGATGGCCCGCCTCGACCCGCCGCGAGTCGTAGCTGAGCCCGGTAATCTCGGCCCCGGCGTCGCCTTCAAGGCGCTTGAAATCCGCCCCGGCGATAAGTTCGGCAAGCTTCACAGCGTCCTCCGCCGTGACTCGCCGCCGCGCCGCCGCAGATGGCGGGCGTCGCGTTTGGATCGTGCGTCCGGGCCGGCGCCAGCCGTCCGCGGATCGGCCGCCAGCGTGAGTTTGACCGTATCCGGACCGGCCGGCACGCCAGCCGGCGGCTTCTGCGCTATCACCCAGCCCGAACCCTTGACCTCGAGATTCAAGTCCCGTTGATGGGCGAGCGCGAGCGCCTGCCGGAGGCTGAGTCCGGCGAAATCGGGCAGCGACGACGAGGCCGCGCCCGCGGGTACCGAAGCGTCGGCGATTTCCGCCGCGGCGGAATCATTGGAGACCAGCGACTCGGCGCGGTTCAGCACGTCGAGCGGCAGGATGCTGGCGCTTTCGTAGCCCGGCGGCCGCGGCGCAGTGATATCGAGCTGGCGCACGGCGCCAGTGGCGATCGCGCTGAAGACCGGCGCCGCCACCAGCCCGCCGAAGTGCCCGTGGCCGACGTCATAGAGCACCACCAGGATCACCAGGCGCGGATCGTCGGCAGGCAGAAAGCCGACGAACGAAGCGACCAGGCGGCTCTGGAAGTAGCCGCCGGTGGCCGGGTTCACCATCTGAGCGGTGCCGGTCTTGCCGGCCACGATAAAGCCCTCGACCTTGGCGCGCCGCGCCGTGCCGTCGGCACCGTTGACCACGTTGCGCAGCATCAGGTTCACCTGATGGGCAATCGCGGGCGTAATCGCGCGGCGCATCACCTGCGGCGTATGCACCAGGACGGGCGTGCCGGTCGGATTGTAAACCGCCTTGACCACGTAGGGACGCATCACCAGCCCGCCGTTGGCGATTGCCGCATAGGCGACCGCGAGCTGCATCGGCGTGACCGCGATACCCTGACCGAAGCCGTGATTGGCAAGATCGATTTCACGCCAGCTCGATTCCGGGCGCAACAGTCCGGCGGCCTCGCCCGGCAGATCGATGCCGGTGCGGCGGCCGATACCGAAGGCGCGCAGGCCGCGGTAGTAACGGTCGGCGCCGAGCGCCAGCGCGATCTTGGCCGCGCCGATATTCGACGAGACTTCGATAATATCCGGCAGCGCCAGCCATCCGTGCGGACTATCGTCGTGAATCGTGAAGCGGCCGAAATGATAGCGTCCGTCCTCGCACCAGATGCGCCGGCTGGTATCGATAGTGCCGTCCTGGAGCGCTATCGAGCCGAGCAATCCCTTCATCGTCGAGCCCGGCTCGAAAGCGTCCTGGATGGCGGTGTCGTGGAGTCGATTGTGCAACCCCGCGCGGCCGGCCTTGACGTTAGCCAGCGCCAGCACCTCGCCGCTCCACGGGTCGAGCACGATCGCGGTGCCGGCCCGCGCGCCGCTCGAGGCGACCTGCGCCCGCAGCCGGCTTTCGGCCAGCGACTGGATGCCCGCGTCGATCGTCAGTTCGACCCGGTCGCCGGGCTCCGCGTTGCGGAGCGCCAGCGGACTGTCGAGGATCGGATGACCGAGCGCGTCATGGTAGACCCGCAGTTTGAGCGGTTGGCCGCGAATCAGCCGGTTGTAGCCGAGCTCCACGCCGGAGAGCCCCTGACCATCCAGCCCCGCCATCCCCACCACCGACGCGGCCAGGTTGCTCTCCGGGTAGAAGCGTTTGTATTCGGTCAGCTGGCCGATGCCCTCGAGGCCGAGCGCCTCGACCTGCCGGGCGCGAGCGTTCGGCAGATGACGCGCGAGCCATACGAAGGGCGCCGGATGACGCAGGTGCCGCTCCAGTTCGACCGGTGAAATTCCGAGTGCCGTGGCCAGCCGCGCCCGATCGGCGGCCGTGCTGGAGGCGAACAGCTCGCGCGGCCGGGCGTAAATCGAAGTGGTTTCGGCCGACAACGCCAGCGGCTCGCCATTGCGATCGATAATCGGTCCGCGCACCGCCGCCAGCTCGACCTCGCCGCTATGCTCGCTGGCAGCCATCGAGTTGAGCCGCGGGCCATCGAAGGCGACCAGGATCACGAGCCGCGCGATCGCGACCAGGAACAGCGCCACCAGCAGCAGCGTCAGCATCCCGATCCGGGTGCGGCGTTTCTGAAAGGCGACGTTCATGGCACCATCACCACCTGTCCGGGGGCGGGCGGCGCCAGATGATAACGCGGGGCCAGCGCGCGCAGGCGGGTCACCGAGCTGAGCTCGGCGCTCTCGAGCTTGAGCTGGCGGTTCTGCTCCTGGAGCTTCGCGATCTCGGCGCGCAACTCTGAGAGGCGATAGCCCTCCTGGGTAACTTCCAGGCGCACCATCACGATTGTGAAGCCGAGCGCGGCGACGGCCAGCACCAGGATAGCCGGTACCAGACGGGCCGGCGGCCGCGACGGAGACGGGCGCCGCTTCATGGCTGCCCCCGCTCAAGACATCTGAGCCGCGCGCTGCGGGCGCGCGGATTGCGCGCCACCTCGGCGGCCGCGGGACGCATCGGCTTGCCCGTAATCGCGACGAATTCGCCGCTGCGCGCGAGCGCGCGGAAGGCTTCCTTGACCGGACGATCTTCGAGCGAGTGATAGGCCAGCGTCACCATCCGGCCGCCCGCCGTCAGCCGCGCGGGTCCGCTGGCGAGCAGCGCCGCGAGACTTTCGATTTCGCGATTCACCGCGATTCTGAGCGCCTGGAAGGTGCGCGTCGCGGGATGCATCCCGGCGATACGGCGCGGTCCGAGCGCGCGTTCGACGATCGAACGGAGCTGGAAGGTGGTTTCGATCGGACGCTTGCGGCGCGCCGCGACTATCAGCCGCGCGATCCGCCGGGCGTGGCGCTCCTCGCCATAATCGCGGATGATGCGCGCCAGCTCGGCTTCGGGCTCCTCGTTAATCAGGTCGCGTGCGCTGAGCGTCTGGCGCTGATCCATCCGCATGTCGAGCGGACCGTCGAACTGGAAGCTGAAACCGCGGGCCGGATCGTCAAGGGCCAGACTCGACATCCCGAGGTCGGCGAGAATCGCACCCACCGCGGCGATACCGAGCTCGTCGAGCACCGTGTCGAGCGCGGCGAAGTCGGCCTGGCGCAGCACCGCGCGATCGCCGAAACGGGCCAGACGCGCGCCGGCCGTGGCCAGCGCCTGGGCGTCGCGATCGAGCGCGACCAGCCGCTCGCAGGTGGAGCGCTCAAGCAACGCCTCGGCATGGCCGCCGGCGCCGAGCGTCGCGTCGACGATGATCGCCGGGTGATTGGCCAGCATCAGCTCGCCCACCTCCTGCACCATCACCGGCTCGTGAGGCCATCCCATTTTGTGCGCCGCGCTACCCATCAATATCTAAGGTTCTACAGGCCCAGCTTTTCCCTGAACTTCGGATCCTTGAACCGCGCCATCGCGGCGGCGAAGACCTGCTCGAAAGTCGCTTTGTCCCAGAGCTGAAAAAAGGTCAGGCGCGCGGAGAAGGTGACGTCGCGGGCCAGGGTCGCGAACTCGCGCAGCTTGGGCGGGATCAGGATACGGCCCTGGCGGTCGAGCGGGACCTCGTGAGCACTGCCGACAACAAATGTAAGATAGTCTTCAGTATCGGGATCGAAGTGCGGTTTCTGCTGGACGCGGCCGACGACCTGGCGCTGCCATTCGTCGGGCGGGTAGAGCTGGAGGCAGGGCTGTCCGCTGGTGAAGTTGTTGGTAATCACAAGTGTATCGCAGTGGTTACGCTGCAAGGCCTCGCGAAAGCGGACCGGGATACTGACCCGGCCCTTCTCGTCGATGGCATGGTCAAAGCTGCCGTTGAAGACCACTGTTCCACTCTAGCCCTCCACAAAATCCCACTCTCCCCCACCACAGTCAAGCGAGAGAGAGCTAATGGAATCATTTTGTTGATGGACACAGGACGCGTTAGAAAAGCGAAAGAAAAACGAAGTCGAGGGCGGCCAGCTTGCGTCTGGACCTCAGGGTCTCTAGTCTCAAGAGCCTTGCATTGGAGTATCAACGATGGCTGAGCAGGAAACCGATTTCACCCCCGAACGGATAAGTCGTCTGGAGTTCCTCAACCAGATAATGCAGGGACTCTTGATCGCGCTCGGCCTGGGTATGCTCTGGATGATGGAATCGGTGCGCAACGGATTTTTCGGTCTGCTCGATCGCTTCAATCTCAAGCCGCGCGGACGCAAGGCCAGCGCTTTTCCACCCGGCCGGCCACGGCGACGCGTGGTCAAGCAGGCGCGATCTTAAGCGGCGCGATTATCCCGAACGATCTCGCGATGACAGCCCGCTCTCGCTAGACCACGCCCTCGCTCCGCAAGCGCTCCAGTTCATTTTGATCGACGCCGATCTCGGCCAGCACTTCGGCGGTATGGGCGGCGAGCGTCGGTGGCGGCGCCGGCTGATCGGCGCGGCCGGGGCGATCCGGATCGAGTCGGAACGGCAGTCCGAGCACATTGATCGCGCCGTAGTCCGCGTAGTGGCTCTCGATTAGCGAGCCGCGCAGGCGCAACTCGGGATCGCTCACCACCTCTTCGACCGTGCGGACCGGGGCGGCCGGAACACCGTTGTCGATCAGCGCCGCGATCAGCTCCTCGCGGCTGCGATCGCGCGTCCAGGCCGCGACCAGCGCGTCCACCTCGTCGACGATCTTGAGGCGCGCCGTGTGATCAACGAAACGCGGATCGTTACCGAGCTCGCCGCGACCCATCATCGTCGCCAGCATGCGCCAATGTTTTTCCGTCAGGCAGAAGATCAGCACCGCGCCGTCGGCCGCCGGATAGACGTTGGAGGGGCAGACGCCCGGATGCTGATTAGCGGAGCGCCGAATCTTCTTGCCTTGCAGCGCTGCCGCGAACACCGTCGTCATGCCGGGCACCGCGATATCGAACATCGCGACTTCGACCTTCATCCCGCGTCCGCTGCGCGCGCGTCCCAGCAGCGCGGCCAGGATCGCGCTGGTCAGATGGCTGCCGGTGCCCATGTCGATCAGCGTGGCCGGTGTCTTGACCCCGTCGCGATCCGGAAAGCCGGTCGCGCTGATCTGTCCGCAGGCCGCCTGGATACTGGTATCCATCGCGCCCAGCTTCGCGAAGCGGCTGTCGGAGCCATAACCTTTGGCGGAGGCATAAATCAGCCGCGGGAAGCGTTCGCGCAGATCGTCATAGCCGAGCCCCATCGATTCCATCGTGCCGCCCGCGTAATTCTCAACGAACACGTCGGCCCGCTCGAGCAGCTTCATCAGCAGCGCGCGCCCGCGCGCGTCTTTCAGATTGAGCGTGACCGATTTCTTGTTCGCGTTGAGCATCAGGAAGGCGTAGTTGGTCTTGCCCGGATCGGCGCCGACGAAGCGCAATCCCTCGCCGATGCCGGGCGGCTCGATCTTGATCACCTCGGCGCCCATCGCCGCGAGCTGCATCGTGCAGTACGGGGCGGCATAGATTTGCCCGAGATCGATGACGCGAATTCCGTCGAGCGGTCGCTGGTTCATCGCGCCATCCTAGCGGCCCGAGGCCTGCACCCGGTAACGGCGCGCCGCGGGCCCGCGGGCACCCCTGAGCGCGGTAACGAGCAACCACGCCGGGGCCTCGCCTCAGTACATGGCGTTGCGGGGATTCGGCGGCAGCCCCAGTTCGAGGCGTCCGAAGGCTTCGTAGACCGGGTCGGCGGTGAGGCCGATGTGCGACGCGACCGTATGGATATCGCGCCAATGGCGTTGCATCGGATTCGCGTGCCTACACGGCCGCTTGCAGGGCTACGCAGCGTGGCGGCGGGCGCGGACGGGGCGAATCAGCACGTCGGCGGGGATACCGAAGCGTTGGTGGAGGCGGCGGATCATCTCCAGCGAGAGCGCGCGCTTGCGTTGCATCACCTCGTAAACGCGACTGCGGCCGCCGATCACTCCGACCAGCGCGCGCGGGTCGAGTCCCTGCTGTTCAAGGCGAAAGCGAATCGCCTCGATGGGATCGGGCGGGTCGACAGGAAAATGCTTCTGCTCATAGGCTTCGACCAGCGTCGCGAGCACGTCCAGCCGATCGCCGTCCGGGGTTCCCTCTTTGGCGCCCCATAGGCGCTCGATCTCCCGCAGCGTGCGCTCGTAATCGGCCTTGGTGCGAATCGGCTTAATCTCCATACTGAACCGTCCTTGCGTCGATTCTGTCGTAGTCGCGGTGCGGGCCGAGCCACTTGATGAACACGATCTGCCGGCGATAGTCGATTGCGGTCACCAGCCGGTAGTCATTACCCTTGATGTTGAACACCACGCGGCCGGCGCTGACGATGCTGGCGGTGCCGTAGCTGCGCTTGACCTCGGCTGAATTACGCCACTTGGACCGCTGCGCCTCGTGAAACCACGCATCGAGTGAGTCCTTGACCGCCTTCTGCCCTGCCTGCCCCTTCAACGACGCCACGAATTGCAGCAGGGTCTGCCGCGCTATCACCCGCACTCACGACAGTTTAGCATTGTTCCCAAGAGGGGAACAAGCAAAGGCGATGGGGCCTCGCCTCAATACATGGCGTTGCGGGGATTCGGCGGCAGCCCCAGTTCGAGGCGTCCGAAGGCTTCGTAGACCGGGTCGGCGGTGAGGCCGATGTGCGACGCGACCGTATGGATATCGCGCCAATGGCGTTGCATCGGATTCGCGCTGACAAATGCGCGCGCGCCGGCCACCGCGAACATCCGATCGACCGCCCGCACCAGCATCTGCAACGCCAGCACGTAGTCGCGATAGTTGCGGGCGCGAAACGGTAGCGAGCGCAACTCCTCGATCGAGCCGACGTTTTTCATTCGATCGATCGCGCGATCGATCACCAGCGCGGCGGCGTCGATCTCGGCCCCCGATTCAGCGATCCGAATCTGCAGCGGCGCCTGGTCGGCGAGGCTCGCGCCGGTATAGGCATGGGCCTTGACCTTCATCCAGTCGACGAAAAAGTTGTAGGCGCCTTGCGCGATACCGAGTGCGGGACCGATCAGCAGCAGCGGGAAGCCGCATACGAACGGCGTGCGCCAGAAACGGCCCGGATTCAGCTCGACGCCGATCGCGGAGCCGCTCAGCGTGTCGGCGAACGGAATTGCGAACTCCGCGGGGACCAGCGCATCGTCGATCAGCACGTCGTTGCTGCCGGTGCCGCGCATCCCGGCCGCGCGCCAGACATCCTCGATCCGAAAATCGCGGCGCGGCACGGTGAAGAGCATCATCGCCGGCGCGTCGCCGGGCGATTCGGGCGGCACGATTCCGGACAGCGCGATCCATGCGCAATGATCGATCCCGCTCGCCCAGCTCCATCGTCCGCTGAGCCGATAGCCGCCCGCCACGCGCCGCGCTTTGCCGCCGGGGGCGAAGCTGGTGCCGAACAGCGTGCGCGGTCCGGGCCCCCAGACCTTTTGCTGGACCTCGGCGCCGAACTGCCCGACCAGCCAGGTATGGCCGACGAAAAAGGAAAAGCACCAGGCCGTCGAGCCGCAGACCTTGCCGATTTCTGCCGAGGTCTCAACCAGCGTATCCCAATCGAGTCCGGCGCCGCCCCAGCGCTCGGGAACCAGCGCCTCGACCAGGCCGGAGTTGACGATTTCGGCGACGGTCTCATCGGCGAGTCGCCGGCGTTCTTCGGTCTCGATCGCACGTGGCGCGATAAACTCGGCGAGCTTGATCGCGCGCTGCACCGCCTGCTCTTTGGTCATGCGCAAAACCTCGCGATTCGTCGAAGCTGATTCGCCCGGAATATAGCAGGCTTCGTCGTCTCGCAAAGAGCGGCAGATCTCGTTGATCGGAGCGAAATCAGGAACCTCGGCCGCAGTTGTCGAGCGCTTCTCCAAATCGGTCAAGTGAGTTACTGTCAGTATACATAGACCGGGAGGCTCGGGACTCATGGAACAGGCTCAGCCGCAAGTCGAAAGCGCGGGCTACGTTGAAGGATCGCTCAACTATCTCGCCAGCGCCGTTCCGAGGCCGGTCAACTACGCTTACGAGCCACCCCCCGGCGTGCCGCGGCGATCGGGCAACTATGCCGCGTACCCGGTGCGGATTCACAATGGACGCGAGCTGAGCAATCAGTTATCGCTCGACCGGCAGGGCTTCGTTCTCACCCGCCACGAGACCGCGGTCAACGACTTTTACGATCCGGAGGAAGTGCGGGCGCTCTACTATCCGGAAATCGAAAAACTGGTCAAGGCGATCACCGGCGCCGCCCGTGTGTCGGTCTTCGACCACGTGGTGCGCAACCCCAACCTGGCCTCGCAGAAGCGGGCCGGCGCGCCGATCAGATTCGTGCACAACGACTATACGTTCATGTCGGCGCCGCGTCGCGTGCGCACCCATCTGCCCGACGAGGCCGACGAGCTGTTGAAGCATCGCTTCGCCGAGGTCAACGTCTGGCGCCCGATCCGCGGCCCGCTGCAGGACACGCCGCTGGCGGTATGCGACGCCGGCACTATCGTGCCGAGTGACGTGGTCTTGAGCGACCTGGTCTATCCGGACTTCGTCGGCGAGACCTGGGGCTTCCTGTTCAACCCGAACCATCGATGGTTCTACTTTCCGAAGCTGCAGCGCAACGAGGCGATCGTGCTCAAGTGCTTCGACTCGAAGGATGACGGCCGCGCGCGCTTCACCGCCCACAGCGCCTTCGACGATCCGACCAGCCCGGCCGATCGGCTACCGCGCGAAAGTATCGAAACTCGCGCCCTGGTCTTCTGGTCAGGGCAGGGCTGAGCCCTGCACCCGATAAGGTGCGCTGAAAGTTTTCGCGAAACCCGCGGGTTATCGACTCTGCAACAGGTTTCGCCTCTAAGGTGGAGGGCTGAGCCCGGTCTCAGGCTTGGCGAAGGCGGTCGAGGGCGAGCGCCTTGAAGCGCTCGAAATCGTAGCTGCCCCAGGTACCTTTGAACTCGGGTGCGATCGCGCCCATCCGGTCGAGCGCGGTAGCGATCTTGCCGATTGCCGCCTCATGGGCGGCGCGCACCGTGCTGTCATCAGCATGGGCAGCGACGTAAGCGGCGAGACCGGCGAGCGCGTCGCAGCTCAGGCGCCACAACTCGCGCTCCGCCGCGAGCATCGATGCGCCCTCACCCGCCATCAGATGCTCAGCGGCGGCGAGCGCCTGCGCAAAGCATCGATGTGCCTCCCGCAGCGCGGGCAGATTCGCCTGAGCTTGCTGATTGAACGGCCGCAGCACGTCGCCATAGCGGAGCGCCATCGCAGAGCCGCGCGCGATTGCACGGTAGGCCTCGGTCATCGTCGCCGCGCATCGCGGATAGCGCGTGCGCGCTATTTCCACCGCCGCGGTTTTCGGATCGTAGCCGAGCGAGCGGCTGGCGCGCGCGAAGGTCTCGAGGTTCAGCGGATAGGCGAAGACGCTGAACGCACCGAAGGTCAGGCACGAGACCGCGCGGATTCCGAGTCGATGGTAGGCTTGCAGATCGCTGACGATTACGGCGGGAGTGGCGAAGCTCAGGCCGCCGAACAGGATCGCGTCGGCATAGTACTCGAAGACCATCCCGCGGCCATCGAAAATTTCGAGATAGCGCGCGAGCGATGCGAAATATTTCCGATTGGTCGCGCAGGCGGAATCGTCGATCGGATGCGCGTAGCAGCGCTCGCGCGGCGCCCATTCGAACCAGACGTTGTCGCGCGGCCGCAGGGCGGAGTCGGGCTCCAGCGTATCGTGGTAGGCGAGATAGGCGACGCGGATTTCGCTGCCTGAATCGGCCAGCGCGGCGGCCACCGCGTCGATAGCCTTCATGTATTGAAGCTGAGGAGAAAGCGCGGCGCACGCGGCGCATCGGCACCATCCGCCGTGCTTGAGATCGGCGCCCCATAGATGGAGCAGCCGATTCTCCGGACGTTCGCGCACCAGGGCGAGCGCCCGATCGCGCACCATCGCGAGCGCCTCGCGATTAGAGACGCAGAAATTCCCGCGGGTCGTGCGGGCGCCGTCGGCGGCGACGGTGAAATATTCCGGATGCGATTCGCACAGCTCGCGCGGCATCAGCAGTTGCCCGAGATGGCCGCCGTACTCGGCGTCGACCTGGAACTTTTCGAGCAGCGGATTGAGCGCCTCGATTCGCGCCTGCGTATCCTGCGCGTGGCGGATAAACGCGAAGGCGTTCATTCCGCGCGCGGTCATCCACGGGATGAAGAGCCGGTCATGCGCCAGATGAGCGGCGAGCCGGGCCGCATCCTGGTAATGCCAGGTCATGAGATCGGCGGCAAAAGCACGGCGATCGAAGGCGGGAACGATCGTGCGGGAGGCGACCCGCCGCAGCCGGGCTACATCTAGATGCGCCGGAAACTCGGGATCGCGCCACGGCGCGAAGCTCGCGCCCAGATCTTCGAACAGCTCGCCGACCGCGTGGAGCAGGCCGCGTTCGCTACCACCGTCGAGCGCGATCGAGCGTCCATCGCACTCGATCCGAAAACTGTCGCCGGCAAGCTGGTCGGCTGCGGCGTGCGATTCGGCGGGGTTCGTGAGATCGAGGTCGACGACCAGCCGATGGCCCGCGAGCGCGGGTGCGGCGAGCGCCGCGACCGGCTGGCCCAGCATCGCGGAGAGCCGCGTCGCCAGTCCGCGCGCGGCAAACGGCGCAACCCGGTCGTCGGCGGCAAAGCGAACGGTGAGGCTCGGCGCATGGTCGCGGCGATCATCCGGCGACATCCCATCGCTCCGCGCGCCGGTTTGTGGCCCCTGTGCCGGATGATAACATCGCAAATTGACTTTAAACCTTCTGCCGCCAAAAACGCAGATCCTCGCCGCCAGCGCCAAGCGATGCCGACACCAAACGAAATTCTGACCGAACTCAAGAAGATCAAGTACCCCGGGTTGACGCGCGATATCGTCTCTTTCGGGATGATCAAGGATATCGAGATTGCGCAGCGCGGCGTCAGCGTGATCCTGGCCGCGCCCGCTGCCAAGCCCGAGGTGATAGCCCAGATTGTCGACGAAGTCCGCAAGTGCGTGGCCGCGATGGAAGGCGTGCCGGCCGTCGAGGTCAACGTCGAGCAGGCGCCCGCGCCCCGCAGCGCCGCCGCGCTGCCCCGCCGCCCGATCCCCGGGGTCAAGAAGATCGTGGCGGTGGCCAGCGGCAAGGGCGGCGTCGGCAAGTCGACCGTGGCGGTGAACCTGGCGCTGGCGATCGCGTCGCTCGGCAAGAAGGTCGGCCTGATGGACGCGGACGTTTACGGGCCCAGCGTCGCGATGATGGTCGGGGCCGACGAGCAGGTCCGCGTCACGGAGAGCAAGCGGATCGTGCCGCTGGAGCGCTACGGTATCCGCTACATCTCGATGGCGCTGTTTATCGACGAAGAGACCGCGGTCATCTGGCGCGGTCCGATGGTCACCAAGCTCGAGAGCGAATTTCTGTTCAACGTCGAGTGGGGCGAGCTCGATTGCCTGGTGCTCGATCTGCCGCCCGGGACTGGCGACGCGCAGTTGACGATCACGCAGCGGGTGGCGCTGGATGGCGGCGTAATCGTCACCACGCCGCAGGAGATCGCGCTGCTCGACGTGCGGCGCGGGCTGGCGATGTTCCGCGAGGTCGGCGTGCCGGTGCTCGGCGTGATCGAGAACATGAGCTATCACCTGTGCCGCAAGTGCGGGGCGCGTCACGAAATCTTCGCCCATGGCGGCGGCGCCAAGATGGCTGCCGAGCTCGGCGTGCCGTTTCTGGGCGAGCTGCCGATCGTGCGCGAGCTGCGCGAGGGCGGCGACCGCGGCGCCCCGCTGGCCGCCGTCAACCCGGAACATCCGATGAGCGTGCGCCTGCGCCAGATTGCGAGCCAGGTGCTCGAGCAACTGCAGGCTTGAAGAGGCGGCGCTGCGGTCGGCGAGGCGGACAGAGATGACGTTCGCGGTATTCGATATCGAGACGCGGGCCGACAAGGCGCTGCTGAACCGCGCCTTCTATGCCGGCGACGGCATCGACGACGAGGAGGCCTATCGCCGCTTCGTCGAGGGATCGCGCAGCGATTTCCCGCCGATCTCGATTCACCTGCCAATCTCGATCGCGGTCGGCGAGGTCGACGAAAACTACGCGCTGCGATCGGTCGAGAGCCTCGCGCTCGACGACTATTCAGAAGAAAAGCTGGTGCGCGAGTTCTGGTCGCGCGTCGAGCGTTTCAAGGGCTCCCTGGTAACCTTCAACGGGCGGCATTTCGATCTGCCGGTGCTGGAGCTGGCCGCCTTGCGCTACGGTATCGCGGCGCCGAATTATTTCGCCGAGCCGAACTCGCCGCGCTATCGCTACTCCGACGCGCGCCATCTCGATCTCTACGATTTCCTGACCAATCGCGGTGCGGTGCGGCTGCGCGGCGGGCTCGACCTGCTGCTCAAGATGATCGGGATGCCGGGCAAGGGCGCGATCGAGGGCGCGCGCGTGCAGGAACTCTACGAGGCGGGCCGGATGGACGACATCCATCGCTACTGCCGCTCGGATGTGATCCAGACCTACTTCCTGCTGTTGCGGGTCGAGTTGATGCGCGGAAAGCTCGACCATGCCGGCTATCTCGCGGCGCGGGAGGCAGCGGCGCCGTTCATGGCCGAGCTGGCATGAAATCAGGCCATGGCTGAGAAACCGGGTATCTCGCTGATCACCGTCACGCTCAACGAGGAGCAGCTTATCGGTCAGTGCCTGCGGAGCGCCTGGTTCTGCGACGAGCTGATCGTGGTGGATTCGTTCTCGAGCGATCGCACGGTGGAGATCGCGCGCAGCCTCGGCGCGCAGGTGATCCAGCGCGAGTTTACCAACTACGTCGACCAGAAGCAGTTCGCGCTCGACCATGCCAGCCGCGAATGGGTGTTGCTGATGGACGCCGACGAGCAGGCGACGCACGAGCTGGGATGCGAGATCGAGCGCACGGTTGGTTCGCCGGCGGCGGCCGACGGCTACCAGATACGCCGCGTGCTCTATCATCTCGGCTACTACTACACGCGCCCGGTCTACCCGGATCGGCCGATGCGGCTGTTCCGGCGCGCATCCGGGCACATCGGCGGGCGCGACCCGCACGACAAGGTGATCGTCGCGGGCCGGGTCGGCCGGCTCGCCGCCTCGATCCTGCACTTCAGCTATCGCGATATCGCCGACCATGTGGCGACCATGAACCGCTTCAGCACGCGCGCCGCGGCCGAGAACCAGCCCGGCTTCCTGACGCCGTTCAAGATGTTCGCGAATCCGGCCTGGCGGTTCTTCAACTTCTATGTGCTGCGCGGCGGATTTCGCGACGGTGGACGCGGCTTGTACGCGGCGATGGCGGCGGCCTTTTACGTCTTCCTGAAGTACGCCAAGCTGTACGAACGCCAACTCAATAGCCGCCGTCCGCTCTGAGACGTCATGGCGGGGCAGCGTCGGCGGCCCGCGCAGGCGCGTGGATTCTGATTACGTTGGATCGAATAACTGCTAACCTAGGTGCGGCCAAATGAGACGCCTGTTCAGCTACATCGGCCGCTACTGGCATCGCTACACCTTCGGAATCTTCTGCACGCTCGTGACCGCCACCCTCGGCATGACGATTCCGTACCTGGTGCGCGATGCGATCGACGCCATCCAGGCCGATCAGCCACGGCAGCTGGCCTTTCTGTTCAAGCTGATCTGCGCCGCCGCGCTGCTGGGCGGGGTGGCGCGCTGGTTCTCGCGCTTCGTAATCTTCAACTGCGGGCGCGATATCGAGTACAACCTGCGCAACGACCTGTTCGGCCACCTGGTCAAGCTCGGGCCCGACTTTTACGAGCGGCTCAAGACCGGCGACCTGATGTCGCGGCTGATCAACGATCTGACCGCGGTGCGCATGATGATCGGGATGGGCGTGCTGACCTTCACCAACACCCCGCTCATCTGGGTGCTGTCGCTGTCGGTGATGCTGTCGCTCAGCCCGCGCCTGACGCTGGCTTCGATCGCGCCCTACCTGGTGCTGTTCTTCGTCATGTACCGGCTCTCGCACTCGATCATGGAGCGCAGCCTGCGGGTGCAGGAGGGGATCGGCGCGATCGGCGCGAAAATCCAGGAGGGCCTCTCCGGGATTCATATCGTCAAGGCCTACACGCTCGAAGCCCATCAGGGAGCGCAGTTTCGCGAGCTCAACGACAGCTACAACGAGCAGGGACTCGCGCTGGCGCGGATTCGCGGCGCGTTGCTGCCCTTGATTCGCGGAGCGGCGGCGACCTCCACCATGATCGTGCTGATCTATGGCGGCTCGCTGGTGATGGCGCACCAAATCTCGATCGGCGACCTGGTGGCGTTCATGAGCTACCTGGTGGCGCTGGCCTGGCCGACGACCTCGCTCGGCTGGACGATTTCGCTCTATCAGCGCGGCCGCGCGGCGATGAAGCGGCTGGCGGAAATCTTCGAAACCAGCTCGACCGCGATGCTTGAGGACGGCGGCGAGCTGCGGCTCGAGCTCGCCGGCGCGGTGGCCTGGGAGGGCGTCTCGTTCAGCTATTTCGCGGGCCGCAACGGCGGCGGCAACGGTGTCGCGCCGGTCTACGCCCTGCGCGACATCAACGTCACGGTCGGGCCGGGCGAGAAGCTCGCGATCGTGGGTCGCACCGGCGCCGGCAAATCGACCATGGTCAAGCTGCTGACGCGGATGGTCGAGCCGAGCGCCGGACGGGTCACGATCGACGGCCGCGATATCCGCGAGCTGCCGCTCGGCGGGCTGCGCCGCGCGGTCGGCGTGGTGCCGCAGGAACCGCTGCTGTTTTCCGATACGATGGCCCGCAATATCGCCTTCGGCCGCATCGACGCGCCGCGCGCGGAGATTGCCGAGGCCGCCCACGTCGCCGGGCTCGACGGCGATATCGCGGTGCTGCCGCGCGGCCTGGACACCGTCGTCGGCGAGCGCGGAATGTCGCTCTCGGGCGGGCAGAAACAGCGCGTTACGATCGCGCGGCTGCTGGCCTACAACCCCGCCATCGTGGTGCTCGACGACGCACTCTCCTCGGTCGACACCGAGACCGAGCGCGCGGTGCTCGAAAGCCTCGGCCAGAGCGTGCGCGGCCATACCACGATCGTGGTGTCGCATCGCGCCTCCACGGTGCGCGACGCCGACCAGATAATCGTGCTCGACCAGGGCGCGATCGCCGAGCGCGGCACCCATGAGGAGCTGATGGCGCGGCGCGGCGTCTACGCCGAGCTGTTCCATCGCCAACTGCTCGAAGAGGAGCTCACGCGGTACTGAACGCCATGGAGATCGGTCGCGAAGAAAAGCTCGCTCCTGTCCATGAGCTGACCCTGCTCAGGCGAGTGTGGGGCTTCGTGCGCCCTTACCGGCGGCAGTTCTGGATCTCCGTCATCCTGATGCCGCTCAACACGCTGTTCGCGCTCACGCAGCCCTACCTGATCAAGCTCACGATCGATCTGTTCCTCGACCCGCATCGCCGGCCGCCACCGCGTTGGATGCAGCCGGTGCTGGCTGCCGCCGGCTCGCACGGCCTGCTCGCGATGGGCGCGCTTTATATCACGATGCTGCTCGGCGAATTCGCGACCTTCTATGGCCAGTTCTATCTGACCATGATGGTCGCGCAGTACAGCATGTCGGATTTGCGCGGCGCGCTGTTCAACCATGTCGAGCGGCTGCCGATGGCGTTTTTCGATCGCACGCCGGTCGGCCGCCTGGTCAGCCGTATGACCACCGATATCGACGCGATTAGCGAAATGGTGAATGCCGGTTCGCTGACGATCATCAACGATGCGCTGACGCTGGTTACGATCGTCGTGATCATGTTCTCGTTCAACGCCCGCCTGGCGTTGTGGGCGCTGTGCGCGATTCCGCCGCTGCTGGTGCTGGTCAACTTTTTCCGCGTGCGGGCCCGCGTGGTCTATCGCGAGATTCGCGAACGGCTGGCGGCGCTCAACGCCTACCTCGCCGAGTCGCTGTCCGGGATGTCGGTGATTCAACTGTTCACCCGCGAGCGCGAGAGCCGCCGCGAGTTCGATCAGCTTAACCAGCACGCGCGCGACTCGCTGGTACTCGCCAACATTTACGAAGCCGGGCTGTTCTCGTCGGTCGAGGCGCTGAGCGCGATCACTATCGCCATTATCCTGTGGGCCGGCGGCGGCGAGGTGATTCGCGGCCTGATCGGGCTCGGCACGCTGGTGGCCTTCATGGATTACGCGCAGAAGTTCTTCAACCCGCTGCGCGAAATGTCGCAGAAGTACACCGTGCTGCAATCCGCGATGGCGGCGATGGAACGGCTCGAGGCGCTGCTCGAGCAGGAGCCGATGCCGCGCCCGGCCCGGCCCGCGCCAATCGCCGATCGCCGCGGATCGATCATCTTCGAGCACGTCGATTTTGCCTATCGTCCCGGCGAGCCGGTACTCAAGGACCTGAGTCTCACGGTCGAACCCGGCCAGAAGATCGCCATCGTCGGCCCCACCGGCTCGGGCAAGACCACCATCATCAAGCTGCTGACCCGTTTCTATGACGTCGGGGCCGGACGAATTCTGGTCGACGGCGTCGATGTGCGCGAGTGGGACCTGGCCGAACTCCGGCGCACGATCGGGCTGGTGCAGCAGGATGTGTTTCTGTTCGCCGGCGACATTCTCGAGAACATCCGGCTCGGCCGCGTCGATCTCGACGACGCCGCGGTGCGCACGGCGCTGGCCCGCGCCCAGGCGCTGCAATTTGTCGAGCAGATGCCCGCCCGCCTTCAGGAAGAGGTCCACGAGCGCGGCGCCAATTTCTCCGCCGGCCAGCGCCAGTTGCTGTCGTTCGCGCGGGCGCTGGCCTACGACCCGCGCATCCTGGTGATGGATGAGGCGACCTCGAGCGTCGACAGCGAAACCGAGCACCTGGTGCAACTGGCGCTCGAACAACTGCTGACCGGGCGCACCGCGCTGGTGATCGCCCATCGCCTGTCGACCATCCAGAGCGCCGACCGGATACTGGTGCTGAGCAACGGTATGCTGCGTGAGAGCGGCACCCATCGGGAGCTGCTCGAGCGGCGCGGCCTCTACTACCGGCTGTTCGAGCTCCAATACGGCGCGCTCGAAGCCGCCGAATAGGGACGCTGGCCGATGCTGCCGGGAGCTCCGCTCCGGACCCTGTCCGCCGCCGAATGGTTCGCTCGCCTGCGCGCGGTCCGAGTCGCGATCGCGATGCTGGCCGTGGCGGCGCTGGCGATTGGGGTTTCAGGATGCGAGCTCGGCTATATCACCCGCGGCGCCTACGAGGAGATGCGCCTGTTATGGAATCGCAAGCCGATCGACGAGGTTCTGGCGCGTAGCGATCTGCCGGCCGACACGCGCGCCAAACTCAAGACCGTGCTCGAGGTGCGCGACTTCGCCCGCGACCGTTTGGGACTCAAGGTCGGTGGCGCCTACCGCACCGTTAGCGAGGTCGACCGCGGAGCGGTCGTGTGGGTGGTGATGGCGGCGCCGCGCGATGCGCTTGAGCCGGTGACCTGGTGGTTTCCGATCGTCGGCCGGGTGCCCTATCGCGGCTACTTCGACCACCAGGCGGCGCTGGCAGAAGCCAAGCGTCTGAAGGCTGCGGGTTACGACACCTTCGTCCGGCCGGCGGTCGCTTTCTCAACGCTTGGCTTCTTCAACGATCCGCTGCTCTCGAATCTGCTCAACCTGAGCCGCGTCGAGCTGGCCGGCGTCATCATCCACGAGCTGTTTCATCGCACCTACTTCCTGGCCAGCGACGCGATGTTCGATGAAAGCGCGGCCACCTGGGTCGGCAGTCGCGGCGCGGTCGACTTCTTCACCACAACCGAGGGAGCAAACTCTGCCGATGCCCATGCGGCGCGCGGCGTACTTGAGAGCGACCTCGAGTTCGCTTCGTTCCTGCTGCAGGCCCAGGCGCAATTGCTGCGCCTTTATCAAAGCGGGCTGTCCTATCAGGAAATCGTCAAGCGGCGCGCGCCGCTGTTCGTGAAGATCAGGGCCGATTACGCCGCGCTCAAGCCGCGGCTCTCGGGACTCGAACGATTCGATCTTGATCGCGAGCCGCTGAACAACGCGGTGCTGATCAACTACCTCATCTACTTCCATCAGTTCTGGAATTTCGCGGCGCTCGAACAAATGCATCACCAGGATACCCGCGCCACGATTGCGGCGATTATCGAGCTGGCGAGTGCCAATCCCGGCGATCCGTTCTATGCGATCTGGGAGGCGACGCGGACCGCCGCGCCGCGCTAAACGGAGCTTGCGCCTCTCATTACCTGCCCGATCTGCTCGCTGAGTTCGCTCTCGAAGCCGGCGAAAAAGTGATCGGCTCCCATGATCAGCTTGAGGACGGGATGGGGCGTGACCTGCGCGCGAAAGGCTTCGATGTCGCGCACGTTGCAAAACGAATCGCGATCGCCGGCCACCAGCACCAGCGGCTTGTCCCACCCGGCCATCGACGGCGGCTCCCTCATCGAGACCGGCAGGGCGACTGCGATGACGCTGGCGACCTCCGCGATTCCGGGCGCGGCGTTGAGCGCCACCCGCGCGCCGAACGAGTAGCCGGCAAGCACGACACCGTCGCGGCGCACGCCCGGCTGCGCGCCGAGAAACCGCACCGCGGCGGCCACGTCCTCAATCTCCGCGGTGCCGTCGCCGTGGCTTCCCTCGCTGTGCCCGACGCCGCGGAAATTGAAGCGCAGGGTCGCAAAACTCATCGCCCACAACGCGTTCAGGATCGCGGCCACGACGTTGTTGTCCATCGAACCGCCATACAGCGGATGCGGATGGCATACCACGGCGCCGGGGACCGCGCCCTCCGACGGGGGCCGCGCGAAGCGCCCTTCGAGCATCAGCGCGCCGGCTTTGAACGATACTGATTCTTCGGTCATCCTGCCTCTCCGATCGGGCGAGCGACGAATAGTCCCCCGGACGGTCAGCTACGCTCTCTTGCTATACTCTGCGATCGTCGGGACAGGAAAGCGATTGGGCGATGGCAGAGATTCCGAAGTTTGCCGCCGACCGGATGGTGGCGCGGCTGGCGCGATGGCTGAGATTGCTCGGCGCCGACGTGATCAGCGATGAACGACTGGCCGGCGCGGCGATGTTGCGGCGGGCGCGCGCTGAAGGCCGCCTGATGCTGACGCGCGACAAGCGGCTGCGCACCGCGTCCGACGTCCTGTACCTTGAGCACGGCGACTTCCGCGGCCAGCTTCGCGCGGTGCTCGAGCGCTGTCCATTCGATATCCGGCGCCAGGCCTTTACGCGCTGCTCACGATGCAACACGCCGCTGCGCCAGATCGCACGCGAAGTGGTCGGCGGCCGCATCCCGCCCTACGTCTATGCCAGCCAGGAGCGCTTTGCGCTGTGCGATCGATGCGGCCGGGTTTACTGGGAGGCGACTCATCCGGAACGCGCCCGGCGTGAGATTGATCGCCTGATGAGCTAGAAGACGCCGCGCCACGGTCCGGCGGCCCTGTTCCGATGAAATCCCGGGTAGGATAAACTGGGCTTTTGGCCGTTCTCCGCAACAGTTTATCGGGCGCGCGATATAACGCGCCTGAAACAGAGGGCAACCCGATGCCGGAGAAATCGATCCCGCAGACCGAAGAGGTCTACCGCTACGTGCTCGAACATGGGCATAACCGCGATCCGATTCGCCAACAGATCGAACAGGAGAACGCCAAGCTCGCCGGCTGGCTGCCATGCATGCAGACCGCGGCCGAGGAGGCGACGCTGCTCGGACTGCTGGTGCGCACAATCGGCGCGAAGTCGGCGCTCGAAGTCGGCACCTTCACCGGCTACAGCTCATTGATCGTCGCACGCGCGCTGCCGCCCGACGGCCATCTGCTGTGCTGTGACGTCAATGAGCAGTGGACCTCGATCGCGAAACGTTACTGGGAGCAAGCCGGCGTTGCCGACAAGATCACGCTTAAGCTGGGACCGGCGCTGGCGACCCTGAAAGCGCTGCCCGCGTCGACGGTGTTCGATTTTTCGTTCATCGACGCCAACAAGGACGACTACTGCGCCTACTACGAGGAGGCGCTCAAGCATACCCGCCCCAACGGGCTCATCCTGATCGACAACGTGCTGTGGAGCGGCAGAATCTTCGACCGCGCCGACCAGGACCGCGAAACTATCGGCGTCCGCGAGATCAACGAGCTGGTCGCCAGGGACACGCGGGTCGAGGCGGTGATGCTGCCGTTCGCCGACGGCCTGACAATCGCGCGCAAGAAGTAGCAAGCCGGCTTCTCGCCGCGCTAGATTGACGGTCCGGCGCAGGCTGTCCGCTTAAATCGATGGACGAACGTTACGATCCGAAAAAAATCGAGCCTTTCTGGCAGGCCGAATGGGAGCGCGCCGAGCTTTATCTAACTGGCGAGGATCACAGCCGGCCGAAGTTCTACCTGCTCGAGATGTTCCCTTATCCCTCGGGCAACGGCCTCTCGGTCGGCCATCTGCACAACTACGTGCCCTCCGACGTGGTCGGACGCTTCAAGCGCATGACCGGCTACAACGTGCTGCATCCGATGGGCTGGGATGCCTTCGGCTTGCCGGCCGAGAACGAGGCGCTGCTCAAGGGGCTCCATCCCAAGCAGACCGTGCCGCAGTATGCCGCAAACTTCAAGCGTCAGTTGAAGTTGTCCGGATGCGCCTATGACTGGACGCGCGAAATCAATTCTTCCGCGCCCGACTATTACCGCTGGACGCAGTGGTTCTTCCTGCTGCTCCATCAACGCGGACTCGCCTATCGCGCGGTCGGCTCGCAATGGTGGTGCGAACAATGCCGCACCATCCTGGCCAACGAGCAGGTGGTCAACGGCTGCTGCTGGCGCCATAGCGAGACCCCGGTCACCAAGAAAGATCTCGAGCAGTGGTACTTCAGAATCACCGCCTATGCCGACCGGTTGCTCGAAGACCTCGACCTGGTCGACTGGCCCGAGCCGATCAAGCTGATGCAGCGCAACTGGATTGGACGCTCGGAGGGCGCCGAGATCGCGTTCGCGGTCGCCGACCATCCGGGCAAGGAAGTGCGTTTTTTCACCACCCGGCCCGACACCGTGTTCGGCGTCTCGTTCATGGTGCTCGCGCCCGAGCATCCGCTGGTCGCCGAGATCGTCAGCGACGCACAGCGCGCCACGGTCGAGGAGTACGTCACGCAGGCCCGCCGTCAGAGCGAGATCGAGCGGCTCTCGACTGTCAAGCAAAAGAGCGGCGTCTTCACCGGCGCTTACGCATACAATCCCTTCAGCCAGCGTAACATCCCGATCTGGATCGCCGACTACGTGCTGATGGGCTACGGGACCGGCGCGATCATGGCCGCGCCCGGCGAGGATCAGCGCGACTTCGAGTTCGCCACTCGCTACGACCTCGAGATACCGCGCGTCACCGCGCCGCTCGACGGCAGCCCGCCCGATGCGGAATCTGCCTTCACCGAGCACGGCCTCACAGTCAACTCCGGCTTTCTCGACGGACTGAAAACAGCGGACGCGGTCCAGGCGGTGTTCCGCTGGATCGAAGAGCATCGGATCGGCCGGCCGACGGTGAGCTACCGGATGCGTGACTGGCTGATCTCGCGCCAGCGTTACTGGGGCGCGCCGATTCCGATCATCTACTGCCAACGCACCTGCGGTATCGTGCCCGTGCCCGAGGACCAGTTGCCGGTCGTGCTGCCGGACATGACGGATTATCAGCCCTCCGGTACCGGGCGCTCGCCGCTCGCCAACGTCCCGGAATTCGTCAACACCGTATGTCCCCAATGCGGCGGGCCGGCCACGCGCGAGACCGACACGCTCGACGGCTTTGCCTGCTCGTCGTGGTACTTCCTGCGCTTCGCCTCGCCGCATTACGAAGGCGCGCCGTTCGAGCGCGCGGCGGCCGATTACTGGCTGCCGGTCGACCTTTATGTCGGCGGCGCCGAGCACGCCGTGATGCATCTGCTGTACGCGCGGATGTGGACCAAGGTGATGTTCGACGCGGGTCTGATCGATTTCAAGGAACCGTTCCTGGTGCTGCGCAACCAGGGCATGGTATGGGCGGCGGACGGGCAGAAGATGTCCAAGAGCCGCGGCAACGTGGTCACGCCCGACTCCATGATCGAGAAGTACGGCGCCGACGCGCTGCGGCTCTGGGAGCTGTTCATGGGGCCCTTCGAGGAGCCCACCAACTGGAACGAGGACGGCGTCACCGGCACCGCGCGCTTTCTGACGCGGGTCTGGACGATGGTTCGGCGCTATGTCGACGCCGGCTGTCCGCCGGGCACGCCGAGCCCGGAGACCGTGCGCCGCGCTCATCAGACCATCCGCACCGTCACCGACCATATCGAGCGGCAACGTTTCAATACCGCGCTCGCCGCGCTGATGGATCAGCTGAACTACGCGACGCGGCTCGATCCCGCGGCGCTCGGCCGCTTCGCGATCGAGAGCTATGTGATCATGCTTGCGCCGATGACGCCGCATATCGCCGAGGAGCTGTGGCGCGCGCTCGGCCACGATTCTTCGGTCCATCTGGAATCTTGGCCGACGCACGATCCCGAACTCGCACGCGACGAACTGGTCACGGTCGTGGTGCAGATCAACGGCAAGGTGCGCGATCGCCTGCAGGTCGGCGCCGGGACCGCCGAAGAAGAGGTCCGCGGGATGGCGCTGCGGAGCGAGGCGGTTGTACGCCATCTCAACGGCAAGCCGCCGCGCAAGATCATTTACGTGCCCGACAAGCTGCTGAGCATCGTCGCGTAGCCGCGCGAGCTAGCGGAGGTAATCGTCATGGCCGATGAACTAATCCGTATCACCCGCCGTCCCAACTATTCGGTTTTCACGCTCAACCGGCCCGAAAAGCGCAACTCGCTCAACGCGCCGATGATCGAGGCGCTGGACCGCGGGCTCACCGCGGTCGAGCAGGATCGCGAGGTCCGCGCGCTGCTGATTCGCGGCGAGGGGCGCGGCTTCTGCTCAGGCATCGACCTCGCCGAAGCCGCCGCGATCGAGCGTGGCAACGATCCGTCGCCGCTCGAAAACCTCTATCGGCGCATCGAGCAGCTACCGATACCGACGGTCGCGGCGGTACGCGGCGCCGCTATCGCCGGCGGCCTGCAGCTTGCGCTTCACTGCGACCTCCGCATCGCCTCGGACGACGCCCGGATGGGCATGACCCTCGGCAAGATTGGGCTCACCGTGCCATTCGACTTCGCGCGCAAGCTGATCGAGACGGTGGGCGCGCCCAACACCAACTACATCCTGCTGACCGCCGACCTCATCGAGGCGCACCACGCCCTGCAGATGGGGCTGGTTCATCAGGTGGTCGCCAATGAGGAGCTCGATCCGGCGGCCGAGGCGCTGGTCGAAAAGCTGGTCAACAACGCGCCCTTGTCGATGCGATCGCTCAAGACGATCGTGCGCCGATGCATGCGCGACGCTTACGACGCTGAGCACGAGGATATCGAAGCGTTCTCGTCCAAGGTCCGCAACAGTCAGGATTTCAGAGAAGGGGCGCGCGCCTTCGTCGAAAAGCGCAAGCCGGTCTGGCGCGGCGAGTAACGCTTAAGTGCGCTCGAGCGCCTTGCGAATCGCGGCCGCGGTTTCAAAGATGGTGCTCGGCAGGTTCAGCGTGCCCGCGACATTGGAATAAGGATAAAGCCGCGCGTTGACGTGCGCGTGAATCGGCAACCCCTCGCCCTGATGAATTTCGTAGTCGAGCGGCAGCGGCCCCAGCACACGGAGCAATCCGAACAGCAGGCGCGCGAACGATCGCAGCTCGTCGGGCGCGAGTTCGTGGAGCATCCGGCGGCACCCCGGCATCACCACCTCGTAGCTGCGCGGAAACGCGCCAATTGGGCTCTGGAAGCTGATTGCGGCGCCGTCGCGCTCGAGCATCAGACCCAGACGCTCGACCAGTTCGAGCAGCTCGTCCCAGAACTCGGGATGCTCGCGGCTGGTGCGCGCCTCGGCGGCCAGTGCCGGCAGCGCGGCCGGCGAGCCGATTATCTGCTGATGCAGATGCGGCTGGGAGGCGCCCGACTCGCGGCCCTGGTTCTTGCGGATCACCACCGAGCGGACCGCCGGATTTTCGAACGCGCGCCGAATCACGCGCGCATCGCTCATCAGCAGCTGAAGAAAATGCTCCTCGCCAAGCGCCCCGGTATACATCAGATCGCCCGGCGCGCGCGGCGCATCGATGAAATGCCGCGGATCCTCGATCACGATATACGATTCGTTGCGCCCGCCGGTGAGTGCGTCGGGGATGCGCGGAAAAAGGTTGTTGAGCACGCGAATGAGCCACGGCGCGTCGCGCACGCCGCCGTTCCATGCCGGCATCTCCTGCGCCGTGATGCGGAACAGTTCCTGGGTGGTGGCCGCCTCGTTGCCCGGACAAAATGGGCAGTCGCGGGTGGCGTGGCTTACCGCTTCGGGCGCGAGCAGCTGGCCGCCGTGCGGAATATGACGCTCGCCGAGCGCGAAGGCAAAGCTCTTTCCGCGCACGTCAACGACGTACGAGACCACGCCCGTGTGCGGATTTTTGATCCAGACCAGCGTGCCATCGCGAAGTTCGTACTCGAGTCTCATCCGATCGGCCAACCATCGTTTAACAACTGCGGCCGCCGCTTTTCAATCCGCGTCCGGCCCCGCCCCGCCGCACCCACCTTGACAGTGCGTGGCGGGGTCAGTTATTCAGATTACGTGGGAGAGCCCACGGGGGCTCGCAGAAAGTTGGGGTCTGGCGCTCCATTTTCCGGGGCACCAGGCTTTTTTTTGGAGTTTCCGGGTTGAGTCACCCGCTATCCGCATAAGCCGTGCCGCCGATCAAAAAATATCTTTTTACTCCCGGGCCTGCGCCGGTTCCCCCCGAAGTGCTGCTGGAGATGGCGCGTCCGATCATCCACCATCGCACGCCCGAGTTCAGCGCCGCGCTCGACCAGGCGCGCGAACGGATGCAGCCGCTGCTCGGCACGCGGCAGGAGGTGATTGTGCTCGCCGCCAGCGGCAGCGGTGCGATGGAGGCCGCGGTTACCAACCTGCTCAAGCCGGGCGAGGATGCGATCTTCGTCGACGGCGGCAAGTTCGGCGAACGCTGGGGCCGGATCCTGAGCGGGCACGGGATGGCTGGGCACGCGATCAAGGTCGAGTGGGGCCAGGCCGTCCGCCCCGAACAGATCGAAGCGGCGCTGCGAGCTAATCCGAACACCCGCGCCGTCTTTGTCCAGGCCAGCGAAACCTCGACCTGCGCGGTCCATCCGGTGGCACAGATTGCCGAACTGACGCGCGGGCGGGACGTGATGCTGATCGTCGACGGCATTACCTCGGTCGGCGTGTTCGAACAGAAGATGGACGAATGGGGCATCGACGCGCTCGTCACAGGCAGTCAGAAGGCGCTGATGCTGCCGCCGGGGCTGGCGATGATCGCGCTTTCGGAGCGGGCGCTGGCGCGGGCCGCCGCGGTCAAGACGCCGCGCTTTTACTTCGACCTGCCGCGCGAGCTGAGGCTCCAGCGCGACGAACATACCACCGCCTGGACGCCCGCGGTCTCGTTAATATTTGGGCTCAACAAGTCATTGGAGATGATTCACGCCGAGACCCTGCCCCTGGTCTTCGCGCGCCATCGGCTGATGGCGGAGGCGGCGCGGGCCGCGGCGCCGGCGCTGGGACTCAAGCTGATCGCGCCCGACAATCCGGCTCCCGGCGTGACCGGGATTCTGACGCCGCCCGGACTCGACGGCGGCAAGGTGGTTCGTCATATGCGCGACACGCTCGGCGTCTCGGTCCAGGGCGGGCAGGATCAGATGAAGGGCAAGCTGGTGCGTATTGGGCACATGGGATACGTGAGCCCGTTCGACATGCTGGTGGCGGTCAGCGCGTTCGAGATGGCGCTCAGGGAAGCCGGCTACAGCGACTTCGACTCAGGCGCCGGCCTGACCGCGGTGCAGCGTCGTATCGAGCGGGGTGCGTGAGCCGATGGCGGCGAGTTTCCGCGTTCTGCTGAGCGATTCTCTCTCCGAGCAGGGCATCGAAATTCTGCGGCGCTGCCCGCAAATCGCGCTCGATATCAAAACCGGGCTCAAGCCGGCCGAGTTGGCAAAGATCATCGGGCCGTACGATGGACTGCTGATTCGCAGCGGCACCAAGGTCACGCGCGAGGTGGTCGAGGCCGCGGACACGCTGAAGGTCATAGGCCGAGCCGGGGTCGGAGTCGACAACGTCGATCTCGACGCGGCGACGCGGCGCGGAATCGTGGTGATGAACAGCCCGCTCGGCAACAGCGTCACCACCGCCGAGCATGCGATCTCGATGATGATGGCGCTGGCGCGCCACATCCCGACCGCCAACGCCTCGCTCAAGGCCGGGCGCTGGGAGCGCGGCAAGTTCACCGGCACCGAGGTCAGCAACAAGACGCTGGGAGTGATTGGTCTCGGCAATATCGGCCGGATCGTCGCCGAGCGCGCGGTCGGCCTCAAGATGAAGGTAATCGGCTTCGATCCGATCCTGACCGCCGAAGCGGCGGCGCGCATCGGGGTCGAGCTGGTGACCGTCGACGAGCTGTTCAAGCGGGCGGACTTCGTCACCGTCCACACCCCGCTCACGGACGATACGCGCGGACTGGTGGGGCGCGCGGCTTTCGCCCTGATGAAAAAAGGGGTGCGGATAATCAACTGTGCGCGCGGCGGCATCGTCGACGAGCAGGCGCTGCACGAGGCGATCGTCGCCGGCACCGTGGCCGGCGCCGCGCTCGATGTCTTCGTCCAGGAGCCGCCCCCGCCCGACCATCCGCTGCTCAAGCTCGAAAGCGTCATCGCCACCCCGCATCTCGGCGCCGCGACCGACGAGGCGCAGGTGCAGGTCGCGGTCGATATCGCGCATCAGGTGATAAATTTTCTGCTCGAGGGCACCATTCAGCACGCGGTCAACATTCCGGCGCTTTCGCCGCAGGAGCTCGAGACCCTCGAGCCGCATCTGCAGCTCGGTCAGAAACTCGGCCAGTTCCTGAGCCAAATCATCAGCGAGGCGCCCAAGCAGGTTACGGTCGGGCTGGGCGGCGAGGCCGCGAGCCTCAAAGCGGAACAGATTACCGCGGCCGTGCTCAAAGGATTGTTGAGCCGCTTTCTCGACCAGCCGCTCAATTACGTCAACGCCCCCTACATCGCGCGCGAGCGCGGCATCAAAGTAATCGAGACCCGTTCGCGCGAAGCGACCGATTACATCAACACCCTGACGGTCGCGGTCGAGACCTCGGCCGCCGGCCACGAGGTGAGCGGCGCGGTGGTCGGCAATCACGCCCTGCGCCTCATCCGCATCGACGGCTACCGGGTCGAGGCGGTTCCGCACGGCTACTTCCTGATGCTGCACAACCGCGACGTTCCGGGCGTGGTCGGCGCGATCGGCACGATGCTCGGTCAGTCGAACATCAACATCGCGGGGCTGGAGCTCGGGCGCGATCGCGTCGGCGGACTGGCGCTTAGCCTGGTCGAGGTCGATGAGCCGGTATCGGATGAGATTCTGGAGCGCCTTAAGACGATTCCGGCGATAACGTCGGCAGAGTTCATCAAGTTCTGAACACACGATCCGAGGGGAGACGTACTCCGCGCGCAGCGCGCTGAAATTTCCGCGCGGCCGGAGAACGAAACCGAAGAAGCTATGCAGACAGTGGCGGTTATCGGCACCCAGTGGGGCGACGAGGGCAAAGGCAAGATCGTCGACCTGCTCGCCGCGGATACCGACCTGGTGGTGCGCTTCCAGGGCGGCAACAACGCGGCCCATACCCTGGTTGTCAACGGCGAGAAATTCATCCTGCGGATGATTCCGGCCGGCGCGCTGCATCCCGGCAAGGTCTGTGTGATCGGCAACGGGATGGTGATCGATCCGTTCGCGTTGGTCGAAGAGATCGATCGGCTGCGGGCGCATTCGCATCTTTCCGACCGCGCGCTCTTCAAGATCAGCTGCGATGCGCATCTCGTGATGCCGTATCATCAGGCGATCGATCGCGCCCGCGAGCAGCGGCTCGGCCGGCGCAAGGTCGGCACCACCGGCTTTGGAATCGGACCCGCCTATGAAGACAAGATGGCGCGCTCGGGACTGCGTTTCGCCGATCTCCTGAAGCCGGCCGCGTTCAAGACCCGGCTGGAATACAACCTGAAGGAAAAAAATCTCTACCTCAAGCGCGTGCTCCAGGCCAAGCCGATCGACGGCAAGCGCCTGCTGGCGCAGATCGGACCGATGCGCCGGCGGCTGCTGCCGTACCTGACCGACACCGCCGCCTTCGTCGCCGAAGCGGTCGCGGCGGGCCGGCGCGTGCTGTTCGAGGGTGCTCACGGCACGATGCTCGACATCGATCACGGCACCTATCCGTTCGTCACCTCGTCGAACTGCGTGGCGAGCGCGGTGTTCTCGGGCGGCGGTCTTCCGCCGGGCCGGCTCGAAGCCGTGCTCGGCATCAGCAAGGCCTATACGACTCGCGTCGGCGGTGGCCCGTTTCCGACCGAGATCAAGGGGTCGCTAGGCAACCGATTACGCGAGGAGGGCGACGAGTTCGGCAGCGCCACCGGGCGTCCGCGGCGAATCGGATGGTTCGATGCGGTGCTGGCGCGCTACGCCGCACGGCTCAATGGGATGTGGGGGTTGGCGCTCACCAAGCTCGACGTCCTGACCGGAGTGAACCCGCTGCGCATCGGCTACGCGTACCAGATCGGCAGCCGGCAATACGACGAGATGCCGGCGGGACGAACGGCGCTCGAGAAGGCGCGGCCGCTTTACGAAGAGCTGCCCGGCTGGAACGAGGATATCAGCGGGGCGCGTTCGCTGGCCGACCTGCCGGTCAACGCCCGCCGCTATCTGGACAGGATCGTCCAGCTCGGCGGGGTGAAGCTTGCGATGGTGGGCGTGGGCGCGGGGCGCGAGGCGATTATCGTGCTCGACAATCCGTTCCTCACTTGAAGCCGTTTCTCACTTGAAGCCGTTCCTCAGTTGAAGTCGCGCGCTCGACTCGCGCAGTCGGCGGCCAAACTGGAAAGTGCGACGCCGCGGCGTCCGTGGCGGATGAAATTCCGATCGATGCCATTCGTGCAGTAGGCGAACGAGATCCCGCTGACCGGATCAGCCCATCCGACTTGGCCTCCGGCACCGCCATGTCCGAAGGCTACCGCTGAGTTGCCGACGCCGAAGCCGCGATAAACCCCGCGGCCGTCATCGCCGGCAACCACCACCCCCAACGCCCGGTTGACCCGGACCCCAAGCATCGGATCGGCGAGATCGCCGGACCGTACGCGCAATGCCTCGGCGAGCGTATCGCGGCGCCAGATTCCAAGATCGCGCGATCCGTCGAGATGGCCCAGCAGCGACTGATAGAACAGCGCCAGGTCGCCCGCGGTCATCAACCCACCACCGCCCGGAATCCCGACCTCGCGTATCGCCGGCTGATTGATACCCAGCAGCGTGTGCTCGGGGGCAGCGCTTTGACTGATATCCGGCAGACCCATTCGCGTGAGATCCTTGGCGTCCGGCGGCTCGCCGGCCAGGACCAGGTCGGCGACGCGAGAGTGTTTCGCTCGAGGCAGACCGACGTTGAGATCTTCCAGTCCGAGCGGCGCCGCGATTCGATCCCGGATGAAGACGCGGAAGTCAGTCCCCGCGCGCCGCTCCAGAATTTCCGCGATCACCCAGAAGCTCGCGGTCGGATGGTAAACGAAGCGGCTGCCCGGCGGCCATTCGAGCCGCCACGAGGCCAGGCGATCGAGCCGCTTGCGCCGATCGGGCCACTCCTGCGGCGGCATCGGTGCGCCCGGAAATCCGCAGGTATGCATCAGCAGGTGCTCGACGGTGACCGCCTGCTTGCCGTTGACGCCGAACTCGTCGACGATCTCCGCAACACGTTCCGCCGGGTCGAGTCGCTTTTCGCCGATCAGGATCCACACCGCAGACGCGACGATCGCCTTGGTGCACGAGAAGACCGGGTAGAGCGTCGCGTTGGTCGCCGGCCGATCATCGCCGCCCTGAGCCGCCCTGCCCCACGTGCGCATCGCGGCGAGTCTGCCATGGCGCGCGATTGCGACCTGCGCCGAAGGCAGCAACCCCGCTCGAACCTCTTCACCGGCGCGATCGAGAAGCGCCTCGACCTTCTCGTAATCGAGGCCCAGCTCGCGAGGATCCTGAATCGAAAAATCTTGCGCGGCCATGATAGACGCAACGCCTGCGCCTTCTCACGAGGCTAGCACGACATCCCGATCACTGGAGCGGACCTTGCGCTGAAATCCAGCCGGCGCGACCGGCGAGCGAGGTGCGTATTACCTCGCATCGCGGCAGCGCAGCGGAGTCGAGTCGCGCAGCAACATCTGCCATCCGCACGAACACCGCGCCACGGTCCTTGAGCGCGCGAACCAGCGCCGCAAAGGTATCGAACTGGCCCATGCCTTCCGTTTCGGCGTGAATCGTATGGACGTTGAGCGCGTCGTCACGCATCTGCTCGCCATAGAAGCGCACGATCGAGGACGTGTCGCCGAGACCCGGCCGGTTTATCACTTCATCGAGCGTCGGCAGGGTGGTCGGGATTTCAGGCGTGGCGAGAGTGGCCGCACCGACCACGCATCGATAAGGCACCGTGCCGCGCGTATCGCTGTGATAGCTGAGACCCATCTGGTCGAGCAGCTTGAGCGCAGTCGCATTGGTGCGCCAGCCCGGCGCCGCAAAGCCCGTGGCCCGAGCGCGAAAGATCGCGCGGTAGGCCTCGAACGCATCCTCGAGTTCGGCGCGAATCGCGGGCTCGCCGAGATCGTCGATATGGTCCTGCCAGCGCACGTGATCGTAGCCGTGTACGCCGACTTCGAAGCCCGCGCCGGCCAGCCCTTCGACGATGCGCGGGAGCGCGAGTGCGATCGGCCGCGCCGGCAGAAGCGTTCCGGATAGCACCGTGCGCAGGCCATACATCGAGACCGCCCGCGTCCGCACCATCTTGCGCGCAAAGCCGCGGTTGCGGAGCACGCGCATAATCGCACGCCCGGAGTTATCCGGACCCATCGCGATGTAAAAGCTCGCGGTCACGCCCTCGCGCTCGAGCGCCCCGGCGATCCGCGGCACGCCCTGCTCGAGCCCGCGATGGGTGTCGACGTCGACTTTGAGCGCTATCTCCATTGCGCGCCCGCGCTGCGGTCCGACGATCCCGGCCGCAGCGGCTACGACTGAGCCTGCTCGCGAAACCAGTCCATCGCGAGCTTGGTGCCCTCGCGCAGCGCGACTTTCGGCGTGACGCCGAGCAGCGTGCGCATCTTGGTGTTGTCGGGGACGCGGCGCGGGATGTCCTCGTAACTCGATCCGTAAATCTGTTCCTGGTCAACGAATTTGATCTTCGACGGGTTGGGCCCGAACAACTCGATCATCAGCTCGGCGAATTCGAGCACCGAGGTCTCGCGATCGGTCCCGATATTGATCGCCTGACCGTCGGCAGCCGGGTTGAGGCCGGCCTGTACGGTCGCCTCGATAGCATCGGTCACATAGGTGAAGCATCGCGTCTGCGAGCCGTCGCCGACCACCGTCAGATCGGCGCCGCGCAGCAACTGGCCGATGAAGATCGTGAACAGCCGGCCGACGTCGACTTTATCGAGCCGCGGCCCATAGACGTTGAAGTAGCGCACCACCGTCACCGGCAGTCCGAGCTTGTGGTAGGCGAAGCAGAAATGTTCGCCTACCGCCTTCGAGGTCGAGTAGCACCAGCGGTCGATCGTGGTCGCGCCGAGCACCCGATCGTCGTCCTCGCTCCACGGCACCTTGGGGTTGCGCCCGTAAACCTCCGAGGTCGAGCTGAAGACCACGCGCTTGTTGTACTTGTAGGCCGCCTTGAGCACGTTCTGCGTGCCATTGACGTTAACGTTCAGGGTCTCGTACGGGTCGCCAACGTAGTGCTCGACGCCGACTACCGCCGCCAGGTGATAGATCAGGTCGGTTTTGGCGACCAGGCTATCGAGCAGCTCGAGATTGAAGATCGAATCGTGCACATAGTGGAAGCGCGTATGGCTCAAGAGATGGCGCACTTTTGCGATCGAGCCGGTGTCGAGCACAAACACCTCGTCGCCGCGCGAGACAAAAGCGTCGGACAGATGGGAGCCGAGAAAGCCGGCGCCGCCCGTGATCAATACCCGCATGAATTCTCCATCTACTCTAATTTCGGCCGGCACCCTTCGGCGCCGCGGCCGATTACTTCGCTTGCCGCTTGTTCAGCTTCACCCTCGAGCTGTACCCGCTTGAGCAGCACCATCCCGTCGCCCGCCGCAACTTCGACGCCGCCCGCGCCGACCCCGAGGACCGCGCCGGGTTCACCTCGCTTACCGGACTCGGCGCCGACTCCGGCCTGCCAGATTAACAGCTTACGGCCCGCAACGAAGCAGCAGGCGCCGGGATAAGGATGAGTCACGGCGCGTACCAGGTTGACGATCCGGCGCGCCGGCCAGCGCCACTCGATACGCCCATCGTCGGGCCCGCGCCGGCCGTAATAGCTGCCCTGGGCGAGGTCTTGCGGACGCCGCGGGGCGCGCCCGGCAACGATCAGCGGGTGGAACTCGCCAATCAGCGCGACGCCGAGCGGAACCAGCTTGCGATAAAGCGTCAGCGCGGTGTCGTCATCGGCGATCGCGACCGCGCGTTGCGCCACGATATCCCCGGCGTCGGCGCGCGCGACCATATGATGCAGGGTGACGCCGCCTTCGCGTTCGCCGTTGACGATCATCCAGTTGACGGGCGCGCGGCCGCGGTAGTTCGGCAGCAGCGAGCCGTGAAGATTGTACGCGCCCAACGGCGGCAGCCGCAGCAGCTCATCCGGAATCAGGTAACGATAGTAGAAGGAGTAGATTACCGCCGGCTGGAGCGCGGCGATTCGATCGATCCAGTCGCGCTCAAGCTTCTCGGGCGTATGGACGGGAATCGCATGACGGCGCGCCAGCGTCGTGCATGAATCCCACCAGATCTCCTCGTGCGGGCTGTCCTGATGGGTGAACAGCGCGGCGATCGGCGCGCCCATCGCGAGCAGCGCCGCCATACAATCATGCCCCATCTGATGGTAAGCGAAGAGCACGCACGGCGCGTCCTCGATCGCGGGCCCGGCGGCGCGGGTAATTTCCGAAGCGGTCACGGGTGCAGCAACGGATCGCGCTTTTCCGATTCCGCGTCATGCACGGCGCGGACGATGAAGTTCGGCCGGCGCCGGACCTCCAGGTAGATGCGGCCGACATACTCGCCAATCAACCCCACGGCCAGAAACATGATGCTGATGAGTCCGAAGGTGATCGCGAACAGCACCCACATCGCACCTTCCTGCTGCGGTCCATACAACACGCGATGGCCTAACAGGACCAGTGCAAAAGCCGCCGCCAGCGCGAAAATCGAAAAGCTTACGAGACTGAGCATCTGGATCGGGTAGAGCGAAAACCCGGTGATCAGATTGAGGCTGAGCTTCGCCAGCGCGAGCAGATTATAGTTCGATTTTCCGCGCGCCCGCTGCTCATGGCCGACCGGAATTTCGGCGACCCGCTTGGCGAACGAATTGGCGAGCGCCGGAACGAACGCCGCTTTCTCATCGCACGCCACCACCGTGTCCACGATATGACGGCGATAGGCGCGCAGCATGCAGCCGTAATCGCGCATCGGGACGCCCACGATCAGCGACGTCAGATGATTGTGCAGCCGCGACGCGAGCTTGCGAAAGGTCTGGTCGTGGCGTTCCTCGCGCCAGCCACCGACCACGTCGTTGCCCTCGTCGATCGCCGCCAGCAGGCGCGGAATCTCTTCGGGCGGATTCTGCAGGTCGGCATCCAGCGTGATCACGACCTCGCCGCGGACGTTGCGGAAGCCGGCCAGGATCGCGGCATGCTGCCCGAAGTTGCGCGCCAGCTCGACCACCCGTACGCGATCGTCGCGGCTGGCGAGCGCGCGCAGCATCGCGAGCGAGTCGTCGGCCGAGCCGTCATCGACGAAAATAACTTCGCATTGCCGGCCACATCCGTTGAGGACCGGATCGAGGCGGCGCCACAGCGCGTCAAGATTGGCGGATTCATTGTAGACCGGAATGACGATCGAAACCGGCCCCAATGACGCGTTGCTGGCCCGAATTGGCGATATTTTGCCCGGCAGACTCAATGCCCGTTGACGGCGAAACTCGCTGGAGTCTCGCAAGTCACCGCATTTTGACAAACGCCGCCGCCAAGTTAAAGCACCGATCGCACCGCGCCGTGAAAGGGGGGGCCTTCCGGAGCAAGCCGCGAGGGTCTATTTTTTGTGGGCTTGTCAGTTCCCCGACTATCATTTCTTGGCGGACACGGGTCGCGGCCCGGCAGAATCGCGCTATGCGCGATCATCGCCGCATTGCTTTATCTGCCCGGGCTCGGCACCCCGGCGCTGCTCGAGCCCGACGAGGGACGCTACGCGGAAATCGCGCGCGAGATGGTGGTCAGCGGCGATTACCTGACGCCGCGCGACGATTGGGTCCGCTATTTCGAGAAACCGCCGCTGGTCTACTGGGCGAATGCCGCGTCGATCAGGATTTTCGGCCCCAACGAGTTCGCCGTGCGGCTCCCGACGGCACTGTGCAGCGTCGGCGAGGTCGCGGTCACGGAGGTGATCGGCGAGACCATGTTCGGCGCGGCGGCCGGGATGCTGGGGGCGATGGCGTTGGCGTTGAGTCCGCTGTTTTTCGGCTTCGCGCGCTTTGCGACGCTCGATCCGGCGCTGGCGTTTTTTTTCACCGCCGCGCTGGGCGCCTTTTACCTCGCGATCGAAACCCCCGACCTGCGCGCGCGGAGAAGCCGCACCCTGTTGATCCTCGCTTCGATCATGCTGGCGCTGGGCACCCTGACCAAGGGACCGGTCGCGATCGTGCTGGGCGGCGCGATCGGGCTCGCTTTCATGCTGATACAACGGCGCACGCGCGAAATTCTGCGGATGCCGTGGCTCGCCATGATCGCCGTTTACGGCGCGATTGTCGTCCCATGGTTTGCGATCGTCGCCGCGCGCAATCCCGGCTTTCTGAGCTTCTTTCTGCTGCACGAACACGTGGCGCGTTACCTGGAAAGCTCCGAGCACGGATGGGGCCCCTACCTGCTGGTGGTGGTCGCCGCGGCCGGCACCTGGCCGTGGCTCTATTTCGCCTGCTCGGGCGCCGCCGAACTCTGGCGGGAACGTGCGACCAACCCCGCCCGTAATCGCGATCCGCTGGCGTTCCTGATCCTGTGGTTCGGGATCGTATTGATCTTTTTCTCGATTCCGCGCTCGAAACTCGGATCGTACATCCTGCCGGGATTGCCGCCGATCGCGATTCTCGCCGGCTTCGGCCTGGCGCGCTTTGTGAAACGCGGCGCAGGACCAGCGTTCCTCGGATGGTTTGCCGCTATCAACCTGGCGATTGGCTGCGCCATCGGAGCGGCGCTCGGGGTTTTCGCCAATCGGTTAGGCCGCGGGCTGATTATCGACGGCGCGATGATTGCGGTAGCGTTTATCGTGATCGCGCTGGCCGCGATCGTCCCGGCGCGTCGCGGCCGCCCCGCGATAGCGTTGGCGATAATTGCCATCGCGGTGCTGTTTGCCAGCGGCGCTGGGCTCAAGCTACGCCGCGACGCCGCCGCCTTCTACAGCTACCGCCGCCTCGCGCGGGTGGTTGCGCCGCAGCTTGGCCCCGGATGCGTACTGGCCTCGTATCGCCATTTCGTTCAGTCGCTGCCGTTCTACACCGGGCACCGTGAAGCAATCGTCGGCTATCGAGGGGAACTGGCGCCATTCAGCGATGACCGCGATGCACAGGCCAGCTTCATCCCGGATCTGGCCGGACTGGCACGCCTGTGGAAGTCGCCGGCATGCGTGGTCGCGATCGTGAATTTCCACGACTTGCCCCGAGTCACCCCCGCACTGGGATCGATTTCGGTGCTGGGCTGCGAGGGCAAGAAGGTGGCGCTTTCCAATCGCGCTGCGCCGCAGCGGCCACTGCAGTTTGACTGCCGCGGCACGCTGCCAGCATCGGGCAGTGTCGCCTCGGGTGCGCTTGGTTTGCGACCCGGCGGCGATTAAGTTTGTAACGGGTCATCCTGGTGGCGCTCAGAAAATCGGCCTTGCTTATATCGCTCGTCGCGCTGCTTGCCGGATGCGCTCCACTGCATCAGGATTTGGCGCGTTCCGCCCTTCAGGAAGGTCGCCTCAACGATGCTGTCAGGGAAATCGAGCTGGCGCTGGCCGCACATCCCGGCGATCCCAAGCTCAAGCTGCTGGCCGCCGACATCTACACCAATCGCGCAGCCAGGTTTTACTACCAGCACGACCTGACATCGGCGCGCGCCGATCTCGAGCGCGCGCGCGCCTGCGATCCTGATTACTCGCCGGCCTACGACTACCTGGGTCTCGTCGCTTTTTCCCTCCATAACTGGAAGGATGCGATCGCCGATGGCGAGCGAGCGGCGTCGCTCGCCGGCCGGCCTCCCGCGGCATATGTCGAAACCGCCCGGGGCCAACTCGGCGGAACGGCTCCGGTCGGCTATCATGCGACGAACGGCGGTCGGTAAATCGATGAGTGAGGCAGACCATCCACCCGAGAAAGCTGGGGCGAAACCCCAGCGCGACGATGCGCCATCCGCAGCCGCCGCTTCCCCGGTCGCTGAAAAGCCCAGCGAGCCAAGCCTCGGCGCTTTTCTGGCCGCGGTGCGCGAGCGGCGCGGCGTCACCCGCGACGAAGTCGTCAAAGAAACCCGGATTCCCGCGCACTACATCGGGATGATCGAGAGCGACAACTACAGCGCGATTTCCGATCAGCTCTACCTGCTGCCATTTATTCGGCGCTACGCGGACTGTCTGGGGCTGGATTCGGACGCGATCGCAGTCCGCTTTATACGCGAAGTACAGCGCTCTGAGAGCAGCGTGGTCAGGATGTCGGAGCCCATCGTGGACCGCCGCCGCCGGCGTCGCGGCCATCTCCGCATCTGGGCTTTTATCGCGCTGGTCATCGCGCTGATAGTGGCGGCTTTGTACCTGCGAAACCGCCGGCTTTCAGCGTCGTTGCAATCCGAGCCGCCCGCGACCGTCGCCCCGGCGCCGGCTGCGGCCTTCGGCGAAAAGGCCGGCGAACCGGCCACGGTCGCTCCACCGCCAATCTCGACCGCGCCCTCGCGGACCAACCGCGCACTGCCTTCGGCCCGCCGCTGACGACGCGTGACGCCCCCGGCATCCCGGGGCTACCGCACCCCGGTAGCGGACCGGCGACCGAGCTTGCGGTCGTCTGATCAGTGCAGGATGTTGTTGGCGATTTCTTCGGCTATCAGTTCCTTCGCGTTACGGACATCTTCGCCGGGATCGAGCAACGCCGCGACGGTCAGTGACCCGTCCTGCGCGCTCGAAGTGACGCGAGCGATTATTGCGGTCGGATACTCCCTGCTCGCTTCCTCGCGATGAAAAAGGCCGGTCGCCGGCTGGCTCATCGAGTTGTTTTGCGCCTGGTACTCCCGCATCTGTTGCATCAACGGACCTTCCGGCGCCAGCGCTTCCATCCGCGCTGCTGCCGCGTACGGGTCGGTCGGCTGATCGCCGCTGTCGCCGAGCGGCATCGGCGCCACCCCCAGCGCTTCCAGCATGTCGGCCGCCGCCGGGTCGCCCGGCGACACATCCTGGGCCGACACTCCCGGCTTCATCACCTGCTGATGCATGGTGACGGTGATCGTAACCGGCGCACTCGATGAGTTCGCCGAACGGCGCGCGACGCTCAAATCCTGGGTCAGCACGGTCTGCATCACCGAGTCGGTGCAGATGGCGATAACCGGCGTGGTTCGCGGGATCGAAAGCCGGCCCAGGGTCTTGAGCTGGACGGCGCCGGCGACCGTCGCCACCATCAGCGCGATTGCCATCGAAACGATCGAGGCAACCACGCGGGCAGCCGCCGTTGGCCTGTGTCGGATGCCGGTCACGGAATCTTCTGTTGGAGTAATTCCTGCGCGCGCGCGGCGCGCCAATCTTCAAGCTTCGCTGCCAATTCGGGGCGGCGCAAGGCCATCACCTGCATCGCGAACAGGGCGGCGTTGGCGGCCCCGGCTTTTCCGATCGCCATGGTTGCCACCGGCACCCCACGCGGCATCTGCACGGTCGACAGCAGCGAGTCGATGCCGCCGAGCGCGGCGGTCTGGATCGGAACGGCGACCACCGGCAGCAGGGTTTGCGACGCGATCACGCCGGCCAGATGGGCGGCGCCGCCGGCGCCGGCGATGATCACCTCGATCCCGCGCGCGCGGGCGCCTTGCGCCCAGGCCTGGGTTGGCGCGGGCGTGCGATGGGCGGAGAGAATCCTGACTTCATGTGACACTTTAAATTCAGTCAGAAGCTCCGCCGCCGCCCCCATCTGCTCCCAGTCACTCTTGCTGCCCATCACGATACCGACGAGAGGGGACTCCGCCATCGGGAAACTGGCCTCCGATCCGAGATTGCGATCGATCGAGGCTTCTATGCCATCCGGCGGTTGTCAAGCCGCCCGCAAACGGGCGTAATCATCGTGGATTAATTGGGCGCAGCCGATGGCGACACCGATTCCCCCAAATTCGTGCAGCTTCACGCTCGCGGAAGTTGCCGCGGCCACCGGCGGCGCACTGCGCGGCTCGGCCGAAGCGATTGTCAGCGGCGTTACGACCGACTCGCGGGTGGCGCGGGCCGGCTCGCTGTTCGTCGCGCTGCGCGGCCCGCACTTCGACGGCCATCAGTATCTGGGCGCGGCCATCGCGCAGGGAGCGGCGGCCGCGATCGTCGAGCGCGGACGCTCGGTCGCCGAACTCGCATGCGTCGAGGTCGAAGATACTTTGCGCGCGCTCGGGGCACTGGCGAGCCACCATCTGCAGCGCATTCGCGCCGTCACCCGCCTGCCGGTGATCGCCATCGGCGGCGCCAACGGCAAGACCACCACCAAAGAACTGACTGCGGCGCTGGCCGCCGCCCGCTTCGGCGCGACTCTCAAGACGCCCGGCAATCTGAACAATCTGATCGGCGTGCCGATGACGCTGTTCACGCTTACCGAAACCCATCGCGCCGCGGTCATCGAATGCGGCACCAATCGGCGCGGCGAAGTGGCGGCGCTGGCGTGCATACTGACGCCGGACGTTGCGCTGGTGCTGAACGTCGACATCGAGCACAGCGAAGGGCTGGGAACCATCGACGAGATCGCCGACGAGGAGAGCTCGCTGTTTCGCGGCGCGGGTGTGGCGGTCGCGTCCGCCGAGGAGCCGAAGGTAACCGCGCGCATCCCGGCCGGGATGCGCGCGGTTACCTTCGGTGCGGCGTCGACGGGGGCCGACGTGGGATTCATCCGCCGTCCGTCGCCTGCGCCGGAGCGCGCTGCAATTACCTTGCGGCTGGCTCCGGCGTTGCTGGAAGCGGGCGTCGCACGGGAGCTCGAGGTTAACCTCCGGCTGCTGGGTCCCGCCGCCGCCAGCAACGCGGCCGCGGCGCTGGCCGCGGTCGCCGCGGCCAGCGCCGCGCACCTGTCGCGCGCACAACTCGAGGCGCTCGCGCGCGCCTTCGAAGGCGTCGAGCCGGTGAGCGGGCGCTTGCGCGCGCGCACCCTCGACGGGGTGGTCGTAATCGATGACACCTACAACGCCAACCCGCGCTCGGTCAGGGTGGCGCTCGCGACTGCCAGCGAAATCGCCCACGCCCGGAGCGCACGATTGATTATCGCGCTCGGCGATATGCTGGAACTCGGGCCGCTCAGCGACGAGATGCATCGCCAGGCGGTGCGTGACGTCGCCGCCGCCGCGCCCGACCAGTTCGTCGCGGTCGGACCGTCGATGGGTGCGGCATGCCAGGCGGTGCTCGACGGCACGCCGCTGCTGTTTGTGCGCACCTACCCCGACAGTCGCGAAGCGGCATCGGCAATCCGCGCTATCGTCCGGCGCGGCGACGTGCTGCTGGTCAAGGGCTCGCGCGGGCTCGAGATGGAAAAGCTGATCGAGGCGCTCGAGCAAACCTCCGACTGAAAGGCTGCGGTTATAGAAGCGGGTGGGTAGGCGGAGGGTACTAGCTGCCGGGACCATGAAGAGGGTTTCACCAGATGGCGCAACACAAGTTTATCGGTGAACGACTCAAGCGGCTCGAGGATGCTCGCCTGCTGGCGGGTGCCGCGACTTATATCGACGATCTACGGCTGCCCTCGATGCTCTTCGCGGCCATCCTGAGGAGCCCGCACGCCCATGCGCAGCTTGGGGCGATCGATACCTCCGCCGCGCGCGCTCTGCCCGGCGTGGCCGCGGTGGTGAGTGGCGAGGACCTCAAAAACCTCGGCCCGGTGCCGTGCGCGATGCCGCTGAAGCGAACTCCGTATCATCCGGCGCTCGCTCGCGGCCGCGTGCGACATGTGGGCGAGCCGGTGGCGGCCGTGGTGGCGACTTCGCCCGAGCTGGCGCGCGACGCACTCGAACTGATTCAACCTGAGTACCAGCCGCTCGAGGCCGTGGTCGATGCCGAGCAGGCCCTGGCTCCCGACGCCGTCGTTATCCATCAACAGCTCGATAGCAACCTCGCCCACGTCACGACGATGGCTTCGGCAGCGGTCGAGACGGCGATGCGCGAGGCGGATCGAGTTGTGAGTCTCAGGTTCGTGAACCAGCGCGTGGCGGCACTGCCGATCGAGCCGCGCGGAGTGGTCGCGAGCTTCAACCGCGGCGCCGGGAAACTGACGCTCTGGTCATCGACCCAGATGCCGCATCTGTTGCGCTCGCATCTCGCCGCGATGCTGCATTTTCCCGAGCATCGCCTGGCGGTGATCGCGCCGGAAGTCGGCGGCGGTTTCGGATGCAAGGGCAATGTCTACGGCGAAGAGGCGTTGATCGCCTGGCTCGCGATGGAACTCGGACATCCCGTCAAGTGGATCGAGGAGCGGCGCGAAAATCTCGCCTCGACGGTGCACGGCCGCGACATCGTGACGGTCGTCGAGGCGGCGGTCAAACGTGACGGCGCGATCCTCGCGCTGCGCGCACGAGGAATCAGCGACGTCGGCGCGTACCTGCAGTTCTTCACACCGGTGATCGCGATGCAGCCGATGCCGATGCTGACCGGCGCGTACCGGATTGGAGCGATCGCCTTCGAGCATCGTTCGGTCTTCACCAACAAGATGACGACCGACGCCTATCGCGGGGCGGGCAAGCCCGAAGCGTGTCACGCGATCGAATGCCTGATGGACGAGATCGCCGCCAGCCTCGAGATCGATCCGGCCGAGATCCGGCGGCGTAATTTCGTTCCTGCCGGAGCCTTCCCGTATCGCAATGCGGGCGGCATGGTCTACGACTCGGGCGATTATGAAAAAGCTTTCGAGCGGGCGCTGGAGCTCGTCGATTACGCGGGCGAGCGGCGCCGGCAGGCCGAGATGCTGCGCGCGGGTCGTTACTTCGGAATCGGAATTGCCTCGTACGTCGAGCTGAGCGGCACCGGGCCGTCGTCCAAATTTCCGCCGGCGATGGGCGGCTGGGAGAGCGCCACCGTCCGGATCGAGCCCGACGGCCGGGTGACGGTGCTGACCGGCGTGTCGCCGCATGGACAGGGACAGGAGACCTCGTTCGCGCAGCTGGTGGCCGACGAGCTGGGAATCGCCCCCGGAGATGTGGTCGTCGAGCACGGCGATACCGCGATGGTGCAGTACGGAATCGGCACCTTCGGCAGCCGCGGAACCTCGCTCGGCGGGAGTGCGGTGCTGATGGCGCTGGGCACGCTCAAGAACAAGCTCCGCACCATCGCGGCGACGCTCACCGGATGGCCGGAGCCCGAGATGATCTTCGCCGATCGCACGATCGCGATCGACGGCGGCGCGGCTCAATCGATCCCGCTCGCCCGCGTGATCGACGCAGCTTACGGCTTCCGTACCCCTATTCCCGGGATCGAGCCCGGGCTGACGGCGAACTCGAGCTTCGAGCCGCCAGCTCTGACCGCCCCGTTCGGAACACATGTCGCCGTGGTCGAGGTCGACGTGGAAACCGGCCTGGTCGAGATTCTGCGCTACATCGCGGTCGACGACTGCGGACCGGTTATCAACCCGCTGCTGGTCGAGGGTCAGGTTCATGGCGGCCTCGCACAAGGCATCGGGCAGGCTCTTTACGAGCAGGTGGTCTATGACGACAGCGGTCAACTTTTGACGGCGACGCTGATGGACTATGCGGCGCCGCGCGCCTCAATGCTGCCGCGTTACGAACTGGAGCGCACCGTCACCCCGACCCCCGTCAACCCGCTGGGCGTCAAAGGCATCGGGCAGGCGGGCCCGGTCGCGTCGACCCCGTGTATCGTCAACGCGGTGGTCGATGCGCTGCGGCCGCTCGGCGTGCGGCATATCGATTTGCCGCTGGTGCCGGAGCGGATCTGGCGGGCGATTCAGGCGGCGCGCCGCGGATCGTGAGGCGAGCGTTCGCGCGGTGAAACTTGGCCGCGATTTCTACGCGCGTCCGGTACTGATCGTGGCGCGCGAATGTATCGGCAAAATCCTGGTCCATCGGACCGCGGAGGGCGAGGCCGCCGGCCGGATCGTCGAGGCCGAAGCCTATCGCGGTCCGCAGGATCTCGCGGCTCATAGCGCGCGCGGGCTGACACCACGCACCGTGGCGATGTTCGGTCCGCCGGGCTACGCCTACGTCTATCAGCTCTACGGCACGAGCTGGGCCATGAACCTCGTCGCCGCGACCGAAGGCGAACCGCACGCGGTGCTGATCCGTGCGCTTGAACCGATCCGCGGCCTCGAGTTGATAGCGCGCCGGCGAAAGATGGCGCCCGAGGCCCGTAATCTCAGCAACGGGCCGGGTAAGTTGACGCAGGCGCTGGCGATCAGCAAGGGCGACTATGGCCGCGACCTTTGCGGCAACGAACTTTTTCTGGAAGCTTCGGGCTGGGTCGGACGGATCGGCCGTTCGGCGCGTATCAACATAGGCGATGCCGGCGCCTGGACCGACAAGCGCTGGCGGTTCTATGAAAGAGGCAATCGTCATGTCTCCGTCAGTCCGCGCGACTGACGAACGACGCCCCGAGGATCTCATGGACGCGCACCAAGTAAAAATGTATTCGGACTACAAAAGTCCCTTTGCGTATCTCGCCTTCGATGCGGCTTTCGCGCTCCAGGAGCGCTACCGCGTGCGGATCCGATGGATCCCGTTTCAGTTGCGTATCAAAGGCCCGGGCGAGCGCAGCGTCTACTCCGAATATAAGGCAAAATACTCATACCTTGACGCGCGTCGCTGGGCGAAAGCGCGCGGCCTGGTAATCCGCGGGCCGCTCAAAGTTTACGACACCACGCCGGCGTTGATCGGCGGGCTGTTTGCCGACGCGCGGGGGCAGCTGCTCGAATACAGCCGCAAGGTTTTCGAGCTCTTTTTTCGCCGCGAGCTCGAAATCGACCAGGCCGAGGCGATCGCCGGCGTAGTCGCGACGCTTGGTCTCTCCGCCGACGAATACCGCGGCTATCTTGCCGGCGAAGGCCGCCGCGCCCTGGAGCAAGCCGAGCACGAGGCGGCGGCCGATCATATCTTCGGGGTGCCGATGTTCGTCTTCGGCGGCGAACCCTTCTGGGGACACGATCGGATCCCGCAACTCGAAGCGCGCCTCACTGAGGCCGGCCTGGCGCGCGCCAAATGAATCAGCGCCGCCGCATCACAGCGCGAGTTTAGGCCACCGCGGTCGCTTCGATCTCGATCAGCAGTTCCTTGAATGCGAGCCGCGCCACGCCGAGCAGCGTGCTCGCGGGCTGGCATCCGGCCTTGGCAAGGCGGCCGACCAGCACGCCGTAATTCTCCAGCAGCAGATCGACATCGGGCGTGTAATAGTTGAGCCTCACCACGTTGGATAAACTCATGCCCGCCTGCTTCAGCACGGCTTCGAGATTATCCAGCGCCAGATTGATCTGGCCCTTCATGTCGCCGGCATGCATCGTCTGACCATCGGCGTTGCTCGAAGTTTGTCCGGCACAATAGAGCACGCGCTCCCCGCCTTTGACCTCGATTGCGTGGCTGAAACCAAATTGATCCTGCCACTTCCAGGGATTGATCGGCTTCTTTTCCATTTTTTCCTCGCGGCTTGATTATCCAATTATTTGATTCTTCAGACGTCCGTATCCTGCGGCACGACGTCTTGTCAGCGACCGCCGGCAGTCAAGCGATTACAGCGCCTCCACATTGACCAGGTTATCCGAAAAAGTCGGGGCATGGCCAAGATCGGCGAACGCGGTCGGGGTCGCAGCGTTGACCGTCGCGTGGCCGCGGCTGAACTTCCGCCAATGGCCCATCGGCGCGACGATCAGGCCGGGCTGGACCACCGCGCTTAGCCGGGCGGTTGCCATGAACGAGCCGCGATCGTTGAAAACCCGCACCGGTTGGGATTCGCGGATGCCACGCGAGGCGGCGTCCGCGGGATTGATCGTGACCGTGGGCTCGCCTGCGATTCGCCGCTGGCGCGCCATGTTGCCGCACGATGAATTCAGGAACGCGTGCGACTTCGGCGAAATCAGGTTGAGTGAGTAGCGCACACCGTTCGCGCGCGTTTCGCGCGGCGCAATGAAAGCCGGCAGCGGATCGACCGGCTCGCCGGCTTGGGATTCGTTGGAACCCTGGCGAAACAACGGGATTACAAAGTTGCCGCCGCGAGCCATCGATGAAACGAACTCGGTCCTGCCCGACGGGGTCGGGAAGTTACCTTCCGCATGCGGGGCGAAGGTTTCCGGAGCACCGACCTTGAGACGGACGTGGCCATGAAGCTTGAGATAGTCGAGATCGACGCCCGCCAGCGCCGGCGCCGACCAATCGACCGCCTCGCGCGCGATCTGTTCGTCGCCGCGCCGGAAGCATTCGTCGTCGAAGCCCATCCGTGCCGCCAGCCGCCGGAACAGCTCGACGTTGGGGATCGACTCGCCGCGCGGCGCGATAGCCGGGTTGTTGACGCTCATGTGCAGGTGGCCCCAGGACCACATCAGATCGAACTGTTCCAGTTGGCTGGTCGCGGGCAGCACGAGGTCGGCGAAGTCGGCGGTATCGGTCATGAACTGCTCGCTGACGACCGTGAACAGATCTTCCCGCTCCAGTCCGGCCACGACTTTCGCCTGGTCGGGCACAACCACCACCGGGTTGCAGTTGTAGACGAACAGCGCCTTGATCGGCGGATCCAGATTCATCTCGCCGGTGAGCGCAGCGCCGAGCCGAAACTGATTGAGATGGCACGTGCCGGGCCGAATAAAATCCGGACGGGTGACGGTATCCCATTTTATCGGGAAGGCGAAGTTCGGCATCCCGACCAGGCCGCCGCCGGGTCGCCGCCAGGCACCGACCAGCGCCGGCAGGCAACAGATCGCGCGCACCGCCTGGCCGCCGCCCGCGTGTCGTTCGATGCCGACGCCGAAGCGGATCACCGCCGGCTGGGTGGTGGCGTACTCGCGCGCCAGCTTTACGATGTCGGCGGCGGGGATGCCGGTAATCGCGGCGACACGCTCCGGCGTATATTCGCCGGCGCGTTCCTTCAATTCGGGGAAGCCGAGCGTGTAGCGCTCGACGTAGTCGCGATCGATAAGCTGCTCGCCGATGATCACGTTGATCAACGCCAGCGCCAGCGCTCCGTCGGTCCCGGGCCGGATGGGAATATGCCAGTCGGCCTTGGCTGCGGTACGGTTGCGGATTGGATCGATGACTACCACTTTCGCGCCGCGCCGTTGCGCCTCGGCGATCGTGGGCCACAGATGCAGGTTGGTGCTGATCACGTTGCAGGCCCAGATGACGATGTACTTCGAATGCGCGACACTCTCGGGGTCGGCGCCGGTGCTCGGCCCGAGCGTCATCAGCCATCCCGTGATCGCCCCCGAGGCGCAGAAGGTGCGCTCGCTGATCGTAGCGCCAAGCTTGTTGAAGAACGGGTCGCCGACATTAAGCCCGTTAATTAGTCCCTCGGTGCCAAGATAGCTGTAGGGCAGGATCGCCTGCGCGCCATGCTGCGCGATGATGTTCCGAAAGCGCGCCGCAATTTCATCGAGCGCGGCGTCCCAGGTGATGCGCTCAAACTTGCCACTGCCCTTGGCGCCCGTGCGCCGCAGCGGATGGAGCACGCGGTCGGGGCTGTAGACGCGGTCGACGTAATCTTCGACCTTGACGCACAGCGCGCCGCGCGTCACCGGATGGTCGGGATCGCCGCGCACTTCGAGCGCACGCCCGTTCTCGACCGTCACCAGCATCGCGCAGGTGTCGGGGCAATCATGGGGACAGGCGCCGCGGACGATAGTTCTTCCAGTCTCGCTTGGCATCAGCTTACTTTCCTTTGAGCGGGCTTTGGGCGGTCATTTTCTCACTATAGGCCAGCGGCGGCGGGTTTGTGGAACCCGCTGCTACCCCGGTGGCGGCCGATTTGGAGTCTGGCAATCTTGCGCGCTATGTTAAGGATAGATTGGACTTCGACAAGGAGAACTCCGATGGCTACACCATCAGTCGCCAGGCTCGGGCACGTCGGCATCCATGTTCATGACATTGAAAAAGAGAAGGCCTTCTTCCGCGACGTGGTAGGGCTGCAGGTCACGGATGAAGACCCGGGTTTGGGAATGGTCTTCATGAGCGCGCGGCCCGACGAGGAACATCATGAGTTTCTGCTGTGCGGCGGCCGCAACGTCGATGAGACCGCGCACGTGGTGCAGCAGGTTTCCTTCCGCTGCAACAGCCTCGACGACGTCTACGGTTACTACGATCGCTTCAAAAAGCTGGGCGTAAAGTTCGACCGGATGGTCTCGCACGGCAACGCGGTCAGCATCTATTTCTATGATCCCGAGGGCAACCGCTGCGAGGTCTACTGGAACACCGGCTTCAAAGCGAAGCAGCCGTTCGGCCAGAAAATCGATCTCGCGACCCCCAAGGAAGAGCTGATGGCGGAGGTCGAGGAGTACGCGGTCAAATACGGCAAGACCGGCTATGTAAACCGGCAGGGCCTGGCCCAGCATAATATCGGGAGCGGCGCGAAAAGCTGAGCGCCCCCTCGGCGGGCGAACGGCTGGTCGGGGAAACAGCCAGCGGGGAGGCTTTACTCGATGAGTTTGCAAGGCAGGACGGCTCTGGTGACCGGTTCGAGTTCCGGTATCGGGCGGGCGATCGCCCTGCGGTTCGCACGCGAGGGCGCCGACCTCGTAATCAGCGGGCGCGACCAAAAAAAGATCGACGGTGTCGTCAAGGAAGTCGAGGCGCTCAAGCGGCGCGCGCTCGGCATCCGCGTCGACGTCGCCAACTTCTCCGACGCGCAAGCGATGGTCGAGCGGGCGGTCAAGGAATATGGCCATCTCGACATCCTGGTCTGCAGCGCCGGCATCTTCCACTTCACCCCGTTTCTCGAGATCACCGAAAAGGAATGGGACGAGGTGCTGGCGGTCGACGTGAAGGGAATGTTCAGCGTTTCGCAGGCGGCCCTGCGTTCGATGGTGCCGCGCAAGTGGGGCCGGATAATTTTCATCACCGCGGTTTCGGGACTCATCGGCGTTTCCCATATGGGCCATATCTGCACCGCCAAATGGGCCTCGCATGGCCTGGCGGCGTCGCTGGCCCTGGAATTCGCCAAGTCCGGCGTGACGGTCAACGTCATCGCGCCGGGACCGATCGACACGCCGATGCTGGCGGCGGCGGCCGAGCGGATGCGCGGTATCGTGCCGGGCAGCCACGGCGCGCCGGTCGGACGAATCGGCAAGCCCGACGAAATTGCCGCCGCCGCGGCCTACCTTGCCTCCGAAGAAGCAGGTTTCACGACCGGTCAGATCATCAACGTCAGCGGCGGCCTCGGAATCTGACCGCCCGCAATTCTCATCCGGGCGGCCGGTTCAGAATCGCGAGGCCCTCGAGCGCCAGGCCGTAGCCGAGATTATCGAGCATCAGGCGTTTGAGATGCTGCGTCAGGGCGACGCGTGCGTAGCGATTCGTCAGCCGCGGTTTCGCCGCGATCTGATTGGCCAGTCCCCACGCACGTGCCATCAGCTTCTCGCGCGGCACAATCTCACCAACCACGCCGAGCGAATGAGCCTCGCGCGCCGACAACTTCTGCCCGGTGAGTAAAAAGTAGCGGCCGCGATTCGGCCCCAGCAGCATCGGCCACAGCACGTGGACGCCGTCGCCCGGCACGATACCGTTGGGATAGTGCGGCGCGTCGGCGAACTCGGCATGTTCCGCGGCCAGCACGATATCCGACAGCACCGCGAGCTCGGCGTGAATCAGCGCGGGTCCGTTGACCGCGGCGATCATCGGCACCTCGATATCGAGCAGGTTCATGAGCAGATGCTTGCCGTCCTTGTAGACCGAGTTCCAGGTGTCGGGCGTCTGGACCGCGGGCAGGCTCGACCAATCGAATTCCGCGCAGAATGAGTCGCCGGTGCCGGTGATGATCACCACCTGGTTCTCTTCATCGCGCCCGATATCGGCGAAAGCGTAGCCCAGTTCCTCATGCGGGCCGCCGCCGAACTTGAACGGGCCGCCGTCGGTATGGAGCGTCAGCAGCAGGATGCCGTCGCGACGTTCCATGCGCAGGCAGCGGTAGTCATTGCGATACTTGTCGAAGTTTCTCATGTGCGCCTCCCTGTTTGAGCAGTAGCGATTGTCGCGAAGCGCCGGATCAGAGCCCCAGGATACGCTCCGCGTTCGAATGAAAAATCTTTTCCATTGTTTGATCCGGATAGCTGAGCTCACGCCATTCCTTGAATAACCGCGCGTACGGGATGCTCGGGTAGTCGCTGCCGAACATCACCTTGTCCTGAAGCCGCGTCCGCATGTCGATTTTGAGCTGCTCCGGCAGATACTTTGGCGCCCACCCGGACATCTCCCAGAAGACGTTGCCCTTGTGCAGTGCGACCGCCGTCATCTCGTCGACCCAGGGCCATCCGGGATGCGCCGCGATAATCGTGAGGTCCGGGAAATCGGCCGCCAGATCGTCGATCGCCGAGGGATGCGCGTGGCGGATTCTGGCGCCCAGCCCACCCGGCATCCCGGCGCCCATGCCGGTCGTGCCGACGTCGATCATCACCGGCGCCTTGAGTTCGTTGATCGTCTCGAACAGCGGATACAGGCGCTGATCGTTGACCGCGAAGTGTCCCATGATCGGATGAAAATGGAAGCCCAGCATGTGCAGATCGCGGATCGCCGTCCGCGCCTGCTCCAGCGCCGTCGCGCCCTTGAACGGATCGACCGCCGCCCACGCCTGGATGATCCGTTCCGGGTGCCGCGACTGCATCCCCTTCACGTACTCGTTGCTGCACGGCGGCGTGCCGATGATAGTCTCGAGGTCGAGCGCCACCAGCACCGCCTCGACTTCGGCCGCCGCGAACTCCTGCACCACTTCATCTTCCTGCTTCCACGTCCACTCGCGCTTCCAGTACTTGGCAAGCGCTTCGACGTATGGTCCCTGGCATCGAATCCACGGCTCGGTATTCGGGTAGCAGTGAAGATCGATAATTCGCATCGCGCACCGTGCTCCGGTTATCGAGGACGCGGCCCGCTCGGCGCATCGTTCGCACGCTCGGCCGCCAGCTTCTTCGTCACCATCTCGACCAGCGTCTTCTTGGAAACCTTGCCGAAAGTCGAGAGCGGAAAATCGTTCATCAGCTCGAGCCGCTCCGGCAGCTTGAATTTGGCGATCTCCTGCGCTGCAAGAAAACTCACCAGTTCCGCGAGCGTGAGCTCGGCGGCTCCTTGCCGCGGGATAATACAGGCGCACATGCGTTCGCCAAGCTGCGGATCGGGCATCGCGATACAAGCGACGTTCTGCACCGCGGGATGAGAGAGAATCAGGTTCTCGATCTCCTCGGCGCTGATCTTCTCGCCGCCGCGGTTGATCAGATCCTTCTTGCGCCCCTCAACCAGGTAGGCGCCCGAGCGATGCTGTCGCATCAGGTCGCCCGATCGGTAAAAGCCGTCGCTGGTGAAGGCCCGTTCGTTGTAGTCGGACGCGTTATAGTAGCCGCGCAGTGTGTAGGGACCGCGCGAGCACATCTCGCCGATTTCGCCGAACGGCACCAGCTTGTCGTCGTCGTCGACCAGCCGCACTTCGTCGTCGGGCGAAACAGGAAAGCCGACGGTCTCCATCCGCACGTCCTCAGGATCGTCGATCTTCGCGAACATAAGCAGCCCCTCCGACATGCCGAAGTTCTCCTGCACGAAGCAGGACGGAATCAGCCGCCGGGTGCGCTGGCGCGTCTCGGGCTGCAGCCGCTGGCCGCCGCTCTGGATATAGCGAATCGACGAGGTGTCGAAGCGGGTCACCGCGGGATCGTGAATCATCCGGATCAGCAGCGCCGGCACCACCTTGATGTGCGTGACGCGATGCTTCTCGATCAGCGCAAACATGTCAGCCGGGCGGGTACTGGTGCTCACCACGATTCTGCCGCCATTGAACATGAAGCCCTGGATGCCGGGGCACGCCAGCGGCAGGTTGTGCGCGATCGGCAGCACCAGCAGCAGCACCGACTCACTCGTCACGCCGCAGACCTGCGCCGCAATTTTGGAGTTGTACGCGTAATCGTTGTGGGTGCGCGGAATCAGTTTCGGCACGCCGGTGGTGCCGCCGGAGAGCTGGAAGATACAGGGTTCAGACGGATCGAGCCGGATTTTGTCGAGCTCGCTTTTTCCGAGCCGGGCCGGACGCTCGATTAACTCCGTCAGCGAAAGCTCGCCCGCGGCCGGAGCGCCCAGCACGATCGGAAAGCGCAGACATGACTGCTCGCGGCGCACCCGGGCGATCATCGGCGAGAAGCTGAAGTCGCCCTGCCGCTCCGGGAAAACGCAGGCGGTGGCGGCGGCGATCGCCACGAACTGGCTGACTTCGGCGTAGCGATGGGTTGCGAGCGCGGCGATCGGGATACATCCGATCTTCTGCAGCGCGAAGTAGAGGATTACGAACTCGGCGACGTTGGGAAGCTGCAGCACCACGCGATCGAGCGGTCGGAGTCCAAGCTCGAGCAGGTTGAGCGCGAGGTTGCCGCTGAGCGCGTCGACCTCGGCGTAGGTGAACTGCCGCTCGCGATCGATTAGCGCGACGCGGTCGTCGAATTTTTCGAAAACCGCAGCGAACTCCTGCGCCAGCGACTTATCCTGCCAGTAGCCCCGCTCGCGATAGCGCCTGGCAAATTCGGGCGGAAATGGCACCACGCCTTCGAGCATCGTCCGGTCCTCAGGTCGAACTGGAAAAGCCGCCGTCGACCACGATCACCTCGCCGGTTACGAAACGGTTGCCGATTATCAACGACAGCATCGTTTCCGCCACCTCATCGGCCGTGACGCAGCGGCGCAGCGGCGTCATCTTCGCCCGCCGCGCCATCAGGTCCTCGTAACGGTCCTTGAGCATCCGCTTCATCCAGTCGCCTTCCATCCATCCCGGCGCGACCGCGTTGACGCGAATCTCCGGCCCCAGATGCAGCGCCAGGGTCTTGGTCAGATTCACCAGCGCCGCCTTGCTGGCCGCATAGGGCAGCGGCTGCGGCCCGGGCCTGAGTCCGACGATGCTGGCGGTGTTGACGATGCAGGCTTCGCTCGACTTCTTGAGCAGCGGCAGCGCCGCGCGCGTCACCAGGAAGACGCTGCGCACGTTGACCGCGAAAATCCGGTCCCACTCCTCGACCGTCATGGCCTCGAAATCGTGCGGATTGATTTCCGTGGTGGTGCCGGCGTTGTTGAGCAGCACGTCCAGCCGGCCGAAGCGCTCGCCGACCTTCGCCAGCATCGAACGCACGCCGTCGTCAGAGGCAACGTCGCACTGGCACAGCAACGCCACGGCGCCGAGTTGCTCGGCCTCGCCGGCGACCGCGCGCGCCGCGTTCTCGCTGCGATGGTAATTGATCGCGACGTCGTAACCGGCCCGCGCCAGCGCCAATACTGCGCTGCGTCCGATGCCGGTTGCGGCGCCCGTCACGAGGGCCGTCTTGCGTGGTGTGCTCATGGTTCCTGAACAGCCGAGAGTATCGCGAGAATCGCAACGACTAGACAAGCCCGCGCTACGATTGGGCGTCAGCCGGTTTGCATCCCGGAACCGATCGGCGGTAGTGGGCACAATGACCATCCTTCATTGAGACCGCCGAGGTGACCATGGCGACCCGAACGAGCAAGCGAGTGGTGCTGGTAGGACCGAATCAACCGCTCGAAATCTGGGAGCGGCCGCTGCCCGCCCCGGAAGCGGGAGCGATCGTGGTGCGTGTCGAGATGAGCGGGGTTTGCGGCACCGACGTTCATCTGTGGCGCGGCGAACTTCCCCTGCCCTACCCGGTCACGCTCGGCCACGAAGGAATCGCCATCGTCGAGGAACTCGGCAAGGGCGTGACCACGGATTATGCCGGCGCGCCGATCGCGCCCGGCGATCGCGTCTATTGGCAGCCGGTGCGGCAATGCCATCGATGCTACTACTGCACGGTCGAGAAGGATTTCTCGCTGTGCGAGAATCTGTTCGGCGAGCTGTTCCGCAACGCCAACGAGCCGCCCTCCAGTTGCTACGCCGAATTCTGCAGCCTGCCGCCCGGGATGGCCTTCTATCGCGTCCCCGAAGATACTCCGACCGAGGCCCTGATCGCGTTCGGCTGTGCGATGCCAACGGTGCTGCAGGCGCTCGAGCGTCTGGGCGGAATCGCGCTCAATCAGTCGGTGGTGGTGCAGGGTTGCGGCCCGGTCGGGCTGGCAGCGACGCTGATGGCGCGGCTGTCGGGAGCGCGCCAGGTAATCGTGATCGGTGCGCCGGAGCGGCGCCTTGCGATGGCGCGCCGTTTGGGCGCCAGCGCGACTATCGATCTGGAGACGCTCAGCTCCGAGGCCGACCGCGTTCAACGAGTGCGCGAGCTAACCGCGGGACGTGGCGCCGAAGTTGTGATCGAAGCGGCGGGCCATCTGCCGGCCTTCACCGAAGGGATGAAGCTGGTCGCCAAAAACGGACGCTACCTGATTATCGGTCTGTGGTCGGCGCCCGGCACGGTGCCGATCGAACCGCGCTACCTGAACAACAATAATATCAGGATTATCGGTAACGCCCTGGCTCAGCCGCAGCATCTCTACGGCGCTATCCAGGTGGCCCGCGCGCATCACCGGGAATTTCCGATGGCCGAGGCCATCACACATCGCTTCGCGCTGGCTGAGGCGCAACAGGCGCTCGAAGCGGTCGCCCGGCTCGAGACCGTCAAGGCCGTGATCATCCCGCATCGGTCGGAGGTGAAGGTCTGATGAGCGCGAAGGCTCGCAGCGCAAGCGTCGAATCGCCCCCGCAGGTCCTGCCCTTCACCGGCGCGGAGTATCTGGAGAGCCTCAAGGACGATCGCGAGGTCTATATCTATGGCGAGCGCGTAGCCGATCTGACGAAGCATCCGGCGTTTCGCAACTCGGCCCGGATGCTGGCGCGGATGTACGACGCGCTCCACGATCCGGCCCGCCGCGAAGTCCTGACCGTCCCGACCGATACCGGCAACGGCGGCTTCACCCATCGTTTCTACCGCGCCGACCGCAGCGCCGAAGAGTGCGTCAAAACCCGCGACGCGATCGCGGCCTGGCAGCGCCTGACCTGGGGATGGATGGGACGTTCGCCGGATTACAAGGCCAGCTTTCTCGGCACGCTCGGCGCCAACTCGCAGTTCTACGCGCCCTATCATGAGAACGCGCAGGCCTGGTATCGGCGCGCGCAGGAACGATGCCTCTACATGAACCACGCGCTGATCAATCCGCCGGTCGACAAATCACGGCCGCTGACCGAGGCCAGCGACGTCTATGTCCATGCCGAAAAGGAGACCGATGCGGGATTGATCGTCAGCGGCGCCAAGGTCGTCGCGACCAACTCCGCCCTCACCCATCACAACTTCATCGGCTGCTATCAGATCGGCCGCCCCGAACAGGCCATCCTCGCGATGCTGCCGATGAACGCGCCGGGCCTAAAGCTCATCTGCCGAACCTCGTACGAGATGACGGCCGCAGTCATGGGCAGCCCGTTCGACTATCCGCTGTCGAGCCGGCTCGATGAAAACGACGCTATCCTGATTCTCGACCAGGTGCTGATTCCCTGGGAGAACGTGTTTCTTTATCGCGACCTCGAGCGCGCCAACCTGTTTTTCGCGGCGTCCGGCTTCCTGAACCGGTTTTCGTTCCATGGCTGCACGCGGCTGGCGGTCAAGCTGGATTTCCTGGTCGGGCTGACGCTGCTTGCGAGCGAGGTCGCCGGGGTCAAGGACAAAGCGTTCGGCAAGATGCAGCTCGGCGAGATGCTCGCGCTGCGACATCTGATCTGGGCGCTGTCCGAGGCGATGGCGCGCAACCCGGATTCGTGGGTCAACGGAACCGTGCTGCCCAACATGAGTTACGCCAACGCCTATCGCGTGCTGTCGCCGGTCGTATATGCGCGGATCAGGGAAATCATCCAGCAAATCATCTCCAGCGGCCTGATCTACCTGAATTCGCACGTCGCTGATTTTCGCAACCCGGAAATCCGCGCGCTGCTCGACAAGTACCTGCGCGGCTCGTACGGTCAGGACGCCGTCGAGCGGGTGAAAATCATGAAGCTCCTGTGGGATTCCGTCGGCACCGAGTTTGGCGGACGCCATGAGCTCTATGAACGCAACTACGCCGGCAACTACGAGCACATCCGCGCCGAAGCCCTGCTGGTCGCGAGCGCCGATGGATGTACCGAGACGCTCAAGCAGTTCGCGCGCAGCTGCATGGACGAGTACGACCTCGACGGCTGGCGGACGCCCGACCTGGTCGACGCCGCGGACGTCAGCTTTCTAAAGCACTGACTGGCTCGAGACCGTCACGGCCGTGATCGGGTGAATTTCCTGACGCCTCGCCACTGTTTATCTATTCTCTTATATTCTCTTATGTTCTCTTACTGTCCCTATCTTCATCATAAACTAACGCTATTAGCCTATCCGAAGGATCTGGAAATTTAACTGGATTGCTTCTTACGGATCAGGTCGATACTCTGCGCAACATTGTTTTCACGACTTTCACCGGGTCGAATCAGGACATTCAAAATTATGGTAGCAATCATCCTCGCCGTGTTCATCGCGGTTTTTTTACCCGCGGTTAATGCCAACGCCGCCGCGCACGTCATCAAGGGAACCGCCACCCTGCAGAGCGGGCTGCCGCTGGCAAAAGGCGAGATCGCGCTGCATGACAGCGTGGGTAACACGGCAACTGCTCAGACCAGCCGGGCGGGCAAGTGGCGGCTCAATGTGGCCGGCATGACGCCGCCGTTTCTGATCGCAACTCAACCGACCGACGGCAGCAACGCGCTTTTCAGCGCGGCTTCCGGCGCGGGCGTAGCCAATATCGACGTGCTGACCGATTTGATCGTCAGCATGATCTACCAGGCGCAGGGCACCACGCCGGCTGCTGAACTCACTTTGATGACCGTACCCGTGCCGTCCCTGGTACAGGAGCAGTTAGTCTCGAACCTGGTCAGAAACTCGCTCATGAAATGGATCGCCGCCGCCCGGATCAAGAAGCCGGCGGCATTCAATTTCTTCACCCACCCGCTGGCCGCAAATGGCAAGGGACTCGACGCAGTGCTGCGCGAGATCACGGTGGTGAACAACGACTACGAGATCCAGATCGGCAGCGGCGGAACCGTCCAGGATTCGAACTTCACCGCCGACTCGGGGGCCGGGTCGGTCAACGTCGCGACCACGACCACCGGGACGAACGGGAGCTCTTCGAGCATCGCCTCGACCACGATACCGCCGGCCTCGGCCGGCGCACCGGAAACGACTGCGCTGAATGGGGCCAATCAGTTGCTCTCGCAGCTCCAGAAAACCGTCAACAGCCGGGGCGCTCAGCTTGCCAACACCGATCTGATGCCGCTGTTCGATTCGAGCTACCTTGACGAAGGAGAAGACGAAACGTTCGGCAGCGCCGACTTCGCGACCTCCGTGCGAGGCATCAAGGTCAGTTCGGCTACGGTACAGTACATAAAAGATTTCCTGCCGCTCGATGGGAGCCACAATCTGCTCGACGCCATCGTCGCCCTGTCGCTGACCGTTCAGAACCAGAGCGTGAACCAGACCATTCACATGGTCTTCAAGTGCGATCTCGCGGGCAATTGTTTGCTTTATGGCGATCAGCAGCCGGCATCGACCGGAAGGGGCCTCCAGGTCGAAGAGCGCATTGACGCGAACATGTTTGGCGTGACCGGCCCGCAGCCGGATCTGAACGTCGACGTTCGCGCACCGATAAATACGATCGATGCGGTCACGATCAACGACGCCTCCAACGTCTGGTTCAACAACACCAGCCTGGTCAAGGACCAGAACGGCACCTCGACCAAGCAATTCAAGCCGACTCCGACTAGCCCTCCCCTCAACTTTGTTGAAGACACCTTTTTCGGCGGGTATAACCCGGTCAGCCCGGTTCCGCCGCCCGGCACTGCCTTCACCTTCGAGATGGCGCTTCATGGCGGCGGGTCGGCGAACGGCACCAGCCTCGTGAGTGGGGTAACCGGGGAAGGGATCAATCTTATCGCGCCGCCGCTGGCCGGACCTTTTGATCTCGGGAGCGCTCCGCTGGGCCGGACGCTTACCGTCAAATGGGCCTTGCCGGAAACTTACGCGCTGGCCTCGATCGATCTTAGCGGCTACGTCAGCGATTGCTCGAACCAGTTCCAGATTCACGCCAACCAGCAATTCCTGCCGCCCACGGCTACCTCGGGCACGATGAGTTTTCCGAGCAAGATGCCGGACAGCGGGAATGCCGTCTCGATCGCTGCGTTCAACCTGAACATGCACGGCATCGACGGCGAGAACTCGATCGTGATCTACGAATGGGGTAATTGCCCCTAGCAGGCTCGTCCGCGCCTGCGGCCTGGCCCGCGACCGCCAGGCGGACTTTGTGAAATGGTCGCGACGCAGCTTCGATGGGCTGCGCTCCGTCCTGATTCGGATTTGACGTCATCTCCTTGCGTCACTCCGGGCGCAGCAGAAGCAGCGCTCGGCCCCCGCTCGCGATTCCACGCCCTCCCCTCCTGATACACGGCGGCTTGGCTTTGGTTCCCGGTCTTTGGTTAACTTGCCAGGGAACTCTTTTGATTGACCTCGATCTTGCGATGTTCTTCGGAGAGTGAGCTATGGCAGATAGCAGCGTGATGCCTGAGCGAGTCCATCTGGTGGGCAGCATCGGACTGGACAGCGTCGATGAAGTTTTCCGCACCGCGGGGAGGCTGCTGGGACGGCGCTTGCGGCGCATCCCCGACGGCGAACCGGGCGGCAGGCGGCTGTGGATCAGCTGGCAATACCCGCTGTTGCGCGGCAATCCATTTCTGATCGACGATCCCGCGCCGACTCACGACATGGTCGGATGCCCGCTGCTTTGCCTGGCGCCGGGCGTTGCTCCCGACGAGGTCAGATTCGGGGAACTCGGCTACGCACGCGAGGCGCGCGCCTCGTACCAGGATTTTCTGGCGGCGCGCAAACGCGGCGACATCGCCCGCGGGGTGCGTTTCCAGGTCTGCCTGCCGACGCCACTGGCGGTGATCTCGGCCTGGTGTTCGGACCAGGACATGTTCGCGATCGAACGCGCCTACGAGAAGGCGATGATGCGCGAGGTCGAGACCATCTGCGCCGCCATCCCGCACAAAGACCTGTGTATCCAGTGGGATGTTTGCAACGAGATGGTACTTTGGGACGGACGCTGGGAACTCTGGAAGCCGCCGTTCGGCGACGTCGAGGGCGAGATCCTCGCGCGCATGAAGCGGCTGTGCGACGCCATCCCGGGCGACGTCGAACTGGGGATCCATCTGTGCTACGGCGACTGGAAGGCGACTCATTTCATCGAGCCCGAGGACGCAGCCAAGATGGTTTCACTGGCGAATGCAATCGCGCGCAGCGTCTCGCGTCCGATCACCTACTTACACATGCCGGTGCCGATTAATCGCACCGACGACGGCTTCTTCGCTCCGCTGCGCGATCTCAAGCTCGCAGCGGAAACCGAACTGTACCTGGGCGTGGTGCATGGCGACGGCGCGGAAAACGTGAGCCGGCGCGCCGCCGCCGCCCGCCGCTACGTAAAGGACTTCGGCATCGCGACCGAATGCGGGATGGCCCGCTGCCGGACGCCCGAGATAGTCGGCACGTTGCTGAGGATCCACGCCGAGAGCTCGCGTGAACCCAGGCGCGTCGCCCGCAAACGCACGACGAGCGTAGCGCCATGAAGTTCGGCGTCGCGATCCGCAACATGGGGCCGCAGTCGACTCGCGAGACGGTAACGGCCTGCGCGCAAATCGCCGAGCGCAACGGCTTCGACGGCCTGTTCCTCTCCGACCATCTCGCCGTGCCGCCCGACCAGACCGAAGGCTCGATGGGCCGCTATCTCGACGCGCTCACCACGCTGGCCTTCGTCGCAGGAATCACCACGCGGATTCGGCTGGGCGTCTCGGTGCTGATTCTGCCATATCGTCCGGCGGTGCTGACCGCCAAACAGATCGCGACCGTCCAGGAACTGTCGGGCGGGCGGATGATTCTCGGCGCCGGCGTCGGCTGGATGACGGGCGAGTTCGAGGCGCTCGGCGTCGATTCTCGCCAGCGCGGCGCGTTGACCACCGAAACGCTGCGCGTCATCCATCATTTGTTCGAAACCGAGGCGGCGCCCTATTCCGGCGAGCTGGTGCGATTCCCCGCTTTCGTATTTTTGCCGCGGCCCACGCGACCCCCTATCTGGATCGGCGGCAGCGGCCCCGCGGCGGTCGCCCGGGTGCTGGAATTCGGCGACGGATGGCATCCGATGCTCGCGCCCGCCGAGTTGAAGCCGGCGGTTACGGCGCTGGCCGAGAAAGCCCGCGCGGCACATCGCCAGCCGCCTGAAATCGTGGTGCGCCGAGGACTCAAGCTCGAGGACCTCGCGGTCGATCGCGAACGCATCCGCGCCGACCAGCAGGCCGGCGCCACCTACTTTATCTTCGACCCCGGGCGCTACGCGGACCCGGCGGAATTTGCCAGGCGCGTCGAGATCTTCACCGGGCGGATCGCCAGCTAGCGTGAATTCGAAAGTTCGCTGAGGAAGGGAGCCTGAAATGATCGATGTCTACTTCTGGCCGACCCCCAACGGCTACAAGATAACCATCGCGCTCGAGGAGCTGAGCCTGCCCTACCGGGTCGTGCCGATAGACATCGGCAAGGGCGAGCAGTTCAAGCCCGAGTTTCTCAACTTCAGCCCGAACAACCGGATGCCCGCGATCGTCGACAGCGACGGTCCCGACGGAAAACCGATTTCGATCTTCGAGTCCGGAGCGACTCTGCTTTATCTCGCGGAGAAGACCGGCCGCCTGATGCCGACTGATCCGCGCGGCCGCTACCAGACGCTCGAATGGCTGATGTTCCAGATGGCGAGCGTCGGGCCGATGCTCGGGCAGGCTCATCACTTTCGCCGCTACGCGCCGGAACCGATTCAGTACGCGATCGATCGCTACACCAACGAGGCGCGGCGGATTTACGGCGTGATCGACAAACGGCTGAGCGCGCTGCCATACCTGGTCGGCGAATACTCGATCGTCGATATCGCGACTTACCCGTGGCTGCGGCCGCATCGCTGGCAGGGTCAGGACCTGGCTGACTTTCCGAATCTCAAACGCTGGTACGAAGCGATCAAAAGTCGCCCGGCGGTGCAGCGTGGGCTCGCGCCGCTGGCGGAGAAAGTCAAGCGCGAAGCGCCCAAGGGCGAGGAATGGGAAATTATGTTTGGCCGGAAACAGTACGAGCGGCGTTGAACAAGCCGCGCAAGCGAGAGGAAAAAATTGTGAAGATCTACAACAGCGCAACCGCTCCGAATCCGCGTCGCGTGCGAATTTTTCTCGCCGAGAAGGGAATCCAGGTACCGTACGAAGAGGTCGACATCGTAAAGGCGGTCAATCGCGGAGCTGAATTTCGCAAGAAAAATTCGCTGGCGGCGGTGCCGGTGCTCGAACTCGATGACGGCGCCTGCATCGCCGAGAGCGTCGCGATTTGCCGGTATTTCGAGGAGATTCATCCGGAGCCGCCGCTGTTCGGCGTGGACGCGAAGGATCGCGCGATAGTCGAGATGTGGAATCGGCGAATGGAGTTCGCGCTCTTCATTCCGATCGCCGACGCCTTCCGGCAACGCCACGAGTTCTTCAAGGGTCGCATCCGGCAGCTTCCCGAGTATGCCGAGACGCAGCGGCTCAACGCCGAGGACGCCCTGCAATGGCTCGACGGCGAGCTTGCCAGCCAGCGTTTCATCGCCGGCCCGCGTTTCACGATTGCGGACATCACCGCGATGGTTGCGATCGACTTCGGACGGGTCTCGAAAATCGCGATCAAGCCGGAGCAGAAGAACCTGGCCCGCTGGTACGCCGAGGTTTCGTCGCGCCCCAGTGCGAAAGCCTGAGCGATGCTTGCGCCCGGCGATCGAAACATGAATGGCAACGAGCGGGCCGGCGATTACGACGCGATCGTGATCGGCGGCGGGATCAACGGCCTGTCGGTCGCGCTTTACCTGGCCAAAGCCGGATGGAAAGTGCTGGTCGCGGAGCGCAACCAGCAGGTCGGCGGGGCCACGATGAGCGGTGAAGTGACGCTCCCGGGCTTCATCCACGACCTCTACTCGATGAACCAGAACCTGTTCCTCGGGTCGCCGGTCTATACCGATTTCAAAAGCGGACTCGAGCGGCACGGGCTTTCATTCGCGCATTCCGACAAACCTTACTGCGCGGTCTTCCCGGATGGAAAGTTTCTGGGCGTCTACCAGGATGCCGGGAAAACGCTCGACCTGTTGCGGCGTCACAGTGCGGCCGACGCTGACGGATGGACGCTGCTTTATCGACATTTCCAGTCCTTCGCCCGCTCGCTGCTGCAGGTCTATGGAATCCCGATGCCCTCGATGCGGGTGTTGTGGACGATGCTGCGCGCGCTCGGAAGAGAGGGCGTGGCGGAGTGCGTGCAACTTCTGCGGCTGATGATCTCGTCGACGCGCCGGCTGGGTGACGAATATTTAGGGACTCCCGAGGCGCGGGCGCTGTTCGCGGCGTGGGGGATGCATCTCGACTTCGGTCCCGACGTCGCGGGCGGCGCAATCTTTCCGGTGATCGAAACTTTTGTGGATGTCGAGCACGGCCTGAGCGTCGTGCGCGGCGGAGCATCGAAGCTGGTGCTGGCGATGGTGGGTCTGCTGCGCGAGATGGGCGGCGAGGTGCGCACCGCAGCCGAGGTCGCCAAAATCGTGACCAGCGACGTCCGCGCGGTCGGCGTCGAACTCGCAAATGGCGAGAAAATCGGCGCGCGCCGCGCGATTATCGCGAATCTCAGCTCGCGCCCGCTGTTCGGCAAGCTGCTGGCCGACTATCCGTTCACGCCCGAGTTCCGGCGTGCGATCGGCCGCTTCAACTACGGTCCCGGCACCATGATGGTGCACCTGGCGCTGAAGGCCAGACCGGTCTGGCGGGCGAGCAGTGAGGCGGCGGATTTCGCGTACGTACATATCGCGCCCTACGTCGAAGATCTGGCGCTCACCTACGCTCATTCGATGGATGGCATTCTGCCGGCCAGCCCGCTGCTGATCGTCGGGCAGACCTCCGTGATCGATCCGACGCGGACTTCGGGTAAGGGCGAAGTCATGTGGATTCAGGTCAGAACGTTACCGTCGAAAATCCGCGGCGACGCACTCGGCACGATCGCGGCGCGCGATTGGGACGAGGCCAAAGAGCCCTATGCGGATCGGGTGATCGATAAGCTCGAGCAGTACGCGCCGGGGATCCGCGACCTGATTATCCAACGCGCGGTTGCCTCTCCCGCCGACCTCGAACGCGCCAATCCCAACCTGGTCGGCGGCGACAGCCTCGCCGGCAGCCATCATCTGGCGCAGAATTTTCTCTTCCGTCCGATCCTCGGATGGTCGCGCTACCGCACCCCCGTCGAGGCGCTGTACATGTGCGGCGCCGGAACCTATCCGGGAGCCGGCAATAACGCCCGCTCGGGATACATGTGCGCGAAGGAAGTTCTCAAGGCGCGGCGCTGGCGCCCCTCGCTGTCAAGGCGCGGCAGCGCGTCGTCGAGCGCCTAGCATCCGAAAAACGCGCGCAGGGCGTGCAACGCTTCCGGCTCGACCAGCGATGGCGCGTGGCCGACGCCCGGGACCTCGACCACCTTCGCCTTGGGCGACAGCTGGCACATCCGCTGCACGGTCTCGGGCATCAGCACCGTGCTGATCGCGCCGCGCACGATCAGGATCGGCGCAGCGATCTTCTCATACTCCGCCCAGAAACCGATCGGCAGCACCGCGCTCACACCGGGCGGCGGTTTCCGAATCGCCGGGTCCATCTTCCAGGTAAGACGCCCGCCCGCACTCGGCTTGACCAGCCACTTCAGCATCGCGGCAAAATCCGCATCCGCCGGCCCGAACTGGACCGCCCGATAATGCTCGAGCGCATCATCGAGGCTGGCGAACTCGAGCGGCGCGCCGGCGACCCATTGGTTGATGCGCGCCGAGGCCTCCGGATTCAACGCGGGACCGATATCGTTGAGCACCAGCTTCTCGACCCGCTCCGGATGGTTGCCGGCGAAGAGGATCGAAATCCTGCCGCCCATCGAGGTGCCGATCAGGCTCACCCGTCCAAGCTTGAGATGGTCGAGCAGCGCGGCGAGGTCGGCGGCGTAGGTCGCGATATTGTAGCGGTCGGGCGGTCCCCACTCGCTGTCGCCACGGCCGCGAACATCCAGCGACAGCACCCGATATTTGGCGGCCAGATGCGGCGCGAGCGCATCGAAGTCATGCGCGCTGCGAGTGAGCCCGTGAATACAGACGATCGCCGGATTCGCCGCCTCACCGAATTCCAGGTAATGCAGCTTCAGTCCGTTAAGCGTGACGAATTTGCTGGCTGGTTCCATCGGATTGGTAATCTCCATCGGCTGGTGAAAATTCGATTGCGTCTATTGATAAGCGCCCGCGGAGGGCTCGCGCAACATCAGGCTCATGAGGAAGCCCAGCGCCGGCACCACGCACAGCAGGCTCATGGCGGCATGCAGCCCGTGATGATCGGCTATCGCGCCGAATACCGGCGCAAACAACCCGCCCACCGTCATCGAAAGGCCGAACGTCACGCCGGCCGACAGGCCGACGCGATTCGGCAGATATTCCTGTCCCATGACGACCATCACGCTGGAGCTTGCGGCCATCGCGAAACCCAGCGGTATCAACAGCATCGTCGCCATCGTCACACCGCCCGAATGGATGAAGGCAAACAGGAAAATCGTAAGCCCGCCGAGCGCACAGATCACCACGATCCTGCGCCCGTAGCGATCGGCCATCCGGCCGCCGACCAGGGTCCCGACCGCCGCGGCCGACAGCAGAATACTCAGCGCATAGCCGCCGCCGGCTCTGGAAGCGTGCAGCACGACGAACCAATAAAGCGGGATAAAAGTGTTGAGGCCGAAAAAGACCACCGACCGAATCATCCCGACCGCCGTCAGACCGATGAAGGCGCCCCACTGCTCGCGAGCCTCAATCACCACATGGCCGGCGGGGCCCTGGCTGCGCGATTCCCGCGCCGCCCACAGACGCGGCATCTGCCGCACGAGAATCAGCGACATGACCAGCACCGGGATGGTCAGCAGGATCGCGCCCCGCAGTCCAACCAGGATCATGATGGGGGTGATCATCAACGGACCGACGGCGAAGCCGACATTGCCGCCGACCGTGAATACCCCCATCGCGGTGCCCTGATTCGATCCGCCAAGATAGCGCGTCCAGCGCGCGGCTTCGGGGTGAAACGCGGAAATGCCGAGCCCGCTGATCGCGATAGCGGCAAAGATCAGCCGGTAGCTCGGCAGCAGGCCGGCGGCCGCGACACCGAATCCCGCCACACTGAGGCCGAGCGGAATCAGCCACGGCGAGGGCCGTCGGTCGGCGAGCATCCCGAACAGCGGCTGGGCGACCGACGAGGCTAGCGTCTGCGCCAGCACCAGGCCGCCGGCGGCGGCGTAGCTCAGATGATGAGCGACGATGAAATACGGCAGCATCGCCGGTATCACGGCCTGGTTGATGTCGTCCGACATGTGGGCGGCGGACAACAGGGCGATCGATCGAAAGTCGGTCTGGTCGGTTGCGGACAGGCTCGCCGCGATCTTTTCGAGTGGCCGCATCGTTAGCGCTGGTCGAACAGGCTTCGGGCGCGAATGAAACCCGCATGGAAGCCATGATTAGAAGCAACATTGCGCGCCGGGATCAACCTGGCGTGCGTCCCCGGAGTTGACAGTCCGGGGGCTCAGTGAGCATAAGGATTATCAACGTAAGCACGAGATTTTTCGTCAAGGAGGCGCCCATTCCAGAACTCAAGATCCTGAATCCGGAGGTGCTCGGCAAGCCGCTCGGCCAGTACTCGCAGATGACGCGGGTCAAGGCTTCCGAGTTCCTGTTCATCGCCGGCCAGTTGGCGACCGACAAGGCCGGCGCTGTCATTGGCGCCGAGGATTTCGACGCGCAGTGCGTGCAGGTGTTCGCGAACATCGAAGCGGCGCTGAAATCCGCCGGCGCCGGATGGGGCAACGTGGTGCAGTTCACCACCTACATGGTCCATTCGCAGGACATCCCGAAGTTCATGAAATACCGGCTGCGCGAGTTTCCCAGGATGTTTCCGGGCGGCGCCTATCCGCCGAACACGCTCCTGATGATCGATCGTCTGGTGGGCGAGCCGTTTCTGATCGAAGTTCAGACCATAGCGGCACTGTGAGGCGTCGCGATGAGCTTGCCGGAACGGGAATTCGTATTCGACGGCGCCCGCGTCCATTATCTCGAGGGTGGCCGCGGTTTCCCGGTGCTGATGATTCACGGCTCGGGGCCGGGCGCTTCGACGATCGGCAACTGGCGGCTGGTGCTCGAACCGCTCACCGAGCGCTTTCACGTCTTCGCGATGGATCTGATCGGTTTCGGCCGCTCCGAACGCAAGCCGCGGCCGCCCTACTTTGATTTCGACTTATGGTTCCGGCAATGCCGCGCGATGGTCGGGCGGATTGAGGGAGCGCGCGTCGGGGTTATAGGTCACTCGCTCTCGGGCGCGCTAGCGCTCAAGCTGGCGTCGGTCGAGAGCCGAATTGCCAAGGTGCTCACGACCGGATCGATGGGGGCGCGATTCACGCCCAACGAGGGCACGCTGCGTACCTGGACCTTCCCGCGCGATCGCGCCGAGCTGCGGCGGATGGCCGAGGGCCTGGTCTTCGATCGCTCGGTAATCGACGACACCTACCTGGACAATCGTGAGAAGGTGCTGTTCGCAGGCGATTACGCCAGCTACTTCGGTTCGATGTTCGAGGGCGACAAGCAGCGCTACATGGATGCGTCCGTGTTGCGGCCTGACGAGTTGGCGCGCATCCACTGTGACGTGACGATGATTCACGGGCGCGACGACGTGGCTTTCCCGCCCGAGCTGACGCTGACGATTGCGAAGTCGATTCCACAAGCCGACGTGGTTTTGATCGGCCGCTGTTCGCATTCGGTTGCGATGGAGCATCCAGCAAAGCTGATTGCCAGCGCCGAATTGCTGTTTCGCTGACGGAAACGTCCCGCACGGGAGGTTACGAACTATGGCGTCGATAGTCGGAAAGCGCGGCACCACGATTCTCGGCAAAGTCATCGACGGCTCGCTCGACGCGCCGATCGAGAATGGCGCGGTCGTGTTCGAAGGCGAACGCATCGCCTGGGTTGGCGCGCGCGCACAGCTTCCAAATCAATATCTCGGGGCGGACTACGAGCAAATCGCGCTGCCCGGCCGCAGCATCCTGCCGGGCCTGGTCGACGGCCATACCCACATCTCGTTCGGCGAGGCCCGTTCCGAAGAGGAATTGGCGCTCTACACGCCGGTCGAATACCGGGCGCTGAAAGCAATCTGGAACGCCAGGAAGGTGCTGCAGGCCGGCGTCACCAGCGCCTTCGACGCCGCCACCACCTACAACGTCGCACAATCGGTGCGCGACGCGATCGACGCCGGGATGTTCGAGGGGCCGCGTTTCGCCGTTTCGGGACGCCAGATCACCAATCATCAGGGACTCGAGGATTCGTTTCCGAACGAGATGCAATTCCCGCCCGGACAGGCAGCGGTGCTGGTAAAGACCAAGGACGAGATCGTTGAGGCGATTCGCTACCAGGTCAAGGACCGGGTCGACGCCATCAAGGTCTCGGGCTCCAACGACTCGCTGATCACGCCCGACTCGCTCGACGGTTCAGCCTTCGCCTTCGAGGAGCTGAAGCTGATAGCCGACGAGACCCATCGCCTCGGCAAGATCTGCGGGGTCCACGCGCGCTCGCGCGATTCGATCGTGAACTCGGCGCGCGCCGGCTTCGACATTATCTTCCATGCCTCGTTCATCGACGACGCCGGGATCGAGCAGTGCCTCAAGAACCGCTGCGTCATCACCCCGACGCTAACGCTGCTGGTGAACATCATCGCGGCCAGCCAGGGCATGGCGGGGGTCTCGGGCACCGACGCCTTTCAGCGCGAGGTCGATGCTGCGGCCAAAAATCTGCCGCGCGCCTATCGCGCCGGGGTGCCGTTTATCGCCGGCTCTGAGAGCGGATGGTCGCCGGTGCCGTACGGACAATGGCACGCTCACGAGCTGCAGATTTTCGTCGACCTACTGGGGATGACGCCGCTCGAGGCGATCCATACCGGCACGCTCTCGGCGGCACGCGTGCTCAAGCGTTTCGGCCACGAGGTCGGCAAGCTCGAAGTGGGCCGCTACGCCGACCTGCTGGTGATCGACGGCGACCCCAGCCGCGACATCACCTTGCTGCAGAAAAAGAAGCATTTCGATTTCGTCTTCCAGGGCGGCCGGCAGGTCGATCGCACCCCCATACCGGACCGGCGGCAATGGTTTTACGAGCACCACCGGATCTTTTTGAACGGCTGGCTCAGCTACGACGAAGAGACCGGCAAAGGCGTCGTGGTGCGCTGACGTCCGCATCAATGCGGCCAAGACCACGATGAGCGATTGCTCAAACGGATATCTGCGCGGTCTGCTGCCGAAGGATCGCGGTTCATCGCAGCATTCATATCGAGCTGACGAAAACGGGTGCTAGACGCGACATCAATAACTTTGAGAAACGGGAGGAATCTGCCATGGCCTATGAGCCGGAATGGATTACCGATACGGGTCCGAGCAAGTTGAACGAATTACAGCCCGAGATGTTTCGCAAGTTCCTCGAGTTCGAGGACGCGGTTTATCATCGGGGAAAGATCCCGGCAAAGTACAAGGAGTTGATGGCCGTCGGGATCACGCACGTGACGCAGTGCGAGGCCTGCATGGCGTACCATACGCATAACGCCAAGCTGGCGGGGGCCACCGATGAGGAAATAGCCGAGGCGGCTTTTGTCGCGATGGAACTTCGCGCCGGCGCGGCGATGGCTCATTTCCGAGCCTCTGCGCGGGTCCTCGGAAAACATAATCACGACTGAGCAGGTTCCGATCGAACGGCGCGGGCGCACGCGCGTCGTTCGATCGGCGCTCTATCGCCGGCCGTTTGTTCGCCGTGGTGCTCGGCATCGCGATGCTGTTCGCGATCGCGTCAGCACTTGATTGCTTCTGGATCGGATCGGCCAGACTGTTCAAGCTCGCGCTTGAATCGCAGATTTGACATTTTCTGAACTGGGTTGGTACAAGGTGCTCCGACAGCGGCTTCGCTGGAGGCGACGAAATATCCTGGCAGCACCGCCTACGACTACCCGCGATGCTGGTGGTACGCTGACCTCCCGACCAACTCGCCGGAAACTGGCATGAGCAACTTCTCGAATGAATACCTGCGCGGCCTGGTGCTCGAGGATCGGGTCCATCGCAGCATCTACACCGACCCGGCGATCTTCGAGCTCGAGATAGAGCGGATTTTCGGCCGGGTCTGGCTTTACGTCGGCCACCAGAGCCAGGTTCCGAACCCGGGCGACTTCTTCTGCACGACCCTGGCGCGCCAGCCGGTGGTGCTGAGCCGCGATCGCGAGGGCGCGATTCACGTGCTGTTCAACCGCTGCGGCCATCGCGGCGCCCGGGTGCTGAGCGAGGAATGCGGCAATGCGCGGGTCTTCACCTGCATGTACCACGGCTGGTCGTTTCAGCCCAACGGCGAGCTGGCGGGCGTGCCGATGCGCCGCGACTTCCCGGCCGAGACGCTAGTCGATCCGCAGTTCGGGATGGTGCGGCTGCCGCGGGTCGAAAGCTATCGCGGCTTCGTGTTCGCGAGCCTCAATCCGCACGTGAAGCCGCTTGCTGAATATCTCGGCGAGGCGATTCGCGGGATCGATGAGCTGGTCGATCGCGCGCCCGAAGGCGACGTCGAGTTGTGGGCCGGATGCCATCGGTACGAATACCGCGGCAACTGGAAGCTGCAGTTCGAGAACATGGCCGACATGTATCATCCGGCCGCGGCGCACGCCTCGACGGTCGGCCCGGACGGACGCCAGTTCAAGCGCCGTTCCGGCGGCACGGGCGGCGACGCCCCGTTCTTCGCCGCCAACGGCGAGGCGGTCGTCGCGCAGACCGGGGTGCGCGGCTTTCAGGGCGGACACAGCTCGGAAGCCTCACTGTTTCGCGAGGAACAGGCCGGCGGAGTGTGGGACGAGTACCGCGCACTGCTGGTGGCCAAACACGGCGAGGAACGCACCCGCGAAATTCTGCGCAACCGCCGCCACAGCATGACGATCTTCCCGAGCGTCGACATCCTGATCGCGCAGACCTCGGTCCGCGTGATTCGGCCGGTCGCCGTCGATCGCACCGAGGTCCAGGTCTACCCGGTGCGGCTCAAGGGCGCGCCGGCGCAGATTTCGATCGACGTGATCAGATTCGTCAATATCACGCACGCCGCCGCGTCGTTTATCCAGAGCGATGATCTCGAAGCCTTCGAGCGATCGAGCCAGGGGCTGGCGACCAGCGGCACCGATTGGGTGCTGGTGGCGCGTGGGCTGGGCAGCGAGGTCGACGAGGGCAACGGCGTCTCGTTCGGCGATCGATCGAGCGAGGTCGGGCAGCGCGCGCAGCATTACGCCTGGCGCGACCTGATGAGCGTGGGCTAGGAGACGGGCCACGATGGCGTCGGGCATTTCCTCGCGGCCACGAGCTTCGCGTAATGCGGGTGCGCGGCTGGCAGAGCTGCAGGAGTTCATCGAGCACGAGGCGAATCTGCTCGACGAGCAGCGCTTCGACGAATGGCTGAAGCTGTTCGCCGACGACGGCGTCTACTGGGTGCCCGCCCGCCCCGGCCAGGAGAGCCCGTTAACCCACGTTTCGCTTTTTTACGACGATAAGCCGACCCTCAAGATTCGTGTCGAGCGTCTCAAGCATCCGAAGATTCACAGCCAGGTACCGCGATCGAAGACCGTGCGGCTGGTTTCCAACTTCCGGCTCGGGCCGCCAACCGGCGCGCCGGCTGAGCACTGCGTCAGCTCGAAGTTCGTGTTGCTCGAAGATCGGCCGGGCGTCGAGCGGCGCCTGTTCGGCGGCCGTTACACCCATCGGCTGCGGGTCGTCCCCGGCGGCCTGCGAATCGTCTCGAAGCGCGTCGACCTGACGAATTGCGATCAGTTTTTCCCGTCGCTCACCCAGCCGTTCTGAAAAGCGCCGCTCAGGTCAGGAAGGGGACGTACGAGTAGTTCCCCCGCACCACGCATTCGCCGACCAGCTTGGCCTTGTAATCGTAGGGGTCGTGCACCGTGATGGTTCTGATATCGCGCAGGAAGCGGTCCATGTTCTCGTCGCGCAGCGTCGCCCGCGCGCCGCAGACCTTGAACAGGTCGGTGGTGACGCGCAACGCCGTATCGGTGGTGACGAGCTTGGCCTGGGCGACCTTGGACATCGCCTCGACGCGGAGCTGCATCAGCTCTTCGCGCGGCAATTTTTCGCGCATCCGGCCTACGTAATCGATAAAGCGCGCGGCCTCGCGCACCAGCAGTTCACTGCCCGAGAGATAGGATTTCATCAGCCCAAGCTCGCGCAGGATATAAGGATCCTCGGCCGCGGCTTTTACGTTAGAGGTCGGAAACGGACGGGTCTTGGTCTTGACGTACTCGACGGCGAGGTTGAAGGCCGCGATCGCGCCGCCCAGCGGAATCGCGGTGAAGGCGGTCTGAAACATCGGGCCGAACAGCTGATCGGGCTCGAGCGTGCGCGGGTCGGTGGTAGCCGGCACCACCCGCTCGATCGGTACGCGCACGTCCTTGAACACCACCGAGCCGCTCCACGTCGCCTGCATCCCCATCGCGTCCCAATCGTCCAGCACCGTCAGGCCCGGGCTTTTGGTGGTCACGAAGGCGCTCGCCGCCCCGCCGTCCATCACCGCCGGTACCCACAGGAAATCGCTCGCGATCGCGCCGGTGGCGAAGAACTTGTGCCCGTTGACCAGCACCGCCTTGCCGTTCTCGACCGGCGTGAAGGTGGTCTCATAGGCCAGCACGTCCTTGGAATGGCGCTCCGAACCGGCGGCGGTGATGTAGGCATGGCTGGCAAGGATTTCCTGGTAAAGCGACTCGCGCAGCTCCTTCTTGGGCACGCGCGAGACGATGTCCTTGGTGATGATCGCGTGCTCGGCGTACATATGCGCGATCGAGGGATTGCCCTGCGCCAGCGTCAGCACCGTCTCGATCAGATCCTCGAACGAGAAATCCACCCCGCCGAACGCCGCCGGCACCGCCGAAACCAGCAAGCCGCTGGCCTTCAGCCTCGCCATCTCCTGATGCGGAAAGGTGCGCTGAAGGTCGTGCTGCGAATAGGTGCCCGCGAACTCCACCGCGAGCTCCCTGGCCTTGGCCAGCAGATCTTCTTTGCGGTACTCGGCACGGGCCGGTTTTTTAGCCTCCACTACCGTTCCTCCTGGGCTTGGATCGCTAAGTCAGCGACTGGTCGGGCTCGATATACCACAGGCTTCGGGCGCGATGCGAACCTCGGGTCCGTGAGCCATGTGTAAAGCCCGCGTCTCAGCCCCCGCGATCGGATTCTTGTCGTTTGCGGCGAAAAGGCTAAGAATCGAGGCGCGTAAGGACCACCTCGGAGGAACGCATGACGACACCATCGGTAGCGAAGCTCGGTCACGTCGGCATCTACGTCAACGATCTCGAAAAGCAGAAGGCCTTCTATCGCGATGTGATCGGCCTCACGGTCAGCGACGAGGACCTCGAGGTCGGGCTGGTGTTCCTGAGCGCCCGCCCCAAGGAAGAGCATCACGAGTTCCTGCTCGCCCGCGGCCGCGAAGCCGCCGCCGACGTGCGGCTCGTCAACCAGATCTCGTTTCGATGCAACAGCCTCGACGACATCCTCGCCTACTACCGGCGCTTTCGGCAGCATGAGGTCAAAATCCAGCGCACCGTCTCGCACGGCAACGCCGTCAGCATCTACTTTTTCGATCCCGAGGGTAACCGCTGCGAGGTTTACTGGGATACCGGCCTCAAGGCCAAGCAGCCGTACCTGGTGATGATCGATCTCGACACGCCGGCCGACCAGCTGATGAAAGAGATCGAGGAGTCGGTGCGGCAATACGGACAGAGCGGGCTTATCAATCCCGACGATCTCAACCGTTCCAACGTCAGCAACTAGCCGCGGCGACTTCCGACGCCGGGGGCGGCGCTCAGGCGCTGCCCCAGACCTTGCGGGCGACCTTCACCACCAGCTCGAGCTTGCGCCGCTGATCATCGATCGTGACCGGGTTGCCGAGGTAGTTGCTCGAGAAGCCGCACTGCGGGCTGAGGCATAGCTGGTCGAGCGGGATGAATTTCGCCGCCGCCTCGATACGCGCCGCGATCTGATCCTCGGGCTCGAGCTCGGGCGTCTTGGTCGATACCAGGCCGAGCACCACGGTCTTGCCCGCCGGCACGAAGCGCAGCGGCTCGAAGCCGCCGGCGCGCTCCGAATCGTATTCCAGGAAGAACGCATCGGCCGCGATTTCGTTGAACAGGTACTCGGCGATCGGGTCGTAGCCGCCCTCCGCCAGCCAGTGTCCCTGCAGGTTGCCGCGGCAGGTATGAATCGCCACGCGCATCGCCGGCGGCCGCCCTTCCAGCAGCCGGTTGATAGCCTGCCCATAGGTCCGCAGCAGCTTCTCGGGTTCATCGCCGCGCGCTCGCCATTTCGCCCGTTGACGTTCGTCGCACAGGCACGAGGTCATCACCTCGTCGAGCTGCACGTAGGTGCATCCGGCTGCGCCGAGCGCTGCCAGCTCGGCCCGGTAGGCAATCGCCAAATCCTCCCAGAACGCGCTCAGGTCCGGGTAGACATCGCGATTGATACTGTCGGGTGTGGTCGCAAAATAGAGCGATTGCGGCGCCGGGATGGTGACCTTGGGGGTCTGCCGGGAAACCGATTTGAGGAATTTGAACGGCTCCAGGTTGACGCTTTTTCGCCAGCGAATTTTGCCGGTCACATCGATTCGCGGCGCCGGCATCAAATGGCCCGCTCGATCGCGGAAGTCGGTGGTGGGGCCGCGATAGTTGCCCTCAACCCCGTCGAGCGAAAGCAGGAACTCGCTCCACCAGATACGGCGGCGGAACTCGCCGTCGGTGATCGAACGGATGCCGGTGTTCTCCTGCATCGCCACCGCCTCGCGGATGCATTGGTCCTCGATCGCGCGCAGTTCGGCATTGTTATGCGGGCCGAAATTATGATCGAGATCGTGCGGCCCCAGCAGCCGCTCGCGAGCCTGCCGGAGCGCTTCCGGACGCCTCAGACTGCCGACCTGGTCCGCCCGAAACGGCGGCTCGCCGCGTTGAGCCATGTTGGTCTCCCGATGGCGCAAATTGCCGGAAGGACCGGCGCCTGCGCGAAGCTACCCCAATCAGCGCGCGGCACGCCAGCCTGAGCGCCTTGACCCGATGATTATGTTGACAGGCAGGGCGGGCAGCGGCCGCCCTGGTTCGAGCAATTGCGCAAATTGACTCACTCCCTCGAGGCGCGGGCCAAACGGGCGACTGGCGGAGGGCAGCGCCAACCGGTATCATATGGAACGTTCAGGTGAGGTCGAATCCGTCGCCAAAGCCGCAAAATAACCCATCGAATATGCGTGAAACCGACGGCTCCGATTCCGCTCAAGCGCCGTTGGGAAGCGATCCTGACCGGCCTGAACCCGGCGCGAGCGTAAACGGCGGCGAGACGGCGTCCAACGGCGCAGACGCCCTCAATGACGGCCACGCGCCCCGCGCATCGGACTCGCCCTTCGATCCCGATCTGTTCCGGCCCGAACTCTACCTCAACCGCGAGCTCACCTGGCTCGCCTTCAACCGCCGCGTGCTCGCGCAGGCCGAAGACGAGCGCACCCCGCTGCTCGAGCGCCTCAAGTTCCTCGCCATCACGGCCTCGAACCTCGACGAATTTTTCATGAAGCGCATCGGCGGCCTCAAGCAACAGGCCGCCGCCAACGTCGCCCAGCTCACGCCCGACGGCCGCACGCCGCGCCAGCAGATTACCGAGTGCTACGCGGAGATTCGGCTCCAGGAGCAGCGCCAGCGCGAGATCATGCTGGATCTGTTCGCGGCGCTGCGACTCTACGGCATCGCGGTGCTGCCCTACGATCAGCTCGACGCCGAGGAGCAGCGGACGCTGCGCGAATACTATCTCACCAATATCTTTCCGCTGGTTACGCCACTCGCCATCGATCCGGCCCATCCGTTCCCGTTCGTCTCCAACCTCTCGCTGAACCTGCTGGTCACCGTGCGTGGTTCGGGCGACGGCGACACTTCGCTGGCGCGCGTCAAGGTGCCGATCGGCTCGGGCGTGCGACGCTTTATCCGGGTCGGCGAGAGCCTGCGCTTCGTGGCGCTGGAAGATGTGATGGCGCACAATCTCGACCTGCTCTTCCCGGGCATCGAGGTCGCTTCCTGCGAGCTGTTCCGCGCCACCCGCAATGCCAACACCGAGCGCGACGAGGAAGAGGCCGACGACCTGCTGGCGCTGATCGAGACCGAGCTGCGCGACCGTCGTTTCGCCCCCATCGTCCGCCTCGAGGTCGGCCCGGCGATGGATCCGGCGCGGCGCGGGATGCTGGCGGCGGAACTGGGGCTCGACGAGCGCGCCGACGTGTTCGAGACCGAAAGTCTGTTCGAGGAACGCGACCTGATGGAGCTGGCTGGCCTCGAAGTGGCGGAACTGCGCGACCCGCCGCATCATCCGACCGACCATCCCCGCCTGCTGGACACCACGCGCAACATCTTTCATATCATCCGCGAGGCTGGCTCGATCCTGCTGGCCCATCCCTACGAGTCGTTCTCGACCTCGGTCGAGCGCTTCCTGCGCGAGGCGAGCGTCGATCCCAAGGTGCGCGCGATCAAGATGACGCTCTACCGCACCTCGGAAAGCGGCCGTATCATCGGCTACCTGTGCGACGCCGCGAGCAACGGCAAGCAGGTCACGGTGGTGGTCGAGATCAAGGCGCGCTTCGACGAGCAGGCCAATATCCGCTTCGCCGCGCGCCTCGAGCAGTTCGGTATCCACGTCATCTACGGCGTGATCGGCTTCAAGACGCACTGCAAGACCATCCTGGTGGTGCGCCAGGACTACAACGGGCTGCGCCGTTACGCGCATATCGGCACCGGCAATTATCATCCGGACAACGCGCGGCTGTATGCCGACCTCGGCCTGCTCACCGCCGACGACGCGATCGGCCGCGACCTCACCGAGCTGTTCAATTTCCTCACCACCGGCTACCGGCCGCGCCGCCGCTACAGCAAGATTCTGCCGGCGCCGGTGTTCCTGAAGCGGGCGCTGCTCGATCGAATCGCGCGCGAAGTCGACCTGCAAGCGCGTGACCCGGCCTACAACGGTCTCATCCAGATGAAGATGAACGCGCTCGAGGATGTCGATATCACGCGGGCGCTCTACCAGGCGGCGCGCGCCGGCGTCAGGATCGATCTGATCGTGCGCGATACCTGCCGCCTGCGCCCCGGCCTGCCGGGACTTTCCGAAAAGGTGCGCGTGGTGAGCATCATCGGGCGCTTTCTCGAACACGCCCGCATCTACTACTTCTGCAATGGTGGCGACGAGGAATACCTCATCGGCTCGGCCGATTGCATGACGCGCAATCTCGAAAGCCGGGTCGAGGTGGTGGTGCCGATCGACGACCCGCAGCTGCGCAAGGAACTGCGCACCGTGCTCGACTGCCAGTTGAAACCGAACCGTCTGCAATGGCAGATGCAATCCGACGGCAGCTACGTCCGCAACGGAACCGGCGAATCGTGCCAGCAGTATCTGATCGATCTCGCCGAGCATGGCCGCCTCCAGCGCCGGCGCCGCCGCGGCTACGCCCATCTCGCCGTCCAAGCGGCCGACGCCAACTGATCTCTCGTCGCTGTTGAATTCGATGCGGTAGCCGAAATCCGGCAAGGACGACGCTGATGGACAACCGGTCTTTCAGAAGCACGACTCACGATCTCTCCAGCCATGGTCGCGCAAGCCGAGCACGCGCCGGCATACCGGCCCTGCTGCTCCTGGGAGTGGTCGCATGGCTGGGCGCCAGCGGCTGCGGTGACTCGGGGGGCAGTCCCGCGGCGGCCGCCACTCCGGGTGCGACTGCGTCGCCCTCGTCCGCGTTTACGATCTGCTCCGCTCAGACTTACGCTCTGTGCGCGGTCGCCAGCTGTTTCGTGCTGGACGGCGTCGCTTACTGCAAGTGCGAGGTGAAGTCCGGCGACAGCATCAGCCTGACCGACGCGTTCGATACCAACCAGGACATCTGCACGGTGAACGCCGAGGGTGCGAACAACGGCTTCATGGCGAGCACCTTCAGTTTACCCGACTCGGTGGTCGCGCCGAATGGAAACCAGGCCCTCTACACCTGCCGGGCAAACACCTCCAACGGCGCATACGCGCAATGCGATGGCGGATTGTGCTTCACCAGCACCGAGGGTCAATCCTTCCCCGGTTTCAGCCAGCCCCTCACGAACGGCGAGATCATCTGCTCCTGTCCGATCACGGTCGCCGACCCGGCCACGGCGAAAATCGGCTACCAGATCGCCGGTCCATATCCATGCCAGAAATCCTTCTTTAAAAACTGCAGACAAGCTACCGCCAACAAAAAGAACGGCGCGCAGATCTACGTCGGCGCATCAACCGGCATCGCCCAGCTGTTGACCCAAGAGTTATACGGCAGCGTCCCACCTTTGCAGTATTGCCATCCGTAGCAAGGAGACTCCGATGCGCATAAAGGGCGTCGAACTCGAGCAGGCTCCTGCCGCCGTCAAGGAAATTTATCAGCGCGCCGAGCAGGCGCTCGGCAGCGTGCCGACGCCGACCACCGTGATGGCGCACATGCCCGAGCTGCTGCCTGCAATGAACCAGTTGGTCGCCGTGATTGCCGGCTCCGCGGTCGTCGAGCCGCGGCTCAAGACGCTGGCTTCGCTGCGCGCCGCGCAAATCGCCGGCTGCCCGTTCTGAATTGACATCCACTCTGCCGTGGGCAGAGACCAGGGAGTGCGGGACGATCAGCTCGAGGAAATCGCCGCCTTCGAGAACAGCCGCGCCTTCGATGAGCGCGAGAAGGCGGTGCTGCGGCTCTCAGAGGCGATGACCGCGACGCCGGCTATGATCTCGGACCAGGTGTTCGCGGGGCTCAAGGAATTTTTCGAGGTGCCGCAGATTGTCGAGCTCGCCGCGGCGGTGGCGCTCGAAAATTTCCGCGCCCGCTTCAATCGCACCTTCGAGGTCGCAAGCGACGGCTACTGCACGCTCCCGCCCGACCATCCGGTGCGTCGGCCCGGACGCCACGGCTGACGCTCGCCGGCCACTAAATCGCAATCGGGAGGACATTCATGAAGTTCGCCGTGATGATGTGGATTCGCAATCCGCCGCGCTGGGCTCGCCCGGTCCACGAGGTCTATCGCGAGTCGATCGAGCTCGGCGTGCTGGCCGAGCAGCTCGGCTTCGATACCGTCTGGACCTGCGAGCATCACTTCACCGACGACCAGTGGAGCCCCTCGCAGCTCCTGGTGCTGTCCGCGATCGCCGCGCGCACGGAGAGTATCCGGCTCGGCACCGCGGTGCTGCTGATGCCGTTCCATCACCCGCTGCGCGCCGCCGAGGATCTCGCGACGCTCGACATTATCTCGAATGGACGGCTCAACCTGGGCGTCGGCCCCGGCTCCCATCCGGGCGAATTCAAGACCTTCGGCATCCCGATCAAACAGCGCCGCCCGCGGATGTACGACGGGCTCGAGATCGTCAAGCGATGCTTCAGCGAAGAGTCCTTCGACTGGAAAAGCAAATACTGGGAATTCAACCAGGTCCGGATGACGACCAAGCCCCTCCAGCACCTGGTGCCGATCTATATCGGCGCGGTCGGCGAAAAGGCGCTATTCGAGGCCGGCGCGCGCGGCTACAACCTGGTCGGTCCCGGCACTCCCGAGCGCCGCGTAACATACGAGGCGGGATTACGCAGCGCCGGTCACGATCCGCGCAATTTCGAGCGCGCCCTGATGGAAAATCTCCATACCGCCCCGACCCACGACCAGGCCTGGGACGAGTCAGAGGCGCACCTGCATTACACGATGGAGTGGCACTACGCGATGTTCGAGAGCGAAGCGGGCATGAAGGAGACCCACAAGGATATCCAGTTCAACATTCCGCCGGTCGGCGAGCTGCGCAAAAGCGGCCGCAGCTATTTCGGGCAGGCGATGGTCGGTGCGCCGGACGAGGTCGCGCAGATCGTCGACCGGCGCATCACCGAGATGGCGCCGACGGAAGTGGTCCTCTCGGTCGGTTTCGCCGGGATGGATCCGCGCCATACGCGCAATAGCGTCGAATTGTTCGCGAAGGAGGTCATGCCTCATTTCCGCAATCGGTAATTCGATCATCTATACTGACTACCGATTGACTATTGGTCTTCCGGCACCGCGGCACGGCCGTCAAAGTCGCTCCGGCCTACTGACTATCCCAGGCGCGGCGCTCCTCCGCGCAGGGATCGAACTCCAGCCGGCATCGATCGTCGAAAATCATCGTCGGCCGCCGCTCGCTCGAATAGGCGGGCCACTCGGGAATCAGATCGTTATTCGGATTGCCGCTGCGCGCGAACGCGGCCCAGGTGCGGCTCATCGTTTCCGCCAGCGCAAAGCGCGTCGGTGAGTCGCCGGCGATCGCGGCACTGTCGATGTTGTCGAAGACGAACGGGATCTCCAGCGTGTGCGGCGACTTAAGGCAGCCGCCGAGCGCCGGCGTTTCCCAGGTGAAGAGATAGACGAACACCGGCGCGGCCCCGAGCGCGAGCTTGCGCTCGGCCATCGTCAGCGAGGGGATTCGCATGCCGGCGTCGCTTGCGATCGCGCAGAACAGGTCGCGCGCCGAATCGTCCGGCCGCGCGCGCCGGTAGGCAGCGGCGATCGCGTCGGGGCGCTGGTCGACGAACATCCGCACCCGCTCGCGCATCGCAGCCTCGTCGAGCTTCTCGAACCATGAGTTGCGCGCGAAGAACAGCCGCATCTCGTCCTTGTTGGTCCCGATCATCAGCGGCACCGAAGCCGACAGTCGCGGCGCAACCGGTTCGAACGGTCCGGCCGGAAGATGGTTGCCGTCGACTACCGGATTGAAGCCGACTCGCCGGCGCTTAGTGAACGACATCTGGCCGATCCTGCCCAGCACCGCCGCCTGCGCGGCCAGGATGCGCGCGGGCGGGACGCGTCGCAGCTCGCCGGCGCTCGCCGCGGTCAGTCCCAACTCCTCGAGCAGTTGCGCTGCGGTCGCGCTGGCCTCGTCGCGCGACGCCATCTGCACCGCCGGTCCGCTCTGGATTATCGCGCGATGGAACAACCCCTGCGCCGCCGGCATCGCCATCAGCACGCTGATTTTCGCGCCGCCGCCCGACTCGCCGAACAGCGTGACGTTATCCGGATCGCCGCCGAACGCCGCGACGTTTTCGCGCACCCATCGCAGTGCCGCGATGATATCGAACATCCCGGCGAGGCCCGACGCCGCAAACTCTTCGCCGCACAGATCCTCGAGATGCAGGTAGCCGAGCGCGCCCAGCCGATGATTGATGGTGACGACCACGAGGTCGTGGTTGCGGGCCAGGTTCCCACCGTCGGACCACGGCGTCGAGCCGGAGCCCGCGATGAACGCGCCGCCGTGACACCAGAACATCACCGGCCGCCGCCCGCCGTCGTTCAAGGCCGGCGTCCAGAGGTTGAGGACCAGGCAGTCTTCGTCCATCGGCAGCGTCTCATGGCCGCCATACAGTTCGAAAACCTCGGGCGCCGCGCCGAACGCGTTCTCGTTTTGCAGCGCGCGCGGGCCGTACTCGAGCGTCTCGCGCACGCCCGGCCAGGACTCGGGCGAGACCGGCGGGCGCAAGCGCCGCATCCCGTCGGGCGAGCGGCCGTAGGGGATGCCTTTGAAGATGCTCACGCCACGATCGGTGATGCCGCGAATCCTGCCGCGCGTGGTTTCAGCGATAACATGGCTTGTCATACTCGGCTCCGCTGCGATTTCGGAAATTGTCGATCTACCCACAGTGCCGCTTGCGGATCGCAGTTTGCTCGTACCTGGGGTACGCGGCTGACGATATACAAGCTACGATGAGTCGGCAAAGCGAGTTGTCACGACGCATGAATCTGTCTTGACGGCGCATTGCGAGAGAGGCAATCGTAGGCGGGCTTTGGCGGCGAGAGAAATTCAGACCAGCGAACGGACGGCGAAGGTTTGAAACATTATGGAGCGCAACAAAGAGCGGATTAGGACCACGCATGCCGGCAGCCTGCCGCGTCCGGACGATCTGGTCCGCACGATGTGGGACAAACTCGACGGCAAGCCGGTTGACGAGGCGAAGCTGGCGGCCCGCGTCAAGCAGGCGGTCGCCGAGGTCGTGAATCGGCAGCGCCAGATCGGGATCGATCTCATCAGCGACGGCGAGATGAGCAAACCCGGCTTCAGCAACTACGTCGCGCAGCGCTATACCGGATTCGCCAATCAGGCCGAGTTCAAGGCGGCCGATCTGGCCGATGCGCCCGGTGTCGCGCAGGGCATTTTTGCGAGCGAAGCCGGTCAGCATGTTTTGCTGCCGACGGTGGTCGGACCGATCGAGTTGCGCGATCGCGGCGCGGTGCAGAAGGATATCGACAACTTCAAGACCGCGCTCAATGGCCGCCTCGACGGCGCGTTCATCTGCGCGGTGACTCCGGGACACGTCACCTTCAATTTTCCGAATCGCTATTATCCGTCCTACCAGGCCTATCTCGAAGCGGTCAGCAACGCGCTGGCGATCGAGTACCGGGCGATCGTCGATGCCGGCTTCGATCTGCAGCTCGATTCGCCCGACCTCGCGATGTCCGGCCATTGCTTCACTGACGGTCCCGGCCCGGCCGACCTCCACAAGTATGTCCCGATAGTTATCGAGGCGTTGAATCATGCCACCCGCGACATCCCGCCCGAGAAGATGCGACTGCATCTATGCTGGGGCAACTATGCCGGCCCGCATCATCGTGACGTCGAGTTGCGCGAGATCATCAAGCCGGTGCTCAAGACCCGCGCCTCGTTCATTTCTGTCGAAGCCGCCAACCCACGCCATGAACATGAATGGGAGGTCTGGGAGGAGGTCAAGCTGCCCGACGACAAGGCGCTTATCCCTGGTGTGATCGATAGCGTCACCAACCACGTCGAGCATCCGCGGCTGGTGGCGCAGCGTATCGAGCAGTTCGCCCGGATCGTCGGCAAAGAGAACGTCATCGCGGGGACCGATTGCGGTTTCGGCACCTTCGTCGGATGGTCGGGGTGCGATCCGGCGGTCGCCTGGTTGAAGCTCGAAGCGCTGGCCGAAGGCGCCAGGATCGCATCGAAGAATCTCTGGTAGTTTTACTGCAGTAAAAGGAATTCGAAAAGCGTGAGAGAGATCAAATCGAAGTTTCCCGCCGATCGCGCGCAGAAACGAGCAGCGTTGCTCGGCGAGGTCGAAAAGGTACGCGCCATCCTGGCGGAAGGCTCGGCAGAGGCGGAAAAACTCCGCACCCTGCCGCCAGCCTCGGTCGCGGCGCTGCGCGACACCGGTATCATCTCGCTGAAGACCCCGATGGTGCTGGGCGGCGCGGAAGCCGATCCGATGACGCAGATGGACGTGATCGAGGCGGTATCGTACATCGATTCGGCGGCCGGATGGTGGTTGTTTGTCGGCGCGGCGACGATGGGCGTCAGCGGCGCCTTCCTGCCCGATGCCGGGGCGGAGCAGATCTACCGCCCCGATCGCTACCCGACCTTCTGCGGCGGCGGCGGTTTCGTACTCGGCAAGCTGGTGCCTGCCAAGGGCGGTTATCGATTGACCGGCCGATGGTCGTATGGCAGCGGCATCCGCCACGCCGACTACATCGCGGTGCCCGGTCTGATCGAAGGTGGCGCCAGTCCGCACGACGTACGCTTCTGCGTCTTCCCGGCCAAGCAGGCCGAGATTATCGACAACTGGTACGTGATGGGATTGGTCGGCACCGGCAGTTGCGACTACACGGCGACGGATTTGTTCGTGCCCGAAGAGTTCACCCACATGCTGCCCAACGAGACCCCACCCAGGCGCGGCGGAGCATTGTACCGATTCGGCTTCCCCGGCTTCATCGCCAACGAGAATGCGGCCTTTGCGCTGGGCGTCGCGCGCCGGGCGCTCGACGAGGTAGTCGCGCAGGCGGCGGGGAAGAGTCGCGGCTACGTCAAGCGCAGCTCGCTGGTGAACCGGGCCGTTTTTCAGCGCGCGCTGGGAGAAGGGGATCTGCGGCTGCGCGCGGCGCGGGCGCTGATCTTCGATCTGTATGAAAAGGCCTGGGCGCGGGTATCCGCCGGTGAAACGCTCCAGCCGAGCGACCATGCCCAACTGCGAGCCACCGGCGCACTGGTGATCGACGTCGCCCTGGACGTCACCACCGACGCGTTTCGCTATGCGGCGGGCAGTGCGATGCGCTCGCATCACATCCTGCAGAAGTGCCTGCGCGATCTGCAGGTTGCGGGAACACATTGGGTGATCAGCGATACTTCGTATGAAAGCCACGGCCAGTTCATGCTGGGCTTGCCCGATGCCGACCCGATGAAGTGAGCGGGCGATGCGATCCTCGCGCCGATGATTTGCGCCCCATCGGAAGTCGCTGATCGCCGATCCCTGGGGCATCGCTAGCGCTCCGGCCGCCCGATTGGTGTTGTCGTTGTGCTAGAATGAATTGTTCGGAAAATCGGCGAGCCAGGAGAATCGTATCGTGAAAGCGGCGCCAGTCTACATCCTCGGTGGAGCGCAAAGCGATTTTGCCCGCAACTGGAACAAGGAGGGCAAGCACTTCGTCGACGTGCTGCGCCCGACGGTGATGGAGGCGCTCGCGGCCACCGCTATCGAGCCGCGCGAGATCGAGACCGCGCACCTCGGCAATTTCGCCGCCGAGCTCTATGCCAAACAGGGACAGCTCGGCGCCTTCATGCTCGAAGTCGACCCGGCCCTCTCGGGATTGCCGACCAGCCGTCACGAGGCCGCCTGTGCCTCCGGCTCGATCGCGATTCTCGCTGCCAGCGCGGAAATCGAAGCCGGACGCTATGGGCTCGCGGCGGTGGTCGGAATCGAGCAGATGAAGACCGTCGACACCGCCACCGGCGGCGACTTTCTCGGCACCGCGGGCTGGTACGAGCGCGAATGCAAAGGGCGCGACTATCCCTTTCCAAGCCTGTTCGGCCGGTTGGGCGATGAGTATGACCGGCGCTACGGACTGAAGGACGAATATCTGGCGCGCATCTCCGCACTGAATTTCGCCAACGCCCGGCGCAATCCGCTGGCCCAGACCCGCAATTGGCCGGCTCCGGCAAGCGATCCGAAACAGGCCACGAAGATGGAGCTGCCAGTCGCGGGGCGCCTCAAGGTGCGCGATTGCTCGCAGGTCACCGACGGCATCGCAGTAGTGCTGCTGGCCTCGGAAGCGTATGCCGAGCGATACGCCGCCCGCCGGCATCGACAGCTCGCGGAGCTCCCGCGCATCCTCGGCTGGGGTCACCATACGGCGCCGCTCGAATTCGACGCCAAGGTCCGCGAAAGCCGCGACCATCAGTACGTCCTGCCGCACACGCGTCAGGCGATTCTCGACGCCTTCAAGCGCGCCGCAATCGGCTCGGTCGACGAGCTCTCGGGAATCGAGACGCACGATTGCTTCACCACCTCCGAGTACATGGCGATCGACCACTTCGGCATCACGCCGCCGGGCCAGTCGTGGCGAGCGATCGAAGAGGGCGTGATCGAATTCGGCGGCCGGCTGCCGATCAATCCGAGCGGCGGGCTTATCGGCGCCGGCCATCCGGTTGGCGCGACCGGCGTGCGCCAGATGCTCGACGGCTATCGGCAGGTCACCGGGACCGCCGGCGATTACCAAGTCGACGGCGCGCGACGCTTCGCGATCCTCAACATCGGCGGCAGCGCCACCACCAGCTGCGCTTTCGTGGTGGGCACGTAGGTATCACGTCGGGTTTCATTCGATTGAAGGCGGCGGCATCGATGGCCGAGGTCAGGCGACGTTCAGAACGCAGGGTCGCAATTAGGGGCCGCGCTACGGTCCGCCCCGGCATCGATCTCAGGCCTCGGCGTCGTCCACGACCCGGGCCGCGCACTATCGAATCGTCCGCCGCGCGCCTGTTCGGTCCGGCCAGCATCACCTGGCGGATAAATCGCGAACGCTTGCTGATCGTGGGCGGCGCGCGAAGTCTGCTGATGCAGATCGCGCATCCGCTGATCGCTGCGGGAGTCGCCGAGCACAGCGGCTTCCGCGAAGATCCTCTCGGCCGGCTCCGGCGCACGATGGAGTTCATGTCAGTCATCCTGTTCGGCACCGCCGCCGAAGCCCGCCGCGCGGCCGATCGGCTGCACGTACTCCACGGTGCGGTTCGCGGCGTGCTGCGCGAGTCGGTCGGCGATTTCTGCGCGGGAACCAGGTATCGTGCACGCGATCCGGAATTGCTGTTCTGGGTGCACGCGACGCTGGTCGATACTTCCCTGCTGGTCTTCCGGCGCTACGTGCGCGAGCTCTCGGCCGCCGAGGAGGAGCAGTATTACCAGGAGAGCAAGACTATTGCCCGGCTTCACCGCATCCCGGACTCGATGATTCCGCGCCGCGCCCGGGATTTTCGCGACTACATGGATCGCATGCTCGACTCGGGCCCGATCGCGGTGGGCGACACGGCTCGCGAGTTGGCCGGCCATATTCTGGCGCCCGCCGTGCCGCCGCTGCCGGCGCTCGGCATTGCGATCACCGGCTTTATATCGGTCGGGCTGCTCCCCGAGAAGCTCCGAACTGACTTCGGGCTGACCTGGGGGCGCGGACGTCAGTATCTGCTCGACGCCTCGGAATTTGCCAGCCGCACGCTCCTGCCCCTGGTTCCGACAGGGCTGAGAATAGCGCCCGCCGCGCTGGCTACCGAGCTTGGCCTTGAGCCCGCTTCCGTTCACCAGCATCGGAGGTGGATGCCGAAGGCGGAAACGTAGTAGCCTGTGAAGTTAAGGGAAGCGACGATTTTCGAACGCCGATCCCGATAAAAAGAGGAACGGAGAACAAGATGCGTAATTTTGATGAAAAGACCATCACCGATGCCGTAATCGAACGGTTCGCCAAGTGTCCCGATCCTCGCATCAAGGAGATCAGCGACGCGCTGGTGCGTCATCTGCACAACTTCGTTAGAGAGATCCGGCCGACCGAGGATGAATGGGCCTACGGGATCGATTTTCTGACCCGCGCCGGCCAGAAGTGCGACGACAAGCGGCAGGAGTTCATCCTGCTCTCCGATGTGCTGGGCGTCTCGATGCTGGTCGATGCGATCAATCATCCGCCGATGAAAGGCGTCACCGAGAGCACGGTGTTCGGCCCCTTCTATGTCAACCATCCGCCGGAGTTCAAACTCGGCGACAATCTCGCCGGCAAATTCGAAGGCGAGCCGATGTTTATCGAGGGCACCGTGAGCTCGGTTGACGGCACGCGGCTGGCCGGTGCGACCATCGACGTGTGGCATTCCGATGGAATCGGCAACTACGACGTCCAGCAACTCGACAAGCTCGGCGGCTTCGCCGGACGCGGTTTGCTCAAGGCCGACGCCAACGGCAAATTCAGTTTCTGGACCATCCGGCCGGTCTTCTATCCGGTTCCCACCGATGGCCCGGTCGGCGAGTTGCTGCGCGCCCAGGCGCGCCATCCGTTTCGCCCCGCGCACGTCCATTTCATGCTGCACGCGCCGGGCCAGGAGCGTCTCGTCACTCACGTGTTCGCCGACGGCGACAAATATATCGACTCGGATGCGGTGTTCGGCGTCAAGGACTCGCTCATCAGGACCTACATCAAGAAGCCGGCCGGCACGGCGCCTGACGGGCGTAAGATGGACCAGCCGTACTTCTACCTGGATTTCGATTTCGTGATGCGCCCGGCCGCGGCGCGCAAGGAACGCGCCACCCAATCCAAGGCCGAGTCCAGCTCGACGATCGCGTACACACCCAAGTGATCTGAGTTCGGTCCGAGGTTGGCGAATCAGGCACGCCGCCGATCAACTGATCGGCGGCGTTTCCACTTTTCGTTTCCGACCACTAGCTGTTCGGAAGCGGAAACTCCTCGAGATATTTCCGATAGTCATCCTCGACGTCGACCTGCAGCGTCGCGAGCATCCGCACCACGGCGTTGTAAAAGGCGATGGTGCCGAACAGATCCATCAGCCGCTCATAGTCGAGATGCTCGCGCAGGATCGCGAAGGCCCCATCCGAGACGGTCAGCCCGGTAGTCATTTCCCGCGCCGCGCGCAGGACGGCCTTCGCCAGCGGCTCGAGACCGGAATCGCGCCCGGCGCTCTCTTGTGCGATCGCGCTAATATCGGAATCCGCCACGCCGAATTGCCGGGCGAGCTTCACATGATGCGAGAACTCGTACGCTGCCCGGGTGACGTATCCGACCTGCAGAATCGCCAGCTCGCGCAGTCTCGGATCGAGCCGGCTGCGGCTGCGGATAAAGTTGGCGACGACGCCAAAACTGCGCGCCAGATCGGGACTATGCACCATCGCGCGCGACAAGTTGATGGCGCTGGTCAGCAGCTCCTGGTTTTCCGCCGACAGGTCGGATTTGTTGAGATAGGGTACGCGTGCCATCGTCACTCTCCTCGCTCATCCTGTTGACGGTTGACAAAACCGCGATTGGCCGTCAGATCAAAAGACCCGAAGCGTTACGATGTAAACCATTCAGGTGTCAGAGGACAAGCCCATGGAAAAGAGCCTCGAGGAAAAAGTCGAAGAGCTGTGGAATCGCGAGCAGATCAAGTCGCTCACCTACGCATACGGCGAGTGTATATTGCAGCGCGACGCCGACGGGATGGCTAATCTGTTCACCGCCGACGGCGCCGTCGATTTCACTTACCTGGGCTGGGGCATTCATAAAGGGCATGAAGCGATCAAGAAGCATTACAGCGGCACCTGGCCGTTTTGCGTCAAACCATTCTTCACCAACCACTACATCGAGTTTCTCGACAAGACCCACGCCCGCGGATGGTGCTGGCTCGACAACCTGGGTACGCGCAACGGCGAGAGCCTGGTCGGATGCGGCAAGATCTACGATGAATATGAACTGGTAGATGGGCACTGGCGCTTCGGCTCGCGCCGCATCGTGCAGTTTTTCCTGGTGCCGATTTCCAAGGGCTGGTCCAAGGAGCTCGAGACGCTGACCGAAACCGAGCCGCGCTGGCATTAGAGATTCCGCGCGCTCGCGGGCGGCGCAAAGTCCGGACCTGTCGCGCGGAGTAGACCAGTGGAGCGTTACGATTTCATCGTGGTCGGAGCCGGCATCGCCGGTGCCTCCGCCGGCTTCGCGCTCTCGACCGATGCGCGCGTGCTGCTGCTCGAGCGCGAGTCGCATCCCGGCTACCATTCAACCGGCAGGTCGGCGGCCCTCTACGTGCAAACCCACGGCCCCGACGCGGTACGGGCCATCACGCGTGCCAGCAAATCATTCTTTCTGAATCCGCCCGACCATTTCGCCGATGGACCGCTGCTGACGGAGCGCGGAATCATGTTCATCGGGCGCGTCGATCAGGCTGAGGCGCTGGAACGATGCGCCGAGGAATCCGCCAGAACCGTCGGCGCCGTCCAGCGCATTGACGCACATCACGCGCGGGCGATGGTCCCCGTGCTGCGCGAGGATTACGTGGCCGGCGCGGTGCTCGATCCGGAAGCCATGGATATCGACGTGCACGCTGTCCATTACGGCTACCTGCGCGGCCTTAGAAGTCGCGGCGGCACGCTGATGACTGACGCGGAGTTGCGCGGACTCGATTACCGGGGCGGTCTCTGGACGGCTTCCACAGCGGTCGGCGAGTTCTCGGCGCCGGTCATCGTCAACGCTGCCGGCGCGTGGTGCGATCGGATCGCGACGCTTGCCGGGGCGCGCCCGGTCGGGCTGGTTCCCAAGCGCCGCACTGCGTTTATCTTCGATCCGCCAGCCGGCGCCGACCTGCATGGATGGCCGTCGGTTCACGACGTCGGCGAGACGTTCTATTTCAAACCCGATGCTGGGCGGATTCTTGCTTCACCCGCCGACGAGACGCCGATGGAGCCGTGCGACGTGACTCCGGATGACCTCGACGTCGCGATCGCGGTCGAGCGCATTCAGGCCGCAGCGCGCCTGCCGGTTAGCCACATCATCCGGCGCTGGGCGGGGCTCAGGTCATTCGTCGCCGACGGAATTCCGGTGGTCGGTTACGATCCAGAGGTCGCTGGCTTCTTCTGGCTCGCGGGGCAAGGCGGCTACGGAATCGAAACCTCGCCGGCGATGGGCCGGCTGTGCGCGAGCCTGGCTGCTGGACACGGCGTGCCGGCGGAACTGGCTGATGCCGGAGTGAACGAGCGGCTGCTCTCGCCGGCGCGTTTCGCCGCCTGACGCATCGCGCGCTCAGACGGTCATCATCGAATCGAACCCTTTCCAGAAGAAGCGCATCAAGGTTCTGGCTTCGGCCAGAAATTCCTCTTCGAGACCGGTCCCGGTCACTAGGCGATCGATAAGCCAATGCCCGGTCTCGCTATGATCCTTGTCGGCCTCGTAATGGACATCCAGAAAGCGCAGATCCGCGGCCTTCATCCCATAATGCTCTTCGAGTCCGATCATCAGCTTCTTGTAGGCGTACACTTCCATGCCCTCGGCCAGGCCGAAGGTACCGAGGAAGCGCGGCTTCAAGTAGGCAATCCGGTAGAACAAGGCGTTGGCGGCGCGCGAATCCTCTGAACCGACGGACTTAATCAGTTGCTGGCGCGGGAGTCCGAGTGCCTGCTCCCACATCTCGAAGAGCAACTGGGTATGGCTGGCGCTGTGGCTGAAGGTGCCGAGCGCTTCCTCGGCGAAACTTTGCGCGGCGTGCTCCGCGGCTTCGAGGTCGAGCTCGCGAATCTTGAGATAGGCGAGCGCGCTCAGCGGCGCGGAGTCCTTGACGGTCATGGCATAGTGCTCGATCGGATAGCCCTTGAGTTGTTCGCGGCTGGCTTTGCCCTTGCTGACCAGCTCGATATACGGATGATTAACCAGATTGTGCTCGGAGACGAGTTTCTTGATCTCCGCCATGAAAGTCGCCCTGTCCATAGCACTCTCCTTGGTTGGTTACTTCCGTAAATCCTGCAATCAGGTAAATCTGTCAAGGGGGTCCGTATTCGCTACATCCCTGGCCTTGAAAAGCGCAACGTTTATGCGCAAGGATTCGATGAGGAGTAGGCTATGCTTTTTGCGATTATCGGACAGGACAAACCCAATGTCGCCGAGCTGCGGCTCAAGCTTAGAGAGCCGCATCTGGCCCACGTTCGCCAACTGCTCGACCAGCGCAAGTTGCTGCTGGGCGGACCTTTCACGGACGGCAGCGGGATGCTGATCGTGGTTGATATGGAGAGCGAGGCGGCGGTCAAGGAGTACTTCGCCAACGATCCGTTCATGAAGGGCGGCGTGCTCGAGCGAATCGAGATCAAGCCGTTTCGCAAAGTCTTCCCGCTCGACTGATCGACCACACGATCATCGGCAGGCCAGCAGAATATTTCGCGCCTGGTCACGGGAGGGCCCGCAAGGTCCTGAGGGGAGAACTGTGCGAGAGATCAAGTTCGGAATCTTCGATCATGTCGAGCGCACCAGCGGTAACGAGTCGCTGCATCAGCTCTTCCAGGAGCGGCTGGCATTGGTCGAAGAGGCCGAGCGCGCCGGGATTTGGGGATACCACGTCGCCGAGCATCATTTTACCCCGCTCTCGATGGCGCCGTCGCAAAACCTGCTGCTCGCCGCGATGGCCGTGCGGACCGCGAAAATCCGGCTGGGACCGCTGGTTTACCTGCTGCCCTTTTACCATCCGATTCGTCTGATCGAAGAAATCTGTACGCTTGACCATCTTTGCGGAGGCCGACTCGAGGTCGGCGTGGGACGCGGCATCTCGCCGTTCGAGTTGGCGCTGTTCGGGATTCCGATCCTCGAAGGACGCGCCCGCTTCCAGGAGGCGCTGGAGGTAGTGCTCAAGGGCTTGCGCAGCCCGCGACTACTCCATCACGGCCGCTTCTATACGATGGAAAACGTGCCGATGGAATTGCGGCCGCTGCAGACTCCGAATCCGGGCTTCTGGTACGGCGCCAACAGCGAGGAGAGCGGCACCTTCGCGGCGCAACATGGCATGAACGTGGTGTTCATCGGCCAGACCGAGAATATCGGCCGTTTGGCCGGTTTGTATCGCGAGGCTCGCGCCCGCGGAGTAGACGAGCGTCAAAACGCCAATCCGCATATCCCTCCCAAGGTCGGCATCCAGCGTCATTTCTTCGTCGCCGATAGCGATCGCGAAGCGCGCTCAATTGGCGAGGCCGCCTGGCGTACCTACTACAACAACACTGAAAAGCTGTGGAGCGACAACGGCGTCAAATGGATCGCGCATACCGACGACCTCGAGGTCGCCGTCAAGCGCGGTATCGCGATCGTCGGCTCGCCCGCCTCGGTGATCGATCAACTGGCCTCGCATATCGAAACCACCGACCCCGACTACGTCATCCTGTCGTTCGCCTGGGGCGGTCTGACGGCGCTCGATACGCGCCGCTCATTCGATCTGTTCGCGAGCAAGGTGATGCCCCAGTTCACCCGGCGCTGAGACCGTGGCCGCGCTGGCTGTGGTCGGTCGCTTCAGTGCTGGATTATCTGGCTCTCGTGGCAGACGACGAATTCCACGCCGCGATCGAGAAATTCGTCGATCGGCGACAGGCAGGCAGTGGGCCGATCGACGGCGATCGTCTCGCTGGTGTCATAGATCAACAGCAGTTGGCAGGCGCTGATTTTCTCTTTCAGCACGCGGGCGGTTGCCGCCGCGCCGGAGCGGTCGCGCGTACCGACCAGCACCAGCGTCGGCGCCTCGATCTCTGGCAGGCCGGCGCGCAGATCCTCGTCGCGCCCTGACCATGGCGGCGGCGCCAGCAGGATAAGCTTATCGACCTGTTGGGGTGCGGCGATGGCCAGCGCCAGCGCGATCGGCGCGCCGCGCGACACTCCGATCACGCTGAAGCGATCGAGTCCGAGCCGGGCCAGGCCTTGCGAAACGCACCGCGCCAGATCGCGCTCGGCCGTCGCACCGGCGCCCGCCAGGTCGATCATGAACAGGCGGTTGCGTGCGCCGAGGCCGTTCAGGAACGGATCGAGCTGCGCTTGCTCACCGGCGCTGAGCACCACCAGCGGGCGGCCCTTACCGGCTTCCCGGATCTCGAGGCCGACGCCATCCACCTCGATGGTTCTTTTCGATACGAGCGGATCAATCTGCTTGGCCTGGGCCATCCGTCTGAACTCCTTGTGCTGGTAACTCGAATTTCAAAGGCCGCGAATCTGCGGTAGCACGCTTTTGCCGACGCACTCCATCGAACGGAGTTGCTGCGGATGGGAAACGCCCGGCCAGGTGAATGACAGGTCCATGTTGCCGACCCCGCATTCGCGCAGCTCTGCGATCTGATCGACCACCGTCGCCGGACCGCCGCACAGGAAGGGCCCATCGATCTCGCGCATTTCCGGACGGTTGCCGGTCACCGCCTCGACCACGTTCTGATTGATATTGAAGACCTTGCGCAGATCCACCTTGACTTGGCCGATGTTTCTGGCCGCCTCTTCATCGCTCTCGGCGACATGCGCGAAGAACCGATAGAGTACGTCGTCGGCGGTCGGCTCCCAGCCCTCCTTGGCGGCCTCCTCGCGATACAACTGCACACGCTGCTTGATCGCCGACAGCGGCAGAAATGACATCGCGAGCCCGATACGATGGCGCGCCGCGAAGCGCACCGAATCCGGACTGTTGCCGGAAGTGAAGACCTTGGGATGGGGCTCCTGCACGGTGCGCGGCCATACCGAAACCGTCCGGTACTTGAAATAGCGCCCTTCCCATCCGAACGGCTGAGGCTCGGTCCAGGCCCGCAGGATCAGCTCGACGCCCTCCTGGGTTACCTCGCGCGACTCGTCGGGATTATTGCGATAAGTCAAAATCTCGTTGGGCGTGCCGCGCAGGAAAAGCACCACGATACGGCCCTCGCTCATCGCGTCGAGCATCGCCAGCTCCTCGGCCACACGAATCGGATTGGTGAGCGGCAGCAGCGGGCCGAGCAGAGCGATCCTGGCCCGCTTTAGCTTTTGCGTAAGCGCAGCGGCAAAGATCATCGGACTCGGCATGACGATCCGGGGCGAATAGTGATGCTCCGAAACGCTGACCCAGTCAAAGCCCAGTTCTTCGGCGAACAGCGCCTGCTCCATGGCCCGGCTCATGGTCCTGATGCCGGCTCCCCGATCGCAAAGCATCGGCGGCGCCGGCCAATCCCTGCTCGCTACTTCGTCGGTATAAGGCACACTGGCAAAAAAACTTGCTTTCATGACTATCCTCGCGCGGCAGCGGACTTTTGATTGCCCCGCCGCATATCGTTCTAGGGCTTGCGATGCAGCAGGCGCGTGACGATTTCCTTATACTCCTGGACTATCGGCAAGCTGTAAAAGCGCCCGCGCGTGAAGTACGGATCGCCCGCGTAAAACCATTCATACTGAAACTGGCGGCTGCCGAATGGCTCGCCGATCAGGTCCCACGCAAGCTTGAACAACTGCACCCGGTCGCGCGCCGCGAGCTGCTTGCCGCGCAGGTACTTTTCCAGGTAAGTCGCGATTTCGGGGTTGGCGAAGTCCTCCTCTGTGGGCGTCATTATAAGCCCGCTGCCGCTCAGTTCGCGAATCACCTGGATCGCGCGAACCTGCGCCTGCGGAATCAGCACCCATAAGGTCGCCGAGATTGCGCGCGGCGGGGTCAGATCGGCCTTGGCCTGCGCCACTTCCTGTGCTCCGGCCCGCACCAGTCCGCTGACCAGCTCGACATTGGCGATCAGTTCGCCGAGCTGGGCGCGGACGTGCACCGCCTCGTTGCGGCCGATCGCCTCGGCGACATGACAGGCGAGACCGGCCAGGAACTTGAGCTTCGCCAGGCCGCGGATACAGGCCTGCAACTGCGTATAGCCCAGCCGGCGGGTGGTGATGGTGTTGTAGATCTCGATATCGCGATAGATGAACACTCGCTCCCACGGCACCAGCACGTCCTCGAAGATCGCCAGCGCGTCCTGCTCGTCGTAATGCGAGGTCAGCGGGCGATCGAATTCGCTGCGGCCGTGGTCGTACGGTTCCCGGCAGATGAATTTCAATCCCGGCGTCGCACACGGAATCGCGAAGCACAACGCGTAATCCTCTTCGCCCGGCCGGCGCGGCAGGAATGGGCCGACCAGCAGTTCGTCGGCGAGCGGCCCGAGCGTCGCCAGCATCTTGGCGCCACGGACGATCACGCCGCGGTCGGTCTCCCGCACCGGCCGCAGCGTCAGGAACGGATCGTCCTGCTCGGCCGGTCCACGCGCGCGATCGACCTGGGGATCGATCAGGGTATGGGTCAGGCACAGGTCGCGCTCGCAGCAGTGCTCATAATACCTGGTAATATTTTCGCCGAAGCGCCGATCGCGCGCGCCCAGGTCGGCGGCGCCGCCGGCGAAATCGGTAATCATCGCGTTGCAAAAGTCCGGCATCCGCCCCATCAGGCCGAAGGTGGAGTCGGCGCGCATCTGCTCGGCGCGAATCCGGAATTCGAACTGCTCGACCGTCTGCGCCATCAGGTAACCCGCCGCGACCGGTTCACCGCTCGACGGCGAGGGGAACGTCAGTTCCGGCCGATGCTGGTGCTGAAGATCGTAGAGCGCAGCCAGCGAGGCGATCGCGCCGCGAAACGGCGCATAGTCGGTCACCAGCTCGACGCGCTTGCCGGCGGCGAAAACCGTGCGGCCGTCGCGCAGCCCTGCGATGAATTCCATACCGGTACGGATGCCCATCGTCGGTTACCTCGTATGACTCAGGCTTTCGACCGCCGATCAATATCGAATTCGCGCACCACGCGATAGCGACGCCGACCGCGGCGCGGCGCATTTGTCATTCCCAATCCATAGCGCTACAAGCTGAATTTCGCCGGTTATCCAAGACCAAACCGGATCGGGGAGCGAGCATGGGAATTCTGCGCAGTATCGGCCAGGCCGCCGGCCACGTCGAGGGTCCGGCCAAGGTAACCGGCCGCGCCCGCTACAGTGCGGATGTGACGCTGCCGGGGATGCTGTGGGGGAAGACGCTGCGCAGCCCGTTTCCGCACGCGCGTATCGTTTCGATCGATGTGGCGGCGGCCCGTGCGCTGCCCGGCGTTCATGCGGTGGTGACTGCGGCCGATCTGCCCGAGGTGAGAATCGGCCGCTTTCTTCGCGATATCCCGGTCCTGGCCCTGGAGCATGTCCGCTTCATCGGCGAAAAGGTGGCGGCGGTCGCGGCTGAGACGCCCGAGGCGGCGGAAGACGCCGTGCGCCTGATCGAAGTCGAATACGAGGAACTGCCGGCGGTGTTCGATCCGCTGGAGGCGATGGGGGCGGAGGCGCCGCGCCTTCACGAGCATGCCGAGCGCTACGAGCATCCGCCGGTACCGCCGATCGGCGGCGACAGCAAGTTTCATCCGTTTACCAACGTCTGCTCGCAGAACCTCTTTCGCCGCGGCGATCTCAAGCTCGGTTTCGCCGACGCCGCACGGACCTTCGAGCACAGCTTTTTCGTGCCGCCGGTTCATCAGGGTTATATCGAGCCGCATGCCTGCGCCGCCGCGATCGCAAGCGACGGCAAGATCGATATCTGGATCTCCAATAAGGCGCCCTTCATCGCGCGCCGTCAGCTCGCGCTGGCGTTCGGCGTCGAAGAGGATCGGGTGCGCGTGAACTCTACCTCGATCGGCGGCGACTTCGGCGGCAAGGGCTCCTTGATGGACTGCGCGCTGTGCTACTTCCTGGCCCGCGCCAGCGGCCGGCCGGTGAAGATGGTGATGAACTATACCGAGGAGCTCACGGCCGGCAATCCGCGCCATTCGGCCTCGATCACTTTTCGCACTGGCGTCACCAGCGACGGGCGCATCACCGCCCATCAGGCGAAGCTGATCTTCAACTGCGGAGCCTACGGCGCGTTTATTCCGCTGCACTTCGTCCATGGCGGAATGCACGCGGCAAGCGGCCCCTATCGCATCCCGCACATGGAAATCGAGGCGTTGCGCGTCTACACCAACACCGTGCCCCGGGGTCACTATCGCGCGCCGGGAGCGCCGCAGACCGCCTTCGCAATCGAGAGTCACATGGATATGATCGCGCGCGAACTCAGCATCGATCCGCTCGAGTTCCGATTGCGCAACGTGCTGATCGATGGCGATGAGTCGCCGATGGGCGAGCGCTGGCAGCATATCCGATGCCGCGAAACCCTGATGGCCGCCGCCGAAGCCGCCGCCTGGAACTCGCCGAAGCCGCCCAACGTCGGACACGGTATCGGGATGTACGAGCGGGCCACCGGCGCGTTCGGGACCTCCGGCGCCACGCTCACGGTCGACGCCGACTCCACGCTGACTCTGGTCACCGGCGCTGCCGACACCGGCACCGGCTCCTTCACGGTGCTGGGCCAGATGGTCGCCGAAGAGCTCCAGGCGCCGCTCGGCGAGGTCGTCGTGCTACAGGGCGACACCGACACCGCCGAATGGGAGGACGGCGCGGGCGGCAGCCGTCTGACCCATATGGCCGGCCAGGCGACGCTGGTCGCGGCCCGCGAGGTGAAAAGCGCGCTGATCGCGCTGGCCGCGCGCCGCCTCGATTGCGCGCCGGAGCAGGTGGCGATGCGCGAGCGGCGCTTCATCGCCAGCGACGGTCGCGAGCTCGATTGGGAGTCGTTCCTGAGTTGGGCCGCCGAGCATGCCGCATTGCCTCTGACCCGCGCCGGCTCGTACGTCGCCGGGCATCCGGTCGAGGTTACCTGCTACTCCGCGCAGGTCGCGGAAGTTGAAGTCGATCGTGAAACCGGCCAGGTGCGGCTTAGAAAAATCGTAACCGCGCACGATGTCGGCACCATAATCAACCCGCTGACCCATCAGGGTCAGATCGAAGGCGGCCTGATTCAGGGTATCGGCCAGGCGATGACCGAGCATCTGCAGGTGCGCGATGGGGCAGTGACGACCGCGCATCTGGGCGATTACAAGCTGCCGACCGCGATGGATATTCCCGAGCTATCGACGGTGTTGGTCGAGAGTCCAACCGGGCCGGGACCGTTTGCCGGCAAGGCGATTGGCGAAATGAGCAACGTGACGCCGCCGGCCGCGATCGCCAACGCGGTATGCGATGCGGTCGGTGTTCGCCTGATGGATTTGCCGGTCACGGCCGAGAAAGTCTATGCCGGTTTGCGCGCGATGGAGAAGCGTCGATGAGAAAGATTCAGCTGCGGGTGAACGGCGAGACGATCGCCCGCGAAGTTCCGGACCAGCGGCTGCTGGTCGATTTTCTGCGTTACGATCTCGGACTTACCGGCACCAAGGAAGGCTGCAGCGTCGGCGTATGCGGCGCCTGCACCGTGCTGCTCGACGGGCAGCCGGTGAGCTCGTGCCTGGCGCTCGTTGCGATGGCGGAGGGATGCGAGGTCACGACCATCGAAGGACTGGCGCAAGGCGATCGATTGCATCCGCTGCAGCAGGCCTTTATCGAATACGGCGGTTTCCAGTGCGGCATCTGCACTCCGGGCCAGATCATGGCGTCCAAGGCGCTGCTCGATGCGAACCCGCATCCGACCCGCGATCAGATCCGGGAGTGGATGATGGGTAATCTCTGTCGCTGCACCGGCTACTACAAGATCATCGAGTCGATACAGGCCGCCGCCGAGGGCAAGACCGGATCATGAACCCGTTCACCTATACCGAGCCGGCCACTATCGACGAAGCGATCGCGACTCTGAGCCGCTACGGCGAGGAGGCCAAACTTATCGCCGGCGGCACCGGACTTATCAACCTGATGAAGCAGCGGCTGGTGAATCCGGGCTACCTCGTCGGTTTGCGGCGCCTGTCTGAGCTTACGAAGATCAGCTTTGACCGCGGCTTGCGAATCGGCGCCCTCTGCACCCATCGAACGCTCGAGACCTCGGCGCTGGTGCGCGAGCACGCGCCGCTGCTGGCCGAAGCCGCCCGCCAGGTCGCCACGATCCGCATCCGTACGATGGCGACGATTGGTGGCGCGGTGGCGCATGCCGATCCGAACCAGGACCTGCCGCCGGCGCTGATCGCTCTCGATGCGCGCGTCAAGTTGCGCTCCCCCAGGGGCGAGCGCGAGGTGCCGATCGATTCGTTCTTCACCGGCTATTACGAGACGCTGATACAGCCGGACGAAATCGTAACCGAGCTGGCGATTGCGTCGGCGCCCCCCGCCAGCGGTCATGCGTTTCTCAAATTCCTGCCGCAGACCGCCGACGACTATGCGACGGTCGGCGTCGCTGCCATGGTCACGATCGACCGCGGCCGCATCGCCGACGTGCGGGTCGCGTTGGGCGCCGCGGCTTCCACGCCGCTCCGGGCAACTGTGGTCGAGAGCGCACTGCGTGGCCAGGAGCCGACGGCGCGGCGACTCGCGGAAGCCGCAGCACTGGTTGCTGATATCGTCGACCCGATCGCAGATTTTCGCGGCTCCGCCGAATACAAGCGGGACATGGCGGTGGTCTTCGTTCGGCGGGCGCTCGCGCAGGCGGTCACCCGTGCGCAAGCCGGCGGTCGCGGCGTATGAATTTCGAACAGCGCTGCGTAATCCCGGTGGCACCTGGCGAGTTGTGGCGCTTCCTGATGGATGTGCCGCAAATGGCGACCTGCGTGCCCGGGGTCGAGAATGTCACGGCCGACGGCAACGACCAGTATCGCGGCGCTCTGAAGGTCAAGCTGGGCCCGATCAGTATCACGCTCAATGGCATGATGACTATCCAGGAGCGCGATGAGGGCAACTGGCGGGCCGTCGGTCGCGCGGAGGGCAACGATCGTCGAATCGGCGGCGGCGCCCGGGTCACCGCCACGATGAGCCTGGTCGAGAACGCTCCCAACCAGACCGAGATGCTGGTTCAGGCCGAGGTGCGATTCCTCGGCAAGCTGGGCGAGTTCGGCGAGCCGTTGATTCGCAAGCAGGCGGACGCGACCGTGGCCGCCTTCGCTCGCAACGTAGCCGCGCGCTTCGAGACGCCGGCCGTCGTTCCATCGCCCGGCGGCGAGCAGCCGGCGCCTGCGATCACGCCGACTGCGCCGCCGGAGCAAGCGGGCGTCCGCGGATACCCGTGGATCGGCGCGAGCCTCGGCCTGCTGCTCGCGATCGTCGCACTGGCGGTTTTCCCGATGCCGGCGTGGATCTCGTCCGCATCGTGGACCGACGCCGCTTTCGCCGCCGTGCTGACGGCGGCAGGCGCGCTCGCGGAGCGCGGTCTGCGGCCGCCGGCTTCACGCTAACGACACGAGGGAGGTCTGTGATGGCATCAAGCGGGCGCAAGACGAGGAAACCCGGGACCAAGGCGAAACCGCGCGCGGTCCGCTCCAGGAGCACCGCCAAGCCGGTCGTCAAGCCTGCTCGCAGGACTCGCATTGACCCCGGATGGGCGTGGGACGACGTCTACCCGCTGTCCCAGGGGATACAGTCCGGGCAGATGATTTTCGTCTCAGGTCAGGTGGCGTTCGGTCCCGACGGCAACGTGGTCGGCGCGGGCGATATCAAGGCGCAAACCCATCAGGCTTTCAAGAACGTCGCGGCAGTGCTCGCCAAAGCCGGCGCCGCTCTCAAGGACATCGTCAAGATCACCTCTTTTCTGACCGACGAAAACAGCTTCGGACAGATGCTCGAGGCGCGCCGGGAGGTGTTCGGCGCGGAACCGCCGGCCAGCACCGCGGTGGTAGTCAAACGGTTGGTGATGCCCGAGTTGCTGATCGAGATCGAAGCGATCGCGATCAAGCCCTGAGCGGCTTCGCGGCGCGACCCCGCTAGAGCGGCAGCTTGGATTTCCAGCGCTCGCGGATGCCGAGGTCGCTGGTGGCGCGAACTTCTCAGCGCCAGGATTTTCCTGATAGATTCACGCCCATCCGAAAAGCGCTCGGTCACATCTGACGGCGGCATCGGGATCGGCCCGAGGAACCAGCGATGAATCGAAATTTGCTACGTCCAATTACGAATGAAGAGTTGGAGACCTACGAGCGGGACGGCGTGGTCTGGCTGCCCGCAATCCTCGACCCTGAGTGGGCGAAGTTGCTGGCCTCAACGATCGAGGAAATTCTGGCGAAGCAGATCGGCCAGACGATCGATTTCACCGGCCTCGGTCTCGCGCTGGCGGGCGAGAAATTGGCGGCCAGCGGGCGATGGTCAGATCCCGATCGCGACTGGGGTACGCCCGGGCAATTGAGCGGCAACGTGCTGCTCGATCCACAAGTAAAGCCGGCGAAAGAAAGGGGGCACTACATTTCCGCGACCGAGGCCTGGAAGGCTCATGCCGGGATGCGCGAGCTGGCGCTCAGATCGCCGGCGCCAAAAATCGCCGCCGCGCTCATGAAATCGCGCCGGGTCTACCTTTACGGCGAGCAGGTCCTGGTCAAGCCGCCCGGAACGATGGAAAAGACCGCGTGGCATTCCGACCAGGGCTATGATCATATCCAGGGCGAGCAGGTATGCGGCGTGCGGATTCCAACCACGCAGGAAACCGCCGAGATGGGCCTGGTTCAGTATCTCAAGGGATCCCACAAGTCGGGCGATATCTACAAGATCAACTATTTCATCAGCGACGCCAGCGACGACGATATCGGCGCGCCGATGCCGCAGATCGAAGGCCACGAAGCGGATTTCGATCTCGCTGTTTACGCGTCTGCGCCGGGCGACGTCGTAGTCCATCATCTGCGCACGTTGCATGGGCCTCTCGCACCCGCGCCGCGGTGACGATCCGCTACGGCGGCGACGACGCGACCTACAAATTCAGGCGCTTCGCACCGCCGCAGGACAGCGTCAGTTCCGTGCTCAAGGACGGCGACCGCCTGGACGGCGAGCCGGAGCGATTTCCGCAGGCCGAACTCTGACCGCGGCCGCATCGCGACCGCCAACTCAAACTAGTCGCCAGGCCAGCTCGCGGTGAAGCTGGGTCGCGCCTTCATCCGCTTCCACCATGCCGTGAGCCTGGGGAACTCGTCCGGTATCGAGAAGCCGGCACGCTCCAGGTTGGCGAGCGGCGGAACGAACGAGATATCCGCCAGGCTGAACTCGCCGGCAAAGTAGTCGCGGCCTTCGAGTTCACGTTCGAGATAGGCGAAATGCTCGCGCGCTTCGCGCTCGCCCTCGGCGATTTTCGCGCCGTCCCGTTCGGCTGCGGGCTTGCGCATCTGGAAGAAAATCTTGAACAGCGACGGCATCAGGTAGGCGTCGGCGTAATCCTCGAAGGCGCGCGCCCGCGCCCGCACCACCGGGTCATCGGGCAGCAACGCGTGGTCCGGGAACTTGTCCTCGAGATACTCGTTGATGATGGTCGAGTCGTGGACGATCACCCCGCCATCGATTAGCGCGGGCACCTTGCCGACCGGGTTGATCGCGAGATATTCGGGCTGCTTGTGCTCACCTGCGGGCAGGTCGAGCCAGGTGGTTTGCCATTGGAGCCCTTTTTCCAAAAGGGCCATGCGCGTCTTGCGCGCGTAGGGTCACGGCTTGTAGTCGAACAGTTTCAGCATCGCGAGTCTCCTCGCGAATCAATCTATTGAAGGCCGCGCGCGAGCGTCAAGCGCGGCGGTTAAGGCTCCACTTCAGGGTCGGCGGCGTGACCAGCGTGGTCGCCATGACCATCACGACGATGGCGGAGAAGGTGGCGTCGGTGATGATCGGATGGGAACCGTGACTCAGCTTGAGCCCGACATCGGCAAAGATAAGTCCGACTTCGCCGCGCGGAATCATCCCAATCCCGATCGACAGGCGATCGATTCCGCCGCCAATGACACCAAGAGAACAGGCTTGCTTGCCCACGATCGCGACGACCGTAAGCGCGATGGCGAGTCCGGCGGTCTGGGAGCCCGCGAAGCTCGCAAGATCGGTTCGCATCCCCATCAGCACAAAAAAGATCGGGGTGAGAAACGAAGAGAGCGGTTCGATAAGCTCACCGAGCGACTTCTCGCCACGCTCGACGAAGGGGCGGGAATGAAGTTCCTCCAGCACCAGGCCGGCCGCGAAGGCGCCCACGATCGCAGCAAGTCCGGCCACCGCGGCCAGCCACGATAGCAGGAGGCAGAACGTTAGCCCTGCGATCAGCAACGCGCCCTGGCCGCGGAGCTTTGCGGCGAGGCCAAAGAGCCTGGGCGTCGCCATTACGCCGACGATCAGTGCGCCCGCAAGGAAGACCGTGGCCTTCAGAACAATCACCAACAGGGCGAAATAAGAGAACGCCTGGGAATTCGACGAGGCCCCGATAATTCCAACCACGGTCGCGAGAATAAGCAGGCCGAGTACGTCGTCGACGACCGCGGCGCCCAGGATGATACGGGCTTCGGGCGACGACGAGCGGCCAAGGTCCTTCAGAACCCGTGCCGTGATGCCGACGCTGGTGGCGGTGAGGGTGGCGCCCAGAAAAATCTGTACGTAAATCGTCGACCCGGGGAGCAGCCAGGCCGTGACCAGCCAGCCCAGCGCAAAGGGTGTTATTACCCCAAGCACCGCGACCGGGACCGCGGAGAGTCCGACCCTCATCATCTGCGCGACGGTGGATTCAAGGCCGACCTCAAACAGCAGCAGCAGGACGCCGAGGCCCGCCAGCATCTCGATCGACGGCGCGTGTTTGATCGGCTCGAGAAATTCAATCCCCGCCAAGCGCAAGTTACCCAGGATGATTCCGGCCGCCAGTTCACCCAGCACCGCGGGCTGGCCCAGACGGACGGCGCCTTCACCGCCGAGCCGGGCGCCCAGCAACATGATCACCAGCCACAGGGCAAGCGATGCGACCGGATCAAGATGGGGGGCCATAACAGGTTCCTGATTTACAAGCCGAGTAGCACTTACACAAGCTACTGTTCAGATCAAATTAGCTCAGGCGGTGAGCCGCGGCGAAACTTTTTTGAGATCAGAATTGGTAGGCGGCAACCAACCAGAGTTCGCTGCCGGACGATCGATTCCGCGTCGCAAACTCGAAATCGTATTTGACGGTGAAGGTTATGGGCCGCCCGGCGATGGCGACGGTCTTGCCCACCAGCGGGCCGAGCGCCAACACCCGTCTTTTGAACGGACCCAGTTGCGCGACGCTCCTGGAATCGGCGGTGGTCTGCTGAAGCGCGTAGCCGGCAAGCGCGAGAATAACCCCCTCCAGCAGATGTTGCGCGGCGGCGAAGTCGGCATGATATTGCTCGCCGCTCTGATAATGAGACGCGGTGTTTTCGCTGTTGATGGTGTAACCGGTGAACAACGAGAGCTCGCGCCCGCTCTCATCGCTCATCCAGGTGAAGCCGAAGTCGGGCTCAACCGCCCAACGATTGGTTCCGCCGTCGATGATGCGCTGAGCATCGTAGCTGCCGGTTGGCGCATACAGTGACAGCGCTCCCAACAAATGAAACTGGCCGATGTTCCAGCTCGACATGTATGGCACGACCACCAAGTCGTCGGGGCCGCCGAGCGTGGAAGTCTGACGCTTGAAAGGTCCGCCGCGTAATCCGCCGTCGGCGGTTTGGTCGGCTAATCGAAACTGCATCATCGCGCCGAATCCCCAGTACGCGCCAAGTAAACGTAGGTGGGCGATGTAGGCCGCCAAAGTCGCAGCCGCATATGTTTTAGTCCTGGCGTGCGCTTCGATGATGCCGTTTTCAGTGACCACCCCTGCCTTGGCGTCCTGGTACATGAAGTAATTCTTCACCATCGCCGTTCCTGGCGGTGGAAGAAATCCGGCGAACAGATCCAGCAGGCCCGGACGATAGGTGCTGATAGCGAATTCGGAGGCGAAGCAGAGACTCGGCGCAATCGACAGAACGACAACGATCAGGCATAGCCGCGATGACCATCGGCGCAACTGGTGGGATCTGAAGGGCCGCACCCAGCGAATTGGCGCAAAACCAGTGCCAGATGATTAAATGAACTGAAAAAGGATTGTTGTGTCTTGTTTATGATTATTTAAATGATTCAAAGACAAAGCATACGGTCACTAGACCCACTTAACCGTTTCCGCTCCCGAGGATTTCCAGTCGACGCTTATATCCCCAATTCAACTCGCACCAGCCAAGTTACTGGCCATCTATGGGATCACTTGCCGGCCTTTGGTGGCATCACCCCGGCTGGTAGCGGTGCAAAGAAATCGCGCGCCAGCGATATCAGGCGCGCATTTGCAAGGAGGCTCGCCGCGCTATCGACCCAGCAGCGCGCGCGCCAGCAAGCCGTCGATCGACAGCGCGCCGGCGCCGGTGAAGATCACCGAGAGCGCCATCGCCAGCGCGAGCAGAGAGTACTCGTAGCCTTCGCCGCTTTTCTGGCCGAACCAGTTCATGAAGAAGCCGTCGCGCAGATGGATCCGCGTGGCGCCGATCATGACCACCGCGATACCGAGCGCCGCCGGCCGCGCGAGCAGGCCAACGATGAGCGCGATCGCGCCGAACAGTTCCACCAGGGTGAAAAATGCGCCGGCCGCAACCGGCACGCCAGCCTGCTCCCTGAGCTGGCGAGCGGCGGCCATCAGGCCGGGGCCCCCGAACCATCCAAGCGCCATCATCGAGCCGTGCGCAAACATCGCCACGCCCAGCGTCACCCGGATGATCAGCGCCGCGACGCCGCCGTCGGTCTGGAGCAATGCCGCCATCGTTCCCCTCCTCGATCATCGCGCCGACCAGCACGGCCCGGCTGCGGGAATTCGATTGGCCGTTTGTAGCACGAGGCGCGGCGCACCACGCAAGCCGATTAAATCAGCCGCTGCCGAATCCGCTTGACGCCGCTGACCCTGCGTCTTAATGCTTCTGGTATGGCATCGAACTTACGCGTTGCGCCCGAGGCCGGAGCTGCTGCTCCGATCATGGAGCGTGTGCTCGCGGTTCGCGATCGCTGGCACACCAAGCGCCATCCGTTTTTCGCCGAATTCAGCGCAGGACGGCTGCCGTTGAAGGCGCTGGGCCGCTACCAGGCGCTGCACTATCATTTCGTGTCCTACGCCTTGCCGAGCATGGGGCTCTTTTATGCACGGGCCTACAAGTTCGAAGACATCCGCAAAATGATGGCGGAGAATCTGGCGGAGGAAGAGGGATTGAAGGCGATCCCGCGCGAGGGGCATACGCCGCACGATCACAACGAGCTGATGTTCCGCTTCTGCCGGGCCGCGGGCCTGAGCGACGCGGAAGTCCGGACCATGAAAATGCCGCCGGCCTGGTGGGCGCGCTCGCTGTATCACTACAACGCCACCGCGGTCGAGCCGTTCGGCGTCGTGCTGGCGATGCAGAGCACCCAGGAGGGCCAGATGCCGGGGCTCATCGGCGAGGTGCTGCTGCCCGCCTTTGAGAGACATTACGGCTTCAAGCGAACCGCCCCGGAGATTGAGTTCTTCGCCGAGCATGACGTGGCCGACGTCGAGCACAGCCGCCGGCAGGGCGATCTGTGCGGCAAATATCTCGATACGCCGGAACTCGAGACCCGTGCCCTCCAGGTCGCCGAGCAACTCTGTATTCTGCGCTGGGCCTCGATCACCGACCTCTACCGCCAGGAAGTGCTGGGCGAGAAGGAGATTCTCCCGCCGGGGGTGGAGTGACGACAAGCGAAATTCGTCGCCCGCACGTGTTTAATCCATCACGACCTCACCGCCGCGCCACGTCACGAGCGCCCGGCGGCGGTTCCTGGATACCGCGGTTGAAGCGCGCCGCCAGCTTGCGCCATCCGACCACCACCGCGTCGAGCTTGCACAACTCCTCCCGGTTCCAGCCGTCCATGGTGGCATAGAAATCCTGCATCGCCTCGCGCGCAAACAGATCGTTGCCGTTGAAATCGCGCAGCCCCAGCGGCTCGAAGAAGTTAGTATATTTGAACTCGGCCTCCTTGTACTCTTCTTCGCTGTTGCAACGACCGACGATCACCTCCCAGTATTCGTGATGCGTGTCGTCGACCGGCACAAACCATTCATACTGTGCGAAGTGAGTAATCGGCCAGTGCTCGACGAGAATCACTCCCGGCACCCACATCGAAGTGCGCAGGTAATGATCCTGCTTGCCGTAGACCTTCATGCCGGTGACCTGGTTCTCCATAATGTAATTGTACAAGCCGCTGTCGTAACGATTCATGATGCCCTTGGGACCGTCGGCCACGTCGATCACCTCGATCGCTTCGGGCGCCGTGGGCTGCCATCCGAGCGCCAGCTTGCGATCGGTCGCGACGACCAGCGGATTGTCGTAGTGAATCAGGATGTGGCCCGGATCGAAGGCGTTCTCGACTGCCAGACGCCAGTTGGAATTGCCGGTCAGATGGATTCCGCGCACAAATAGGTGGTCGTCGAGCAAATAGCCGATCGGGTTCGGGTCACGGTCCCTGGCAATGCGTATCGGCAGGTCAGCTTCAATCGACGGCACCGGCTTATAATCCTCGTCGCCGACGAACACCCAGATCATCCCGTTCTTCTCGAAAGTCGGGTAGGTCCGAATCCGCACCTTTCCGATCTGCGCGTCGTCAGGCGAAGCAAGAATGGTCTTCAGCACCCCGTCGTCGAGCCCGTAGGTGAAGCCGTGGTACCAGCAGGTCAGATGTTCATCCGTCAGACACATCGACTTCTTGGAAATCCTGACGCCGCGATGCGCGCATCGATCGGCCAGCGCGTAAACCTTCCCGTGTGCGCGGCGCAGCGCGATCTCGTGGCCGGCGATCATCACGCCCTTGACGAGCCGGTCGGGCAGTTCATGGCTGAATGCTGCCGGGTACCAGTGATTTTTGAGCCCCCACACGGCTTCCAGGTAGGGTTCGTATTCGCGCGACGCTCGTAGCGACTGCGCTGCGACCTTGCGTGTTCCCGCTGCCATCGCTAATTCTCCTCTCTCGCGCCTGTATCACCTTTGATTTTGAAATTAGTGTTTGGTTCGGAATTCTGTGTCACTCGCCTCAACAGTCTAGCGAATCTCTGTACGCCAGTTCAAAGCGATATTAAGAACCCCAACACCGCTCGCTCTGGCGAGTCGCGACTTCATGGATCGCCGCGCCCCCGTTTGCGAACGTTGTTGCTCGCAATCCGATCTGGTAAGAGGCCATTATCGGTTTAACCGCGAGAGGTAGTGTGACTTATGGCGAATCACGATGCGTCGGGCCGCCTGGCAGGAAAGGTTGCCCTGATTTTCGGAGCGGGACCCAATATTGGCGGGACCTGTGCTCATTTCATGGCGCGCGAAGGCGCCAAGGTCGCGCTGGTCGGCACGCGGCCCGAGACCGCGGGCGATGCAGCGCGGTTTCTCCGCGCGCGCAACTTCGAGGCGCTCGCGCTCACCGGTGACGCCGGCGACGAACGCGACGTTGAGAAAGCCGTCGCCGCCACGCTCGAGCGCTACGGCGCTGTCGATACGATGGTTTACGTGGCGGGCCGCCAGTACCGCCAGGAAATAGTCAATTTCGATCTCGCGGGTTGGGATCTCCAGATCAGAGGTTATCTGACCGGGGCGATGCTCGCGACCAAGCACTGCGCGCGCGCCATGATCGGCGCGAAACGGCCGGGCTCGATCATCTATGTACTCTCTGACGCCGCCCATCAGGGCGAGCCGGGCAACTCATGCTATTGCGCCGCCAAGGCGGGCCTGTTGAATTTCGCGCGCGCCGCCGCGATGGAGTTCGCACGCCACGATATCCGCGTTAACTCGGTCAGCCCCACTTTTATGGAGCAGAATTTCTGGATGTTTCCGCCCGAGTTCATGAACCCGCCGTCACGGGCAGCCAACAGCGTGACGGCCGACGATTTTCTGCAGGGCATTCCGCTGGCGCGATTCTGCACTACCAGCGACGTGGCGAACGCGGTGATATTTCTCGCTGCCGATGAATCGACCTACCTGACCGCGGTAGACATTCCCCTCGACGGCGGCGCGCGGGCAAAATACTGGCCATGGACGCCTGGCAAGTATACTGGGATCACCAGCGAGAGTTATGCGAAGATGAAGCCGAATCGATATGGAGTCGGCGACGAGGATACCAAATGATGAGTCTCCGCGACGAAAGTATAGCGGCCGGGTAGCGCGATGAATCACAACGCGAACGACCAGATTTCGCTCTTCGAGGCTATCTTCACGACCCGCGCGATGCGCCGGTTGAAGCCCGACCCGGTCCCTGACGATCTCATCCGCCGGGTTCTGCAAGCGGGGCTCTGCGCGCCAACCGGTGGCGACGTTCAGCACTGGCGCTTCATCGTGGTCAAGGATCCCGCGATCAAGCGGCAGCTCCAAATCCACTACCATCGTGCGCTCGAGGATGTAATCACCCGGTATCGTGCGAATCCGCCGCCGCCGGGCAAGACCGAAGCACAGAAGCAGCGGATGCTGGCGGCGGTCGAGTATCTGACCGAACACTTTCACGAGGCGCCCGTGTTGATCGTGTGCTGCCTGGTGGATGATTTCGCGCGCAAGGTCGGGCTCGAAAAGATGTCGGGCGCTTCAATCTATCCTGCCGCCCAGAACATTTTGCTGGCGGCGCGCGCGCTTGGGCTGGGCGCGACACTCACCACGCGGCATCTGATATACGAAAAGGAAGTAAACGATATATTGGGCCTGCCGCCCGGCGCCGAGACTTTTGCGATCATTCCGATCGGATATCCGATGGGCCGCTTCGGCCCGGTCTCGCGCGAGCCGCTGGAGAAGGTCGCTTTCATCGATCGCTGGGGCAACAGCTACCGATGATCGTTACGGCGCGGCCGAGCGCATTTGAGAGTCCCCCTCTAGTGCCGTCTCACACAACGAGCGGAGGTTCCTGATGGGATACTGGCATTCGCTCAGGCGCTGGGCGCTGGTCCTGGCGCTCACGGTGGTCCTGTTCGCCGCACCCCGCGCGGCGTCCGCGGCTGGCACCGAAGAACCGCTTCCCAGCGGCACGGTTATTACTCTTAAAAACTGGCAACAGTACAAGCAGTTCATGCCGGCCGGGATGCAGGCGCTGTTTGCCGGAACTTATTTCTGGAAGCTGCCGCCGGATTTCAAGATGGTGGTCGGCCCGACCAGCTTTTACCCATTGCCGAAGGCCTACCTGGAGCATACCCGGCAATATGCCGATCAGGTACGGATCAAGAACCTGCCCGATGGCGAGCACACCGTGACCGGCTACGTCGCCGGTCAGCCGTTCCCGCATCCGGCCGATCCGATGAAGGGCTACAAGATCCTGGTCAATAACTGGTTTCGCTACATTCCGCACCTGTACTGCGGCAACGACGTCCATCGCTACCTGAAGGATCGATACGGCAATGTCCTTAACTCCCGGTTTGTGATAGTTGCGCGCCGCCTGAGCCACATCAGCGCCAAGGGCCAGCCGATCAACGATCCGCGCGCGCAGGGAATACACTATACCGAGTACAGCATGGTGCTCGAGCCGGAGCAGGAAAAGTATACTGAGATACTGACGATCTACTATACTGACCCCGCCAAGCCCGAGTCGGAGTTTATCTTTTCGCCGCAGTTGCGTCGCGTAATCCGCGGCTCATCCAACAGCCGCTGCGCGCCGGTCAACGGCGGCGATTTCACGCCCGATGACTATGGTGGTTTCAACGGGGGCATCGCGCGCTTTCAGGCTGATTACCTCAGAGATCAGCCAATCCTCACGCTGGTCAATGTAAATCCAGACAAGTACGGTAACCTGGCGAATTACTATCCATTGATATTTCCCAAGCCGGCGCTGGGTAAGTGGGAGGTGCGCAATACTTATGTAATCGATACGCGCAGAGTCCCCTCCCAGCAATCGGGCTACTGCTACGGAAAACAGATACTTTACGTGGACAAGTATACCTACCAGGTGTTGTGGAAGGATGGCTATAATCCGGCAATGAAGCTTTTCAAGATCGACGCGGCGATCAAGGTGGCCGGGCCCGTGCCGGGCGCGGGGATTCAATTTGCGACGGGCAATGTCATCGAGGTTGTCTGGGACGTCGATAAGGACCATCTGACCGCCTTTATAACCGCCGGGGCCGGCGGCAAGGAGCTGGTAAGCGACGATCAGTGTCGCAATCTCGAGGGGGTCAATTACGACGATATCCAGCAGTACTCCACGCCGGGCGGTCTGACCCAGGTGATGAGATGATCAGCCGGGGGCGAAAATAGATGCCTCGCGATGACTTCGACCTGTTCGTGATCGGCGCCGGATCGGGCGGGGTGCGCGCCTCGCGCGTGGCGGCCGCGTACGGCGCGCGGGTCGCGGTGGCCGAGGAGCGCTACCTCGGCGGCACCTGCGTCAATGTCGGCTGCATTCCAAAGAAGCTGCTGCTCTATGCTTCCGAAGTCGGCGGCGACTGTGACGATGGTCTCGGTTTCGGCTGGACTATCGGCCGGCGGCAGTTCGATTGGCGAACCCTGATCACCAACAAAGACCGCGAAATAGCGCGTCTCAATGGCATCTATCGCCGTTTGCTGGAAGGCTCCGGGGTGCAGATTATCGAGCAGCGCGCCACCATCGTCGATGCGCACACGATCGCGATCGGCGACGCGCGTTACCGCACCGGACACATCCTGGTGGCGACCGGAAGCTGGCCGACCGTTCCGGAGGTACCCGGCGCCGAGCACGCGATCACCTCGAACGAGGCCTTTCACCTGGAACGGATCCCGGAGCGCGTGGTGATCGTGGGCGGCGGATATATCGGCGTCGAGTTTGCCGGAATCTTTCATGGGCTGGGCGCCCGCGTGACGCAGCTCTATCACGGTCCGTTGTTCCTGCGCGGTTTCGACGACGATGCGCGGCGCGCGGTGGCGGACGAAATGATTCGGCACGGGATCGATCTTCGGTTCGAAGCCGACGTGACGCGAATCGAAAGTATCGACGCGGGAATTCGCGCCACCCTGACCGACGGCTCGACGCTCGAGGCCGATACCATCATGTACGCGACCGGACGGCATCCGCACACGCGCGAGCTGGGGCTCGATCAGGCGGGGGTGGCGCTCGCTGCGGATGGCTCGGTGATCGTGGATGAGTATTCGCGCAGCTCGGTCCCGAATATCTACGCGATCGGTGATTGCGCGAACCGTATCATGTTGACGCCGGTTGCGATCGCCGAAGGCCGGGCATTTGCCGAAACGGTCTTCAACAACAACCCCATGAAGATCGATTACGAGGGCGTGCCGGCATGCGTCTTCAGCCAGCCGCCGCTCGGCACGGTCGGCCTGACCGAGACGCGGGCGCGCGAGGTTTACGGCGCGATCGATGTCTATCGCAGCAGCTTCCGGCCGCTGAAGCATACGCTGTCGGGCCGCGATGAACGCGCGATGATGAAACTGGTGGTCGATTCGGCGAGCGATCGCGTGGTCGGCTGCCACATGGTCGGTCCCGAAGCCGGCGAAATCATCCAGGGCTTCGCGGTGGCGCTCAAATGCGGCGCGACCAAGGCTCAGTTCGACGCGACTATCGCGATCCACCCGACCGCGGCAGAGGAGTTCGTCACGATGCGCGAGAAGGTCCAGGCGACTACCCCACGGCAATGATCCGGCGATAGCTAGCGCGGCAAGCGGCCGGCGAGCCCGTATCTCAGGGCGATCCAGCCTGAAGCGGGGCTGTGGAGAGCGCAGCGATCCGGCATGGAATCGCACGCAGCGGCCACGCACCCATCACCGGATCGCACGCCTGCGGATCGTTGTCGATGCAGGCGTTGATACTGGTTTCCAGCACGCCATAAAGATACGGCGCGGCCCCGTCGCGCTCCGGATACCACCATCGGTCGGCCTGAACCACGCGCTCGTGGACAACCTCGGTAAGGTGCGCGCGATGGGCCACTCGTCCCGCCGGCGTTTCGATCGAAATCCAATCGCCCTCGCGCACGCCGACCGCGGCGGCGGTGCGGGGATGTATCTGCGCGACCGGATCGGGGAACTTCCGGCGAAACCACGGCATCTGCTGAGCATTCTGATGGAAGCCCTCGATCACGCGGCCGCCGGTGGTGAGCACCAGCGGGAACTCCTCGGAGAACTCGCGGAACAGCCGCGACTCCTCGTATTGCGGGAGCGAATCGACCCCGAATCGAGCGAGCAACTCCGAGCGCAGTTCAACCTTGCCGCTGACCGTGCCGTAGGGCCGGCTGCCATCACCAGACTGAAGATTCGGATCCCGCCACGGTCCGCGCCGCCTGGCGAGCTGATCGAAGTCGATACCGGCGGGCTGAAGCCACTGGTTCCACAGCTCCTCGACGCGCTCGGGCCATTCTGCCTCCTGTCCGAGGCGCCGGCCGAGGTCGCGCCACAAGTCGTAGTCGCTGCGATGGCCGAAGGCGGTGGGAAGCGTCGCTTGGTTCGCCTCGGCATAGTCGCCGACCGCGCCGAGAAACGCGAATCCCTCGGAGAAAAACGGCTTCTCGAGCCAATGAGCGGCGGGCAGGATGTAATCGGCCAACATCGCGGTCGGGCTCTTGAAGAGATCGTGCACCACCAGCAGCTCGAGGTTCGGATGCTTTAGCGCCGCGGCGACCTGGTGCGCGTTCGGACTGCCGCCCAACGGGTTATGATATTGCACGATCAGCGCCTTGACCGGATATGGCTGCTGGCGCGTAATCGCCTCCCATAGCAGCGGTTCGTGGGCCGAGGTGAAGATGCTGAAGATATGGCGCTGGCCGAACCAGGCGCGGCCCAGCGCGTCGGCAAAAAGCCGATAACCGGGTCCGCCCAGCAGGGTAAAGCGATCGGCGCCCAGCCGCTTGTCACGCTGCGCGTCCGGCAGCCGGTCGACCAGGACCGCATCGCCATTCGAGACGATTTTGCGCGGCGGGCCAATCACCATGTGACCGCCGCGCCGATTCAGGTTACCGGTGATCGCGACGATACACGCCAATGCGCGCGCCGCCTGCACCGAGGTCGCCCCGACCTGGCAAAGTCCGTTGCCCGGCCCTAGGATCGCAGGCCCGTGGGTCGCGAACATCCGCGCCGATTCGACGATCAACGATTCCGGCAGCCAGGTGATTTCCGCGACCCGCGACGGCGAATACTCGGCCGCCCGTTCGCTTAGCGCCTCGAAACCGACCGTATCGCCGGCGACGAATTCACGGTCGTAGAGGCCCTCGCCGATGATGACGTTGAGCCATCCCAGGGCCAGCGCACAATCGGTACCCGGGCGTAGCTGGACGAACAGGTCGGCGCGGCGGGCTTCGAGCGTGCGCAGCGGATCGACCACGATCAGTTTGGCGCCGGCCCGCAACGCCTTGACGATCTTCTTCCACAGCAGCGGTTTTCCGGCCGCCGGCCGCATCCCCCACAGCACCACGCATCTGGTAACGCCGGGGATGGGCGGGGTGTATCCGGTCGGCCCGTAGCCGGAGGTCAGCGCCTCGCCGATCGCGATCGGCCCGTTGCAGACCTTGTCCTGGCCGACCAGGTTGGGGCTGCCGAGCAGATTCAGGAAGCGCTCGCCCATCCCCCAATCCGCACCGTGCAGGGTACCGGTCGAGACGGCGATGCTTTCGGGACCATGTTCAGCGCTGAGCGCGCCGAGCCGGGCCGCGATCTCATCGAGCGCCTGCTCCCACTCGATCCGTTCCCAGCGGTCTTCGCCGCGCGCGCCGACCCGCTTGAGCGGCCAATGAATCCGATCGGGGCGGTAATGGAACTCCGCCGCGCGCGCCCCCTTGACACAGATGAAGCCCTCGCTGACGGGATGCTCCTTGTCGCCGGTAATCTCGACTACGCGTCCGTCCTCAATCCGGACCAGCACCCCGCATTGCTGACTGCACGCCACGCAGACGACCGGCACGCAGACGACCGATTTGAGCGGTGGGCTTTTGTGCGGCTGACGATCGGGCGCCATCATCCCTCCCTATCCGGGCCTCGGCAATTCTCGGCTATCGAGAGGGCGACAGGCAACCCCGCAGGAGGACCCGCGCCTTGCCGGCCGCTCGCACCGACAACCCCGCCCGTCAGCCTGGCAGACAGGGCAATCCCGTCATGATAGAATATAGGGCTTGAGTCGTATCGAAACGACTCCGGGGAGCACTTGATGAATCAAGCACGCATAGCCCGCCTCCTGTGCGAGGGCCTGGACTTTCGCTGGCGCGGGGTTTTCTCGGCGATCGCGGCGGTTGCGATAGCCGCCGGCCTCACTCTCTCGATTCCGGGAGCGGCAGTCGCGCAAGCCCCCGGCCAGCCCTCTGACCCGAACCGGGTCGTGGCCACGGTCGGCAATCACAAAATCACCGAGGGCGAAGTTGACGAAGAGATAAAGCCGCAACTGGCCAGCATGCAGAACCAGCTTTATCAGGACCGCCGCGATGCGATTAACAAGCTCGCCGACGACTACATCATCGACCAGGCTGCCAAGAAGGCGAAGATAACTGCGGCGGAGTTCATCGACAAGCAGATCGCCGGAAAGTCGGCCAAGGTAACGGACAAAGAGGCCAAGGAATTTTACGATCAGCACAAGGACCGCATTCGGCAGCCCTACGATAAAATCAAGGCTCCGCTGATCGCCGCGCTGCAGCGCCGCAGCGATCAGCAAGCCCGCCAGCAGGTGATCGCGCGGTTGCGCGAGGATCATCATGTGAAGGTCCTGCTCGAACCGCCGCGGCTCAAGATCGCGACCGCCGGCTACCCCTCGCTCGGACCCAAGAACGCGCCGGTGACGGTGGTCGAGTTCGCCGACTTCCAGTGTCCCTATTGCAAGCGTTCCGAGGACACGATCCAGGAGCTGCGCAAGGAGTATGGCGACAAGATGCGGTTGGTGTACATCAACTTTCCGCTGACCTTTCATCAATACGCTTTCCAGGCCGCCGAGGCGGCGAGCTGTGCCGGCGAGCAGGGCAAGTTCTGGGAATACCACGACGAGCTGTTCAAGGATCAGTCGAAGCTGAGCACCAAGGATCTCAAGGCCGACGCAGCCAAGCTGAAGCTCAATACCAAGCAGTTCGACTCCTGTCTGGACAAGGGCAAGTATGCCGACGCGGTGCGTGAGGCGATGAGCCAGGGCAGTGCAGCCGGGGTCAACGGCACGCCCGGTTTCTTCATCAACGGCCGGCCGCTGACCGGCGCTCAGCCGGCAACTGCGTTCGAGAGCATCATCAACGAGGAATTGGCCCACAACGGCCAGCATCAGCGCAATGCCTCAGCGAAGAAGGGTACTGCGGGCTAAAGCGGCGCCGCGGCATCGAATTGTCCGTTAAGCGGGCGGCTGGATTCAGTCGCCCGCTTTTTTTGGGCCGGCCGCGAGGGCCAAGTCAGCGCCCGCGATTGGACATCAACTGATTGGCCTCGACATGGGTCATGATGTTGCGCGTGAAGCCGGCGTAGCTGCCGGTCTTGATCAGTTGATCTGCGATCGCGCGAGTCACGGTCAGCGCCGCGCGGGCCGGTCCCGAGGCGGTGCTCGCGCGCCGCACGCCGAGCTTTTCGAGCACTTTGGGCGGCGGCGTCGACTGCCAGATCATCACGTTGAGCGGCCCGTCCAGCACCTTCACCAAGGCGCCAATGGTCTTGCGATCGGCGACCCCCGGCACGAACACGCAATCGGCGCCCGCGGCGTGCCACGCGTTGCAACGGCGCACGGTTTCATCGAAGCGCGCAGATTCCTTGCCGACTCGATGCAAGTAGACGTCGGTCCGCGCGTTGATCACCAGGTTGAGCCCGAGCGCCTTTGCCACCTCGCGGGTTACGCGCAGTCGCTCGACCTGCTGGTCGATATCGCGCAGCGGTTTGCGCGATCCGCGCGGCAGGCCATCTTCCAGGTTGACGCCGACTGCGCCCGCCTCGATCACTTCCTTGATCGTCACGGCGAGTTCGTTCGGCGTGCGGCCATAGCCAGCCTCGATATCCGCGCTGACCGGGAGGTCGACCGCACGTGCGATTCGATGGGTGGCGTCGATCATTTCGTCGCGCGGCACCGCCTCGCCGTCAGGATAGCCGAGCGACACGGCCACGCCGCCGCTGGTGGTTGCGACGGCTGCGAAGCCGGCAGCCTCAAAGATGCGCGCGCTGGCGGCATCCCACGCGTTGGGCAGGACCAGGATACGCGGCCCCTGATGGAGCCGGAGAAAGCGCGCCGCCTTTTCCCTCTGTGATTTGGACACCATCGCTTTCTTTTCTCCTTCGAGCTTCGTTAGCGATACGGATAGAAGATAAAGAAGCACAGCGAGAGCGCGAACAGCGCCCACAGGCCGGGCCGGACTTCACGGGCGCGGCCGCAGGCCAGCTTGAACAGCGGATGGAGCACGAAGCCGGCGGTGATGCCGACCCCGATATTGTAGGTGAAGCTCATCAGGGTGATCACGGCGAAGGCGGGTATCAACTCGGCCGGATCGTCGAAGTTAAGCCGCACGATCGGCGCCATCATCAGCGATCCGACCACGATCAGCGCGGGACCGAAGGCCTGCGGCGGAATCGCGGTCACCAGCGGCGCAAAGAACAGTGACAGTGCGAACAAGAGCGCGGCGACCACCGCCGTCAGACCGCTGCGACCGCCGACGCTGATCCCCGCCGCCGACTCGACATAGGCCCCCGCCGTGGTGGTGCCGACCAGCGCAGCGAAGGTAGTCGCGAGCGCATCAGCCATCATCGGGCGCTCGATGCCCGGCAGATTGCCCTCGGCGTCCAGCAGTCCCGCGCGTTCGGAGACCCCGACCAGCGTGCCCATCGTGTCGATCAGCGCCATCACGAAGATCGTCAGCAACACGCCGAAGAAGCCGACCGACAGCACCGCGCTCAGATCTAGCTTGAGCAGGATCGGCGCCGGGCTCGGCGGCATCCCGAGGATCGCCGCCGGTGCACGGGCGACGCCGGTTGCGAAGGCAGCGACGGAGGTGGCGATGATGCCGAGCAGGATCGCGCCCGGCACGCGCCACAGGAGGAGAATCGAGATAAGGACGAAGCCGAACACGGCGAGCGCGACCGGCGCCGTGGTGATCGCGCCGATCCTGACTGGCACGCCCGGCACGCCCAGCGCGACGATGCCCGATTCGTTGAGCCCGATGAAGGCCAGGAACAGTCCGATCCCGACCGCGAAGCTGTAGCGCAGGCTGGGCGGTATCGCCTCGACCATCCATTGGCGGACACGGGCGACGGTCAGCGCCGCGAACATCACCCCGGCGACAAAAACCGCACCCAGCGCCGTCTCCCATCGGTAGCCCAGCACGCGCACAACGGTATAAGCGACGAAGGCGTTCTCGCCCATGTACGGAGCGATAGCGAACGGACGATTCGCGTACAGTCCCATGATCAGCGAGCCGAAGACCGCGGTCAGGATAGTCGCGACCATCGAGGGCCCTTCCGGAATTCCCGCGGCCTTCAGGATCGCGGGGTTGACCGCGATGATGTAGGACATCGTAACGAAGGTCGTGACGCCGGCCACCACCTCGCGCCTGAAGGTCGTGCCGAGCGCGTCAAAGGCGAAGAAATCCGCGAGCGCATCCCCCATCCTGAGGTCTCCACAAGCCGGCGTGGCTGCGAGGCCTGATTAACACGCCCGCCATCGCACCGCCACCGATAGTTTGCGCCCCCGCTCCGGCTGAATCAGAATAATTGCGATGCAGCGAGCGAGCGCACCACAAGCAATGGAGGGGGTAATGGCGCAAGCGCAACCGAAGACCACGCAACAGGCGCCGGCCGCGGGTCCCCGCACTTTGGCGGTGGATGTCGGTGGTACCGGCACCAAGGTCGAAATCCTCGACACCAGCGGCAATCCCGTCAGCGACCGTATCCGGGTTCCGACCCCCAAACAGGCCACGCCGCACGCCCTGGTCCGGGTGATTAGCAAGCTGGCTCAGGCGGCGGGAGAGTTCGACCGCGTCTCGGTCGGCTTTCCGGGGGTAGTCAAAAACGGAGAAATCTACACCGCGCCGAACCTGGGCAAGGGATGGCGTAACGTCGCGCTCGACAAACGCCTGCAGCGCAAGCTCGGCCGGCCGGTGCGGGTCGCGAACGATGCCGACATCCAGGGATTAGGATCGGTCACCGGGCACGGGATCGAGCTGGTAATCACGCTCGGCACCGGCTTCGGATCAGTAATCTTCGCCGACGGCCATCGCATCCATCTGGAGGTCGGACATGCTCCGTTTCACAAGGGTAAGACCTACGAAGAGGAACTCGGGATCCGGGCGCTGAAGAAGAAGGGCAAGCGCAAGTGGAACAAGCTGCTGCGCGAGGCGATCGATGATCTGGCGACCGCTTTCGTTTACGATCGGCTCTACATCGGCGGCGGCAATACGCGGTACATCAAGTTCGCGCTGCCGAAAAACGTCAAGCTGGTGAGCAATCTGGAGGGGCTGCTCGGCGGGATCAGATTATGGGACGATCTGCCCGGCGGCAGTCTATCGCCAGGCAAGCGAACGGCCACGCCTGCGGGCAAGCGCGGCGGCCGGCGGACCTCGGCGAAGACCACCACGGCCGCGAACGGGCCTGCGCCGACGATCGCCTAGCGCGGGCCTTTGACAAGCGAGCGGCTTGCGGGGCAGAATCGCCACAGGTTCGGCTGAAGGAGAACATGATGACTTGGACAAAACCGGAATTTACTGAGCTCAGGTTCGGCTTCGAAGTCACGATGTACATCTGGAATCGCTAGCGCGCAGCATCGTCTGGCGCTGGCGGCGGCAGGCGGCGCCTGCTCGCGCTGCTTTTCAAGGTTTTGACATTTCGCGGCGCCGGCCGGTTTCGATAAGGCCCGCCACGACCATCCGCGCGTGAGAACATGCGGCCGTGAAGATTCTGGTGTTGGGGTCCGCGGCCGGTGGCGGCTTTCCGCAATGGAATTGCAATTGCCGCAACTGCCGTGGGATCCGCGACGGGAGTATTCGTGCCCTACCCCGCACGCAATCCTCGATAGCCGTAAGCCCCGATTCAAACGACTGGATTCTGATAAACGCCTCTCCCGACATACTGACGCAGATCAAGTCGCTGCCGCGGCTGAGCCCCAAGCGTGAGCCGCGCGATGCGCAGTTCCGCGCCGTCGTCCTGGTCGACAGCCAGATCGATCACACCGTCGGGCTGCTGATGCTGCGTGAAGGCGAGCGGCTGCCGATTTTTTGCACGGCGAACGTTCACGACGACCTCGCGACCGGCAACCCGATCCTGCGCGTGCTCGAAAGCTACTGCGGCACCGAATGGCATCGTATCCCGATCGAACCGGACAGCGGATTCACGGCTCCCGGAGTCGACGACCTGCGTTTCTCGGCGCTCGCCGTCGCCGGCAAGGCGCCGCCCTACTCGCCGCGGCGCGAAGCGCCGCTACCCGGCGACAACATCGCACTCACGATCGAAGACCGGCGCAGTCGAAAGTCGCTGTTTTACGCGCCTGGACTCGCCAGCGTGGATGAAGCGGTAGTTGAGCGGATGAAACGCGCCGACTGTATACTGATCGACGGTACATTCTGGACCAGCGACGAGATGATTCGCCAGGGCGTAGGCCGCAAGTACGCCGGCGACATGGGACATCTCGCGCAGTCAGGAACTGACGGGATGCTGGCGCACCTGGAGCGCATCGACGGTCCACGCAAGGTGCTGATTCATATCAACAATACCAACCCGATCCTCGACGAGGACTCGGTCGAACGCCGCGAACTGGCGCGCGCGGGAGTAGAAGTCGCGTACGACGGGATGGAGATCGATCTGCCATGACGGCGCTCGCCCCAGCCGATATCGCAGGTATGAGGAGCTGAATTGATGGCGGCAGCGGAACGTAGCGCCTGGAGCCGAGAGGAATTCGAGCGGCAGCTGCGGGCGAAAGAAGCCGGCTATCACGTTCATCATCGGTTTCACATCATGATGAATGAGGGAAAGCTGACCCCGGAGCAGATTCGCGGATGGGTCGCCAACCGCTTCTATTATCAGGCGAACATCCCGCTCAAGGACGGCGCGATCCTTTCCAATTGCCCGGATCGCGAAGTGCGCCGCGCCTGGATAAGGCGGATTGTCGATCAGGATGGCGCCGGCGGCGAAGAAGGCGGCATCGAGGCCTGGATTCGGCTGGGCGAGGCCTGCGGAATCGATCGGGCCGAGATGGTCGGCTTTCGCCACGTGATTCCGGCGGTACGCTTCGCGGTCGACGCCTATGTGAATTTCGCCCGCACCCGTCCGTGGCCGGAAGCCGTCTGCTCGTCGCTGACGGAGCTGTTCGCCCCGCAGGCCCATCGCGATCGCCTGGCCAACTGGCCGATACATTATGGATGGGTGAAACCGTCCGGATTGCAGTATTTTCAGATGCGGCTGTCGCAGGCCCGGCGCGACGTCGAGGATGGGCTGCGGATCACGCTCGATCATTTCACCACCCGCGAGCTGCAGGAGCGGGCGCTCGAGATCCTGCAATTCAAGCTCAACGTGCTGTGGTCGCTGCTCGACGCCGTGCAACTCGAGTACTGCAAGTCATGACGATAGCCGGGGACGCGCAACTGAAGCTCGAGGACGTGCCGGTAATCTCGTCCGGCTTTCGCCTGCAGTGGGAGCCTGCGCAACAGGCCCACGTGCTGCTCTATCCGGAAGGGATGGTGAAGCTTTCGGCGAGCGCCGCCGAAATCATGCGACGGGTTGACGGCGTATCAACGGTCGGCGCAATCATTGCGGACCTGGAGCGATCGTTTCCCGGCGCCGAGCTGCGTGCCGACGTGATCGCGTTTCTCGCCACCGCGCGCGAACGAGGATGGATTGGAACCAAAGCTTAGCAATCCGCTGTGGCTGCTTGCCGAGCTCACCTACCGATGTCCGCTGCATTGCGTGTTCTGCTCCAATCCCGTCGACTACACGCGCTCCGGACCGGAACTCACGACCGATGATTGGCTCAGGGTACTGCGCGAGGGACGCGAACTGGGCGCGGTGCAGCTTGGCCTGTCGGGCGGCGAACCGCTGGGGCGGGAGGATCTCGAAGTCCTGGTGCGCGAGGCCCACGCGCTCGGCTATTACATCAACCTCATAACTTCGGGCCTCGGGCTCGACGAGCGCCGCATCGCCGCGCTGCGCGAGGCCGGGCTCGACCATATCCAGCTGAGCTTTCAGGATTCGACCCGCGAGCTGAACGATTTTCTGAGCCATACCCGAACCTTTGATTTGAAGCAGCGCCTCGCGCGGCTCGTCAAGCAGCACGGCTACCCGATGGTGCTGAACGTGGTGCTACATCGCTACAACCTCGACCATATCGAAGCGATACTCGCGATGGCCGAGCGGCTCGAGGTCGATTACCTGGAGCTCGCCAATACTCAGTACTATGGCTGGGCCTTCCTGAACCGCGCGCTGCTGCTGCCGACGCGCGAGCAGCTTGCGCGCGCCGAGCAAGCCACGAATCGCTTCCGCGCGCGCGTGGGTGAGCGGATGCGCGTTTATTTCGTGGTCCCAGATTATTTCGAGAAGCGCCCCAAACCGTGCATGAACGGATGGGGTTCGGTGTTCCTCGCGATCACGGCCGATGGCCTGGCGCTGCCGTGCCATTCCGCACGGATGCTGCCGGGCCTGGAGTTTCCCCGGGTCGCCGACCGCGGTCTCGGATGGATCTGGCGCGAGTCGCCAGCCTTCAATGCCTTTCGCGGCTTCGGCTGGATGAAGGAGCCGTGCCGGTCATGTCCGGAACGTTTCAAGGATTTTGGCGGCTGCCGATGCCAGGCTTACCTGCTGAGCGGCGACGCCGCCAATACCGATCCGGTGTGTGAATTCTCGCCTCATCACGGCGAGGTCGTCGCGGCGGTTGCGGGCGCCAGGCTCGGCGTCACGGCGGAGCGTCAACCGTATTTTCGCGACGATCGGAACTCGCGAATCCTGAGCTCCCGGTAAGGTGCCGCAAGCGTTCGATCCGGCCACCGTCCGAATTCCCGCGGTCGTCGCGACACTCGGCAACGGACTGCGGGTCGTCGCCCATCGCGATCCCAAGTCGCCGATCGTGGCCGTCCACGTCGCCTATCGTGCCGGCTCGGGCGACGAACCGCCGGGGAAGTACGGCCTCGCGCATCTCTTCGAACACCTGATGTTCTCCGGCAGCGAGCATTCGCCGGAGAATTATTTCGTGCCGCTCGAACGGATCGGCGCAACCTCGATTAACGCCATCGCGACCGACGACTACAGCGCATACTTTGCCGCCGTTCCTGCCGAGGCACTCGACTATGCGCTGTCGATGGAAGCCGAGCGGCTGAGCTGTCTTGGCGGAGCCCTCGACCGGAGCGCGCTCGATCGCCAACGGGAAGTCGTTCGCAACGAACTCCGGCAGCGTCAAGCAGCGCCGTACGGCAGGGTCGCGGGCCTGATTCGCCGCCACAGCTACCCACGCGAACATCCCTACGCGCATCATCCTTACGGCCTGATTGAAGACCTCGATAACATCTCGCTCGATGATGCACTGCGCTGGTTCGAGACCGGCTACAGCGCCGCCAACGCGACGCTCGTGATCGCCGGCGATATAGAACTCCGCGATGCGATCGAGAAAACGCGCCGCCGCTTCGAAACGATTTCCGCCGGAACGCCCCGTCCACAGCGCTCGCCATGGATCGCCAGGCCCGAGCGCGAGACGCGATTACAGCTTTATGAGCGTGATGCGCCCGCGCGAATCTACCGGGTGTGGAACGTTCCCGGGCTCGGGTCGCCCGAGCGCGCGAGCCTGGCGATCGCCTGCGAGCTGCTGGCCGGCGGCGAGTCATCGTGGCTGTTCAGGCAACTGGTCCGCGAAGCCCGACTAGCGAGCGCGGTTTCGATCGAACTGCAGGAACGAGAGCTGGGCTCGCAAATCGTCCTGTGGGCGACGGCTGCGCCTGACGCACAGCTCGCGGAGCTGGATTCCGCACTGACTGTCGAACTCTCGCGCTTCGCCAGCGAGACTTCCTCGAAGCAGGATTATGAATCGGCTCGTGCGCGAATCGTTGCAAGATTCATCCGGGAAACCGAGCGTGTATGCGGCCCGCGGAGCAAATCGGACGTACTGGCGACGGCAACTATCGCGACTGGAGATCCGGGCGCCGCAACCGCGCATCTCCAGACCATCGCCGCGCTCAACCCCGGCTCGGCTGCTGCAAGCGTCGCGCGCTGGCTCGATGGCAGGAATCTGGTGATCGAGGTCTGCCCGCAGGCGCCGAGCCGACCACCATCACGAGGCATCGTGCACGGAAGGCCACCCGCGCCTCCGGCCCCGAGCACATGGCAATGGCCGCAGGTTTCGTGCGCGCGGCTGGAGAACGGCCTGCGCGTGATGCATATCGAACGGGAAGGAACCGGACCGATCGAATTGCGCCTGATCCTCGAACCCGGTGCGGCAGCGGAGAGTCCCGCTATCGGCGGACTCGTCGGTCTCGGTCTAAACCTGATTAGCCGCGCTCGCACAGGTCCGCGCGGTGCTAGCGTCGGCGAGGAGCTGGCGCGCATAGGCTCGATTCTTGGTGGTCGGGCGGAACTCGACGGGGGCGTGCTCGAGAGTTCGATGATGCCAGATAACCTCGCGAGCGGTCTGTCACTGCTGGCCCGCGCGGTGACGAATCCCCGGTTCGAGGAGCTTGACTTGGAGCAGACCAAATCACGCTGCGCCGGGATCATCCGCGATGAGATCGCGCGGCCTCTCGACCTCGCGCTGCGCAAGCTCCCGTACCGGATCTATCCCAATGGCCATCCGTACGCCCGGCCGTTCAGCGGGTCCGACACCGAAGCCGGCCTCGCAAGCGCGACTGTCGAGCGCGTACAGGAGTTCTATTCCCGTTGGCTCAGACCGAATCGCGCGACGTTGGTCGTCGTCGGTCCGGTCAGGATACGCGATCTCCTGGCGCTGCTCGGGCAAACCTTCGGCGCCTGGCAGCCGTCGTCGAATCCGCTGGCGGAGCCGATAACGCCGGCGATGAAGTTCTCTCGCTCGAGGCCCTGCTTGATCGACCGGATCGGGCTGGCGCAAGCCGGAATTTTCGCCGCGCTGCCGCTGCCGCCGCGACGCGAGCCGGACATCGACGCGCTTATGGTTGCCAACGCGGTCCTGGGCGGAATGTTCAGCTCGAGGCTGAACCTTGCGCTTCGCGAAACGCACGGCTGGTCGTATGGCGCGCGCTCCAAACTGCTCCATGCGCGCTTTGGGGGATTGTGGCTCGTCCATTCTTTCGTTCGAAGCGACCGGGCTGCCGACGCGATAAATGAAATTCGACAGCATCTGGACCGCCTTGCGCGACAACGATCGATGACCAATGCGGAATTCACGCGGGCGTGTAAGCACGTTGTTGCGAGCCTGCCGGCCGGGTATGAGACCAACGCTCAGTGCGCACAGGCGTTGGAACACCTCGTCCTGCATGCCCTACCCGACAACTACTATGCGGCGATGGCTGGACGCCTCGCCGGTCTGCGGGCGCATGACCTGTCGCGCTCGGTGCGGCGGGTCGGCGCTGCACCGGTCTCGTGGCTCATCATCGGCGACGCGCCTCGGATCTCAGAGCAGATTTCATCTTCCGGCCTTGGCGCCCCTGAAATAATCACCGCCGGTTAACGAGCCGTCCGCTTCCTTGACGTGCTCGGCGCGTTTGTACTACTCGAAGTCAGGCATCAGGTAGCAATGTAAGCTCGGGGAGTCACAACCGGTTAACGGTGAAGAACGATGAAAGCGCAAAACACGCCTCGCGGTTCCCTAACTTTTTTGCTCATCGCCTGTTTCATCTGCATCCCCTCGCTGGCGCACGCCAATTCCATGCTGGCGCAAATGTCCACCGACGCCAACCAATGGGTGATGCCGGGCGGCAACTACGCTGTTACACGATTCAGCAAACTGAAACAGATAACTGCCGATAATGCGAAGCGGCTGCAGGTCGCGTGGACGATGTCGACCGGCGCCTTACGCGGCCACGAAGGCCAGCCGCTAGTGGTCGGCAACATGATGTACTTCGAAAGCGCGTATCCGAACTACATTTTCGCCGTCGACCTTGACGATGTCGGGCGAATGGTTTGGAAATTCGAGCCACCGAAGAATCCTGACGCGCCGCCCGTTGCCTGCTGCGACGTGGTCAACCGCGGCGTCGCTTACGCCGACGGCAAAGTAATTGCGAGCATTCTCGATGGTCACGTTTACGCGCTCGATGCGAAGACCGGGAAAGTGTTGTGGACTGCAGATAACGCCGACCCGCTGAAGGGGCAGACTGTCACTGCTGCGCCCCTGGTGGTCAAGGACAAGGTTATCATCGGTGTATCAGGCGGCGAGTTTGGCGTGCTCGGTTATCTCAGCGCTTTCGATCTTAATACCGGCAAGCTGGCGTGGCGCGCATACAGCGCGGGGCCCGACGAGGGAATGCTTTTCGACCCTGCCAAGACCATCAACGCCAATGAACAGAAACCGGTGGGAAAGGACTCCAGCCTCAGCACCTGGCAGGGCGACCAATGGAAACTGGGCGGCGGCACAACCTGGGGCTGGTATTCGTACGATCCCAAGCTCAACCTGCTTTACTATGGCACCGGAAATCCGGGCAGCTGGAACCCGACTCAACGGCCTGGCGATAACCGTTGGTCGATGAGCATCATCGCCCGGAATCCAGATACCGGAGTGGCGGCGTGGGCCTTCCAGATGACGCCTCACGACGGCTGGGACTATGATGGGGTTAACGAAGACATCGTTGTCGACCTCGACGTAAAAGGTCACACCGTCCCCTGCATAGTACACTTTGATCGCAATGGCTACTGCTGGGTCCTCGACCGCCGTAATGGCAAGCTGGTTGCCGTCCACAAGTATGACCCTTCGGTAAACTGGGCCACCAGGATTAATCCCGTAACCGGCAGACCGGACGTCGATCCCAGCAAAATGACCAAGGCCGGCGTCAACGTTAAGCACATCTGTCCGGCAGCCGAGGGCGACAAGGATGAACAGCCGGCCTCATACGATCCGGCCACCGGGCTCTTTTACGTCCCGACCAATCACATATGCATGGACTATCAGGCCTTTGACGTAAAATATAAGGCCGGCTTTCCATACGTCGGTGCAATCTTGAATATGTATCCGGCCTCGCCAGATGTGCGCGGCCGCTTCATCGCCTTCGACGCTATCACCGGCGCCACCAAGTGGGCCATCAACGATCGGTTTCAGGATTGGTCGGGAGTCTTAACCACCGCCGGGGGAGTGGGATTTTACGGCACCCTGGATGGCTGGTTCAGGGCGGTGAATCTCAAAACCGGCAAGATTCTCTATCAGTTCAAATGCCCTTCCGGAATTATAGGTAATCCGATCACCTACACGCACAAGGGTAAGCAATACGTTGCCGTTCTAACTGGCGTAGGGGGATGGGCCGCGATAGGTCTGGCGGCGGGCCTCACCAAGGGTAGTGAAGGTCTTGGCGCAGTCGGCCTGACAGCTTCGCTCGGGGATTATACCAACTTGGGCGGCACGCTGATGGTCTTCGCGCTGAGCGCTCCATGACTGGCGCCATCATGACGACTGAGTCAGCTTTGATGAAGTATTTCACGAGATTCGCTTTGATCTTGCTGTTGCTATCAGCGGCGACACCGGCGCGGTCGGCCAGCTTGCGGGTTTGCGCCGACCCGAATTACATGCCGTTTTCTAACCAGGCCGGACAGGGGTTCGAGAACCGGATCGCAACGATCGTCGCGAAAGCGCTGAATCGCAAACTGGAATACTACTGGGCCAGCTACCGCGGCAACGGCGGTTTTAGTGAGTTTTTGGCGCGGACCCTCGATGCCAACAAATGCGACTTGGTGATCAACCTACCATACGGCAGCCAGGAGGAGCTGACGACAGACCCGTACTACGCCTCGTCGTATGTGTTCGTTTTCAGAAAGGGCAAAGGGTACGACCTCGAAAGTATGGACTCCGCCGTCCTGCACAAGGTTAAGATCGGCTTTGAGGAAGGCACCCCACCGCAAGACGGTCTCAAGATTCGCGACCTGATCTTCGACGCCAAGGCCTTCCACGTCGGCGATCAGGAAGGCAGCTCACCGGCCTCAATGCTCAAGGCGGTCGAGGATGGCCGCGTCGACGTCATGATCACGTGGGAGCCCGCAATCGGGTGGTTTCTCAAGGACTATCCCAACTTGCAGGTGCTGCGAGTTCCGAACACCCGCGCCATGGGCTCGCCGGAGCAGTATATGTTCTCGATGGCAATGGGCGTGAGGAAGGATGACAATGCGCTGTGCTCACAACTAAACCGCGTAATTGCCTCGCACAAGGCCGAGATACACGACGTCCTGGTGCAATACGACGTCAGGCTGTACGCGGCCGCGAACGACTTCCCCTGAACACGGCGCTCGGATTGTTGCATCGACTGGGCCGGCTTATCTCGAGGTCACTCCGACCGGCGACACAGCTTGGCCAGCGGCCGCTGCTTTCGCTCTTAGTGCTATTTCTGCTGACTTGGCCAACGCCGCTCACGGCGGAAACTGCGCCAGGCTCAAAGGCGATGCAGCTCGCCCAGCAACAGGATTGCTTCTCGTGTCACGCAATCGATCACGAAGTTGTCGGTCCGGCGTGGCTCAAGGTCGCGCAGACTTACAATGGCCAGCCTCAGGCTGCTACGATCCTGACGTTCAAGGTCATTAACGGCGGGGTCGGACATTGGGGCACGGTGCCGATGCCGGCGCATCCCAAACTGAGCCAGGCCGATGCCTCTAAAATCGTAAAATGGATACTCAGTTTGAAAGGCGAAGTAAAGGAACGGACGGCCAGAATATATACTTATAAGGAGCCGAATGGAAAGTCGGTCAGCGTCGATTTCAAGGTATTTAATGACAAACGTCAGGTGACCGCCAATATCTTCGCAGGATTCGAAAAGTACGACTCATATTGTTATCGATGCCATGGCCTTGACGCGCAAGGCGGCGAATACGCGCCCGATCTCAGAAAGTCGCTGGCCAACGGTATGAGCAGGAAGCAGTTTTTCATTGTTTCGATGGAGGGCAGGAAAGACAAGGGGATGCCGGACTGGGCGGGATTTTTCACTGCCGACGAAATGGAACAAATTTACGAGTACGTAAAGGCGCGTCAACTTGGACTTTTGGGCCCCGGCAGACCACTTTCGGCCAACGACTGACGAGCGTTCGCCAGCAGGAGAGCAGCCAGGCGCGAGAGATTTCGCAGGGCTCGAGGAGTGATCCAATGACAGCTGCGGATGGCAACGGGGAAATCGTCGCGATCGTCGGAGCCGGCGAGATGGGGAGCGCGATCGGCCGTCGGCTGCGCGAGTATGGCGCCCGCGTCACGACTTCGCTGCGGGGACGTAGTCCTGCAAGTGTGCGGCGGGTTGAGCAAGCAGGCCTCGAGGTGAGGAACGACGACCGGCAACTGGTCGACGACGCGGGATTTGTGCTGTCAATTGTTCCTCCCGGGCAGGCCGTAGCGGTGGCGGAGCGTTTTCACGAACCACTTAGGCGCGCGAGCAGAAGGCCAATCTACGTCGAGTGCAATGCGATCTCGCCTGCCACTGCGCTGCGAATCGCAAGGCTGTTGGAGGATACGAAGTGCGGTTTTATTGACGCCGGTATAATCGGGGGACCGCCGCCGGCCAAACGCGATCCGACCGCTCGGCGAACATCGATTTACGCATCTGGTAAAGATGCTTCGCTTCTGAAGCGTTTGACGATTCATGGTCTTGATATTGAGATGCTCGACGACCGGGTCGGCTCAGCTTCGGCCTTCAAGATGTGCTACGCAGGGCTTACCAAGGGGCTGACGGCGCTTGGCAGCATCATGATCCGCGCTGCGGCGCGGCACAACCTCGCCATGCCGCTACGCGAGGAGCTGGCGAAGAGTCAGGCGGAGATGCTGAAGCTGCTGGCCCGCAGGATTCCCGGCATGCTCCCGAAAGCCTATCGTTGGGAAGGCGAGATGGAAGAGATAGCCAATTTTCTTGATGATGACGACGCCGGAGTGAGCATATTCAAGGGCGCGGCAAGGCTTTATTCGCGGCTCGCCGAGGAAGTACGGCAGAATCCCGAGACGAAAAGTCAGGAGCTGTCGAGGTTGCTGGATTTCTTCGAAGGTTTGTGACCGGCGACACGCCGACACCGCTATCCTGACGATATCGCACCAGGACGCAAGTTCGCCGGTTTTATCAGCAACACAATTTTCATGCTGGGTTCTTTTTCGTATGCTTGAGCGATCGCACTGATCGACGCGGGCAAGCCTGTTTTTTCGGAGGGGTGGCCGAGCGGTTGAAGGCACCGGTCTTGAAATTCTGCCCGAGGGTTTTTGAGGGATCGGCTCAGGTCATATAAGGCAGTAAATATAAGGGTTTTCTGTCGACCGAGATCGTCTGAGATCCTGTGGATAAATCCGGAAGTGGGCACTAAGTGGGCACTGAAATGGCTCATTCGCAGTTGACAAATGGCTGTACAACCGTCCATACTTAGGAACGTCGGTTGGCTGGGACTCCGATGCAGATAGCCGGCTTTGATTGGGACGATGGCAACCGGTCCAAGTGCCAGGAGCATGGCATTTCTCAGGGCGCGATCGAGTCCATGTTCCGCAGTTCAATCGCTGTGCTGCCTGACCCTCTGCACTCGAAGTCCGAGGAACGGTTCAAGGCAATTGGAAAGAGCGAAGCGGGCCGCTGGATCTTCGTCGTCTTCACTCTGCGCACACGGCGCGGCAAGAGACTCGTCCGGCCGATCAGCGCGCGCTTCATGCACAGGAAGGAAGTGGAGCACTATGAAAAAGAAACTGCCAAGCTTCAAAAGCGATAAGGAAGCCGAGGAGTTCGTCGACAAGGCCGACCTGACCGAATACGACTTGTCCGGCATGCGGCCGATC
>DATKSL010000005.1:0-46102 GCA_035531675.1 Binataceae bacterium (SeqCode) | reverse complement strand
CCCATCTGCTGGCGAACTCGGGTGAGAAGGCCCAGTTCCTGTCGGGCGGCGAGATTCCGATCGTTGTTGCCCAGGCGCTCAACACTTCGATCGTCTTCAAGCAGTTCGGCACCTCAGTGATATTCGTGCCGACCGTGGTCGACGGCGACGAGATCGAGCTGGCCGTCAAGCCGGAGGTTTCGGAACCCGACTATGCGCACGGCGTGCAGCTGTTCGGCTTCACGGTGCCGGCCTTCGTGACGCGCCGCGCCGAGACCTTCGTGCGGCTGCGTAACATGCAGACCCTGATCATCGCCGGCCTGCTGCTGAATAACAAAACTACGTCGGTGGACAAGGTTCCGTATCTGGGCGACATCCCGTACGCCGGCGGCCTGTTCCGCCACACTACGTATAACGATCAGAAAACCGACCTGGTGATGAGCGTGACACCGCAGATCGTAGCGCCCCTGCCGAGCAACGGCGAGGTTTCGCTGCCGACCGAACGCGGTCCGCTTACAGCCGCTGAGATCCGCACCCAACGCGTCTATCCGACCGACGCCAGCCGGCCGCGGTTCTGAGTGGAGGACGCAACAAAAGAGGAACCATCAGTGGCAGTACTAGGAAATAACACGGAAGGGCGTCACGCAGCGCTCAGCGTCAGGCTGATCGGCGAGAGCGAGGAGCGGCGCGCCGAAGTCAAAGGCGTAATCGGGACGCTCGACGATCCCCCGTTGGCGATCACCGAAGGGCTGCCAGAGGTCGAGCGGCTAGGCAACGGCGACGGGCTGTTGACGCCGCCCGACGTAGTGATGGTCATTTTCAACGGCAACGAGGAGGCGTCGCTCACCTTCCTGCAGGCGCAGGCCGACAGCACCCCGCGCCCATTGGTGTTCGCGATCCTCGGCGAACGCTCGCCGGGGCTGATGCGGCGGGTATTGAGGGCCGGCGCCGACGAGCTGCTGTTTCTGCCGCTGGTGCAGGAAGACGTGGTCCGCGCCCTGCTCAAGATTAGCGAGACCCGGCGGCGCGCCGAACGCCGCGAGGGCGGCGTGGTCATTTCAACCACCAGCCTGATCGGCGGGGTCGGCGCCACCAGCCTGGCTGCCAACCTGGCGCTGGCGCTGCACAAGACCATGGACAAGCGGGTCGCGCTGGTCGACCTCGCGCTACAGTCGGGCGGCCTCTCGGTCTATCTCAGCCTGGAGCCCGATCGCACGGTGCTGCCGCTCGCGCGCCTGGAAAAAAAGCTTGACTCGATTCAGCTCGAATCCGCGCTCACCAAGCACGATTCGGGAGTCTATCTGCTGGCCGCGCCCAAGCGGATCGAGGACGCGGAGATTGTCTCCGACGTGCTGATTGGCTCGATCCTCGATCTGATGCGTCATCTGTTCGACTTCGTGATCGTCGATTGCGGAACGCATGTGGACGAAAATTCGGTGGCGGCGTGGGAGCGCTCTTCGGACGTGTTGTACGTCCTCGATCAGTCGATCGGGGCGACCCGTTGCGCGTGGCGCTTTATCGACCTGTTCGGCAAGCTCGGCATCAAGGACGCCGAGCTGCGGTTTATCCTGAACCGCTTCGATGCGCATCATCCGATCACCGAAAAACAGATCGCTCACACCCTGGCGCGCCCGGTTTATGCGCGCATTCCGCGCGACGACAAGACGCTGGAGCGGGTGCAATTGAGCGGCGAAGACCTCTGGAAGGTGGCGCCCAATGGCCCGCTGGCACGCGCGGTTGACGAACTCGCGCATCGCCTGGCCGGACCCGAAGCGCCGGTCCAACCGGAGGCGGGACTGATCGCGCGGCTGTTTTCGGCAGTCGCCACCCGAGGCTAAGAGGATAAGCCATGAGACTAGCTGAACGCATTTCACAGAACACTCCCAACCGCGACCGCGCTTCCTCGTTGATCGGTGGCACACCGTGGCGAGCCCACGACGATCTGACCGATTCTTCGCATGATCTCAAGATCAAGGTTCACAACCGGCTGTTCGAATCGCTCGACGTCGCCAAGCTCGAGAGCCTCGAGCCGGCGATGGTCGAGAGCAAGGTGACGACCGCCATCAACGAAACGCTCGACGCTCAGGGGCGGTTGCTCACCGATGTGGATCGGGCGCGCCTGGTCGAGGAGATCAAGAACGAACTGCTGGGTCTTGGCCCCCTCGAGCCGCTGCTCCACGACGACGAAATCACCGATATCCTGGTCAACGGGCCCAACCAGGTCTACGTCGAGAAGCGCGGCAAGCTGCACGGCACCGATATCACCTTCCACGATAACCAGCATCTGATGCTGATCATTGACCGAATAGTATCGCGGGTCGGCCGGCGCGTGGACGAAGCCTCGCCGATGGTCGATGCGCGCCTGCCCGACGGCTCGCGCGTCAACGCGATCATTCCGCCGCTGGCGCTCGACGGTCCGGCGCTCTCGATCCGGCGCTTCGGCCGCCGCCGCTTTGACATCGAGGGATTGCTGGAGCGTGAAAGCCTGACGCCCGAGATGGTCACGCTGCTGCGCGCGCTGGTACGGGCACGCCTCAATATCATCGTCTCTGGCGGCACCGGCTCGGGCAAAACGACGCTGTTGAACTGCCTCTCCGCGTTCGTGCCCGAGGACGAACGGATCGTGACGATCGAAGACTCGGCTGAAATCTCGCTGCAGCAGCCGCACGTGGTCCGACTCGAGAGCCGGCCGTCGAACCTCGAGGGCAAGGGCGAGGTCACGCCGCGCGAGTTGCTCCGCAACACCCTGCGTATGCGCCCCGACCGCATCATCGTCGGCGAGGTGCGCGGTGGCGAGGTGTTCGACATGCTGCAGGCGATGTCGACCGGCCATGACGGCTCGCTGTCGACCATTCACGCCAACAGCGCGCGCGAAGCGGTCGGACGCCTGGAGATGATGATGCTGCTGTCGGGGTTCTCGATTCCGCAGCGCGCCATGCGCCAGCAGATCGCCGCGGCGGTCAATATCTTCGTCCACGTGTCGCGCCTGTCCGACGGCTCGCGCAAGGTCTTGAAGATTTCGGAAGTGGCCGGCATGGAAGGCGACACCATCATGCTGCAGGATCTGTACGAGTTCCATCGCACCGGCCTCAGCCCCAACGGCAAGGTGCTCGGCCAGTTCCGCTCCACCGGCATTCGCTCGACCTACACCGAACGCATCGAGCTGGCGGGCTTCAAATTCGGCGATGCGCGTCCGCTGCGCTCGGTTCAGAGGTAATCATCTATGGATCTGGCACTTTGCCTGTTGGTGTTCGCCACGGTGTTCGGCACCGGGCTGATGCTCGCGCGTCAGCGCGAGACGGTTCCGGACCGCGCCTACCAGAATCTGCAACGTTTGACTCATGGCATCGACCTCACTGAAGACGAGTCGATAGTGAGCCGTCGTCGGACGCCGCGCCGCGAACTGCTCACCTGGTTCTACCGCCTGAACCTGCTCCATCGGGTCGAGAACGACCTTTGGCAAGCCGGCATCTACATGCGCTTGTCGGATTTCCTGCTGATCGTCGTCCTGCTGTTCGGCGCTGGAGTGGCGAGCGAACAACTGTTGTTTTCGGGCGATATGCTGATCTCGCTGGTGGCCGGCGGGATCGCGGCGGCGCTCCCCGTGTTCTACATCCAGCTGCGCCGAAAGCGGCGCCTGAAAGCCTTCGCACAGCAGCTTCCCTATGCGCTCGATCTGCTGAAGTCGTCGCTCGAAGCGGGCCACTCGCTGATGCGCGGGATGCAGGTGGTGGTGCAGGAGTTTGCCGACCCCCTCGGCGGCGAGTTCCGCACCGTGCTCGAACAGACCCGTATCGGCCTGCCACTGACGCGGGCGCTCGAGGATTTGCTCACCCGCGTGCCCGAGGACGACCTGCGTCTGCTGGTGGTGGCAGTCAAGGTGCAGGCCGAGGTCGGCAGCTCGCTGGCCCACATAATCCAGCGCCTGTCCGAAATCGTCCGCACGCGCCAGCATCTGCAAGCTCAGATTTATTCCCTGACCGCACAGTCGCGGATGAGCGGCATAATCGTCGGTCTGTTGCCGGTGGTGATGCTCGGGGCGTTCAGCGTGCTGCAACCTTCCTATACTCATACGCTGTTTCACGATCCGAGCGGCATCAAGCTGCTCAAGGTCGCAATGGGGCTCGATCTGGCGGCGTTCATTATAATCCGGCGGCTGCTGCGCCCAACCTACTGAGGATAAGGCTGATACCATGGCAAGCCCACTGTTGATTAGCGCGATTTTTTTCTGCCTGCTCGGCGTCGCCGTGGTGGGTATCTACGTCGCCATGTACGGCGGTCACCGGGTGCTCGACGAACGCTTTGCGGATCTCGCGATCCGCCTGCGGATGGAGCACAGCACTTACGGAGACGACGATTTCGATTCCGACAGCATGGCGCGATCGATGTTCGACTGGATCATGCGCCGCGTCCCGGCGCCGAGTCCGGAGAGTGCCAAGGGCGAAAAACTGTCGCAGACCCTGGTGCAGGCCGGCTATGCCAGATCCAGCGCGCTGCAGACCTTCCACGCCACCCGGGTAATCATGGCGCTCGGCTCCGCGGCCTTGATTCTGCTGCTGGCCACGCTGATGGGTCTGCCGCTCGCCAGCACGGTCTTTTACTCGCTCTGCGCCGGTATCCTCGGCGCCGTCGCACCCAGCATCATCATCGGTCGGCGTGCTCGCCAGCGGAAGCAGGAAATTGCCCGCCAGATCAGCGACGTGCTCGATCTGCTGGTGGTCTGCGTTGAGGCCGGGCTGGGCATCCACGAAGCGATCAAGATCGTCGGCAATGAGACTGAACGCCAGCACCAGGCGATTGGCAAGGAACTCTCCGTGGTCTCAGGCGAAATCACCGCGGGTATCTCGCTCGGCAATGCGCTGCGCAATCTGGCCGAGCGTACCGCCGTCGATGACATCAAACCGCTGGCCGCAACCCTTATCCAGAGCGAGCAGCTCGGCGCGCAGATGGCTCCGGCGCTACGTGCGATTTCCGACACGCTGCGTTCCCGGCGCCGGTTGCGCGCCGAGGAAGCGGCGCAGAAGACCACCATCAAGATCCTGTTCCCGCTGATCCTGCTGGTCTTGCCCGCGATGATCATGGTGATCGTCGGACCCGCCATGATTCAAATCGCGCACACCATGAGCCACTGACCGCGAAACGCATCGCACCTTGAGCTCTGCCGATGCGAGGCGTGGGTTATGCCCACGCCTCGCGCGCTTGACGGCCATCGGGCTTCGCAATATCGGATCGTCTTATGGACGACACCCTCATCAAACGCCAGGCGATTGAACTGTGGAATGAAGGCGTCGCACATCAGGCGGCGGGCGATTTCAGCCGCGCCATCGAGCTCTACACCCGCTCGATCGAGCTCCACCCCACCGCCGAAGCTTTCACCTTTCGTGGCTGGGCCTACCATTTCCTCGGCCGCGTTGACGAAGCGATCGCGCAATGCAAGCGCGCGATCGAAGTCGACCCTGACTTCGGCAATCCCTACAACGACATCGGCGCCTACTTGCTTGGCAAAGGCCAGCTCGACGAGGCGATCGCATGGCTGGAGAAGGCCAAGGCTGCACCGCGCTACGAACCGCGACATTTCCCCTACATGAACCTGGGCCGGATATACGCTGCCAAAGGGATGGTGATGCGGGCGATTGCGGAATTCGAGCAGGCCCTGGCGCTGGCTCCCGGCGAGCCGACCTGCCTCGCATCGCTGGCCCAGTTGCGCGCGATGCTCAATTAAACGCGTAACCGCGGCCGCGGCAGCAGTGGCCGCGGGCGGCGTTTTCCGGGTCACCCGCTTTTGATAAGCTGAGGGGGTAATCCGATGGCTGGACCCGAACAGATTTGGCCCGAGGCAGTGCGTACGCTCGAACGCGGGCAGCATTTCGCGCTGGCCACGGTGGTCAACGTGCGCGGCTCCACGCCGCGCGAGGTCGGCGCCAAAATGATCGTCAGGAAGGACGGTCAATTCGGCACCATCGGCGGCGGCTGCGGCGAGGCCGAGGTGTTTCGCAAGGCGCGCCTGCTGCTCGACGACGGCGAGGGCGCGCGGCTGGCCGAAGTCGATTTGACCGGCGACTTCGAGCAGCAGGAGATCGGCACCTGCGGCGGCATCATGGACGTCTTTATCGAGCTGTGGTCGCCCGACCGCGACCTGCCGATGGCCCGCAAGCTCGCCGATTCGGCGCGCCGCAATCTGCCCGGCGCGCTGTTGAGTATCGTCGACCCGGGCACGCCCGAACGGGCGCCGCTCGGCGCGCGTACCGTGCTCGATCCGACCGCACCGCCGGATTCTCCGCCGCTGCTGGGATTGCAAGGCGCGGCGCTTGACCAGATCAACGAACAGGTGACCGATGCCATCGCCGGGTTGCTCGAGCTCGAACCGGGCGGCACGCTGCGCCGGACCACCCGGATCGATCCCAACGGATCGCCGCGGCTGTTCGTCGATCCGATCTCCGGCGCACAACGGCTGATTATCGCCGGCGCCGGCCATATTGCGCAGCCGCTCGCGGCGCTGGGTTCGATGCTGGGCTTCCATGTGACGGTAATCGACGACCGGGCCCAGTTCGCCAACCGCGAACGCTTCCCGAACGCCGACGAAATCATGGTGCGGCCGTTTCGGGCGGCGATTGATTCGTTATGGCTCGACCGCCACTGCTACGTGATCTCGGTCACCCGCGGCCACGCCTTTGACGATGAAGTGGTACGCGCCGCGCTGCGCCAGGCGGAGCGCGATCCGCGCATCTTCATCGGGATGATCGGCTCGCGCCGGCGGGTCAAAACCACCCTCGAGCGAATCGCCGCCGACGGCATCAGCGGCGCCCTGCTCGAACAGATTCATGGGCCGCTTGGAATCGATATCGGCTCGGAAACGCCCGAAGAGATCGCGGTTTCGATTATCGGCGAGGTGATTCGCGAACGGCGCACCCGGATCCACGACGATTTCAATCTCGGCAGCAAGCTCGGACAGCTGAAGCGCTCCGAGGGAAACCGCTCCGCCGCCCGCCCGCGTCCAGCGGCCGCCGTGGCCGCACTTCACGACTCAAACGACCGCGCCGCAAAGTAGGCGCTGTTTCGGGTCGACGGACGGCCAGTGCGCTTCGAGGGTATCCTGCTGGCGGCCGGCGAATCGCGCCGCATGGGCTATCCCAAGCCGCTACTCAAAATCGGCAACCGGACGTTTCTCGAACAGGCCAGCGCGGCGATGCTCGAGGCGGTGGCGCGCCTGGTTATCGTGGTCGGCGCATGGTCGGACCTGGTGCGGCCGAAAATCCCGGCCGACCCGCGGATCGCGACGGTCGAGAATCGCGATTGGTCGCGCGGCCAGCTATCTTCGCTCAAGGTCGGGATTCGGGCAGTAGGCGGTGCCGCCGACGCGGTCCTGGTTCATCTCACCGACCATCCCCTGGTGCGACCCGCCACGTTTCGTGAGATGGTCCAACGCTATGAGTCGCAGTCCGATCGAATGCAGATCCTGATTGCCCGCTCGGGCGGACGTCGCGGCCATCCGGTAATCTTCGCCAAATCAATCTTTGATGAGCTATTGTTGGCTTCAGATAGCGTCGGCGCCAGGCAGGTCGTCAATCGCGATCCGAACCGCGTCGCCTACCTCGATATCGATGACCCCGGTATCGGACTCGACCTCGATACCCCCGACGATCTCGCGCGCGCCGGCCTGCCTGCGCCGCCTAGCGACCGGGATTGACTCACTACGGCGGCGCAGGTTGTCTGTAACCGTGAGCGAGCGGTTACGTATTTCCGATCCAGAGATGACAGGGATAGCTGCGACCGCTGAATTCGACCGCGCCGAGCAAATCCGCCCGGACGAGGATCTGGTCGCCGAGGTCCGCGCCGGTGAGACCGCTGCGTTCGCCGAGCTCGCCAGCCGCCATCGCCGCCGCATCGAACATCTATGCCGGCGCTTTTTCGCCGATCCCGAATTGGTGCGCGACCTGACCCAGGAATGCTTTCTGCGCGCCTTCGCCGGGCTGGCGGGCTATCGCGCCGAGATGCCGTTCGCGGCCTGGATACGAACCATCGCGGTGAATGCCTGTTATGACGAATTGCGTCGGCGGCGCCGCAAACCCGAAGAGCTGGTGGCCGATTTTACCGGCGGCGAAGTCGATTGGATCGAGCTGGTGAGCCACGCCTCGCCCGAGGAGTTGGCCGCGGAGGCCGAGGAACGGCGCGAGGCCCACGCGCTGGCGCATCGTCTGTTAGACTGTCTGCGTCCCGAAGATCGCCTGGTCCTGGTGCTCAAGGACAGCGAAGAGATGGGGGTGCAGGAGATCGCCGAGACCATGGGCTGGAGTGAATCCAAGGTAAAAATCCGCGCCTTTCGGGCGCGCCAGGCGCTACGCAAGCAGGCGAGCCGGATGCTGGGGGCGCGCCGCTTCAGGGTCTTCAAGTGAACTGCTTTCAAACCAGAAAGGAATTTCCGAACTTCTGGCGCCGGCGCCTCGCGCCGCTGCTGGCGGATGAGCTGGCCGACCATCTGCAGCACTGCGGGCTGTGCGAGCAGGCCTTCCGGCTGTTCGCGCTGACCGCGCCGGTTCTGCATTCCGAGCCCGCCGCGATCGATGCGACAGTCGGCGGCACAGATCGTCCACGCCCGGTGCGCATGCGCCGCCGTGCCGCCGCCGCTCGCGTTGCCGAATCGCGCGCCACGGTCTGGACGGCGCTTTCGATGCTGGTCGCCGCCAGCGTAATCGCCTACCTCGCGGCCATGCCGCCGCGCGAAAGTCTCAGCGAGGCGTTGAGCAGCAGCCAGGCATCGAGCTCCGTTTCGACGGTCCAGGAAGCGCCGCTTTCGTTCTTCGACGACCTTGCCGGGTAATCGAAACTGGTGGACGGTGCTGAGCGCCGTCGCCGCCGGGCTGCTGGTAGGTTTCGCCGCCAGCACCATCGCCTACCGTCTGCAACTATTACGGGTCCCGGCTACCGGCATCGTTGAGCGGATGGGCCGCGAGCTGCATCTGACGGAGGCGCAGAAAAGCCGCATCGGTGAGATCCTCGATACTACCCGCACCCGGATCGACCAGCTTCGCGATCAGTTCCAGAGCCAACAACAGCAGGCGTTCTCGAACGCCTTCAACGATATCCGCGCGACGCTGACACCCGCGCAGCAGCGCGATTTCGATCGGCTTTACAATCCCCGGAGTGTTACCCCGCCGGGCACGACCGCCGCCCGGCAGCCGTGACCCGCCGCCCCGCGCACTAAGGTTTATCGCCTCTCCTTGTCCAAGGAGAGGTCGCCGCGAGCATCGCGAGCGGCGGGAGAGGTCTATCTGAATCACTTTGTGGGAGAAGCCTCTTTCAAAGGTCAATCACCGTGCGGGCTCATGACCCCACCCTGACCCTCCCCTTGGACAAGGGGAGGGGAACAAGAACTCTTTCTAGGACGGGCCCATCTGCGCGATCAGCTTGTTGGCTTCGGCCGCGGCGGTCGGATTGCGCGCGCTGTCGGAACTGGCCTGGCGCAGGAACTTGAGCGCTTCGCTGCGATTACCCTGCTGGGCGAGAATCTCGCCGATTCTGAGCGCCGCGAACGAAGAAGTCGGATCGATCGCATAGGCCTTGCGATAGTAGCCCAGCGCCTGGTCGAGCTTGGGCGGCGTGAATGACATGTAGGCTTCGCCGATATTGAGATAGATGGTCGGCTGTTTCGGCTCGTACTTGACCAGCTTCTGGTAAACTTCGATGACCTTGCCGAAATCCGATCGCGAATTGTAATAGAGTCCGAGGTAGACGTAGGCTTCCTCGAAGGTGGGATCGATATCGGTCGCCTGCCACAGCAGCTTCACCGCCTGATCGCTATCGGTCATGTTGATCGCCGCATTGACCAGCGAACGCGCCTTGGCGGTATTGACGTCGTCCGCACGCGCCAGCCGCGGGACGAGCATCGCCATCGCCAACAGCATGGCCGCGGCGAGCTTTGACAGGTAGAACGGTCGCATGGCAGCGCGCATCGATTACGTTCAAAATGGTGGCATGAAAGCCGCGCCTTGCAAAGCGTCTGCATCCTCGCGTATCCCGGCTCGCGCGGTGCCGGCGCGATGAGCCCGGCCGAGAGCCGCTTTGTCGGCCACAACCCGCGCCTCCACTACCTGGAATGGAATCCGGAGCGGTCCCGGACACTGGTCCTGATGCACGGGAATACCGCCATCGCGCGCTGGTGGGAGCCGGTGGTGGCGGCTCTGGGAGCCGAGTTTCGCGTGCTGGCGCTCGATTCGCGGGGTCACGGCCAAAGCGACTGGGTGCGTCCGCCCGCCTACCATCCGCAAGACTACGCGGGCGACCTGGCGGCGCTGCTCGAAGCCTGCGCGGCGCCGGCGCCGATCGTGGTCGGCCATAGCATGGGCGGACTCTGCGCGCTGGCCTTCGCCGAGTTGTTCCCCGGGCGGGCGCGCGGGTTGGTAATAGTCGATGCGGCGCTGAGCTCGAGCGATGTGCGCGATCGCTTTCTCAGGCGGCTGCGCTCGCTCCCGGTCGTCACCTACCCCGACCTCGCGACCGCCAAGGCGCGCTTCCGGTTGATGCCGAGCGAAGGCGAGATCGCCCCGGCGCTGCTGGCCTCGATCGCCGAACAAAGCCTTGCCCCGACGGCGGACGGGCGCTGGACGCTGCGCTTCGATCGCGAGAGTTTCTTCGGCGGCGACGGCCTCGACGCGCTGGCGACGATCGCGCGGCTGCGGGTCCCGACGCTGCTGGTGCGCGGCGAGCGCAGCCGGATTATGACCGCGGCGGCGGCCGCACACGCGGTGGAATCGAATCCGCTGGTCGAGCTGCAGACGATTCCCCGCGCCCATCATCACGTGTTGCTGGAACAGCCGGAGTCGCTGGCCCGCGAAATCGCCGCCTTCGCAAGCCGCTGCCTGCCGCAGTAAGCGCGACCCGCGGCGGACACCTGCGCTAGAGCTCGCGCTCCATGCGCCGATGCGCGATGCCGGCCTCGTCGAAGACGTCGCCTAGCGGTCCGAATCCAGCCTTCAGATAGAAGCCCTCGGCATGAAGCTGCGCGTGCAGGATGGCGCGCCGGTAGCCGAGCGCCCGCGCCTGCTGCAGCATCGTATCCAATAAACGGCGGCCGACGCCTCGTCCGCGCCATTCGCGCTCGACCGCCATCCGGCCGATCTTCACGTAGTCGCGATGCGGCACCATCCGCGCGCATCCGACCGCCTGCGCACCGCGTATCGCCACGACGTGGAAGGCGCGCGCGTCATCCGCGTCCATCTCGATCGCTTCGGGTACGCCTTGCTCCTCGATGAAGACGCGCCGGCGGATGGCGACGGCCTGCTGCCGCAGATGCTCATCGTCAGCGGCGACGACGCGGATTTCGTCGGCATTCACCCGGCGATCAGTGGCGCGCGCCTCACCGCTTCGCGGCTGCTCTCAGCGCCACCGCCGCTTCCGAGGTAAGCAGCAGGAAGGTAAGCGTTTCCTGCAGATATAGCGCCACGCTCTTGTCCGAATGGTTCGAGTAACCGATCGAGACATCCTGGCCCAGGTGCAACTCGAAGTCCCCGCCGCGGGTGGTCAGGACAAAGGCTCCGGCGATGGCCGGGGCCCAGATAATCTCCTCGTTGACCAGGCGCTGGATGTGCTGAATCACCGGATAACCGTGATCGCTGGCCTCGCTCAGCGCCGTGTATGCATCCGCGCCCATCACCACCGAATAGGGACCGTTGACGCCGCCCAGCCGCAGCCGGCTCAGCGCCTCGGCGATCGCGTCGGGATACTTGAGTACGTCGCCGGGCAGCGCCGCCACGGGATTGCTGGTGCCGCGGCGAATTCCCTGGATACCGGCCGCGGGATAGCCGTCGAAGATGGCGCGGTCTTCGGCAAAGGCGATGCGCTTGGCGGCGTCTTTCAGCGGCTGCCACTCCGAGTCGTTGGCGCCCCGCTCGACATCGTCGACCGCCTGGCGATCCAACTGGAACGGCACCCGCAGCTCGACCAGCGCCTTGACCTCGCGCTGCCGGGCGATGATGCCTTCGCCGGGCGCCTCGACATTGTTCAGATGGCCGGTGCCGACCGCCGCCAGGCCGACGCCGTCGGGTCCTTTCAGGTCGACCACGCGTCGTCCGGCGAGGTAGCGCTTGAGCGTCCGCGAGGCTTCCTCCTCGATTTGCGACCATGCGCCATCAGAGATCGGAGCGAGCTCGCGATGCAGGTTATTCATGCCGGGATTCTCCTTTGAGGGAGCCGATGCCAAGCGAACCGTCGCCGGCCGGCGGAGCAGAGGACGAGGATTCGCTCTCCGCGGCGGCCGCGGTGGGAATCGCCGCCGCCGGTTGATTGGTCGTCACGGATTCGAGGAACGACAGCGACGGCGCAAAAAACAGGCCGCCGGTGACGGCCTGGCTGAAGTCCAAAATGCGATCGTAGTTGCCGGGCGGCCGTCCCACGAACATGTTCTCCATCATCTGTTCGATGGTTCGGGGCGAGCGCGAGTAGCCGATAAAGTAGGTGCCGAACTCGCCGTGGCCGGGCTGGCCGAAGACCATGTTCTCGCGGAGGATTTTGATCTCCTTGCCGTCCTCGACGATGGTGTTCAGCGCGTTGTGGGCGGAAGTCGGCTTGATGGCGTCGTCCAACTCGATATCGGCGAGTTTGGTGCGACCGATGATCCGCTCCTGGGCTTCCGTCGGCAGCGCGTTCCATCCGGCCAGGTCGTGCAGATATTTCTGAACGATGACGTAGCTGCCGCCGGCAAACGCGGAATCTTCCGCGCCGACCAGGGCGGCGTCGATCGCGGCCTGGTCGGTGGGATTTTCCGTACCATCGACGAAACCGAGCAGATCGCGATCATCGAAGTAGCGGAAGCCGTGAACCTCGTCGGCCGGAGCAACCGCGCTCCCCAAGCTGGTCATGATCTGCGTCGCCAACTCGAAGCACAGGTCCTCGCGCTCGGCGCGGATATGAAAAAGGATATCGCCCGGGGTGGCAACGGCGTGGCGCGCGCCGGCGCGGAACTCGCGGAACGGATGAAGCTCGGCCGGCCGCGGCGGCCCGAACAACCGATCCCAGGCCTCGGAGCCGAAGCCGATCACGCACGACAGCTTACCGTCCAAATCGCGGAAGCCCACCGCGCGCAGCAGCTTCGGAAGCTCTCCGCACAGCGATCTGACGGCCGCCAGGCTCGCGGCCTGCGCATCGATCGTCACGACCAGAAAGATCGTCGCCCGCGTGAGCGGCACCACCACCGCCTGCGGCGCCCCGCTCTGCTCCGCAGCGATCGTCGGGTCTGTATCAGCCACCGCGAATTCGTCCGATCATCGACCAGTCAGGGTTTGCAAGTGTTAGTTCCATCGGGGACAGATCTTGTACTTTATCAATTGCCATTTCAGTTAGAAAACGGTTTTGAAGACTACGCTGTTAATCGATTTGGCCCGCAGAACTTTTCCGCTATCGAAAGAGCGGATAAGAAAGGAAACGCAACGGAGGAAGCCACCATGAGCGAGCACGGCGCCGCGGCGAGCGAGCTTCAGATCCTGGAGGCCGCCGACCTAATCCTGGAAGCCGATTACGCAATCGCGCTGACCGGGGCCGGGATGTCGGTCGAAAGCGGTATCCCGCCGTTTCGCGGCCCGGGCGGGCTGTGGACCAAGTACGGCGAGCCGCCGATGAACGGCTTCCAGATTTTCATGGCCGACCCGAAACGGGCGTGGGAGCAGCGGCTGGCGCGGCAGAATGACGAGCTGTACGCGCCGCTGCGCGCCGCGCAACCGAACCCGGGGCACCTGGCGATGGTCGAGCTCGAAACGCTCGGCGTGCTGCAATTCGTCATCACACAGAATATCGACGACCTGCATCGCCAGGCCGGGCAGCATCAACTGGCCGAGATTCATGGCAACTGGACGCTAATCCGCTGCCTGGGATGCGGGTCGCGGTCGCGATGGGCGGAGGTGAACCTCGAGCAACTGCCGCCCCACTGCACCGGCTGCGGCGGCCTTTTGAAGAGCGATACGGTGGCCTTCGGCGAGCCGATCCCGGCCGACGTGATGGCGCTGTGCACCGAGCGGGCGGCGCTGGCCGACCTGGTGATCGTCGCCGGCACCTCGGCGACGGTCTATCCGGCGGCGGGTTTCGCGCTGCAGATCAAGGAGCGCGGCGGGCGTCTGATCGAAGTCAATCTCTACGAGTCGGACCTCACGCCGCTGTGCGACGTGAGCCTGCGCGGCGGCGCGGCGAGCGTGATGCCGAAGCTGGCGCGCGCGGTCGCAACCAAGCGGCGCGCGGCGCTGTCCTGAAGCGGCTAGCCGGCTTTGGCGGCGGGCGCTCGCTGCTCGCGCCGCAGCAACAGCATCCGCCCCGCCCCGTCGAGTTCGGTTGGATTACTGGTCAGCACGATCGCGTAGTGTGCGCGCGCGCGCGGCGGCAGCGAATCGTAGATGCTCTGCCAGCAGAACAGAAAGCGTGGGTGACGCTCGGCCGGGCCGAACACCGGAATCGTCCGTCCGCTGTAGAAGGCGACCTCGTAATCGAGTCCGCCGAAGTAGGCGGCGGGCGCATCGCCGATAACCGGCATCGCCGCGCGCGTGAAATCGCGCAGCGAGGTGGTTGCCGCGATCGCGGGTACCACGACCAGGTTGACGGCGACCACCAGGCAGGCGATGCCGGCGGCGATCGCCACCACCATCCGGTCGGCGCACGATCGCGGCCATAACAGCCAAATCCCGGCCGCGGCCGCCCCGGTCACGAGCGCGCCGGCGACTATCCGGTAACGCGCAGCCGCGCGAATCAGCGCCGGCATCAGATCCGCCGTGGTCCATCCGAAAAGTCGCAGCAACTGCGCGAGCGGCTCCGGCCGCTTCGCGAGCATCACCAGCGCGACGGCTCCGAAAGCCGCCGCTATCAAGATCGCGAGTCCCATCGTGCGCGACACCAGCGCCACCCGGCGGCCGACGGTTGCGGGATACGCCGCGGCGCCCGCCAGCGCGACGCCGAACAGCGCGGCCAGCGCCGGGTACATCGCCAGCAGGTAAACGCCGCGCTTGCTTTGCGCCAGGCTGTAGACCGCCAGCACGACGAGGCACCACGCGAGCAGATACTGGATGCGGGCCAGGGCGGAGCGGCCGGGCGGGCAAAGATGCGTGGGCGCGACCGCCGGTGCGGCCAGGGTCCACGGCAGGAAGCCCGCCATCAGCGCCAACAGCAAATAGTAAAAGGGATGCGCATGGCCCTCATGAAAGGAACCGCTGTGGAACAGTCGGTACAGATTCTCCGCCAGCAACTGCTTGTGGACGAAGGCCTGGCCGCGGACGATCGCCGCGCCGAGATACCATCCGCCGTCGATCGCGATCACGATCGGCAGGCCGAGCGGGATACGCAGCGCGCCGATCACGTCCCAGCGCCGCTGGTAGGCGATCCAGACCAGCGCAGTGAGCCCGGGCAGCACGGCTCCGACCGGTCCCTTGCTGAGCACCGCCATCGCCAGCGCGACCCATAGCACCGGCCAGCGACGGCTGAGCCCCTCGGCGATCATCAGGATCTCGAAGTACGCGACCTCCATAAAGAAGGTCAGGGTCATATCGACCCGGGCCCCCGTGCCGGCCTGAAGATATTGGAAGCTGGTGGCCAGAATCAGCGCGGCCAGGAACGCGCTCTGATCGTCGAACAGGACGCGAAGATAGAGATAGCCGAGCAGGACGCCGGCGATTGCGAACAGCGCCGACGGCAGCCTGACGGTGCCCTCGCTGACGCCGCCCGCCGCCAGCGAGGCAAGCGCCGCCACCCAATGCATCAACGGCGGTTTGGAGGGCACCTCGACGCCGCCGCGCAGCGGCAGGATAAGCCCGCGGCCGTGCACCATCGCGACCACGGTCAGCGCCTCGCGCGGCTCGCCCTTGGTGTAGAACGGGTAGCCGCCGAGGTTGACGACGAACAGCGCCAGGCCTATCGCCAGCAGGATCGGCAGGGCCAGGCGCGGCGCCGCCAGGCAAATCAGCCGGGAACTTCCGGCGGCGCGGGCAGCGGCGCCCTCAACCGCGCCGGAAGACTCAATCAACGGCGATCTCAGTACTGATTGCTGATCCGCACCCGGCCGTTCTCATCGTAAACGTAGACCTCGGCGGCGCCCTCATCACGAGTCTTCTTGTGTGAGCCGTCGCAGAAGGGCTTGTTACCGGAGAGGCCGCAGGCGCAGATATAGACCGGGAGCTCGGCCCCCGCCGCGATCTCGTAGGGGGTGCTTTTTTCGTGCTTCACCATTCGAGCCATCGATATTTCCTCTTGGCTGCCAGCGCCGCGTTTCGAGCGCGGCCGGTTGTCAGCGACACTAAAGACCACACCATCCGGTTAGTCAAACGATCGGCGCGGCGGCAGGTTGCTGAAGATTATTTCGTTTATTCTTCGTCCCTTGACATAGTTCGGTAGGGAAGCGTGCGACTCCTGCAGGACCGCTATCAGGCAGTGAGCGCCAAAACGGAACTTGCTTAAAGCACGTTAATCATCTCTAAGATAGGACTCTGGATATTTTGCTGCCTTTGCCTAGCTTAATCTTCTCTCGTCGGACGGGTATACTTGACGGAACTGTCCCCGAATTTACAATATTGAGAGCATCGGGGAGGGAACGGCTGGCGTACCTGGAGGCGCCGCTTATGGCCCGAAACATGAGAGGCAAAGTCGTCCCCTTACGGGAAGAGGATCACGTCGCCGAAGACACTCGACGAGTCGGCGAGCGTGCGGACGCGCTCATCTCGGGGGGTCCGCGGCCGTTTCCGATGGTCTCGACGCTGCCACGGCTGCCGGCGATGATTCCCGATGAGATTCTCGACTATTACGGATGGGTCTTTTGCCAAGGGGGGTTCTCAAACCTCCAGATGACATTCGAACAATTCCTGACGGTGGTGGCAGCGATCAGTCCCTCGGGGCTGTGCCCCGAATATGACGGCGACGACCTTCCAGCGGCCCGCAATTAAGCTTTCAGCAACCAGCGCATAACCGGCTCGGTCTCCGGGTGCTGACCGCCGGCGGGCTATTGTCCCGGCGCAGAACCGGCAGTCGACCCTTTCGCCTGTTTCACCAGCCCGTTTCTCACCCAGATGGTCTGGAACGGCGCGACGTCGGTGGGCGATTTCAGGCCGTTGTCGTGGGCGATAATCTGCCAGTTGCCGGCGTTGCCGGTAACCCGCTGCGCCAGCCCCTTCAAGTCTTCGTTCGGCAGCAGCGCGAAATTCACCCCGCCCGCCGTGGGCGTCTCGGCCGGTGGCGGATAGTCGCGCGCGAGCTTATCGACCTGGGCGAAAAGATGGAGCTTGTGGCTCGCCCTGTACTCCTCGAGCTGCGCTTCGGTGACGTTCTGACCGCGGACATTCACCACGATCTTGCTGCGGCTGCTGCCCTCCGGAACGACCTGCACTTCGTAGCGGTAGCGCGGCAGGTTGCCGGCCAGGCTGGCGATTATTCCGACCGGGATATCGATTTTGTTCCACAGCGTCACCAGCCCCAGGTCGTCCGGGTTGGTGTCGAACAGCACCCCGTCGCCGCGCAGCGCATCCTCGGTCAGCAGGAAGGACTGATGGGCCGGGAAGCTCATCTGATGCTCCTCGCCAAGCGTGACCTCGTCGGCCCGGGCAATCGCCGCGGTCGCGACGATCGCGGCGCTCGCCACGATCGCGAGCCACCACGCCGCGATTCCTCGCCAGCCGGGGAGCGTGCGCGCGAAACTCATTACCCGATTAGAAAACCACGCGACTCCGCCACGCGCAAGATCGGCGCGTCGCGCGCATGCCGCGGGTAATTTCCGATATACTGACGCGGACCAGAAACGGCCGTTAGCGCTGCTCTCTGTATCGGGACGCCGCGCCGCCAAATCTCAAACTGGTTAGGACCCGCTGATGACCCAGGCTCAAGACTCCGCCATGCCCCACGCAGTAGCCATTATCGGGGCCGCGACCTCCGGCTCGGAAATCGCCGGCATCCTCGCCGCGCGCGGCTCGCTGGTGATCGTGATCGAGCAGAACCCGCGCCCCTACGGAAAAATCGAGGATGGGCTCCCGCGCTGGCACGTCAAGCAGCGCCGCGACGAGTACGAAAAGATCAACGCCAAGCTCGACCATCCGCTGATCGAGTTTCTGCCGATGACCCGGATGGGCCGCGACCTCGACTTCGATGAACTGCGCGAACGCTGGGGGCTAAGCGCCGTGGTGCTATGCAACGGCGCCTGGCGCGATCGTCCGTTTCCGATTGAGGGCGCCGACCAATACGTCGACCGCGGCCTGGTCTACCAGAACCCGCTCATTTACTGGTTCAACCATTACCAGGAGGCGACCTACAACGGACCGCGCTATGACGTCGCGCCCGGCGTCGGCGTGTTCGGCGGCGGCCTCGCCTCGATCGACGTGGTCAAGGTGCTGCAGATCGAAACCGCGCTCAAGGCGCTGGCGGCGCGCGGCATCAAGGAAGATATGCTGCGGATCGAGCGCGAGGGAATCGAGCCGGTGCTCGCCAGCCACGGGCTCAAATGGGCCGACCTCGGCGTGACCCCCTGCAAGCTCTACTATCGGCGCCGGGTGCTCGATATGCCGCTCTCGGACATCGCGCCCGACGCCAATCCCAAGCGGGCCGAGGTGATGCGCCAGGCGCGCGCCAAAATTCTCGAGAAGGCTCAGCGCAAGTTCCTGTTCGAGTTCCAGGAACGCAGCGTGCCGACCGGCCTGATCGTCGAGGATGGCCGCATGATAGGGGTCCGGCTCAGCCGCACCGAAATCGTCGAGGGCCGCGCCAACGTCGTCCCGGGCAGCGAGCAGGAGGTACGCGCGCCGTTCTTCGTCAGCTCGATCGGCAGCATCCCGGAGCAGATCCCCGGCATCCCGCAGCGGGGCGAGATTTATCAGTACCTCAAGCAGGAAGTCGGCCTGCTGATGGAGGGGCGGACGGCGGTGTTTGCGGCCGGCAACGTGCTGACCGGCAAGGGCAATATCAAGGATTCGCTCGAAAGCGGCACCGGCATCGGCATTCACGTCGCGGAGAGTTACCTCGGACTGACAGAAGACAAGGTCTCGCTGGCGGGGCCGGCGCGAGAGGCCGCGGCGCGCGAGGGGGCGATTATCGCGGAGTCGGTCGACGCGCGCGCGCCGTTGGCTGCCGAAGCGATCGCGCAAATCCGCGCGCGGGTTAAGGAGCGCCAGCGCGCGATCGGATACCAGGGCAGCTATCGCGAATGGATCAAGCGCGTCACGCCGGCCGATTTGCAGTAAGTGACGCTGCTTGAACCGCCCGATGCGGGTTCAAATCAAACCCGCAAACTGCCGAACCTCTCCAGCGGGATGGCGGCTATTTCGAGCTACTCCGGAATCACCAGTTGATGAGCGAAACCGAAGAAGCTGCCGCAGAAATACTGATTATTGGTCGTCAGCGCGCTCGTGTATGCGCCATAGGTTCCCCCGGCAGTCGGCACTGCCACATCGGCCGCAAGCCAAATAAGATCTGGGGTTAGAGGAGTCTCCGCGGTGACCATCGGCGATCCGCTGGGCGTACCGAAGATGGCACGCGGATCCGGATCCTCATAGCCTGAGGGAATAAAGACGCACTCCGCAGCAAATAGATTTAGGAGCGTCGTCTCACCCGCGGGGGAATCGTTGTTAGCCGACGATAGCTGCAAGGTGTCGATTGAGGCGAAAGGGCTTCCGTACTTTCTGCCATAAAGCAGATAGTTGCCCGGAATGGTCGTACTCGCGCCTCTGTACGCAACCATGAAACCGGTAGTTTCCCAACCGGTATTCGCGATGCCCAAGTGGTACGTGCCCGAATCGTTGGGCTGGCTGCCATATATATACGCGGCCACGAAACCTGTAATCGCGAGTCCATAAGTGCTGTCGTATGACTGAAGGGCGTAGTCACCGTTGTGGTTTACCATCGCCAGCAGCGTCCAGCCTGTGGGCAGTGTGAGGATACTCTTATTCTGAACTCCGCCGACTGCGATCGGCGCGACCAGGAGATCGCCGAATTGAGCGGTCGATGGGGCAGTGTAGATGAGCCCGCACCCCGTATTCGGCTTGCACTCATTTTCGCCGACTGTTCCGTCGGTGCCTGTGGGGATGCTGTATCCGACGAAGAACGGTGTCGGATCTGCAAGCTTGGTAATCTGCGTCGATTCGTTCGAACCGGTCTGGGTCCCGCCCCCGTTGGAATATTCCTGAACGGTCCAGAAGCCGCTGCTCTCGTTGGGGCTGGGAAGGTTCGGGTCCCAGACGGTGGACACATAGTCACCCCAACGTTGGGAGGTCCTTGTGGAGCAGCCGCTGTAGGCTCCCCTGCTGTCATTTCCAATAATTCCCGTTCCGAGAGCGGGTGGATTCTGGTTCGCAGCGAAACCTTTGTTGGTGGCCCAATTCGGGTAGATGTTTGAGTTGAGCTGGAAGGTTGTGAAGGTAGAAGTGATGTCCAGATCGTTGTCCATCGTGATAGTCGGATACGCGGCCCACCAGGTCGGACCGTACCAGTACCATCCAGTCCAGTTATTCGTGGTAGCAAAAGAATCTACCTGGCCGATGAAGACGATTGCCTGTGATGCCGTGCCCGGCTGATCGCCGGCGTGGAACGAGGTCAACAGGTAGTAATGTCCGTCGTTTCCTGCCTGGAGGACGACACTTGAAATTCTTGCGTCCTGAAGCGATACGGCGCAGTTTGAGCCCGCGCCGCACGAGTCGTGTTGGGCGAGCGCAAAGCTTCCGAACGTGCCCGGCACGCCATCGCCGGGGCTGTCCGTGGGACTGCCGTTTGGGCCGGGATTGATGAAATTACCGTTCGCGTCGACGCTTGTGACCCTGACAAACGGGTACAGGGTGCTTGATGCTGGGACAACCGAACCTGCTAGGAAAAGGTTCTGAGTTCCCTTGCCTGAAATGTCCCTCGCTGGACGCGCGCCGTTGAATGGCGGAGTCAGTTGGGAATATGTGAGGTTGGTCGGCGGGTTAGCCATAGTCAAGAAACTATTAGGTATAAGAATAAGCTGGTCCGAACCGGTACCCGTGCCCCCTGGACCGTTACATTGAAGCTCAACAGCGGCCCAACTTTGGTTGTAACCCACGGCGGGCTGGTCAGGAAGCGGATAGGTGCCGTTCTGCGTGCTAGAGCAGACGTCTGAAATCTTGTAGAAGTGCCATTGCCCCGTAGCGTCAGAGGTTTGGCTCAAGGCGAAATAGAGGTCGCCATTTTCCAGCCCGACGTCGGACAGCGTGGTCGCTAACCACCTCTGAGCGAATGGATCGTAAGCGATTTGCGTGTCTGTCAGGTCATTGCCGTTTGGAATGGACTCGGGTGCCCAAAAGGTTGCGAGAGGGATCGGGTATCCTGGGGCAACATCGCCCTGCTTATCTGAAACCCAAATGCCTGCGGCGTTCGTAAGTTCGACCACTTGGGTTGGAGAAACGTCGGCGGCCACGTCAGGCGGTTGCCCGTCATTACACGCGTCCAGTCCAGCGCCGGTGATGGGCGTTCCGAAAGGTCCCGCAGGCGGGTCAGCACCGGCATTGTTGGCCGAGTGGGGCTGCGGCGTTGGCGCGGGGGTGGGCATGGGAGAATTGTGGAAACTGCGCTGCGGAAGGGGCGGCGCTTCGGTCACCCCTGGCGCTGGAGGGCCATACGCGTGACAAGTGTCCCCCATTTCGAACTCGTCGCGTGTCAGCGGAATGTGCGAGGCGCTCTTGTTTGCGACCTCCTGACACTGTTGCCTAAAATCCGCCCATCTTTGCGCCGTCCAGCCTGCGGGCGGATTGACGGGTAGCAATATGTGCGCATGCACGGTAGGTGTCGCGGCGGGCTGCTGAGCACGACCATTCGGCACGGCGGGCGACAGCAGAAGGACGACGCTTATCGCCACGGGAAGGAGAACAGCAAGCAACCGCAATGAGACTTTGTTCACGATTGCACCCCCGTACTTTAGGGTTCAAGCAACGTCTGGTGGCTGAGTTGGCTGTCAGCTAGCACTTGACTTATCCAACTGTCAAATGGGCCAGTTAAGCTCGTAGTATCGATCACAAGGTCACTTCCGCTCGATTGGCGGTAAGCGACGGCTGATCGCATCTCGCCGGTCTGGAGAGCACCCTCTGGCCTCATGGTGGGCGCGGCGCTACGCTTTCATCTGCGAGCTTTGGAGGGTTTGGTGGACGAACTCAAACGGGTCGACCCCGAGATCTACAATCTGATCAAAGACGAAGAGCGCTATCAGCTCGAATCGATTCGCCTTATCCCGTCGGAAAATTACGTCTCCCACGCGGTGCTGGAGGCGACCGGCTCGGTGCTGACCAACAAGTATTCCGAGGGCTATCCGGGCCGCCGCTACTACGAAGGACAGCGCTATATCGATCAGATCGAAACGACCGTGATCGAGCGCGCCAAAGCGCTGTTCGGCGCCGAGCACGCCAACGTGCAGCCCTACTCCGGATCGCCCGCCAACCTCGCGGTCTACTTCGCGATGCTCAAGCCGGGCGACACCCTGATGGGCCTCTCGCTGCCGCACGGCGGCCATCTGACGCACGGCTGGAATGTCAGCATCACCGGGATTTTCTGGAAGCCGGTGCACTACCTGGTCGACCGCGAAACCGAGCGTATCGATTACGACGCGGTGCGCGAGATGGCGCGGCGCGAGCGGCCCAAGATGATCGTGACCGGCGCGACCGCCTACCCGCGTCTGTTCGACTTCAAGATTTTCGGCGAGATCGCGAAGGAGGTCGGCGCCTGGCTGCTGGCCGACATCTCGCATATCGCGGGGTTGATCGTCGGCGGCGCCCATCCGAGTCCCATCCCCTACGCCGATATCGTCACCACCACTACCCACAAGACGCTGCGCGGCCCGCGCGGCGCGATGATCCTGTGCCGCAAGGAATTCGCCGAAAAAATCGACAAGGCGGTGTTCCCGGGATTACAGGGCGGTCCGCATAACCATACCACCGCGGCGATCGGCGTGGCGCTCAGGGAGGCGGCGAGCCCGGCCTTCAAGGAGTATGCGCATCAGATCGTGCGCAATGCGCGGGCGCTGGCCGACGAGCTTAACCGGCGCGGCTTCAAGCTGGTCTCCGGCGGCACCGACAACCATCTGATTCTGATCGACCTGTCGGGCAAGGGCGTGATCGGCAAGACCGCGGCGCGCGCGCTCGACCGCGCCGGGATCGTCTGCAACTACAACACCGTGCCCTACGATCCGCGCAAGCCCTTCTCGCCCAGCGGCATCCGGCTCGGCACGCCGGCGGTCACCTCGCGCGGGATGGGCGAGGCCGAGATGAAACAGATCGGCGCCTGGATCGACGCCGCGGTCTCGCACGTCAACGACGAAGCGGCGCTCGATCGCATCCTGGGCGAAGTCAACGAGCTGTGCCGCCACTTCCCGGCGCCGGGACTGCTGCTGGCCGATTGACCGCGGCAGCCTAAGCGAAGGCGGGCAGAATCTCCTCGGTCACGCGCCGGAACTGGGTGGCCTGGTCATAGCCGGTGAGCCGCAGTGTAATCGTGGTCGCGCCGGCCGCCGCGAAGCGCCGGATCTTCTCGATACACTCGGCCGGCGGCCCGAACGCGGCGCATCGCTCGACCATCTCGCGGCGGAATTTCGCCGGCGGGTAGTAGGCGTCGAGAAAGCGCTTGGTCTCCTCGAAAGCCGCCTCGCGATCGTCGTTGACATTAACGTTGTAGTAGATCGCGACCTCGAAGCCCGGTCCCAGCGGGCGGCCGGCCTCGCTCGCGTAACCCCTGATTCGCGCCAGCGAGGCCGCGACTTCGTCGGGCGTCTTCCAGGTCGTCATCCAGCCGTCGCCGTATTTCGCAACGCGGCGGAAAGCGCTCTCGATATCTTCGAAAGTCCGGGTGTTGCCGGGATTGGCGACCACCCAAATCGGAATCGGCTGCTGCACCGGCCGCGGCAGCACGGTCAGATCGCGAAAGCTGGTGTAGGTGCCCTGGTAATCGACATGCTCGCGCGCCGAGGTCAGCCGGATGATATCGATCGCCTCTTCCATCCGGCGCATCCGGGACTTGGGATCGACGCCGAGCAGCTTGAACTCGTTCTCGAATGCGCCGCTCCCCGAAGGCTGCCCCTTGCAGGCGACGAACACCGTGCGCCCGCCCGACAACAGATCGAGACAGGCCCATTGATAGGCGAGCAGCAGCGGATTGCGCAGCGGCGTGCTGGAGAAGCAGGCCGGCCCGAGCCGCACCCGTTTGGTGCGCGCCGCCAATGCGCCGAGCAGCACCAGCGCGTCGAGCCGGGGCCGGGCGAAGATCGAGTCGCCGACCCATACCGAATCCCATCCGGCGGCGTCCGCGCGTTCGGCGAGGTCGAGCATCTCCCCGACCGTAGTCGCCCCGATTACCACGCCGCGATTGGGCAGCGTCAGCCCCAGACGCACACTAGCGTTCGCCATGATGCTCTCCTTGCGTGATGGCTATAGCGCGAAACGGCGCTCAGCCCCAACCATCGTGGTGGCTTGAACCGGCGGGACCAAGCGGCTAACTAATGGCCGCATCGCTGGCCGGCCTCAATCGTCGCTCGCCGCCGGCACGATCGGATCCCGATGGAACCTGGCGAAGGGCTTTACTCGCGAACCGCGCTCGCGATCTATGCGTGCGGCTTCTTCACGCTCGGCTTCTCGGTGCTGAACGGACTCGCCGTGCCGCTGTGGACCGTCGAGCTGAATGCGCCGCCGGCGATTACCGGGATGGTGCTGGGCGTGCAGGCCCTGCTGCCGCTGATTTTTTCGATTCACGTCGGCACTCTGATGGACCGCACCGACGCGCGCCTGGTGATGTTGGTACTGGCGGTCGCCAGCTCGGTGGTGCCGCTGCTCTATCCGCTGATGCCCTGGATCCCGGCGCTGTTCGCGCTGCAGATGGTCGCCGGCCTCATCTATCAGTTGTCATGGGTGGGAGCGCAGACCCTGATTGGACGCGCCTACCCGGGGAGTCCCCGCTTTTACGGCCGCTTCAGCTCGGCGGCGAACCTCGGGATGTTCCTGGGACCGCTGCTCGACGGCTTCGCCTGGAGCTGGCTCGGGCCATGGGGCGGGTTCGGCCTGATGGCGGTGTGGGGCGCGGGGCTTACCGTCGCGGTGCTGGCGGTGCCGAAGGTCTTCGGCGAGTCCCGCCAGCGGCTCGATTGGCGCACGGCGCTGGTGCCGGATCTCAGGAGCTACGCCGCGACCTTTCGGCTGATCAGAATTCCCGCGATCACGCTGGTGGTGCTGGCGACTTTCCTGCGCATCTGCGCCTCCTATATCCGCGGATCTTTCTACACCGTCTATCTGAGCCACGACGCGCACCTGTCCGGATCGGCGATCGGCGCGCTGATCGCCTTCGGCTCACTGGTGGGAACTCTCGGCTCGCTGTTCGCCGAATCGTCCGTCAGGCTGTGCGGCTCGCAGCGCCGCGCGCTGATCCTGAGCGAAGCGGCGGCGCTGTTGTTCATCTCGATCACGCCGATGCTGCCGAGGGTCTGGATGCTGGCGGTCGGGATCGCGGGCTACGGCGTCGGGATGGGAGTCAACCAGCCGATCCTGCTGGCGATTCTTTCCTCGGCGGTGGGTTTTGAATACCAGGGTGCGGCCACCGGCCTCCGATCGACCGCCAACCTGGTCGCCGGGCTCGCCCTCCCGATATGCATGGGTTTCGTGATCGAAGCGGCCGGTATCGCCCACGGCTTTTACATCACCGGCGCGGTGCTGCTGGCGGCGACGGCGCTAGTGGCACGCTTCACGCGTGACGCGGCCGCTCCGGGCGGCGTCGAGCGGCGTGCCGGCGCCGGCTAGCCAACCATCGTCAGGCCGCCGCTTACGCTCAGCACCTGGCCGGTGACGAAATCGGCGTCGGACGAGGCGAAAAACGCGATCGCGCCGACCACGTCCTCGGGCGTTCCGAGCCGGCGAAAGGGTATCGCGCGCGCCAACGCCTCGATGACTTTCTCGCGCCCGGCGAACGCTTCGCGCAGGAGCGCGGTGTCGGTCGGCCCGGCGCATACCACGTTGACGTTGATATGGTAGCGCGCCAGCTCGCGCGCCAGGGTTTTGGAAAAGGCGATAATCGCCGCCTTGCATCCCGCGTACACCGCTTCGGTGCTGGAGCCGACGCGGCCGGCGTCGGACGACATCGAGACGATCTTGCCGCGCCCGCGCGCCTGCATCCGCGGCGCCACCGCCCGGCAGCAATTCAGCACACCGCGGTAGTTGATCGCGATCACCTTGTCCCAGGTGTCGGGATGGCTGTCGACGAACAGCTCGGACTTGTCCCAGCCGGCATTGTTGACCAGGATGTCGAGCGGTCCGAGTTCGCGTTCGATCCGGTCGGTCACCGCCAGCGCTTCGTCGAGACTGGTGACGTCGAGTTTCAAGGCGCGAGCCTCGGCACCGCTGGCGACGATTTCGGCCGCGGTGCGCTCGGCCAGCTCGGCCTGGATATCGCCGATCACGACTCGGGCGCCTTCGCCCGCCAACCGTATCGCGATCGCGCGGCCCATCCCGCGCGCCGCACCGGTCACCAGCGCGACCTTGTCTTGCAGACGCGTTATCGGGGCGGTCATGCGAAGGGTATACCCATTCTCAAGCTCTGGTTTCGTCCACGGTTTCGATTCGCAGATTATCCCGCCGCGCCGGCGAGCGCCAAGCCTCACGCGCGGCCGCTTTTCCTGCCCGCGCGGCTATTGCTTGTAGCCGAAGCGGCGCAGCAGCGCGTGGCGCTCTGCCCTTTCCTGGTCGCCCTCGATGCCCTTGGGCGATTCGCCGTCGATTACCCCCAGCACGCCGCGGCCGCCCGCCTCCTGGGCGACGATCACCCGCACCGGATTGGCCGTCGCGCAAAAGATCGTGCAGACCTCGGCGACCGCCTTGATCGAGTTGAGCACGTTGACCGGAAAGGCGTTGCCCAGCACGATTATGAACAGGTGGCCGGCGGCGATCGCGCTGGCGTTCTCGACCGCGAGCCGCTCCAGCGCGGGGTCGGTGCCGGTATGGCGCACCAGACAGGGGCCCGAGGCCTCGCAAAACGCCACGCCGAACTTGATGCCGGGCACGGTCTGCACCAGCGCCTCGTAGAGATCCTCGAGGCTCTTGATGAAGTGGCTCTGTCCGACGATCACGTTGACGTCGTCGGGCTTGTTGACGGCGATTACTTTGAGTTCCATCTCAGCGATTCTTGACCTCGCGTTGAAATGATAGGAAAGCGATGCACGGGGTTAAAGGGACGATGGCTAGCGGACCTCGATTGGCGCGCCCGCGCAGGGCCGCGGACGGATTACCTGCGTTCTTTCACCGCCTGTCGCCCGCCGCGCAACGCATCTATCTGCGCAGCGACGCGATCGAAACCTTCAACCTGGCGCCGAGTCCCGCGGCACTGCGGATGACCGCGGCGTTGACGAACATGCTGACCGAGGGCCGGCAGGCGGCGGCCGCGCTGCTCGCCCGCCGGCTCGCCGACGAGTTGTGCCGGCTGCTGCAGGTCCGTCCGATCGATATCGAGGTACGCGGCGTGAGACCCCATAACGCACGCGGCGAGCTGCACGGCATCTTCTATCCTTCGCGGCCGCCGCGGATCGTGCTGTGGATGCGCACGGCGCAGCGTCATCAGACCGTCAAGCCCCGAACTTTCATCCGCACCCTGCTCCACGAAATCGGCCACTATCTCGACTACGCGCTGCTTCGGCTCGGCGATTCGTTCCATACCAGCGGCTTTTTCAAACGCGAATCATCGCTGGTGCGGGCGCTGCTGCCGGAGAGTGAAACCGCAGCGGCGCGCAGCGTTGCTAAAGATAGCGATCGAGACCGCGGCGCCTGAGCTCGTCGATCACGCGGCGCAGCTCCTGGGAACGGGCGCGCTTCGCGATCAGGATAGCGTCGCCGGTATCGATCGCCACCAGGTCGTCGACACCCAGCAACACCATCAGGCGGTCATCGGCGGCGCGCGCCAGCACGCCGCTGGAGTCGAGCGTCACGACCCGGCCCGAGAGCAGGTTGCCGTCGCGCCCGCGCCGCGCCTCCCATAATCCCTGCCAACTGCCGACGTCGTGCCATCGAAAATCAGCCCGCACGCCGATCACGCGGCGGCTTTTCTCGACCACCGCCCGGTCGAAGGAATCGATCTTGAGGCGGCGATAGGCGGCGGCGAGCCTGGTGCCGGAGAGCGCCGGCAACTCGCGCATCACCTTCGCCAGCGGCGCGCAATGTCGCGCCAGCTCGGCGGCGAGCGTCTCGGCACTCATCACGAACATCCCGGCGTTCCATAGAAAGTCGCCCGACCGCACCATCTCGATTGCCAGTTCAAGCCGGGGCTTCTCGACAAACCGCTCGACCTCGAAGCCGCCGGCGTTGATCGCGGCGCCGATTTTTTGATAGCCGAAGCCGGTCTCAGGATGGGTTGGCGGCACGCCGATTACCACCATCGCCGGATGCGCGCGAGCCAGCCGCAGCGCGCGGCCGAGCGTACGACGGAAGGTCGCCGCCGGGGCCACATAATGATCGGCCGGCATCACCGCGACCACGCCCGCGCCGAGCCGCGACTCGATCACTCCGGCGCCGTATGCGATCGCAACGCCAGTGCCGCGTCCCTCGGGCTCGAGCAGCAGGTTGCTCGCCGCAATGAGCCCGCGCAGCGCACGGCGGAACAGGGCGGCTTGCGCCGCGGCCGCGATCACGAAAATCCGCTCGCGCGCGATCAACGGCTGCAGGCGCGCGATGGTATCGCCGAGCAGGGTCGTGCGGCCGTCGAGCGAGAACAGCGGCTTGGGCCGGTTCGCGCGGCTGAGCGGCCAGAAACGCGTGCCCTGGCCGCCGGCGATAATCAGCGCCGCAGCCGGGGCGCGCGACTTCATCGCAGTTTCCCGCGCGCCGCTCAGATGGCGCCAAACTCCTTCAGCTTATTCTCGAACAGACCGCGAATCTCGGCCAGCGCCGGCTCGCTGTCGGCCTCGAAACGCAGCACCAGCGCGGGCTGCGTGTTGGACGCACGCACCAGACCCCAGCCGTGCGAAAAGCAGACGCGAACGCCGTCGATATCGATAACTTCGTGGTGGGCGCGGAAATATTCGGCGGCACGGCGCACAACCTCGAACTTGTGCTCATCGGGACAGTCGAGGCGAATCTCCGGCGTGACGCTGGTTTTGGGCAGATCGGCGAGCATTGCTGCCAGCCCGGTTCCCGCGCGATCGATGATCTCGAGCAGCCGGAACGAAGCATAGATTGCGTCGTCGAAGCCGTAGTAGCGGTCGGCGAAAAACATGTGACCGCTCATCTCGCCCGCCAGCACTGCGTGTTCGTGCTTGAGCTTGCTCTTGATCAGCGAATGGCCGGTCTTCCACATGATCGGACGGCCGCCATGGCGCGCGATGTCATCGTAGAGGCGCTGCGAGCACTTGACCTCACCGATAATAGTCGCGCCGGGGCGATCGGCCAGGATGGCGCGCGAAAAAACGACCAATAATTCGTCGCCCCAGACGATTCTGCCGTGCTCGTCGACCGCGCCGATCCGATCGGCGTCGCCGTCGTAGGCGATCCCGACCTCGGCGTGCTCCGCGCCGACCGTGCGAATCAGGTCGCGCATGTTCTCTTCGACGGTGGGGTCGGGATGATGGTTCGGGAAACGCCCGTCCATCTCGAGGTAGAGGCCTTTGACGTCGAGTCCGAGCTCGACCATCAGCGGAACCGCCACCGGACCGCCGCATCCGTTGCCGCCGTCGACGGCGACCGTGAAGCGACGCGCGAATTTGAACTGACGTCGCAGGTAATCATGATAGTCGGGAATCACGGGCCGCGGCGTGACCGTTCCCGTCCGGCTCGAGCGCGCGAAATCCCGTGCCTCGACCAGTTGCCGCAGCTTCTGAATCTCCGCTCCGTACAGCGTGCTCGGTCCCACCCCCAGCTTGAAGCCGTTGTACTCGGCGGCATTGTGGCTGCCGGTGATCATCGCGCCACCGTCGTACTTCCAATGAACGACCGAGAAGTAGAGCAGCGGCGTCGGCACGACGCCGACATCGATCACGTCGATACCGCAGGCGGTCACCCCCTCGATCAGAAGATCGCGCAGGCGGTCGGACGAGAGCCGGCAATCGCGACCCATCGTGACCGTCCGCTTGCCGGCGGCGGTGAGCATCGTCGCCCACGCGCGCCCCAGGTCCACGACGAATTGATCGTCAAAGTCGCGCTCGACCACGCCCCGGATGTCGTATTCGCGGAAAACCTGCGGATTCATCTGGCGACGAGTCCCTCCGAAGCCGGATGGGCGCCAGATTCACGGCGCCGCGCGAGCTTGAGACATTATGCTCGGTATTGCCGGGCTTGCCAAATCGCGGCAAGCTTGCGGCTGCGAGCCAGGACAACTCGATCACGTGGCGGACCAGCATCCAGAGCGCGTCGCATTGGTCACCGGCGCCGGTCGCGGCATCGGGCGCGCGATTGCGCTCGAGCTCGCCAGGCGATCGTTCTCGCTATGCCTGGCCGCGCGCACTCGCGCCGAGCTCGAGGAGACGCGCCGCCTGAGCGGACTGGAGCCCAGCCGCTCGCTAATCGTTCTGATCGACCTCGCCCAGCAGGACGCACCCGAGCTGTTGTTCGACGCGATGTTCGACCATTTCGCGCGCCTCGACCTGCTCGTGAACAACGCCGGATGGGCGCCCGCGCGCACTCCGCTTGCCCGTTTCAAGGCCGACGACGAGGCCCGCGTGTTGGCCGTCAACCTGCACGCGCCGATCGCGCTCAGCCGGATGGCGGGCGCGCGGATGGCGCCGGGCAGCGCGATCGTCAATATCGCCTCAACCGCTGCGCACACCGCATCGGCCGGCGAAGCCGCCTACGCCGCGGCCAAAGCCGGGCTGATCGCGTTCACGCACGCCTGTTTCAAGGAATTTCGCCCCGCCGGCGTTAGGACTTCGGTGATTATCCCGGGCCTGGTCGACACGGAATTCATTCCTGACAACAAACGGCTCGATCGGGGCAAGATGCTGCAGCCGGCGGACGTGGCCCGGGCGGTGATGCAGGTGATCGACTCGCCGCCGCATCTCTGCCCGCTCGAGATCAGGCTGGAGCCGCAGCGCGATCCGATGAGCAGATGAGCGATGCGACCTCTCAGACGTGGGCGCCCTGCCCGCCTCCGACATCGATCGACGCGCCGGTAACGTAGCTGGCGCGCGCCGAGGCGAGGAACGCGATCACCGCCGCCACTTCCTCGGGCCGGCCGGCGCGACCCAGCGGGATACCGCGGCTGCGGGCGCGTTCGTCGGCCACCTCCTGCAGAGTCTTTCCGGGCGGCAGGTTGGCGCGCAGCGACGGCTCCCATTGATTGGTCAGCACGTAGCCGACATTGACCGAATTCACCAGAATTCCCTTTGGCGCCAGTTCGAGCGCGAGACCCTTGTTGAGCGCGAAGCAGGCGGCGCGATGGGCGGCGGTGGCCAGCAGGCCCGGCGAAATGATGCGGCCGACGACTGCGTTGACGTTGATAATTCGCGGCGCGGGGCTTTTTTCCAGCAGCGGCAGCGCCGCCCGAACGCATCGCACCTGGGCCAGCACCTTGACCTGGTAATCGGCGATAAAATCCTCGTCCTTCAACTGCGCAAAAGTCCCGCTGCGGGCGCGTCCGGCATTGTTGATGAGAACATCGAGGCGTCCGAAGACGGTTGCAATCCGATCGAAGAACTCGCCAAGCTGAGCGGCGTTGGTCACATCGATTTGCATCGCCTCGCAGCGAACGCCCCTGGCGACGAGTTCGCGACGAACCGTCGCCAGCGCTTCAGCACCGCGCGCGCAGATCGCGAGGTCGCAGCCCTCGTTCGCCAGTTCGAACGCCACCGCCTTGCCGATGCCGTGGCTGGCGCCGGTGATCACCGCAACTTTTCCCTTTAATCCCAGTTCCACGAAATCCTCCAGGCCGCGGCGTGCGTGGCTCGTCGAATCCTGCTCGGCGCCGGTATCCTGTAATATAGTCGCCCGCACGGTCCCGATAAACGCTCGTCTTGCGTCCGCCCACGCGCAGACGGTATGGCTCGTGGATGGGTTCAGCACCGCCGGTTGAATGAGATTCAGCTACGCATTGCTCATCGCGCTGGTAGGGGCGCTGGCCGCGGCCGTTATCATCTCGCCGCTGGCGGCCTTCGCAGTGGCCGCGGCGGGATTTCGTTTCCCGTTCCCGCGCATCTTCGATCGCACGGTGATGGCGACTCTGCTGGCGGCAATGATTCTGCTGGCGCGCCCACTGCGCTTCAAAAGCTTGCTCGCTGCGGGTTTCCGCGACCCGGGACACAACTGGCCGCGGGTTTTGCGCGGCTTTGTCGTCGCCGCGATCGTGATGGTGTTGCTGTTCGCGTGCGCGGTGATCCTCGGCGCCCACGGCGGTCCCGAATCGAGTCGGCTTTACCGCCGGCTCCCTTACTACCTTTTCCAGGCGGCAGTTGTCGGGCTGATCGAAGAAGGGTTTTTCCGCGCCTTTCTGCTCGGCGGGATAGCCTCCGACCTTGGCCGGCGCGGCGCACTGATCGTGAGCTCGGCGATCTACTCGGTATCGCATCTGCTGCGCTCGCCCACGCGGATTTACCTGGTCGGCTTCCACCCGGCGGCGGGGCTCCATAATCTTCAGGGTAGCGCTATTCAGCTAAGTCATCCCGCCACCGCGGTGCCGGCGCTGATTGGCCTATTCCTGCTCGGGCTGGTGTTGGGAGAGGCGTATCTTCTTACCGAAACCGTCTACCTGTCGATCGGGCTGCACGCGGGGTTCGTGGTCGGCGCGAAAACCTGGCCGGCCCTGCTGACCCCGGGGGTTCGCCTACCGTGGTGGATCAGGGGCTATCGGCATTTTCCGCTGATCAGCGGTCCGGCCGGATGGACCGCCGCGTTGATCGTGCTGGCGCTGCTGTTATGGCTATACCGAACCCCGGACATCAGAAATCAACCTTCCAATCCGTGAATTTGTAGTTCGGCCAGTTTACCCTTACGCGTTCGATATCCTCCGGCCGGTTGACAACCACCGGCGGAAACTTTTCGTTGTTCCACTCGGGACGCCGGGGAAAGCGCCAGGTTTTGGTGGCATCGATCAGCAACCGATTCCACAAGCCCTCGCCGAGTTCGGCCAGGTTGCGGCGTTCAGGCGCCGTGCCGGGATCGAGCGACCATCCGAAGATGCTGCGGAAGATCACCATATCGTCGGATCCCGGATCGACCCGGTAGTTGATGGCCCAGTCGATCGCCTCGTAGTTCGACGGATCGATATCCTCGTCGACCACGATCACGTATTTGCCGACGGTCCGCCCGCTGGCGACGCCCCACAGCGCGGCGGCAATCTGCTTGGGTTGTCCCTCGTACAGCTTGCGAATCTGCACCACCACCGTCATCCCGTTGTTAACCGGATGGACGAACAGGTCGAGGATTCCCGGGATGCCGGCGGTGCGCAGGGTCTCCCATGCGATCGCTGCCCGCTGGATCGCCGACATGTAGGCGTATTCGCCGACCGCCCCGGGCATCGATGAGGCCGCGGTGCCGCGAAAGATCGGCTGGTCGCGATGGGTGATCGCGCTCACCTGCGTGACCGGCCGCGGCTCCGGCACACCGCTGACGTGGCCGGTGACCTCGCCGAACGGACCTTCCAGGGCATAGGTCGCGGGGTCGAGCGAGATCTCACCTTCGACCACCAGCTCGGCCGCCGCCGGCACCATCAGGTCGACCGTACAGCACTTCACGAGCGGCACCGGCGCGCCGCGATAGCCGCCCATCACGTCGTACTCGCAGATTTCGCGGGCAAACGGGCTCCCGGCCACCAGCTCCATCACCGGATCCCAGCCGAACACCCACGCCACCGGAATCGGCCGACCAAGCGCCTGGTACTTTTCACGGATAACGCGCCAGTTCTGCGAGCTGATGATGTAAGTCGAAAGCTTGTCGCGGTCGACGATTCTGCTCCGGTAGATACCGACATTCTGCTGTCCGGTTTCGGGATCCTTCATCACCGCGCAACCGAGCGTGCCGATGTAGCGGCCGCCATCGAGATGGTGCCATCGCGGCGCCGGAAAGTCGTACAGATCGATGTCCTTGCCGGTCAGCACATGCTCGTGCACCGGTCCATCGTTTACCACCACCGGCGCAATCAGTGTGCGATTGCGTTCGATCAAATGATCGATCAGCGCACGATTCGGCTGCACGTCATCGAACCCGAGCATCATCGAAAGCCGCCGGTACGATCCCATCAGTCCCGCGGCGAGCTTGCGGCATCGGGCGCCCGGCGTGTTGTAGTCCTTGATATTGGTATAGAGCAGCGCCGGGCCGCGGCGGCGGAACACTTCACGGGTCACCGCGCCGAGCTCGAGATCCCAGTCGACCTCGCCCGTGACCTCGGTCAATTCATGCTTCGCGTCGAGAAGATCGAGCGCGGTCCGCAAGTCGAAAAATCCCTGCTTCACCATCGGCGTGATTCCTCGGCGGCTGCGCGACTTACAGCATCACGTCGCCGCCGTTCGGACTCAGACACTGGCCGACGAAATGACTGGCTTCGTCCGAGGCAAGGAAGACGTAAGCCGGCACGATGTCCTCGACCTCGCCCAGCCGCCCCTTCGGAATGCCGGCTTTTATTGCTTCGATCAGTTCCGGACTGGTGCCGCCCAGGATCGGCGTGCGGGTGATACCGGGCGCGACGCAATTGGCGCTCACATTGCGCGCGCCAATTTCCAAAGCCAGCGAACGCGTAAAGGTGATAATCGCGGCCTTGGATGCGGTGTAGTGAGACATCCCGGGACAGCCCCGGTAGGCGAGTTGCGACGCGGTGTTGATGATCTTGCCGTAGTTCTGACGGTACATGATCGGCAGCACGGCGCGGGTGCATAGAAAGACGCCGCGCAGATTCACCGCCATCACTTCGTCCCAGTCCTCGTCTGACAGATCTTCTATTCTGGCGGTGACGCCGCCGATTCCCGCATTGTTCACCAGGATGTCGAGACGGCCGAACTCCCCCATCGCGCCGTCCACCAGCTTCCTGACCTGGTCGGGCTTCGAGACATCGGCTTCGATAGCGATCGTTCGCCTGCCCATCGCCTTGAGCGCGTTCTCGACTTCAGCGGCGTTGCGGGCCTGCGAAGAATCGGGAAAATTAATCGCGACATGGGCGCCCTCACCTGCGAAAGCGAGCGCGACTCCACGGCCGATTCCGGAACTCGACCCGGTTATCAAAGCGAACTTTCCGTCAAGCTTTCCCATTCCAAGCCCACTCCTTAACAATGCTCATCCGGCGTGTAGCACGGGAGGCGGCGCGCTCGCAAAGCAGACGCCGGCCGGCCCGGACGCTTTCAACGATTGACTCCGCAGCTATCATGGGTGCAGCCTTGCATCAGCGCAAATCGGCGCGGCGGGCCCGGCACAGCATGCGGAGAGAAAGCTCATTATGAAAGTCGGTTTTATCGGACTTGGCGTACAAGGCAAGTTCCTGGCGATCAATCTCGCCAAGGGCGGACACGACCTGATGGTTTACGACGTCCGCGAGGAGCCGCTTCGAGAGCTCGCGTCGGCAGGAGCGCGGATCGCTCGCACCAATCGCGAGGTGGGTCAGCACGCTGAGGTAACTGAGATCTGCGTGGTCGACGATCGGCAGGTCGAAAGCGTGGTGCTGGGAGCCGAGGGTGTGCTGCAAGGCGCCACACCCGGATCGCTTTTCGTGATTCACAGCACGGTGCATCCGGCCACGATCGCCAGAGTTGCGGAACTTTGCCTGGCGAAGGGGGTGGAGGTAGTCGATGCGCCGGTAAGCGGCAGCGAGCCGGGAGCCCGTAACCGCACCATGTGCTACATGGTCGGCGCCAGTCGTGAAGCATTCGACCGATGCCATCCATTATTCAGCACTTCGGGGTCAAATATATTCCATACCGGAGGTCCCGGAACCGGCATTCGCGCGAAACTGGCTCATCAGATAATCATCTGCATCAACATGCTATCTGCCTTTGAGGGTATGCAGTTGGGAATAGCGGCGGGAGTGGCGCCCGAAGTGCTCGAGAACGTAGTCCATGGCGGCGGTGCGCAGAGCCTGGTAGCCGACAACTGGCAGAAGTTCAATCCGGGTCGGCACTCGGTTGGAATCTTCTACAAGGATCTGCGGGTCGCGCTGGAGTATGCGCACGAACTCGGCATTACGCTGCCCGGCGCCGCGCTTACTCAGCAAATGGTCGAGCAGATACTTCGCCTCGATCGTCCTTGATCGATTACTGTTCTGCGAGGATCGGATGACATTCAACGGCGGTTCGGCAAAGAGTTTGGTCGACTTTCAACGCGGCGAGATCAGTCGCGAGGTATTCGTCAATGAAGGCCTCTACCGCGAAGAACTGGATCGGATTTTCGCGCGCGCCTGGCTTTACGTCGGCCATGAAAGCCAAATCAGGCGACCCGGCGACTACTTCGTCTCATGCATGGGCGAGGAATCGGTAATCCTCACTCGCGATCCGCTCGGCACGCCTCATGTGTTTTTGAACACCTGCCGGCATCGCGGCATGAAAGTATGCCGCTACGATGAAGGCCATACGGTCCACTTCATCTGTCCCTATCATGGCTGGAGCTACGCGACCGACGGGCGGCTGGTAGGCGTTCAGCAATACGAAACCGGCTACCAGCCGCCGTTTGACAAGTCGCAATGGGGCCTGATCGAAGTGGCGCAGCTCGCAACCTACAAGGGTACTATCTGGGCCACCTGGGACGCCGCGGCGCCCCCGTTTCTCGATTATCTGGGCGAGGCTCGGATTGCGCTCGACCTCGCTTTGGGCGCGTGGGACGGCGGCGACGGCGAGACTGAACTCCTCGGCAGCGTCCAGAAGTGGTTGATTCCCTCGAACTGGAAGTTTGTCGCTGAGAATTTCGCCGGCGATGGCTTGCACGTCGTCAGCCATCGCTCGGTCGACATGACCGGAATCGGGCCGACCGCAGGAGAGGGACGCCGCGACAATCCCGGCCGGCTGCTGCTGGCGATGTCTCCCGCGTGGGGACACGGCATCACCTACAGCTATCTTCCACCGACGACAAATCGCGTCGAGTATGCTGCTTCTCCCGCAACCTCTGATTACTTCACACAATGTTGGGAGCGGCGCCTGACCAAGCTCGGTAGCCAGGCTGGGCTGCAAGTAGTGGTGGGGACTCTATTTCCGAACATGTCGATGCACGGACAGCAACCCCGTACGATTCTGGTTGCCCACCCTCGTGGCGTAGCTACCACCGAGATGTGGCGGGTCTATTTCGTAGATAAAGATGCTCCTCAGGAGGTGAAACAGTTCCTTCGCCATTACTATATTAGATACTCGGGTCCGGCCGGAATGACTGAGCAGGACGACATGGAAAACTGGAACTACGCGACGGCTGCCAGCCGCGGCACAATCGCGCGCCGCCATCCCTACAATTACAAGGCTGGTCTTGGGGTCGGCGGCAGTCACGAGTTGGTTCCCGGAGTTGTGACTGATTATCCCGTCAGTATGAGTAGCGAACAGAACACCCGCACCCTTTATCGTCGCTGGGCCCAATTCATGGACGCGAATAGCTGGGCCGATTTGACACCAGCGCGCGCTTTCTGAATCATCGTTGACGGCAAGTCATCATGGCCAACACTCACATCCCGGTATCGCCACTCAATTACCTAATGCTTGCAAAGGAAGTCGAGGATTTCTTCTATCGCGAGGCCGACCTGCTGGACGAGCGGCGTTACGAGGAATGGCTAACCATCTTTACCGATGACGTCAGATATTGGATGCCGATCCGGAAGAATGTTCCTTATCGGGCGGAGCACGGTGATATGACCGACGAGAATGATATCGCCTGGATCGACGACGATAAGACCACACTGACCAAGCGCGTCCGGCAAATCCAGACCGGTGTCCATTGGGCTGAGGAACCAGCCTCGCGCATCTGCCATATCATATCGAATATACGGTTGCTCGAAGCCCCCGGCACTGAAAACAGCAACCACGAACTCGCCGTAACCAGTCGCTTCTGTGTTTATCGCAACCGCGTAGAAACCGAGACCGATTTCCTGGTTGGTCGGCGGCACGACATGTTGCGCCGCGTGGATGGTCGTCTGATGGTTGCGCGACGAAAGATTATTCTGGATCAGAGCGTGCTGATGGCGAAAAATTTGACGATGTTCTTTTGATCGATGGCAAAGTTCAAGTTAGCGCAACGTGACGAAATCCCCGACGGACAGCGTGGACTGGTGGTGGAGGCCGCCGGCCGCCAGATCGCGATCTTCAAGGTCCGCGATCAGTTTTACGCGGTCGATAATCGATGTCTCCATGAAGGGGCCTCGCTCGGCGACGGATTTCTCGAAGGCGAATGTATCACCTGTCCGTGGCACGGATGGCAATACGACGTGGTTTCTGGGGCGTCTCGCAACCACCCGACGCTCAGACTCCGCACTTTTCAGCTTCGTATCGAAGGCGAAGACATCTGGCTCGACACATAACCCCCGGTCCCAGCATCGGCGGCTTTGGCGGCGGCGCTTGGTACGTGCTCAGCTCTGCGGCGAGGCCTGCGCGCTGGCAGCCTGAGGCTCGTGGCCGCCCGGTGCCGCCTGGGCGCTTGCCGCCAGATAGCGAGCGATGAACCGGGGCCGGCGCCATGCGATATAGGCCGGCAGGATCAGCACACCCGCGATCATATTCATGCCCATCAGGAAGATCAGCAGCACGCTCATTTCGTTGTGAAACAGCAGCGGCGAAAAGGCCCACGGCAGGATTCCGCCGATCATCACGGCGAAAGTGCTGAAGACCGCGGCCCCGGTGGTGCCGAGCGCAGTAGTAATCGCCTGTTCGATGCTGGCGCCTTCCATCACCTCGTCGCGGATCCGGGCCACGACGTAGATACCGTAGTCGATACCTAAACCGATACCAAGTGAGATTACCGGGATGGTGTCGATGGTGAGGCCGATGTCACGCGCGTTCATGTAGATGAACGCGCCAAAGTTCGCCATCACGGCGGAAGTAACAAAGAGCAGACCAGCCACGAACGAACGAAACGAAAGTGCACAACACATGAAAATCACTATCAGCACGAAGCTTATATTCAAAATATCGAGCTGATAAAGAACATCGTTCGCCCCAAGATAGAGCCCCGCCTGCCCGCCAAGATAGTCGACACCGACTTTGCTCAACGACGGATCGTCTTTGACGCGGGTGTCAATGAAGCGCCGAATATCCGCCCTGACCTGGTTGAGCCGGGCGTAAGTATGGTCGGGAAGAAACAGCCTGATGCACGTGCTGGTCATCTTCGGTGAGTAGGCGAAAAAGCGCTCCATCTCGCCCGGCGCAGTGCCGGCCAGAAACACGTACCAAAGATTCCCGGCAGCTTTTTCATCGCTCGGGATGGCGCGGAATTTGGGATGCCCGTTGTGAAACAACTGATTGAGCGGCATCAGCCCCTGAGTTGCAAAGCTGACCACTCCGACGGCGTCACCGCGATTCACAAGGTAGTTCCCCATATCGTCGATCATGCGCAGCACATTGGGGGAAAGCGACGATTGCTCGTTGGGGTAGTTGGGGGTCGCGAGCACCACCCAGGCCTCGTCGATTGGCAGATACTTGCCAATCTCGACGATGTCCTGGTTGACCCTGGCCTCCGGGCGATAAAGCGGTGTGCCGGGCCGTTCGTAGCCGATTCGCGCCCGCTGCCCCGAGATGATTCCCCAGATGATGAAGGCGCCGCCGGCCACCAGCATCGCGCCGCGAACGCGCCCGGGAGTCACCGGTATTCTGATCAGCCCCGCGACCAATCGATGCAGCCGCCCGCGTAACCCATCGGTGGTCGGCTTCAGGAGCCATCGCCGTTCCCTGACCCGCGGGCGCGGCAGGTAGCTCATGAAGATCGGCTGAAAGACGAACACCATCGTGACGCTGCCGGCGAGCCACACGGCGCCGCCGAGGCCGATTTCCTTGAGCACCGGGATTCCGCCCAGCGCGATGAAAATGATGCCGGCGATATCGGCCAGAATCGACAGCAGTCCCGGCGGCAGCATCATGTTGGTAGTGGTGATGCAGGCGAGCGTTTTGTCGTCGAGACGATCGAGTTCGTCGTAGTAACGGCCTTGCCACTGGATACCGTGGCTTAAGTCGCGCGCCGTCAGGATGAAGGGAATTACCAACATGACGGGATCGAAGTTGTAACCCATCAGGCTCATGAACCCGAGGCCCCAGGTAGCGGAAAACGACCCGGTCAGGATCGGGGCCCACCAGCTGCTGCGCTGACCAAGGCTGAGATACAGGATGATCAGCATCAGCGCGATTGACATAAAGAAGATCAGCGCGATGCGCGGCAGGTAGTAGTAGCCCCAGCCGGCTACGATCGGCACTCCGGCCACGTAAATCTCGGTGTTCGCGTCCTGGTAGCGATGGACAATGTTCTCGACCGAGCCGAAGAGCGCTTTGTAGTCGAGATGCTGCTCGTTGAAGCTCGCGCTGATCACCGCACCCTTGTTGTCGGCGGTTATCACGGTGCGAACCTGCTCGCGATGCCGGGCGACATTTTCTCTGAGCTTCTGCAGCTCGGCCGCCGTGCTCGGCACCTTCGGGTACATGAAGCAGGTGAAGATCAGCGCGCCGGGGAGCGCCGTTGGATAGGCGACCCGATACGAGGCCAGCGAGAAGACTTCGTTGTGATTAACCCCCGGCAGGCGGTTCACCAGCCGGTGGATGTCCTCGATCTTGTTCAGCGTTTTGAAATTGAAGATGTCCCCGTGCTTGACGCGCAGCAGCACAATCATGGTCTGCGCGCCGCCGTACTGATACTGAAAACGACGGTACAACAGGGTGTTCTGATGGCGTGCCGGGAAGAAATTTTCGAAGCTCGTTGCGATTCGCGCCTGCGCCGCCCAGTAGCCCATCACGGCGGTCGCGGCGATGAGCGCGAGCCCGATAACGGCTCGATGGCGCAGGATGAAGCGGCCCGGCCCCCTCAGTTCCGGTGAATTCCCTGCCACCATCAGTTGAGCCTCAGCCTCTTGCTATGCGGTCCGTAGGGGCAAGCCCCAACCATCCGGTTCATTGGCTAATCCTGTTTGATGTTGGGGGCGAGGTTTCTCAGAGCGCGTCGTGGGATATCGGTAGAACTTCCGGCCTCAACAACCAGCGCTCCCGTAGATCGTGCCGTGCGACAGAACAATCGGCGGATTTCTGCCGCAGTCTCATCCGCGCCCGTTCAACGCGAGGGTCTTTGCGGGCGACTGTGAGTCGTCACGCCCGCGGCGACAGGTCGGTCCCGGCGCTGGCCGATTCGGCCTGGGCGATAGCGGCCACCTCCCTCTCGACGACCGTCCCCTTGAAGAAATCGCGGTTGGTCCGGGTCCACAATCCGATCGGATTGACGAACACGAAGTCGCGGAAGTCGTCGGCCGTGATGATCCCATCTTCCGTCAGTTCGTAAGCCTCGTGTCCGACCTGGCGCATGTCGGGCACGTCCCAATGGCCGATATCGGAACCGTAGAGGGCGTTGAGCCGCGAGTTGAACGGCATCATGCGCGATCCGAAAGCGAGCGCGTTCAGCGGGTCGTCGCCTTCGCATCCGAAGTAGAATTGCGACCGGAAAATATCGCGGATCTCTTCGGCGCTGCCGATCTGGCTGGGCGCCCATTCGTCTAGCAGCGCGGGATCCTCGGCGGCCATGGAACGGGCGACGAAGCGATCGATGACCTGCTCGGCGCGCCCGGCGGCGAATTTTCCGCCGTAGCGATTGGCGAGTTCGCTGAACAGCGCGCGATCGATCCGTGCCGGGTTATAGTTTTCGAGCGCGCCCAGATTGCGTTTCCTGAAGTGACCGATCAGATCGGCAAACAGCGCACAGGCCCAGGTGATGCCGCCTTCCAGGAAGGCGAACGTAAGATTGGGAAACCGCTTCGGCACGCCGCCCATCAGCAGCGATCTGCAAACCGCCTCCGCGCTCGCCGCGAAGCTTCCAATATGGTTGAAGGTGTAGTTGGTGAACGATTGGCGCGTACCCCAACCGTAGCCGCGCGAATGAAAGGTCGGACTGATGCCGAGTTCGGCGCACGCCGCCCACACCGGATCGTAGTCGTACTCGGAATCGATCCCGAAGCTGTCCATCCAGTAGGCGTATTGTCCGACCGCGGCCGACTCTGCGACCGCGGCGGCGATCGGCCGCCTGACGAAGCTGGCCATCATCCCGGCCCGGTAACCGAGTTCGCCGGTGCTGTAGCGCAGCTCCTCGATCGCCTCCTGCGGCGTATGCATCGGGATGGTAGCGACCGGAATCAGCCGGTCGGAAAATTCCCGGAACATCTCTGCCCGCAGACGATTCAAGGCACGGCAGGCTCCCCGCCTGACCTCGTCGACCTCGATTTCCGTCAGCACCAGCCCCATCGTCGGGTAGACCACCGAGACATCGAGCCCCATTTCGTCGAGTCGATCGTAAAGCAGATGCGGCATCAGCGCGGTGGCAAGATCGCGCGTATTGCGGGTCGGTATCGCGCGCCAGGTCGGACGCGTGAAACATCGGCGGCGCCGCTCGTCCATGCTGAGCGAGGACCAGTCCGGATCGAGAAACGAGCCGCGGATGGCGCGGCCGAAGGCCTCGACCAGCGAGGTACCGCCGAGGTCGCGAAGCGCGTCGAGAAAGGCGCCTTCGATCTCGAAGGTGTGCCCGTCGGAATCAATGATTGGATGGCTCAGGTGGGCTCTTATGTCGGCCGAGGTCGAGAACTTCTCCGGCGCTTGCGCTGCCATTGCATCAGCCTCCCGTCTCGAAAGAATCAATCAGGGCCCCGCACTCCGTGGGCCGAGGGCTAACGCGAAAGGCCGAGGCCGTCAAGGGCCGGGCCCTGGCTATGGCTGGTCACGCGAAGCGTCTATTTTAGACCCTTGAAGCGCTGGTGATTCCGAAGCGCGAAGAAGATCAGGATGCGACAATAGACCCGGATCCGAGATGGAGCCTAAAATCGTTGGCCGGAACATCGGCGATGGTGAGCCGGGACGCCCCGGCGCATCGACGATCGTCGAAGCCCGGCGAGTCTCGCTGCTGAGCTACTCGCCGGGGCTGGTAGCGGTGGCGATTGCGATCGCTGATTCAATCGCAGTCATCGATCCTGATCTTTGGGGCCATGTCCGGTTCGGCCAGGCGTTCCTCGCAAATCGCGGTCCGCTGTTTCGCGATCCCTATTCCTATTCCGCCTTCGGCCATTCGTGGGTCGACTACGAATGGCTCGGCGACGTGGTGATGGCCGCGGCTTTCAACCATCTGGGCCTTGCCGGCCTGCTGATGCTCAAGCTCGGATGCGCCGCGGTGCTGGTGATATTTCTGGTGATGGCGCTGGCGGAAACCGGCGCATCGACCCAAATACAGTTCGGCGTACTGGTCTTTGCGGCGGTCGTGATCAGGCCCCAACTCCAGTTTCGCCCGCAGTCGTTCACCATGGCGATGCTGGCGATCCTGATGTGGCTGCTGGCGCGCGATGCCTACCGGCGTGCGGGACGCTTATGGCTTGCCGTGCCGCTGATAGCGCTGTGGGCAAATTTGCATGGCGGCTTCGTGATGGGAATTGCGGCGCTGGGAATTTACGCGGCCATTTCCGGGCTACAGGACCTGCTCCGCAATCGTGATTATCGGCGCATACTTTCGTTGACCGCGATCGTGTTCGCCGCGGCGTTGGCGACACTCGCGACGCCCTATGGATTCCACACCTGGGTTGCGATCGTCGCGGTGCTTCGCGACCCCTTCACCCACGACGTGATTACCGAATGGCAACCGCTGCTGCCCACCATGGTCCTCGCCTGGCGCGTCCACGGTCCGCATGTCTCGAATTACGAAATTGGCGTGGGCTTGATGGCCGCGATGGCGCTGGTGTGGCCGTTGTCCATCGAAGCAGCCGACCTGCCGCTGGTCGCGATCGCCGCCGCGTTCTCGTTGGCGGCGTTCATCGCGCAGCGTAATCTGCCGCTCGCCGCGATTGCGATCGCGGTTCCGCTCGCTCGCCATCTTCACCTGCTGGTGACCCGCCGCAGTGGGCTAGCTCGAAGAGCGCGATGGTCGCCGGGCTGGTGGTGGCTCAATCAGGCGCTCCTGGTAGCGATTGCCTGCGCAATCCTGATTCAAGGCGGGGCGCTCGCGCGCAGCTTGAGATCAACGGACCCGTATCCGGTCAGCGCCTGCGATTTCATGCAGCGCCATCATCTGGCCGGCAATATTCTGAACGATTACGAATGGGGCGAATATCTGATCTGGCGGATGGCGCCGCATTCGCGGGTTTTCATCGACGGCCGCGAAGACACCGCTTACCCACTAAAGATCATCGCGACCTACATGCTGTTCCATTACGACCTGTTTGACGGTGGACCGATCTTCAAGGATTTCCACCACGATTACATCCTGATCAGAGCGGATGCGAAATCACGGCTACTGGTAGATTCCAACCCGCACTGGAAGTTGATTTACGAAGATCCCGCGGCGCGTCTCTATGCGCCGGCCGCTTCCGCCGCCGCCCGCCTCCCCGGCGTCCCGATCAAAGGCGTGGCGCTGCCGGTCAGATTCCCGTGATGACGCCGAGATGCCACGTGAGCCGCGGACCCGCCTGCAGCGCCGCTCTACGCGATTTATTGAACGCAATTCTGCACCGCGAATGCGCACTGTTCCCCTTGACTAGCCCACCCTCCAGTCCTGCCCGTGTAATTCACTGCGGTGACGCGCCCGCCTGTCATCACGATGTTCACCACACAGTACCGATGGACGCGGGAGGATGACCCAATCACATTTGTATATCCAAGCGAATTGGTGGAACCAGTCGCACTGCCAAAGCTGTTTGTGTCGCCGCCTGATGGGTACGACCACACTTCGGTTTCTCCAACGGCAGCCTGTCTGGCCGGTGCTCCCATGCACGCCAGGACATTCTGCTTGGTCATACCGACCATCGATTTCTTCGCTTCCGAGGCAATTTCTGCTCGCTGAAACTTGTTGGCACACGAGCTGACGAGAAGTCCTATGACAAAAAGAACACCTAGCCGCAGAACGCAAGCCTGAACGGAGAGCACCGTCCGGCCTCTACGTTCGCACTGCTCGATTCGTGTTCGCATATCTTGACAAGAATAATTCTAGAAAAGACGCCGATTATCAAACCCTACGTAGCGTGGCCTTCCGCTTTCAGCGTTGGTTGATCTAGAAAGAAGGGTATGAACTCCCGCCACATTGCCGCGACCGACGATCCGCGCCTAACGAAGTAAGCCGTACTGTGGACAATGCAATACTTTCACATTTCCTATTTCAGCGGCGTTCGATTCCTTCATACAATCGTCAAGGAGTTTACTGCCGCAAAGAAGACGGCGCGACCTGAGCTTGGGACTTGGGGACCCAGGATGGGCGAGGCCGCCATCGCGCTAAGTACAAAAATCCATCTTGTTCAGATATCCGTTGATCGGCTCGAAAGAGATATCAAGGATTTAGACGCGGCACTATCCACAAAAACCGGGCAAATCGATAAATGCATCGCACGCAAACCGCGACCCGCTCTTGTATTGCCAGATGAGGCGGTCGCCTATCGCCTAGTAGCGAGTCTTGATGCGTTTCTCTACGAGGCGCGCTCGACTTATGAAATGCTTCGGGCCTTTGTGCTCAACTTTACACGCCACATTCTCAAACAACGCTGCGGAGAGCGAGAAGCAGAACGAACACTGAAAGAGGCCATGATCGCAGGTGCGCATAGCTTCGAATGGGCGGAAGTTCTTCGCGGTGAGCGTGCTACGTTTTTCCATGGAACTGCGCCTTGGATAGCGATGGAGATCACTACCCGACAGCCTCGCCACTATGAACTCCTCATTCTTAAAGAAACCGTCGCCGATCTAGAAAAGAACCCTAAGTACACGAAATTCCAAGAATACCGACGGATTTGGGTTGGGCTGAAACATTGCCAGGCGGACGTGGAGCGCTGGGCCGTCGCAAAGCTCGATGAGCTTCGCTGAAGCTTTAACTACCGCGCAACGCGCGCTGCGCCTCTCTATTCAAAAGTTATTATAATCCGCTCGATTCGAGCGGATTCCGCGTTCGCGACCGGCCTTCAACAACGCAGAAACCTCTTCTCTCCGAAGGGTTTCCTTGGTGAGCCGTCTGGGACTTGAACCCAGGACCTCCTGATTAAAAGTCAGATGCTCTACCGGCCTGAGCTAACGGCTCACCGCGCCCAGTTTACGTGATCATCAAAACCCCGCAAAGCGGCGCCGCCGGACGGCTTGCGC
>DATKSL010000004.1:0-50289 GCA_035531675.1 Binataceae bacterium (SeqCode) | reverse complement strand
CGACCACGGTCGGCACGAATATCACTGAGGTGCCGAACTGCTTGAAGACGATCGAAGTGTTGAGCGCCTGGGCAACAACGATCGGAATCTCGCCGCCCGACAGGAACTGGGCCTTCTCACCCGAGTTCGCCAGCAGATGGGGCTCGGCCAGGATCTTGCCCAGCGAATGCTGCTCGAGGAACTGGAACAGGGCCGCCGAATTGACGTTGTGGTTCTGCCCGGTGACGCCGTAGGTCACGTTCTGCGACAGCAGCATGTTGATCAGGCTGCCGCCCGGCGGCAACGTGCCCGGTGGCGGCGAGGTCGCGACCGCACCGACGCCGGCGGTGGCCTGCGTGACGAGCTGCGACTGCGGGCTGTACGGCGTCGCCACCTGGCCCGGCAAACTGACCAGCGACAGTCCCAGATGGGTCAGCGCTACGGCAAAGTCGACGCCCTGGTTCTCGAGCCGCGTGCGGTCGAGTTCGCCCACGATCACGTTGAGCAGCACCTGCTGCTTGCCGTCGCGGTCGACCCGGATCAGGCGCTGCACGTAATGGCCTTGCGAATCCCACACCGCCAGCGTGGTGAAGCCGGGTGTATGGCCGACCAGGTTGATCTGGAAAGGATTGATCACCTGGATATCGGCGATCTTGGAATCCGCGATCGAGATGCGCGTGATGCGAGTCGGGAAGTCAAAAATTCTCGAGGTGTCGGCCATCAGATCGACGCCGTTTTCCGGCAGATAGTTGCGCCGCTGCACACCGTTGGGCGCCTCGGCCGGCGAGGGCGGCACTGCCAGCGGGTCGGTCTTGAACTTTACCGGTGGTCCTTGCAGCGCGGGTGCCTGACTGGTCATCACCCCATTGGGCGCGCCACCGGAGCCGGGTATCGAGGGTGCCGCCTCAGCCATCACCGGCGCTGCCGATCCAGGAGCGGTCGCAGCAACCGGGGTCAGCATCGAGGTTGAAGCCGCCGCCATCGCGGGCGGGGGCGTAGCGGTCGAACCGGCCGCGGCGCTGCCGATCGCTCCGCTGCCGGAATCGAGCGCACCGGTGGCCGCCGCCGGGCTGCTCGCGGCCGCTTTGGTCTCGGCGGTAGCGGCCTTAACGGCGATATCGTAGGTGACGCTCTGCCCCATGCGGCTGACGGTGCTGATTTGCCATTCGCCAGCCTCTGCGCCCAGCACCACCAGTTGTCCTGATGCGTTACTATGGAGCGTCAGAGCGTGCGGATTATCGATGATATGAATCGCGGGAGTAGCGCTCGAATCGAGCCCTTTGATGACGTAAGTCTCGCCGGCGTTGATAGTGACCGGCACTTTGGCGGCGGGATCCTCAGCGGCGAACAGCCCGCGCGGCGAAAGAGCGATTAAACAAAGCGCCCCGAGAAGAAGTGCGATAACACCCTGCTTTTGTCCCCTCATGTTATTCCCCCTCACCTCTTATTTCCTCACGGAACCACGATTGTCTTGGGAGTAGGCTTGTACGAGCCAGCCGAAAAATCCCGGCTCGCGACCGCGCCTGGGATGACGGCGCCCGCAGGGGCCTCAGGAGCTGCCGCCGCGAAGGAAGCCGCGCCGGCGTCAGTGGCAGCCGGAAGCGCGTTGGCGGCCGGCCCAGGTGCCGGGGGCGGTGGTGAAGCGCTGGAAGGCGGTGGCGGCGCCGGCGCGAGCGCCGGTCCGGGCGACCCGGCACGATGCTCTTCGAGCCGCGGCTGCCAGTAGCCGCCGGCATTCTCTCGCGACCGCTGCCTTACGAACGACAGCGTCTGCGACGACTTGCCGTTGCGCAGTATCTCGACCCGAATAGCCGGTGGACGCCGGTAGGCGGCGCGCACCTGGGCCGCAGGAACCGTGGCCGCGCCGGTGCGGTCATTCTGATTGCCGGTGCTGGTGCCCATCAGGTCGCTCATGGTGACGCCCTTGGTCGCAATAATCTGCTGGTCGTTGTACGAGCGCATCACCAGGTGAAGGGTGCCCTCGCGGCTCGCCAACCCCAACCGCTCGGCCTGCTCCGGGGTGACCAACAGGGTTACGACCTTGACCACCTGCGGCTGGTCGTTCTTTGAGTGCTCGATTTCCTGGGCGACCGCCAGGACTTCGACATTCTGCAGCACAATCTTGGAGAACGGCTTCTCGCTCGCACCGCTGCCGGTAATTGCCACCAGCACGTCGACGTGCGTACGCGGCAGCACGAAACCGGCAATGTCGCTGACTTCGTCGACCGGCACCGACATCGCGCGCATCCCGACCGGTATCAAGAGCGGCATTACGCCGGCGGTCCGGGTGCCGACGTAGAGCTTGTCGGCCACCACCGGCTCGTTGGTGACGAAGGAATCCTTGACGAAGGTATTCATGATCGCGCCGGGGTCAGTAAAGGCACCCGGCGGCACGCTGTCGCGCGACCAGCGGGCGAGCTTGACCGAGTTGGGCTCGATCTTGGTGCCGAGCGGTAAATCACGCGCCGCGACCACAATCTGAACCGACTTGACCATCGCCTGCTGGACCTCGGCCTCGCGCTTCTTGAGCGCCGAGTAAACAATGATCGCGGCGAACATCGCCGCGACCGCAGCCACCACCACGTAGAGCGTCGGACGTCTCATCTCTTCTTCTCCTCCCTCCTTGCCGCCACTGCCTCCTCAATCAACCATCGCACTCTGCGTACTGGAGATCTTCGAACCGAAGCTGATGCCGAAGAACGGGTTCGGCAGCAAGATCAATTTCTGTGCCACCGGGTCCAACGTAACTGCAACCTTCACCGGCTGCTGAAACGTCCGGGGCGATGCGTTCGAGGTGATAGTGATATTGAGCACGCTCGAATTGTTATTCGCGATGGTGGGCGACGCCATCCCTCGCATCCAGGTCACGACCGCTGCGTCGCTGAGGGTGGGGTTGATCGAGGCGTAACGCGCGCCCTGGTAGGCGAGCTGACTGACGGCCAGCGCAGCTTGTCCCAGCAACGCGAATTGAATTCCCAGGAACAGGACGAGAATCGCGACGACCGCGATCATCGCGAACTCGACCATCGCTTGTCCGCGATGGAGCAGCCCGCGCTTGGTGGTGGAGCTACGAATCATTTTGTTCTTCACTCCGTAGGTATCATTCCCCGCAGCGCTAAAGATCCGATGCGAGGGTGTTCACGTCCAGTGAGACGGCGGTGCCGAATTTCTGATAGGCGACCAACGCTGCGATGGCGATCGTCACCACTACCAGCACATACTCCGTCATGGTCTGGCCGCGTTGCAGCTCACGCCACCATACGTATTTGCTGATCAGCAAGTTTAACATTTCTGCTCTCCCAGACCCGTTCTCGTCCGAGCGATCGAAATGCCTATTGCCGGGACCATGCGAAACCATCGGCTTTTGGTCCACGCCAGCCTAAAAGGCGGAATCTCACAATTGTGCTGAGACTACCCCTTTCAGAGCAACTCTCAAAATCGGCGCGCCAAAAAAATCGACGGCTTGACCTTCCTAGGTTCGCTCCCGGCCATGGCCTGTCTTCGCTGCTCGAACGACCCCCCTCCATTGCGGAATTCCGGCGTATTCCATTGTTGCCCGAGCCCCGGAATGGCCCGCTATGGAGTGCATGGCGGCGGAACCGTCGAGGTCCCGCCGCCGGCATCGTGATTAAAGGTCGGTAGCTACGTTGTTGGCGAGGTTGGTGATGTTCGTACCAAGGGTCTGATACGCCACGAACGCCGCAACCGCGACCGCTGCAAGAATCAACGCGTACTCGGTCATAGTTTGACCACGCAGATTCTCGCGCGCCTGCACGTACAATTTCGTTACTAACTGACTCATTCCATATCCTCCTTGAATTTGGTCTTTCCCGGCTGCAGCAGGATCCGGAGATACGTATCCCAGGATGATTTGCAGCAATCGGTCAGCCTTGTTTGCTACTAACGAGAGAGAGCATGAGCTATGCCACTCAAAATTGGGCCAAAATTGCGATGAAATCTGCCGACAGGTATGGAGTCCCTGTCTCAACTGTCCCTGTGCTGGGACACCATTGCACGAGATTGCACGAGCTATCCCATCGGCGATCGGCCTCGGGTGAGGGGGCAGGTTGTCCATCGTCCGCCGGGCCTATTTTGCCCCACCTTAGGCATCGCTGCGGCAAAAGCGAACAGCGAGTATCGGTCTTGGCGCTTTCGGTCGATATATGCGGCCCGCCGCTGCTCGGACATTACCAGGCGCCGCTGGACACACCGTGCCGGCTAAAAACTTGGCGGGCCCGGCCCATTTTGTCTATGGTAAGAGGTAAATCAGACGGGAAACGCGGTTAACGCGGTTAAAGATGAAATTCCCGACAAAAGCGTGAGCGATCGATAACCGATCGAATCACCGGCAGGTAGCCTCTAATGGTGGGGGGCGGAGGCGTGAGCGGAACCGGGGGGCACATCGGGGGCGCAAGAAAAACTGACCGGAGACCGATCGTATCCGGACACGGGTTTGGCGCGGCCCTGCATCGGTGGCCGATCGCGATTCTGATCTTCGTGCTTGCTGTCCTCCGTGTCGGCGTCCTGGGCAGGACGCTCAGCGCCAGCTTCAATCCAGTTGACTTCAGCATGTACTACTGTGCCGGCCTGACGCTGCGGCATGGCGAAAATCCATATCGGACGGAGATGGCGCCGCTGGCAAAACGCCTTGGGCTGGAAAAGGGCTATACCGTACAGACCAACGATCCTCCCTCATTCCTGCTCGCTTTCGAACCGCTGACACTGCTATCGCCGCATCAGGCGTATTGGGCGTGGCAGGCGGTCAGCGCGGCGGCGTTCGCAGCGTCACTATTCCTTCTGCTCTGGCCGGGCTACTCAGGCCTTGGCGGGCCGATGGCACTGGCGCTGGCCGGCTTTGCCATCTTATTTCCGCCGGTCGGAAATAATTTCGTGATCGCGCAGAGCAAGATGCTGGTGCTGTTACCGCTGGTGGCGATGATGCGTTTCATGGAGCGCAAGCGCGACGGACTGGCAGGACTGATGCTGGCCGTGGCCGTACTGCTGCGCGTTTTTCCCCTGCTGCTGGGCGGCTACCTGGTGCTGACGCGGCGCTGGCGCGTGCTCGGCTATACCATTGCCGCGACGCTCGCCGGGGCGATCGTTACGATGGCGATCATGGGGGTGGGCACCAGCTTGAGCTTCTTTACCGCGGTCGGATCGCTGAGCAGTGAGCGATGGCTGTCGACGACCTCCAACATCTCGCTGATGGCATTCGTGTCGCGGATCGTCTGGTCGCTGTTCGGCAGCGCTCCAGGTCCACTGGTCGAATTTGTCAGACGCGCAAGTGTGATCAGCGTGGATCTGGTCGTGATGTATCTGGTGGTGAGGGCGACGTTATCGGCCGGCCGGGACGACCGGGAGTGGCGGGTTTTTTCGCTCTGGATCGTGGCATCTGTGATGCTCTCGCCGACCGCATGGTTCCATTACCTGCTGCTGATGCTGATTCCGTTCGTGCAAATGGCCTGCGCTGCAAATCGCGGCGCGGTCCGCTCGCGCACCCTCTGGATGGCGGTGGGGTGCTATCTTGCGATCGGCCTCACCAGTGACGTGTTGCGTCTGCTTTCCCAACATCCGCAATTGATCGAAAAATTCCGCGAGGCCGAGTCGGTCAGCCTGCTGATCGCCTTCGTTGCGGTGTATTGGTTCGCGGTCGATTTACCCGACAGACCGCTTAGCACGAAAGCTTAGCCGGCCATCGCCAGGATGTCCGGCGTGCGGTGCTGAGGCCTGCTCAGGGGATCGCTATCAGCAACACGATCGTGACGGCGATACCGACCAGCGCTGCCCCATAGGCAAGCACTCCGAGAAGCGTATCGAGATGCTTGAGGCGGAGCATATCGGAGACCGTGAAGCGCAGCCGATGGGCCGCGTGCAGCAAGCCGAGTGCGCAAAATCCGAACAGGTAGATGCGAGTCAGGGGATTGTGCAGCAGGGCGAAGATCGCGGCGTGACTCGGCGCCGAGACCAATCCGAGCGGGATCGCGAGACCGAACAGGAAGATATGCACCGGGAACAGGAAGGCGACCACAAACCCGCCCGCCCCGAACAGCGACCACGGCAACGATTCAGCCGAGCGCCTGGCCATTAGAAGACCCCCAGGATGAAGCAGGCGACCACCACCGATGCCAGCGCCCAAATCACGTACATCGGCGCCGACGTCATCACCGTCGAGGTGCGTTTGCCACCGAGCCGCGGGAGCATCGCCTGCGGCACCAGCCGGAACCAGCTAAGCGTGTGAAACAATACGAAAATCAGCGCGATGAGATTCAGCACCATCACGCCCGGCATCGCCATCCAGGCCTGGCAGCGGGCGTAGCTCTCGGCACCGCCGGCGATCGCCGCGATCTCCATCAGCGTGACGACCACCCAGTAGGCGACGAAGGCGCTCGACAGTTCGCGCAGGATAAACCAGGTGTAGTTCCAGCGTCCCAGCCACCAGTTAATCGGCATCCGGCGCTGGTAGTATTTCAGTTGAGGAACGGCGCTCGGCATGGCTTACTTTCCCCCCCATGGCATCAGCAGGTTTTTGAACCACGCCTTGGTGGCGGAGATCTTGTACTCCTGGATCGCCAGCGACGGGTCGACTTCCTTGGGGCAGACCACCGAGCATTCGCCGATCACCGTGCAATCCCACACCCCGTCGTGCTGCGCCATCACGTCCAGGCGCTGCTCGCTGCCCTGATCGCGCGAATCCAGGTTGTAGCGCAGCGAGAGGGCCGAGGCGGCCGGCCCGATGAAGTGCGGATCGAGGCCGTAAACCGGGCAGGCCGAATAGCACAGCATGCAGTTGATGCACAGACTGTACTGCTTGTAGGTCGCGAGCTGTTCGGGCGTCTGCAGGAACTCGCGCTCCGGCTCGGGCGCGCCGGCCTCGCGGATAATCCACGGCTTGACGCGCTCCAGCTTCTCCATGAAATCCGAGATATCGACCACCAGGTCGCGCACCACCGGAAAATGGCGCAGCGGTTCGACCCGAATCGGTCCGGGGAGGTAATCCGCCAGCAGGGTTTCGCAGGTCAGCCGCTCATGGCCGTTGACCACCATCCCGCAGCTGCCGCAAATCCCCATCCGGCACGACCAGCGAAAGGTCACCGTGCCATCGAGCTGGTCCTTGATGTAGTTGAGGGCGTCGAGCACCATCCAGTTTTCGTGCAGCGGCACCTCGTAGCTGTCGAAGCGCGGCTCGTCGTCGCGCTCGGGCGAGAAGCGCGCGACCTCCAGCGTGATCTTGTCGGCCATGCGATCTACCTTCCGTATACCCTTTCGCCCGGCGGCCAGCGGGTGATTGTGACCGGGGCAAATTCCACGCGCGGCGCTCCCTCGGCAGTGCGATAGACCATCGAGTGGGCGAGGAATTTCTGATCGTCGCGCTTGGGAAAATCGGTGCGCTGATGGGCGCCGCGCGACTCCTCGCGCCGCGACGCGGCGTGAATCATCGCTTCCGCCACCTCCAGCATCCCGGACAGCTCGAGCGCGGCCGTTAACTGCGTATTGAAGGTCAGGCTGCGATCGTCGAGCGCGATCGCGCCGTAGCGCTGCTTGAGTTGCGCCAGCTTGGCGGCCCCTTCGTCGAGCGTGTTGCGGGTCCGATAGATACCGGCCGCGTCCTCCATCGCCTGCTGCATCTCTTCGCGCAGCCCGGCGATGCGCTCGCGCCCGTTGCTGCGATTGAGGTAGTCGCGATTGATGCGCTGCTCCTCGTCCGCGGCCTGGGCCAGCAACCGCGACGAGGGCGCTTGCGCCGCCGCCGCGTACTCGGCCGCCGCCGCTCCGGCCCGCGCGCCGAACACCAGCAGCTCGCCGAGCGAATTGGAGCCGAGCCGGTTGGCGCCGTTCATGCTCACGCAGGCGGCTTCGCCCGCCGCGTAGAGTCCCTTAATTGGGGTCGCGCCGTTCACGTCGGTCGCGATGCCGCCCATCATGTAGTGCACCACCGGGCGGACCGGGATCATCTGGTGGACCGGATCGATGTTGGAATAGTTGCGGCACAGCTCGCGCACCAGCGGCAGCTTCTCGTCGATCTTCTTCTCGCCGAGATGGCGCAGGTCGAGATGCACGTAGTCGCCGTAGGGACCTTTGAGCGTGCGCCCCTTCTCCATCTCCTTGATGAAGGCCTGCGACAGCCGGTCGCGCGGACCGAGCTCCATGCTGCGGAACACCGGCGCGGGAGAAGGCTTGCCGAGATCGTAGTCCTGCAGGTAGCGATAGCCGTCCTTGTTGACCAGCCAGCCGCCCTCGCCGCGCGTCGCCTCGGTTATCAGGATGCCGGTCTGGGGCAGGCCGGTGGGATGATACTGCATCATCTCCATGTCCTTGAGCGGCGCGCCGGCCCCGTAGGCCAGCGCCATCCCGTCGCCGGTGCAGATGTTGGCGTTGGTGGTGAACCGGAAGACGCGTCCGCAGCCGCCGGTGCACAAGATGACGGCCTTGGCGGTGATCGCGCGAATCTTGCCGGAGGCCAGTTCGATCGCGACTACGCCCTGCACCGCGCCGTCGTCCACCAGCAGCCGGGTGGCGAAAGTCTCGTCGTAGCGCTTGATCTCGCCATACTTGAGCGAGGTCTGGAACAGCGCGTGCAGCATGTGGAAGCCGGTCTTGTCGGCGGCGAACCAGGTGCGTTCCTTCTTCATGCCGCCGAACGGGCGCACTGCTATGCGTCCGTCGGGCTCGCGGCTCCACGGGCATCCCCAATGCTCGAGCCGCAACATCTCGTTGGTGACGTTGTTGACGAAGATTTCGACCGCATCCTGATCGGCCAGCCAGTCGCTGCCCGAGATGGTGTCGTAGGCGTGCTCATCGAGCGAGTCGTTGCTCGCGATCACCGCCGCCGCGCCGCCTTCGGCCGACACCGTATGGCTGCGCATCGGATAGACCTTGGAGACCACGGCCAGGTCCAGCTTGGGGTTGGCCTCGGCGATTGCGATCGCGGCGCGCAAGCCTGCACCGCCACCGCCGATCAAAAGGATGTCATGAGCCGTAACTTCCATGGCGCTGTCTCACGTCCTCCCCGGCAAGTGCCATGGCAAGTCCTTCGATACCCCCGAAGCCTCGCCCGCCTACCGGATGAGCACAGCTTTAGCTAATCTCACGCTACATCGTCAATAAGAAACGGTGAACTATCGCGATTGCTTTCGGCTGTGGTTTTGGGACAGAATCGCAATTCACCGCGATTGGGCTTGCGGGGTGATCGATGTTCGACCTGTTGAAAGATCTGTGGGCCTTCGCCCGGGAGCGCAAGAAGTTCTGGCTGGTGCCGCTGATTGCCTCGCTGCTGCTGATCGGCCTGCTGGTCGCCTTGGCCCAATATTCCGCAGTCAGCCCCTTCATCTATACATTGTTCTGAACCCGGGCCGGCCCGTAACCGTTATCTCGCCATCCTCTATCTCGCCATCCTCGACGGCCTCGGCTTTCGTTCGTCGCCCATGCTAGGGAAGCGTCATGGGACGCAAAAAACCGCTCGGCAAGCTCGACCATATCGGCATCGCGGTGCGCAGTATCGCCGAGGCCCGCAAGTTCTTTGAAGAAGTGCTCGGCGCGAGCGCGGATTTTGAGGTCGAGGATGAAGCCGCGGGATGGCGGCTGTTGGCGCTCGATTTGAACGGCCTCTCGCTCGAGCTGCTCGAGCCGCTGGGCGACAACTCGTTTCTGCACAAATTTCTCGCCAAGCGCGGCGAGGGGCTGCATCATCTGACTTTCGACGTGCCCGATATCCGCGCACAACTGCCCGAGCTCAAAGCCGCCGGCGTCCGGGTCGTCGACGAGCGCGAGTTCTCGCCCGCCTCCTATGAGGCTTTCATCTCGCCACGCAGCGCCCACGGAATTCTGATCCAGCTCGGCTCGGGCTACCCGACGCTCAACAGCGCGCCGCAATGGCAAGCGCGGCGGCGGCCCAAATCCTGATCGTCGTTCACATCCGCCACTGCATGAAGCCGATGCCGGTCAGCCAGCGCCGCACCGGCTGATAGGCGACCACCGACGCCGGACGCTGGCCGGCCGCGCCGGCGATGAAAAGCCAGTTGCGAATCTCCTGGCCGCCGTTGCCGCCGTGCTCCTCGACCCATGGTGTGCCGCGCTCGGCGAGCGCCGCCGCTTTGCCGGACGCCAATGCGTCCATCACCTCGCGATCGAACTCCTCGTTGACGCGCGCGCTGCCCTGCTGCGACATCTGTTTCACCCGCCGCAGCACGAGATCGGTGTAGATGTCGTCGTGGCCCGGATGGGTCATCGCGGCGATCATCTGTGCGTCTTCTTCATCGGCGCCGGCGCCGAAGCGGGGCGCGGGGATCCAGTGCGAAAGTCCCCCGGTGCCGATTACCGCGACCCGCGTGGCAGCGTCCGAGCGTGCGATTACCGATGCGAGCGCCTGCCCCATCGCGAGACAGCGGCGCATCGCCGGCAACGGCGGCGCATAGCAATTGACGAAAATCGGCACCACCGGCAGCTTCATCGTCGGCGTCAGAAAATGCAGCGGACAGGCGAAGCCGTGGTCGAGCGGCATATCGCGCGAGTAGGCGACGTCGTGACCGGCCTCGAGCAGCCCTTCGAGCAGGGCGTCGCCGAGCGCGCGATGGAGCGGGATTTCGTACTTCGGCACGCCGCCTTCGCCCCATGCGCGGGTGCGGTCGCCGAGCCCGATACAGAAACTCGGCATGTTATCGAGATGGAAAGTCTTGAAATGTTCGGAGGCCGCGACGATTAGCGCGTCGGGGTGCGACGCTTCGAGGTTGATGCGCAGCGTTTCCCAGGCGCCGTAGATCGCGCCGCGCTGAGTTTCGTCGAGCACCGCGGCGGCGCGAATCATCTGCGCGGTATGGCTGGCGGCGGCGGCAAAAACTATCTGGCCCATCGTGATGCTCCTGCGCTGCGCGACGGCCGCGCGTTGCTACGAGTTGGGCGGCTCCTGGATGCCGCGGTTGAAGCGCGCGGCGAGCTTGCGCCAGGCGACGATCGCCAAGTCGCCGGCGAAGAAGTTCTCCTGCCCGAAGCGCTCCGGGTAGCGGTAATGCTCCTGCAGCCGCTCGCGCGCGACCACGTCGATGTGGCTGAACTCGGTGAAGCCGATCGGCAGCGCCACGGTTTCATAGAACTCGGTGGCGGCCGCGCGCTCGTGCTCGTCGCGGCACAGCCGGAGCGCGATCTGCCAGAATTCGTGGCGCACGTCATCGATCGGCACGTACCATTCGATCGTCACCCATCCGGGAGCCGGAAATCCCTCGACCAGCAGGTCGCACGGCAGCCAGCTCGAAATCCGGTACTCATCGATCCGCGGTCCCGCCACCGGCTTGGGCGTGCTGATGCCCAGGTACTGGTTCTGCATCACCGGTTTGTAGACTTCGCCGTTGACGCCCCATACTCCCTTCTGGCCGTCCGGCAGCTCGAGGAACTGGCCGGCTTCCGGCGCGCTCGGGATGAATCCCAATGGCAGCTTGGTGCCCGACATCACCACGTAAAAGCTCTTGCGATGGATCAGGATGTGCGTCGGGTCGTTGCCGTTCTCCATTCCCAGCCGCCAGTTCGAATTGACCGGGCGATGAATCCCGCGCGAGAACACGTCCTCATCGAGCAGATAGGGGAAGCTCGGATTATCGGTCATACGGGGCGGCAGATCGGATTCGAGCGACGGCCGCGGCTGGTAGTCCTCATCGCCGACGAAGATGAAGATCATTCCGCCGCGCTCTTCGATCGGATAGGTGCGGATACGCAGCTTGCCGATCAGAGGATCGTCGGGCGAAGCGAGAATCGTCTTCAGCACGCCGTCGGCCAGGCCGTAGGTATAGCCGTGATACCAGCATGAGATGGTCTCGTCGTTGAAACACAGCGGCTCCTGCGAGAAGCGCGCGCCCCGATGGGCGCACTTGTCGCGCAGCGCATAAAGCTTGCCGTGCACCCGCCGCACCGCGATATCGTGGCCGGCGATAGTTACGGCCTTGATTCCATCGGCCGGAATTTCGCTACTGAAGAAGGCCGGGTACCAGTGATTCTTGAGGCCCCAGGTGGCTTCGATATAGGGCGCGTACTCGCGCGCGGCGAGCGTTGCCGTGCGGTCCACCGATGCTCTCTTCATGCCGCGCGCCTCACCATCCTGATTTCGGTATCGATCGGTCGGACGCTGCGAACCGGGCTACGGGTTGGGCGGTTCCTGTATGCCGCGGTTGAAGCGCGCCGCGAGCTTGCGCCATGAGACGATCGCCACGTCGCCGGCGAAGAAGCCCTCCTGCCCGAAGCGCTCGCGATGCTGGTAATGCTCCTGGAGGCGCTCGCGCGCCACGATGTCGATCTCATTGAACTCGCGAAAGCCGATCGGCTCGGCCACCGTTTCGTAGAACTCCTGCGCGGCCTGGCGTTCGGTTTCATCGCGGCACAACTTGAGCGCGATCTGCCAGTAATAATGCTGGCGGTCGTCGATCGGCACGTACCATTCGATCGTCGCCCACTGCGGTCCCGGATAATCCTCGACCAGCAGCGCGCACGGCATCCAGCTCGAAATCCGCACCCGGTCAGGGCGCGGCCCCTCGACCAGCGGCGGCACCTTCATGCCCAGGTAGCGGTTCTCGATGGTCGGCTGGTAGATCGCCTCATTGATACCCCACACACCCTTGGGGCCGTCGGGGATATCGATGAACTGGCCGCACTCGGGCGCCGCCGGCAGGAATCCGAACGGCATCTTGTTGCCCGACATCACGACGTAAAAGTTCTTGCGATGGATCAGGATATGGGTCGGATCGTTGCCGTTCTCCATCCCCAGTCGCCAGTTCGATTTGACCTGGCGGCGGATGCCGCGTGAGAACACGTCCTCGTCGAGCAGGTAGGGGAAGACCGGATTATCGTCCATCCGCGCCGGCAGGTCGGTTTCAACGGCCGGCCGCGGCTGGTAATCCTCGTCGCCGACGAAGACGAAGATCATTCCGCCGCGCTCCTCGACCGGATAGGTGCGGATGCGCAGCTTGCCGATCAGCGGATCGTCGGGCGAAGCGAGAATGGTCTTCAGCACCCCGTCGGCCAGCCCGTAAGTGAAGCCGTGGTACCAGCACGAGATGGTCTCGTCGTTGAAACACAACGGCTCCTGTGAGAAGCGCGCGCCGCGATGCAGGCACTTGTCGTGCAGCGCATAGAGCTTGCCGCCCACCCGCCGTATCACGATGTCGTGGCCGGCGATGGTGGTCGCCTGAACGGCATTCTCGGCCACCTCGTTACTGAAGAAGGCCGGGTACCAGTGATTCTTGAAGCCCCAGTCGGCCTCGACGTAAGGCGCGTACTCGCGCACGGCGAGCGAAGATTTGTCGGTTTGCCTTGATGTCTTCATCGCCCCGATTGTGCGGCAAGCGGCGGCTCGCCGTCCAGAGGCGGCAGCGATCAATTCCTGGCGCGCGTCGCAGCGCCTGCCAGCTCGATTCGCCGGGCGACGTTTTCGGCGCGGCCGCGAAAACTAATACATGTTTATGGTGACGTCGAGAGCATAGGCGAACATCAGCAACGCGCCGAGCCCCATCGCAATCGAAGCGTACTCGAAATCGCGATCCTTGATGCACAGATAGATCAGGATGATTCCGCCCACAAATGAAACGCCGGCACGCTGACTTGATGGAAACTGGTTCCAGTAGCTTAGCCAACCGGAAAACGAATATTGGACGCTATCAAGAAACTGGTACATGGTACCCTCCGGCGCAGCCCCTTGGGGGAGATGGGCGACGCCCGACCGTCTCTCACGTAGCCTTATAAACCGGTCTTTGAGCGCGAGGCAAATCGGAAACGAGCCTTGCCCACGATAACCTAAATCGACGCGCCAGGACGCTATTAATTGGCCAGGTTGTTGCGATTTTTTCCGCCATCGATGGCGACGCTGGTGCCGGTGATAAACCCGGCGCGGCCGGAGGCGAGAAAGGCGATCAGATCGGCGACCTCCTCGGGCCGGCCGGCGCGCCCCAGCGGCGTGCTGGCCTTCAGCGATTCGGCGATCATCTGCTCGGCCTCGGCCTCGGAGCGCGCGTTTTTGGGACGCACGAAGCCCCGGTAGCGCTCGGTCTCGATCGGTCCCGGATTGACGCCGACCGAGCGCACGCCGAACGGCGCGCCCTCATCGGCCAGCGCCTTGGTGAAATGATTGAGCGCGGCGTTGGCGGAGCCGCCGCTCAGATAACCCGCCGACGGCATCAGCCCGCCGATCCCGATGACGTTGACGATCACGCCCGAGCGCTGTTTCTGCAGATACGGCATCACCGCCCGCGCCATCCGCACGTAGCCGAAGAACTTGAGGTTGTAATCCTCGATCCAGGCTTCGTCGGGCAGTTCCGACAATCGTCCGAGCCGCGCGCTGCCGGCATTGTTGACCAGGATATCGACGCGGCCGAACTCGGCGATCGTGCGCTCGACGGTCATCGCGATATGCTGCGGATTGGTCAGGTCGGCGGCCATCGTGACCAGCCGCCCGCTCTCGGTCCGGCGCGCCAGCGCAGCGGTCTCCTCCAGCGCCTCGCGGCCGCGCGCGCAGGCCAGCACCTGCGCCCCTTCCTCGAGCATCCGCAGCGCCGTGGCGCGTCCGATACCCTTGCTGCCGCCGGTGATGATTACGATTTTGCCGTCGAGTCCCAGATTCATATGTCCTCCGCCGGCGCCGCCGGTCTGCCGCGAAGTTCGCATCGCGCGCGCCGTATCGTCAAGCCGGCCGCCTTAACACGAGCGGCGCTATCTGGCACGATTGCCCGGTACGACTTGCCCACCCGATGAAAGAAATCATCTTAGCGATTCTTAAAGCGGCGCTGGAAAAGGCCCGTGCGCAGGGCCGGCTCAAGTCGGTGCCGGCGACGATCGGGCTCGAAGCGCCGCGCGATCCCGCCCACGGCGATATCGCCACCAACGTCGCGCTGACGATGGCGCGGGCCGAGGGGCAGCCGCCGCGCGCGATCGCGGAAATCATCCTCGAGCACATCGCGCTCGACCACGAGGTGCTCGAAGCGAAAGCCGCCGGTCCCGGCTTCATCAACTTCCGGATGGCGCCGGAGTTCTGGCAGCGCGAAATCCGGCGCGCGGTGTGCGAGGGGGCGGCCTTCTGGCGTCCGTCGCTCGGCGCGGGCCGCAAGGTCCAGGTCGAGTTCCTGTCGGCGAATCCGACCGGACCGCTGACCGTCGGCCACGGCCGCAACGCGGTGCTCGGCGACACCATCGCGCGGCTGTTCGCCGCCACCGGCTATCAGGTGACGCGCGAGTACTACTTCAACGACGGCGGCCGGCAGATGAAGCTGCTCGGCGAATCGGTGCGCGTGCGCTATCTCGAAGCGCTCGGCCGCCCGGCGGTCTTCCCCGAGGACGGCTACCACGGCGAGTATATTCGCGAGATTGCACGCACGCTGATCGAAGCCCATCGCGACACGCTGGCCGATACCACCGACCTCGAGGTCTTTCGCGCCGCCGCGGTCGACGCGATCTTCGCCGACATCCGCCACAGTTGCGAGCGCCTCGGCGTGAGCTTCGACGTCTATAGCAACGAACTCGAGCTGATTCGCGGCGGCGCGGTCGAGGCGGTGATCGCGGGCCTGCGCGAGCGCGGACTAATCGCCGAGTACGACGGCGCGGTATGGCTGCGCGGCGAGCCGCTCGGCCTGCCCAAGGACGCGGTGCTGATTCGCCAGACCGGAGAGCCGACCTATCGCACCCCGGACATCGCCTACCACGTCGAGAAGCTCAAGCGTGGCTTCGATCGGATAATCGACGTGTTCGGCGCCGACCATATCGCCGAGCATGACGAGGTGATCGCCGCGGTGCGCGCGCTCGGCCACGATGTCGCGCCGATTCGCGCCATCATCTACCAGTTCGTGACGCTCACGCGCGGCGGCGAGAAGGTCAAAATGTCGACCCGCAAGGCGACCTACGTCACGCTCGACGAACTGGTCGACGAGGTCGGTCCCGACGTGGTGCGGTTTTTCTTTCTGTTCCGCAAGAGCGACAGCCATCTCGATTTCGATCTCGACCTCGCCAAGCGCCAGGCGCCCGAGAATCCGGTGTTTTACGTCCAGTATGCGCACGCGCGGCTGCAGAGCGTTTTTCGCGAGGCCGAGAAGGCCGGCCATCAGCGCCCGACCGCCGATACGGCGGCCGACCTGGCGCTGCTCTCGGATGAGGAACTGGGGCTGGCGAAACGCGCCATCGCGATGCCCGCGGTAATCGCCGCGGCGACCGTCGACCTCGAACCCCATCGCATCCCGTTCTACCTGCTCGAACTGGCGGGCGAATTCCATCGCTATTACAACAAGCCGGCCAATCGTATAATTGGATCCGAGCCGGCGTTGACCACGACAAGGCTGTACCTGGCCGCGCTTGTGATGGACGCGCTGCGCAACGGCCTGGAACTAATCGGGGTGAGCGCTCCGGAACGGATGTGAGGCGGGAGGATGCGATTCGAGATTAGAACGGGCGGCGCGTTGCTCTTCATGGTGGGCCTGGCGGCGCTGTCGGGAACGGTGTTCGCACTGGGCCTGATCGCGGGCTACGAGATGGCGCGCCAGAACCAGGTCGACTCGAGCCAGCTTGCCACCAACTACCCGCTGCCGAGTCCGGCGGCGATGCCGTCGCCGGCTGCGATCGCCTCGCCGGCCGCAGCCGAGAACGTGATGCCGTCGGCGAAACCGCCTGCGCCGGTGGCGCGCGCGAGCGCCGCCGCATCGCCGGTTGGCAGCAGGCGAACCGCGAGCGCGTCCCACGCTGCGGCACCGCCGGCGCCAGCCGAGGAGTCGCCCGAAGAGGCCTCGATCCCGCCGGCCCCCGGTCCGGAGGAGCAGCCGCCGGCGTCGGTCGGCAACGGCAGCTCGGCGAATCCATCATTGGCTGCCGGAGCAGGTGCGGCGCCGCCGGCCAAAGTCGCCGCGATGGAGCCGCCCCCGAGCTCGCGACGCCATCCGTACAACATCCAGATCGACGCGGTGATGGATAACGCGGGCGCGCGGCAGATGGCCGATCGATTACGCAAGCTCGGCTACAACCCGACCATCGTGCAGACCAAGGTCGCGGGCCAGGTCTGGTACCGCATCAAGGTCGGCCCCTACCTGACCGAGGCGCAGGCGCGCGCCGCGCAGAACCGCTTGCGGACGCAATACAACACCGCCTACGCCGGCCATTAGGCGCCTCCCGGCCTGCTACGAAATTAAAGTATCAAGTTAAGTTTGGGCCAGGCCTGGGTTTTACTTCAGTTCGACCGTGAGCTGGCGGTAATGGCCGTCGCCCAGGTTTTTGAGTTTGCGGCTGCCGCCGGCGGTCTCCCAATAGACGCCGTGGGGCGGCCGATCCTCCTCCACCATGCGCGCGCGTTTGCCGTCGGTCGGCTCGGTCACGCTGAGACGGGCGCCTTCCAGCACGTAGGTCACGGCGTCGCGCGGATTGGCGACGATCGCCTCCTCCTGCGGCTCCAGCATCGTCTCCGAGATCACCACCCGATCGTTCTCCAGGATGCGGGTAGTGCCCGGGGCGGGTTTCTGCCCGACCAGCGCCTCGCACTTGGTGAAGCTCAGGGCCCGTTGATCGGGGCTGGGCGGCCGCTTAAGTTCAACCAATACTTCACGATAGGGACCGGGGCCGTTGTTGAGGAAGGTCTCGGATTTGTCCCCCGGATACGTATAGAGCGCGCGTTCCCGGGCGTCGACATTGTAGGGCTCGACGCCGTGGCGGCTGACCGTCAGCACCGCCGGCGCGGTGACATAAAAGAGATATTCGAGCGAGTGATGATGATGGGGGAAGCGCGCGCCCGCCGCCACGTCCATCTCCCACACTTTCACGTCGTCGTTTTCGAACAGCAGCCTGGTTGCTATTCCGCCCACGTGCCCGACGCGCTCGTTCATCGCCTTCGTCCTCCTTTTCCGGAGCCGGCGTTGCCGCCCTTCGCCGTACGCCGGATGTATAGCACGACTGCCCGGAATCGTTAGCGCCCGGCGATCCCCGGCCTTGACAGCCCGGCGGATGGCCGATAGTCAATAAAGTCACGATGACTCGGATTGGACACGGAGCGAGCTGGTGGGCCTGGCGTAACATCGTCGAGGGATCCGCTCGCGCGCCGCTCGTCTAGTTCGAATTGAAGCAGGGTTTTATGAAGGCCGCGGGCGGAAAGCCCCGCGGCTTTTTTATTTTGACTTGGAAAAATGGCTTGAGCGGCGTGTGACGATAACCATGTTGAGACCTGACGAAAACGAATTCGAGGCCCTGGCCGCGCGCGGCTTCAACCTGATTCCGGTATGCCGCGAAATCGCGGCTGACCTGGAGACCCCGGTCTCGGCTTTTTTGAAAGTCGCCGGCGATCGCGATTATTCCTTCCTGCTCGAGAGCCTGAGCGGTGGCGAGAAATGGGCCCGCTACAGCTTCCTCGGCGCCGAGCCGTCGCTGGTGCTGAGACTCAAGGGCGAGCGCGTCGAGCGGATTCCGCCCCATGGCACCTCTGAAATCCGCCGGGCCGGAAATCCGCTCGACGAGTTGCGCCGCGAACTCGGGCGCTTTCGCGCTCCCGAGCTGCCTTATCTGCCGCGCTTCTTCGGCGGCGCGGTCGGCTTTCTCTCCTACGAAGTGGTGCGCTCGCTCGAAGGGCTGGCCCCGGTCGGGCACGACGCGCCCGAGATGCGCCTGATCTTCACCGACAGCCTGCTGGTGTTCGATAACCTGAGCCAGAAGATCAAGGTGATCGCCAACGTCGCGCTCGAGGACTTCGACTCCACGCACGCCGCCTACACCAGCGCCCGCGAGCGTATCGACCGCGCGATCGAAAAGCTCAGCGGCCCGCCCGCCGCGCCCAAAGTCGCTACCTACGCGAACGGCGATCGCCAGGTCGCGCTGAGCCCCGCCTCGCCGCTCGAGGATTACCTGACGGCGCTCATCCGGGCGCGCGAATATGTGCTGGCCGGCGAGGCGCTGCGGCTGGTTCCCGCCCAGCGCTTCGAAGCGCCGCTGGTCGCCCATCCGTTCAATCTCTACCGCGGCCTGCGCGCGACCTGCCCGTCGCCCTACATGTTCTATCTGCGGCTCGGCGAGGAAACGCTGGTCGGCGCGTCGCCGGAATCGATGGTGCGGGTGGAGGGCCGCGAGGTGACGCTGCGTCCCACCGCCGGCTCGCGTCCGCGCGGCGCCTCGGAGGCGGAGGACCGCGGCCTGGAAAGCCAGCTGCGGGCCGATGCAGCCGACCGCGCGAGCCATCTGACGCTGGTCGATGCGGCGCGCGGCGATTTGGGCCGCGTGGCCCGCACCGGCTCGGTCGAGGTCACCGAGCTGATGACCGTGGAGCGCTACGCCGAAGAGATGCTGATGGTGTCGAACGTGCGCGGGATTCTGCGCGAGAGCGCCGACGCCTTCAACGCGCTCGGCGCAGTCTTTCCGCCCGGCGGCGTGGTGGGATTGCCGCGCCGGCGCGCGGTCGAGCTGCTCGAGCAACTGGAGCCGCTGCGCCGCGGGGTCTTTTTCGGCGCGGTCGGCTACTTCAGTTTCATCGGTAATCTCGACGCCGCGATCGCCTCGCGCACGATGCTGGTACGCGACGGCCGTATCCATCTGCAGACCGGCGAGGCGGTCGAGGCGCACAGCGACCCGGCCGCGGTCTACGAAAGCTCGATGGAGCAGGCGCGCACGCTCGGCCGCGCGATGGCCGCGGCGCACGAACTCGAGCACGGCGGCGGAGCGGAGTAGCCGGCGATGGCCCGCGTGCTGGTAATCGATAATCACGACTCGCTGGCCTGGAACCTGGTGCAGCGGCTGAGCGAGCTGGGCGCCGAGACGGTCGTCAAGCGCAACCACGAGATCGACCTTGCCGGGGTGCGCGCGCTGGGTCCCGACGCGATCGTGATCGGACCGGGCGCCGGCCGGCCCGAGAGCGCCGGAATCTGCCTTGAGCTGATTCGCACGCTCGGCGCCGACATCCCGATTCTCGGCGTCGCGCTGGGCCATCTGTGCGTCGCTGCGGCCTACGGCGCGAGTATCGTGCGGGCGCCGAACCTGATGATCGGCCATACCGCGCCGGTGATGCACGACAGCAAGACGATCTACGCCGGTATCCCGAGCCCTTGCGAGGCGATGCGCTACCATGCGCTGGCGGTCGATCCCGACTCGCTACCCGAAGAGTTGACGGTCAGCGCGCGCACTGCCGATGGCGAGGTGATGGGCGTGCGCCATCGCCGCTACCTGGTCGAAGGCGTGCAGTTCGATCCGGCCTCGATCATGACCCGCCACGGCCGCGACCTGCTGGCCAACTTTCTCGCCCGCAGCGGGGTCGTGACCAGCCTGCGCGAAGCGTTCTTCGCGGTGGTCGAGGGCCGGCGGCTGGAGGCGGAGCAGGCCGAGCGCGCGATCGGCGAGATGCTCGACGACCAGGCGCCGGAGTCGCTGGCCGCGGGCTTTATCGTCGCTATGAAGTTGCGCGGCGAGAGCGCCACCGAGCTCACCGGCGGCGTCCGTGCGATGCTCAAGCGGGCGCGCCAGGTCGATCTCAACGATGGCAAGGTGCTCGATACCGCCGGCACCGGCGGCGACAATGCCGGCACTTTCAACATCTCGACCGGCGCCGCGCTGGTGGCGGCCGCCGCCGGCGTCGCGGTCGCCAAGCACGGTAATCGCGCCTTCAGCGGACGCTCGGGCGCGGCCGACGCGCTGGAGCGTTTCGGCGTCAAGATCGATTGCGATCCCGAAGGGCTGCGGCGATGCTTGCGCGCCGCCGGCATCTGTTTCATCTTCGCCCCGGCCTACCATCCGGTGCTCGCGCGGCTCGCCGGTTTGCGCCGCGCGCTCGCGATTCGCACGCTGTTCAACCTGATGGCGCCGCTCGCCAACCCCGCGCGGCCGCGCTACCAACTGCTGGGCGTGGCCGAGCAATGGCTGATGCGTCCGATGGCCGAGACGCTCCAGGCACTCGGACTCGAACATGCGATGGTGGTGCACGGGAGCGACGGCCTCGACGAGTTGTCGTTGTGCGCGCCGACGCGAATCGCGGAGGTGCGCCGCGGCGCGGAAATCCATGAATATGAGATCGAGCCGGCGATGTTCGGGCTCTCGACCGTCAGTCCGGCGGCGCTCACGGTCAGCGGCGCGGAGCAGGCCACCGAGACACTCCGCGAGGCGCTTGCCGGGCGACCGGGTGCGGCGCAAGATGTGCTCGCGCTTAACGCCGGCGCGGCGATTTACGTCAGCGGCGGGGCCGCTTCGCTGCGCGATGGAGTCGAGATCGCGCGCGAGGTGCTGGCCTCGGGCCGGGCGCTCGAAACGGTCGAGAAGCTGCGCCGCGCCAGTCACGGGGAATCCTGATGAGTTCGGTGCTCGAGCGAATTTTCGCCGCCAAGCGAAGCGAGGTCGAGGAGCGCTGCCGCGCGGTGCCGCTCGAAGCGATCATCGCGGAGGCAGCGCGCGCGCCGGCGCCGCGGGATTTCGTCGCCGCGCTCCGGGCCCATCGTCCGGCGATTATCGCCGAGATCAAACGCGCCTCGCCGAGCAAGGGCGATATCCTGCCCGGACTCGACCCGGCCACGGTCGCGCGCGAGTACGCTGCGGCGGGCGCCGCGGCGCTCTCGGTGCTGACTGATCGGCATTTCAAGGGCACGCTCGACGATCTGCGAACGGTGCGCGCAGCGGTCGATCTGCCGCTGTTACGCAAAGACTTCATGTTCGATCGCTACCAGATTTACGAAGCGCGCGCGGCGGGCGCCGACTGTATCCTGCTGATCGCGGCGATGCTGGCCGAGAACGAACTCGCGTCGCTGGCGCGAGGCGCGCGCGAACTCGGGATGGCGGCGCTGGTCGAGGTTCACAACCGCGACGAGTTCAGCCGCGCTGAGCGGATTGGCGGCGAGCTGCTCGGAATCAACAACCGCGACCTGCACACCTTCGAGACCTCGCTCGCGACCACCGAACGGTTGCTGGCGGGCTACGGCGGCGGCGCATTGATCGTCGCCGAAAGCGGTATCGATTCGCCCGCCGATATCCGGCGGCTGGCGGCGGCCGGCGCGCAGGCCTTCCTGATCGGCGAGAGCCTGCTGCGCGGCGGACGGCCGCAGCAGCGGCTGGGCGAGATGGTCGGCGCTTTCGGACCGGTCAGCCGATGAATCGAAGCATCATGAGCGGTCCGAAAACATCACGGGAGGCAGACCCCGAGAAAAAGCTGGACCCCGAAAAAAAAGTGCGGATTAAAATCTGCGGCATCACCCGGGTCGACGATGCGGTGCTGGCCGCCGAGCTCGGGGCGGATTTTATCGGGCTGAATTTTTATCCGCCGAGTCCGCGCTACCTGGAGATCGAACGCGCCGGCGAGATTCGCGCGGCGGTCGCCGGGCGCTGCCGCGTGGTGGGCGTGTTCGTCAATGCGCCGCGCGAGTTTATCGCCGAGCGCCTGGCCGTGCTGGCGCTCGATCTGATCCAGTTCCATGGCGACGAGGACGAAGCCGTGCTCGAAGGATGGTCCGTGCCGACCATCCGCGCGATCCGTTTGAAGCCAGGCGAGCAGGGCGCGCAGTTTCCGCCGACGCGGGCCGATTACCGGTTGCTCGACCGCTTCGACCCGGAGCTGTTCGGCGGCACCGGCCGGACGATTCCGCTCGAGCTGCTGCGCGGACGCGATCTGAGCCGGGTTTTTATCTCGGGCGGTTTGACGCCCGACAACGTGGCCGCGGCGGTGGCCCTCAATCCTTACGCGGTGGACGTCGCGAGCGGCGTTGAATCGGCGCCCGGCGTCAAGCACGATGGCAAGCTTAGGAGCTTCTTTCGCAATGCAAAGTTTTCCCGATAGTCGCGGCCGCTATGGCCGGTTCGGCGGCCGTTATATCGCCGAAACCCTGATGCCGGCGCTGGCCGAGCTGGAGCAGGCGTTCCGCGCCGCGCGCCGCGATCGGCAATTCAAGTCCGATTACGAGCGCTACCTGCGCGAGTACGTCGGCCGGCCGACGCCGCTGTTCCATGCCGCCAACCTGAGCCGGCGGCTGGGCGGCGCGAAGATCTACATCAAGCGCGAAGACCTATGTCATACCGGCGCGCATAAGGTGAACAACACGCTCGGCCAGGCGCTGCTGGCGGTCAGGATGGGCAAGCGCCGGATCACCGCCGAGACCGGCGCCGGCCAGCATGGCGTGGCGAGCGCCACCATGGCGGCGCTGTTCGGGCTGGAATGCGAAGTCTTCATGGGGACGCTCGATGTCGAGCGCCAGGCGCTCAACGTCTTTCGGATGAAGCTGCTGGGCGCCAAGGTTACGCCGGTCGACTCCGGCAGCCGCAGCCTGAAGGACGCGCTCAACGAGGCGCTGCGCGACTGGATCGCGACGGTGCGCGATACCTACTACATGATCGGGACCGCGGCGGGACCGCATCCGTATCCCTGGATCGTGCGCGAGTTTCAGACCGTGATCGGACGCGAGGCGCGCCGCCAGATTCTCGCCGCCGAGGGCCGTCTGCCCGACGTGCTGGTGGCGTGCGTCAACGGCGGCTCCAACGCGATCGGGCTGTTCTATCCGTTTATCAAGGATGCCGGGGTGCGGATGATCGGCGTCGAGGCGGGCGGCCTGGGGCTGTCCGGTCCCTCGCACGCCGCCAGTATCACCGCCGGCACGGTCGGCGTGCTGCATGGCGCGCGCACCTTCGTGCTGCAGGATGAGCTCGGCCAGATTCGCGAGACCCATTCGATCGCGGCCGGACTCGATTACCCGGGGGTCGGACCGGAGCTCGCGTGGCTCAAGGATACCGGCCGGGCCGAGTATCTCGCGGTCACCGACGCCGAGGCGCTGGCGGCGCTCAGGACGCTGTCGGAAACCGAAGGAATTATCCCGGCGCTGGAGAGCGCGCACGCGGTCGCCCATGCGATTCGAATCGCGCCGACGCTGCCCCGGGAACAGGTGATGATCATCAATCTTTCCGGCCGCGGCGACAAGGATATGGGGACCGTCGCCAGCGCGCTGGGGACTAGTCTCAAGGAGTGAGCGGCGATGGCCGGGCGAATCGAAAAAAAATTCCGCGAACTCGCACGCCGCGGCGAAGCGGCGCTGGTGCCGTTTGTGTTCGCGGGCGACCCGGACTTTGAGCGCACGCATCGAATCGTGCTGGAGCTCGAAGCGCGCGGCGCCGACCTGATCGAGCTCGGGGTGCCGTTCTCGGATCCGATGGCCGACGGGCCGGCGAATCAGCGCGCCGGCGCCCGTGCGCTGCGCGCCGGTGCGTCGGTGGCCGCGATTCTCGGTTTGGTGTCCGATCTTCGCAAGGCGACCGAGATTCCGATCGTGCTGTTCGGCTACTACAACCCGATTCTACAGTACGGACCCGAACGCTTTGCCGCCGACGCCGCGCGGGCCGGCGCCGACGGATGCCTGATGGTCGACCTGCCGCCCGAAGAGGCGGCCGAGTTGAAGGGGCCGGCGCGCCAGCATGGAATCGATCTGATCTACCTGCTCGCGCCAACCACGCCGATGGCGCGCGCCCACCGCATCGTGCGATCGGCCAGCGGCTTTCTCTACTACGTCTCCGTCACCGGCGTGACCGGAACCCGCACCGAGCTCGATAGCGGACTGGAGCCGCGGGTGCGCGAGCTCAAGACCATCACGCGCCTGCCGATCGGGGTCGGCTTCGGTATCTCGACCGCCGAACAGGCGGGCCGGGTGGCATCGTTCGCCGCCGCGGTGGTGGTCGGCAGCGCATTTTCATTGCTGATCGAAGCGCATCCCGAAACTCCGGAAACCGCGGTCGGCGAGCTGGCCGGCGCGATGAAGGCGGCGATACGGGCGGCGGCCGGCGGCCCCCCGTCGCCCGCGGCGAGCTAACCGATGGCGGCGCGGAGCCCGGTGGAGCCGGCGCACGGGGAGCGGGTCGAGGCCCGCAGCGACGATCTCTGGATCAAATGCCCGACCTGCAAGGGCATCACGTTCCGCAAGGAAGTCGAGCGCAACCTCAACGTCTGCCCGAAGTGCAGCCATCACCTCCGCCTGACGGTCGAGCAGCGGCTGTCGGTGACGATCGATCGCGGCACGTGGCGCGAGTTGTTCGCCGATCTTGCGGCGGGCGATCCGCTGGCGTTCGTCGACACCAAGCCCTACCCGGAGCGGCTGAGCCAGGCGCGCCGCGCCAGCGGACGCCACGACGCGGTGGTGGTCGGGGTGGGAAAGATCGAGGGGCAGCGCGCCGCGGTCGGCCTGATGGACTTCAACTTCATGGGCGGCAGCATGGGCATCGTGGTCGGCGAGAAGCTCGCGCGGCTGTTCGATTACGCCGCTGAGCGGCGGCTGGCGGCGGTAGTGTTCTCGTCGTCGGGCGGCGCGCGGATGCAGGAGGGGGCGCTGTCGCTGATGCAGATGGCGAAGGTCGCACTGGCGATCGGCCGGCTGCGCGACGCGCGCCTGCCATATCTTTCGGTGCTATGCGATCCGACTACCGGCGGGGTGGCGGCATCGTTCTCGATGCTGGGCGATCTCAATATCGCCGAGCCCGGGGCGCTGGTCGGATTCGCCGGCCGGCGGGTGATCGAGCAGACCACTAATGAGCGGCTGCCGGAAAATTTCCAGCGCGCCGAATTCCTGCTCGAGCACGGCATGCTCGACCTGATCGTGGCGCGCGACAAGCTGCGCTTTACGATCGCAACTTTGCTCAAGATGCTGACCGCCGCGCGCCGCAGCGCTCCCGCCCCGGCTCCGAAGCGCCGCCGCAAACCGTGAACGGCCGGCCGGTCCGGCGCACGGGCGCGCGGGCCCAAGTTGACCGCCGCGGCGGCGCGGCTAGAATGGCCGCGGATGGCGCGTAATTCAGAGACTATCGACTGGCTCTACTCGCTCGAGGTGCTCGGCGAGATCTACAAGCTCGAGCGGATGGAACGGGCGCTCGCGCTGCTGGGTAATCCTCATCGCCGGCTGCGCGCGATCCATATCGCGGGCACCAAGGGCAAAGGCTCGGTCGCGGCGCTGATCGACAGCGTTTTGCGGGCCGCCGGGATACGGGTCGGGCTCTATACCAAACCCCACCTGGTGCGGCTGACCGAGCGGACCCGAATCGATGGCGCCGAGATGCCGGGCGCGCAGATGATCGACTATATCCAGCGGCTGCGCGCGATCTACGAACGGGCCGGACTGGCGCTGACCTTCTTCGAGTTCACGGTGGCGCTGATGTTTCTCTATTTCGCCGAGTCGCAGGTCGAGGTCGCCGTAATCGAGACCGGTCTTGGCGGCCGGCTCGACTCGACCAACGTGGTGCATCCCGAATTGAGCGTCATCACGCCGATCGGCTTCGACCATATGGAACGGCTCGGCTACACCATCGCAGCCATCGCCGGCGAGAAGGGCGGCATCATCAAGCCCGGCGTGCCGGCCGTGATCGGCGCGCGCGACCCCGAGGCGCGCGTGGTGCTGGGCGAGATCGCGGCCAGCCGGCAAAGTCCGACGCGCATGATCGGGCGCGACTTCTCGTTCGTTTCGCACGCCCCCGCCCATCGCTTCGACTACCAGGGGCTGGCGCTGGCGCTGCCGAACGTCGATATCGCGCTGGCCGGACCGTTCCAGCATGAGAACGGCGCCATCGCGCTGGCGGCGCTCGAGGAGCTGCGGACGCAGGGCTGGCCGATCGACGAGGCGGCGATACGGCGCGGATTCGGCGAGGTGGTATGGCCGGGGCGCTTCGACGTGGTGTCGCGGGCGCCGCTGGTGATTCTCGATTGTGCGCACAACGAACTCAGCGTCGAGGCCCTGCTCGAGACGGTCGAGGTCGAGCTCGGCCCGGGGGTCAAGCCCCGGTTGGTTTTTGCCTGTCTACAGGATAAAAGGTATGAGCGGATGGCGGGGTTGTTGGCACCCCGGGTGCGGGAGGCGATACTTACCAGCATCAAGCCCAAGCGCCCCCTTGACCCGGACGAGTTAAAGCCGTTATTTGGCTCAATAGTGCCGACCAGGGTGGTGCGCGATCCGTTGCGTGCGATGGAACTGGTGATGGAGGAGGCGGCGCCGGACGATGTGGTGTTGGTTACCGGATCGGTATATCTGATTGGCGAGATATACCCATGGTTCCTGGCCCGGGCGGGACGCAGGGGGCTCTTTCCTGAAGCTCAAGCCTAATAGGTCCGCGGTCTACTCTTTCGTACTCGCGATCGCGCTGCTGTGGGGAGCCTCCGAGCAGTGCAGAGCTGCGAGCCAGGGAATACCGCAGCCGGTAATCCAGGCTCATCGTGGCAAGCCGGTTGACGTCAGCGGCCGCGAGGTCATCTACAACTCCAAGACCGATACCTTTATCGTCCGCGGCAACGCGGTGATGACCCAGGGCGGCACGGTGCTCAAGGCCGACGAGATCTGGGTGATGCGCCGCGACCATAAGGCCCGCGCCGTCGGCCACGTCCATCTGACCGATCCCGAAACCAAAGTGACGGCGAAAGTCGCCACGCTCGATCTGAACAACGAGACCGTCGAGCTGACTGACGGCGAAGTTTACGCGCACAACAACAGCTACCGGCTGGCGGGCGCCAAGCTGCGCAAGCTGGTCGGCCAACGCTACCAGATCGACAAGGGTTTCTTCACCACCTGCGGATGCGAGAAGGGCACTCCCGACTGGAGTATCAGCGGCGATCAGATCGATCTTCACATGGGCTCCTCGGGCAGCGCCAAGGAGGCGAGCTTCAATATCCTCGGCGTGCCGATACTGAAGGTGCCGCGGGCAATTTTCCCGGCCGACTCAACCCGCCATAGCGGCTTTCTGAGTCCGCGCGCCGGCGAGTCGGGGCTGCGCGGGTTTCAGTTACTGCAGCCCTATTTTATCGATATCAACAAGAGTTCCGACGCGACGGTCGCGCTCGACGTCGAGACTTCGCAGCGCGTCGGCCTGATGACCGAGTACCGGCTGACCAACGGTCCCGATGACTATTTCTGGGCCGATGGCGGATTCTACAACGAGGACCTGCGCACCACTAGCAACCGCCAGTCGGATATCGTCGACAACCAGGTCGCCTCGCCGTTCATTCCGGTCAACCGCTACGATTTCGTAGCGATGACCCGGCAGCATCTGACCTCCAACCTGATGGTCTACGGCGACGCGCTCTCGGTCAGCGATCCGTTCCTGCTGCGCGAGTTGAACCTGTTGACGCTGTCGCGCGGATTCGGCAACAGCTTCACCTCGATGCGCAACGCGATGTCGGACTTCGGCGCGATCGACAGCTTCCAGAACGGCTACGCGCAGTTGAGCGGCGTAATCAATCAGGACCTGATCCAGCCGCAGCGTTACGCGTTGCAAACCCTGCCGTCGCTGCTGATAACCGGGATAAAACCGCTTTTCAACGGTCTGGCTTACGCGGAATACGACGTTCAGGCGGTGAACTACTGGCGTCAGACCGGGTTGAGCGGCCAGCGACTTGATATCGATCCCCATCTGACCGTGCCGTGGCAGCTCGGCAACTATCTGTGGGGCGACGGGACCGTAGGCTTCGACGAAACCATCTACGAATCGTCCGGCGACAACATCAAGGTGACGCCGGTGGGCACCCAGGGGCTGCAGTACAACAACGCGCTGTCGCTTGGCGGGCACGGCCCGGGCGGCTTCAGCCATCGCGAGCTGCCGTACGCACAGTTCAACGCCGCGACGAAGATCGACAAGATTTACGACCTCAACTGGGAATCGATCTCGAAGGTCAAGCACACCATCGAGCCGTTCGTCTCCTATGCCTACGTGCCGAATATCAATCAGGACAACCTGCCGTTGTTCGATCAGGTCGATCGCTACAACGCGCGCAGCCTTTTGACCTACGGCATCACCAGCCGCCTGATCGCGAAGATTCCGGGCGCCGCATCGATTCCCAACGCGCAGTCCGAGCAGCCGGTGGCGCCGTTCAGCCTCTCCGACAGTATCTTCGGCGCGCGCGCGGCTGATTCAGTGCACGGCGGCGATCGGATCGAAGAGGTCGCGCGGTTCACGGTGCAGCAGGCCTACGACACCAATCATGCGGTCGACCCGATTTCCGGCTCCGGGATGTCGGACGTGGAAGCGAACCTGAGCCTGCTGCCGACCAAGATCGCGTCGCTCGGCACCACCGTTGATTACGATCCGCGCACCCGCCAGCAGATCAACTTTGCCAGCGTCTATTTTGATTTCCAGCCGCCGTGGACCAAGAACACGCCCAACCTCTATATGGGCCGGGCGATGGCCGGCTCGTTTCTGCAGTTGTCGTACAACTACATCGGGCCGCACGCGACCGTCATTACGCCGACCGAGCCCAACGGCAGCGAACTGCTGATGCTGCGCAGCTATTACGACCTGTTCGATCGGCTGGGCGTCTATTTCGCGCCGTCCTACGATATGAGCGCCTCGCGGCTGCTCTCGGCGGAGTACGGAATCCGCATCAAATCGCCCTGCGATTGCTGGTCGATCGACTTCGGCATCGTTGATACCGTCAACCCCAACGAGCTGGCCTACCAGTTCCAGGTCACCCTGGGCGGGCTCGGATCGGTCGGTCAGATGCCGTTTGGGCGCAACCCGTTCCAGGTGATGGGTATCAATCGCCAGCCCGGCTTCTTCCCCGGCTACTGATACCGCGCTCCGCCAAGGCTTTCGCGCTCGGCCGATCAGTCCGCTCTGGCGCAATTCAAAGAGATTTTCGGCTCAGGGCGAACGCTCCTCTGCGCGGCGCAGAAATCAAACAGGCCGAGTAACGCGCTTTGGCGCGTGGTTCGTCGCCCTCGTCTCTTCGTTCCACAGACCGCTAAGATGATAAACACGGGGTTCTCAAGCCATTCGGAGAAAGCGCGCTCGGGGGGCGGAAGGCGTCGGAGAGAATGAAAATCAAGAGAATCCTGGTTCCCACCGACTTCTCGGACCATTCGGACAGGGCACTCGACTACGCGATCGATTTTGCCCGATCGCATAGTGCGGAACTGGTGCTGGTTCACGCTATCGAGCCGGTCAGGTACACGCAGGTGATGCCGGACGTATCGGAATCCGAACTCCAGGAGCGCTACCGCGCGCGCGCGGTAGATCAACTTGCAGCATGGGAGCAACGGACCAAACGGCGATACCGCCGCTGCCGGTCTCAACTTGAGTCCGGCATCCCGTACGAAGTGATCGCGAACGCTGCCGAAAAGTTGAAGGCCGACCTGATTATCATCGCCACACACGGCTACAGCGGCCTGCACCATCTATTCCTTGGCTCGGTCACGGAGCGGGTGGTGCGGATAGCCAAATGCCCGGTACTGACCGTAAGGGCGGTCGAAGCAGCATCGCCTAAACAGTCCCGCTCGCGGCGCGGGCGAAGGTCAAAGTCGTCGAGCTAGCCGCCCAGCGCTTCCCGCCAGGCCCTGATGAGACCTCGGCGGTATCGCGCTACCTTCCTGAATGCGCGTACAGAATCCAAATCGCGAGCAGGTAGACGGCCAGCATCAGGGCGCTGTCCGGTTCGATCATCAGGAAGCGTCGTTCGGCACGGTACAGAATACTGGCCAATCCGAGGCTCATCAGTATTACCGCCAGGGTAGCCGAAATGGCGTGGATCGGATTCAACCGTTGGAAGACGGATCCTGAAGGACTGGCCAAATCCAGGGCCACGAAGATAATCATGTTGAAGGAGTTGGATCCGAACAGGTTTCCGACTGCCAGGTCGAATTGTCCTATTCGCACCGCCGCAAACGCGGTTACAAACTCCGGTAACGAGGTTGCGAGTCCCAATAGCCAGGTGCCGACAAAGCTGTCCCCCAAGCCGGTCAACTGGGCGAGCTCCTTTGCCGACCATGCCAGGGCTGGAGCGGCCAGGAGAATCGCCATGGCAGCGCCGGCAAACCAGATGGCCGAGCGGCGCAGACTACGGGCGCCTGTTCGTTTCCTGTCGGTACCGCTTTTGACCGCGGCGGCGGTATGCCTGGTGCCATTGCGATAAACCGCACGCGTGCCAAACAGGTAGACCAGGAGCAGCAGCAAGGATTGCGGCGAGATGCCAAGCGGACTCCAGCTTGAGCCCGTCAGCACGAAAAGCGCGCCCATCGCATTCAAGACAATGGCCAGGCATGCGATCAGTGCATTCTCGATGGCGGCGCCGCGCAGCACCTTTCCCTGGCGCGCGAACTGATCCAGGACGGCGAGGATCAGCATGTTGGCAAGGCTGGAACCGAACAGATCGCCGACCGCAAGATTGGCCGCGTGGATCCGGACCGCGGTGATATCCGTCCCGAGTTCGGGCAGCGAGGTAGCGGTCGCGAGCAGGACGGATCCGATCCATGCTCTGCCCAGCCCGGTGGCTTCGGCGATGTCATCGGCGCAACGCGTGAGAATCGTGCCGGCGACGACCACCACCGCAGCGCTTGCCAGGAATACGAGTGCGTACTGTAACATCGCAGTTTCAGGTTTAGACAGCTCGATTCGGCAGCCGGTCGAACCAGCTCTCGATACCAGACCATCGGAATCCTAGTCGAGAAAGATGACCGGGCAAAAGGCGAGCGTAAAGAAATCCTCCACAGGTCGCGCGCCTGCCGCGACCGTCGCGTGGCACTCGTTGCCGGTCGAACGAGTGGCCGCCGAATTAGCCAGCGATCCGGCTCGCGGACTGACCACGGCCGAGGCCCGACGCCGTCTTGAGTTGGAGGGTCTGAACGAGATCGTTCAGGCGGCTTCAGTTTCGCCGCTAATCATCTTCGCGCGCCAGTTCACCAGCCTGGTGGTATGGATCCTGGTCGCCGCCGCGGTCATCTCCGCGCTGCTGGGCGACACCATCGACGCGCTGGCGATATTCGCCATCATCCTGCTCAACGGAGCGATCGGTTTCTTTCAGGAGTATCGGGCCGAGAACGCGGTCGCCGAGTTGAAGCGGATGACCGCGCCGCGGGCCAGGGTCATCAGAGACGGCAGCGCATCGACCATGGAGGTCTCGTCGCTGGTGCCCGGCGACCTGATCCTGCTCGACGCCGGTGACCTGGTGGGCGCCGACGCGCGCCTGATCGAATCGGCAGGCCTGGAAACCAACGAAGCGCCGCTGACCGGTGAATCCAGCCCGGTTACAAAGTCGGTCGCCGCGCTGCCCGCCTCAACACCGCTCGCCGAGCGCGTGAACCTGGTTTTTCTCGGCACCGCCGTGACACGGGGGAGCGGCCGCGCGCTGGTCGTAACCACCGGGATGCACACCGAGTTCGGGCGCATCGCCGAGTTGCTGCAGGAAGCGTCGTCGGACGAGACTCCTTTGCAACGGCGCCTGGAACGGGTGGCTCACTATCTGCTGTGGTTCTGCTTCGGCATCGTGGTCCTGTTCTTCGTCCTGGGATTAGGCCGCTCGGTGCCGCTGTTCGAGTTGCTGCTGGGCGCCGTGAGTCTGGCGGTCGCGGCCATTCCCGAGGGACTTCCCGCCATCGTGACGGTAGCGCTGGCGCTCGGTGTCTCACGGATGGCGCGTCGCAAGGCGCTGGTTCGCCGGCTGCCGTCAGTGGAGACGCTGGGCTGCGCCCAGGTCATCTGTACCGACAAGACCGGCACGCTGACGATGGGTGAGATGACCGCGCGCCGGATAGTCACCGCCGATCGGATTTTCACCGTGACCGGCGAGGGCTATTCGACCGCGGGCGCGATCTTCGACGACCAGGACAACGAAGTGGATCACGACCCGCTGCTCGAGGAATTGCTGCGCGCGCTGGTCGCCTGCAACGAAGCTCACCTGACGAACCAGGCCGGCAAGCCATCGATCGTCGGCGATCCCACCGAGGGCGCCTTGCTGGTGGTCGCCGCCAAAGCCGGCATCACGGCGCAGGCAATCGAGGAGCAGCTGCCGAAAATCGAAACCATCCCTTTCACTTCCGAGCGCCGGATGATGACGGTGGTGCGCAAGCTGGACGGCGGCGCCTGCGCCTTCGTCAAGGGTGCGCCGGAAGCGGTCCTGGAGCGATGCGCCTTCATTCGCAGCGCCGACGGCGTGAGAGAAATCGATGAGCGCGAGCGCGCGCGGATGCTCGAGGCGAACACGCTGCTGGCGGGCGAAGCGCTGCGGGTCCTGGCCTGCGCGCAACGACCGCTGGAGTCCGCCGGCGGGGGGGCCGACGAAATCGAGCGCCAGTTGACGTTTCTGGGGCTGGTCGGGATGCAGGATCCGCCGCGCGCCGAGGCTCAGGAGTCGGTGCGTCGATGTCACGCAGCAGGCATTCGGGTGGTGATGATCACCGGCGATCACCCGCGGACCGCTTCCGCTATCGGCCACGCGCTGGGCATCCTGCGTCCCCACGACGAGGTTTTGATCGGCGCCGATCTGGAGTCGATGCCGGAGGCGGAACTGGCGCGCCGGGTCGAGCAAATCTCGGTCTACGCCCGCGTCACGGCGGAACACAAGCTGAGAATCGTCAGAGCGTGGAAAGCGCGCGGCAAGGTGGTGGCGATGACCGGCGACGGCGTCAACGACGCGCCGGCGCTCAAGGAGGCGGCGATCGGCATCGCGATGGGAATCGCCGGTACCGAGGTGACGAAACAGGCCGCCGACATCGTAATCACCGACGACAACTTCGCCACCATCGTCGCTGCCGTCGAGGAAGGCCGCAGCATCTACGACAACATCAGTAAGACTCTGCTTTACCTGATGGGAGGAAACTCGGGCGAACTGTTCGTGATGCTGGCCGCCACCGTGTTGGGATGGCCATTACCGTTGCTGCCCACCCAGCTACTGTGGATCAACCTGGTGACCGACGGTCTTCCGGCCCTCGCGCTGGCGACCGATTCGATCCCCGAGGACGTGTTGTCGCAAGCGCCGCGCGACCCGCAGGCACAGATCATCGATCGCGGTTTCCTGGGATCGATGGCGCTTACCGGTCTCCTGACGGCCGGGGTCTCGCTGTCGGCTTTCGGCTACGCCCTTGGCCACGGCCTCGGCCTGGCGCACGCGCGCAACCTGTGCTTCTTCGTGCTGGTGCTGGCGGAGTTGTTGCGTTCATTCGGGGTTCGCAGCGCGACCCAATCGATCTGGCAGGTGGGCTTGCTCTCGAACGTCCGGCTGCTCGCGATCGTGGCCGTGAGCTTCGTGCTTCAATTGGCAATCTCGGTTACTCCGATGCTCGAAGGCATCTTCGAGACCCAGCGCATAACCGTGAGCGAATGCCTCGTGGCGATCGCGATCGGAGCGATTCCGGTCTCCGTCCTCGAGGTTGTGAAAGCTGTTCGCCGGCGCCGCCGCCACGTTTCCCCGGGCGGGTAGGGCGCATCGCGCGCGCGGGCTAATCCGGGCCGGACCCGGCGGAATCCCGGCGCGATCAGTAAGTGGCAGGCACGCGCCGGACCGGGTGTGCGGGCGGTTTGTAGCCGTTCGGCTTTTGCCGCTTCGGCAGCCTGGTCTTTTTTCGCGGGACTTCCGTATATGGAATCAGACTCAGAAGGTGCGAGATGCAATTGAGCCGCGCGCGCCGCTTGTCGTCCGCATCGACCACGTACCAGGGCGCCGTTTCGGTATCGGTTGCGGCCATCACCTCGTCACGCGCCCGCGAGTAATCGTACCAGCGGCGATGCGACTCGAGATCCATCGGACTGAGCTTCCAGGTTTTGCGCCCGTCGTTGATCCGCGCCAAAAATCGACGCGTCTGTTCCTGCTGGCCGACCTCGAACCAGTATTTGATCAGGATGATTCCCGAGTGCACAAAGGCCTCCTCGACGGGTGGACAATTTTTCAGGAAATATCTGGCCTGCTCTTCGGTGCAGAAGCCCATCACCCGCTCGACCAACGCGCGGTTGTACCAGCTCCGGTCGAACAGCACGATCTCCCCCGCGGCCGGCATATGCGCGATGTAGCGCTGAATATAAAGCTGGGTTTTTTCGCGTTCGGTCGGCGCCGGCAGCGCGACGACTCTGAAGACGCGCGGGCTGACTCGTTCCGTGATGCGTTTGATCACGCCGCCTTTTCCGGCGGCGTCGCGTCCTTCGAACAATATGACAATTTTCGCGCCGGTTTGTTTGACCCACTCCTGAAGCTTCACCAATTCGACGTGAAGCTTCCTGAGCTGCTCTTCAAATTCAGCGCGCGCGAGCTTCGCCGGTTTTGAAGACCTGTCGGCCCCGTTCTTGTGGTTGCCGCGATTGATTCCTGCATGCTTAGGCATGGTCGCCGATTTTCTCGCGCATCTCGGATCTCCAGGAGCAATAGCCGCTCGGGCACACGTGGGCAATGGCAGGATCGCCGATTGTGGTCCGTCCTTTTGTGAGCGATTCGAGGCGGCCATCCCAGGTGGCCGGAGGGATTATGGCCCTTTGGCCCGGTGGCTAGCGCCGCGCCTTCCGGAATTGTCGGGAGGCGTCCATGGTCCGCGCCCGCCGGTATCTGGCGCTCGATTTCCGATGTGCGGTAGCATACTGCCATGTCCGAAATCAGCTTCGAAACCCATCCCAGCCGCTATCGCCATCTGCGGCTTGAAGCCGAGGGCGACCGCGCGCGGCTGATCCTCAAGGTCGACGAAGGCGGCGGGCTGCGTTCGGACTATCAGCTCAAACTCAATTCCTACGATCTTGCCGTCGACATCGAGCTGGCCGACGCCGTCAATCGCCTGCGCTTCGAGCATCCCGGCGTCTCGGTCGTCACGCTGACCAGCGGGCTCGCCGACGTGTTCTGCGCCGGTGCGAACATCTTCATGCTGGCCGGCTCTGACCATGGCTTCAAAGTCAACTTCTGCAAGTACACCAACGAGACCCGCCTGACGATGGAAGAGGCGAGCGCGCTCTCCGGTCAGCGCTACGTTGCCGCCCTCAACGGTATCTGCAGCGGCGGCGGCTACGAGCTGGCGCTGGCGTGCGAAGAGATCTGGCTGGTCGACGATCGCCGCTCCGCCGTCAGCCTGCCCGAAATCCCCTACCTCGGCGTGCTGCCCGGCACCGGCGGACTGACGCGGCTGGTCGACAAGCGCAAGGTGCGCCGCGACCTCGCGGACGTCTTCGTGACGCTCGCCGAAGGCATCCGCGGCGAAAAGGCGGTAGCCTGGGGACTGGTCGACGCGCTCATCCCGCGCTCGCGCTTCGGCGAGATGGTCGAGCAGCGGGTCGAGAAGCTGGTGGCGCACGGCGAGCCGGGCCGGGCCGCGCGCCGCGGCATCGTACTCGACGCGCTTGCCCCCGCCGTCAGCGACAGCGAGATTCGTTACCGCCATCTGACGTTGACGCTCGATAACAAGCGGCGGCTCGCCGAATTGCGAATCGTCGGGCCGGCGACGGTCGAGGCGATTCCCGCGGACGCGGTACGGCTGGGCGCCGACTGGTATCCGCTGCGCCTGTTCCGCGAGCTCGATGACGCGCTGCTCCGGCTGCGCTTCAACTATCCGGAAATCGGTCTGGTCGCGGTGCGTTCCGAGGGTAACCTTGACCGCGTGCTGGAGCTCGACCGGCAGCTTCATGCCCGCCGCGACGATTACTTCGTCAACGAAGTGCTGCTGCTGATGCGCCGCGTGCTCAAGCGGATGGATCTGACCGCCAAGAGTTTTTTCGCGCTGGTCGACGATGATTCCTGCTTCGGCGGTTTTCTGCTCGAACCGGTGCTGGCCGCCGACCGCGCCTATATGAAATCCGGCGGCCGCGCGGCGCTCGCGCCCGGACTCCTGAACGGCGGCATCCTGCCGATGCCCAATGGGCTGAGCCGCCTCGCGACGCGCTTTCTCGCCCATCCCGATCACGTCGCCAGGCTCCTCGCCGACGGGCGGCGTTACGATGCCGTCGCGGCTCTGGAAGCCGGACTGGTGACGGGCGCGCCCGATGAGCTGGACTGGGACGACGAGATTCGCCTGGCGATCGATGAACGGTTGTCGCTCTCGCCCGATGCGCTGACCGGGATGGAAGCGAGCCTGCGGTTTGCCGGACCGGAAACGATGGAGACCAAGATTTTCGGGCGTCTTTCGTGCTGGCAAAACTGGATTTTCCAGCGCCCCAACGCGGTCGGGCCGCGCGGCGCACTCAAACTTTACGGACGCCCCGAAAGTCCCCAATTCGATTGGCATCGCACATGAGCAACGAAATTCCCAACAACGTTAATCTCGATCACGATCAGCAACTGCGCCGCGCGATCGGCCTGTGGCATCCGCACTACCTCGACTGGTGGCGCGAGGTCGGTCCCGAAGGCTTCGACGCCTCTCAGGTCTACCTGCGCACCGCCATCAGCGTGTCGCCCGAGGGCTGGGCCAACTACGGCTACGTCCGGATGCAGGACTATCGCTGGGGTATTTTCCTTGCCCCCGAAGCGGCCGATCGCAAGATCGGTTTCGGCGACCATTATGGCGAACCGGCATGGCAGCAGGTGCCCGGCGAACAGCGCAAGGAACTGCGCCGCATCATCGTGACCCAGGCCGACACCGAGCCGGCCTCGGTCGAGCAGAATCGGCTGCTGGGCAAGAGCGCGCCGTCGCTCTACGATCTGCGCAACATCTTCCAGTTGAACTGCGAGGAAGGCCGCCATCTGTGGGCGATGGTCTACTTGCTGCACAAGTATTTCGGTCGCGATGGCCGCGAGGAAGCCGACGAATTGCTGTACCGGCGCAGCGGCAATGCCGACCATCCGCGAATCCTGAACGCTTTCAACGCGCCGATTCGCAACTGGCTTGATTATTTCTGCTTCAGCATGTTTTCCGACCGCGACGGCAAATATCAGCTGGCGGCGCTGGCCGAGGGCGCCTTCGACCCGCTCTCGCGCACCACGCGTTTCATGCTGACCGAGGAAGCCTTCCATATGTTCGTCGGCGAAAGCGGCATCCAGCGTATCGTCGCGCGGGCCGCCGACCTGATGCTGCAGTCGGGGCGCGAAGATCTCTTCGAGCTCGGCGCCATCCCGCTCGCTGTCCTGCAGAAGTACATCAACTATTGGTACACCGAGGCGCTCGATCTGTTCGGCGGCGAAGACTCGAGCAACGCGGCGACCTACTTCGCGGCCGGGCTCAAGGGTCGTTTCCAGGAAGAGGACCAGCCCGAGCATCTGGCGCTCGACCAGACTTACGAGTTGCGCAAGCCCGACGGTTCGGTCGACAAGATTCCGCTGCGCCGCGCGATGAACGCGGTGCTGCGCGACGCTTATGTCGAGGATTGTCATCGCGGCCTGCGGCGCTGGAACCGCGAGCTTGAGCATCGCAAGCTCGACGCACGTCTCTACCTGCCCGCGGTCTGCTTCAATCGCAAGGTAGGCGCGTTCGCCGCGCTGACCAGCGATCCGCAGGGCAAAATCCTGCCGGCCGAGGAGTTCGCGCGCCGGCGCACCGAATGGCTCCCGACCGAGGAAGATCGCGCGCGGGTCGCCGCGGTGATGAAGCCGGTCTACGAGCCGGGCAAGATCGCCAACTGGATCGCGCCGCCCGCCAAGGGTATCGGCGGCAAGCCCGGCCTCGACTTCGAATACGTCCAGCTCAACTGAGCGTCAGAGATGCCAGCGGGCCGAGTACGCTTTGCAGATCACGTCCAGCATCGCCTGATACTCGCGTTCCACGTCGATCCCTAAACTGCGCCGATCGTTCACTTGCGGGATATAAGGTACGTTCACGTTATCAACGAACGCGGGCACCAGCAGAACATAATCATATCCGACGACATGCGTGTGACCCGGTGAGCGCGTCGGAAGCTGTCGAAAGCGCGCGACCGTTTTATTCGAATCATCGGGCCGGTTTGCGCTGATCGCTGACGGGAACTTCTCCCAGAGCGATTGATCGCCCGACGAGAGCCGTCGAACCAGCTTAGCAAACGCACCTGGCTTCCCTTGATAAAGTGGCTTTACGCGGTCGGGCACGTTAAGGAATCTGTCGGCGACACCCACAATTACTGTTGCCACCAACACGGCCTCGGATTTTGCCCTGTGAAGAACTTGTAGCGCTTCGTTGAGATCGTCAAAGCGCGCATAAAGATTTCGGTGCGCCGTGATAACGGACTTGTTCTCGATACACAGACGGAGCTTTTCAAGGTCGGGCTGGCCGTCCGGCAACGGTTCCCCAACCAGCAGATCAATTTTTCGATTGCGCGCGCCGGGCGTGCGCACATTCTCCCATGACGTGATCTTGCCCGTTTCGTAGTCTTGCGCAAACGGCAAGCATCGAGACCTCAGATCGTTCAAGATGCCCCGACTGACGACATCCGAGTGATCCTCCAGCCTCTGGTTGTGATAACCACGGACTTCGATTTGCTCGATTACCGTGTCGAAGGGAGTGCTCATCGGGCTGAGTCAGGAGCAAGGAGACCTGGAAGCGACGGGTGAGGCGCGTAACGCGATAGGGGACCGCGTGCGCGATGAGGCTCGAGTTCGCGGGGTACCGGCAACATCTTCAGGATGTTGCTTTGCAGTCTAAGAAAACCGCTAGCCGCTCTCTGGCAGTGCTCCGTCAACCACTGCGCTGCCTCCGCGGAATTGAGATATCGGCAAATCGCGTCGAGCGCGGCAGAATCGTCGGGCACGATGTAGTACACGGAATGACGCGGCACCAAGTTGCCTTCCGGGTCCGTCCAGAAGTACGGGTGCCGGGTGATGTCCTTGCACAGGATTTTTGGTCTGAGTATTTCGAGCAACGGCGGATTTTCGTGGAAAGCATACCACGGCTTTCGTCTGGCGCAGGTGCGCTGCGCAAGTCTCTGTCGAATCCTCGGCTTGCGCAGGTAGTCCCCCAGGGGGCCGAGCTGATTTTCGGGAATCAGGCTGCCATCGGTCGCGTAGGGGATGAGCATCGCGTGCCGAGGCGGATCCAGTTTACCTGGAGCGCTCAGTTCGCGTCCGGCAATCGTCGCTCGGGCAAAGACTCTCAACTCGGGCTCGAGTCCTCGCATATCGCGCACAAAAATGCCGTCCGCACCGGTAGCGACGCCGCAGCTAATACGGGTGCATAGGTCGCTTAAGGTAGGTCGCGTTTCCGGCCTGGCCGGGTAGCCTCGTATGGCTGGAAGCCATGATGTCCCATCACCCTTCAACGCACATAGGTGTCGGCTCCCGTCGCGAAACCGGACATGGGTAGGTGCCGAAGGCGGGCGATTTACAATCGTGCTGACGGTCGGATAGGTGACGAGCGCCCCGAACACCTGCTCGTCAATCATCGTGATGTCTTCGACGTCCTTTTCAGCCAGAAGACGCCTCAGAGGAGCCGCGGTCTCGACGTACAGGAACTTCTCCGGCGTGATAAAAACCATCCGCCCGTTGAGCCTAAGACTCTTGAGCGCTCGCTCGAAGAACAACAGATAGAGGTCAAAACGCCCCCGTGCCGTCGCGTAGTTGGCGCGAAAGGTTCTCTTCTCTCGTTCCGAAAGACGGGTGATGGAAACGTACGGAGGATTCCCGATTACGTAGTCGAAACTCCCGAGGGGAGCGGCCAGGAAGTCGCTTAAGCGGATCTCAACCTTCGGACACCGGTCCAAGGCGGTGCGAGCCTGTTGTGCTCGCCCAGGGTCCGACTCCACCCCGATCAGATCGGGGATGGGACTGCGGTTCCTTTTGCACCAACGAATGATGCCTTTGAGGAACGCGCCTGTGCCGCATCCGGGATCAAGAAGGATATCGCCTGGCTTAGGAGAGCGGCCTGCAAACAGCCGCTCGACCATATAGTCGACAATAGCCGGTGGCGTCGGAACGAATCCCCTCACGATCACCTGCCTCGTCCCGTGATTCAATAGAAGTTTGATGCTCAAGTCTAGGCTGCTGCTCTTCGACGATCGCGGCGGTTGAGGCTTGCTCATCGCGAGGACTCCTGCTCGACTACGACCATGGCGAGGAAAGCAAGACCCGGCAGGAAGCCGACCGTCCGGGGGATCACCGGACGGCGGCTGAGCGCGCGCGAGCGATGGGCCGCGGTGCTGCGGAAGTTCATGCGCGGGCTCCAGGAGCCGCAGAGCAAACGCTACTGGGCGCCGGCTTTCGAGACCGCTCCGCGCGCCACGCTTCGCGCGATCCAGGAAGAGAAGCTGGTCGCGATGATCCCCTATCTCTACGACCAGAGCCCGTTTTATCGCGCGAAATTTCGCGCCGCCAAATTGCGGCCGGCCGATTTCAAGTCGCTCGATGACCTGCTCAAGTTTCCGATCACCACCAAGCAGGAGATGACCGCCGACGTCCAGGCGCATCGCCCATGGGGCACCTACACGCCGATCGACGACCGCATATGGCGCGACTCGGGATGGATGGTGTTCTCGACCTCGGGCACCACCGCGACGCCGCGCCCGTTTCGCTATACGCAACTCGACCGCGAACTGTGGGCCGTGACCAGCGCGCGCTCGATGTACGCGATGGGCATCCGCGCCGGCGACCTCGGACTGACCTGCACGACCTACAACCCGCACGTCTTTTTCTGGTCGGTGCATTATGGATGGAACCTGATGCGGGTCGGGATCGTGCCGGGCGGAGTGCCGACCGAGCGGCGAGTGATGATGATCGATCTCTACCGGCCGACCGTGATCGCCGCCACGCCGTCCTATGCGCTCCATCTGGCCAACGCGATGCGCGAGGCGGGGCTCGATCCGGCCAGCAGCTCGATCAAGCGGCTGGTATGCGCGGGGGAGCCCGCCTCGGGAATCGCCGCGACGCGCCGGCGCATCGAGCAGACCTGGAACGCCGATTTTCACGACGTTTACGGATGCACCGAGGCGGTGCCAGCCGGATGGGCTTTCACTTGCGAGCACGCGCTCAAGGTCGATCCGGTCTCGACCCACGTGCCCGAAGATCTGCAGATCTGGGAGACCGTCGATCCGCGCACCTTTGAGCCAGTCGCCAAGGGCGGGCGCGGTCTCACGGTCGTCACCAACTTGAATTCCGAGGGTTCGCCGCAACTGCGTTTCCTGATTGGCGATTACACCGTGCTCGACTACCATCGATGCGCCTGCGGCCGCACGCTGGCGCGGGCCCATGGCGGCTTCGTCGGCCGTGCCGACGATATGCTGAACGTGCGCGGTCTGACGCTGTTCCCGACCGCGATCGAAGAGATCGTGCGCGGCTTCGACGTCTTGGGCGATGAATTTCAGATCGTGCTCGAAACCGAAGGCGTGATGGATATGCTGACGATCGTGGCCGAGACCCGCGAGCATATCGCCGGCACCGAGGCCGACGAACTGCGCGTGCGCCTGACCGCCGAGGTCTCGCGCCGCTGCGAGCTCCGGCCGCGCGTCGAGTTCGTCCCGGCCGGCACGCTGCCCAAGACCGAGTTCAAGGCCAAGCGCGTGCTCGACCGCCGCCAGACGCTCTAAACCGTAACGCTGCGCTGCGCCACTACCGTGGCCATCACGAAGGCGACAATCGCAAAGCCGATCGCAATCGGCACGGTGAGTGCGAAACGCGGTAATCCACCGGTGAGCGTCGCCGGATAGGCGAGGTAGAGTCCCTTGCGCAGCGCCGCCATCTGGTAGGTCAGCGGATTGAGCCGCATGATCCATCCGAGCCACGGCGGCGCGCCGTTGGCGGGAAAAAACGCGCCCGACAGGAACCAGATCGGGACCAGGATCGAATTCATGATCAGATGGAAGCCGCGGGTCGATTCGATGCGCCACGCGATCATCAGCCCGATACTGGTGAGTGCGAAAGCCGTCACCGCCATCATCGCGGCGGTCACAGCGACGGCCGCGAAGCTCAGCGTGATGCCCGCGAGCGGCGCCAGCAGCAGAAAGATCAGACCCTGCGCGAGTGCTAGCGTGGTGCCGCCGAGCGCCTGGCCGAAGACCACCGTGGCGCGCGAAACCGGCGCCACCAGCACGCCCTGCAGGAAACCTTCCTGGCGATCCTCGACGGTCTGGATAGTCGCGAAAATCGCGGTGAACAGCAGCACCAGCATGATCACGCCGGGGTAGAAGTACTGCACGTAATCGATCCCCGCCGGCATCCCGCTCGGCCGGAACGAAGCGCGAAAGCCCCATCCGATCAGCACCCAGAAAATCAGCGGCTGGAGCAGCGAGCCGATGATCACGCTGCGCTGGCGGCGAAAGCGCGTGATCTCGCGCCACCATAGCGTGGCCGCCTGGATCGCGATGATTCTCACGCGTCGGACCTCGGAGCCTCGCCGAAGAAGCGCTGGCCGGTCAGATGGATGAAGACGTCCTCGAGTGTCGGCTTGCCGAAGGTGACCGATTCGATTTCATCGCCGAACTGCTCGACCATCTCGCGCACCAGCTCGTGGCCGCGTGGCCGCTCGATTCGCACGGTGCCGTCGACCAGCACGCCGTTGACGCCGAAGCGATCCGCGAGCTTGCGGCCGAGGCCGTCCGGCGCCGCGGTGCGAATCACGATCACGTCGCCGCCGACCCGGCTCTTCAACTCGCCCGGCGGCGCCATCGCCACCAGTCGGCCCTGGTGCAGAATACCGATACGGTCGCAGCGCTCGGCCTCCTCCATGTAATGGGTCGTCAGCACGATCGTGACCTGCTGTGCGGCACAGAGCGCGGCCAGATTGAGGTGGAACTCGCGCCGCGCGGCAGGATCGAGACCGGTGCTCGGCTCGTCGAGCAGCAGCAGTTCGGGCTCGGGCAATAGCGCCTTGGCCAGCTCGACGCGCCGCTTGAGCCCCCCCGAAAGCGTCTCGACCAGATCGTTGGCGCGATCGGCAACGCCCATCCGCTCGAGCATCAGCCGGCTGCGGCTGCGCAGCCGCTCGCCGGTGATTCCGTAGAGCCGCCCATGATGCGCGAGGTTCTCGGCCACGGTCAGCTTCTGATCGAGGCTCGGATGCTGGAACACGACGCCGAGTCGCCGGCGCACTTCGATAGTCGCGCCGCCAAGGTCGTGGCCGAAGACCCGTACGGTTCCCGATTGCGCCATCGCCAGGGTCGAGAGGATGCGAAACAAGGTGGTTTTGCCGCCGCCGTTGGGTCCGAGAAAGCCGAAGATCTCGCCCGGCTGGATCGTGAAGCTGACGTCGTCGAGCGCGCGTCGCTTGCCGTAGCTGAAGCTCAGATGCTCGACTTCGAGCGCAGGCACCGGCGCCGGCGCGTCGCCGCGCGCTCCGAGCGGTTCGATAACAGCTGGTTGAACACCCATGGGGAAACAGTCTGCCGAAGATCGATTATCCGCCGCCCGGCCCGCGGCTTCAATGCACGCTGCGCGATAACCGAATCTCAGCGCGCCAGATAACCGCCGTCGACCGGCAGCGCTGCGCCGGTGATGAACGAGGCGTCGTCCGAGGCCAGGAACGCGATCGCCGCCGCAATCTCGGCCGGCTCGGCGCAACGGTTGAGCGGATGCGAGGGGCCGATCGCCTGCCACACTGAATCGTCCACGCGCTCCTGTCCCTTGAGAATCGATCCGAGGATCAGGTTGGTCTTGACCGCACCGGGACAGACGCAGTTGACGCGGATGCCGTCCGCACCGTAACGCGTCGCGAGCGACGTCGTGAGCTGCATCACGCCGGCTTTGGTGACGTTATAGAGAAAGGTGCTCTTGCCCTCCATTTCCTGGCCGACGAACGATGAGATCGAGGCGAGGTTGACGATCGCGCCCGCGCGCTGCCGCAGCATGATCGGAATGATCGCGCGCGACACCAGAAACATGCTGGTGAGGTTCACGCCGATGACCCGGTTCCACTCCTCGAGTGAGGTTTCGGTGATGTCGGCGACATGATGGATCCCGGCGTCGTTGACCAGGATATCGACGCGCCCGAACTGGCTGCTCGCAGTACCCGCGATCTTGGCCGCGGTCTCCTCGCGCGAGACGTCGCCGGGCGCGGGCGCCACTTTAACGCCGTGCTGTTTGACGATCTGTTGCGCGATCTCGTCGAGCGTCTTCGGGTTCAGATCATTCAGCACCAGGCTCGCGCCTTCGGCGGCCAGGCGACTCGCTGTGGCGCGCCCGATTCCGCTGCCGGCGCCAGTTACGATTGCTATCTTGCCGTCGAGCCGCATAGCCGTGCCTCCTTATCTGCGAGTGCGAATCGTTACCGCGGGATCCTCGGGGCGCAGCGAAGGCGCCTGGTCGAGGTCGAGCCCCATGCTCATCAGGCCGATCGCGCCCGAGCAGGCGTCGGCCGCCGGCGGCATGATCGGTCCGGTCATCGCGTCGCGAATCATCCGTTCGAGTTCGCGCGCACGCATCAGCGAGTTCACGCCGCAGGCGATGGTGACGTTGTTGATGATCCGCTGCAGTGCGCTGCCGACCGCGAGCTTGGCGCGCAGGAACCAGTCGAAGGCCGCGAGCGTCGGGCCGTGCGCGTCATGCTCCCAGGCCGCGCGATAGACCATCGCCCGCGCCGCCTCGATATCGGTCACCATGTCGCCCATGCGATGAGCGACGTCGGGATGGTAGCCCATCACCTGCGCGTAGCCGCGCGGTTGGCGATGGCTCAGGAACTCCTGCGCCCACTTGACGATCCCCAGTCCGACGCCGAGATAGCAGGCCGCGAAGCCGCCGAACGCCCAGGTCGATTCCTCGATAATAAAGCCGCGGGTGAAATCGCCGATCTCGTACAGCACCAGCTCGTCGGGCACGAAGGCGCCGTCGAAGTCGGCCTGATTGCTGCGCGTCGCGCGCATCCCGAGCGTGTCCCAGATGTCGGTGATCGCAACCTCTTTCTGCCTGGACGCGACTAGCACCGCCACCAACTGAGTGGGATTCGGATGGTCTTGCGGATGCGCGAACAGGTAGCAATAGTCGCTCGCCTCGACCATCGAGCAGAAGGTCTTGCGGCCGTAAAGCCGCAGGCCGCCGGGGACCTTGCGCGCCTCGATCGAGAAGACGTTGGAGTTCGGCAGCAGGCTCGAGGTGCCCGGCTCGGTCGCCGAGGTGCACATCAGCTTGCCGTCTTTGATCGCGAGGTCGGCGGCGCGCTGGCGCACCGCGATCGGAATGCGCTGGCGATCGGAAATTCCGCCGGTCGCGTTCATGTGCATGTTGAAGGCGAGCGCGGTCGCGCCGCAGCCCTGCGCCAGCTCCTCGGCCACCGCCACCCATCCGATCGCGCCGACTCCCAGGCCGCCGAGTTCCTTGGGGATCGCGATGGCGAACATGCCGGCCTCGCGCAGCGCCGCATAGTTCTCGACCGGCGCGCTGCGCTCGCGATCGTGCTGGGCGGCGCGGCGGGCAAAATCCACCGCCAGCTCGCGCGCGACGCCCTTGAGACGCTGCTGCTCGGGACTGAGATCGAAATCCATCGCTGCCTGTTCTCCCCGCCAGAAGTCAGCTCAAGCTTCTGTCTTTTCGCACAGAAGGGTCGTGCGCGGAAAGCGCCGGGAGTCGCTATTTCGCGGCGACGATCATCACGTTGCGCACCCCGAGGTGACTCCACAGGATCGGGATACGCAGCGCGGACATCGCCGACTCCATCGCGACCTTGAACTGTGTGCCGACCATCGGCGCGCCCTTCATCAGCGGCGACTGAAACGATCGGAAGCCCGCCGCCAGCATCCGCGCCCGCAGCTCGCGATGCGACATCATGCAGAGATGAAACGGCCGGTCCTTGTGATGGCCGAGGCGGTTGGGACACCAGACCAGGTAGCGGCCCGACGGCTTCAGCACGCGCCAGACTTCGCGCAGATGGCGATCGACGTCGTCGGGATGAAGATGCTCGATCATCGAGGTGCTGACGGCGAAGTCGAAGCTGGCCTCGGCGAGCTCGAGCCGGACCGCGTTCATCCGCAGAAATTCGATGCGCCCGGTGAGCTCGGGGTAGCGCGCGGCACGCAGTTGCGCGAGCTTGAGTTCGCGCGAGGAAAGATCGATCGCCACCACGCGCGGCGTGTCGCGGGCCAGCGCGCAGGTCAGATCGCCCGTGCCGCAGCCGATTTCGAGCACCGCGCGCGCCTCGGCGCCCATCACCCGCCGGTAGAGCTTGAGCCGCCGCCGCCGCCGCGCGTTCCATTCCGGAATCGCCGCCGGGTCCGGCGCAGCGTCGCCGGCGCCGCGATTATAGGCCTGCTCGTAAAGCTGCTCGCGCTCGAGCGGGTCGGCATTCTGAAGCTGCAGATAGGGGTTTTTTTCCAAAGCTCGGCTTCCCGGTGACTCCTAACCTTACGGCATGATCCGCGCGACTTGAAGCTGGCGCTTTCCCGGCTAACTCAGGGGAGGCCGACGGCAGGCTCGCCGCCGGTGCGATGAAATTATATCCGGCTGATAGACTTCAGTTACCTTACCATCCGATAAGCATCCTTGATGCCCCCCTTCTGCGCGATTGATTGACTTGTGGCGAATTGCCACAATCCCATGCGTGAGGGGAAAAACTTCGGGGGGAGCCTACGAGGGTTCCTGGTGGAGGTTACGTAAATGCGTTTCATAGGACGATCTTCTTTAGCGATGGCGATCGGGTTCGCCGGTATGCTTGCCCTGGCGACCACCGGGGCGGCGGCCGTGCATCATTCCAGGAGCCATCGCGGCGAGGCGCATCCCTGGGAAGGCGACGGGGGTGAAGGGACTTTTACGTCCGCAGACTTCAACGGCATCTACATCAACAGCTTTCAGGGCAATGTCGGCAATGGAGTGTGGGTGACGGGCAACGGATTGCTCACCGCGACGCCGACCGATGCCGGCGACGGCACGATCACCGGCAGTGAGACGGTCAACGATTCGGCGGGTAATTTCTGTCCCGGTACCGTCAGTGGAACCTACACGGTTGCCGGCGACGGCAGCGGCGGCCTGAGCGTGACCTTCACGCCGAATGCGACCGGCACGGTCGGAACCTGCAGCACGCTGATGGAGACGGCGTCGATCGTAATCGTGTCCGACAAGAACGTCAGTGTGGTCCAGACCAACACCGGGATGTCGGTGCTCGGCAACCTGGTCAAGCAGGGTGAGGCGGAAGGCGGCTACGGCGGCGGCGACTAACAACGACTGACATCGATTTCCGAAGATCGAAGCGGGCGGCTTCACGCCGCCCGCTTTTTTTCGTCCACAATCACCATCGCCCGGCGCGTTGACCCGAGGTGGCGATGCGCTCCAGCCGCCGCTTTGTCGCCCGCAAAAATCGGTTCAGTCCAGGTCCGCGCTCTCCTTCCATCGCGGCATCAGGCGGTTCGCCGGCAGCGACTGATCGAGCATCTTGCGCGCGCTCTCCACGCCTGCGACCGGGAGCTTTCCCGCCTCGAGCAGCCCGGCCTGCACCAGCACGCTCGCCTGATCCCAGTAGATGTGCTCGTTGTAAACCTTGCCGCCGCGGAACTGCACGATTGCCACCAGCGGGACTTCGATATAGCGGCCGGTGGGCGGAACCCCGGGCAGTAGCCAGTCGATCTCGACGTCGTGGGTGAAGCAGGCCACGGTCTCCTCAACCAGCCGATCGCCCATCATGGTGCGCGAGATATGCTTGCTGGTCATATCTCGCGGCGTGCCCGGGATGAAGTGATGTTTGTAGAAGCGACGGAGGTCCTTGAAACCATAGCCGCCGGTCATGGTCGGCACATGATTCACGTACGGCTCCGGCACCATGGTCTTCATGGTTTCATCGGCATCTTTGGCGACGAACTCCCAATGCAGATGGTTTTCCCATAGCGCCGCCAGGTCATAGTGCGGCCCGATCGCGCGGCGCACGAACTCGAGCGTCCGGCTATGGGCGAAGGTCGCGGCGAAGCGATCGAAAGCGGTTTCGTCGTCGCGATTATTGAAGCCATGGCGAACCCGCGGATAGACGTAACTCTCGACCAGCGCGTTGCCGGCCATCGCGGCGCGAATCCTCTCACGCGTCGGCTCGGGGCACAGCTGATCCTCGGCGGCGAAATGAAACAGCGCCGGGCGGCGTATCGATGGGGCCTGGTCGAGCAGCGTTTCGAGCCCGAGCGGATAATAGCCGACCGCCACCTGCACCTCGCATCGCGCCGCCGCCATCCAGGCGAGCCGGCCGCCCATCCCGAAACCAAGCGCGCCGACCTTGCCATTGCATTCGGGCCGCGCGCGCAGCGTCGCGATAGCCGCGGCGAGGTCATCGAGACCACGCTCGAAATCGAAGCGAGCGAGATAATCGAGGCCCTGGCGGCGACCGGCGTCGGAAGCCGTCAGCTCCACGCCCGGCTCGATCCGCCAGAACAGGTCCGGCGCGAGCGTAACGAAGCCCTCCTCGGCGTAAAAGTCGGCGAGCGATCGCAGATGCGCGGTGACGCCGAAGATCTCCTGCAGCAGGACGATTGCGGGACCGGAACCGGACGGCGGCAGCGCCAGGTAGCCGGAGAAGCTGCCGCCGTCCGCGGCGGCGATCGCGAGACGTTGCCCAGCCATCGAAGCCTCCCTGCCATCCGCCGGGTTTCCCCGGCGGGCGCGTCAAGCTAGCTGAGACCTGCCTACCCCCGACGGGTGACGGCACGCAAGCCGGATTGCGAATTATCGAAGAACGGATGCGGCGGCGAGTCTGCGGCGCGGCCGCGGGCCGGGCGCGTCAGTTTCCGGTATCGGCGTTGGAATCGGACGAATCGGACGAATCGGAATCGTTCCCCGAGTCGTTGGATGACTGATCGTCGCTGGCGTCGCCCGCGTCCGACTGGTCGTCACCGGCTTGCATCGACTGTTCGGATTGATCCGATTGATCCGATTGATCGTTGGAGTCGCTCGCCGAGCTGTCGTTGTCGTCCGATGAGTCCGAATCCGACGCGGCGCCCTCGTCATTCGAATCGTTCTGCGCCAGCAGCCGGGTTTGCGCGTCGCGCGGACCGAAAGCCATCAGCGATTGCCGAACCGCGAGCCCCGCGACCAACAGAAAAGCGGCGGCGATTGCCAGCAACACGGTGGATCTTTTTGAACTCATGTGACGACTCTTTGGCGCTCAGGCGATATAACTTGAGTATACTGCAAATGCTCGAGCCGTCGCTACCGGGAGCGAACCGGCGATGCCGATGGAGCCGGTCGCACCGGATCGCTAGAATAGCAACGATGATCGATTCCAACCGCATGGTGACGCTGTTCGACGTCGACAACACGCTGTTGGACAACGACCGCGTGATCGCCGATCTGATGCGCTACCTCGATCGCGAGGTCGGCCACGAGCGCCAGCAGCGGTACTGGACGATCTTCGAAGAGCTGCGCTCGGAACTCGGCTACGCCGACTACCTGGGCGCGCTGCAGCGCTACCGGGTGGAGAATCCGCGCGATCCGCATCTGCTGACCGTGTCGTGGTTCCTGGTCAATTATCCGTTCGCCAATCGGCTGTTTCCCGAGTCGCTCGACGTGGTGGACAGTGCCAAAGGATGGAGCACGCCGGTGGTCTTTTCCGACGGCGACGTGGTCTTCCAGCCGCGCAAGGTCGAGCGCTCCGGTCTGGCCGACGAGTTCGAGCAGCGCGTGCTGATCTACGTGCACAAGGAGACCGAGCTCGACGACGTGCGCAGCCGTTATCCCGCCGACCATTACGTGGTGGTCGACGACAAGCTGCGGATCCTGAACGCGATCAAACGGGCCTGGGGCTCGCAGGTGACGACCATCTTTCCGCGCCAGGGCCATTATGCGAATGATCGCGCGGCGATCGCCAAACTTTCGCCCGCCGACATCTCGATCGATCGGATCGGGATGCTGCTCGACTACGGCCGCGACGCGATCCT
>DATKSL010000003.1:0-240753 GCA_035531675.1 Binataceae bacterium (SeqCode) | reverse complement strand
AACCCGTCAAAGCTCGAACAGTTTTACGAGGGCAAGGCCAAGAAGCTTTACAGCACCTCGGACCCCGATTTGGTAATCGCCTACTTCAAGGACGATGCGACCGCCTTCAACGCCAAGAAGCGCGGCACGATCGAGGACAAGGGCATCGTCAACAACCGGATGTCCGAGCTGTTCTTCAACTTGCTCGAACGCAACGGTGTGCCGACCCATTTTGTGCGGCGGCTCGACGAGCGCCAGATGCTGTGCAAGCGGCTCGAGATAATCCCGGTCGAGCTGGTGGTGCGCAATATCGTGGCGGGCTCGATGGCGAAGCGGCTGGGCCGCGAAGAGGGCGAGGTGCTCAAGCGCCCGGTGATCGAGTATTATTACAAGTCCGACCCGCTCGATGATCCGCTGATCAACGCCGAGCATGCGCTGGTCTTCGGCTGGGCGACGCCGGCGGAGCTGCGCACTATCGATACGCTGGCGCTCAAGATCAACGACGTGTTGCGCAGCTTCCTCGATGAGCGCGGGATTATCCTGGTCGATTTCAAGCTCGAGTTCGGACGCCATCACGACACCATCCTGCTCGGCGATGAAATCTGCCCCGACACCTGCCGCTTCTGGGACAAGGCGACGCGCGAGAAGCTCGACAAGGATCGCTTCCGGCGCGACCTCGGCAACGTCGAAGAGGCGTACCAGGAGATGCTGCGCCGGGTCGAGCTGCCGAGCTAGAGCACTGCCTTGCGGGTCAAAGTTTTCGTCACGCCGAGGCAAGGAATTCTCGACCCGCAGGGGCGCGCGGTCGAACATGCGCTCAAAAGCCTCGGTTTCGACGGCGTCAATGGCGTGCACGTCGGCCGCTACATCGTGCTCGACCTGCAGGCCGCTTCCGCCGATGAGGCGCGCGCGGCGGCCCGGCGGATGTGCGATGAGCTGCTGGCGAATCCACTGATCGAGGACTACCGCTTCGAGGTCGAGTCCGGATGAAGTGGGGCGTGGTTACGTTCCCCGGCTCGCTCGACGATCGCGATACGCTGCATGCGCTGCGCGAGGTGATGGGCCAGGAAGCGGTTGCGCTCTGGCACAAGGACGAGAGCCTCGGCGGCGCGAAATGCGTGGTGCTGCCGGGTGGTTTCAGCTACGGCGATTATCTGCGCTGTGGCGCGATCGCACGCTTCTCGCCGATCATGCGCAGTATCGCTCAGTTCGCCGGCGACGGCGGGCTGGTGATGGGCATCTGCAACGGCTTTCAGATCCTGTGCGAGGCCCATCTGCTGCCCGGCGCGCTGACCCGCAACCGATCGCTGTCGTTCATCTGCGAACGCGTCACGCTGCGGGTTGAAAATTCGCACACTCCGTTCACCCGCGCCGCACGCCAGGGCGAGTTGCTGCGCCTGCCGATCAAGCACGGCGAAGGACTCTACGTCGCGCCCGAGGACGAGCTGCGCCAGATGGAGGAGCGCGGCCAGGTGCTGCTGCGCTACGTCGGCGCCGACGGCGCGCTGGACGAGGCCGCGAATCCCAACGGCTCGACCCGCGCCATCGCCGGCGTCGCCAATCAGCGCTTCAACGTCTTCGGCCTGATGCCCCATCCGGAGCACGCCACAGAGCCGCTGCTCGGCGGCACCGACGGCCTCAGAATCTTCCAGTCGATCATCGAGAGCGCGGCATGAGCCGCCCGCCTGCGCTGCCCGGAGAGCCCGCGGTCGATGACGCTCTGGCGGCAGCCCACGGTCTGACGCGCGACGAGTTCGCGCGGATCCGCAGCGTGCTCGGGCGGATGCCGACCTACACCGAGTTGGGAGTCTTCTCGGTGATGTGGTCGGAGCATTGTTCGTACAAGTCCTCGCGTCTCCATCTCAAGATGATGCCGGCGGGCGGCGCGCGCGTGGCGCAGGGACCGGGCGAGAACGCCGGCGCAATCGACGTCGGCGACGGCTGGCTCGCGGTCTTCAAGATCGAGAGCCATAACCATCCGTCATTCGTCGAGCCCTACCAGGGCGCGGCGACCGGAGTCGGCGGTATCCTGCGCGATATCTTCACAATGGGCGCGCGGCCGGTCGCCAGCATGGATTCGCTCAAGTTCGGCTCGTTCGACCATCCCCGCACCCGCTATCTGTTGTCCGGCGTGGTGGCGGGAATCGGCGGCTACGGCAACTGCGTGGGCGTGCCGACGGTGGCGGGCGAGACCACGTTCGACGCGGCCTACAACTCGAACATCCTGGTCAACGCTTTTTGCCTGGGATTGGTGCGCCGCGGCGAGCTGCTGAGCGCGCGCGCCAGCGGCGTCGGCAATCCGGTGCTCTACGTCGGCTCGGCCACCGGGCGCGACGGAATTCACGGCGCGAGCCTGCTGGCTTCGGCCGAGTTCGACGCCACCAGCGAATCGAAACGGCCGACCGTCCAGGTCGGCGATCCGTTCACCGAAAAGCTCCTGATCGAGGCTTGTCTGGAGGCCGCCACCAGCGGCGCGATCGTCGCGATCCAGGATATGGGCGCAGCCGGGCTGACCTCGTCGTCGAGCGAGATGGCGGCGCGCGGCGAGCTTGGAATCGAGCTCGACCTCGATCGCGTGCCGCTGCGCGAGCCCGGGCTGACGCCCTATGAAATCCTGCTGTCGGAATCGCAGGAACGGATGCTGATCGTGGCGGCGCGCGGGCGGGTCGGCGAGCTCGCAGCGATCTTTGCGAAGTGGGATCTGCACGCGGTCGAGATCGGCCGGATTACCGACGACCGCCGATGGCGGGTGCGCGCGGGTGGAAAGGTCGTGGCCGATATACCGGTCGCCGCGCTGACCGACGATGCTCCGCTCTACGATCGTCCCGCCACGCCGCCGCCGAAGCCGGCGCTCGCGCCACGCCCGGCGATCGCCACGGCGCCGGATGCGCGCGCGGCGCTGCGGGCCTTGCTCGGCAGCCCCAACGTCGCCTCGAAGCGCTGGATCTTCCGGCAATACGATTCGATTGTGCAGGGCAACACGGTTGTCGGACCGGGCAGCGACGCGGGGCTGATCCGAATCAAGGGGACGCGGCGCGGGCTGGCGCTGAAGGTTGACTCGAATCCGCGCGCCTGTGCGATCGATCCCTACCTGGGCGCGGTCGCCACGGTCTGCGAGGCCGCGATCAACGTCGCCGCCGCCGGCGCCCGCCCGGTCGGAATCACAAACTGTCTCAACTACGGAAATCCCGAACGGCCCGAGATCATGTGGCAGTTCGTGCGCGGAGTCGAGGGCATTCGCGACGCCGCCCTGGCCTTCGACGCGCCGGTGGTGAGCGGCAACGTCAGCTTCTACAACGAGACCGAGGGGCGCGCGATTCCGCCCACGCCGACCATCGCGATGGTCGGGCTGCTCGATGATTTTCATCAGCACGTTGGGCAGTTTTTTAGCCATCCGGACGACCTGGTGGTGATCGTGCGAAGTGGCCCGCCGCGGCTGGCTGCCAGCGAATATGCAGCGCTTTTCGGATTACAGGAGCCGGCGCTGGGTCCGCTTGACCTGGCTCGCGAGCGGGCGCTGGCCGACGGGCTGGTTGATGCGGCACAGGCCGGGTTGATAAGATCAGCCCACGACGTTTCTGACGGAGGCCTTGCCGTCGCGGTGGCCGAGGCGTGCTTCAATCCTGAGGGTCCGCTCGGCGCCGAACTTGTCTTTGCGCCTGGAATCGATACGGCCTGCGAGCTTTTCGGGGAGGGACGCTCGACGGTGGTGATTTCCGCTTCGCCGGAGGGCGTCGCCAGGCTCACGGAGCGTTTCCGGAGGGCCGGACTCGAGGTGATCAGCGCCGGACGCGTTACCAGGGCGCCGCGGCTTCGGATAGGATCGACGATCGACGAAGACCTGGTTGAGTTGCGCGAGATCTACGAACGGGCGCTGCCCGGGAGGATTGACGAGCGATGACTCTGGAAGTTGAGCTTTCGGCCGCAGAGGCGAAACTCGACGGTTTTCACGAGGAGTGCGGGGTCTTCGGGGTCTACGGCCATCCGGAGGCGGCCAACCTCGCTTATCTCGGACTCTACGCCCTGCAGCATCGCGGACAGGAATCGGCCGGCATCGTTTCTTCCAACGGCAAGTCGCTCAGCTCGCATCGCGGGATGGGCCTGGTCGCCGACGTCTTTAATGCCGAAGTGATCACGCGACTGGAAGGCACCAGCGCGATCGGGCACAACCGTTATTCCACCACCGGCTCGACCTCGATTCGCAACTGCCAGCCGCTGGTGGTCGAGTACGCGCATGGCGGCCTGGCGCTGGCGCACAACGGCAACCTGGTCAATTTCGAAGAGTTGCGCCATCGCCTCGAACAGGCAGGCTCGATCTTCCAGTCCTCGTCCGACAGCGAGATTATCATCCATCTGATCGCCAATTCGCGCGCGGCGACGCTGCCCGAACGCGTCGCCGAGGCGCTGGGGCAGGTGCGCGGCGCCTACTCGCTGGTGCTGTTGACCGAAAATACGCTGATCGCGGTGCGCGATCCCCATGGCTTCCGACCGCTGGTTTACGGCCGGCTCAACGGCGCCACCATCGTGGCCTCCGAGACCTGCGCGCTCGACCTGGTGCGCGCCGAGTATGTCCGCGAGATCGAACCGGGCGAGATGGTGATAATCAGCGAGGACGGGATGCGTTCGATGCGTCCGTTTCCGCCGATGCCTGGCAAGCGCTGCATCTTCGAGTACGTCTATTTCTCGCGGCCCGACAGCCTGCTGTTCGGCCGCAACGTCTACCAGGTTCGCAAGCAGCAGGGGCGGGCGCTGGCGCGCGAATCCCCGGTCGAGGCCGATTTGGTGGTGCCGGTGCCCGACTCGGGCAACGCCGCGGCGTTGGGCTTCGCCGAGGAAGCCAAGCTGCCGTTCGAGATGGCGTTGGTGCGCAGCCATTATGTCGGGCGCACGTTTATCGAACCACGCCAGTCGATTCGCCATTTCGGCGTGAAGATCAAGTTCAACCCGGTGGCCGAGTTGCTGCGCGGCAAACGGGTGGTGCTGGTCGAGGATTCGCTGGTGCGCGGCACCACGCTGCGCAAGGTGATCCCGATGCTGCGGCAGGCGGGGGCGCGCGAAGTCCACATGCGAATCGCGGCGCCGCCGACCACGCATTCCTGCTTTTACGGCATCGACACGCCAACCCAGGAGGAGTTGCTCGCCTCCGAGCATTCGGTCGAGGAGATCCGGCGTTGGATCACCGCCGATTCGCTCGCCTACCTGAGCTGGGAGGGTCTCTATTCGTTTCAGGGCGAGAGCCGCGAAGGCTTTTGCGACGCCTGCTTCACTGGCCGCTACCCGATTGAGATACCCAAGAACCATGGACCGCACCAACTGCCGCTGTTCGACATTCCGGCGGCGCATAGTAACGGCGTGGCGCTGATACGTCCGCAAACGGATCGCGACGGGGAATTGCGTCGCGACGGCGCGCCCCGCCTGATCCAGAGCTAGTATCTCAACCCGACGTCGGTCTTGCATAACCGGTCACATCTGGGCGAATCTCATCGGCAACGCGTAATGTTTTCCCGAGGAGCGCTATCACCATGAAAACCAGCGTGATTTCGGGCGCCATCCTGGCCAGCGCCGTCGCAATTGCGTTTGCTGGAACCAGCGTCTGGGCGCAAAACTCCGGCAGTGCATCGACCACCCTGCAGGCCGCCAAGGTCAAATGTATGGGCGGAAACGATTGCTCAGGAAAGAGCGCCTGCAAGACCGCCAGCAGTCCCGGCCCCGGGCAGAACTCATGCAAGGGCCAAGGCTACGTGATCACGTCGTCCGACAAGGATTGCAAGGACAAGGGCGGCAAGCCGGAAAAGATGTAACGAACTGTCCGACGATGCCGGCGCGGGAGAGGATTTCAGCGCCGGGCCGTCCGCCCTAATCCTCCAGATGGACAGAGCCGAATTTCCGGCGCTTGGTTACGGCGTGGGTCTGCGCCGACCACACTACTCCCACGTAATCGACGATCATCCGCCGATCGATTGGTTCGAGGTCATTTCCGAAAATTTCATGGTCGAGGGGGGACGGCCGCTGGAGGTGCTCGAGGCGGTCCGCCGCGATTATCCGATCGCGATGCACGGGGTGTCGCTGTCGATTGGATCGACCGACCCGTTGAATCGCGACTACTTGCGCCGCCTGCGTGCGCTCGCGCGCCGCTTCGAGCCAGCCTGGATCTCCGACCATCTGTGCTGGACCGGGAGCGGCGGACACAATCTTCACGACCTTCTTCCGCTGCCCTACACCGAGCAGGCGATTGGTCACGTGGCGGGCCGCGTGCGCGCGGTTCAGGAGATCCTCGGGCGGCCGATTCTGCTCGAGAACATCTCGAGCTACATGACGTTTCGCGCCTCGGCGATTCCGGAATGGGAATTTCTCACCGCGGTGGCTGAGCAGGCCGATTGCGGGATTCTGCTCGACATCAACAACATTCACGTGACGGCGTTTAACCAGGGCTTCGATCCGATTCGTTACATCGACGCGATTCCCGCCCGGCGCGTCGCGCAGTTCCATCTCGCCGGCTACAGCGACCATGGCGACTACCTGCTCGATACGCACGACCATCCGGTAAGCGCAGCCGTCTGGACGCTTTATGAATACGCCGTTCGACGGCTGGGACCGGTCGCGACCCTGATCGAGTGGGATGACAGCATCCCCGATTTCCCGGTGTTGACCGAAGCCGCCGGGGAGGCCCGCCGGCGGGCCGCGCGAGTTATCGGCGCAGCGCCGGTTGTGACTCGGCTTCCGGTTTGAGATAGAAGTTAACTAACGGACGCTGGCGGCAGCCAGGCGTCCTGAGGAGGCGCCATACGATGATCCATCCCGATCGTCTCGGCCATTTGGTCATAAAGGTTCGCGACCTGGAGCGCTCGAAAAAGTTCTATACCGAAGTGCTGGGCCTCGAGCTGATGGGCGAGGTGCCGCAATTCAAGATCGCATTTCTGGCGGCCAACCGCCGCGACCATCATGAGCTTGGCCTGCTCGAAGTCGGCCCGGAGGCCGACGGCGGCAAGTTCGCCGAGGTCGGTCTGCTCCATTTCGCCTTCCGGATGAAGAGCTACGATGAGTTGGGCGACGCCTACCGGCAACTGAAGTCACACGGCGTCAAAGTGGTGGCAACCACCGATCACGGGGTCGCGCGCGGCGTCTATTTCAAGGACCCCGACGGCAACGAGATGGAACTGTACGTTGACGGCGATCCCCTCGAGTTCGGGAAATGGGAGAACTCGTACGCGGGCGTCAAGAAGCTGGACTTCGCCGAGGACTCGCCGGGGCTAATGGACTCGGTTCCGACCGTTCCCGGCGCCAAGTAGTCGATCGCCGAGTCGGGTAGCCCAACACGCGGCCGGCGGCCGCTTACTCCATCGCAAGTCCACTTCGGACGGCTCCGCATGAGCATCCGCGTCGAATCGGTCATCAGCCGCGAAGGCTACGAGGAATTCGCCCGGCTGCCTTATCAGATCTATGGCGAGCACGAGGCCTGGTGGCCGCCCGACGTGCATAACGAAATCGCGCTGCTCGCCGGGCGTAGTCCGCTCTCCAGCCATCTTGAGCTCGCGCCGCTGGCCGCCTACGACGACGACCGGCTGGTGGCGCGCGTCACGGCTGTTATCAACCATCGCTATATCGAGCATTGGGGCGAGCAACTCGGGCAGCTGATTCATTTCGAGGCGCTGGCCGGCGAGCATGCGGCGGTGGCCGCGATGCTCGAGCGCGGGATCGAATGGCTCCGCAAGCACGGCATGACGTCGGCGCGCAGCGGTTTCGCCGCATTTCTCGACTATCCTTACGCGATCGACAATTACGGGAATCTGCCCTCGTTCCTGCTGCGCGGCAATCCGGACTACTACCATAGCTACTTCAAGAACGCCGGTTTCGTGACCGAAAAAGGTCAGAGCGATTACACTGCCGGGCTCACTCCCGAGCTGGTCGCGCGCTATCAGCGGATCGTCGAGGCGGCGGGCGCCGCGAATCTCACCGTCAAGAGTTGGCGCGAATACGGCTTTCTGGCGGCGGTCGATAGCTGGACCGACGTGACCAACGCCGCGTTCGCGCGTCATTGGGGATGGAACCCGATCAGCCGTGAAGAGGTACGGCCGATGATGGCGTCGCTGTGGGATTCGCCGGTCGCCGACCTGTCGATGATGGCGATTGCCGACGGCGAGCCGGTCGGCACCGTCTTCTCGGTGCACGACCTGAGCTTCGTGCTCGCCCGCGTCCGCCAGGGCGTGAAACTCAGTCCCGAGCGCGGCGGGGGAACGCGCGGCGCGCTAATCAATATCGGCGTAATCGAACGGATGCGGGGACGCGGAGTGGCGCTCGCGATGGCCGGGCGCTCGTTCCTCACCATGGCGCAGCAGGGGATGCGTTACGCGGGATACACGCTGGTGCATGATGACAACTGGGCCTCGCGCCACACGGCGGAAGCTCTGGGCGCCCGCGTGACGGCGAATTTTGTCACCTACCGCAGGGATTTCCAGCGCTCACGGACAAGCTGAGCGGTTGCTTCGCACCGAGCGGTTGTCCTTAAACCCAGGATTTCCCCATGCTCCGCAGGATCATCGGCTTCCATCAGGATCAGCAGCTCGATTGGGTCGCGGAGCTGGAGTGCGGCCACGGCCAGCATACGCGCCATCGGCCGCCCTGGCAGAAGCGCGAATGGGTGACGAGTGCCGCGGGGCGCGCCGCTAAGATCGGCGTCGAGCTGGATTGCCGCAAGTGTGAGGACGGCGCGCCGCCCGACGATTGGGCGGCGGGGCGAAACCTGTGACCCGGTCCCGGAGCGCCGGCTAGGCGGTGCGCGCGCCCGCGTGCGTTTTTTTGCCGGTCAGGCGGGTCGCCAGCTTCACCGGCAGGAAAGTCCTGAGCAGCCGCATCCAGGTACCGAACTGGAAGCCTCCGGCCTGCAATGAGCGGCGAAAGGCGTGGCGCGCCGTAACCCGATCGCCCTCGACCAGCGCGACGCGGCCGATATGGTTCAGCCGGTTGCGGACCAGCCGCGGCGAGACCACGCCCGGGATACCTTCGAACTGCACCAGGCCGCGAAAAAACGGCGCCACATAAAATTCGTCGCGCACCGAGCTGACCAGCGGTTTCTGGTAGACGCGCAGCGCCGGCCGCACGTAGCGTCCGCTGCGGCTGTCGCGGCGCCGCTTCCATCGCTGCGCGATGCTCGCGCTGATGTACTCCTGCTTGGGGATGTAGCGATGATTCTTCTCGGCGAACGCGCAGGCCAGGAAAACCCCGTCCATCCCAAGGTCATCGAAAATCACAATCCCGCCCGGCTTGAGGAGCTGATCGATAAAGTAGAAGTCGATAAACGCCGCTTCGAAACGATGGTCGCCGTCGATGAAGGCCAGGTCGAAGCGGCGTCCTGCGCTGATCATCCTGGGCAGCACGATTTGCGAGGGCTCCGGATAAAAGTCGATCAGCTCGCCGGCGCCCGCCTCGCGCACCGCCCGCAGCGCGGCGTTATGAAAGAGCTTGGACTGGAAGGGATCGATCACCGCGTGGCATCCGGGCCGCGCGCTGCCGATCTCGGCCAGCGCCTCGAGCATGAACAGCGTCGACATCCCCCACGCCATCCCGATCTCGAGGGTGGCCGCGGGCCGATACTCGCGGCATACGCCGGCGATGAAGTCGCCGCGCTCGGCGGTCACGCTCAGCGTATCGAGTTCGCAGACTACGCCGCCGTCGCCGATAAGCTGGCGGGTGGCGTAGAGCTGCTCGATCTGCCGGCGAATCGCGGCGGCCGTCGGCGCCGATGGCACGCTCGCTGCTCCCATCTAGCGGCGGTCCCGGAACATCATCCGCTCATCGATGCCGCGAGCGATCAGTTCGACACCAGCGCGATCGCGCGCACCGGACTGCCGCTGCCGTGGGCGATCTTGAGCGGCGCCGCGATCACTATCGCGCCGATGGGCGGGAGCTGATCGAGATTACACAGGCTTGCCAGTCCGAACTTGCCCGCCCCGTGCATGGTGGAATGATTCGGAAACGGCGGGTCGAACTTCGCCGCCTGCCCGGCATCGGTGCCGACGGTCTCGACCCCGACCCCGAGCACCTCGCGCTCGCGGGCCAGGAATTCGGAGGCCGACTTGTGGAAGCCGGGACTGTGCGGACCGTCGGGCGAGTCATTGAGAAAGGCGTCGCCGGTGCGCTTGCTCCAGTCGGTGCGCAGCAGCAGCCAGGCGCCGCGCGGGATGCGGCCGTGATCCTGCTCCCACTTGAGCACGCGCTCGGGGGTCAACAGGAAGTCGGGATTGGCGGCAACCTCGCGCGAGACGTCGATCACGCAGGCCGCGCCGACGAAGCTGGCCGGCGGAATCGTATCGGTGGTGTTGTTGGGAAGATCCTTGCCGGTCGCCCAATGGATCGGCGCATCGAAGTGGGTGCCGGTATGCTCACCAAGATCGAGATTGTTCCAGTACCACGCCGGTCCGTTCGAATCGAACTTCGAGATGACATCCACCGCCAGCGGATGCGACTGCGCGAACTGCGGCGGCAGATGGATGATCGGGGTGTCGGGCTCGAGGCGCACGGTGAGATCGACCACCCGCACGCGGCCCGCGGCCAGGTCGGCCAGCAACATCTGTAGTCCCTGCGAGGCCATCGTGAAATCTCCTTCTAGCTCTTATACCGTGCGCCGGGCGGAAATTGGAAACCGGCCGATGGCGGCGGCTGGGCGGTTGCTTGATAGTGACCGGAGATTTTGACAGTTGCGCGCGTTTGGTGAATAAGTCGGGCGAACGATCGATCATTCCGCCGAGGATGGGCGCACACATGAAAGTCAAAGCCGCGGTCGCTTACAAAGCCGGTGAGCCGCTCCGCATCGAGCAGGTCGAACTCGAAGGCCCCAGGCAGGGCGAGCTGATGGTGGAAGTCAAAGCGAGCGGCGTATGCCATACCGACGCCTTTACGCTCTCGGGCGCCGACCCCGAGGGGCTCTTCCCGTCGATTCTCGGTCACGAGGGCGCCGGAGTGGTGGTCGAGGTCGGGCCCGGCGTCACTTCCGTCAAGCCGGGCGATCACGTCATCCCGCTCTATATTCCCGAGTGCCGCCAGTGCAAAGCGTGCCTGTCGGGCAAGACCAATCTGTGCACCGCGATTCGCGAGACCCAGGGACGCGGCGTGATGCCCGACGGGACCAGCCGCTTCTCTGCCGGCGGTGATCCGATCCATCACTACATGGGAACTTCGACCTTCGCGAACTACACCGTGTTACCCGAGATCTCGGTGGCCAAGGTGCGCGAGGACGCCCCGTTCGAGAAAATCTGCTACGTCGGATGCGGCGTGACCACCGGCATCGGCGCGGTGATCAATACTGCCAAGGTGCAGGTCGGCGATACGGTGGTGGTGTTCGGCCTCGGCGGTATCGGGCTCAACGTGATCCAGGGGGCGCGACTGGCGGGCGCGCGAATGATCGTCGGTATCGATCTCAATCCGGCACGCAAGGCGATCGCAGAGAAGTTCGGGATGACTCACTTCGTCAATCCCGACGACGCCGGCGGCGACCTGGTCGCCTACCTGGTCGACCTGACCGGCGGCGGCGCGGATTTCTCGTTCGAATGCGTCGGCAACGTCAAGCTGATGCGCCAGGCGCTGGAGTGCTGTCATCGTGGATGGGGCACTTCGGTGATTATCGGCGTCGCCGGCTCGGGCCAGGAAATCTCGACGCGCCCGTTTCAGCTCGTCACCGGGCGCACCTGGAAGGGCACCGCGTTCGGCGGCGCGCATAGTCGGCGCGATGTGCCGAAGATCGTCGACTGGTACATGGAAGGGCGCATCAATATTGACGACCTGATCACGCACGTGATGCCGCTCGAGAAGATCAATCAGGCCTTCGAGCTGATGCATGCGGGCAAGTCGATCCGCAGCGTGGTGACCTTCTGAGAAGCGATCGGACCGGCTTGAATGGCCCTGACCGTTCGGCGATCATCCTCACGTGATCAGGGGCTCAAGCGTGGCGCTGGTAATCGCGCTCGGAATCGCGCTCGGCGGATGCTCGCATCAGGCCAAGACTCCCCAACAACAGTTCCTCGAAGCGCTCAAGCGCGGCAACTCGGCGCAAGCGAGCCAGATCTGGCTGCAGATGGGCCCCGAGGAGCGCGTCAAGTTCGAGCGCGGCCAGGGCCTGCAGCCCGCACAATCGCCCAAGCAGATGAAGCAGGAAGTGATGCGCCGCGCGATGGAAGAGTCAGCCGACGACGGGTCCGATGCGCAGTCCTCGACCACGCCGGCCACCGGCGGCAGCCTCGGCGATCTTCCGCGCTATCTCAACAGCCCGCAGGCGGGTGGCGGGGCGAGCCCTTGAATCGACGCCGGTCTGCTTGAGCGGGCTCGTCAACGGCCGGCCGCGGGCCGGAAGGGGCGAGGTCTCGACCGATGGATTTCGAATTCTCCGCGGATCACAAGCTGCTCCAATCGACACTGCGCGACTTTGCCGCGCGCGAACTGGCCCCCGCCTATCCGTCGCGCGACCGCGACGCCGATCTCCCGCGCGAGCTCGTTCGCCAGTTGGGCGCGCTGGGCCTGCTGGCGCCGATCGTCGCACCATCGTTCGGCGGCAACGGGCTTGATTATGTTGCGCTGGGAATCGCCCACGAAGAGATTGCGCGCGGCGATTTCAACGCCGCTTACGTGTTGCTGCTGTCGGGGCTGGTCGGCGCAATCGTCGCTCAGCATGGCGACGACCCGCAGCGCAGCGCGATTTTGCCGTCGATCTGCCGCGGCGAGGTCCTTGCGGCGCTCGCAGTAACCGAGCCCGGCGCCGGCTCCGACGCGGCGCACGTCAAGCTGAATGCGCGGCGCGAGGGCGACAGTTACGTGCTCGACGGCGAGAAAAGCTCGATCTCCTTCGCCTCGGCGGCCGACCGGGCGCTGGTGATGGCGCGCACCGGCCCCATCGACGCCGGCGCGCGCGGCGTGAGCGCGTTTTACGTCGATCTGAACGGCGCAGGGGTGAGCCGCACGCGCTTTCGCGACCTCGGCTCGCGTGCCGTCGGCCGCGGTTCACTGTTCTTCGATTCGGTGCGCGTGCCGGCCACGATGCGGATCGGCGCCGAGGGCGCAGGCTTCGTGCAGGTGATGCAGGGCTTCGACTTCAGCCGCGCGCTGATCGGCCTGATGTGTCTCGGCGCCGCGCAGCAGAGCCTCGAGGAGACCTGCCAATACGTGACCGGCCGTCAGGCCTTCGGCAGCGCGCTGGCGCACTTCGAGGGGGTCTCGTTTCCGCTCGCCGAGGCGGCAGTGCGACTGCGCGCCGCCCGTCTGCTTTGCTACGAAGCGCTCTGGCTTCGCGATCGCGGAGCGCCGCACGGCTGGCTCGCGGCGGGATGCAAGTGGTGGGCGCCGGAGTTGGCGGCCCAGGTGATTCATCAGTGCCTGCTGCTGCACGGCCATTTCGGCTACAGCCTCGACCTGCCGCATCAACAGCGCCTGCGCGACGTAATCGGCCTGGAAATCGGCGACGGCACCGCCCAGATCATGAAGTTGCTGGTGGCGCGGGAATTACTCGGCCCGGCCGCGCGCCCATACTAACTACAATAGTCAGTTCATGGCAGGCGTCGGCACACCGTTGGCGAGAACCTGCGAGGTTTCCTTTTCCACCGCGGTGCCGGCAAAAAAGTCAGGACGGTTCGCGGTCCAGAAGCTTACCGCGTTGTCGAACACGAACTGGCGCAGGTTAGCTCTCGAGATCAACCCCTTTTCAACCAGCTCATAAGCCTCTTCGGCGACCTCCAACATATCCGGCACGTCCCAATGGCCGATATCCGAGCCATAGAGCGCGTTAAAGCCAATGTCGAACGGGACCCCGTTGTGCCGGAAGGCCATGGCATTGAGCGGATCGTCGCCTTCGCAGCCGAAATAAAATTGCTTGACGAAGATATCCCGAATATCCTCCGGTCCGCGGATACCACTTGGCGCGAATTCGTCGCGCAAAAATGGATATTCGTCAGTAACCGGCAAAAATGAGTAATTGCCGGTGACCATGTCGGCGTCGCCCTCGCTCTGCCGCCGCCCATAGCGCCGCGTCAGGTCGGCCAGCAACTCGCGGTCGATGCGCTCGGGATTATAGCGCTCCACCGCGTCGCGATTGCGCTTGTGCCAGTGAGAAATCAGGTCGCAGTAAAGCGACACCGCCCACGGAATCCCGCCTTCCAAAAAGGCGAAGCGCAGGGTTGGAAAGCGCCGCGGCACGCCGCCCATAATCAAACCCTTGCAGATCGCCTCGGCGCTCGAAGCGAAGCTGCCGATATGGTTGTAAACGTAATTCGAAATCGATTGGCGGCTGCCCCAGGTGTAGCCGAGCGAATGAAAGGTCGGGTTGATGCCGAGCTCGACGCATCGGGCCCAGAACGGATCGTAGTCGTAGTCGCTGTCTAGTCCGAACACATCGAGCCAGTAGGCGTAGGCGCCGGCTTCGGGATGCTGGCGCGCCAGCGCCGGAATCGGACGCTTGACGTAGCTCGCGACCATCGCGGTCTTCATGCCGAGTTCGCGAACCGCGTAGTCGAGCTCCGCGATCGCTTCGCGCGGCGTATGCATCGGAATCACGGCCGCCGCGGTCAGTCGATCGCCGAGACCGCTGACCATGTCGGCGCGCATCCGGTTGAGCGCCCGGCAGGCAACCTGGCGCAGTTCATCGTCGGCAATGCCGATAGCAAAAAACCCGAGCGTGGTGTACAGGACTGAGTAATCGAGGCCCAGCTCCCCGAGCCGCTCGTAGAGGAGCTTCGGCAGCATCGCCGTCGCCCGGTCGATGGTGTTGCGCGCCGGGATACTCCACCACGGCAGGCGCGTGATCCGGTGATCGCGAGACTCCTCAGCGGAAATCTGGGTAAAGCGCTGATCGCGACTGCGGAAGCCGTCGCGGAAGCGTTGCGCGATCTTGGCGCCGGCCAGCGACTCGATATACTCAGATAAAATGGACTGGTTCTCGACGGTGTGGCCATCGGAGTCGATTATCGGATGGTCGAGGCGCGCCCGCACCTTCGCCGACTTCGAAAGACCGGGTTCCTTCATTACTCACTCCTGACTGTCAAGCTAGCGCCGGTGGTTTCCCGTTAGCTACTTGAGACCGTTGGCGAGCAGCTTGTTGACCTCGCTTGCGACCGCGGTGCCCTCGAAAAATCCGGGATTGGTGGAGCACCAGAATTTCACTGCGTTGACGAACACGAACTCGCGCAGCTCCTCACTGGTAATAAGCCCATCTTCGACCAGCTCATAAGCCTCTTCGGCCACCTCCGACATATCCGGCACGTCCCAGTGGCCGATGTCCGAACCGTAGAGCGCGTTGAGCCGCATGTTGAGCGGGGTGCCGGCGGGTCTGAAGGCCATCGCATTCAACGGATCATCGCCCTCGCATCCGAAGTAAAACTGGTTGACGAAGACGTCGCGAATCTCCTCCGGTGAGCGAATCCCGCTCAGCGCCCACTCGTCATTCAGGTTGCGGTCTTCGCCGATTTCCATCGCGTCTATCAGCGACCCCAGCACCCGGTCCGCCCGGCCCTCGGTGAAGCGTTCACCGTAGCGTCCGGCCAGCTCGAGAAAGCGCGCCTTGTCGACCAGCGCGGGATTGTAATTCTCGACCCCTTCGCGGTTGCGCTTGTGCCAATGCGAGATCAGATCGCAAAACAGGTTGCGCGCCCACGGCACGCCGCCCTCGAGGAAGGCGAAAGTCAGCTTGGGAAATCGCTTCGGCACGCCGCCCAGGAACAGCGAGCGGCATACGGCTTCGGCGCTGGCGGCAAAGTTGCCGAGATGATTATGCACGTAGTTGGTAATCGATTGGCGCGTGCCCCAGCCGTAACCCACCGAATGAAAGGTCGGCGAAATTCCCAGCTCCTGGCATTTGGCCCAGAACGGATCGTAGTCGTGCTCGCTGTCGAGACCGAAAGTGTCCATCCAATAAGCCCAGTGGCCGACGCCGCGGAACTTTTTCTCGGCCGCCGGAATCGGACGGCGCACGTAGCTCGCGACCATCGCGCTCTTCAGGCCGAGGTCCTTGACGCAATGTTCGAGCTCCGCAATCGCCTCCTGCGGCGTATGCATCGGGATAGTCGCGGCGGTGGTCAGACGGTCGCTGTAGTCGCGAAACATGTCGGCGCGCATGTCGTTGATCGCGCGACAGGCGGCGCGCCGTACTTCCTCGTCGGCCACCTCGATAGCCAGAAACGCCAGCGTCGGATAGACCACTGAGTAGTCAAGTCCCATCTCGTCGAGCCGCGCATACAGCAGCTTCGGCATCACCGCGGTCGCGAGGTCGAAGGTGTTGCGCGCCGGCAGGCCGCGCCAGGTCGGGCGCATCGCGCGCTGCTCGCGCCGCTCGTCCATGGTGAAAGACTTCCAGCGCGGATCCTGGAAAGTGCCGTGGAAGGCAGTCTTCCAGCCCTCGACGACACGATCGCCGCCGACCGCCTTCAGATAATCGAGCATCACCGGCATCAGTTCGAAGGTATGACCGTCGGAGTCGATAATCGGATGATTGAGGCGGGCCCGGACGCGGGCCGACTTGGATTGCCGCGGCGTTACCGATGCAGCCATGTTACTATCTCCTCTGCGATTTCATGTTTACTACCAGTCGTCCACTGACTATTGCCAGTTGACTAGGTATGAAACCGCGCGCGCCAGCGATCGACGGCTTTGCGGTTGATTACCGTCTGCGGAACCTCGCCATCCAGAATCGAGCGAATCGTCGCCACTGCCATTTCGAAGCCCGGGGCTTCGACATTCTGACAATGACCGATGATATGCGGTGTCATGATGAGCTTGCGGGGGTCGACCTCGAACAGCGGGCTGTCCCGCTCGAGCGGTTCGTTGCCGAAGACGTCGAGCGCGGCCCCGGCGATGATGCCCTCGTTCAGCGCCTGCGCCAGGTCCGCTTCGTTGACCACGCCGCCGCGCGCGGTGTTGACCAACACCGCATCGCGCCTCATCAGCCGCAACTCGCGCGTCGCGATCAGGTTGCGCGTCTCCGCAGTCAACACCACGTGCAGGCTGACGACGTCGGATGCCTTGAGCAGCTCTTCGAGGCTGAGCTTCTCGACGCCGAATTTCCGCGCGGCCTCCGCGTCGACGTACGGATCGTAGCCGACCAGGCGCATCCCCCAGCCGCCGAGGCGGTGCGCGGTCTCCTGCGCGACGCGACCCATCCCGACCAGCCCGACGGTGCGGCCCTTCATCATCAGGCCGCGGTTGCCGACCTGGTACCAGCCGCCCGCGCGCACTTCGGCCTCGTTGCGCTTGAGGCCTTTCATCAGCACGACGATCAGGCCGACGGTCGCTTCAGCCAGGCCGATAAAATTTTCGGGCGCGGGGCTGTTGCAGATCAGCACGCCCTGCCGGGTCGCCGCGTCCTGGTCCATCTTGTCGACGCCGATGACCGCGCACACCAGCGTCTGTAGATTAGGGCAGCTTTCGATAACCCGCGCTTCGATCTTGTCGCGCGGACAGACCAGCGCCGCGTCGGCGTCGCCAATCAGGTTGATCAGCTCCTCGCTGGTCGGATCGCCGCCGCTGTACCAGTTGAACGGGCCGACGGTCACGTCGAAGCCGGCTTCGATCAGCGTCTCGCGCGGGCGGCCGACCGAGGGTTCGCGGGTAAGGACCACTTTCTTGTAGCGCCTGTTCATTGGTCACCGCCGGCAGAGAAGCCAAGCTCTCCAACCTCTCGGGCCCCGGGCGTTAAGAGCCTTCCCTTTAAGGTTGCTATATCGCACAGCCGGCGGCTTGCAGTCAAAAACTTCGTGCCCGCGTAGGTACGGCCCGCGTCCCGAATCCGCATCGGGCGGGGCACTATCGAGAAGGAGATGGAGCTCGTGCGGAGCCGCTAACCTTTGCCGCCGCTGCGCCGGCGTTCGGCTCGCGGCCGCGACGTCGCCCGCGCCAGCGACTTTCCATCGTGCTCTTCGGCGGGGAGGGCCTTGCCGCGTTTTTCGAGCGAGGCCTTCAGCGCCGCCATCAGATCGATCACCTGGGCGTGGCGCGGCTCGCTCGGCGCCTCGGTAACCTCCTGACCATCGAGTTTCTGACGGGCGGCCTCCTGGACACGCTCGCGATAACTGTCGTGGTACTTTTCGGGCTCAAATTTCTTTGCCGTCAGGTCGTCGATCAGCCGCTTGGCGAGGGTCAGTTCGGCCGGCTTGACGCCTTCGTGCTGGCCATGATCGATATCGCTAGCCGAACGAACTTCGTCGGCATAGTAGACGGTATGGAGCATCAGCCCCTGCTGATACGGGCGGATTATCACCAGGTGCTCCTTGCCGCGCATCGTGAAGCGGCCGATCGCGACGCGCTCGGTCGCGGTCATCGCTTCGGTCAGCAGACGGTAGGCCTTGGCGGCGCCAGGTTCGCAGCCGAGGAAGTAGCCGGTTTCGAAGAAGATCGGATCGACGGCCGCCAGCGGCACGAACTCGGCAATCTCGATCGCGTGGTCGTTGCGCGCCTCGAGATTCTTCAACTCCTCGTCGGTGAAGACCACGTAGCGGCCCTTTTCCACCTCGTAGCCGCGCACCAGTTCGCTGCGCTCGATGATCGCGTCGTCAACCGGGCAATAGATGCGCTGCTGAATCCGGCTCTTGTCCTTGGCGTGCAGCAGATTGAAGCTGACCGACTTGGAAGAGGTGGCGGGAAACACTCCGACCGGGATCGAAACCAGGCCGAACGAGATGTTGCCGTTGGCGATTGGCCGTGATGCCATGGGGACCGCGCCTCCGCATCGGAATCGTAGCCTAGCGAGCGGCGCAAAACATCCCCCGTCGGTCGATGAGGCGCAGTTATCCCGGGGGCAAAAGTAAAGCGAAGATGGCGCTCGACACCTACCACGAGAAGCGGACTCCCGATCGCACCCCCGAGCCCTTCGGCGCTCCCAAGGCGAGCCGTCAAACCGACGGCGGGATGTACGTGATCCAGAAACATGCGGCGCGCCGGCTCCATTACGACTTCCGACTCGAGATGGAGGGGGTGTTGCGCTCGTGGGCAATACCCAAGGGACCGTCGCTCGATCCGGCGCAAAAACATCTGGCCGTGATGGTCGAGGATCATCCGCTCGACTACGGCGGCTTCGAGGGCGTCATCCCGGCCGGTAACTACGGCGCCGGCGCGGTGATCGTCTGGGATCGCGGCGTCTATCGCGCGCTGAGCCCGCCCGGCGATGTCGCGCGGAGCATCCGCGACGGCAAGGTCGACATCGAGCTGCACGGCTTCAAGCTGCACGGCGCATTCACGATGGTGCGCACGCGCGGGATGGTGGGGCGCGGCTCGTCCAACAAGGAAAACTGGCTGCTGATCAAGAAGCGCGACGCGTGGGCGAACAAGCAGGATTTGCTGGCGGCGCGTCCCCGTTCGGTGCTCTCCGGCCTCACTATCGAAGAGATGGCGGCGAGCGCCGAGCTCGACGCCGAGGTGGTGCGCGAAGTCGAGCAGCTAAAGCCGCCACGCCTCAGCTCGCCGCCCAGCCCGAAGTCGTTTCCGCTGAGCCTTGCCCGGCTGCATCGGGAACCGTTCGACAGCGCGGCCTGGCTGTTTGAAATCAAGTACGACGGGGTGCGGGCACTGGCGATTCGCGACCGCGGCGAGGCGCGGCTTTACGGGCGCAGCGGCGCCGAAATCACCCGGCGCTATCCGGAAATCGCGCTGGCGCTCAACCGCTTGCCGTTCGAGCGGTTCGTGATGGACGGTGAAATCGTCATCCTTGACGCGAATGGACGGGCGAGCTTTCAGATGCTCCAGCGACGCATCGGTATCACCGACGACGCCGAGATCAATCGCCTCGCGATCGCGCAACCGGCGGTCTGCTTCATGTTCGACCTGCTGGCCGCCGCCGGCTGCGATCTGCGCGGCGCGCCGTTGGAGCGGCGCAAGGCGATTCTGGCGCGGATGGTGAAGGGCGACGCAATTCTGCGCTATTGCGATCATGTCGTCGAGCAGGGGCGTGACTTTTACGCGCTCGCGGCCGAGGCCGGGGTGGAAGGAATCGTGGCGAAGCGGCGCGAATCGAAATACGCGGGACGCCGCACCGGTGACTGGCTGAAGATCAAATGTCCGCACAGCGGACGGTTCGTAATCGGCGGATGGACCGACCCGGCCAGGAGTCGCACCGGCTTCGGCGCGCTGCTGCTCGGCCAATATGAAGATGACGGCAGCCTGCGCTTTGTCGGGCGGGCCGGCACCGGTTTCGATAACGATCTGTTGAGCTCGCTTGGTCGCCGCCTGGAATCGATGGCGGTGGAGCGGTCGCCGTTTCGACGCTCCGGCGCGGGCGAGCCGAGAATCCCGCGCGGTGCGCATTTCTGTCGTCCGGAGCTGGTGTGCGAGGTCCGCTACAGCGAATGGACCGGCGGCGGCGTGCTGCGCCATCCGGCATTCCTGCGCCTCGTCGACGATGCCGACCCCGGGCAATGCCGCCTGGATTACTCCGGCGATGAACCCGCGCCATCGGCGGATCCGCCAGCCAACAAGTCGAAGCCGCGCGCGCGCGCAAAGCCGGCCGCGCCAGCGCGTCAAACTCAAAGGACCTTTCAGATCACCCATCCGCAAAAGATTTTCTGGCCCGCAGAGGGCTATACCAAGGCCGACCTGGTCGATTACTACCTCACGATCGCGCCCTGGATGCTGCCCTACCTGAAGGACCGCCCGGTGGTTCTGACCCGCTACCCCGACGGCATCGAGGGCAAGAGCTTTTTCCAGAAGGACGCACCGGCCTTCGCGCCGGCCTGGATACGGCGGGAAAAAATCTACTCGCGCGATACCCATCGCTGGATCTCATACTTCATCCTGGAGAGCGCCGAGGCGATCGCCTACATGGCGAACCTGGGCGTTATCCCGATTCACATCTGGTCGTCGCGCGTGCCCCATCTCGAGCATCCCGACTGGCTCTTGTTCGATATCGACAGCAAAGAATCTACCACCGCCAAGGCGATCCGGGTCGCGCGCGAGGTCCGCGCGGTGTTGGACGAAATCGGGTTGCGGCCGTGCGTCAAGACCTCGGGGCAGATGGGCATCCACGTGCTGGTTGGGCTCGCGTCGGATTACACCTATGAGCATGCGCGGCAGTTCGCGGAGCTGGTCGCGCGCGCGGTGGTAAAGCGCATTCCCGAGCACGCCACGCTTGCCCGCCCGGGCTCACGCCAGGGGCGCGCCTATATCGATTATCTGCAGCTCGGACGCGGCAAGACCATCGCCGCGCCGTTCGCGGTTCGGCCATGGCCGGGCGCGCTGGTCTCGGCGCCGCTGCAATGGGATGAGCTCACAGCGAAGCTCGAGCCCCGCAAGTTCAATATCAAGACGATACCGAAGCGGATGGAACATCTTGGGCGCGATCCGTTCCGGGACGCACTTCAAGATCGGCAGCATCTCGGGCCGTCACTGAAGAGACTCGAAAGGATGCTGCCCTGAGGCGAGCCTGCCGCGTGCCGGAAACCAGCACGCGACAGACGCCGCCCGCCCGTGAGGGCGAGATCCAAGCCTCGCGGCCCTCAGGATCGCGTGAGATTACGCGGCGCTAGGCCTGCGCGCGCATCACATTGGATGCCTGCAGCCCCTTCGGCCCTTGAGCAACCTCGAATCTGACGGTTTCTCCCTGCTCGAGCGACCGGAAGCCGTTTCCGTCGATGGCAGTATAGTGGACGAACACCTCTTGTCCGTCCTCCATCGTGATGAAGCCGTACCCCTTCTTGGGGCTGAACCACTTGACTGTACCGTTAGCCATTCTCCCCCGAAACCTCCTGACTAAAAACAGGCAGGCCCCCTCCCGAAGGGCCAACCCTACTGCACGCAGGCAGTGCCCGCGCATATACCATAAGACGGGTTGTTTACCAAATAGACGTGACAATAAAAGATTTCAAGTCACGGGTCAGAACATTAGATGTGAAAAGCCAACGCGTGCGGTCAAGGTGCCAGCTGCGACGTAGCCCCCCTACCTGGCCCAGGCCGGGATGGGACGGGCGTGTATATGGCAGTGGTCGGGAATCTGGCGCATCACGCCATCGATGACAAAAGCTCGCTCCCCGTAACGGGAACGGGCCACTAACGACAGTGCTTCGATCATGAAGGCGCGTTCCACATCGGTCGCCGTGGCGCGATGCTCGCCCAGCACGGCCATCGGCGTGTCGCACGAATCGCAGTCCAGGATCGCGAACCGAAACGGATGCACGAAGCGGCAATAATGCTGCGTGTATTCGCGAAGCTCGCAAAGTTCGCAGGCCATAGCGGTTGATTCTGTAACTTCGACGGAAATCCCGGGCGCTCGTGAGCCTCTCCCGGAGGTCACGAGCGTTCAGGATGAACCGATCGAAAACGTACTACCGGAGCAACTGAATCAATGCTTCGCCGCGGCGGGCGAGGCAGCGGCCATCGGATGCGCGTTCATCGCGTGGGCCGTGCCAGCGCCGGCAGCCTGGCGAGCGCGCCGCCGGCATTTGTAGACGCTCGAGATCGAGATCTTCATGCCCGCGGCGACTTCCTTGGGCTTCTTGCCCCCATTGAGATCCTTCATCACCTTCGAGCAGTCGACCCTTACGCCGCGCATGGCATAAGCGCTCGGCGAGAACGCCACTCCGAGCGCCATCACGGAACTGATCGCCAGGCACGCACCAATCGTTGCCAGCTTCTTCATCGTGAAGCCCCCTGTCACAAAGGATGCACTTTCAAAGCGCCGAGTATGCCAAAAAAGGCCCGCCGCGCAAAGGCGCATCAAGCACGGGTTTGAATCGAGCTTCAGGGCAATCCTCCGACCACCTGGCCGGACGAGTCATACAGCGTCAGCGCCGACTTGCCGTCGTTGTTGACCGACAACGCCGCCATGGTCTTGCCCTCTGGGTTCAGCAGCACAAAACCCGGCAGACCGTCGGGGGTGACATCGATGCCGGCCACGGCGCTCTTCTCGCCGTACAAGCGGAGACTGGGCGCGCCCGCCTGGCTGACCTCGACCGTGGCGCGCAAGGCGCGCTTCTTGTCCATCAGCACCAAGCCCGGCCGATCGTCCCCCGTCACGCCGAGGGCCGCCTGCGGAACCCCGGCCTGATTGTAGAGTCGTATCCGCGCCACTTCGCGCGGCGTGACCGCGAGCGAGGCCCGCATGATGCCGCTCTGATCAAATAGATCGACCGCCGGACCGGCGTTTTCCATCATATGAATCGCCGCGCGCTTCTTGCCCGCAGCATCCACCATCACGAATTCGTGGGCGGTCACGGTTTCGGCGCTGATTCGCTTGAGCGCGGCATGATGGTGCTTTACCGCGCCGAATGCGAAGCTGGAGTTGAGCAGCAGATTGGATACGGCCCCGCCGAGCATCGCCGCAACCACGATCACCGGCAGGTACCACCAGCGTTCCTTCCGACCCATGTCACAATCCTCCTTCGATTTCAGGGACCAGGCCCAAGCCACAGTTTCTTAGCATAAACCGGCCGGCCGCAGAGCACCAAGGCACGGCGTCATCGAGCCCGGCTAACGCGTGCGACTGCTCGGAAAAGCGGGCGGGCGCTTGCTCTTGACGGCTTCCATGCCGGCCGCCACGTCGTCGCCGAAAAATCCGATCATCTCGAGCGCCAACGAGGCGTCGAAGGCCGGCCCCGCCATCCGCAGCCACTGGTTGAGACTGCGCTTGGTAAAGCGCTGTGCGTGCTGCGGGCCGGCGCCGAGCTTGCGCGCCACCGTGAAAGCGCGGTCCATCAACTCCGCGGCCGGCACGCACAGGCTCACCAGGCCAATCCGCTCGGCTTCCCTGGCGTCGATAAAGTCGGCGGTCAGCAGGTAGTACTTGGCCCGCGCCATCCCGCACAGCAGCGGCCAGATGATCACCGAATGGTCGCCCGCCGCGACGCCGAGGCGGAGATGACCGTCGGTGATACGCATGGTGTCCGCAGCGATACTGATATCGGCCAGCAACGCGACCGCGAGTCCGGCGCCGACCGCCACGCCGTTGATCGCCGAGATGATCGGCTTGTCGAGATTGATCATGTTGTAGACGATATCGCCGGCTTCGCGCCACACCCGCACGATCTGGTCGTGATGGCCGAGCAGCTTGTCGATCATCTCGAAGTCGCCGCCGACCGAGAACGCTTTGCCGGCCCCGGTGATAATCGCGACGTTGGTTTCATCGTCGTCGCCGATATCCTTCCAGACCTGGCTCAGCTCCCAGTGCAGGCGGCTGTTGGTGGCATTGAGCGCCTCGGGCCGGTTGATCGTGATCAGCATGATAGCGGGGTCGTGCCGCTCAAACTTGAGGAACTGGTACTCGCTGTACTTCATGGTCCTCCTCGTGCTCCGAACCGCGACCGGCCGGGATTAGCGGGCGTAGATGCCGATGATGGTACTGAGCAGGTCGATCGCGGCCTGGCGCGGGCGCTGGAACGAGTTGCGGCCGATGATCGAACCGAAACCGCCGCCATCGTGAATCGCCTGGACCTGCTCGAGCAGCGCCTTGTCATCCTCGCGCGCGCCGCCCGAGAAGATCACGATGCGGCGGCCGTCGAAAGCGCTTTGCACTACGTGGCGGACCCGCGCCGCGAGCGGCTCGAGCGGCACGCGCGTCTCCTCGTAAACCTTCTTGGCGGCGGCCAGCTCGAGATGGCTGCTCGGGAGCTTCACCTTGATGACGTTGGCGCCGAGTTGCGCGGCGATTTGCGCGCCGTAGGCGACAATATCCAGCGCCGTTTCGCCCTCCTTGCTGATTCCCGAGCCGCGTGGATAAGACCACACCACCACCGCCAGGCCGTGGGCCTGCGCCTCCTCGCCGATCTCGCGCAACTGCTGATACATCAGACTGGCCTTGAGCGAGCCCGGATAGATCGTGAAGCCGACTGCCGCGCAGCCGAGCCGCAAGGCGTCCTTGACGCTCCCGGTCACGGCCGGCGCCGGGTCGCTTTCCTCGGCCAGCAGGTCGTGATTATTGAGCTTCAGGATCAGCGGAATCTCACCGGCGAAGTCGGCCGCGCCGGCCTCGATAAAGCCGAGCGGAGCCGCGTAGGCGTTGAGCCCGGCGTCGATGGCGAGCTGAAAATGATAGAGCGGGCTGTAGGCCGGCGGATTGACGGCGAAGCTGCGCGCCGGACCGTGCTCGAAGCCCTGGTCGACCGGCAGAATCACCATCCGCCCGGTCCCGGCCAGCCGGCCATGATTGAGCATCCGCGCGAGGTTCGCCCGCACGCCCGGATTCGCGGATTCGTACCAACTCAGAATTTCACGTACTCGCTTGGTCATAATTTCCTCGTCTTATCTGTGAATCGAAATCGCCATTCATTGATCGAGCAATTCGAGCGCGCAGTGGGCCGCGCCCAGCAATCCCGCCTCCTGGTTCATCACCACCCGCACCTCGACGCGGCGCAGCACCTTGCCGAGCCGGCCCTTGTCGTTGAAGGCCTGCACGAAGCCGGGCCGCTGGAGCATCGGCAGGATTTTCGGCGCGATACCGCCGCCCAGGTAGACGCCGCCCAGCGCCAGCATCTTGAGCGCCAGGTTCGCCGCCTCGGCGGCATAGATGGCGACGAACAGCTCGAGCGCACGAACGCATCGCGCATCGCGCTGATCGAGCGCCGCCCGGCTCACCACGGCCGCCGGATCCGTGCTTTCGAACTCCGCTCTGAGCCAGTCGGGCTCGGCGCCCGGGCTGCTGGTCTTCAGAAACCGATAGATGTTCACCAGGCCGGGACCCGACAGCACGCGCTCGTAGCTGGCGTGGCCGAACTCGGCGACCAGGAACTTCATCAGTTCGATCTGTTGATCGTCGCGCGGGGCAAAATCGCAATGGCCGCCTTCGGTCGCGATCGCAACATAGCGGCCGCGATCGGCGATCAGCGCCGCTTCGCCAAGTCCGGTGCCCGCCGCCGCCACCACGATATTGGCGCCGTCGACCGGCGTGCCGGCCTGCAACACGGTGGTCTCCTGCGCGCCGAGATGCGGCAGGGCGTAGGCGGTCGCTTCGAGATCGTTCATCAGTCTGACCGGCGCGCCGCCGAAGCTCGCCGCCAGCGTTCGCTGCTCGACGGTCCAGGCGAGGTTGGTGGCGTGGCTGCGCCCCTCGATCACCGGGCCGGGTACGCCGAAACAGAGCGCGTCGGGCGGCTTGCCGCCGCCGAGAAAATCCGCGCACAGCGCCTCGAGGCTCGCAAACGCGGCGGTGCGGTAGAGTTTGTCCGTCAGGCGCTGGAGCCCGCCCGGCGCGGCGCGCCAGAGCGCGAGATGAGTCTTGGTGCCGCCGACATCGCCGGCCAGGATCACTCTGTCGGCCATCTCAGCCCCTCGTCACGGGGTGCGCCACGCGCGCCCGTCGGCCGCGATCATCAGGGCCGACTCGATGGGCCCCCATGAACCGGCCGCGTAGATCGGCGGTTCGCTGGGCGCCTCGGCCCACGCATCGAGAATATTCTGTACGAACTGCCAGGCGGCCTCGACCGTGTCGCGACGCATGAACAGCGTCTGATCCCCGGTTATCACGTCGCGCAGCAGGGTCTCGTAGGCTTCGGGCGAGGCGGTCGCGTAATGGAAGTTGACCTTGACCGGCGCGAGCCGCACTTCGGCGCCGGGCAGCTTCGAGATGATGTTCAGCGCGAGCCCCTCGTCGGGTTGGATGCGCAGCACCAGCACGTTGGTCTCCAGCGGCGGGTGCGGCGGGGTGTTGAACAGGATGCGCGGCACCGACTTGAAGTAGATCGAGATCTCGCTGGCGCGCGTGGGCATCCGCTTGCCGGTGCGCAGGTAAAACGGCACCCCGGCCCAGCGCCAGTTCTCGATAAAGCAGCGCAGCGCGACGAAGGTCTCGGTGGTCGATTCGGGCGCGATATGCTCTTCGCGCCGGTAGGCCCCGACTTTCTCGCTCGCGATCAGCCCTTCACCGTATTGTCCGCGCACCACGAAGCGGCTGATCTCGTCGGCCTCGAGCGGTTTGAGCGAGCGCAGGACGTCGAGTTTCGCGTCGCGGATCGCGTCCGCGGCGGTGGTCCGGGGCGCTTCCATCGCGATCATGCACAGCACCTGCAGCAGATGGCTCTGCACCATGTCGCGCAGCGCGCCGGCGTGATCGTAGTAGGCGGCGCGCGTGCCGACGCCCTCCTCTTCGGCCACCGTGATCTGCACGTGATCGATAAAGTGTGCCGACCATAGCGGCTCGAACACCGCGTTGGCGAAACGCAGCACCAACAGGTTCTCGACCGTCTCCTTGCCCAGATAGTGATCGATCCGGAAAATCTGGCTTTCGTCCAGGTAGCGCGCCAGCCGCCCGTTGATCTCGCGCGCGCTGGCCAGGTCGTGACCGATCGGTTTTTCCACCACCACCCGCGTAAACGGCGCGGTCTCGGCCGGCTTGATCATGCCGACGCCCCTGAGCGCGCCCAGGCAATCGTCGATAAAGGCCGGCGGAATCGCAAAGTAGAAGACGCGATTACCCTCGGTGCCGAACTTACCGTCGAGCTCTTCGAGCCGGGCGCGCAGGGCCTGGAAGGTTGCCGCCTCGGTGAAATTGCCGCGCACGTAATGGAGCAGCGGGGCGAAGCTGTTCCAGTGCTGCTCGTCGAGCGGACGGCGCGAGAACTGCTCGATCCCGGTACGCGCGAACTGGCGATACGAATCGTCGGTCAAATCCTCCATCGAAAAGGCCACCACCGCGGCGTGTTCCGGCAATTCACCATCGAGCGCCAGATTGTAGAGCGCCGGGAGCAGCTTGCGATGGCTCAGGTCGCCGGCGCCGCCGAAGATCACCAGCACGCAGGGCGGCATCTGCGGTCGTCCCCGCGACGGGTGGGTTTCGGCGGTTGCTCGCGTGCGGTCAGCCATGCATCGTCTACCTTTCAGGACCGGGCGGTTTGACGCCCGCCGCCTCGAGCGCGGCCGGGCGATTCGGATTAAGGTGACAGATCAGCGGCGCGCCGGCATCCGGTCATCATTCACCAGCGCATACAACTCGGTGCGGTTAAAAATTCCGGCCACTGCCCGGGTCATGGCGACCGATAGCACCTGGACCGGCTGATCGTAGATCGCGGTCTCATCCTCGGGGCTGATGGCGTTGCTGTCCATCGGCGGATCGTCGTAATTGGAACCGCTCCGGCCCTGCCAGAACGGCACCGTGAACGGCGGCTTGTAAATCGTCACCTCGAGGGCGAACTCCGCGGCGCTGAACCAGGCCGGTCCGGCCTCGCCGCCGGGTCCGGGCCGCTTATCCACCCAGCATTTGACGATCCGGCTCACCAGCACGTAATCGTCGTTCAGGTCCTTGGTCGGGGCGTAGATGCTGCCCGGCGCGGTGCTGGCGATCAGGCCCGCTTCGGTGGCCGACTGCGCGATGGCATTCTGCACGATCGGGGCGAGCGGCGCACTGTAGAGTTCCTGGGTCGGACGGCCGCTCGGATCCTCGCTCACGCCGATGGCGACATCGCCCGGGGCAGGCGGCGCGGCGATTCCCGCACCGCCGATCGCAGGCTGATGGGCGTCGATCGGCATCAGGATCAGGATCCGCCGCTTCGCATAACTGTTCTGATAACCCTTGACCTGGTACGGATAGTACTCGACCTTCTGGACCGTGGGCTCTGCAGCGCCTGACCGATAGGTGCTGGACGCGCAGCCTGTGAGCCAGAACAAGGCCGCCACCAGAATCGTAATCGCGCGCCATCCTCGCCCCGCTTGCCGCACCGGAGTTCTCCCCCTAACTGCTGGTGGCCTGCGCCCGGTCCCGAAACAGGAACAAGGTTCCTCCGACCTCGACCCGATCACCGTTCTTGAGCACCTGGCGCCCGGCCAGCGGCTGGCGATTGATCAACACCTGGCCGCCGGCGGCAGCGCTGACCACGAAGTTGCGCCCCTCGCGCCGCACCAGCGCATGCTGCGGCATCACGGCGCGATCGCCGAACAGGCCGACGTCGCTTTCCTCGGCGCGGCCGATGGTCGTCACCGGCTTGATCAGCGGATACTCGCGCCCCTCGCGCGCGTTGCGGCTCTGACTGCGGACCACCATCAGCCAGCCGCGCTTGAGCAGTTCGCCGACCAGTCCGATGAAGAAGCCGATCAGCAGCCCGAGGACGATAATCGCGATCGCCCGGCCGAACGCCTGCGGGAAGATAGCGGTCAGGATCTGGTAGGCGAAACCGCCCAGCGCGCCGCCGATCACGCCGCCGATGGCGCCGTTGCGCCGCCGCGCGTTGGAGCGCGTCGCCCATCCGGCGCCCAGCCCGACCACCAGTCCGAGCAGGGTCCAGCCGACGATACGCCCGAGGAGTCCGCCCACCACGTCGAACGCATATTCGCCGACCAGCAGGCCCGCGGCGCCGCCGATGATGCCGAAGATCGCGCCACCGCTGGTGCCGCGCAGCGCCTGGCGCCACTGATCGACGCTGAGCGCCTCGATCGAAGCCAGGAAGACCGCAATGAACAGCCCGATCAAAGCGCCGAGCAGGATGTCGCGACCGTAGACGCTGCGGATGCCGAGGAACGGTTCCGCCGCCCCCCACGCGCCAAAGCCGCCGAGCCCGCCGGCGACGGCATAGAACATGAGCTTTTCGCGCGAGACGCTGATTGCCATTATTCGCGGGTCCGGAACCCAGCATTGCAGCTTGCGCCGCTCTCATTCAAGCGCCGCGCTTAACCCTGCGGAAACCGATCGGCGGGGCGCTGTCAGTTGGCGACCGTACTCCAGGTGCCGCGCGAACCCGATGGCGTCGACTCGAAGGTGCCGCTCAGATGATCGCTGGCGCGCGTTCCCTGGAAGTAGTAGGTCTCGGTGCCGTACGGAACCTGGAACTGCAGGCGATTACCGCGCACGAAACCCTCGATCGAGGTGGGGCCGTAGCCGGGCTGATTGATCACCAGTTCGCCGTGCAGAAAGCCATTGGGTTGCGGACGCAGCCGCAGCTCCATCGCCACGTTGTCGTGCCCGCCGATACCGTTGATCCGGCCGCGCGCCAGCAGCGGACTGTCGAGCGGCGGGAAGCTGCCGCCCATCGCACCGCCGCTCACACCCGAGGAAGCGCTGCTGGTGCTGTAGCCGGCGGTCGGCGGCGGGCCATCCTCGACCACCCTGAATTTCCGCTGCGCGAAGTACTGTCCATTCAGATAGAAATTGACCGTGTAGACGCCGGGCAGGAAGGCGCCGCCGGCCGAGTTGCCGACCCGCCCGCTGAAGGTTACCGAGCGCTTGGTCCGCGGCACCACCTGGATGTCGTCGACGCTGCCGAGCGTACCGCCGCTGGGGGCGATGTAAGCGGCGTCGACCCGGTACTCGTTGGCTTCCAGCCCGAACAGCCGGTTGCTGAATGAAATCTGCCAGCCGACGAACAACACCTTCGATACTTTGAAGCTGGTACTGGGGCGCGACAGCTCGGTGCCGCTCTTGGTGGTGTTGACGAACTTTATGGTGACCAGGTCGAGCGGGCGGCGCTTGCGCTCCGCGAGCATCGCGAGCCGTTTCTCGTCTGCGGTACGCTTGGCCGCCTCCGTGCGCACCTCCGCTGCGGCCGCGGTGGCCGCAGCCGCAGCCTTGGTGCGCGCCGCCAGATCCTGGGTGACTGCAAAGCGCTGTTCGGCCAGCAGCTGGTCGTTAGAGAACAGCGCGACCTTGTAATTGCCGGGCGGCATGCTGCTGAAATCCGGCATCAGCGCGACGCCGCTGAAATCGACCGCCTTGTCGGCCGGCCCGACAAACCGGCTGACCGTGCTCATCGCGATTCGATGACCCGCGGGATCGAAGAAGCGCGCGTCGATCTTGTCGTTGATACCCGCCAGGCCGGCGAGCCGGTTGGTGAACGACGCATTCCACTGCAGGTAGCGCGCCTCGTTGAGCTCGTTATCGGTGAAACTTGCCTGCGGCTTTGAAAGCGGCGTGCCGTCACGGGTCGAAAGCGTCAGCGTCATGCGCTGGAAATCCAACGGATGGCTGCGGGCCTCAGCGATCAACTGCTGATGTTTCCACGGCAGGCTGTTGATGTAACCCTGGACGCCCAGCTGCTGTTGCAGCGCGGGGTTGGAATAGAGATAGGTCGCGCCGAACGCCCCGCCGCCCAGGATCAGCACCACCGCCGTGATTCCGATCGCGCGCCGCACCGGGTTTCGCCGCCGGTGCGGAATCGCGCCGGTGTAGGAATGCTCAGGGGGCAGCACCAGGTCGTCGGTGCCGCTGCGGCCGCTGACGTCCTGGCCGCCCGCCGTCAGGCCGTGCCCGTAGAGCATCATGTCGCGGAATTCCTGGATCGATTGCGGGCGGCCGTCGACCTCGTAGGCGAGTGCGCGATCGAGCGCGCCGGCCAGGTTGCTCGAAACGTCGGGCCGCAAATTGCGCACCGGCGGGAAGCTGAAGGGCGGAAACTTCTCGGGGTCGCGACCGGTCAGGACATAATGCAGCGTGGCGCCGAGCGAATAGATATCGCTGCGCGGATCGACCGCCCCCTGGTATTGCTCGGGCGGCGCGAAGCCGAGCGTGCCGATCATGGTGCCCTTGCGCGCGGCCCGGAACAGGCGCGCGATGCCGAAGTCGACCAGCACCACGCGGCCGCGCGGCGTCAGCATCACGTTGGAGGGCTTCATGTCGCGGTAGATGATGGGCGGGGTCAGGCCGTGCAGGTAGCCCAGCACGTCGCACAGCTGGCGGCCGATGTCGATCACCAGCCCCTCGGAGAGCGGGCCGCCGCCGCTGGCGGCGATCTCCTCCTCGAGGTTGCGCCCCTCGATATACTCCATCACCAGGTAATGGCGGTTGCGATGGTCGAAGCGGTCGGTGATCGCGGGAATTGCGACGTGCTTCAGTTGCGCGAGCGTGTCGGCCTCGCGCGCGAAATATTCATTGGCTTCGATGCGCTGCTGGGGGTCGATGAAGTGATCGACCATCTCCTTGATCGCGCAGGGGCGGTTGGCGAGCCGCTGATCGCGCGCCAGGTAAACCATCCCCATGCCGCCGCCGCCGACCAGGCGCTCGATCTGGTAGCGATTCTGGAGGACGGTGCCCGCTTCGAGCGGTCCAGTCGCGATGGGGTCGGATGTCGGCGGACCAGCCATTAATCAATCCGCAAAGACAACAATCACCGAGACGTTATCCGTTCCTCCGCCGGCGTTGGCCGCCACCACCAGTTCGCGCGTGGCCGCCAGCGGCTCGGCATTGCGGCGCAGGACCTCGCCAATTTGCGCATCATCGACATGCGCCCCCAGCCCGTCGCTGCACAGCATCAGGCGATCGCCGCGCTTCAAGCGCAGCTCCATCGCCTCGGCGCCGGCCGGCCCGCTGGCCCGCGCCCCGAGCGATCGGGTGATCACGTTCTTATGCTCATGATGGCGCGCTTCTTCGGCGCTAATCTGGCCGATTTCGACCAGCCGCTGGACCAGCGAATGGTCTTTCGTGAGCTGGCGCAACTCGCCGTTGTCGAGGATATAGGCGCGGCTGTCGCCGACCCATGCCACCGCGGCCCGGGGCGGTACGATCAGCAGCCCGACGGCGGTCGATCCCATCCCGCGCGCCTCCGGATGCGTCCCCTGATACTCGATAATCTTTGAATTCGCCTCTTCGAGCGCCATCCGCAGCATCGGGCCGGGCTCCGCGCCCGCCGCCGAATCGATACTGGTATCAATGTAATTCCGGATCGTGGTTACGGCAATTGCAGCGGCGATTTCACCCGCCTCCGCGCCGCCCATCCCGTCGCAGACCACGTACAGATAGCGCTCGGCCGGCTCGACCTGCGAATCGCGATAGTACTCGACCGTCATCACGATGTCTTCGTTCAGCTCGCGCACCATGCCGACGTCGGTCAGGGCGGCGGCGCGCAACCGGATCACCGAGGCCAGCTTCACCAGCTCGGCCTTCATCGCGTCGACGTTCGGCCATCGCCCCTCGGGGCTGAAGACCAGCGCCCGGCGCACCACCTGCTCCAGGCCGGGCGTGACGACGTGGGGCGGATAGAACCCGACCGCGCCGGCCTCCTCGCGCCAGCTCTCGGACTCCAGCCGCTCACCGGTCAGACAGCTATAGAGCAGGGCGCCGATCGAGAACAGGTCGGCACGTTTGTCGACCTTTCGGGCGCGGTAGATTTCGGGCGCCGTGTAGCCGTCGTTGAAGATCGGCTCGGCCTGCAGCTCGTTGTCATTGCTGACGCTCTCCAGGCCGGTAACCTTGAGCCGGCCATCGGCGCCGTAGCCGACCGACGAGGGGCAGATATCGTTGAGGCGCAGCGCCTTGCGATGCAGAAAGCCGACCGCCTGGCAGAGCTGGATAGCGACGTTGATCGCCTCCGACTCGCTCATCCTGATACCGCCCGCACGCTCGGCCAGCGGCCTGAACGGCTCGTCCGGATAGACCAGGTAGACCCGCCCAGCGGCGGAAAATCCTTCCAGCGCCCGTTGGAACGCCGCATGTTTGAGCGTGGTCGAGAGCGCCAGCACCCGGCCGAAGACCTCGCCCAAATCTTCGCCGATAGTGGCGGTTTCCGGCTCGGTCGGGGGCGGGGCAGGCTGCGCCACGGTGGTTTCAGCTCCCAGGGCTTCCGCATCGGTGAGCAGCAACACCGGCGCGGCAGCTTCGCCGTCCGCGAGCGCGGGGGCCGATTGTTCGATGGTCTGGATTCCCGGGTCGGCGGCGGCAACCGGCTTCAACTCCGCGGTCTTGGCCCGCGGACCGGCCGGGTCTTCATCGACCGTCACGTTCTCCGGCGGCGGCGCCGACGGTCCGCCGTTGCCAGCCGCGACGAGTGTGGGTTCAGCCGCTAGCGCCGCGGCGCGATCCGGCTCGGGACCAGTGCGCTCGCGAAGCTGGCAGGTGACCTTCGCGCCAGCCTGCTCGCGCACGATCCGATAGCGATTCTCGAGCGAAGTCTGGCTCAGCAGTTCGATAATCTCGAACCCGCCTTTGAGGGTCGCTCCGAGTTTCAGCGGGACCAGCGCGGGCGCGTCGGATTGCGGCGTAGACGCAATCAATCCCTGTCCGCAGCGCTCGCAGAACCGGGTCCCCTCCGCAGCCGCCTGACCGCATTGTGGGCACGTCAGCATAGGCATCAGCTCTCCCTGAACTGCAGCCGTGCTTCGCCAAGCACAACTTCGTCGCGATCCTTGAGCTTGTAGAGCTGGTCGCGTCCCAGCCGGCCGCGCCCGGCGATATAGGTGCCGTTGAGACTGCCGAGATCGCGGATAAAGTAGTCGCTCCCCTTGCGGATTACCTCGGCATGACGGCGCGAGACCCGGCCGTTGCCGGCCTTGAGCGTCGCCAGGTCGATATCGGGAGGGTCGTCGGCGCCGACCGAGCGCCCGATTACCATGCGCCCGCCCGCCAGCTCGAACTGGGCCTTTTGCGCCCGCGCGACCAGCTTGGGCACCGGTCCCGACGGCGCCGCATGGACCGCGCCGTTGGACCGCGACGCGGCGGCCGAGGCGGCAGATCCTCCCGCAACCGACGAGGCCCGCGCGGCCGGGCGCGACGGCGGCGCCATCGATCGAGGCGGAGCCGATTGCGCTACCGAGGCTGCGGGGTTTGCCGATCTGAGCTTCAAATCCTGGGTCTTGGCGGTCGACGAGGACGACGAAGATTTGGGTGGCGGCGCGGGCCTGCCGAGACCGATTTGGGACGGCGCCTGCGCCAGCGCATTGACTACGCTTTTTAGCCGCGAGGCCGGACGCACCGGCGGCGCGGCCGGCGCGGGCGACCCGGCCGGCAAAACCACGGTCTTCATCATCGAGGCGCCCGACGCAGCGGGCCGGCTCGCGACGGACGGCGGGCTCTGCGCAGCGCTGCCGGGCAGCACGATAGTCGCGACGGTCGATTCCGGCTTGGCGAACGAACGGGAGCCGCTCGGGGCCACCAGCGCGGAGCTTTGCGGATCGGAACTCGGCTCCGGCAACGCGGCCTTCATCGCTTGCGCCGAGGCCGGGCGCTTGGCCACGTCCTGGTCGAGCGCCTGCATCACGACCTGCTCAGTTTGGACCGAAACCTCGGGCACCAGCTCACGGACCGATGGGAAGGTGAAGGGCGGTGCGAGCTGCGGGTCGCGGCCGGTCAGTAGATGATGCATCGTGGCGGCCAGCGAATAGAGGTCGGAGCGGGGTTCGGTCTTGCCCATGTATTGCTCGGGCGGCGCGTAACCGACCGAGCCGATCTGCGTGCCGCGCCCGCCCGGCGGCAGAAAGCGCGCGATCCCGAAGTCGACCAGCATCGCGCGCCCGTCCTTGTCGACCATGATGTTGCCGGGCTTCAAATCGCGATAAACGATCGGCGGGCTCTGGGAATGGAGGAATACCAGGACGTCGAGAATCTGGCGCGACCATTTCAGCACCGCCGCCTCCGGCATGCGGCCACCCGGTCCGAACTGGTCGAGCAGATGCTGCAGGTCGCCGCCGGCGACGAACTCCATCACCAGGTAGTGACGAGCGCCCTCGGTGAAAAAATCGATGATGTTGGGGATGCCCGGATGGGTCAGCATCGCGAGCACCCGCGCCTCGCGCGTGAAATCCTCCAGGGCCTTTTTTTCGTGCGCGGCGTCGCCGACCACCATCTCCTTGACTGCGACCGGCCGGCTCGAAAGGCGGGTGTCGTTGCCAAGGTAAACCCGGCCCATCCCGCCCGCACCGATTACCTTGTTGATTCGGTAACGGCTGTCGAGCAGATGACCGGTGGGAAGCGACTCACCCGGTTGCATTACTACTGATTTTACCGGAGCCCGGCCGCGCTTGCTGCGGAACAGTGCGGGGCTGCCCGGGTCCGGTAAATCTCCTAGGAAATCGGATCGATGACGAGCTTCAGAAAGGTCTTGCCGATAATTATCTCATCGCCCGCCTTGAGCTCGACCGGGGTGCCCGGCTGCAAGCGCGGCTGGCGATTAACATAGGTCCCGTTAAGGCTGCCGATATCCTCGACCGTGATCTTGCCGCTCTCGATACGGAGCAGCGCATGCTTGCGCGAGACCTTGGCCTCGGGATCGTCCTGGTCGAGGTCGACCTCGGGGAAGGCGCCAGTCTCAGGGTCCCAGCGGCCAATCAGATTATTGCCATCCTCGAGCTGAAACTCCTGGCCTTTGCGTCCGCCGCGAACGATCTGGAACTTGGCCTTGAAGGCCGCCACTGCGCCCTCGGGCGCAGCCGCCGGAGCAGGGGCGGCAGGCGGCGTGATGTCGCCGGTCGGCGCTTTGGAAGCGGCAGGCGCGGCATCGGCTTCCGTTTCGGCCACGTCCGGAGCTGCGGCGGGCGTTTCGGCCGGGGCCTCGGGCGCGGCTGGCGCAGCTCCGCCGTTGGGAGCCGCCGCCGGAGCTGCGGCGGCGAGCTTCGCCCCGCATCCGTCGCAGTAATCGAGTCCGTCAATATTTTCGTAGCCGCATTCGCTGCACTTGACCATATCTTGTAAGCCCCTTCGCGGTGACTTTCCCGAAATCTCCGCCCGTCCGCAAGCCTAATCGTTAATCCGGTTTGTTGAATTCCTTGAGCGCCTCGGGGTCGAGCATCTGGGTCTTGCGCACGACCGCCTGGGCCTGCAGAAGGGTGGTCTTGGCCGCCTTGGTCTGCAGCGTCTGGGTCTTCTTGACCTGGTCCATCAGGCCGGCCAGCGCCTGGGTCGCCTTGACGTTGCCGAGCCGCTGGGTGCCCTGGATCGCGTTGCTCAGCAGACGGGTGGCGCGGTCGACGTTGCCCGCCTTGAGTTCCTCTTCAGCCCGCGACTGCAGCTTGGCGATCGAGACCTGATCGACCAGGTTCATCACTCGCCCATTGACCCGGCTGGTAAGCGTACGATCGAGCGTATATTCGACGGTAACTTCGGTATCGATACTGCGCTCGCCGACCCCCGGGACCTCGTAATGAAAGGTGGCCTGGCCGATTCGCACCGGGCCCGGCCGGCGGGGCGGCAGGACCAGGGTCAGCAGCACCGAGCCGGGCACGCCGGCCTCGAGATCGCCGACCTCGTAGCTGATCTTGCGGTCGTCGCCGACCAGCGGTGTGCCGAGCGCGTAAATCTCCGGGCTGGCGCGGAACGCCTCGCGAATCTGGACGCCCTGCGACAGCGACACGTCGATACGCCCGTTGCGCACCGTGACCGCGCGCAGCCCCTGCAATTCGTCCTCGAAAATTCCCGGAATTGCCGAAGCATCGCCGATGAAGTGATACTTGCCGTGCGAATCCTGAGACATCCGCATCAGCAGCTTTTCGTTGAATTCGACCCCCACGCCCATCGCCGAGAACGACATCTGCTCACGGTTCTGATTGGCCAGATCGATACAGGCGGTCTCCTCGTAGGTCTGTCCGTCGGTCAGCACCAGGACGCGATTCAGACGGTCGGCAGTGAGATTCTTCTTGACCTCATCGATCGCCATCCGCATCCCCAGCGCCATCTGGGTACCGCCGCCAATCTCCAGCAGATCGATATCGTCGATCGCGCGCTTGGCGGCCGCCTTGTCGCGCACCGTCTCGGGCGAGGCGATAAGCTGCGCCTTGTCGGCGAAGGCGACGATCGAAACCTTGTCGTCGGCGGTCAGATTATCGACCAGAAACTTGACCGCTTCGATAACGAATTCAAGCCGCCGCTCGTCGTACATCGAGCCCGAGCGGTCGAGCACCACGCCCAGGTTGAGCGGCAGCCTGCCGCTGCCATGACCGTCAGCCGCGCCCTGGGCGACAGCCTCGAGCAGCACATACAGCACGAAGTTTTCTGCGCTCGAGAGCACATACTGGCGGCTCGCCAGCGCTTCGAAAGTGAGCGGCTCGGCCATTAGCAAAATCTCCTTGGCCAATTCTAGGTTCAAGGGTCGCATCTAGCAACTGACTGGCCATAAGATTCGCGATTTCGGACCATAGAGGGCGAAGTTTCGCTGTTTGCCACCGGTCGGGGCAGCCTTGCGGCCCCCGCTTAGCGCCCGCGCGGGGGAGCGTCTTCGCTTTTGTCAAGGGGGGCAAGGGTTTGACCGTCGCCCCGATTGATCCTAGATAGCAGGGCGCGCTGTCGCGCGGAGTCGCCCCCTGATGACGCAAATGGCTGGCCATAAGACGCTGAATTTAGCCAGGAAGGCCACTTTCGTCGCGGGTCGGGGTGTGCTGTACTGGTTGGTGGGTGCTGGCGGGGTGGATGCCGACGGGGCTGTAAGACCGTCTTTATTTATGCCTGATACCGTTCGAGGGGTTTTTTCCAGAACTCGACGAGTCATTAATTCCAGACTTCGTCCTATCGCGCCTGAGGCGTTCGTGGCCAGCTCACATCGCTGAGCATAAGACGATCACCATAGGAAGCATCTTCCGGTTACCTCAATGTTGTCTCTCGATAAGAATTACTTACAGCGGCTGGTCGAAAGCTCGCCCGATATTATCGTCGCGGTCGATCGCCAGGGCGTCATTATCTATTACAACGACGGGGCGCGCCGCAGTCTGCATTACGGCCCCGCCGAGATCATCGGCGAGCAGGTCACCCGTATCTATCCGTCGGTCGAGGAGGCCCGCCGCGTCATGAAGGCGATGCGCGAGTCCGCCGACCCCGGCCGCATCTCCAACTTCGAGACCGTCTTTCGCGACAAGGATAACGAGGACCTGCCGGTCGCCATCTCGGGCTCGATAATCCACGACGAACAGGGCCAGGAGATCGGCTCGATCGGCTTTGCCCGCGATATCCGGCTGATGCGCCTGCGCGAGCAGCTGGCGACCGCCGGCGAAATCGCCGTCAGCCTCGCCCACGAGATCAACAATCCGCTCGAAAGCATCACCAATAACCTCGATCTGCTGTCGCGCGAGGCCGAATCCCACCTGACCGCCACTGAGCGCGTGGTCGAAAACGAGCGGCTGGAATCGATTCGGCTGGGCGTAAAGAAGGTCCAGGCCATCGTCCGCCGCCTCGACGAGATGGCGCGCACCGGCAAATACGTCACGGTCGACTATCTCAAGGGCAAGCGGATGGCCGACCTCGCCCCCCGCGACGGAGCCGCCGACGACGCCTCGGCGCCCGCGGCGCAGCCGCGGCGCGAGGGCGAATGGCCGCTCACCGGGATGGCCGTGCTGGTGCTCGACGACGACGTCTCGGTGGTCAATTCGCTGGCCGACCTGCTGCGGGCCGAGCGCTGCGTGGTGTATACCGCCACTCGCCCGAGCGCTGCGCTGGGGCTAATCCGCAACGTCCGGGTCGACGCGGTATTATCCGACGTCGTGATGCCCGAGATGGACGGCTACGAATTCTACCTGCGGGTCAAGGAAGAGTTTCCGAATCTGCCCTGCGTGCTGATGACGGCCTACTACTACGACAAGGATCACGTCATCAAACGCAGCCGCATGCGCGGACTGGAAGGGGCGATTTTCAAGAAGCCGGTGAACCCGGAGAAGCTTCGGCAGTTGCTGTGCGCGATGCGCCAGCAGCAGCCCCCGGCCCGCACTGCCGCCTCCGCCTAGCCTTATTACCTACCGCCGTTTCGCCGATTTCGCGCGCGTGCCACGTTTCGGCGCGTGCGCGATTGCGCCGATCGCCAGCTCGACCGCCCGCTCCATCAGGCCCAATGACATGCTGGGCGCGCTGCGATGGCGCGCGGCCTGGCTCGCCTCGTACGGCAGATGGATGAACCCGGCGGGGATCGATGGACGACGCCGCAAGGCATGCAGACTCGCGTACATCACGGCGTTGCAGACGAAGGCGCCCGCGCTCAGCGACAACGCCGCCGGTATCCCCTCGCGCCGCAGCGCCAAAAGCATCCGATCCAGCGGTAGCCGCGAGAAATAGGCGTCCGGACCGCCGGCGATCACCGGCGCGACGCGACCGCCGCCGCCCGCTTCATCCATGGAGAACAGATTGATCGCGATTCGCTCCAGCGAGACCATCGGCCGGCCGCCGGCCTGGCCCAGCCCCAGCACCACGCGCGGCTCAAGCGCGGCGATCGCTTCGCCCAGGCAGCGAATCGCCGGCGTGATCGAAACCGGCAGCCGCACGGCCCTGATTTGCAGCCCCTCGACAGTCTTGCGATCCAGCCGCCGCGCCACCTCCCACGACGGGTTCTGGCGCTGGCCGCCGAAAGGCTCGAAGCCGGTAAGCAGCACGACGGACGCCATCTTGCGCGCCTAGGCCGGGCGTTTTGGATGATCGATCGGCACGTCGTCGTGATTACCCCACTCGGCCCACGAGCCGAGGTAGTTGCGCACTCGCGTGAAGCCGGCGAGCTTGAGCGCGATGTAGGCGTGCGCGGCGCGGTAGCCGCCCTGGCAATAGGTGATTATCTCGGCCTGCGGATCGAGTCCAAGTTTCGTGAAGCGCTCGCGCAATTCGGCCGGCGATTGAAACGCGCCCGCCGGATTCTTGAAGTGGATCCATTCCTGATGGATCGCGCCGGGAATCGCGCCGCCATGCCGGGCGCGGACGTGCTCGCCGTAATATTCCTCCGGCGTGCGCACGTCGAAAATCTGCACGCCCGCAGCGCCGAGACGATCGCGCGTATAGGCGAGCGAGGCGACGATCGCGGGCTGCTCATGCTCGCGCAACGGGACGGCCCTGATCGCCGGCGCTTCGCTCACCAGCTTCTCGCCGCCGAGGCTCTTGAGCCCGCCGTCGAGCATCCGCGCCGCCGGATGACCGATATACTCCAGCGCCCAGGCGCCGCGCGCCGCCCGCATCCCGGAGTCATCTTCGTAAAACACCACCGTCTCTTTGCCGCTGACGCCCAGGGTCGAGAAGATCCATTCCAACTGCTTGCGGAAGACCTGCAGGCCGTGGTCGCTGGTGTCGTAAAAGGAGAACGGGTAGGGATCGAAATGGCGCGCGCCGGCCAGATGGCCCGCCCAGTAATCCTTCGGCGGCCGTGCATCGATTATTATCACTGCCGGGTCGTCGCGATGCTCCTGCAGCCATCGCGCATCTACCAGAAATTCCTGCGTCGCCATAAAGCCTCCGTTCGACGAATAGTCGCAGCCTGCGCTTACTTCACCGCGCTGCCCGTGACTTCGCTAATAGAGCGCCATCCACCCGTTTGCATCAAGCGCATCAGGTCGTGCTTGATCGCGCCAATCAGCGCCGGTCCTTCGTAGATGAAGCCGGTGTATAGCTCGACGAGGCTCGCCCCGGCGCACAGATGTCCGAAGGCGTCCTCGGCACTGAAGATTCCGCCCACGCCGATAATCGGCAACCGGCCGCCGGTCGCGCGATAGACAGTTTCGATCAGCGCCCGCGCCCGCGCTATCAGCGGCGCGCCGCTGAGTCCGCCCGGCGGCGCGTCGACCAGCCCGAACTCGGCGCGCGCCAGCGTCGTGTTGCCGGCGACGAAGCCGTCGGCGCCGCGCTCGGCGGCGGTGTCGCAGATTCGCGCGACCATCTCGGCCTCGAGGTCGGGTGCGAGCTTGATTAGCAACGGGGGCTCGACGGCCAGCGCGCGGCGCGCCTCGATAATCCGCTCGAGCAGCCCGGCCAGCGCCTGCGGCGCCTGCCATTCGCGCAATCCCGGCGTATTCGGCGAGCTGACATTAATCACGATGAAGTCGGCCGACGGTCCCAGCCGGCTTACCAGCCGGGCGTAATCATCGGCGACGCGCTCGACCGGCGTAATTTTGTTCGGCCCGAAATTCAGCCCGATCCTCATGCGCCGCGGATTGCGGTGGAAAGTTTCGAGTCGCCCGGAGACCGCTTCCATCCCAAGGCTCGGAAAGCCGAGCCGGTTGACGAGTGCGCGATGCTCCGGCAGCCGCCACATCCGCGGCCGCTCGTTGCCGGTCTGGGCCGCCGGCGTGATGGTGCCGATTTCGGCGAAGCCGAAGCCCAGCATCTGCCAGGCTCTGAGCGCGCGCGCGTCCTTGTCGAGTCCGGCGGCCAGGCCGAGCGGGTTGGCGAAATCGATATTCCACAGCCGGGTCGCAAGCGCCGCCGGGTCGCCGCCACGCCCGAGCGCGGGCAGCGCGGCGAGCAAGGCCAGGGTCACGCGATGGGCGGTTTCGGGATCGAGCCGGAACAGCATCGGCCGCAGGACGTTTCGATAGATAAGTTGCGCCGCGGCCGCCATCAGCCGCGAATCTGACAGCCGCCACGACCTGACGCAATCCGCTACCCGGCCGTGTTAATAGTTAATAATAGAAGTTACGGCGCGATGCAGTCCCGGCCGGATCCGGCTAGAGTGAAGCGGCTCCAGTGATGAACAATCGTACCTCGATGCAGGTCAAGTTGGTGGATTTCGCGGCGGCGCCGCTGGAGAAGCTCTACGCCGCCTTCCGCACCTGCTACACCTCCGACACCCCGATCGAAATCTGGGAGAAGATCGAGGCGCAGAAAATCAGCCACGACAAGATCCGCGAGTTTATCGGCGAGCGGCTCAAGACCGGCCATTCCTCGCCGCTCGAGCAGGTGGTCTTCTGGTTCGCGATCGCCAACGTCTCGCGCTCGCTGTCGCATCAGTTCGTCCGCCATCGGGTCGGTATCAGCTTCGAGCAGCAGAGCCAGCGCTACGTCAAGTTCAAGCAGGATCGGCTGGCCTTCGTGTTGCCCGAGTCATGGCGGCGCGCCGGGCTCGAGGATGAATTCTCGGCGCTGCTCGATCGCACCTCGGAGCTTTATGCGCGCGCGCTCAAGTCCGGTATCCCGGCCGAGGACGCGCGCTTCGTGCTGCCCAACGCGGCCCCGACCAATTTCCATGTGATGGTCAACTTCGCCGAGATGTTGCATATCTGCGACGTCAGATTGTGCGTGCGGGCGCAGTGGGAGATCCGCCGGATGGTGGCGATGATGCGCGCCGAGATCAAACGCGTGCTGCCCGAGATCGCGCTGTTCCTGCAACCCAAGTGCGGCGAAAACCGGATGGGCTATTGCGACGAATCGCTCGAGGACTGGCAGAAATGCCCGATCGGTAAAGTGCGGCCGCACAAGTCGACTCTGTTCGAACTTTATGATCGCCACGGAAGCCGCAAAGCCCAGGCGCTCAGCGACGCCGAGTATCGCGCCGTCGAAGAAAAGGAACTGCTCTAGTCCCGCCGCGCTGCGCTCGGCGATCCTCGGATGCGCCCGCTGTCCCGCGCTGGTCAGGAGCCGCTCTCGGGCGGTTCCCGGGGCCGGCGCGATGCCGGCGGATATCGTCTTCGTCGGGATCGCGCCGGGACGATTCGGCGGCGACCGCACCGGGATTCCATTCAGCGGCGATCGATCGGGCCAGATGCTGCGCCAGATGATCCACCGCGCCGGACTCAGGCGGGTCTTTATCACCAACCTGGTGCGATGTAATCCGCGCGACCGCGCCGGACGCAACCGCGATCCGAGCGCACGCGAGATCGCCAACTGCCGCGATCATCTGGGCGCCGAGCTGGGCTTCGCCCGTCCGCGGGTCGTCGCCTGCCTGGGACGGATCGCATGGCGCGAGCTGGTGGGCCGCGACTCCGGCTTCGACCCACGCGGGGCAAATTCGGTCGCCCGCGACGGCATCATCTATATTGCGATGTATCACCCCGGGTACGTAATCCGCGGCGCCTATTCGGTGCGCCGCTACGCGCGGGATTTCGCGCGCCTGGCCCGCCGCATTGACTGTGCCGGGCCGCACCCGCAATCCTGACCAATCGTGGATATCACTCCGCAAAACGTCAGCGAGGGGCTGCGGCACGCCGCTTACATCACCAATCAGCGCGTCGAGACCGCGATCTTCCTGGCCCTGGCGCTCGACAAGCCGCTGTTGATCGAGGGTCCCGCCGGCTCGGGCAAGACCGAGGTCGCCAAGGTAATCGCCGCGATGCTCGCGACCGAGCTCATCCGGCTGCAATGTTACGAAGGACTCGACGAAGCGCGCGCGCTCTACGAATGGAATTACCAGAAGCAGCTCTTGCGCCTGCAGGCCGACGAGCATCGGGGGTTGCGCTGGGAAGATGTCTCCGAGCATCTGTTCTCACGCGACTACCTGCTCGAGCGGCCGCTGTTGCGCGCGATCCTGGCGCCGCGCCGCGTGGTCCTGCTGATCGATGAAGTCGACAAGGCCGACGAGGAGTTCGAGGCCTTCCTGCTCGAGCTGCTATCGGATTTCCAGGTCAGTATCCCGGAACTCGGCACCATCGCCGCGCGCGAGCGGCCGTGCGTGGTGCTGACCTCAAATCGCGCGCGCGAGCTGTCGGAGGCGCTGCGCCGGCGCTGCCTTCATCTGTTCATCGATTTTCCGTCGACCGAACAGGAACGGCGGATAATCGAGCTCAAGGTTCCCGAACTCGACGCGCTGCTGGCCGAGCAGGCGGCGCGGCTGGTCGGCGCGCTGCGCAAGGCCGGCCTCAAGAAGGCGCCGTCGATCGCCGAGACGCTCGATTGGGCGCGCGCGCTGGTGCGGCTCGGCGTGCGCGAGCTGGATACGCCGGCGGTGCGCTCGACGCTGGGACTGCTGCTCAAGCATGAGGATGACCGCGCGAAAATCGAGAGCAAGGTCGCGTCGCTGATCCCGCATCCGCGTTCGCGATGATCCCGATGCGCGAGCAACTGCTGCGCTTCGTCGACGAGTTGCGCGGCGCCGGAGTGCGGATTTCGGTCGCCGAGACGCTCGACGCAATGCGCGCGGTGGCAGCCGCCGGTTTCGAGCGCGGACCGATGCGCGAGGCGCTCGCCGCCAGCCTGATCAAGGACGAGGCCGACCGTCCGATCTTCGATCGCACCTATGCGCAGTTCTTCGGCCGCTCACGAGCGACCGAGCCGCGTCTTCCCGAGCGTCGCAGCGGCGCCCGCGCATCCAGCGGTGGCGCCCCGCACAGCGCCGCCGGTCTCGCCGTGCGACCCGTACCTGAGCCCGAGCCGAGTATGCAAAAGCCCGGGCGCAAGCCGCCAGCGCAGAAAGCAGGGCAGACGGGCGAGCATGACGAGCCGCGCGCCGAGGCCGAGGCGGAGTCCGCGGGTATCGAGGGCGAGGGCGAACATCAGGCCGCCACCGGCACGGAGGGGATACGCATGGCGGGGCTGGCCGCGGTCGAGCGGGCGCCTTTCGAGCAATATTCCGACTTCGATTATGAAACCGCGCGCGATTCGCTGGCGATTCTGGTTCGCCGTTTGCGCGTGCGGGTGGGACGGCGGCTGCGGATGGCGCGGCGCGGACGGGTCGATTTCCGCCGCACGATTCGCGCCGCGATTCAGCATGGCGGCGCTTTAATCGATCTCAGATTTCGCGCGCGGCGTCCCCGCCACGTCGACCTGCTGATCCTGGCCGACATCTCCGGCTCGGTGCGCTACGCGGCGACCCTGATGCTGGAGCTGGTCGCAGGAGTGCACGAGTCGTTCCGGCGGGTGCACAGCTTCGTCTTTATCGACCATCTGGCGGAAGCCGGTTTCGAGCACGGCCATCTGGTGATGACGCCGGCGCTCGACCCGTACGCGCGTTCCGATTTCGGGCGCGTGCTGAGCGAACTGCGCGAACAGCACGGCGAGCTGCTCGGCCCCGCTACGCTGGTGATCATCATGGGCGACGGCCGCAATAATCGCCGGCCGGCGCGGGCCGACATGCTGGCGGACATCGCGCATCGATGCCGCGCCGTCTACTGGCTCAACCCGGAGGCGCCCGCGCGCTGGGGCACCGGCGACAGCGCGATCAACCAGTACGCGCGCCACGTCACGGCACTGGTTCCGTCGCAGACGCTGCGCGAGCTGGAACACGCGCTGCTCGAAGTGGTGTGAGCAAGCTTAGGGCGAGGCCACGGCGAGCGCGGCCAGCTCGGGATAGAGCTGCTCGACCAGCGCGCGCCGCTGGCTGAGCGCGGCGGCGGCCTCCTCGCTCAACTCGGCAAGATATTTTCCCGAATCGCGCATCAGCAGCACCGCGCGATACGGAAAGCCCGGCTGGATTCGATCGTAAACCCGTTCCGCGATAAGCCCTTCGAGCGCCGCCTCGACGATCCGTTCGCGCAGCTCGCTGCCCGCGCGCCATACCAGCGCCGCTGCGGCTTTGAGCCGCGCCGTCCGGCGATCCCACGGGACTTCATGCATGCGACGAATTACCTCGGCGGCCAATGCGCGATCGTCGGCCGCATCGTCGCCGAGCCATCGATGCGATCGCACGCCGGGCGCGCCGCCCAGCGCGTCGACTTCGAGGCCGCCGTCGTCGGCCAGGGTCGGCAGGCCGCAACGCTCGAAATAGAAGCGGGCTTTGATCAGCGCGTTGTCGGCGAAGGTCTCGCAGCTCTCGGCCGGCGCGTCGTCGATCCGGACGTCGGCAAGCGCAACCGGTTCGATCGCGAGGCCGCGCAGCAGCAGGCGGTACTCGGCGAGCTTGGCCGGATTGGTGGTCGCGATCAGCAGGGCGTTCGGCATCAGGCGACATCACGGCTGCGGCTGGTAGGTGAACTTTAGCCGCCGGCGCGCGCGCTGGTCCTCGAGCGCCAGCGCAATCAGCCGATCGATGAGCTTGCCCAACGGCAGGCCCGAGGCCTCCCACAGTTTCGGATACATGCTGATCGCGGTGAAGCCCGGAATCGTGTTGACTTCGCTGATGTAGATTTCGCGCAGGTCGGGCCGGGCGAGAAAATCGACCCGCGCCATCCCGCGCAACTCGAGCGTCACGAACGCCGCGACCGCGAGCTCGCGCAGCCGTTTGACGGCGCGGGCGGGGAGATGCGCCGGGATTTCGATCGCGGCGCCCTGCTGGTCGACATATTTCGATTCGTAGCTGTAGAAGCGATGGCCGCCACGCACCACGATTTCGCCGACCATGGAGGCCGCCGGCCGCTCGTTGCCCAGCACCGCGCATTCGAGCTCGCGCCCCTCGCAGGCGGCCTCGATAAGCGCCTTACGATCGTAGCGCAGCGCCTCTTCCAGCGCCCGGGCCAGCGCGCGCGCGCTGGTGACGCGGCTCACGCCGATCGACGAGCCAAGCGCGTTGGGCTTGACGAACAGCGGCCATCCCAGCCGCGCCGCGCGCCGGCGGATCGCCGCCGGATCGTCGCGATAGTCGATATCGCGCACCGCGAGGTAGCGCACCACGGGCAAGCCGGCATCGCGCAACAGCCGCTTCTGCACATCCTTGTCCATCCCGATCGCCGAGCCGAGCACGCCGGCACTGACGTAGGGGATCCCGGCCAGTTCGAGCAGCCCCTGTACGGTGCCGTCTTCGCCGAAGCTGCCGTGGAGGACGGGAAAAATCACGTCGAGCTTGCCGCGCAGGATGGACCGGGCAGCGGCGGCGCGAGCGGACGCGGGCCGGCCGTTCGCCGCGGTCGTCACCAGCGTGTGCTGGTCGGGATAAGGCAGCAGGCTGATCGGCGTCCCGCTGCTTTTGAGCGCCGCCAGGCGCGGGGCGGCCGCGCCGAGCGTCCGCAGCGCGTCGGTTTCGAGATACCAGCGGCCGTCGCGACTGATGCCGATCGGCACGACCTCGTAGCGGCGCCGATCGATCGCCGCGATCACCGTGAGCGCCGAGCGCAGCGAGATTTCATGCTCGCCCGAGCGTCCGCCGAACAGCACGCCGACCCTAATCCTGCGCCGCCCGCTCATCTTCCGTGGACTCCCATACTAGCCGCGAAAATGCGGCATCACTTCGTTGGCGAACAGCCGCATGCTTTCGCGCACCTTGGCGGTGTCGATTCCCGGCAGCGACATCTCGAGCACCAGATGAGTGAACGGATCAGTTGCGAGCCAATGCTCGAGGCTCGACACGATGTCGTCGGGCGAGCCGATCAGCAGCGTGGTGTTGTTGGCCGCGCCGAAGACCTGCTGCATTTCGTTGGGCGGCGGAACTTTCCGGAACCCTTCGTCGCCCGGCAGATCGGCGGCGTCCGCCAGCCACGCGCCGAGCGTGCTGAGCGAGTAATGCGCGGCGCGCGAGGCCTCCGCCCAGGCCCGCTCGCGGGTCGCCGCGACGTATCCGTAACGCACCTGGCCGATCGAGAAATCGTCGGGGTTGCGGCCCGACTCGCGCAGCACGTTCTTGTAAACTTCCGACGGCCGTTGGTCGCCGAATACGCCCAGCCCGCCGGCGCCGATCAGATGATAGCCATGGCGCGCCGCCCATTCGATGATCGTGCGGCTGCGGCCGCCGAGCCATAGCGGTGGATGCGGCTGTTGAACGACCGGCGGATCGAGCAACGCGTCGGTCACCGAAAAAAATTGTCCAGCGAAAGTGACGCGCTCGCCGGCGAACAGCCGCCGCACGATCTCGACTCCCTCGCGCAGCCGCCGTCCGCGCTGCGCCGCCGGGACGTTGTAGCTCACGAATTCGTCGGGCTTGTAGCCCTGACCCATCCCGAGATCGAGCCGGCCGTTGGACAGCACGTCGACCACCGCCGCATCCTCGGCGACATTAATCGGATGATGCAGCGGCATCAGCAGCAGACTGGTGCCGATACGGATGCGCTCGGTGCGGACCGCGACCGCCGCCGCCAGTGGCAGCACGCTGGGCGAATAGCCGTCGCCGACAAAGTGATGCTCGTTGAGCCAGACGTTGTCGTAGCCGAGCCGTTCGGCCTCGACCGCCAATTCCAGATGCTCGCGGTAGAGACGGTTGAATCCGCCGCGCGGCACGTCGATGCCGCGGAAGGATTCCTTGAGTCCGAACTTCATGCGCAACCTCTTTGTCCGCCGGCGACGCTCGAGGGGAGCCGATGGTCCTGGCGGTTCCGGATGTTACAGCGAGCGCGGGAAAATCAGCGGCGGTAGTTAGGCGCTTCCTTGGTGATGAAGACGTCGTGGACGTGGCTCTCGCGCTGGCCCGCGTCGGTGATGCGGATGAATTTGGCGCGCCGGCGCAAGTCCTCGAGATTCGCCGCCCCGACGTACCCCATCCCGGCCTTGAGCCCGCCGATCAGCTGCTCGATGTTCGAGGCGAGCGGACCGCGATGCGGTACACGCCCCTCGATACCCTCTGGCACCAGCTTGGTGTCGGGCACCTCCTGCTGGCCGTAGCGATCGCGAGTGCGCTCGGACATCGCGCCCAGCGAACCCATCCCGCGATAGAGCTTGTAGGTGCGGCCCTGGTAGAGGATGGTCTCGCCCGGACTTTCCTCGGTGCCGGCGAACAGCGAGCCGATCATCACCGTGTTCGCGCCCGCGGCCAGCGCCTTGGCGATATCGCCGGAGAAGCGGATGCCGCCGTCGGCGATGATCGGGATGCCGCGCGGCTCGGCGATCGCCGCACAATCCATGATGGCGGTAATCTGCGGCACGCCGACGCCCGAGACCACGCGCGTGGTGCAGATCGAGCCGGGACCCATCCCGACCCGCAGCGCGTCGGCGCCGGCCTCGCACAGCGCGCGCGCACCCTCGGTAGTGGCGACGCTGCCGGCTACCACCTCGACCTCGGGCGCTTCGCGCTTGGTCGCGTGCAGCGCCTCGATCACGTTGCGCGAATGGCCGTGCGCAGTGTCGATACACAAGACGTCGACGCCGGACCGCTTGAGCGCCGCGACCCGCAGTTCACGATCGGGACCGACCCCGATCGCCGCGCCGACTCGCAAGCGTCCCATCTGGTCCTTGCTCGAGGTCGGGTAGCGGGTCGCCTTGTCCATGTCCTTGACGGTGATCAGGCCGCACAGCCGCCCGCGATCGTCGACCAGCGGAAGCTTCTCGATGCGATGGGTTTGCAGGATTTCCTTGGCGTGCTCGAGGTCGATGCCGACCCGCGCGGTGATCACTTTTTTGGTCATCACGTCGCGCACCGGCTTGTCGAGCCGCTTTTCGAAGCGCAGGTCGCGGTTGGTGAGGATACCGACCAGCTGGCCGTCGGCGACCACCGGCAGACCGGAAATTCGATGGCGCTCCATCACGCTCAGCGCGTCGCCGATCTTCTGTTCGGGATGGACCGTGACCGGATCGACGATCATGCCGCTTTCGTACTTCTTGACGGCTTCGACTTCCGCAGCCTGGCGCTCGATGGGGAGGTTGCGATGGATGAAGCCGATACCGCCGAGCTGCGCGATCGCGATCGCGGTGCGCGACTCGGTGACGGTATCCATCGGGCTCGACACCAACGGGATGCGCAGGCGGATTTTCGCGCTGAGCGGGGTCGAGACCTCGCAATCCGAGGGCAGCAGGTCGGAGGCTTGCGGCAGCAGGAGGACGTCGTCGAAAGTCAGGCCTTCGCGAAGCTCCTCATGATATGCCATGGCCGTGGTCTCCTGAATGCAAAAGAGCCCGCAGACTGGCTGCGGGCCTCCACTACCTAGCGAATGAATTTCGGCTTGCGGTCGAGTACAGCGCCATACTCTTGTTTAACAAAAGAGCGGGGCGCAATCAATTCATCGGCCGCACCAGACCGGCTGACGCTTGTCGAGAAAGGCGCCGATTCCCTCCTGCGCGTCGGCCGCCATCGCGTTCTGCGACATCACTTCCCGCGTGTAGTCGTAAGCCTTGGCCTGGTCGAGATCGATCTGCGCATAGAACGCCTGCTTGCCGATCGCGATAGTAAGCGGGCTGGCGTCAGCGATCTCGAGCGCTAAGCGGCGCGTCTCGCGCTCCAGTTCGGCGTCGGGCACCACGCGATTCACCAGTCCCCAGCGCTCGGCGGTCTCGGCGTCGATCATGCGGCCCGACAGCAGCATCTCCATCGCATGCTTGCGGCCCACGGCGCGCGACAGCGCGACCATCGGGGTCGAGCAGAACAGTCCGATTTTGACGCCCGGCGTGGCGAAGCGCGCGCTGTGGGCGGCGATCGCGAGATCGCAGGTCGCCACCAGTTGGCAGCCGGCCGCCGTCGCCACCCCGCCGACACTGGCCACGACCGGCTGCGGGATGCGCTGGATGGTGGTCATCAGTTCGGTGCAAAGATCGAAGATCTCGCGGTAGAAGGGCAGCTCGCGCCCGCGCAACTCGGCCAGATCGTGGCCGGCGCTGAAGGCCGCGCCGCGCCCGGCCAGAATCACGACGCGCGCCTCGCGCTCAGCGCCGATTTCGCGCAGCGTCGCGATCAGCTCCTGCATCGTCGCGGCGGACAGCGGGTTGCGCTTTTCGGGCCGGTTCAGGGTGAGCGTAACCAGCCCCTGGTCGGATTCGATCAACAGATTCGACGCCATCGGGAGATTGGATGCCATCGGGCGACCCTCCAGCTTCGAGTCTAGGCCGCCGCCGCGAAGGCCCGCAATCGTGGCGCCGGCGGCGATCGCTGACGCGCATTGCTGTCGACGGACGCGGCGTTCGGAAATTTTTCAGCCGAGCAGCAGCCAGCGAAGGTATCAGACGAAAAAAAGAAAGAGCCCCCAGTTACGGGGGCCCCTTCGTTCATACGAGGCATCATCGCCCCGGCTTATCCCAGCAGTAAGCCCGGCATCTGTAGCCAGCCCCTGAGAACGATTTCTCAGGGGAAAAAAATCTGACGGGTTACTTCTTCTTTTTCTTGCCAGCCTTCTTCTTCATAGCTCTTTTCAGCTTCGGTTTGGATTTGGTAACAGTGCGTTTTGCCTTCTTCTTAACTGGCATAGACACCTCCTCTGCAGTGCCCCTGCTGGACAAGCACAAAAACTAATAGGTGGCCAACGTAACCCCACCCCGTAGACGCGAATATATAAAAACGTTATTGCATAATCAAGATGGTCAAGCGATATTTATAAAAATATTCTAAAAACGACAGAACCTAGCAACCACAGAGCTTTTCAGAAAATTAGAATGCCGTTCAGGATTAGGCCGTCTTGCCGGAGCAAGGGCGACAGCTTAGGATCATCGTGATGCCGGACTTAAGCAATCGTCTGCGCCGCATCTGGCCCACGCTAATCCTTGCCCTGGCGGCGGTCGCGCTTGCATTCGATTGTCTGAAGGGCCCGATGGGCGTGCACGACCTGATAGCGCTGCGCCAGCATCAGACCCACCTGGAGACGGTGCGCGATCAGCTGACGGCCGAAAACGAAAGCCTGGCGCGGCGGGTCGGGAACCTTAAATCCGACGACCGCTGCCTCGAGCGCCTGATTCGGCGTGAGCTCGGTTATGCCCGCCCGGACGAACTGGTTTATCGCTTCGCCGGCTCGGGCGCGAACCATCGCTAAAAGAACGCGCGTGGCAGCAGCCGCCACTCGCGCGCCGCGCGTTCCAGCTCGTCGCGAAAATCCGGATGGGCGATTCCGATCAGCGCGCGCGCGCGCTCCGGCACCGACTTGCCCTTCAGATTGACCATCCCGTATTCGGTCACCACGTACATCACGTCGGTGCGCGGCGTCGTCACGATATTGGAGTCGGCCAGGCGCGCGACGATGCGGCTTTCACGCCGGCCCCGGCGTTCGTAAGTCGACGCCAGACACAGGAACGCTTTGCCGCCAGCCGACGCGTAAGCGCCCCGAATGAACTGCAGTTGTCCGCCGGTGCCGCTGATCTGGCGGATACCCGCGGATTCGGAACAGGCCTGGCCGGTCAGGTCGATTTGCGCGGCGTTGCAGATCGAGATCGCGCGATCGTTCTGCATGATGTTGTGCGGCAGGTTGGTGTAGTCGACCGGGCCCGTGAAGCAGGCCGGGTTGCGATCGAGAAACTGGTACATGCGGGAGGATCCGGCGGCGAAGCAATAACTCATCTGGTAGCGGTTGAGGCGCTTGTGCGCGCCGGTAACCTTGCCGGTCTCATAGAGCGTCATCAGCGAGTCGACGAACATCTCGGTGTGCACGCCGAGATCCCGGATGGGCGATCCGGCCAGCAGCTCGCAGACCGCGTTGGGCATCGCACCGATGCCAATCTGGATACAGGAGCCGTCCTCGATTTCCGGCGCGATCAAGGCCGCGACCTTTTGTTCGACCGCGCCGGCCGGCGGGTTCTGCAACTCCGGGAGCGGTGCGCTGCCGGCGTCGATCACGTAATCGACCTCGCTGATATGCACGCCGTTCTCGACCCCGTAGGCGTACGGCATGGCATCGTTGGTCTCGACGATCACGGTCTTGGCCTGCTCGGTGACCGCCTTATGATAGGTGACGGAGAGACCGAAATTGAAAAACCCGTGCTCGTCCATCGGCGTGGTCTTGAGCACCGCCAGGTCGACCTGGTTGAAGCGGCGGTAGTAGTCGGGCGCTTCGCCGAAGTTCATCGGGATGTGATGGCACAGCCCCTTGTCGTGCATCGCGCGATCGAGCCCGGAAAAATACCAGGACAGGAAGCTCACGTGGCGCCCGTTAGGATCGGCCTCGACACTGGCGCGCGGCCGCATCGTAAGACAGCTGCGGATCTTGACGCCCTCGAGCTTCGGCACGCGCGCGGCGAGCGCCTGGTCGAACAGATCGGGCTGGCCCAGCCCGAAGCCGAAATCGAGCCAGCTGTTCGATTGGACCAGCTCGGCGGCGCGCTCCACGCTGATGGTTTTGCGTTTGAGTTCGGAGGAATACCCAGCCATCGCTTACCTCGATTCGCGCTCGACGGCGCCGGCCGGCATCGCGCCGCCGGGGAACGTCGGCTTGACTGTGCGCGCCACATGCGATTTTCTCAGCACGCACACCATTTAAACAATGCCAACGATTGAGTCACTCAGGCAAGCGCCGCCGGCCAGCGCCCGGCCCAGCCACGCATCGCGGCTGGTTCTGTTTCTGACGGTATTTATCGATCTGCTCGGCTTCGGCATCGTGATTCCGTTTCTGCCGTTGTTCGCGGAGCGGATGCATATCACGGCCGGCGGCATCGGGCTCATCCTCGCCATCTACTCCGCCGCGCAGTTCGTGTGCGCGCCGATCCTCGGGCGCATCTCGGATCGAATCGGGCGCCGTCCGATCATCATGCTCGGGCTGCTGGGATCTTCGGTCAGCTACGTGATTTATGGTTTCGCCGGATCGTTCGCCGTGCTGCTGTTGTCACGCGCGATTCATGGGATGTGCGCCGGGACTATCTCGACCGCTCAAGCCTATATCGCCGACACCACCGCGGAGTCCGAGCGCGCGCGCGGGATGGGGATGATCGGCGCGGCCTTCGGACTCGGCTTCGTGCTGGGGCCGGCGATCGGCGGCCTGCTCGGCCACGCCAGCCTGCGCACGCCGGTGTTCTTCGCCGCGGCGCTCACTTTCGCCAATCTGATTTTCGCGGCGCTGGCTTTGCCCGAATCGCATCCTCCCGAGCCCGGCGCGCGCCTCGATCTGCATGCCGCAGTCGCCACTTTCACCAGCTTCCCGCGCAATCTTGCCAATCCGCTCCGGCTGCGCCTGTTCGCGATCGCGTTTATGCTCACCACCGCGATGGCGGCGTTCGAGATGACCTTCGCGATCATGATCCCGGCGGTCTACGGTTACCACGCGCTCGGTGTCGGGCTGTTGCTCGCCTACGCCGGGTTTATCCAGGCGCTGACCCAGGGCTATCTGCTGGGCAAATTCGTCGCCCGGGTGGGCGAACGGACGGTGCTGATGGTCGGGGTGCTGGTGTTTCTCGTCGGCATCGGGCCGCTCGCCAGTCTCGGCTCGCACGCCGCGCTGCTGATCTTTCTGGCCCTGCTTTCGCTGGGCTACGGCTTCGCGAGCCCCGCCGTCGCGACACTGATTTCAAAAAGCGCCGAACGTCATCTGCAGGGCGAAGTACTGGGGCTCAATCAGTCGGCGATGTCACTGGCGCGAATTGCGGGCCCGATCGGCGGCGGTCTCGCCTATCAATTCCTGGGGCCGGCCGCGCCGTACTTTGCCAGCGCCGTGCTGGCCGCCGCCGCGCTGACGCTGCTGCCGCAAAGGCAGCGAACTTCCGCTGGCCGAGGGGAACAGGCGTGAAATGGTTTATCGTTTTTCATTTGTTCGGCGTGATTTTCTGGATCGGCGGCCTCTTGATCGTCAGCATGATGCTGGCGGCGGCGGCTGAGGAGACCGGCGCCGGACAGGCGGCGATTCTCAGGCTCGCGCAGCGGCTCTTCAACTCGGCGTGCAACGCCGGCGCGGCGATAACTATCGTCTTCGGAATTCTGCTGGTGATAAGCGATCCGGAGGTGATGCGGCATGGGTGGATGCACGCGAAGCTCGGCCTGGTCGCCGTCCTCATCGCGCTGCATGTCTGGATGTACCTGCGCAGCCGGCGAATCGGCGAACGGCCGGCGGCCGCCGTGCGTCGCGAGTTCCAGGTCATCCACGGCATGGTGAGCGTGGTGCTGCTCGGGATTCTCCTGATGGTGATAATGCAGCCGTTCTAACCGCCGCTCGCGCACCGGCCGCGGTCGCGGGCGCTAGAAGTGATCTTTCAGTTCGCGCGCGCGCGCAAAGATCGCCACTGGATCGTCCGTCAGCGCGGGGTCGCGCTGCTTCAGATTGGCGCGCAACTCGGGGCTGTCGACGCGCAGAAACGGATTGAAGCGCTTCTCGTCGCCGATGCTCGAGGGAATCGTCCACTGGCCCGCGGCCCGCGTCTTAAGCGTCCACTCGTACTTGGATTTCAGGTCGGGATTGTTGGGCTCGAGCGTCAGCGCGAACTCGAGATTGCGCTGGGTGTACTCATGGCCGCAGTAGACGCGGGTGTCGTCGGGCAGCGCGGCAAGCTTGCGCAGCGACGCTAGCATGGTGTCGGCCTTGCCCTCGAAAACCCGGCCGCATCCGGCGATAAACAGCGTATCGCCCGAGAAGACCGCCTTCAGCGCCGGGAGATAATAGGCGACGTGGCCGTTGGTATGCGCCGGGATGCCGATTACGCGCGCCTCGAACGACACGACCTGGATCACGTCGCCGTCGTCGACCGGGTCGGTCAGCGCCGGAATCCTGCCATTCTCCGCGCGCGCGCCGAAGACTTTAAGTCCCGGCACGGCCTTCACCAGGTCGAGGTTGCCGCCCACGTGGTCGGGATGCCAATGGGTCGAAAGCACGGCGGTGAGCCGCAAGCCCTCACGTTTGACCGCCGCCAACACCTTGTCGGCTTCGGCGCAATCCACCACGGCACACTGCGTGGCGGCTTCGTCGACCACCAGATAGGCGAAATTATCTTTGAGCTGCGGGACTGGAATTATTGCCATCGCGAACGCTCCCTTGGATAAACCTCAGCCGACGATATTATAGCCCACGTCGACGTAGATGGTCTGGCCGGTGACGCCGCTGGCCAGGTCGCTCAGCAGCACGCTGGCCATCTTGCCGACTTCCTCGGTCTTCATCGCGCGCTTGAGCGGGGCGTGCTCCTCGACGTGATGGGCCATGGTGAAGTAGTCGCGGATGGCCGAGGATGAGAGCGTGCGGGCCGGGCCGGCGCTGAGCGCGTTGATGCGGATCCCCTTGCCGCCGAGATCCATCGCCAAATAGCGCACGCAGGCTTCCAGAGCCGCCTTTGCCACACCCATCACATTGTAGTTGGGGATCGCGCGGACCGCGCCCAGATAGCTGAGCGTCAGGATCGAGCCGCCCCCGCGCGTCTCCATCAGCCCTTCCGCCGCGCGCGCCAGCGCAACCAGCGAGTAGGCGCTGATCTCAAGCGCCCGCGAAAAGTTCGCGCGGTTGACGGTCAGAAAGCGATCGCGCAGATCCTCGCGCTCGGCGAACGCCACGGCGTGCACCAGCATGTCGAGCCCGCCGAACTTTTCGCCCACCCGCGTCATCACGGCGCCGATCTGCGCGTCGTCGTTGACGTCGAGCTCGCCGATCACCTCGGCGCCGATCTGCTCGGCCAGCGGCCGCACGCGCTTCTCGAGGATTTCGCCCTGGTAGGTGAGCGCGACGGCCGCCCCCTGCGCCCGCAACTGCTGCGCGATCGCAAACGCCAGGCTCTTGTCGTTGGCGACGCCGACCACCAGCGCGCTCTTTCCATCAGCAATTCCCATTGACGATGCTCCCCGGGGGTCAGTGCCGCCTTGGCGGACCATGCGAGCATAAGCCGGTCGGCGAGGCCCGGTCGAGTGCTCAGCTAGACCTCGATCCGCATGCCGTCCGAACCGATCTCCATCGCGACCTCGGACCCGCGATCCAGCACTTCGCGTCCCAGATGGGTCAGCACCATCCGTTTGACCTTGAGGCGGTCGCGTTCCCGCTCGAGCCGCGGATAGTTGAGATGGAAGTCGAGGTGCGCGCTTTCGAAGTAGGTGCATTCGCACAGGAACAGGTCGGCGCCGGCGGCGAACGGGATCAGATCTTCGGTCCAGCCGGTATCGCCCGAGAAGACGATCGTGCGGCCGCCGAGCTCGAGGCGGAAGGCCAGCGACTTGTAACGTTTCATGTGCGGCGTGCGGATGGCCGCGATGCGGACCGGTCCGAAGCGGCGCTTGTCGCCCGGCTCGATCACTACCCAGCGGCTGTCGCGCGCGAGTTGCACCGCCGCGGTGCCCGGAAACATCGTGCGCACCAGGGTCAGCGTGCGGCTTTCGAGGTATTGTGGCCCGACGATCGTCGGCCTGGTCCGGCGCGGACTCTCGTAAGTATACTCCAGGAACAGGAACGGCAGGCCTGCGAAGTGGTCGCCGTGCAGATGGCTAATCAATATAAGATCGATATCGGCGGGGCGAATTTCGGCCCGTTTCAGGGACGCCAGGATAGTGGGGCCGGCTTCCATCAGGATACGGTAGCCGCCGGCTTCGATCAGGTAGCCCGCGTTGAACCGGCCATGGCTCGAAAACGCATCGCCCGTGCCGAGGATGGTCACCCGGACCGAAGGATCGCTGCGAGGGGATTGTCGCGAGTTCATCGGGTGCGCCGCATGTTAGTATCTACGCAACAGTCAGGCAAACGATGGAGCGCCCTGCCATGAAACAGATCAAGGTCGGCGTCGGATTGGGGCTGTGGCGGCTCGGGTTACCCGAGCCCGAGACCATCGCGCGGGTCGCCGCGCGCGCCGAGGAATGGGGCATCGATTCGTTCTGGCTCTCCGACCATCTGCTGGCGCCGACGCCCGAGCTCGACGTGGTTGCCACGCTCTCGCTGATCGCCTCGCGGACCTCGAAAATGAGGCTCGGACCGAGCGTCTATCTGCTCAATCTGCGCCATCCGCTGATCGTCGCCAAGGCCTTCGCCTCGCTCGACTATCTGGCCCGCGGCCGGATCGTGATGGCGGTCGGAACCGGCGCCAACCTCGAGGATTACGCGGCCTGCGGCATCCCGCTCGAAGCGCGGGGCGCGCGGCTCGACGAAGGGATCGCGATCCTGCGCAAGGTCTGGCTCGAACCGCGGGTCAGCTTCGCCGGCAAATTCTACAACTTCGAAAACGTCACCATCGATCCGCGCCCGGCGCCGCGCCTCAACAACGACTTCGGCACCATCGATCTCTGGATCGGCGGCCAATCGAAAGGCGCACTGATGCGCACCGCGCGGCTGGGCGATGGCTACTTCGCTTCCTTCCAGACGCCCGATGAGTTTGCCGCGCACATGGCCGCGATTCGCGAATACGCCAAGGGCTACGGACGCGAGCACGCGCGCATCGAGTCGGGGCTGATCCTGCGCTGCCGTATCAGCACCTCCAAGGAGCGCGCGCTCGAGGAAATCGATCCAAAGCTGTGGCGAATCGGCGCGGTCGACGGCGAGGCGGTGCTAAAGCGATCGGTCTACGGCTCGCCCGACGACATCATCGCGCGGATGCAGGATTACGTCGCCGCGGGACTCGACAAGTTCGTGCTGTGGCCGATCGCGACGCCCGAGGACTGGCCGCAGCAGATGGAGCTGATCGGGCGCGAAATCGCGAGCCATTACATGAAGGTCGCCGCCTAGTTCCCGGGCGGATTTTCGTCGGCCTCTTCCAGGGTCGCGGCGGGCAGGATTTCCGGCGCGAGATCTTCGAGAAAGCGCGAGGCGCGGCCCAGCACATAGCCCGTGTTACGGTCGAACATCTGGATCGGATAAGTCAGGTAGAGTTCGTCGCGCGCGCGCGTGCTCGCCACGTACATCAGCCGGCGCTCCTCTTCGAGCTCGTCCGGCGCCACGCTCATCGGACCGGGGAAGCGGCCGTCGGCCGCCCAGATCAGGAACACCGCCCGCCATTCGAGCCCCTTGGCCGAATGGATGGTGCTGAGTGTCAGGTAGCCCTCGTCGGTATCGACCGCGAGCACGTCGCCAAGCGAGTCGGTCGGCGGCTCCAGCGCCATGTCGGCCAGCATCGATTGGAGGCTTCGATAGCGGCCGGTGATGGTGTGGAAATGCTCGAGGTCGCGCTGGCGCTTGGGGTAGTCGTCGGGATAGGCCTCGCGCATCAGCGGCAGGTAGTATTCGAGCACCATCCCGACCTGGTCCGCCGGCTTCTTCGCCTCATCGCGCAGTTCCTGGAAAAGCGTTATCAGCCGCGCGCCGGCCGCGGCCGATCCGGTGCGCGCGTCGCGCTTGCCGCCGATCGCCGAGGCCAGCGCCGCAGTAGGATCGTCGGCGCCCGCAACCACCTCGATCAGACGCTCGGCGCCGCGCTGCCCAATGCCGGGCACCAGCATCAGGATGCGCAACCATGAAACCGGATCGGTCGGGTTGGCGACCACGCGCAGATGGGCCAGCACGTCCTTGATGTGAGCGGTTTCGATGAACTTGAAGCCGCCGCGCTTGACGAACGGGATGTCGCGGCGCTGCAACTCAAGTTCGAGATCGAACGCATGGAAGCTTGAGCGGAACAGCACGGCGATCTCGCCGAGCGCGGTACCTTCCTCGCGCAGTTCGAGGATGCGCTGGGCAACGAATCGCGACTGCATGTGCTCGTCCTGCGCGCGCACCAGCAACGGGCGTAGCTCGCCGCGGCGCTGCGTGAACAGCGCCTTGGTGTAGCGCTCGGTGGCGCGCGAAATGACTTCGTTGGCGACGTCGAGGATGCCCTGGAAGGAGCGGTAGTTCTCTTCCAGCTTGACGATGCGCGTGCCGGGGAAGAGGTTGGGGAACTCCAGGATGTTGCGGAAGTTGGCGCCCCGAAACGAGTAGATCGATTGGGCGTCGTCCCCCACCGCCATCACGTTGCGCTGCCCGGCGCCCAGCAGCCGCACGATCTCGGCCTGCACCAGGTTGGTGTCCTGGTACTCATCGATCATGATGTAACGATAGGTAGCGGCCAGGCGCCGGCGCGCCGGCTCGTGATTTTGCAGCAACTCGGCCAGCCGGTAGAGCAAATCGTCGTAATCGAGCAGCCCGCGCTCGCGTTTGTAGCTTTCGTAGTGCTCCGCGATCTTCAGGATTTCACCTTCGGACTCGGCCAGATGCGGGAAATCGACGGCGATTTCGTCGGCCAGGCTGCGCCGTTTGTTGCGCGCCATGCTGATCACTTCGGCCAGCGTGTTCTTCTTCGGAAACCGGCGATCGCGCGAGGCCAGTCCCAGCCGGGTGCGAATCAGATTGAGAACATCCTCCATGTCCGAACGATCCAGAATCGTGAAATTGGGCTTGAGGCCAAGCGGCGCGCCGAAGCGGCGCAGCACGGTGTTCGCAAAAGAATGAAAGGTCCCGCCGGCGACGCCCCGGGCGCGCTCGCCGAGCAGCCCCTCGACCCGCCGGAGCATCTCCTGGGACGCGCGGCGGGTGAAGGTCAGCAGCAGGATGGCGCCGGGCGGCACGCCGCTCTCGATCAGCCGGGCGACCCGGTAGATGAGGGTGCGGGTCTTGCCGGAGCCCGCGCCCGCCACCACCAGCAACGGTCCATCGCGATGGCACACGGCATCGAGCTGGGCGGGGTTGAGCAGCTCGGCGTAGCGGATGCTGAAGCTTCCGCTCCCGGCACTCGCCGGGGCATCGCGAAGCACGATTACCTTGTCAGCCACGGCGCTCGAAATCCTATCATGCCGCGGCGCAATCGCGACCGCTGCTACCAGGCCGAGGACGATCCGCCGCCGGGGTCGGGCGCCGGATGAATACCGCCCTGCTGAATCTCCCGATAGACCTGATCCCACGTGAGAGCACCCGACGACGAGGAAGCGGCAGGTGCCGAGTAACCCCCGGACTCGGGCGCAGCCGCCGCCGCGCTGCTCGAGCCGAGATCCCTGATCTCCGGGTTGACGGTGATCCGATTGACCAGCGCAATGCGCGGATCGTTCTTAAAATATGTAGCCGCCCGCGCCGCCGCGTTGCGCTTGCCTTGCTGCGTGGCAACATAACCGTAGAGCATCACTCGTGTGCTGCCGTCGCCTGCTTTAGCGACCGACGCGCCGACCAGGGGCAGGTGATGCTCGCGGAGGTAGCTGGTTAACGCCTGGCTGGTCGACTGATCAACGGTATAACTCTGCGCTGCGGCATTCATAACAGCGCCGCCGATTACTAGCATCACGATCAGTGCTACGGCTGCGAATCGCGGGCGACGCCGAGCGGCCGCCAGCGCGGCAAGGCAACTTTGCAAACTGTTCATGGTGCCGTAAACACCCCGTCAAATCGCTCTTATTATATAATTTGCAGGCTCGCTCGAAAGTGGTTTACGCCGGAAATGGCACGAACATTCGCGATTAAGTTTGCGGTCGCCCGGTGGGCGCTTGAGGTTTCTCAACCGTGAGGCTATCCTGCTTTCGGATGTCAGTGTTTGTGTATTCACGCTTCCGAGGTTTGACATTATTCATACGGGTTGCCGCCTGTCTGGCAGGCTTGGTGACTCTGTTGACGTTTCCGGCTCCGAAGCCTCATCAGTTTCTTGATCATTTTCGTACTTCTGACCTCCGCCGGCAGACCGAGAGAAATTCGTTTCTCGACCAATCGGATAACAACACCCACGAAGAGATCGTTGCCAATTACCGGGAGCCCGGGAAAATACCGGTCTTCGACTGTCTAGAGCGAAGCACGTCAGTTATCGAAATAGTTTCTGACGCGGTTCTCCCGCTCACACATCTGCTTCCGCGCCTTAAGCTCGGTTCCAACCGGGTTCCACCCGATCCTCTGCTCTGACCTCTAAATCCGCGGCTGACTTCCGCGACCGCAAGGGCTTGGTGCGTGCTGACGCGCCGGACCTGCGCGCTCGTCGAGGATAACGGTCGCGCCGTTTGCGCTCGGGATTTCATCCCGCGCGAGCGCCGCGCCCAACCACAACGCTGAACGGGTTCTCGCAAACCGACGCTCGATGCTCGGTTCGCAAGTTTGGAGTTGGCAGTGAAATGTATCGGTGTCCATTGATGTTTTCGCGGTTCGCCTACGATCGGGTGGGAGCACCATCTCGGGTGTCGAAGGTTAATGTGTTTCGGTTTTGTTACCTGGTCTTATCGTCGCGTAGGGACGCGGCGACGAGCGACGCGAATGGTTCTGATTTTCACGCCTTGAGCGGGAATCGCGCTCGCTGGGGCTGAGGAACCCGCCATGGCCGGTTTTCGTTTCACACTTCAAACCAGCCGCCTGCGACTACGTAGGCCGTGGCGTCCCATGCCTGGGCGCCAAACACTCCTGAGGTTGTGACATGCCGTCGTTCTCACTGCGCAATCCGTACACGATAATCGTCGGAGCGCTAATCATAACTATCCTCGGTATCACCGCGTACCCGCGGATGCCGGTGGACGTGTTTCCGGAAATCAAGATACCGGCCGTGGTGGTGGCGACCTTTTATCAGGGGATGCCGCCGCTCGACATGGAAGATAATATCACGTTCCGTTACGAGCGCTTCTTTACGCTAGGCAGCAACATCCAGCACATCGAATCGCGTTCGCTGCCCGGCGTAAGCATCATCAAGGTCTTCTTCCAGCCCGGCACCAACGTACAGGCGGCCGCCTCACAGATGGGCACATTGGCGATGGCTGACCTGGGCGTTATGCCGCCCGGCACGCTACCGCCATTGGTGCTGCAATACGACGCTTCTTCGCTGCCGGTGGTGTTGGTCACGGTAGAGGGCGCCGGCTATACCGAAACGCAACTCGAAGATCAGGCACGCTACAATGTCCGCAACCAGCTAGCCACGGTACCTGGCGCTTCGGTGCCGATTCCGTTCGGCGGAAAATTCCGCCAGATCATGGCTTACGTCAACAGCGAGGCCTTGCAGGCGCGCGGCATGTCGCTGATGAGCGTGGTCCACTCCCTCGACCAATCCAATCTCATCCTGCCTGCCGGCGACGCCAAGATCGGCTCCAAGGACTATTACATTTACTCCAACTCCATGATCCCGAAGGTCGCGGACATCAACAATGTGCCTATCAAGGTGGGGCGCGGACAGGCACCGGTGCTGATGCGGGACATTGGACGAGTCGAGGATTCCTCGCAGATTCAATACAACCAGGTGCTGATCAACGGGCGCCCGTCGGTTTATATTCCGATTCTCCGCCAGGCCGGCGCCAATACCATCTCCGTGGTTGACGGCGTCAAGAAGCTGCTGCCGCACATCTTTGCGTTGCCGCCGGGGATGAAGCTCAAGACGATCTTCGACCAGTCGGTCTACATCCGCGACGCGATCGCGAGCCTGGAGCACGAGGCCGTTTCCGGTTCGGTGCTGGCCTCGTTGATGATCCTGATCTTCCTTGGCAGCTTTCGCTCGACCATCGCGATTTTCCTCTCGATACCGCTCTCTATTCTGGCCGGCGTCTTTGGTCTTTATATCAACGGCTCGACCATCAATATCATGACGTTGGGCGGCTTCGCCCTCGCCATCGGCCGGCTTATCGACAATTCGGTAATCGTGCTCGAAAACATCAACCGGCATCTGGCCGAGGGCAAGGAACCCAAACAGGCCGCGCGCGATGGCGCCGAGGAAGTGGCGCTGCCCGTGCTCGCTATCACTCTTACTACTTGCGTGGTGTTTTTCCCGGTCATGTTTTTGTTCGGCGTCGCCAAGTATCTGTTCAGCGCGCTGGCGCTAGCAGTGGTGCTCTCGATTGGAGCCTCATACGTCGTGGCGATGACCCTGATACCGATCTATTGTGCGCGCTTTCTGACCGCGGAAACCGCGCAAGAGGCCGAAGGCGGCGGGGCGGGCGCATGGGGACCGTTAGCTGTCATCATGCGCGCCTACGAGCGCTTCGCCTCAAGCTACGAGCATTGGCTGGACGCCGCACTTGATCACAAGTCCATAGTGATAGCGGGAGTAGCCGCTCTGTTCATCGTGAGCGCAGCGATCTTTCCGCGGCTCGGTACCCAACTCTTTCCACAAACCGATGCCGGCATCTTCACTATCAACTTCCGCGTTCCTGCGGGTACCCGACTCGAATTAACTTCAGCCCTCGCCCGGCGCATGGAAAAAGTGGTGCGCAAAGTCATTCCACCCGGAGAGCTCGATACGGTCGTATCCAACATTGGTGTTTCTCCCAGTATCTCCGCCATTTACTCGCCTAATTCCGCCGAGGACTCGGGCTTCATGATGGTGTCGCTCAAGCCCAATCATCAACTATCGACGTGGTACTATGTCGCCCGGCTGAAACGGGCGATGGCCGCGCAGTTGCCTGAAATACGAACGCTCTTTTCGTCCGGCAGCATCATCGATGCGGTCTTGAATTTCGGCAAGACCGCGCCGATCGACCTTCAGTTTCGCGGGCCGCGCTTCGGCCTCCTTTATCACGCGGCGCGGGCTGCGCGCGAACAGATCAAAGGATTGCGCGAGGTTTCGCAGACCTTCATACCGCAGGAATCGGACTACCCGACCCTGGATATACAAGTTGACCGCGTCAAGGCCGCGCGACTTGGGCTTACCCAGAAGGATGTAATCTCGGGTGTAATCACTGCGCTTGACTCAAATCTGTATATACACCCGTCAATCTGGATCAATCACAAGGATAACAATGACTACTTTCTGACTGTTCAGTACAAGGAGGCCGCACAGGGCTTCGATTCGGCGCAGGCCCTGAAGAACATTCCAGTGCACGCCTATCGTTTAGAAGAAGGCCACGCACAGAGCGTACTGCTCCGGGATGTCGCCTCGATCGTACGTGAACGCCATCCCAGCGAGGCTGACCATTACAACATCCAGCGCGAGGTCGACCTGCTGGTGTCGCCGCGCGGACAGGACTTGGGCGGCACTCAGGCAGCGATCAAGAAAGCGCTTGGCACGCTCCGGCTTCCACACGGAGTGTCCCTCGACTACCTGGGTTCGGTCGCGGCCATGCAGGCGTCGTTTGCGAGCATGGATTTCGGCCTCTTGATCGCGGTCGTGCTCGTCTATCTGATCATGGTCGCCCAGTTTCGCTCCTTTCTCGATCCGCTGATCGTGATGTTTGCCGTGCCGATGGGGCTGATTGGCGTGGTGTGGGTTCTGTGGGTTTCCAATACCACGCTTAACATCGAGTCGTTCATGGGCATCATCTATATGGTCGGGATCGCGGTCTCCAACGCAATCCTGCTGGTGGACTTCGCCAACCAGCGTCGCCGCGAGGGTCATCCGCTGCGGCGCGCCACGGTCGAAGCATCGCGCATCAGGATGCGTCCGATCATCATCACCTCGCTCGCCACGGTCGTCGGCCTGCTGCCGATCGCGCTTACCAACGGCGCTTCGGCGCCTCTGGCCCGCGCCGCCGTCGGCGGGCTTGCCGTCTCGACGGTCCTGGCGCTGTTGCTGGTGCCATGCGTTTATGAACTTCTCTACTCCCGTCAAGAGGTGCAGCAGTGAGCCGCAAAGAAACGTTGATGGCAGGACTGGTTCTGGTCGCGGCCCTCTTGGCCGCAGGCTGTTCGCCGCCCAGCCATGCCATGCCGGAGCCGCTCGAGCCTACCGTAATCGTGGTCAGACCACAGCGCGGCGATATCATGCGCACGCTTCAGTTGCCCGGCGACCTTGTGGGCTACTACGAGGCGGCGCTGCATGCAAAGGTCACGGGCTACCTACAGAGCATTTCAGTTGACAAGGGCGATTGGGTCAAGAAAGGACAGGTGCTCGCACTAATACAAGTTCCGGAGCTCCACTCCAATCTGGCCAGAGCCGACGCTAAGCTAACTATTCAGCACATTACCTACGATCGGCTTCGGAAGGTTCAACAGACCGACTCGCGCCTGGTTTCGCAGGAGGATGTGGATATGGCCCTGGCCAAATATCAAGAGGCGCAGGCCTCGGTCCACACCCTGCAAACGATGGTCGGTTATACCCGGATCGTGGCCCCTTTTGACGGAGTCATAACCGGCCGCTTCGCCGATCCTGGTGCGTTGATTCGCGCCGGCGGCGGAGACTTTGGCGTCAACGAAACATCCGGCATTATCTCACCGGGGGCTACCGAGGGCGCCGGCGGTCATCGCGGCGGGGGCGGACCGATCCTTACCCTCGCCGACATCGACCGGCTACGCGTCTATCTTTACGTTCCAGAAGAGACATGTCCGTATATTCACCGCGGCCTGCCTGCGGCCCTGAGTTTCGACGAATATCCGAATCGGAAGTTCAAGGGTGTGGTAGCGCGTTATGCTTCCTCACTCGACCTCGCGACTCGCACCATGCTGACCGAAATCGACATCGCAAATCCGGATCATAAGTTGTACCCAAGAATGTACGCACACGTAACGCTGCAGTTGGTGCGGCATCGCAACGTCATTCGCGTACCGACTGCAGCGGTCACCACCATGGGTAAGACGTCGTATCTGTATTTAGTCCGGGGCGGCCGCGTGACCAAAACACAGGTCACAACCGGACTGCAAAACGGGCGCTACACTGAGATTACGTCCACACTGCCCGCTCATGCGCGTATCGTTGCGACCTTCAGCGGTGCGTTGCGTAACGGCGAGAAGGTGCGTACCCAGATGTTGAATAGCAACCACGCCGCTTTGGCAGGTGCGCGTGCGTCCTGATAGTTGCGGATAACAACGGAACACAATGAAAACCTATGTTTTTGTGCTCTCGGCAGTCTGTCTTTGTTTCAGCCTTCAGACCGGCGCGGCGGCAGCCGCTGCTGGACTTCTGGAGCCCGGTTCTGAGCTGACTTTGAGCCAGGCGATTACTATCGGGCTTCATAACCACCCGCTACGCAAGGAAGCGACCTCGGAAACGCAAGCCACAACCGATCGGGTAGGTGAAGCGCAATCGTTTCTGTTACCGCAGCTCTACGGCACGGCAGAGTATCTGCGCTCGACCAATAACGGTATTGGCAATACCAGCTATTATAATTTCCTGGATTCGTTCCCTCGCGTCCCAGGCCGCAATCATAACCTGCCGTCAAACGACTTCTCGCAGAGCACGATGTCGAGTAATAACTATCTCGGCGGGCTGTCGGTGTCACAATTCCTTTTCGACTTCGGACGCCGGCGTGGCTTCGTCGCTCAGCGCCGGGACGAAGCTGCGGCCAGCCTCGCGTCGGCCCGCTTGACCGATTTAGACCTGATTTTCGAAGTCTCGCAACGCTACTTCGCCCTGCTGGCTGCAAAGCAGCTGGTGCGGGTATACGAGAAGGCCGTTGAACAGCGCCAGTTTCATCTGCACGAGGCGCGGGTCAAAGCCAACGCCGGGCTTCGGCCACGCCTCGACATCTACGTTACGCAAGCGGAGGTCGAGCGTGCGCAGCTCCATCTCGTTGACGCCCGCAACGCTCAGCTCGACGCCAAGGTCGCGCTGGACAACGCACTCGGCCTTAGCGGGAGCAACCCGTCATACCATCTGGCCGACGTACTGACTTATGGCACCATTTCCGATCAACTCCCCGGACTGTTGCAAACGGCGTTCAACGATCGTCCCGACATCAAGGTCCTCGAAGACCGGGCACGGGCGATGGGTGCGCAAATCGTTCAATATCGGAGCGATTATTTCCCTACCGCGTCATTGCAAAGTGGCTATACGGCGATGGGCACCGGCCTGCCAGCCGCGAATAACTTCGACGTTGGGTTTGTGATCAGCTGGCCGCTGTTCAATGGCTATCTGACCACTAACGAAATTGACGAGGCCAAGGCGCGCCGGCAGGCAACCCAGTACGCGCTCGACGACCTGCGCCAGCGCATCATTCTCGAAGTAAAAACCGCTTTCCTCAACTGGCAAGCGTCGCTTGATCGAATCAACCGGGCGCAGCAGACGCTTATTGCCTCACGGGTTGAGCTCGAACTGGCTGAAAAACGTTACCAGGCGGGGCTCACCAACATCGTCGAGCTGGAGGACGCGCAGCGGCATTACACGTACGACGATGCCGAGTACGCCAACTCGCTTTACGGCTTCTCGCTGACCAAGGCTGTGGTGGATCGCGCCACCGGACGTTCGCTCAAGGGGGAGTGAGCGCCGTGTGGGGCAAAGGCGGAAGCTCCTGAGATCGCCCCCTTGCGTCACAGAACTCCCGTATGTAACTCACCAGGTCGTCGATCTCCTGATTCGATAAACGCTCGCCCCATGCAGGCATCTCCGACCGCATGCCGACCGCGGGGCCGCCGTCCTTTATCGCCCGGAAGAGGGTCGCGTTCGACATCATCTTCATCCACGCACAGTCCGCCAGGCGGTGCGATTTAATGCGACCGGGATGGGCGCGAGCAGTCACACCGCCGTCGCCCTCGCTGTGCTTCCCGTGACAGCCCGCGCAATTGCGCAAGTAATTCTGCCGGGCATTACTGACTGCCACCGCGCTACTCACGCTAGCGGCGGCTATCAGTACGACGGCGAGCGCGCCCAGTGCGATGCGATAAAGCTTAGCCCGGCGGTCAACAGTGTGACCGGTTGCCGGCGCGCCAGCCGCACTCGCCATTGGCAGGATCTCTGTCGTCGCTGTGACACGATGATGCGAACCGTGGGAGGATTAAGGTCCGTGCCGGGACGCGGCTACTGACCACATTCAATTTCCTGCGCATTGTCCCACACGTAGGGATCGGTACATATTTGAGTCCCGCTCACGTGCACGCTCCAGCCGCGAAGAACGCCGCCGCTTTCAAGTTCGTCGTCAGAGCCGGGAGGCCAGCGCTTGAGTTGTTCAGCGCTAAGGATTTTGGCCATGGCCCGGATCCTTACCGCTTCCAAGTCCAGTTTTTTTGCGTAGAGGCCTTCCAAACGGGCGCGTTGCGCGGCAACCGTAGAGGATGCACCGACAAGGATCGCCTTGTCGAAGCTGTACCGTGCCGCACGCCACTGCTTGGCCAGCTCGCGGCGCTCGGCGGCTTGTGACGCGTCGAGCCGATTGATCTTCTCAAGTTGCTCGTCAGTCAGATCCAGCTTCTCTTTCAAACGGGCGGGAAAATCCCAAGCTAGTGACGGCGGTCCAATCATACTAGCCGGCTTCAAGCCGGCCTCCACGCGTCCGACCCACGAGATTCCATGCAGGCCACCGCTCGGAGCCATGAGCATAGTCAGTCCGATTGCGACTCCAGCGGCTGCAATCACCGGTCTCATCGCGTCTTGTTGCTGCGGTTGCTGAATGGGGCCAAGTCCGACGGTCCAAACGCCATCTATGGACAATATCGACGATCGGACGGCATCGCAACGCTGTGAGTTCACAGCCCTGGGCTCCGATCGAAGAACTGATCGCGCCGCGACCAAGGCCCGTTCTCTGCTGCGCTACCACATCGGGTCGTATGGCCATAATGACATATTCAGCTCTTCCTGCTGGGCCGCCTCTTCGTTGAGCTGCGCGGCCTGCGTCTGCTCGCTGGCCATCCGTTGTTCGACCCGAAGCTGCTCGAAGCGCTGGTAATTCTTCTCTTTGCCGACGTAGATGCAAGCGCAAAAGTCGGGGTCGGCGTACCAATAATGCAACGTGCCGGCCCTGGTGTAATAACGCATCTTATATGGCGTCAATAACTTCAGGGCGTTTTCACGCTCCGCGGTGTCGGCAGGATGCATATGGAAGCCGGCCGCCGAAAGCAGCGGCTCTATGTGCTGTGCCTTCTGCTGGGGAGTTTCGGCGCATCCGCTGACGATCGTGAGGATCAGCAGTGCGCCGGCGATTCGGCTGAGGACGAGGTTTCGCATGCCGGCAGTATATATCGGTTTAGCCACGCCGGTTTCAATCAAGCTGAAAAAAGCGCCGGCGGGCTCCGTAATGGAAACCCGCCGGCGGTTGCTGACGATCGTTGCAGTTCGTCAGTAGTTGAATTCCACGTTCAGCCAGATCGAGTTCGAATCTCGCGGGACCGCGAACGGAGTTGCAGCGATACCGTCCTGAGCCGGGAGTGTGAACTGTGAATGGTAGTAGCTCAGGTTCTGCACATCGAGAGCGAAGCGCAGGAACTCATTGTACTGATAGTTGACCCCGACTATATAGCGATTAAAGTCGAGCGGGTTCTTCTTGATCTTCGTGTCTGGCATAAACCATTCGCTCATCCCGAACAAGGTGAACGGCGTGTACGGGAAGTGATAGTGGCCGAACGCGTCGAAGCCTTCCTGACGCGTGTTGCCGCGGTTGAGGATGCCGTTAACCATACTGGTCCACGCGGTATACTGCGGCGGCCCGGAGAAGCCGAACTCCTGCGGCGGTCCGCTGCCGGAGAAGAGGTTTCCGGAACTGAACGCGTTCTTGCCGAGATCATACTCGAACGCTATTCCCGACTGTTCAGTCTCGTAATGGACCAGCGCCGCCAGGCGATAGATCGCTGCATTGCCGCCCTTGCTCGAGGCTGGCAACTGCGCGGCGTCGGGCGTGGTATTGCCGTAGCCGTAGTTGAAGAACTCCGTGAAGCCCAGGCCGTCGAAGCGCCACTTGGCTCCGAACGGGAAGAGCGAGATACGCTCCATCCCTTCCTTGGTGTTGGTACTCTCGGCGGAATGGAAGCTGGCATTGTCGAACACGCCGAAGTCGTAATCGACGTACTGCTTCTCGTTGAAAATGATCGGCCCCTGGACCGAGAGCCCGGTCTGTGACGATGACAGGCTCAGGTAGTTCCACGGCGTCAGGTTGACATAGCGAAACCCGTACATCTGCTCTTCCCAGTCGACCAGCGGGTTCGATTGCTGGCCGACCGTGATCGTATCGGTCTTGATCGGATCCCACCATTTGAAGGCCGAGTTGTAGCGCAAGTAGGCGTACTTTATGCGGACGCCGACGTTGCCGTTGAGGTCGCTGCCGAGCGCCTGATTGGTGCCATATTTCTGGTTCGCCGAGCCGATCGTGCGATACATGTTCGGAGTTACCCGCAGCGTCCAGTCCTTGGTCGGTGAGAACAGGAAATTCAAATACGTCCGGGTGATATCAAACGAGTTCCAGGAGTTATTACCCGGACCCGGCGGATTGAATTGGGTCAGGTTCTGGGGACCGTAACCGGTGTGCGCGAAAAAGGCATAGTCCCCGTATACCAGTGTACCGATCTTAATCTTACTGCCGAAATTGTCGGCGAACGTTCTCCAGGCGGGCTGCATCGCCGAGACCTTTTTCTCGAGATCGGCATTGCTGGCCTGCAACTGGGCGTTGCTTTCCTGCAGGCGGGCCTCCGAGGCCTGAACTTTCTGATCAACCTGCTGCTGCACCTGCTGCTCGATAGCGGCGCTGCTTGCGCCCTCAAACTTGAGCGGTACGCGGCCGTGTCCGGGGCGGATAAAGACCTGGCCGGTTATTGGATCGACGAACAACTGCTGCGCGGTTATCCCCGCCGTCAACTGGGCGAAAGCTCGCAACGGCACCAATGCCGCAGCGAGCACCGCGAGCATCCCGACAATCCCAACAAGTGTTTTCGTCCTCATTTCTGAAACCCGCTCCTTGGCACGGACGGCTTTGATTTGGGCGGCGCCGGTAATTCCTTGCCCTCCCTGATATCCGCCAGCTCCACGGTGGTGTATTTCTTGCCGTTGCACTCGAACTGGCTGTTGGTTGAGATCGCGATAAGACCGCAGTTCTCAACTCGCGGCGGACCTTCCATCCTCGCATCCCGGATGAACGGCTTCTGAAGATTGCTGAAGTCGTAGCCCGCAAACTGCGCGGAACTCGAACAACCGCACAGCAGGAACATCATCCCCACCGCTGCCATCCAGGCCATCCAGTTGCTGCCCGTCGGATCTCTCATAATTCTGTCTCCCCACGCTGTCGCGTCCGTTGCAAATGACTATTGGCTAGGAGCACCGTCGCTTTACCGACCCGCGCCTCTCAGTCAGGACCGTGCGAACGAGAGCCCACGCGTCCCGGCCGTGGGGAACTTACGTAGCCAAGATTACGGGCGAATTAAGGCCGAATTGCATACGTTTGAATTCTGGCCGCCCGTGGAGCGCCGATAAGTTGCGCCCGGACGATTGCTTTTGCCCGAAGCCGCGATGAAGAATCAGGCCAACTCAACCGGATGGCTGGTGATGGCTGGTGCATTGGACGGTATAACCGTCGTTGAATTTTCCTCCAATTTGCCGGCGGCCTGGGCCGCGATGCTGCTCGCCGAGCACGGCGCGCACACCATCCTGATCGGCCCGGCGGAGCGCGCCGCCCGGCTGGGCGCGCCGCATCCCCAGGTCTTCGATCGGAGCAAGCGCCGGATCGCGATGGATTTTGCGGCGGCGGAGTACCCGACGGAGGCGCGCCGTCTGATCGCGGCGGCGGACGTCGTGATAACCGGTGACACCCCGGCCCGACGCCGACAGCTTGGCCTCGATTACGAATCGATTCGGGCCGTCAATTCCTCGACCATCGGCCTTTACCTGCCGCCCTTTGGCAGCGCCGGCGTCTTGGCCGAGATGGAGGGCGGTGAGGAGCTGGCAGCGGCGCTGTCCGGAGTCACGGGTAGCCAATGGGCGCGCAGCGGCAATCCCGTCGCGACGATTTTCCCGGTCGTGAGCTACGCCACCGGCGTACTCGGCGCGACCGCCGCAGTCGCGGCCCTGCTCGCGCGCCGCCGCTCCGGACTCGGTCAGGCGGTCGAGGTGCCGATGATCGCGGGCGGCCTCGCGCTTCAGACCGGCGCCGCGCTGCGCCATCCGGCGATGCGCCCATTGCATCCCACCGAGGGATCGCAGAACCCGCTCGGACCGATCCCCTGCTATCGCGTGTTCGAGGCCGCCGACGGGCGCTATCTTTTCATCGCCTGCGGCAATCCAACCTTCTGGAATCGTTTCACGCTCGCGATCGAGCGGCCCGAGCTGGTCGCCGACGCGCGTTTCGAGCATGCCCCGTGGGGAATGTCGACCGAGAATCGCGAGGCGCTGCGCCAGATCCTCGAGCCCATTATCCGTACCCGGCCGATGGCTGAGTGGCTCGAGATTCTGCGCGAGCATGACGTGCCATGCGCTCCGATCGTTTCGCGCGCCGAGTTTTTCGATACCCCGCAGGTTCGCTACATGGACGCGCGCCAGCAGGTCACGGATCCGATCCTCGGAACCACGGCTGAGATCGCAACCGCGGTGCGGCTGAGTGCGACCCCCGGCGCGATCCGATCCGAGGCGCCTGCGAATGGCCATTCGCGCGCCATCCCGGCTGGCACTGACTCGTCGCTCGGCAGCTCCGACGCGCCACCGCTCGAAGGCGTCCTGGTGCTCGATTTCTCAAGCTATATCGCGGGATCATTCTGCGGGATGCTGTTGGCGCAGCTCGGCGCGGAGGTGATCAAAATCGAGAGCCTGCAGGGCGATTCGTTCCGTTCGATGGAATTCGCCTTCATGGGCTGGAACCAGGGCAAGCGCAGTCTCGCGCTGGATCTGAACCGCGCCGAAGGGCGGGAGCTGGCGAAACGGCTCGCCGAGCGCGGCGATATCGTGCTCGAGAACATGCGCCCGGGCCGGATGCATCGCTTCGGCCTCGATTACGCGAGCCTGGCTGAGAAAAACCGCCGCCTCATCTATATGACGATCACCGGCTACGGCAGCCGCGGACCCGAGTACAATCAGCCCGGCTTCGATCCGCTCTTGCAGGCGCGCTCGGGCATGATGGCGGCGCAGGGCGGTCCGCATGGCGCCCCGGTCTACCTCACCTGCTCGCCGTGCGATTACGGCGCTGCGATGCTGGCGACGCTCGGCTGCGTGCTCGCGCTCCACGCCCGGAACCGAGATGGCCGCGGCCAGTTCTGCGAGACTTCGTTGTTGCAGGCCGCGGTCGCTTTCCAGGCCGGCGAGCTGGTGTTTTACGACGGGCGCCCCGACCTGGAGAACGGCTCCGCGGAATATCGCGGCGCCGCAGCGCTCTCGCGGGCCTACCAGTGCGCCGACGGACGCTGGCTATTTGTGACTATCCAGCGCGATGCGGATTGGAGTCGATTGTGCGGCCTGCTCGGGATCGATAGCGGCGGCGGTTACCCGGTTGCCGCCGCAGCGCCGGCCGAGGGCGCGCTCGCCTCACGACTGGCCGAAGGCTTCGCGGCGCACGATCGCGAACCGCTACTGGCAACCCTTCGCGACGCGGGGATCGCGGCGGTGGCGGTCAATCGCGTTAACGATCTCTTTGCCGACCCCCAGATCGCAGCCAACGATCTGTTCGCCGCCCTCGACCATCCCGGACGCGGAGCCGTTACCCAGGCCGGACTGTTGATCAAGTTCGCGACCACGCCGGGCGTGCTGAGACGGCCGGCGCCGGCGCTCGGGCAGCATAGCGAGACCGTGCTGGGCGAGTTGCTCGGGATCGACTCGGAGCGCATCCGCGAACTGCGCGAGCGGGGTATAATCGGCGCGTAGCGCGGCTCACCGCCCAATCGGGTATATTCGATTTGCATTTGATGAACGCAGATTTTCGATGAATGGAGTCTGACGATGGCCGGCTGCGCGCTCTCCCTGTCGACATTTTCCCGGATGCCCTATCCCGATTTCACCCGGCTGGCCCGCGAAGCGGAGGATGCCGGCTTCAGCGGCGTCTACGTTCCCGAAGCCAACAACGACGCGATGCTGTGCGCCTATTCGATCGCCAAGGCCACCAGCCGCATCAAGATCGGGACGCGCGTGATCAATATCCATCTGCGCTCGCCGGTGGTATGCGGCGCCGGCGCGCTGATGCTCCAGGAGGAGTCGGGCGGCCGTTTCGTGCTGGGCCTCGGCGTCGGTCATCGCGCGCTCCTGAAACCGCTCGGTATCGAGATGGGCAACGCGCGCGACTTCCTGCGCCACTACATGGCGATTCTCTCGCCGGTGCTGAGCGGCGCGCCAATTGCGAGTTTCCCCTACCAGTTCCGCATCGCTCCCGAGCCTATCCCGATCTATTTCGCCGCGCTGGCGCTCGGCACCGCGCGTCTGGCCGGCGAGCTGGTCAACGGCCTGATGCTCTACATGTGCCCGCCCCCGCGGATGAAAACCATGATCGATGCCGCGCGCGAGGCCGCCGTCAAGGCCGGCCGCGAGCCCGCGGGTATCGGCGTGACGATGGGGCTGCCGGTCTTTCTCGACGATGATTTGAAGGCCGCCTACGACGCCGCCCGGCGCGACCTCGCCACCTACCTCGGCCTCCAGTTCTACAACCGGGTATGGGCGATCAGCGGTTTCGAGGCCGAGGCGAAACGGGGGCTGGAAGCGGCGAATCGCGGCGATCGGGCGCAAGTCGCGGCAGCCCTGACCGATGCGATGATCGACGCGGTGTCGCTGGTCGGGCCGGCTTCGCGATGCCTCGCGCGGCTCGACGAATATCGCCGCCACGGCGCGATCACGCCGGTGCTGGTATCGCACGCCGTGCACGGCGATTACGTCTCGGCCGTGCGCGAAAACCTCAAGGTCTTTGCGACGGTTAATTGAAGTGCCCAGACCGACTGAATCGAATCAACGGGAGAATCGTGATGGCCGAGCTGACGCCTGAAACCATGATGCGGGTGGCGCGCGAGTTCTTCGACTACCCGATGAGCGCCGAGACCGCCGCCGCGGTCGCCAAGGTCGCCGATGCGATGCTGACCGACGCTCGCGGCCTGAGCGCGCTCGGCCTGGAAGGCGTCGAGCCGCCGTTCTCGTATGCCATGCTGGTCGCGGAAGCGGAGCGGATGCGCCGCCGCTAGCCGCCCACTACCGGATAGCCTCCCCGAACTCGCGATGGCGCAGAGCTCAATACTCGACTTCGACGTGGCGGCGCTCGCCGATAAGTTCCGCGCACGCGAACTCTCGCCGGTCGAAGTGACCGCGGCTTATCTCGATCGAATCGCCGCGACCGAACCGCAAATCAACGCCTATATCTCCGTCACCGGCGAGCTCGCCCGCGCGGCGGCGCGCCAGGCCGAAACCGAGATCGCGGCCGGGCGCTGGCGCGGCCCGTTTCATGGTGTGCCGGTCGGGCTCAAGGATCTCTGCTACACCAAGGGCATCCTGACCACTGCCGGATCGAAGGTGCTGGCCGATTTCGTCCCCGCCCACGACGCCACGGTGTGGACGCGCCTGCGCGAGGCCGGGGCAGTCTTGCTCGGCAAGCTCAACCTGCACGAGTTCGCCTGCGGCGGCACCTCCAGCAACGCCCATTTCGGGCCGGTGCGTAATCCCTACGATCCGGCGCGCATTCCCGGCGGCTCCAGCGGCGGCTCGGCGGCGGCCGTCGCGGCGCGCTCGAACCTCGCCACCATCGGCACCGATACCCGCGGCTCGATCCGCCAGCCGGCGGCGCTGTGCGGATGCGTCGGGCTCAAGCCCACCTATGGCCGCGTCAGCCGCTACGGCGTGGTGGTGCTCTCCTACACGCTCGATCATATCGGCCCGATTACGCGGACAGTGCGCGATGCCGCGCTGATGCTCAACGTGATCGCCGGCCACGACCCCAACGACTCGAGCTCCAGCCGCCTCCCGGTTCCCGACTACACCCGCTCGCTCGGCGGCGATCTCAAGGGCCTCCGGATCGGCGTGATGCACGATCTTTCGGACTGGTACGACCCCGAAATCGAACGCTCCTTCGACGAATCGCTCAAGCTCCTGGCTGCGCTCGGCGCGGCGCTCGACGAGGTTTCGATTCCATCCTTCAAACTGGGCGTGGCGGTGAGCGGATTGGTGGCGCGGCCCGAGATGCTCGATTATCACCAGGATTGGCTGCGCGCTCATTCGCGCGATTACAGCGATGCGGTGCGGCCGTTGATCGAAGCCGCGATGGCGATTCCGGCGCTCGCGTATATCCGCGCCCAGCGCGCACGCGCCCTGATGATCGCCGAGTCCAGCCGCGTGCTCGAAGATCATGACGTGCTGGTGACGCCGATGTGCATGACGACCGCGCCGTTGATCGGCCAGGACTCGGTCCGTTCGCCGGCCGGCGTGGAAGTTCCATATCTGCCGACCTTCGTCGCCTTCACCGGTCCCTTCGATTGCACCGGCCAGCCCGCCATCTCGGTGCCGAGTGGACTCTCCAATGCGGGCCTGCCGATCGCGATCCAGATCGCCGGACGCCCCTTCGACGAGGCCCGCGTGCTGCGCGTGGCCGAGGCTTTCGAGCGCGCGCGCGGCCCGTTGCCGCCGCCCGGACTATAAGCGGGGAACCAACGATGGCTGCTGGCGCAAACCAGGAACTGCTCGCCTTCGACGTCGCAACGCTCTCGCAGATGCTGCGCGAGCGCCGGGTCTCGCCGGTCGAGGTCACCGACGCCTACCTGGCGCGGATCGAGGAGACCGAGTCGCGGCTCAACGCCTATCTGACCGTGACCACGGACTTGGCGCGGACGGCGGCGCGCCAGGCCGAAACCGAGATCGCTGCCGGCAACTGGCGCGGTCCCTTTCACGGCATCCCGGTCGCGCTCAAGGATCTCTGCTGCACGCGCGGCGTGCGCACCACTGGCGGATCGAAAATCCTCGCCGATTACGTGCCCGACCACGATGCCACCGTCTGGACGCGCCTGCGCGCGGCGGGCGCGGTGCTGCTCGGCAAGCTCAACCTGCACGAATTCGCGGCCGGCGCGAGCAGCAACAATCCGCACTGGGGCGCGGTCCACAATCCTTACGACCTGGCGCGTATCGCCGGCGGATCGAGCGGCGGTTCGGCGGCGGCGATCGCGGCGCGCTCGGTGCTCGCCTCGATCGGCACTGATACCGGCGGTTCGATCCGGATGCCGGCCGCGGTCGCCGGCTGCGTCGGGCTCAAGCCCACCTACAGCCGCGTCAGCCGCTTCGGCGTAATTCCGCTGGCCTTCTCGGTCGATCACGTCGGTCCGATAACGCGCACCGTGCGCGACGCGGCGTTGATGCTCAATGTGATCGCCGGTCACGATCCCAACGACGCCAGCAGCAGCGCGGCGCCGGTGCCCGACTATACCGACGGCCTCGGCGCCGGCATCAGGGGGCTCCGGATCGGCATGATCCGCGAGCTCAGCACGCGCCTCGAACCGGCCGTCGAAACCTCGTTCAAGGCCGCGCTCGAAGTGCTCAAGGGGCTCGGCGCGAGCGTCGAGGAGGTCTCGATTCCGTACCTGGCGGCCCCGGCCGCCATCACCGCGCGCACGATGGTGGTCAGGGCCGAGGCACTCGAATATCACGAACGCTGGATGCGTGAGCGGCCCGACGATTATGGCGCCGACGTGCGCCGGCTGCTGGAGCAAGGCATGGCGGTCACCGCCAGCAACTACGTTCGCGCGCAACGGATGCGCGCCGTGATGCTGGCGCAGTCGGAGCGCGCGCTCGAAGGCTACCAGGTGCTGGTCTGCCCGACCTGCTCGATTACCGCGCCGAAGATCGGCGAAGAGCGTATTGAACTGCCCGGCGGCGAAACTCTTAACGTGCTCGGCGCGCTGTCGGCCTTCACCGCTCCATTCAACGCCACCGGGCAACCGGCGATCGCCGTGCCCAGCGGCCTTTCACCGAGCGGCCTGCCGATCTCGATTCAAATCGCCGGCCGCACTTTCGACGAGGCGACGATCCTGAAGGTCGCCGCCGCTTATGAAGCGGCGCGCGGTCCGCTGCCGCTGCCCCCGATCTGATCCGCGCTCAGCGGGGCCGAATTTCGCAAGTCACGAAGTCGTGATCCGAGAAACGCGGCGACCACGCCCCATTGCACGCCGCAACCACCGCCGCCGAGCCCGGCACCACGTCCAGATCGCGCAGCGCTATCCAGTCGAGCTTGGGGCGCAGAAAATGTGGGATGAAGCGCGAGAAAGTGAAGGTCGGCCGGCCCGGCACGTTGGCGCCCTCGAAATCGAAGCCGCTGGCTTCGAGTAGATCGAACAGCGGCTCATGTGAGCGCGGCGCGTGGCGCCGGCGGCGGTTCAGCGCCAGCGCGCGAGCGACTCCGATCGGCACCTGATGGACGCCGATCTCGATAGTAGTGGTGTTGAAGTCGCCGCCGATTATCGCCGGGCGCCCGGCCGGTATCGCTTCGGCGACCAGCTTCATCTGCCGGGCGCGAAACTCCGGACCGGCGCGGCTGTCGAGATGCGCGACCGTGACCGTCAGCGGCGTCCCCTCGATGACGACGGTTGCGATCACGCCGTTGGGCGCGCCACGCAGCCGACCGAAATCGCGGCGCGGATAGCGCGGCATCGGCACCACCCGTACCTCCTCGAGCGGCTCCGAGGAGAGAATCGCGTTGCCGAGAAAGCGGCTGAATGGCTCGCCGTCGCGTGGCGGGACGCCCCACACGGCGCCGAACGCGAAGCTCATCCCGAGCGCCTCGGCCAGCTCGCGCGCGAACTCGCGCCGCGCCGAACGCCGCACCCGCCATCCGGCCTCGCACAACAGAATGATGTCGGCGCCGGCCAGCGGCGGCTCTCTGAGCCGCGCCACGATCTGATCGAGGGGCGCGCCGCCCTTGGCATTGAAGACCGCCACCCGGATTGGAAAACGCCGGCGGCGCGACGGCCGGTTGACGACCATCGGGGCGAACTGCGCGCCGGGATGCCGCTTGAGCGGATCGATCGCGGGCCGGACCATCCGTCAGATCAGCCGCGCAGCTCCGCTTCGAGCGCCGCCAGCGTCGTGACCGGCGCCGAACAACTCCGCTCCCGGCATACGTAGCCGGTAAGCTTGCCATCGACCGCCGGGCGTCCGCGCGCCGCTTCGGGCAGAAAGCTGTCGGCGCCCGCGACGGCCACGAAGATCGCGCGGTTGGGCAGGTAGAGCTGGCCGATGCGCGCGATCCAGTCGGCGAGTTCGGCGGCGGCGGCATCGCCTTTGACCAGCACGACCTCGACCGCGCCGCGCTGATAAAGGTCGACCGCTTCGAGCAGATGCGCGAAGGCGAACGGCTGCTTGCCGATGCCCTCGGCGAACAGCCGGATGACGCGCGCCGCCTCGCTCAGGTAGCGCTCCTCGCCGGTGTAGGCATGGAGCCGCAGCAGCGCCATCGCCGCCGCACTGTTGCCCGACGGCGTCGAGCCGTCGAAGGAGGGCTTGGACCGCACGATCAGCGTCTCGTGATCGTCGGAGGTGAAATAGAAGCCGCCGCGCTCGCGATCGAGAAAGCGCTCGAGGATTACCGCGCCGAGCGTGCGGGCGTGATCGAGATAGCGCGCTTCGAGCGTGGCTTCGTAACAATCGATCATCGCGCCGGCCAGCAGCGCGTAGTCCTCGAGATAGGCGTTGAAACGCGCGGCGCCGTCCTTGTATGAGCGATGCAGTCGGCGGCCGTCCCACAGCCGGCTCATCGCGAAATCCGCGGCGCGGCGGGCGGCTTCCAGGTAGCGACGGTCGCCGAGCGCGCGGTAGCCTTCAGCAAACGCGCCGATCATCATCGCGTTCCAGGCGGCCAGAATCTTGTCGTCGCGGCCGGGTTTGACGCGCTGCTCGCGCGCCGCGAACATCCGGCTCACGATCGCCGCCAGCGCGCGCTCCATCTCGTCGTCCGACTTGTGAAACAGCCGCGCCGCCTCGGTGCGATCGATGGTGCGATGCAGGATGTTGCGGCCCTCGAAGTTGCCGTCCTCGCTGATATCGAAGTAGCGCTCGGCGATCGGGCTCAGCTCCGCGCCCAGCAGCGCGCGGGTCTCGGCCACGCTCCAGAGAAAAAACCTGCCTTCCTCGCCCTCGCTATCGGCGTCCTGGCTCGAGTAGAAGCCGCCTTCGGGGCTGGTCATCTCGCGCAGCACGTAGTCGAGAATCTGGCGGGCGATGGTCAGGTACTCGGGGTCGCGCAGCGCACGCCCGCCGTCGAGGTAGAGCCGCGCCAGCAGCGCGTTGTCATAGAGCATCTTCTCGAAATGCGGCACCAGCCATCGATCGTCGACGCTGTAGCGATGGAATCCGCCGCCGAGCTGATCGTAGATACCGCCCTTGGCCATCCTGGTCAGCGTATGGCTGACCATGTCGGCGAAGCCCAGGTCAGCGTCCGCATCGACCACCCGCAGGAACAGCGAAAAGACGAAGCTGTTGGGGAATTTCGGCGCCCCGCCGATACCGCCATTGACCGAGTCGTAGGCGCCGGCCAGCGCCCGCGCTGCAATCTGCGCGAGCTGGGCGCGCGGTTCGCCGTCGGACGGCTCGATCGCCGAAAGTCCCTGCAGCGCCTGGACCATGCTCGCGACGTTCTTGCCGATGGTCTCGGGCTGCTCGTTCCAGGCCTGCGCAATCGCCGCCAGCACCCGACCGAAGCCCGGCATCCCCTGCCGATCGACCGGCGGAAAATAGGTGCCGCCGAAAAACGGCTCCCCCTCCGGCGTCAGGAACACGGTGAGCGGCCAGCCGCCGCGCCCGGCGATTAGCTGCACCGCATCCATATAGATCTGATCGAGGTCGGGGCGCTCCTCGCGATCGACCTTGATGGGGACGAAATGCTCGTTCATCGCACGCGCGATCTCGTCGTTCTCGAACGACTCGCGCTCCATCACATGGCACCAATGGCAGGCCGAGTAGCCGATCGAGAGCAGGATCGGGCGGCGCTCCGCCTTGGCCCGCTTGAGCGCCTCCTCGCCCCACGGATACCAATCCACCGGGTTGTAGGCGTGCTGGCGGAGGTAGGGGCTCTGCTCGTTGGCGAGCCGGTTGGGCTTGCGGCCGTGCGGATCGCTCGGATGCTGGTTCATTGGGACCTTCGGATTTCCCGGTCGCGACCGTGGGGAAAAGCGGACGGAATCGAAGCTCTACCGATCAAATTACCATGCTGCCCCGATGCGTGCCACGCGCGGTGTCGGTCACTGGTGACGATCGAGCAAGGCGCGGGCCGCAACCGGGTCGGCGGCGGCGAGGCCTTCGGTGAAGCTCGCTTAGATCTCGCGCAGCGGCGCGAGGCCGCCTTCGGGCCAGTCGGAGACCGATCTGGCAGAGGTCCGTCGCCAACGACTACAATCCGCTGTCGTGCCGAGTACCGATCAGGGATCAGTTGCCGCAACCGTCGCCGCGGCGGCCCAGTCGCGACCTTCGACCGTTGACGGCGCGGCGCCGACCCCAGACCTCGTCTGGCGGCGGCTTGCGGCCCTGGTGCTTCTCCTCGCCGCGGTGCTGTTCTTCGCGCGGCTCGGCGCGCGCGCGCTGTGGGCCTCGGAGTTTCGATGGGCCGAGATCGCGCGCGAGATGCTCGCCAGCCACAACTACTTCTGGCCGACGATCAACGGCCGCGTCTATTACGACAAGCCGCTGGGCAGCTATTGGATGGTGGTGGCCGTCGCGCATCTCACTGGCGCGATGAACGAGGTGGCGGCGCGCCTGCCTTGCGCCCTGGCCGGCTTGCTCGGCGTCGCGACGCTGATGCTCATCGCACGCCGGCTTTACGGTTGGCGGGTCGCGGTCTGGAGCGGCTTCATCCTCGCGACCAGCTACAGTTTCGTCTTTTTCTCGCGTGCCGCTTCCGCCGACGTCGAGACCGTCACCGGCGAGTTGATCGTACTCGCGCTGTTCCTGCGCAACGAACAGCGGCGCGGCGGCTGGTGGGTAATCGGACTGTGGCTGGTGATGGCGCTGACTTCCCTCACCAAGGGGCTGCTCGGCTTCGTGCTGCCGATCATGGTGATCGGCGTCTACTGCTGCCTGCGCGATGGATGGCGGGAACTCGTCGCGCGCCTGCTGCATGGCAGCCTCGCCCGCCGTATCGGATGGATCGTCGAGCGTAACCGATGGTTCTTCAACTGGACCACGATTCCCGCCGCGATGGTCGGGCTAGCCGTCTATGCGGTGCCGTTTGCGATTTCGCAGCGCCTGATGCATTCGGATCGCGGGCTTTACCTGGTCTATCGCGAGAACGTCGTGCGCTATTTCGAGCCCTTCGACCATCGCGGACCGATCTACCTGTATCTCTATATAATCTTCCTGCTGATGGCGCCGTGGTCGGTGCTGCTGCCCGGGGCGCTGGCGAATCTGCATAGCGCGCCGGCCGACTCGGATCGACGGGTGCACAGCGATCGTTTCACGCTGGTCTATTTCTGGGCGACTTTCGTTTTCTTTACGCTCTCGGGGTCGCGCCGCAGCTACTATCTCCTGCCGATTCTGCCGGCCTGCGCCCTGATCGTCGCTCGCCTGGTGACTTCGCCTATCGAGTCGCTGAGCTCGATCGCCTGGCGGCTGACGCGAATCGGCTACTGGCTGATAGCGATCGCGACGCTCGGCGGGTTCGTAGCGCTAGCGCCGCCCGAGTGGATCTTGCCGCGGCCGCTTGACCAGTTGCCGATGCTCCCGGCACCGCTGATCTATCTCGCCATCTGGATCGCCGCGGTCGCCGGCGTGATCTACGCGCTACGTCGTATCGAACCTGCTCGAATCGGCATTTCACTCGGCATAATCGCCTACCTGTCGATGGTTTGGATCTACCTCTTCGCGATGCCGGCGGCGGAGGCCTACCGCCCCGAGAAATCCTTCGCCAAGGTGGTGACGGCGACGGTCGGCCCGGAACTGGGCTCACTGGGCTTCTACAACAATCTGGAAGGCTTCTATTATATCGAGCCCTTCATGCGGCATGACTTATTTCTCAAGCCCGCGGCGCTGCACCGGGCGATCGCCCGCGGCCGGGTGCGATGGCTGATGGTCAAAGAGCGGGATCTGCCACGGCTGAAGCTCAACGGTACGATCGTCGCGCGGGAAAAGACCTTCCCATGGCAGGGCGCCGAGGGCACCCGCAACACGGTTGTACTCATGCGGCTGAAGGCGCCGAACCCGGGTTGAAGGCGCGACGCAGTCGCCTTTCCCGCGCAACTAAAGCCGCATCGGCATCACGACATAGGTGAACTGGCTGTCGGCCGGTGTGGTGATCACGCCCGGGCTGACCTCGTCGGTCAGCCCCAGCGTTGCATCGCTGCCCGATTCGATAACGCCCAGCATTTGCAGCAGATAGGTGGCGTTGAAGCCGACCGAGAATTCCTCGCCCTTGAATTCGATATCGATCGTCTCACTCGCCTCGCCCATCTCCGGACTAGTCGAGGAGACGGTCAGGGTGCCCTCCGCAACGCCGAATTTCACGCCATGGTAGCGTTCGTTGGAGAAGATCGCGGCGCGCTTGATCGCCGCCATCAGGGTGTCCCGTTCGACTCCAATCTGGTAGCGGCTCTGCTTGGGAATTACCCCCTTGTAGTCGGGGAATTCGCCTTCGACCAGGCGCATCGAGACCTCGGTCGAAGCGCGCTTGATGTAGGCGATCTGGTTGTCGATCTGCAGGTTGACGTCGCCTTCCTCGGTGCGATCCAGCAGCCGGCGCAGCTCGATCAGACCCTTGCGCGGAATGATCACCCCGCCCTGCATCGAGAAACCGCCGAGCTCGCGATCGATCATCGCCAACCGATGGCCGTCGGTCGCCACCATCCGGACCGATCCAGCCGCCGGCGATTCGATATAAACCCCGGTCAGGTTGTAACGCGCCTCATCCGGACTGACCGCAAAGATGGTCTTGTCGATCATCGCCGCCAGCACGCCGGGCGGGGCCGAAAGTTCCGCCTTGGTGACCTTGGCGGTCGCTTTCGCTTCGCCCTTGTGTGGCATCGCCGGGAAGCTGCGCGGGTCGAGTCCCATCATTTTGAACCGCGCGCGCCCGCATTTGAGCTCGACCCAGTCGTTGTCGAGCGATTTGAGGCTGACCTCCTCGCCGCCGGCCTCGCGCACGATTTCGAAAATCTTGCGGGCGTTGAGCGTGATCGTTCCGCCGCCATTGGAGCGGCATGCCAGGGCAGTCCGGATGCCAACTTCCAGGTCGGTCGCCGACAGATTAAGACTACCGCCCTCCGCTTCGATCATCACGTGACCGAGAATCGGAACCGTATTGCGCCGTTCGACGATACCCTGCACCAGCGCCAGTCCGTTCAGTAGCGAAGTTCGGTCGATCGATAGTTCCATTTAAGCTGTCCTATTACTGATCTTTATTAATTATATAGAAGATCAGGATCATCAGTAGGTCCTGTTCATATGTTAAAACAAAGCCCAACTACCTGAAAACAAACGCAATTTATTTGCGGCCGTGATGTTATCAGGCGCACGCCTGCGGGCCTCAACGGACGCCGTGTCGGAGCCGCCTGTCGATAGCTTCGAGTTGTCCACAGAATGTTCACAAGCCTGTGAACTTCATGCAAAACTTTAGGCCGCATGGTTCATGACCTTGAGCTCGCGCGCGATCTTGTCGATCGAAATGCGAAACGCGGAATCATTCGCAACCCGCCGCGCGATCAGGTTGTAGGCGTGGATCACGGTCGAATGGTCGCGGCCGAACGACTCGCCGATGGTCGGGAACGAGCTGTCGGTCAGTTTGCGGCACAGGTACATCGCGACCTGGCGGCAAAACGCAATATGCTGGGTGCGCTTCTTGGATTTCAGATCCACCAGCCGGATATGGAAGAAATCCGACACCACCTTCTGAATCGATTCAATTCCGGGCTTGAGGTCGTGGTCGCGAATCAGGTCATGCAGCGCCTGGCGAGCGAAATCGACCGTAATCGGCGTCTTGTTGATCGAGGCGAGCGCCGCCAGCCGCGTCAGGCATCCTTCGAGCTCGCGCACGTTCGATGAGACGTTCTGCGCGACATAGAGCGTGACGTCGGGCGACAGATTGAGCTTCTCGAGCACCGACTTCTTCTGCACGATGGCGACCCGGGTTTCGAGGTCGGGCGGCGCGACGTCGGCGATCAATCCCGATTCGAAACGATTACGCAGCCGCTCTTCGAGTCCCGGGATATCGCGCGGAACCTTGTCGGAGGTCAGCACGATCTGATGGTGATCGGAATGGAGCGAGTTGAAAGTGTGGAAAAATTCCTCTTGCGTGCGCTCGCGTCCGGCCAGGAACTGAACATCGTCGAGAATCAGTATGTCGACCCGGCGGAAACGATCCTTGAACTCGCCCATCTTGTCGCGCCGGAGCGAACTGATGAGCTCGTTCATGAAAACCTCGGCCGGCATGAACAACACCTTGCGCCGGCCGTTGCCGGTCGCGAGCACATGATGGCCGATGGCGCTCACCAGGTGAGTCTTGCCGAGGCCTACGCCACCGTAGATGAACAGCGGGTTGTACTTCTCGCCCGGCAGGGTTGCGACCGCCTGCGCGGCGGCATGGGCGAACTGGTTACCGGAACCGACCACGAACTCGGCGAAAGTATAACGCGAGTTCAGATGGTTAGGGGCCGCTCGCCGTTCCTCGCTGCGCTCGGTGCGCGCCGGACGCATTATCGGCACCGCTGCCGCAGCTTCGCCATGTCCGTTGCCGTTGGCGTTGCCATCGGCGTTGCCGTTGCCAGCACCATTGCGGTCGTTGACCGTAATCTTGAGTTCGAGATCCTCGCCCGCCTCGGCGGCGAGCGATTTGCGCAACACGTCGAAGTATCGGTCTTGCACCCAATCGCGAAAAAACCGATTAGGGGCCTCGATAGTTGCAGTCTTCCCTGTGAGCCCGACGAAGTTCAGCGGACAGATCCAGGTTTCGTAGCCCACCTGCCCTAGCTGGTCACGCACACTCTCCGAAATTTTTTGCCAAATTCCTTCCATTGGTCCCCCTCGGCGGCAAACACCCCCGGACGCCGCGACCGTGTTACCTGGCAATTAAGCGCCAAATAATTACGCACAAGTTTATGCACAACTGTGGATAAAACATTTTTCCGTCGATCCGATGGTGATCTGCGGGCATCGGGACCGGCGGCTATCAACTCTGTTATCGCGCGAGCAGTCTCTGAACTCTGGATTCCCGGGAGGTCGATCCGAAAAGAGCGTCGGCTTTTTTCGATCACCACGCAGTGTCGCCTCAACGAAAACGCGCGGAATTCAGACCGCGCGTGCGTGAAATTACATTGTGAAGCATTCTTGATAAACGCTTTCAGCAAAGCAGACAAGCGCAGCGCCCACGATCGCGAAAACCGGTTGGATTCTCACGGAAAATTTCACGCGGCGCGATCGAGCGTTGATCGAGGTCGCGCACACTCTCCTGATTCGAGTTTGCGCGATGGCTCCAGGAGCCGACGTTATCGATCGAAAATGATCGCGCCGCACCGCGATCGAGTTCGCATTGACTGCGAACCGCGCGCGATGTTAGCGGAAAGATCGGTTTGATGATGAAAGCCGACGACCAATCTGCGCGCCTGCTCGCGCGCGCCACCAAAGTAATTCCCGGCGGCGTCAATTCGCCGGTCCGCGCCTGGCGCGCGGTCGATGGCGCACCGCGCTTTATCGCCGCCGCCAACGGCGCCGCGGTGGTCGACAGCGACGACAATCGCTTCATCGATTACGTCGGTGCCTGGGGACCCGCCATCCTCGGTCATGCGCATCCGGAAGTCGTGGCCGCGCTGGCCGACCAGGCGCGCCGCGGCTTGAGTTACGGCGCTTCGACCGAGCTGGAAGTCGAGCTGGCCGAAACTATCGTGCGCGCGGTCCCCGCCGCCGAGAAAGTCAGGCTCTTGAGCTCGGGCACCGAAGCCGGCATGACGGCGATCAGAATCGCGCGCGCGGCGACCGGCCGGATGCGAATTCTCAAGTTCGACGGATGCTATCACGGCCATAGCGACTCCCTGCTGGTGCGGGCCGGATCGGGCGGCATGACTTTTGGTCAGCCCGACAGCGCCGGCGTGCCGGAGCCGATCGCCGCGCTGACGATGGTCGCGCGATATAACTCGCTCGATGATGTCGAGCGATGTTTTGTGGCGGCCCCGGGTGAGGTGGCGGCGGTAATCGTCGAGTCGGTTCCGGCCAATATGGGCGTCGTACTGCCGGCGCCGGGATTCCTCAAAGGGCTCGGCGAACTGGCCCATCGACACGGCGCGCTGCTGATCTGCGATGAAGTCATCACCGGCTTTCGGCTGCGCTTCGGTGCGGCGTACGAACTGCATAATGCGGAACCGGACCTGCTCATGTTCGGCAAGGTGATCGGTGGCGGGATGCCGATCGGCGCCGTCGCCGGGAGCTCCAAACTGATGGACCTGCTGGCGCCCGAGGGGCCGGTTTATCAGGCTGGCACCTTGTCCGGTAATCCGCTGTCGGTGCGCGCGGGACTCGAAACCTTGAGAATTCTCAATCGAGCCGGAACCTACGAGGCGCTGGAAGCAAGCTCCGCCCGGCTGGCCGACGGTTTACGCGACGCGTTGCGGCTCGCCGGCGTCAGTGGCTGTGTCAATCGCGCCGGCTCGCTGCTGACGATTTTCTTCGGCCCGCAGAGCGTCACCGAGGCCGACTCGGCGCGCCGTTGCGACCCGCGGCAATTCGCCCGCTTCTTCCATCGGATGATCGAGCACGGAATCTACCTGCCGCCCTCGCAGTTCGAGGCGATGTTCGTCTCGACGGCGCATAGCAGCGAGGAGCTCGACCGCACCATCGCTGCGGCGCACGCCGCGCTTGCCTTGGAGCGCGACTCCTGATGGTATAAGTAAAGCGAAAGTGGCGGACACAGTTGATTTAGGATAGCTTGTAGTCGTCCGGCCAAAACCCAAGCGATTCTCCGCTGAACCCCGATGAACGAGTCACGCCTCCCGTCGCCCCGTAATCGGGCGAAGAACATTCGCCTGGCTGCGGTCGGAATCGAATTCTTCTCGACCATCCTGGGCTTGCTGGTGCTTGGCTACGTGCTCGACAGCTACTTCCTTACCACGCCCTGGCTGGGAGCCGCGGGCCTGGCGCTGGGGATGGTCATCGGCGTCTATCGGCTGATCGTCGGCCTGCGCCAGGTTGATCGCTAACCATGAACGTTGGCGCAAAATCGGTGACGCTCGCCGGAATCGAGCGCGCGACGGCGATGGCCGGTGCGGTACTCACGATCGCGCTCTATTTTTTCGCAGGATCGGCCGCGGCGCTGGGAGCTTTTGTCGGCTGCGCCTTCATAATCATCAACTTCTTTCTGCTCGCGATGGTCGGCCATGGAATCATCGCACTGGGACGCGCCAAGCGCGGCGTGTCGACGCTGGGCATCCTGCTGATCCCGCTTAAGCTGCTGTTTTTTATCGGCGTTTCGTATCTGCTGGTGAGCCGCTTCAAGATCGACGTGGGCGCCTTTATCGGCGGTGTCTTGACTCAACCGGCCGCCATCCTTATTGAAGTTTGGCGAACCTCACCGGGCAGCGCGACGCTGGTGCAGCCCGAAATCAAAGGAAACGAAGTTTGAACCCGGTCAATTTCATCGATCTGCTTAGTTTCGGCGGCAAGATTCCGCCGGTCATTGTCGGAACCTGGCTGGTGATGGCGATCCTGCTGACCTTCGCCGTGATGGCGCGGCGGTCGTTGGCCAAGGCGGCCGATCCCGGGCTGACCGACGATACCGTGACGCTGCTCTCGTTCTCCGAGGTGATGACCGAGGGGATGGCGACCTTCGGCAAGGATCTGCTCGGCGAGCACGACCTGAACTCCTACATCGGATTTTTCGGCACCCTGTTCCTGTTCATCCTGACGGCCAACCTGCTGGGACTGGTGCCGGGCATGGAACCGCCGACCAGCGACACCGATCTGACCTGGGCGCTCGCGATTATCTGCTTCATCTACTACATCTACCACGGCTTCAAGCATCGCGGCTTCGTCGGTTATCTCAAGAGCTTCATCGGCCCGTTGTGGTGGCTCTCCTGGTTCATGGTGATGATCGAGGTAATCGATAACGTCGCGCGGCCCTTCTCGCTCGGCATCCGTCTGTTCGCCAACATGTTCGCCGACCATCGCGTGCTGGGTGTTTTTACCGGGCTCACCAAGCTGGGATTACCGGTGATTTTCTACGCATTGGGATCGCTGGTGTGCGTGGTGCAGGCTTTCGTGTTCGTGCTGCTGGCGATGATCTACGTCGTGATGGCGACGCACGAGCATTAAGCGCGCCGCGCAACTTGCCGGCAGCGCGCAGCTTATAGCGCAAATTTTCGCGACTAGGTTCCGTCCGGTTCGCGGAGTGGAAGAGGATAGAGGGGATGAAAAAGAGCCAGAGGATGGCGCTGATAGCCGCGGAGTAGAAGGAGGAAAGGTAATGTTTCGACGGATTTTCGTATGGTTAGGGTCGGCCGTGGCGATCGTGATGGTGTCGCCGATGCTGGCGATGGCGCAGCAGGGAGCGGCTGCCGGCGGCAGTGGCGACGGCCTGCGCGCGGGATTGATCGCGCTCGGCGCCGGGCTGGCGATCGGAATCGCCGCGCTCGGCTGCGGATTCGGACAGGGGCGACTGGCGGCCTCCGCGATGGAGTCGCTGGGACGCAATCCCAACTCCGAGCCGCAAATTCGTACCTGGATGATCGTCGGCCTGGCGTTCGTCGAGTCGCTGAGCCTCTACGCGCTGCTGATTGCCTACATTCTGCAGGGCAAGATCTGAGCACGCTCCCGCAAACGGCATAAGACGAAAATGGGGCCCCTCGCGGGCCCCATTTTTTTCTCTCGACTTGTGATTCCGAGCGAAGTCCGCCCGTCGGCTCTGCTCAGGGCAGGCTCCGCGAGGAATCCCGGATCTCGCTGGATGTCGCTGAAAGACCGGGATTCTTCGCTGCGCTCAGAATGACAAACCGAGAGGTCATTGTTTCGGAACTACGCCAGGAACGACGAACCGAGGGCTGGTCACACCTAACGTTTGTCATCCCGAACCGAAGGTGAGGGATCCACGCGGAGCGATTGGTCCGAGGGAACGCCGTAGCGGACAAGCAGACAAGAAGAAAATCGCTGCGCGTAGATTCTTCGCTGCGCTCAGAATGACAACCGGTTGACGGTGTCCGACTAAATCCCGCCGACCCAGACCGGCATGACCTTGGCCGTGGCGAAACTTGGTCGCTTCGTCATCCGATCGTAGTACGATTTGACGTGCGAAAACCTTTCCGGCGCGACCTCGGGTCGTTTGAGCAGAATCAGGCGCGCCAGGATTACCGTCCATATTACGTCGGCGATCGAATAGGACTCGCCGCCGATAAACGGCGCGCGTTCGAGATCGGCGTCCAGTCTGCCCAGCGTCGCGTCGAGCGCAGCCAGCGCCTTGGCGACATCCGGCTTGGCGGCGGCGGAAGATTTGTGATTCAGAATCCGCTGATGCACCGCGCGATAGACGTCGGCGAGCTCGGGATATTTCACCTGGTATTCGAGGCTCCGCGCCAGACGCGCCTCGAGCAGCTCCGGGCCACGCGGCACACCGTTGAAAGCGTAGGTGATCACCTGCAGATTGACGCCGTCGCCTGAGCGCACCCAATCCTCGACGCGGTTGCGATGCGCCCCGTCACCGAGCATCGCCGGGCGCCATTTCGACGCCGCATAGCGCAAAATTTTTGCCGAATCGGTGACCACCGTCGAATCATCCTGCAGCGTCGGGACGACCGCCCGCGGATTAAGCTTGACGTACCAGGGCTCGAAGTTTTCGAGCTTGAAGCCGATATCCACTTCCCGGCTTTGGTACGGAACTTCCATCTCCGCCAAGCCGAGCCGGGTCTTCATCGAACAGACCGACATCATGAAATGATAGAGCGTCGTTTCCGCCATGATTGCACCTGTGTACGTTGCCGCTCACGCGGCGAATTGCGATCCAACCACCGTCGGCTTCGTCTTCTGTTCGATGATCGAGCCGCTCAGTCGCGCCGATGGGTTCCGCTCAACACGTCGAACGATGCGCGCTGCCGCCCGCGCCGGAGCAGCACGTACATCGCGCCCGCCCCGCCATCCGCCGGCCGCGCGGTGGTGAAGGCCAGAACGTAGCCGCTGATGGTGCCGTGTGACAACCATTGGGCGGTGGCATGTTTGAGCACCGGATGGCCGCCGGGCGATCCGCGTCCGCGCCCATGGACGATCAGGACGCCGCGGCGCCCCTTGCGCACCGAATCCACGATGTAAGTCTCGAGCGCGACCTTGGCGTCCGCGCGTATCATCCCATGCAGATCGATATGCCCCTGGAGGGCGAATTCGCCGCGCCGCAGCCGCGTCACCAGCCGCGGGTCGAGACCGGACCGCATCCCCTCGACGTAATCCTCGGTCTCGGTCAGCTCGAAGGGGCCCTGGCCCGAAACCAGGTCGGAAAGCTCCGCCAGCACCTCGGCCTCTTCGCTCACGATACTGACCGTGACCGATGGTTCGACGGCGACCCGCGCAGTGCGGGCGCGGTCCAGCGGCCGGGCGCCGTCGATCGCCTCACGGAACAGGGTCTCATCGTCCTTCTGCGGCGCGACCGCAACTTTCGGCGCAGGCGGCGTCGCTATCGTCTTGGGTGGTGCAACGGTTGCGGCTTTCGATCGAACCAGCTTGGCGAGATCCTTGAACGGCGAGCTGAAGACCGGCTTCGACGATGCCTGCTGCTGCGGTTGCCCGTGCCCGGATTTTCGCTTGCGCGCCATCCCATCCCTGGCTCCCATTCTAGCGCGTGACGAGGGCGCGCTCACGCTTGCATCCGGCCCGCAGCCGGGTCTATCGAGTTGACGATGAGCGAGGCCGCTAGCGACCGCAGCCCGTCGGAGGCCGATCGGAACCTGCAACGATGGTGGCGGGCGACGATCCGCTGCCGCGAGTGCCGCACGATCGCACCATGGCGGAAGTTTCCGGCCCAAAACCGCGGCACGCCGCGCTTCGGCCTGATGATTCTCGGTGAGGCGCCGGGGCGCGTCTCGCTCGATAACGGACGCGGCTTTTCGAATCCGCGCAACCTGACGATTCGCCGCGCTTTCGCCCGCGCCGTCGCGCCCCGGCAGCTCGAACTCGAAGAGCTGTTCTATATCACCGATACCGTCAAGTGCTGGCCGGCCAGTCCGAGCGGCGCCAATCGTGCGCCGCGGGCCAGCGAGGTCCAGCGCTGTACCAGCCGTCATCTCGGCTCCGAACTCGGCATCATCCGGCCGCGGCTGATCCTCGCCTTCGGCGCGCGCGCCACGCACGCCGCGCTGGGCTACCCGGTCAAGCTCAGCTTGGCTCACGGCACAGCGCGTCGTAGTGTTACAGGTATCCGCGTGATTCCACTGATGCATCCGTCGACGGCGAATATCGCCGGGATGCGACAGGCCGGAATTTCTTCGCTGTCCGATTATGAGCGCCGCCTCGCGCGGTTGATGCGCTCCGAACTTCGACGCCTGCTACCGGGAGATAGCCGATGAGACGCGTAATACTGATTGCCGGATCGATCCTGGGCGTTATCGTGCTGATTGTGGCCGCCGTGCTCGGCTACGCCGTGCTCAACCTCAACTCGATTATCCAGTCCAACCGCGAGCGTATCCTGACCAAGGTCAGCGACGCGGTCGGCCGCCCGGTCGCGGTCTCCGCGATCAAGGCGAGCCTCGGCTGGGGCGTATCGCTCGACCTGCAAGGACTGACGCTGGCCGATGACCCGGCCTTCTCAAGCCAGCCGATGGTATCGGCGCGCGACGTCTTTTGCCGGGTCGAATTGATGCCGCTGCTGGCGAAGCAAATCAAGGTGGTGCGGCTCGATATCAAGAGCCCCGAGATTCGCGTGATCCGGAATCGTGCCGGACAACTCAACGTCGCCACCATCGGCAGGAAGAGCGGCGCCCCGCAAGTGCTGCCCAGCCCACGCATACCGGCTCGTCCGCAGGCGCCGCAGGGCTCGCCGATGCAATCGGCGCCGTCCGCCACCTCGCAAGCGGGCAGCGCTGCGCTGACGCAGTTCTCGATCAAGAGCTTCTCGATCAGCGACGGCACGATCCTGTACCAGGACGCCGCCTGGGGAGCGAAGCCGATCGCGATTCGGAAGCTGGACCTCGACGTCGAGAATCTCCGGATGGACGCGCCGTTCGATCTGAAGCTGGCGCTGGCCGCGGTCGGCGATCGGCAGAATCTCAAGGTGGCCGGCACGGTCGGCCCGTTGATGAGCCAGGGCGGGATCGACGTCCAGGCGCTGCCGCTGGCGCTCGCAATTACCGTCGGGCCGCTTACCACCGCCGAGTTGAAGTCGGTCGGGCCGCTCGCCAAGGCGCTACCCGGGAAGCTCACGATCGACGGGCCGATCTCGGCGACTGCCAAGATCTCCGGCACGGTCGGCGCGCCGGCCTTCGATCTCAAGGCCAACCTCGGCAGCAATCACGTGGTCTATGCCGGCGCGCTCGACAAGGTGCCCGGCGTCGCACTGGTGGTCACTGCGGCCGGTTCGCGCAGCAACGGCAAGCTGGTGGTCAGCAATGCCAAGCTGACGCTGGCGGAGCTGCATCTCACGGCGACCAACCTGGTAATCGAGACCGGCCGTATCGCCGCCCGCCTCGACAGTAATCGCTTCTACCTCGAGGCGCTCGCAAAGACCGTCACCGCGCTGCAGAAGGAGAAGATCTCGGGACAGGCCGAGTTGCACGCCAAGGTGGCGATAGTCCGCAGCAAGCCGAGCGTCGACGGCACCCTGACGCTGGTCAACGTCGCGTTCTCGCCGGGCGGCAAGATGCCGGGGCTGTCGGGCGTCAACGGCGACCTCAAGATGAAGGGTAACAGCGCGGACATCGGCCCGCTCAATTTTGTGATGGGGACCGCGCATGCGCAACTCACCGCGCATGTCCGGTCGCTCCAGCCGCTGGCAGCGAGCTACGACCTCAGCGCCGGCCAATTGAAAACCGCTGGACTGGTCCCCTCGCGGCCGCCCGACGAGGTATTGAACGATCTGAAGCTCACCGGCACCGCCGCCGGCACGCCGAGCGCACCGACGGTGAGCGCCAACCTGACCTCGCCCTCGGGCAACCTCAACAACGTCGTCTACCAGAACCTGAACCTGTCGGCGCAGTACGGGGACCAGCGGGCGGAGGTGAAATCGCTCACGCTCGGCGCCTTCGGCGGCACGATTGCGGCCGCGGCGCAGGCCGAATTAGCCGCCGCGCCGCGGTTCAACGTCACCGCGCATCTGACCAACGTCGACCTCCAGCAGGCGCTGGCGTCGCAGAAGTCGAAGGCTGCCAATATCATCCGCGGCATCCTGACCGGCAACGTCAAGGTCGCCGGCGCCGGCAGCAACTTCGACCAGATCAAGCCGACGCTGGCCGGCGGCGGCAAGCTGGCGGTGCGCAACGGCAAACTGATCGGCGTCAACGTGGTGGCGAGCGCGCTGAAGAAGATCGACAACGTGCCCGGAATCGGCGCGCTGCTGCCGAGGTCGGCGATCGCGAACCATCCGGAGCTGTTCAAAAATCCGGACACCGATATCGACCAGGCTGAGCTGACTTTTGTGTTGCAGGGCCCGCGCATCACGACCCACGACCTGACGGTGAAGTCGGTCGACTATTCGATGCTGGGTGACGGCTGGTTCGATATGGACAAGCGTATCGACATGGCGGCGCATATCCTGCTGAGCCCGCAGTTCAGCAGCGAGTTGAAGGCCGACAAGCATAATATCGTCTACCTCGAGAACAAGAACGCGCAGGTCGATATCCCGCTGCGGATCAGCGGCGAGCTGCCCAAGCCGCGCATCGCGCCCGACGTCGGCGAGCTTGCCCAGCGCGCCGCCGCGCAGGCCGTGAAGCAAAAGGGTCAGCAATTTCTCGGCAAATTGCTCGGCAAGAAGGGCGGACTCGGCGGCCTGTTGGGCGGCGGATCGGGCGGCAGTGCTGCCACCGGCGGTGCCGCACCGCAAGCGACGCCGGCGCCTTCGAATCCGCTGTCGACGTTCAAGAAGTTGTTCTGATGCGGCGGCTGCGGAGGTCGCGTTGGTTTTTGCCGAATTGCTGATTCTTTATATGTCATCCCGAACCGAAAGGTGAGGGATCCACGCGGAGCGATTTGTCCGAGGGAACGCCGTTGCGGACAAGAAGAACATCGCTGCGCGTAGATTCCTCGCTGCGCTCGGAATGACAAGCCAAGAGGTTCCTCGTTCCGGACTACGCTCGGAATGACAAGCTGTTTGCCACGCCACCGCTGGTAAGAATTCCGCGACGCGATCCTACAGCCGCAGCGTGACGATAGTTGCGCCGGCGCCGCCCTGATGGGGCTCGGCCTCGCGGAACGAAGCGGCGTACGGCGAGTCGGCGAGGTATTCGTGGATCGCCTTGCGCAAGGCGCCCGAGCCGATGCCGTGCACGATCCGGACCTCGGTGCGATTCGTCAGGTAGGCCTGGTCGAGGAACTCCTCGAGCCTTCTCAGCGCGTCTGCCGTGCGCGCGCCGATCAGATTCAGCTCGCCGCTCTCGCCGCCGGCGACCGTAACCGTCACCTGCGGCGTACGCGCCGGCGCGGGCGCCGCCTTCGCCCGGCGCAAGCGTTCCGGGGCCACTTCGATTCGGAGCGCGCCGCGTCCGATTACGGCGCGGTTCTGATCGAGCTGGATCAGCTCGCCGCGCAGATCGCCGACCTCCACCTGCTCGCCAATCCGAAATGGCGCCTGCGGAGCCGTCTCACCGGGCGCGCCGGCCTCGGGGCCGAGGCGGGCGGCGCGCTGCGCCGCCTCGGTAAGCATCGAGCTGAGCGCGGAGCGGGGTTTCGTCTGCTGCCGGATCTCACGGGCGAGGTCGACGCCCTGGCGGCGCAGATCGGAAATCAGGCTCTGGGCTTCGCTGCGCAGCCGCTCACCCTCGGCCTCGAATTTCTCGCGCTCGCGTTCGCGCGCGGCCAGCGCCCGCTCCTCGAGTCGGGCGAGCTCGCGTTCACGCTCCACTAGCTGCTCGCGCTCGCGCCCGAGCGCCTTGCGCTCCTCTTCGAGCTGGCGCAGCACGCGGTCGAGCTGGACGGTGGCCTCGCCACGCGCGGCTTCGGCGGCGCGGATTATCTCGTCGGGCAATCCCAGCCGGCGCGCCACCGCGAGCCCGTAGCTCTCGCCGATAGTGTGCGGCTTCAGCCGGTAGAGCGGCGTCAGCCGTTCGGGATCGAAATCGACCGCCGCCGCCTCGAAGCCGCCGCTCGAATAGGCGTAGAGCTTGACGGCGGTGGCATGGGTCGCGATGCCGAGCAGGCAGCGGCGCTGCTTGAAATAGTTCATCAGTCCGATTGCCAGCGCGGCGCCCTCGCCCGGATCGGTGCCGGCGCCCGGCTCGTCGAGGATCACCAGCGCCGGTTCGGCGAACGACTCGACGATCTCGCGCAGATTGGCGATATGGGCGGCGAAGCTCGACAGGTTGCGTTCGATCGATTGCTCGTCGCCGATATCGACGAAGCAGGAGCGAAAGGCCGGCAGGTGGGCGCGCTCGGCCGGAATCAACAGGCCCGCCTGCGCCATCATCGCCAGCAGGCCGACGGTCTTGAGCGCCACCGTCTTGCCGCCGGTGTTGGGACCCGAGATGACGATGCCGTGGCTATCGGCGCCGATGCGGATATCGATCGGCACCACTTCGCGCCCGCCGGCGACCAGCATCGGATGGCGCGCCGCGACCAGCTCGAGCCCGGCGTCGCTGATTTCGGGCTCGATGCATCCGAAGCGCTCGGCGAAGATCGCGCCCGCGTTGAGGGCGTCGAGCCGCACCATTGCGTCGAACGTCATCCGCAGCTCGCGCGCATAGCCGCGCACTATCGCGGTCAGCGCCGCCAGGATACGGCGCTCCTCGGCCTCGGCCTCGCGCTCGAGCATCATCAGCCGATTGTTGAGCTCGATCGCCCACAGCGGCTCGACGAACAGCGTCTCGCCCGAGACCGAACGATCCTGGACGATACCCTCGAGCTTCTCCGTGTAGTTCAGCCGCAGCGGCAGCACGAAACGGCGATTGCGCACCGTCACCAGGTAGTCGGAGACGAACTGCTCCATGCCGGGCGCGTTGATCGCGCGGAATAGCCGCGCCTCGAGTTCCAGCCGCCCCTCGCGCAGCCGATTGCGCAGCCGGAACAGCTCGCGACTGGCGTCGTCGAGCAGACCGCCGTCGTCGGCCAGCGCCGCGAGCATCGCGTCGGCCAGCTCCTTGGGCGCGACCAGCATCGCGGCGAGTGCGCCGAGATGGGGCAAGGAATCGACGCGCGAGCGCATGAAGGCTGCCAGCTGGCGGGCGGCGATCACGAAATCGCGAATCTGTACCAGCGCGGGGCCGTCGAGCACCGCACCGCCGCGGGCCGCGGCCAGGATCAGATCGCGCTGGTCGGTGAATTCCGCGATCGGCAGCGCGCCGGCATGCCCCCGCAGCGCGACCAGCTCGGCGGCGGCGCGCAGGCGATCGCGCACCGCGTCGGCCTCGGCGACGGGCGCCATCTGCTCGATCGCCGCGCGCCCGGGCTCGGAGGCCGCGAAGCCCGTGACGATCGCGAGAACCCGGTCGAATTCGAGCGCTCTTAGATCTCGTTGACGCATCGTTTCAGCCGGCTGCCGGGGGCTTCGCCCGGCATCTTCCAGACGGCTAGTATCTAGCCTAACTCAGGCTCCGGCGGCGAGCACAACCGCAACAGGTCAGGCGATGGAGCGCATTCAGACCCGGGTCAATCCCCACAGCGAAGAGTTCCGCTGCAATCGCGAGCTGATGGACGCGGCGGCGAAGAAATTGCGCGATACGATCGCGCGCGTCCGGCTGGGCGGACCCGAATCCTCGCGCGCGCGCCATCTCAAACGCGGCAAGCTGCTGGTGCGCGATCGGATTCGCGGGCTGCTCGATCGCGACAGTCCGTTCCTCGAACTTTCGACGCTGGCCGCGTTCGGGATGTACGACGACGAAGCGCCGGCCGCCGGTATCGTCACCGGCATCGGGCGGGTGCACGGGCGGGAAGTGATGGTGATCGCGAACGACGCGACCGTCAAAGGCGGCACCTACTATCCGATCACGGTGAAGAAGCATCTGCGCGCCCAGGAGATCGCGACCGAGAACCGGTTGCCATGCGTCTACCTGGTCGATTCCGGGGGCGCGTTCCTGCCGCTGCAGGACCAGGTCTTTCCCGACCGCGACCATTTCGGCCGCATCTTCTATAACCAGGCGCGGATGTCCGCGCTCGGCATCGCGCAGGTAGCGGCGGTGATGGGCTCCTGCACGGCGGGCGGCGCCTACGTGCCGGCGATGTGCGATGAGAACGTAATCGTCAAAAATCAGGGCACGATTTTCCTGGCCGGGCCGCCGCTGGTGCGCGCCGCGACCGGCGAGCAGGTGACGGCCGAGGAGTTGGGCGGCGGCGACGTCCATACCCGCATCTCGGGGGTGAGCGATCATCTGGCCGACGACGATCGGCATGCGCTCGAGATCGCGCGTGCGATGCTGTCGAATCTCGGCCCGGCGCGGACCGCGCCGATCGTCCAGGAGCAGCCCGAAGATCCCTACTACGATCCGGCCGAGCTCTACGGCCTCATCAGCAACGATCCGCGCAAGCCGTTCGAAGTGCGCGAGGTAATCGCGCGGCTCGTCGACGGCAGCCGGCTGCACGAGTTCAAGGCGCGCTACGGAACTTCGGTGGTGACTGGCTTCGCGCGCATCTACGGCTACCCGGTCGGGATCATCGCCAACAACGGCGTGCTGTTCAGCGAATCGGCGCTCAAGGCGACGCACTTTATCGAGCTCTGCTGCGCGCGCCAGACACCGCTGCTGTTCCTGCAGAACATCACCGGCTTCATCGTCGGCAAGCGTTACGAGCAGGGCGGGATCGCCAAGGACGGGGCCAAGATTGTCAACGCGGTAGCCAACGCGCAGGTGCCGAAGTTCACCGTCATCATCGGCGCGTCGAACGGGGCCGGCAATTACGGGATGTGCGGGCGGGCCTATCAGCCGCGGCTGTTGTTCATGTGGCCCAACGCGCGCATCTCGGTGATGGGCGGTGAGCAGGCCGCCAACACGCTCTTGACCGTCAAGCTCGATCAGATGAAAGCGCAGGGCGGATCGATGACGCCGGCGGAGCAGGCCGAGTTCATGCGTCCGACGCTTGAGAAGTACGAACGCGAATCGAGCTGTTACTACTCGACCGCGCGGCTATGGGACGACGGCGTGCTCGATCCGCTGGAGACCCGCAACGCGCTGGCGCTCGGCATCGCGGCGTCGCTCAACGCGCCGATTGCGCCGGCCGCGACCTTCGGCGTGTTCCGGATGTGAGCGGCGGAGCCAGGCGGCCGTCGAGCTTCTCCAACTCGAACCCGGCGCGTTTTACGAATGGTACCATGGCGTGAGATAATTTCGCTCGAACCAGGGAGCGCGCTTGAGATGGTCTGCGATTGCTGCCTACGCGAGAAATCAGAAGCTCGCCCACGTGCGCTCGGCCCTCAAGGCGCCGTTGGCAATCAGCCATACGATCCATCCAACTCCGTCCCTTCAAAGGTCTTTATCATCTGCGGGGACTGCATCGCAGAAATGAGAAAACAAGGCTCGCGCGCCAACGTTTGGCTCAGCGAAAAGCTCAAGTCGGATTAAGGGCCGCTCATGCCCGAGGAGGCTTCGGCCCGAGATGAAGCGCCGCACCCCGACTCGCGCCCACACGCTGTCCGAAATTTACTCTTTGATCATCCTGTTGGCCGGGGCACTGTTTCTGCCTCTTGCTGCCGGATGTGGGTCCGTGCGGTCGGCGTCAGGGATCCCGACGAATCAGCAGAACCCGACCGCGCAAGCAGAGGCGTGCGTCGCGAATGGCGGTTCAAAGTGTTTTTCACAATTCTCCCTAGATGACCTTGCGAACGAAATGGAGCACGTCTGTGCGATTGATCAAACTTCCTTGGTTTGCATGGACGCCGCGAATGAGCTCGCCGACCTAATCTGGGTTCGAAACCCTTCGCTATTCGTAGACTCGATGAACTGGACACACCAGTGCGACACGCAACATGAATCACAGTGTTCCGCTATGCCGAGAAAAACTCGAGAGCAGGTTGGATTGTTTCTCGCGTGCATAAAGCAGGCCGATGATTCTTGCACAGAGGCGAATCTACCCGCTCCAATGCGTCACAAGTTCGATCTTTCAAGCCGCGCCGAAGATCAGAAAATGGAGTCGGTAATTGCGATTCTGGAAGGTTGCGTCGGGACTCCGACTTCCACCTGCAAAAGCATCGCCGCCAGCTATGCGAGCAAGCCTGACTCGAACCAGATTTTAGAGCAGGCAAATCAGCAGTTGCATCAGCGCTGCCCGACGTGCCAGCCGCTCCCGCCGACTGCGCCTAACCCATTGTACTTGCAAGTTAGAAATCTATCTGAGCGTGTACTGGCAGAGCCGACGTACCAGCCGCCACCGCCACCAACGCGGAATTTCCCAACGTACACACACTGCGGCCGCGATGCCCTAGGCGGAATTAGATGTACAAGCTTTTAGTTTCCCGACTCGAACGGGAAACATAGCGCCGAAGGCTGCGACCGCAGGACAGAGCCTAAGCGGCGGTCGCACTCGGGGTGCGGCGCGGGCGCTTGCTCAATTTCTCGGTCAGCCGCGCGACGATCGCCTGTTTCTCGGCGGTGCGCTTGCGTTCGCGCTCGGCAAACTCAGGCATCACCTCGCGGGCGAACAGCTCGTATGACGAGCACAGCGCCTGATGCGAGATCTTGCCGGTTTGCGACATGAAAATGATCTGATCGAGGCCGCTGCCCTCGAAACTTCGCAGCAGATCGCGCACCTGCTCCGGCGTGCCGATACAGGCGGTCTTGCCGAGCGGCAGATTCACTTCGCGCGGATGGTTGCGGTACTCGTCCCACAAATCGGTCTTGCCGGGCTGGTGGTCGGTCGCGGTCCAGTAATGGGCGAGGCCGTATGGGAAGAAGCCCTGGTTCTCGTCGGCGATTTGGCGCGCGCGGGCTTCGTCGCGATCGCAGAAGAACGGATACATCACGGCGATGTTCGGGTTGATCGCTTGCGCGACGGGCTCGCATTCGTTTTCCAGCGTCCGGTAATAATCGCGCGCCCATCCAGCCGCCTCTTCCGGCGAGACGAAGGCGAAGCACAGCGCCCCCAGCCCGAGCCGCGCAGCGTTCAGGATGGTCTCGTGACGCGAGCAGGCCAGCCATAGCGGCGGATGAGGCCGCTGATAGGGCTTCGGCACCACGTTGCGGATCGGCAGGTCGAGATATTTGCCGTGATAGCCCTGGAACGGCACCTCGACCAGCATCCGGCTGACCGCTTCGAGTCCCTCCAGCCACATCGCGTGCTTCTCGTCCATCGGCACATGGAAGCCCTCGAGTTCGCTGCCACAGGCGCCCTCGCCGGTGCCGAATTCGATGCGGCCGTCGCTGATCAGATCGAGCGTGGCGATACGTTCGGCGACCCGCGCCGGATGGTTGATCAGCGGCGGCATCTGCACGATGCCGTGGCCGAGCCGGATACGCTGGGTGCGCTGGGTGCAGGCGGCGAGAAAAATTTCCGGCGCCGAGGAGTGCGAATACTCCTCGAGAAAATGATGCTCGGCGACCCAGAAATAATCGAAGCCCACCCGATCGAGCAGTTCGACCTGGGCGAGCGCATCCTTGAAGTAGCGATGCTCGGACTCGTGGTCCCACGGCCGCGGCACCTGATGGAGATAGAATGCGCCAAATTTCATCGCCTGCTCCCGTTAATCCGCGACGCTGGTTGGTGGGCAATCATCAATGATGACCGGCCGGATGAATGATAGTCGGGCCCCAGTCCGGGATCGACGGCTTGGGCTTGCGCTTCATCAGCCTGTCAGTGAGCCGCTCGATGAGCGCCGCCTTCTCACGCATCCGCTTTGCGTCGCGCTCGATAAATTCCGGCAGCACCTCGGTGCCGAACAGCTCGAACGACGAGCTCAGCGTCTCGTGGGTGATTTTGCCGGCCTGCGACAGGAACACCACCTGGTCGACGCCCGAGGCCTCGAAATCCCGCAAGCGCTCGCGGATCTGAGCGGGCGTGCCGACACAGTCGCGGATCTTCCCCTCCGGCATCACGAAGGCCTCCGGGTTTTTCTCGTAGCTCTCCCAGATGCGGCTCTTGCCGGGCTCATGGTCGGCGAAAAAGGCGTACCAGCCGAGCCCGTACATGAAGTAGCCGTGATGCTTGGTGGCGATTTCGCGGGCGTGCGCCTCGTTGCGATCGCATAGCAGCGGGCACATGATCGCAATCTGCGGGTTGATCGCGTAGCCAATCGGCTGGCACTCGTTTTCGAGCGTGGTGTAGTAATCGTGCACCCACTGCTGCGCCTCTTCCGGCGAGACGAAGGAGAAGGTCAGCGCGCCCATCCCGAGCCGCGCGGCCAGCAGGATACTCTCGCGGCGCGAGCAGGCCAGCCACAGCGGAGGATGGGGCCGCTGATAGGGCTTGGGCACGATGTTGCGCACCGGCGCGGTGACGTACTTGCCCTCGAAGCCCAAAAACGGCTCCTCGACCATCATCCGCGTCACCACCGTCAGCCCTTCGAGCCAGGCTTCGCGCTTCTGCTCCTGGGTGACATGGAAGCCGTTCAATTCGCAGTTGGTCGCGCCTTCGCCGGTGCCGAATTCGACGCGCCCGTCGCTCACCAGGTCGAGCGTGGCGATACGCTCGGCGACCCGCGCCGGATGATTGATCAGCGGCGCCATCTGCACGATGCCGTGGGCGAGCCGAATCTGCTTGGTGCGCTGGCTGCACGCGGCTAGAAAGACCTCGGGCGCCGAGGAGTGCGCGTACTCCTCGAGAAAATGATGCTCGGTGGCCCAGATGTAACCGAAGCCGAGCCGGTCGCAGAGCTCGATCTCATCGAGCGCCTCTTTGAACAGTTTGTGCTCGGTTTCCCGGTCCCACGGACGCGGGACCTGATGTTCGTAAAACGCGCCAACCTTCATGTGCTGACTACCTCGTCAAATAAATTGCGAAATCGCGGTCCGCGTTCGCTAACACGCGCTTGAGACGATTGTCAAATCACGTTCCATTCCGGCCCGTTCGCGTCCGCAGCGTCCCCGGACAAATCGCTTCGCGTAGATCCCTCACCTTCGGTTCGGGATGACAACCCGGCGTATCATTCCGGGCGGAGCATGCCGAACGAGCTTCCGCGCTTGTCATTCCGAGCGCAGCGCGGAATCTGCGCGCAGCGATGGTCTTGCCGTCCTCGAAAACGTTGCCGGACAAATCGCTTCGCCCAAGTCCATCAGCTTCGCTGCGATCCGTGCGGGATGACATGATTAGCCCTCGGGGCCGAGCATCTTTTCCGGCCGCATGTGGCGATCGAACTCTTCGCCGGAGAGCAGGCCGAGCGCGATACAGGCCTCGCGCAGCGTGATGCCGTCGGCATGCGCCTTCTTCGCCACCTTGGCCGCGTTGTCGTAGCCGATTTGCGGGGTCAGCGCCGTCACCAGCATCAGCGAGTTGTGCAGGAAATGATGCAGCCGGCGATGGTTCGCCTCGATGCCGACCACGCAATGCTCGGTGAACATATGGCAGGCATCGGCCAGCAGCCGAATCGAGTTCAAGAGGTTGAAGATCATGACTGGCTTGAAGACGTTGAGCTCGAAGTTGCCCTGCGAGCCGGCAATCCCGATCGCCGCGTCGTTGCCCATCACCTGCACGCAGACCATCGTCATCGCTTCGGACTGGGTCGGATTGACCTTGCCCGGCATGATCGAGGAGCCCGGCTCGTTCTCGGGCAGGCTCAGCTCGCCCAGCCCGCAGCGCGGGCCGGAACCGAGCCAGCGGATGTCGTTGGCGATCTTCATCAGCGAGACGGCCAGGGTCTTGAGTGCTCCCGAAGCCATCACCAGCGCGTCGTGGGCGGCCAGCGCGGCGAACAGGTTGGGCGCCGAGCGAAACGGCAGCCCGGTCAGCTCGGCGATCGCCTGCGCGGTGCGCTGGGCAAACTCGCGATGGGTGTTGAGGCCGGTGCCGACCGCGGTGCCGCCAATCGCCAGCTCGTAGATGTCGGGCAGCACCGCATCGATGCGCTTTAAGTCGGCGTCGAGCTGGGCAACGTAGCCGGAGAACTCCTGGCCGAGCGTCAGCGGCACCGCGTCCATCAGATGGGTGCGGCCGATTTTGATCAGATCGGCAAATTCGCCGCGCTTGACCTCGAGCGCGTCGCGCAGCTTCTGCACCGCCGGAATCAGCCGCTGTCGCAGCTCCTCGGCCGCCGCGATATGCATCGCAGTCGGAAAAGTGTCGTTGGAGGATTGCGACATGTTGACGTCGTCGTTGGGATGGAGCGGCTTCTTCGATCCGAGCTTGCCGCCGGCCAGCTCGATGCCGCGGTTGGAGATGACCTCGTTGGCGTTCATGTTGGTCTGGGTGCCGCTGCCGGTCTGCCAGATGCGCAGCGGGAAGTGGCCGTCGAGCTTGCCGCTGACAACTTCGTCGGCCGCCGCTGCGATCAGCCGCGCCTTCTCCTCGGCGAGCTGGCCGAGCTGGCGATTAACCATCGCCGCGGCCTTCTTGAGAATCCCGATGGCGCGGATCAGCGGGCGCGGCATCCGGTCTTCGCCGATTGCGAAGTGAATTAGCGAGCGCTCGGTCTGGGCTCCCCAATAGCGGTCGGCGGCGACCTCGATCGCACCCATGCTGTCGGTTTCGGTGCGGGTGCCGGTGACGGTCACGGAATCGGTCGGTTTCATTTCATTACCATCCTGGTTTGTGCTAAGCGTTGGCCCCGATTATCGGCCGGTTATTGTAACCGAGATTTCGATCGTGCAAAGTGGCCGATGCTTATAGTTTGCGCGACGGAGAAGCGGCGGGAAAGGTGTCGGCGACGGCCGGCGGCTCGCTGGCTTTGAAATCGCCGTCGCGGCACGATAATTTCTGCGATGAGGAGAGAATAGTCAGCCATGCCATGGGTCATAACCCGCCTTTGCATTGATTGTGTCGATACCGGATGCGTCAGCGTCTGTCCGGTCGATTGTATTTACGAGTATGTCGGGTCGGACAAGGAGCACTTTCCCAACCAGCTCTATATCAATCCCGACGAATGCATCGACTGCGGCGCGTGCGAGCCGGAATGTCCGTGGCAGGCGATTTTCGAGGAGCCGGCGGTGCCCGAGGTGTTCAAGGACGACACCGCGCTCAATCGAAAATCGGTCGAGATGAGCGACCAGTTCAAGGTCAAGACCTTCACCGCCATCGAGCATCCCACCTCCGAGCAGGTGGCGGCCAACAAGAAGAAATGGGGCCTCGATCCTAACGCCTGAGGCCGGCGACCTAACCCCTGCGCCGCGATGCGGCGCAGGCCCTTCCCTGCAGGGAAGGGCCTGCGCGGAGCCGAGATAAAAACTCGCGAGGTGTCCCCCTGCCCTTGTGGGAAGGGGACAGGGGTTAGGTCGACAGGTCCGGATGCTAGATAATCCGCTTCTGGCCGTGCTTGAAGCCGCCCTGCTCGCCGATCGCCGGTTCGCGCTCGCGCTCGTGACTACGTTCGCGGCCGCGTTCGCGTGAGCGTCCCTCGCGCGGCGCACCGCCGCCGACCGGGCTGATCTCGATCGATCGCAGGTAACCCTCGCCCTCGGAACGGGTGGTGATTAGCGGGTCGTCCTTCAAGGCCAGATGGACGATACGGCGGTCGCGCGGCGCCATCGGCTCGAGCTTGACGGTGGCGTGTTCGCGCTTGGCCTGCTCGCCCATCGAGAGCGCCATCCGATGGATCTGCTGACGGCGCCGGGCCCGGTAGGACTCGGTGTCGAGCACGATCGTGACCGCTTCCTTGACGCGGCGGGCGAGGATGCGGTTGACGATGTATTCGAGCGCGTCGAGGGTCTGGCCATGGCGGCCGATCAGCAGCCCCGAGCCGTCGCCCTTGATCGCGAGTTCGATGCTTTCGGGATCGTGCTCGCCCTCGCTGATTTCGCCTTTCTCGCCCATCAGCTCGAGGATCTTGCTGAGGATGTCGGTCGCCTCGCGGGCCTGCTCGGCGCGATCCTCGCTGCGGCGCGTGTCCGGCCCGGCGCTTTCGCCCTCGGCTGCCTGGGATTCGCCGGCCTCGGCGGACCGGGGCGGACGCGAGGGCCGTGGCGCGGGGCGCTCGTCGCGCGGGCGTCGCTCGTCGCGTCGGGGGCGCTCGTCGCGAGGCGGGCGCTCTTCACGGGGTCGCGATTGGCGCTCGGGCGGGCGCTCTTCGGATACGGGCGGCCGGGGCTCTTCGCGACGCTGAAGCGGCGCTCGCGCGGCCTGCGATCGCTCGACCGGCGGCGCCGGGGGCGGCGCTTGTGCGCGGCTGGTGGCAGCCGCCTCGGGCGGGCGGCGCGTAACGCGGACCCGCGCCTGGCGCGCGCCGAGCCGGAGCACGCCCGCGCGCGGGGTGCTCAGGACCTCGATTGTTACGTCGTCTTCCTGGGCGCCGAGATCTTCGAGCGCCAGGCGGATGGCCGCTTCGACAGTGGCCGCGGCTTGTTCGCTGGAAAGCTTGCTGCTCATGTCGTCGCCGGGGGCATCTGTTTGAATTCGTAGTTGAGGAATACCTGCTGAAGAATACCAAGCAAGTTCGATGATAAGTAATACAATGTTAGCCCAGCGGGCAGGCTAACGAAAATCAGGCTGAAAAACAGCGGCATATACATCATCATCTTCTGTTGGTTTGGGTCGGGCTGCTTGGGCGATAGCCACTGCTGCAGGAACGAGGTCGCCGCCAGCAGTATGACCAGCACCGGAATTCCATGGAGGTCGGTCATTGGAATCGCCGGCATCCCGTGTATCACCAGGCAATCGGGCGCCGACAGGTCCCGGATCCAGAAGATGAAGGGCGCCTGGCGGAGCTCGAACGCATTGAGAAACGCCTCGTACAATCCGTACAGGATCGGGAGCTGAATGACCATCGGCAGGCATCCGCCGAGCGGATTGACGTGATTGCGCTTGTAGAGGTCGACCATCTCGCGGTTGAGACGCTCCTGGTCGCCCTTGAACTTCTCGCGGATCTTTTCGACCTGCGGCTGCAACCGCTGCATCCGCATCATCGAGCGCTGGCCCTTGATCGACATCGGCAGCGTGGCGAGCCGCACCACGATGGTTAGCAGGATGATCGCAACCCCGTAGTTCGGCACCACGTGGTAGAAGAACTGCAACGCGCGCAGCAACGGCAGCGCGATCACGCCGAGCAGGCCGAAATCGATGGCCTTGGGGAGAGCCGGGTTGACCGCCTCCAGGATGCCGAGTTTCTTGGGCCCCATGTAGACCGCCAGCTTCACGTGCGCGGTGCGGTCGAACAGCAGCCGCAGATGCGCCTGGTCGTCGCTGTAGCTCATCTGCAGCGTGCCGGCCTGCGGTTGGACCGGCATATAGACCGAGAGAAAGTAGCGATCGCCGAAGCCCGCGTAGGCGATCGGTCCGCTCACCGAGATCAGCCCCTTCTCGAGCTTCTTCTGGCTTTCGGTGAGTGCCTTGCCGCTGACATAGGCCTGTAACTCGGGAAAATCCCGGTAGCCGGTGTTCTCCTCGACCAGGGCCGCGCTGAGGCTGGCGCCCGACTGGGCGACGCTGGCATCGGCGCCCGTGACCGCGGTGTCGAGCGCGAAGACGTAACTGTTGTCATCGAAGACCAGCCGCTTGGTCACCTCCAGGCCGTCGCGGGCCTTGGCGGTGAAGGTCACGACCGCGGGATGGCCGGCGCTGGCCTGGATACGGGCGGGCGCGTCGGTGGTGTAGTCGAGCGTGGAATCGGTCAGCGTCGTGCCGCCGCGATTCAGGACCAGCCCCAGCGGCCGCGTGCTGCCTGCTTCCTGCGGCACCATCTGGTACCACGGACTGCCGGGCGCGGCGCTCGCGCGATAATCCTTGAGCAGCATGCTCGTCAGCCGGCCGCCGCGGGTGGTCAGCAGCGCATCGTAGAGCCGCGTGTCGACCTCGATGGTGCGCACCGGCGCGGTAGTCGCCGCGACCAGTGAACTGCTGGTGACGCTTGGCGCAACCGCGCCCTTCGCCCCCGCGCTGGCGGCTGCACCGTTGGCGGCTGCGCCGTGGGTCGTCGTGGGCGATGCGCCCGCGGCGGTCGGCGCGGCCCCTGGCTTGGCCTGCTCGCTCTGCTGCGTAGTCGGATAGAGTCGCTTCAGGACCAGTTCCTGGTAGGCGAAAATCAGCCCCACCGACAGCATTACGACGATCAGTAACCGGCTATCCAATTCCTCTCCCTCAAGACCTCACACCCTCCCGCTGCGGCCGCGGTACCGGATCGTCGCCCCATCCGCCCCCCGGACGACATCGCCACAGCCGTCGCATCGCGAGCCCGGCGCCGCGCGTCAGTCCGTGGCTCTCAACCGCCTGGCGCGCATAGACGGAACAGTTCGGATGGAAGCGGCAGGCGTTGCCGAGCAGCGCGGTCAAGATCGGCGAGATGGCGACACGATAGATATCGAGCGTGGCGAGCGCGACCGCGGTCGCGAAGCCGGGCCGCTCGGCGTCGGCGTGCTGCGATGGCCGATGGGGGGAAAGCGTGCTGGCGGGCTTCAAAGTCTTTGACCGATAGTCAGTGTGACGGCGCGCAGCTCGTCGAGCGTGGCGGCCGAGTCGATCGCGCCGGCGCCGATTTTTGCGATCACGATCATGGCGCTCGGGGCCGGCATCATGGCGCGCAGCGTGCGTCGAAAGCATTCACGCACCCGCCGCTTGATGCGGTTCCTGGTGACCGCGTGGCCGACTCGCCGCGAGACCGTGATTCCCAGGCGCGGCGCGCCGGGCCGATCGCCACGCATCGCGTAGACCACGAAGTGTGCGCTCTGAACTCTGATTCCACGATGCTGCAGGATGAGGAATTCGGCGCGGCGGCGGATACGATGTTCAGCGCGGAAGCCCTCGGGGGCGTCTAGCCGGGCTGCTTGGGCGGAATCGAGACGGTCAGCCGTTTGCGCCCCTTGGTGCGGCGCCGCTTGAGCACCGCGCGTCCGCCGGGCGTCGCCATCCGGGAGAGAAAGCCGTGGGTCCGTTTTCGTCGGCGATTGGAAGGTTGATAGGTCCTTTTCATCGATGCGGGCCAATTTGTGCCAAGTTACCGGCCGCTCGCGGCCGGGTTAGTTTCTTCCTGAGCTTGCCGGGATATCAGCGGGAGTCGCGGCTGTCCAATCGAACCATACCCGGACCGGCGGGGCAAGCGGGCTTGCGATCGAAAATGCGGCGCGCCATGGACGCCGGTCGCGTGGTCTCAGCTCAGCACCGTCTTGACCACCAGTTCGAATTGCCCAAATGGCTCCGGCTCGCCCATCACCAGCCCGATATGCTCCATCCCGGCCGCTTCGAGCGCGGCCAGCCGCTCGCGGCACATCTCGGGCGTTCCGTAGACGGCCCATCGATGGAGGGTCTCGTCCGAAATCGGGTCGCCATTGAAGTACAGGCTCATCGCGCTGCGGATACGCTCGAAGCACTGTCTGGGATCCGGCCCGACGTTGATCCAGACGTCGGTCGCCGTGGTCAACGCCTCGGGCTTGCGGCCATGGCGGACCGCAGCCTCACGCAGCATCGCGATCGAACGGCGAATCTCATCCGGAGTCGCCATGATCGTCAGCCATCCATCGCCGAGCCGCGCCACCCGCTCGAGCGGTCCCGGCAGGTAGCTGGCCTTGGCGTCCGCGACGGAGCCGGATTGCGCCGAGAACTGGTCGGTCCCCGGCTGATAGATTCCCGCTGCGATCCAGATCGGCAACGGCTTCTGCAGCGGTCGCACCGGCAGCGTCACGCTCGGATGGGTCCCCGACCATAGCGCCCGCAGCTCTTCGACGCAGTGTTCCAGGATCTTCCCGCGCTGACCCGGCGCGATCCCCACCGCGCGGCATTCCGCGCCCACGCCCTGCGGGGTGCCGCCGCCGATGCCGAGCGCCAGCACGGTGCGTCCCTCGCTGGCGATATCGAGCGTTGCCCACGACAACGCGAGCATCACCGGATGGCGGAAATGGGGCTGGATAATCGCCGCGCCGAGTTTGATTCGCCGGGTGCGCGCCGCCACCGCGGCCAGCGTCGCGATCGGCTCGAAGCGCGGACTGTCGAACAGGCTGTCGCCGACCATCAGGATATCGAACGGCGAGTCGTCGGCCATCTCCGCCATCCGCAGCATCCCCTTGAAGCCGTAGCCGGGGGCGGCGAAAGCGAGACGATTATTAAGCTGCAGCGAATATGAGGCTTTCATCGGCAATCCTTGAGACAAATGGGATGCGGCGCAAAACTAGCTTGCCATCGCCAGACGGTCAAACTAGCGTATTCGCAGGCTGCCGGCCTCTCCCGGCGGCGGTATCCAATGTACGTCGAAGATACGATCGTCGCGCCGGCCACTGCGCCCGGCCCGGGCGCGGTCGCGATCGTGCGCCTGTCGGGTCCCGACGCACATCGCATCGCCCGCGCGCTGTGGCATCCGCTCAAGCAAAGCGCCGCGGGGCCGTCCTGCCCGCCGCCTAGCCGCTTGCAGCTCGGCGAGCTGTGCGATCCCGGGCGCGGCGTGACGATCGATCGCGCGATGGCGGTGTTCTTCGCCGCGCCGCGCACCCTCACCGGCGAGCCCGTTGCAGAGCTGCACTGCCACGGCGGAAGCTACCTCGTGCGGCGTGTGATCGGCCTGGCGATCGCGGCCGGCGCGCGCGGCGCCGAGGCGGGCGAGTTCACTCGTCGTGCATTTTTGAACGGGCGCATCGATCTGACTGCGGCAGAAGCGATTCGCGACCTGGTTGAGGCCCGCGGCGAGCGTGCCCTGGCGCAGGCGGTGGCGCAGCTCGGCGGCGCGCTGGCGACCCGTGTGACGGGTCTGCGCGCGCAGGTGATTTCGATCCGGGCCCATCTGGAAGCCGCCATCGACTTCGCCGACGAGGATCTCAGCCTGCCTTCCGCGCCGCAGATCGCGACTTCGATCGCGGCCCTTGCCGCCGACGTTGCGCTCCTGCACGACAGTTTCGAGCGCGGCCGCATTGCGCGCGACGGCCTTCGCGCCGCCATCGTCGGCCGCCCCAATGTCGGCAAGTCGAGCCTGCTCAACCTGATGCTGGGCAGCGAACGGGCGATCGTTACACCGATCCCGGGCACCACCCGCGACGTAATCGAGGATTCGCTCGAGCTCGGCGGCTACGCGCTGCGCCTGCAGGATACCGCCGGCGTGCGCGATTCGGCCGACCAGGTCGAGCGAATCGGAATCGAGCGGGCGCTGGCGCGGGCGCGCGAGGCCGACCTGCTGATCGCGGTGTTCGATTCGTCGGCGGCGCTGAATGGCGAGGATTTTCAGGTCGCGGCGCTGACCGCGGGCCGTTCGGCGGTCGCGCTGCTCAACAAATGCGATCGGCCGGCGCAGATCGCTGAGCGCGATCTGCGGGCGCACGGCGTGGCGGGACCAATCATCCGCTTCTCGGCGCTGGAAGCGATCGGGCTCGATGATTTGCGCCGCGAAATCCTGGCGCAAATCGAGGCCAGCACCGGCGACGGCGGCGACGATGTTGCAATTTCGCGCGAGCGCCATCGCGAGGCGCTGGCCCGCGCGCTCGAAGCGCTGGGCCGGGCGCAAACGGATACCTTGACTGGGATGCCGCCCGAGATCGTCGCGGTCGAGATGACGACGGCGGCCGAGGCGCTCGGCGCGCTCACCGGCGAGGTCGGCGCGGAGGACGTGCTGGAGCTGATCTTTCGCGAGTTTTGTATCGGTAAATAGCCGTCGCCGGACCAGATCGAGCCAAGGTCGGTTCCGGACAAGTTTGTAGAAAAACCATACATATTGTAGATGAATTGCCGGCTACAGCCGGGGGTTTTGCGGGCCGCGCTCCGATCGGCGATAATCAGCCGCCCGGATTCCTATGCGATACGATGTCATTGTAGTCGGCGCCGGCCATGCCGGTATCGAAGCGGCGCTCGCCGCGGCGCGGATGGGCGCGGCGACGCTGATGCTGACGCTCAACCTCGACCATATCGGCCAGATGTCGTGTAATCCGGCCATCGGCGGTATAGGCAAGGGCCACCTGGTGCGCGAAATCGACGCGCTGGGCGGCGAGATGGCGCTGGCGATCGACGAAACCGGCATCCAGTTCCGCTTCCTCAACACCCGCAAGGGCCCTGCCGTCCGCGCCCGGCGCGCCCAGGCCGACAAGGCCGCCTACCGCGCCCGCATGAAGCGGGTGCTGGAACGGACGCCCAACCTCAGTATCCGGCAGGCCTCGGTCGAGCGGCTGGTAGTGGCGGACGGGGCGGTGCGCGGGGTCGAATCGCAAATCGGCGAGGTGTTCGAGGCGCCGGCCGTAATCCTGACCACCGGGACGTTTCTGAAGGGGCTGGTCCACGTCGGCTTGAAGAATTATTCGGCGGGCCGCGCCGGCGACTTCGCCGCGATGGGCCTCAGCGAGCATCTGGCGGCGCTCGGTTTCCGGATTGGGCGGCTCAAGACCGGGACCTGCCCGCGCCTGGACGCGCGCACGATCGATTATTCGGCGCTCGAGTTGCAGCCCGGCGACGATCCGCCGCCGGCCTTTTCGTTTCGCACCGCGCGTATCGATCAGGATCAGATGCCCTGCCATCTGACCCATACCAACTTGCACACTCACGAGCTGATCCGCGGCGGACTCGATCGTTCGCCGATGTACTCCGGGGTGATTTCGAGCCGCGGGCCGCGCTACTGTCCCTCGATCGAAGATAAGGTGATGCGTTTCCGCGACAAGGAACGCCATCAGATTTTCCTCGAACCCGAGGGGCGCGAAACCGTCGAAGTCTACCCCAACGGGCTCTCCACCAGCCTCCCGCTGGACGTCCAGAGCGCGATGGTGCGATCGATAAAAGGGCTGGAAAACGCTGAGATTATGCGGCCCGGCTACGCGATCGAGTACGACTTCTCGGATCCGCGGCAACTGCGCCCGTCGCTCGAGACGCGGCTGGTCGCGGGACTGTTCCTGGCCGGCCAGATCAACGGTACCACCGGCTACGAAGAGGCCGGCGCGCAGGGGCTGATGGCGGGCATCAACGCGGCGCTGAAGCTCCGTGGCGAAGCTGCACTGATAGTGCGGCGCGACCAGGGCTATATCGGCGTGATGATCGACGACCTGGTGACGCGCGGTATCGGCGGCGAGCCGTACCGGATGTTCACCTCGCGCGCCGAGTATCGGCTGACGTTGCGCGAGGACAACGCGGATCGCCGGCTGTCGCCGATCGGCGAACGCTTGGGGCTGCTCGACGCCAGCGCGGGGGCGCGGGCGAGAATCAAGACGGAGCGCGTCGCGGCGGAAATCAAACATCTTTCTGAAATCAACGTCGCGCCGACCGGACAGGTTAATAACGAGCTGACATCTGCAGGCTCCTCGCCGATTACGCAGGTCGTGCGGGCGATCGATCTGATTCGGCGTCCCGAGGTCTCCTACGACGCGGTCATACGGATGGCTAATCTCGACCGGCCGTTGGATTTCGATCAAGCGGCGGAGCTCGAGGTTGAGGTCAAGTACGACGGCTACGTTCGCCGCCAGGCCGAATCGATCGAACGCTACCGGCGGCTCGAAGATACCGCGATTCCGGACTGGTTCGACTACGATCGCGTGGCAGGCCTCTCGACCGAGGTCAGGGAGCGGCTAACGTCGGTCAGGCCAGGTTCGCTTGGACAGGCGGCGCGGATGCCCGGGATAACGCCGGCGGCGGTGTCGATCCTGGCAGTTCATCTAAGGAGTGGTGACAGTGGCAGAGCAGCGTAGGCCTTTTGCGTCGCGCGTTTCACGTGAAACCGTTCGGACTTCGATCAGCCGTCGACCGCCGTTGGTGACACGCGGGCGGTCTCACGATCCGGAACAGATCGGCACCGAGGTCAGCGCGATCGTCGAGGCCGAAGCCGGGCGGCTCGGGCTGAATCTCACTGCGGCCTTCTTCTCCCGGATGAGGATGTACGCGACCCTGCTCGCGGTGTGGGGCGAGAAGATGAGCCTCACGGCGCGACCGCAGGACCCCGCCGACCTGGCCTTCCATATCATCGACAGCCTGACGCCGATCGCGTTGGCCGCCGATGGCAAGCTGGCCGGGCTCGGCCGCTGCCTCGAGGCGGGTCGCGAGGTTGTCGATCTCGGCAGCGGCGCCGGCTTCCCCGGCCTGGTGCTGGCGTCGGCGGCGCGCGCCCATTTCACGCTCTGCGAGGCGCGTCGCAAGCGGACCAGCTTCCTGACGGTAACCGCTGAAGAGCTGGGGCTGTTCGATCTGACGATCAAGGGCGATCGAGTGATGCCCTCGAGTTTCGCCTCTGCCTTCGATCTCGTCACGACCCGAGCGCTCGGCGAGGGCGGCAATTTCCATGGCGTCGCGAAGACCGCGCTGCGGCGCGGGGGGCTGGCGATGCTCTATGCGAGTCCGCGTCAGGCCGCCGAGTTCGCCGCCCGGCGTATCGCCGGCTTCGAGCTTACCGCCAGCGAGCCCTATGAACTGTCGCGCGATCGCGAGACCGTCGCGCGTTCGATGCTCTTGTGGCGCAAGCTGTGACCCGCTTATCGCTTTGATTTAACGGGCTCCTGGAGCCATCAAGAGTCTGAATCCAGGGCTCGCGGTCGGCGCCCTGTGCATAGATGGGCCGCCGAATTCCCGGGCCGGTTTGCTTTAGCCCCCGGTAATTGCTTTAAATCTTTGATGTAGAGGATGCCGCGTTTCACATGAAACGTGGCCGCCTCGGCGTATCATGCAGGGCGCCCGTCGCAGGCGCGGCGCGATCGCATCGGATGGGTTGGTGATGCTGTGGGGCGCGTGATCGCGATAGCCAATCAGAAAGGTGGAGTCGGCAAGACCACCACGGCGATCAACGTCGCGGTGGCGCTGGCACAATCAGGCTCGCGGGTGCTCTTGATCGATCTCGATCCGCAGAGCAACGCAACCTCGGGCCTGACCCGCGACCCCGGCGAGCTCCAGCCGGGCGTGCCACGAGTGACGATCTACGACGCGCTGATCGAGCGGCTGTCGCTCGCTGCGGTCCTGCGGCCGGCGCGCGATAACCTGATGCTGGCGCCGGCGGGTGCCGATCTGGTCGGGGCCGAGGTCGAGCTGGCCACGATGGAGGGGCGCGAGCAGCGCCTTAAAGTCCTGGTGGAGTCGGCGCGTCAAGAATATAACTACGTTCTAATAGACTCACCACCATCGCTTGGCCTGCTGACCCTCAATGCGCTGGTCGCTGCGGATACGGTGCTGATCCCGCTGCAATGCGAGTATTACGCGCTCGAGGGGCTGTCGGCACTGCTCGGCACGATCCGGCGCGTCAAGCAGGCGCTCAATCCGCGCCTGGAAGTCGAAGGAATCGTGCTCACGATGTTCGACTCGCGCAACCGGCTGAGCCGCGATATCGAGCGCGAGGTGCGTGGCCATTTTCCCGATCAGGTTTTTGCCGTGGTCATCCCGCGCAACGTGCGGCTGTCGGAGAGTCCCAGCCATGGACTGTCGATCTTCGAGTACGAAGCGCGCTCATCGGGGGCCGAGGCTTATCGGCGGCTGGCGGCGGAAGTAGCGGCGCACAAGGAGCAGCCGGCCGCGCAATCATGAAATCGCCGGGGGTCGGGCAGTGAACTTTATTCCGGAGGTAAGCAATGCTTCGTAAGAGTCTGGGTCGCGGACTTGACGCGCTGTTCGAAAGCACCATCGAGACCCCGCCTGGCGAGGGGCCGGCCCATCAGCCGGCTGCGCAGGAGCGGGCGCTGACCATGATCGCGGTCGGACGGATCGCGCCGGGGCCCTTTCAGCCGCGCCGCCATTTCGACGCTCTCAAGCTCCAGGAGCTCAAGCGCGCGATCGAGGCCCAGGGTATAATCGAGCCGCTGGTGGTGCGTCCGCGGGCCAGCGCCGGAGCCGACGGGATGCCGCATTACGAATTGATCGCCGGCGAGCGGCGGCTGCGGGCGGCGCGCGAGGCGGGGCTGGCGACGGTCCCGGTAATCGTGCGGGCGCTCGACGATCGGGCAGCGCTCGAGATGTCGCTGGTTGAGAACCTGGCGCGCGAGGAGCTGAATCCGATCGACGAGGGGCGGGCGCTGCGCCGGCTCCATCTCGACTTCAATCTGAGCCACGAAGAGATAGCAGTGCGGGTCGGCAAGAGCCGCCCGTACGTCAGTAACGCGGTGCGAATTCTGGAGTTGCCGGCGCCGATCCTCGCGATGGTCGAGAGCGGGCGGCTGAGTCCCGGGCAGGTGCGGCCGCTGTTGGCGATCGAGTCGGCCGAGGCGCAGATCGCGGCAGCGAATCGGATCGCCGAGCACGGCATCACGGCGCGCGGCGCCGAAGCGATCGCGACCGAGCACAAGGCGCGGCGCACGCCGGCCGGCCACAGCGTTCCGGTCGAGCGCGACGCGAATCTGGCGGCGCTGGCCGAATCGCTGCAGCGTGCGCTCAAGCGCAAGGTGCGGATTCACCGGCGGCGTGGCAAGAGCCCGGGCCGTATCGAGATCGAATACTACGACGATCACGATCTGACGGCACTGGCCACGACCCTGACCGCCTCACCATCGCGCGGCTAACGGAGCCGCCGCCGAGCGCCGGCCCAGCCGTTATCCGGGGCGGCGCGGCAACGCCGTCGAGGAATCTCGGCGCAGCGAGGGGGTCTAATCGCTGGGCTCGCCGCGCGCGGCGAGAAAAAATCAACGATGGCGCAATTCTCTATCGTATCGATCGGGCGCAGACCCCTGCGTCGGTGGCAGTCGCATTACGCCGTTGCGGCGTAATGGCAAGGAGTGCTGCCTAAAAGGCAGGCGCAAAGCTTGCGTTTGCAAACCGCCGGATGTCGGTGAGATCGTGAGTCGAAACTGAAATGGAAGTCGTCGTTCCACAGCTATTCGGACAACGCGCAATGGCGGCGCCACGATCTCGACGAGGTTAGGAGGTTCGATAATCATGAAGCACGGAGGCACCCGACTCAGCGTAATCGCATTCGCCGCAGTGGCGTGGCTCGCTGCAACCTCTTCGGCATGGGGGCAGTCGATGCCGCTCGATAGCTGCACGACGATATCCAGTCCGGGCAGCTATTTCCTGACCAAGAACCTCTCGGCACCCTCGCCTTCGGGCACCTGCTTCATCATCAACGCTCCCAACGTGGCGATCGACTTCAAGGGCCACACCATTACGGGCATCGGCACGGACGGCTCCGGGGTCACCGACAACGGGTCCGAGGAGGACTACGCCACCATCAGCAACGGAAAGATCCGTAATTTTTATTTCGGCATAAATCTGGTGGCTAGCGGATACGCCACCATCAACAAGATGCAGGTCACGGGTAGTTTACGTAACGGCATTGCTGTCCGCGGGTGCTGCAACACTTTCAAACAGGTGAAGTCCAACAACAACCAGCAGCTCGGAATTTTCATCGGCGAATGCTGCAGCGCACTCACGAACGTCAAGAGCAACGGTAATGGCGGCGGGATCGAACTTGAAGGCGGCCACTTCTCGGTTACCCAGGCTACGGCCAACAACAACAATGGAGATGGGATCTTCAGCCCTAACTGCTGCATCGCCATCAGCAACAGCACGGTGTCCGGAAACACCGACTACGGACTGAATCTCGGACAGGAGCCCGGCGGCGGCAACAATACTGTGATCGCTGTCAAGGCCAATGACAATGGCAACAACGGGATGATGATCCAATCCGGCAACAACCTGGTAAGTTCATGCACGGCAAACGGCAACCAGCACAACGGGATCGAGCTCCGCAGCGCAAACAATCTGATTTCCGGATCAACGGCGAACCACAATAGCGGCATCGGCATTGAGGTCGACAACGACATCGGCAACCAGGTAACCACCTGCAAGGCGAATCACAACCATACCGGCGTGTCGATTGAGTGCCCGGGCAGCCTGACCAGCGTCAAGGCGTCGCACAACCCGAGCGGAGATATCCTCCTGGGCGGGGGGAAGTGCACGCAGCTCTAGGCCGCTTCGAGTCTATGGTTGGGCGGCGGCGCGGTCGCCCGATTTCTCGCGGCCGGCGGCCGATCGCAGTCGGGACGATAGCGGTTAATGCAAGGTAATGCAGATCGTTGCCAGCCGCTTGCATATCGGGCTGGAATTGTAGACCTTTGCTGAGCGCTGGCGCCGCGGCCTGTTTCTCCCCACCGGCGCTTCACGCTATAAGATCATCAATCAAGTCGAGGGGCGCGGGGATAATCCCGCGCCGCGGCTCGATAATATCCGGCGCTCGGGACTCCAGGGAAACATCATGCCAAAGAACAGTTTAAGTATCGTCGACAACCGCACAGGGAAGCAGTACGAATTTCCGATCGACGAGGGCGGCGTGGTACGCGCCACCCATTTCCGCGAGATCAAGGTTGCGGCCGATGATTTCGGTCTGATGACCTATGACCCGGCCTTCAGCAATACCGCCTCGTGCCGCAGCAAGATCACCTTTATCGACGGTGACCAGGGCATCCTGCGCTACCGCGGCTATCCGATCGACGAGCTGGCCGAGCGCAGCAACTATCTCGAGACCGCCTACCTGATCGTCAAAGGCGAGCTGCCCGACGTGAAGCATTACCGGGCGTGGGAACAGAACATCAAGACCCACACCATGGTCCACGAGAACATCAAGAAGTTGATGGAAGGGTTCCGCTACGACGCCCATCCGATGGGGATGCTGGTGGGGACGATCGGGGCGCTGTCGACCTTCTACCCTGACGCCAAGAACGTCTTCGACCTCGAATCGAGACGGCTGCAGACGCGCCGGCTGATCGGCAAGCTGCCGACCCTGGCGGCCGCCGCCTATCGCCAGAGCCGCGGCCTGCCCTACGTCTACCCGGACAACGAGCTGAGCTACACCGGCAACTTCCTGTCGATGCTGTTCAAGATGACCGAGCGTCGCTACACGCCCAACCCGGCGCTGGAACGGGCGCTCGACGTGCTGTTCATCCTGCACGCCGACCATGAGCAGAACTGCTCGACCAACGCGATGCGCTCGGTCGGGAGCTCGCAGGTCGATCCCTATTCGGCCACCGCTGCCGCCGTGGCGGCGCTCTACGGACCGCTGCACGGCGGCGCCAACGAGCAGGTGATCCGGATGCTGATGGAGGTCGGGTCGGTCAAGAACGTCCCTGACATGATCAAGAAGGTCAAGGCCGGCGAGCGGCTGCTGATGGGCTTCGGCCATCGGGTCTACAAGAACTACGACCCGCGCGCGAAAATCGTCAAGCAGATCGCCTACGAGGTGTTCGAGGTGACCGGCAAGAATCCGCTAATCGATATCGCGCTCGAACTGGAGCGGATCGCGCTCGAAGACAATTACTTCGTCAGCCGCAAGCTCTATCCGAACGTCGACTTCTACTCGGGCATCATCTACCAGGCGATGGGTTTCCCGATGACCATGTTCCCGGTGCTGTTCGCGATTCCGCGGACCTCGGGATGGATGGCGCAGTGGGCGGAGATGGTGCGCGATCCGGAGCAGAAGATTGCGCGTCCACGCCAGGTCTATATCGGCGAAAACATGCGCCATTACGCGCCGATCGAGGCGCGGCCCGAACCGAAGACGCGCGAGGACGCGGTCAGCGACAGTATCTAGCCACGATGGCGCAGTAGCTGGCGGACGTTCTCGATCCGGTTGCGGCTGGTTTCGATCGGCGCCTGCAGCGAGGCTGCTATTTCCGCCGACGGTGTCAGGCGATCGGCGATATTGATGTGGGTTGTCCGCCACGGCGAGCGCCACGCCCATACGAATGCCGCGCCCCAGCCGATTATCGTCCAGCCGGTGAACAGGTTGACGATGAAGATCGAATCGAAGGCCGGATGCTGCCAGCTGATGGCGGCGGCGGTGGGTGCGAAATAGATCAGCACACCCAGCGCCGGGAGCAGCGCGGCCATCACCGGATATTGCCAGCCCCAGCCCCAGGTCCAGATGATAGCCACGGTATCGGCCATGAAGGTGACGCCGACGATATAGGCCCACAATCGATAATGGGGTGAAAAATTCTGCTGCTCCAGCGCCAGCCAGAAGATGTAGATCGCGATGGCGGCGATGATTACGGAGAAGATCCCCAGGTCATAAGCCTTCCAGAACAGCGTCCGTATGATCCCGTCCAAAGCTGCATTGTACTGGGTCATCGTCTGCCTCCCGAGCCGAGAAAATCCGCCGGCCTGAGAATCTAGCCCATCATACAGAGAGGAGTATGGGACAGTATCTGGCCGAACAGGTCAGTACTTAGCTGTATCTGATTGTAAATCTGATTTCGACGATGTTTCGAAAGAAAATGCCCGGAAAACCACGAACCAGGGCGTGAATTGCGCTTCAGTCAGCGCAAGAGACGAATACTTAATTCTGGGCGGGGTTTCTTATCTCGCCGGAAAACCAGCCCGACCGCGGAAAAGCCCAGGCTCCTCAGAGCCAGGATTCGGATGCCTGGGCGAGGACGGCAGCAAGAAGGTCGCTATATAGAGTTTATTGATAATATATAAATCGATTTATATCTTCATCTATCGCCCTGTCCGACGTCCCGCCCCCCGTTCCGATCTCCAGCAGGCCTCATTCTTGGGCAGCTTTCTCACCGGCACAAATTGACTGTAACCTACTCTTACCATGCTTCGTATCCTGTAAGGGGGAGAGACTTCAGCTTAAACATACTTTATTAGGCCTTTACCGCTCTGGTCATGCTTGACATTTAATAAGTAAAGTTAGATGTTGGAAAGCAAGCGGAGTATTGACATAACGGTTTGGCAGAAGCATTGCTTACTTAAAACCGCGCGTGATGGGCACATACGATGGCTTCTGAAGACGATATCTTCACTATTAAAGAACTGTCCGAGCATCTCCGCGTGCATCCGACCACGATCTATCGGCTGCTCAGACAGGGCCGCCTGCCCGGATTTCGGGTCGGCAGCAACTGGCGCTTCAGCCGCGAGGCGATCGAGCAGTGGGAGCGCGACCAGGCGGGCCGATCGGCTGGGGTGTCACTACGCGGACAGCGCAAGAAGGGCCGCGCCGCCCTGCCGAATTGATGCTGCGTATGCTCTCGCACCTCGCCACTTAACGCTGACCCGATTCGCTAGTTTTTGCTCTCCCCTCCCGGTCGATGCTGGCGCTCGATATATGCGCTCACGCCGGTCGCACGCGGACCCGGCCGCGCGCTCCATCTGCGCGATGGCTTGCGCAAGCTCGAAGCGCGATGCTAAGCGGAGGATCGATCCGGCCTATCCGGAGCGACGCAGGAGGCTTTAGCGATGGCAGAGATTCCAAAATGGCATGCCACGGGCGATTGGTTCGACGTCTGTAGCTGCGACATCCCGTGCCCGTGCGAGTTTGCGCAGGCGCCCACCGACGATCGATGCTTCGGCGTGCTCGCCTATCATATTCGCGACGGCCACTTCGGCGAGGTGGCGCTCAACAATCTGAATCTGATCCTGGTCGCGCAGTTCGAAGGTAATCTCTGGACCGGGCAGGCGCGCAACCTCCAGATGGGGCTGTTCCTCGACGCGCGCGCCAACGAAAAACAGCGCGAAGCGCTCGGCGCGATCTTCGGTGGACAGGCGGGCGGCTTCCCGGCCTGGCTCGGCGGCATCACCGGCCACGCGAAGATGATCGGGATGGAAGCCGCGCCGATCGAGTTCGAGGTCGCGGACGATTTGGCGAGCTGGCGCGCCGAGATTCCCGGCAAGGTCAGCGCCGCGGCGCAGGCGCTCGGCGGTCCGACCACGCCCAAAGGCAAGCGCGTCCAGACCATCAACCCGCCGGGCTCAGAAACCGGCGGCTTAGTCGCGACCTGGGGCAAGGCGACGGCTAATCTGGTCGATACGATGGGCGTCAAGTGGGACGCGGCCGGCAAGTCCAGCAAGCACATCCCGTTCGACTGGTCCGGCCCGGGATAAGCAGGTTTCGCTGAGCGCCGGGATCGATCGACCATGCCGGGACGTAGCGCGCCGAAAAAAGATTGTTGATGGTCGGGAGCCTGCCGCTCGCGACCGCCGGGATCGGTTGCCATGGCAACTTCCTGGTCCTGCCTTGCGCTTACAGCGGCGCGCGCCGGCCCGCGCTACTTCCCGGCGTGGACTGGGGCCAGGTCGACGTAGCCGGTATCGCCGAGCAGGAACGATTCGACCGGGATATGCAGGCTGTCGTGAACGGTGTTGTAGAACTTCCAGAAGCCGACTACGCAGGCCAGTTCCATCACCTGCGGCGGCGTCAGATGACGCTTGAGCTGCTGCAGCAACTCCTCGGGCACGCTGGTCGGATCGGCCGAGGCGGTGCGTACATAATCGATACAGACGCGCTCGAACTGGTCCTTGGGCACGAAGCTGCCGTCGACCAGCGCCTGCAACTCCTCTTCGCTGAGACCCCAGCCCTCCTCGCCCTCCAGGCCGCGCGGCCGCTTGAGCATCGAGCACGAATGCGCGGTGCAATAGGCGCAGCCGTTGACCGAGCAGGCGACCGCGGCGAGCCGGCGCTTGAGCCCCTGGTCAAGAGTCGACGACGGGTCGCGCATGATGCGGCTATTGAGCATCCACAGGGTCTCGGCGATCTCCGGCCGATGCATGTAGAGCTTGAGCGCGTTGGGCACGAACCCCATCCGGCGCTGATAAGGTTCGAGCACCGGCTTCAAGTGCGCGGGGAAATCCGCTTCCTTGACATAGGGGATGAAGGGCTCGGCCTCGATCGTCACTTTGGGTGTGGGACTCTTCATGGTCGCCTCCTGAAAAGATATCTACGCTGCAATTTACTATGTAGCCAAGTCCGATAATCCTGCGATCAGGTGCGGATCGGATAGTCGCGAATCTCCAGCACCTGGTAGCGAATCGTGCCGTAGAAATTTGGAAACCGGAGCCGGTCCTGCCCGGCTTCCCGGCGCTCGGGCGAGGCCAGGGCGGTCTCCAGGCCGTTGAGATCGTCGAAATACATTTCCGCGATCATGTAGATGCCTTCGTTCAACTGACGCGCCTTGTTCAGCGTCAGGCGCCGAAGACCCGGCCATCGCGCGACGATCGGCAAGTGCTTTTCCCAGTAATGCCGGTCGAACTTTTCGCAGTCTTCCGGGCGCCCCTCATAGATAACGCAAAATTTCACCATGATTCGCTCCGCGAGCGTGGCTGGCGTGGAACTCGAACCCTGATCTCCGAGAGCCCCTCGACGCCGTACCGAGTTGCCGGCCGCGGCGGGGGACGCCCCGCCTACCGGGCGGCCGGCTGACCAAGGAAGTAGCGAATCTCGAACATCAAGACTCCGGTGTCGGATCGATAGGGGCCGTGCTTCATCCCGGGCGGCCGGCAAGCATAGCTGCCCGCGGTGAAAGTCTTGCCGAGCGTGAGGTCGGTCAGCGTGCCTTCGATGATCCAGACCTCCTCCCAGAAGTCGTGGGTCAGCACGCCGGCGAAGCCGAAATCCCCGCCCTGCTCGAATTTCATCAACCGCGTATAGTTTCCGGTAGCGTTGTCCTTGCTGAGTATCTTCTGGAAGATGCCCGGCTGCTTATCGTTGAGCTGCTCCCAACCGGCATTCTGCGGGATGTGAAACTCCAGTTCTGGCTTGGCCATCGTAGTCCTCCGGGCTTGTTTATCTGGGTCAGTCCACCTACCAGACCGCGCTGAGGTTGTCGCTCACTGCCTCGTTCTTATAGCTCTTCGAGCCCGTGAAAAGCCCGTCCGCCTCCCACCGGCTGACTTCCAGGCTCAATGTATATGAATTCAGATCGCTTCGGCCCGGATGGATTCCCGGCAGGCTCGCGGTCTTTGGCTGAGATACCCGCGGCATCAGGGCCTGGTCCGCTGTGTCAGGCGGCGAGGGGGCTACCCAAACGCGCAATATGCAATATATTAAATATTATGAATTTCCTGTCAAGCCGGAGCTGAGCGATGAAAATCGGATTTCATGTCGGCCAGGTGGTTGTTCGGGGCCGCGACTTGCAGCAGCAGTATCTCGACCATCTCGAGCAATTCCGCGCCGCCCGCGATGCGGGATTTGCCTATTTTTCGTGGGGCCATCACTGGCTAATCCATCCCTTCCAGCATTTTCAGCCGCTGCCGATGCTGGCGCGTTTCGCCGCCGAGGCGGGCGAGATGGAACTGATGACGATGCTGCTGTTGACGCCGCTGCTCAATCCGGTCGCGGTGGCGGAGGAAATCGCCACGCTCGATCACATCTGCGCCGGCCGCTTCATCTTCGGCGCCGGGCTCGGCTATCGCCCCGAGGAATGCGAGGCGGCGGGGATCACGATGGCGGAGCGCGCGGCGCGCTTTGAGGAAGGGCTGCATCTGATGAGACGCCTGTGGACCGAGGAGCAGGTCACTCATCACGGCCGCTTCTATCGCGTCAGCGGCGCGCGTCCCACGGCCCGCTGCTTTCAACAGCCTTTCCCGCGCATCTGGATCGCCGGCATGACCGACGCCGGGGTCAAACGGGCGGGCAGGCTCGGCTATCCGTTCATTCCGTCCGGCCTGCAATCGCGCGACAAAATCCGCGCGCAGCTCGAGCTGTGGCGCGAAACTCTGGCTGCGCACGGTCATCGGGCGGGCTCCGATCAACCCCTGCTCCGGGAGTTCTTCGTCGCCCCGAATCGGGACGAAGCGATAAAGCGCGCACGCCGCGCGATCGAAGCCAAGTACGGCGCTTACGCGGAGCACGGCTTTCCGGGCACCTCGGAACGGCTGGCCGAGGGCCTCGACCAGTTGCTCGAGGACACCTTTATCGTCGGCGACCCCGCGCATTGCGTCGCGCGGCTCAACGACTACGCGGAACTCGGCTTCACCCACGTTGGACTGCGGGTCTTGTGGCCGGCGATGGAGCAGAGCGAGGTGCTGCGGATGATCGATCTGATCGGCTCCCGGATAATCCCTCGGCTGGGCGCGCAATGAGCATCGGGACGCGCGCCGGTTGCGTCAGCCGGTCGCTCGCGCCGCGCTCGCCGAGTCCGGCCTCACTGTCCCGGATTTCGCTGCCGGGATACCCGCCTTAGCCGTCCCGCGCGGAACGGTCAACCTTCGCTGCCCGGTCCTGCTGGATCGTGCGGAAGGTGGAATCGAGGTGCGCGCGCAACGCTCGGCGCGCTGCGGCAGCGTCCTTGCGGGCGATGCACTCGACGATGCGGTTGTGCTCGGAGAGCACGCCCTCGAGGCGGCCCGGAGCAGACAGAGCCTTGATTCCAAGCAGCCAGATGACGTCGCGCAGCATGACGATAAACTCTCGCGCCCGGCGGAAGCCCGCCAGCTCCAGCATCGTCAGGTGGAACTCCTCGTCGACCTCGAGAAAGCGGCGCGGCTCGTTCACCAGGCGCTCCTGACGAGCGAGGATCGCGCGCAGCTTGCGCAGCTCTTCGGGATCCGACTTCCTGGCGAGCTTCTCGACCGTTCTGCCCTCGAGCAGGTTGCGCAGCTCGAAGACCTCGGCAGCTTCCTCGGGAGCGACTTCGCGGATGCGGAACCCGCGCTGTGGCAGGATCTCGAGCAGTCCCTCGTGAGCGAGCTTGAGGACCGCCTCACGCACCGGCGTGCGGGAGATGCCGAACCCGGCTGCCATCTCGCCGAGCGGATAGAAGAAATGTTGCTCGATCGCGCCGGAGCGAATTGCCGCCTTGAGATGCTGGTAAGCCTGGTCGGTGAGGGATTGCGGACGGCTAATCTCCGTTATCTTCATCTGCGAGTGGGCGTCCGCGGTCTTCCGTCCCGGCTGAACTTCGCTCGACCGATGGGCCGCTGCCATTGGCTTGCGCTCCGCTCAGTCGATCTCGGGCAGCTGGTCTTGGCGGATGATTGGGTGGCGGCGAGCCGTATAGATCGCGCCGCTGGCGCAACACGGATTCCGATTAGGTTCCGCTTTTTCGGAGCGATGCACTTGATATGTCAAATATCATCAACTTTCGGCAGGGTCAAATGCGCACCCTCGTGGACGTGCAAGCCCGCTCTCTTTCGCGCCTCGCCGGATGGACCTCGCCGGATCCGAACGATCCGAGCCAGCTTCTGAGCGTCAATGCGGGCGCTGGATGCAGCAGCAAGGGCGGCCCGGGATGCGTCACGATGCAGCCGGGACTGGGGAGCGCAAAAGCCATCCTGGCGGCCGTTACCGACCGTATCAACGATTCAAACGCGCTCGGCCGCGGCGACTCGTGGCAAAATTCCAATCCCGCGGATTCGCGAGTCGTCGAGCTGCCGCTGGTCGACTACGCCGGCGTCCATGGCAGCAGTACGGAGGCGCCGGTGATGGGACTGGCCAAGGTCTGGCTGGTCGGCAGCGACAGCTACAACAGTTGTGCCGCTGCCGAAGCCACTCACGGTTTCTTGCGAAACGTGCCGTTCATCGTCACTGCGGCCTCGCCCGGCAGGCTGACCTCCGATGCGGTGACCGCATAATTTCCGGTTCCCGCCGCGCTTGCCAGCCGGCCGGTTCCCCCGACGATCGTATACCCGCCGTTGACCACGAAATTAAGGAAAGTAAAGCCAACGCAGAATGAGCCGGTAAAGTCGATACTGATCGTATCGCCATTGGCGGCCGTGATGGTGCCGGGACCGGAGGCGAGATCGCAGAAGCCGTCGCCCGCGCCATTTGGCGTGTTGGTGTTGGCGTCCAGATTGATGCTCGCCGTCAGCGTGGATTTGCCCAGTCCCGTCGGCCGGATCTTTGCCCCGCTGATCGTCAGGCATTGGCAGCTATCAGTGCCCGGACAGGACACCGTCGCACACGGTCCCGAGAGGTCGACGTCGGCGGTGCCGGATCCGACCGCGGTGAAGCTGGTAAAAGGCTTGGGATGAGCTGTCAGCGGGACGGCGGCGCCCGGCGCAGCTCGACGGGGAGTTGCGTTCGGATCGCCGGGCATCTGCGCGAATCCCATCGATGCGGACAGAAACAGGGTGACTCCAACTGCCCATACACAGCTTCTCAACATGAGTTTCTCCTTCCGTCGAAATTTCCTGCGCGCCGCTGGAAAGTTATGCCAAAGCAATTTTATACACGTTCAAGATACGCCGGTATATATCAGTAACAAGCCCTCCCAGCCCGGCTGTATCCTGAACGTCGACGACGGTTGCAATCACCGCCGCCTGGTCTACAAGGGAACCAGGAGCGATCCGATCCGCCAGCGCGGGCCGATGGGTTCGGGTATCGCCGGGAGGTAACGATGCCGGGGCGTAGCGCGCCAAAAAAAGCATTGCTGATGGTCGGCAGCGTGCCGCTCGATACCGCCGAGGAAGTTTTTCGCGCCGTGAGCGGCAAGCTCGGCCCCTGGCTCGATTGCCTCCCGGACGGCGAAGTCGGCGAGCGCCATCGATGGATCACCTTCCAGGCCTACCGCGTGATGCACGGCCATCCGCAGATCGAGACGCTGGCGCGGCCCGCGCCGATTAACGCCGTCGAAAGCTGGCGCCCGCGCAATGTCGATGATTACTGGACCTTCCGTGTCAGGCCCGGGGTCGAGCGCGTCCGCTTCGGCGACCCGGGCTGGCGGCTCGGCTACGCGCACGACGCGATCAATTCATATTTCGTCTTCAAGACCCTGCGCGAGCAGGGCGCGATCGCGGCCGGCGCGCGCTTCCAGGTCTGCCTCCCGCTGCCCTACAGCGTCATCTATCTGCAGTTTCGCGATCCGGCGGATTGGGATCGGGTCGGGCCGGGCTACGAGGCGGCGATGCGCGAGGAGGTCGCGACCATCATCCGGCGCATCCCGGCGCGCGACCTGGCCATCCAATGGGATTGCGCCACCGAGATCGTCGACCTCGAGAACTTCCTGCCGTGGACGCCCAGCGAGGGCAAGCTCGAGCGCCTGGCCGGCGAGATCGAGCGGCTGGCGATGCGCGAGACGCCGCCCGAGGTCTGGCTCGGGCTGCATCTCTGCTACGGCACGCTCGGCGGCTGGCCGATGGTGATGCCGAAGGACTTCGGCCTATGCGTGCAGGTCGCCAACCTGGCGGCGGAGGCGGCCGGCGACCGCTTTGATTTCGTGCATATGCCCGGGCCGGCGAATCGCTTCGACGATGAATTCTACCGCCCGCTCGGCGAGCTCAAGTGCGGCGCGGCCCGCATCTACCTCGGCATCATTCACGATCATGAACGCGACGCCGAGCCGCTGCGCAAGCGAATCGAGGTGGCGCGACGCTATCTGCCCGCGTTCGGACTCGGCGCGCCGTGCGGATTCGGCCGGCGCAAGCGCGACGAGATTCCGCGCGCGCTCGAAGCCCATCGGATCGCAGCCGAAACCCTGCAAACCATGAGCACCTGAACAGTGTCCATTCCAGGTGGGTCGGGGAGGAAAAGGATGCGACGTAAGATCCACGTTGGTTTAGGCGTTCCTTTGGTTCTCATTCTTGTCGGCGCAGTTGCATTTGCCGCGGCCGGTGGCCGCACTATCGAAGTAAGCGGGCACGGAGAGGCCAAGGCCAAACCCGACACGATGATGCTGTCGTTCGTGGTTGACGCTAAAGGCGTCAACGCCGATGAGAGCACGAACCTGCTGACCCAGCGCGCGAAAACGCTTGCCGATGCGCTCAAGCCGCAGGTCGGTGACAAGGGGAGCGTCGCCACCTCGGACTTTTCCATCCGCAACTATGGCGGAGCGAACTCAGAGCTTGCGTCGGTCGCGTGGAGCTGTGTGGGGATAATCACGGCGGAGACATACGACATCGCACCGGTCGGAAAACTGGTCGAAGCCGGCATGAAGGCCGGTGCGCAGCTCATGGGAACCCGCTTGGGCTCGAAAAAGGTGAGAACCGGCATCTTCAGCACGACGCGTATGCGAACCATGACCATTTCACTGCGATTCGAGGTCCAGACCGCTGACGCCGATGAATGCACGCGCAAGGGATCCGCGCTTGACCAACGAATCGAGCAGGCGCTCCGGAACCAACTGCACGGCAATGGCAGCGTGGCACTCAGAGCCTTCCGCCTTAATCCGCTTGGGCACGGGTTCTCGCGCGAAAATGGATCTCAGGAAACCAGCACTGTCTTCGATGCGCGGGAGACGGTCAGCGTCAATTCCAAGGACCTCGGGTTGCTGGGCCCCATCATCGACGCCGCTTACAAGGCCGGCGCAAGCCTGAACTCAGTGACGTTTACGTTGGGCGCGGACGCCGCCGCCCGAACGGAGGCAATCCGGCTCGCATCGGCGGACGCCCAGGCGAAGGCCGCCGCGGTCGCGAACTCGATGGGCGTCAAGCTCGGCCCGGCGATAAGAATCTCGACTAACGCGCAGGCCTCGCCGCAGGAGGTTTATGGCATGCAAGGTGGCAGCCTGGGCGCGCGAGCGTCCATGTCAGCCATGATATCCGCGCCTGAAAGAGTCGTGCCGCGCGAGGTCGGCTACAACGCCGACGTGAACGTGACTTACGAAATCGAGTAGCGCCGGCTTATTTCACATACAGCATCAACGATTCGTAGATCACCGCGGGCCGCTCCTGGCCGACCACGTGGATATGAATCTCCTGCGTCACCTGCGTGCCCTGCGGCCGGGCCTCGACCGCGATCACGCGGGCGCGCGCATGGACGCTGGCGCCGGCCGGCACCGGCTGCGCGAAACGCAGCTTGTTGGCGCCGTAGTTCACGATGTTGCGATAGCCGGTCGCCTTCCAGGCCGCCGCGGATTCGTCGAAGGTGGTCAGCGCCGGCAACAGGCTCAGCGTCAGGAAGCCGTGCGCGACCGGCCCGCCGAACGGGCTTTCGCGCTTGGCGCGCTCGACGTCGACGTGAATCCATTGATGGTCGCCGGTGACGTCGGCGAACTGGTTGATACGCTCCTGGGTCACGACCATCGGTTTGCTCCACGGGCCGAACTGATCGCTGATCTTCGAGCGCAGTTTTTCGAGATCGTCGAAGCGGATGGTTTCCATCGCATCCTCCGTAAGCTGGATGTTGCGCGTTAGCCCGCTCGAAGGGAAGCGTGCGCCCGTTTGACAAGCGCGCTTCAAACCGAATAGCTAACCCCATCGACAGTAGCGAATCTCCGGCATGCCGACCAAGTACTGGGACGTCTCAGGCCACGCGATTTTCCTTCATTATGCGGGCGCGACTACGCTGCCCGAGGTGGCGCCCGAGCTCGGGCGCGGCCGCCGGCTGTTGTTGCTCCACGCGGCGGGATCGAACGGTCACAACTGGCATCGCCAGGTCGACCATTTCGGCGCCGCGCACAGTCCGCTGGCGTTCGATTTTCCCGGCCACGGCCGCTCGACCGGCGTCGACGGCTTCAAGTCGATTCGCGAGTACAGCGATTTCACGGCCGCGCTGGCCGCGGCGCTGGGGCTCCAGTCGGCGGTGATCGTCGGGCGCGCGATGGGCTCGATAATCGCGCTGGATTTCGCCGTGCGCTATCCAAAACAGGTCGAGGCGCTGATCCTGATCGCCGCCAGCGCCAAGCTGAACCTGACGCCCGAGCGGCTGGCGGGCTTGAAGGCGGTCGCGATCGGGCGCGCCGCGCAGACCTTCACCAATGACGGCTTTGCGCGGGCCACGGTCGACAAGCATTTCGAGATCGTGCGCGAATCGTGGATGGAGCAGGTGAAGACCGATCCGCGCGTGCGCTACACCGATCTGATGGCTTGCGCCGCAGCCGATCTGCGCGACTCGATCGGCGCCATCGGCGTGCCGACGCTCATCATCGTGGGGTCCGAGGATCAGGTGACGACGCCCGCCGACGCCGAATTCATCGCCGGCCGAATCCGCGGCGCGCGCGTCCAGGTCATCGACGATGCGGCTCATAACGCGCCCATCGAGCGTCCGGCCGAGGTCAATGCGGCGATCGAGGATTTCCTGAAGGAGCTCGGCTGAGCGCATGAGCCTCATCCGCAAAGCCGCCATCGTCGGCGCGTGGGAGCATCCGACCCGCTTCGCGCCCAACAAGACCATGTTCCAGATCATGGCCGAGAGCGCGCGCGGCGCGCTGGCCGATGCGGGCCTGACCATCAAGGACGTCGACGGGCTGTGCACGACGGGCGTCGGGATGGGCTGGATGGGGCTGCTCGGCTTTTGCGATTACCTGAACCTGACGCCGAGTTTCGTCGACTCAACCGCGATCGGCGGCTCCTCGTTCGTCGCCCATACCGCGCACGCCGCGGCCGCGATCGCCGCGGGGCTGTGCGAGACGGTGCTGATCGTCTACGGATCGACCGCCGCCTCGCAGCGCTTCGCGATCGGCACCGGCGGGGTGGCCGGCGGCGGCGAGCCCTGCGACCAGTACGAATTGCCGTTCGGGCCGACCACGGTCGGCTCCTACGCGATGATCGCACAGCGCCATATGCACGATTACGGCACCACGCCCGAGCAGCTCGCCGAGGTCGCGGTGATCGCGCGCCAGCACGCCGCGATGAACCCGGAGGCCAAGTATCGCGAGCCGATCACGGTCGCGGACGTGCTCGCGTCGCGGATGGTTTCGGCGCCGCTCCATCTGCTGGATTGCTGCATGATCAGCGACGGCGGCGGTGCGATCGTGGTGACCTCGGCGGCGCGCGCCCGCGACCTGAAGAAAGCTCCGGTTTACCTGCTGGGCGCGGGCGAAGCGGTGCGCCACGCGGCGCGCGGAGTGCGCGATTTCCTGGACATCGCCGCGGCGCAATCGGGCCAGCTCGCCTTCGAGCGCGCCGGCGTGAGCCATCGCGATATCGATATGGCGATGATCTACGACTCGTTTACGATCACCGTGATCGCGACGCTCGAGAACCTGGGCTTCTGCAAGCCGGGCGAGGGCGGCGCGTTCGTCAGCGGCGGGCGTATCCGCTTCGACGGCGAGTTGCCGCTCAACACCGACGGCGGCGGCCTGTCGTCGAACCATCCGGGGATGCGCGGGATGTTCCTGCTGATCGAAGCGACGCGCCAGTTGCGCGGCGAAGCCGGCGCGCGCCAGGTGCGCGATTGCCGCACCGCGCTGGTCCATGGCACCGGTGGCAATCTCGGCACGCGCCATTCCGGCGCGACGCTGATCCTGTCGAATCAGGCCGGGTGAATCACGATGGCCGGGGAACCGAAAGCGTACGCCAAGCCGCTGCCGCATCTGGACGAAGAAAACCGTCCGTGGTGGGAGGCGCTCAAGCGTCACGAGTTGTATCTGCAGCGCTGCCGCGATTGCGGGGCGTTGCGCTACTATCCGCGGGCGCTGTGCCCCGAATGTCTCTCGTCGCGCACCGAGTGGATCCGATCGAAGGGCAGCGGCAAGGTCTATACCTTTACCATCACCTACCAGAACGCCGCGGCGGGCTTTCGCGACGCGCTGCCCTATGTGCTGGCCTACGTCGAGCTGGATGAAGGGCTCAAGATGCTGACCAACATTGTCGACTGCCGGCCCGAACAGGTTAGAATAGGGATGCCGGTGGCGGTGGTGTTCGACGATGTCACGCCCGAGGTGACGCTGGCGAAATTCCGCCCGGCCGTGTGAGGGCAAGCATCCTGGATGGGCACGATTCTCGACCTGCACAGCCATAGCGAGGCCTCCGACGACTCGCGCGCGCCGGTTGCGGCCTATCTCAACTGGATCAAGCTGCGGCGCGCCGAGCGTCCGATCGACGGACTGGTGCTCACCGAGCATCGCCAGTTCAACCGCCACGCCGACTATCGCGTGCTCGAGGACAAGTTCGGGGTGCTGGTGCTGCGAGCCTCGGAAGTCGAGACCGATTACGGCCACATGCTGGTGTTCGGCGTCAACGAGGCGATCCTGGCGCGCTTCGACTTCACCAACGTGCGGCTGCCCGCGCAGGAGGTGATCGACGAGGTCGCGCGCCTGGGCGGGGCGGTCGTGCCGTGCCATCCGGGCCGCCCGACGGTCGGGCTCTGCGAGCATTATGAGAGCAAGCCGCCGCTGGAGAACGTCGTCGCGGTCGAACTGCTCAACGGCGGCTCGCGCAAGGGCGAGAACGAGCGCAGCGCCGAGCTGGTGAATCGCTACGGCTATCGCGCGATCGGCGGCTCGGACAGTCATATGGTGAGCCTGATCGGGCTGTGCGCGACGCGCTTCGAAGCCGAGGTGCGCTCGATCGACGAGCTGGTGCGCGAGCTCAAGTCGGGCCGCTACCAGCCGGTCGATTTCCGGCCCCATCGCCCGCCGCCGCGCCGCGCCGAGCCGCTGGCCGCCGGGAACGAATAACGATGGCGTTCGATCAATCGCTGATAGGCAAGGAATTCGAGGCGACCGAGCCGGTGACGGTGAGCGCCGAGGTGATCGGCGAGTTCTGCCGCGCCCTCGGCGAGGACAGCGGCCGCTACGGCCGCCCGGGTCCCGACGGCGCGGTGGTCGCGCCGCCGTCTTTCGCCGTCACGTTTCGCAATACCGACGCCTTCTTCCAGTACACGCCGCGCTTCGGCCGCGGCTTCGACGCCGGCAAGGAGGTCGAGTTCATCGCGCCGATTCGCGCCGGTGACCGGATCACGCTGACCTCGACGGTGCGCGAGATGTACGAGAAGACCGGCCGCAGCGGCACCATGACGTTCGTCATCCTGCGCTCGACGCTCTGCAATCAGCGCGGCGAAACGGTCGCCCACGTCGACCATCGCTTCGTCCATCGCAACCCCGGCCCGGGCGAATGAGCGCGGCGGACGGCAGACATTTCGCCACCATCGAGATCGGCGAGGCGCTCGGTCCGCACGAGATCGTGATCGGCAAGGCCCGCGCCCGCGCCTACGCCGCGGTATGCGGGATGGGCTCGGGACGCTTTCATGACGACGAGGCGGCGCGCGCCGAGGGTCTGCCGGGAATCATCATCCCGGGAAACTTCAGCCTCGGGCTGCTGAGCAAACTGGTCACCGATTGGCTGGGCGCGGGGCCCGGCCGGCTCAAGCGCATCGGCACCACCTATCGCGCGATGGTCTTTCCCGAGCGCCGCCTGCTGCTGCAGGGCTTCGTTACCCATCTCGAACCCGAGTCGCGTGCGGTCGAGATCGACGTGTGGATCGAAAACGAGGACAACGAGCGCCTCGTGATCGGCACCGCCACCGCAGAATTTCCCCCCGGCGATTGATAACCATCTCCGGCGATCACCGCAACAAAACTGACACCACGGCGGTCGCACCAGGCGCGTAGCGTGAACACCGCCCGCTCGGTATAACAGCGAGCGAGCGGCAAGTGGTGGAGGAGATGCGGCCGAAGCTGTCCCGATACGACTTCAAGGCGATTGCCGGAGCTTTTTCCAGGACTCAAATCACGCTGGCCGCGCTGATCCTGATTGGCGCCGGCGCCTACGTTGCGCGGATCGGCCACCAGCCGCTGGGGGCGAGCGAAGCGTACAGCGCCTGGGCGGCGTCCAAGCCCGGCGTCGGCGCGATTATCGCCATCCCGGTGCTGTACGATCCCGGCAAGCAGATTCTCTATTATATTCTGCTGCACTATTTCGCGGAGATCTTCGGCTACGGCGAGAACGCCCTTCGATCGCTGTCGCTGCTGTTCGCGCTCGGCGACCTGGTGCTGATTTATGCGCTGGCGCGCGATCTGTTCGAGCCGGAGAGCGGGGTGGCGGCGGTCGCGATCTGGGTCGTCAATCCGCTCGCGATGATCTTTGCGTACCGGGCGCGCGGCTACTCGATGTTCACCTTTGTGGGACTCGCGCAGATGATCGCGCTATGGCGATTGCGCGCCGCACCGAACGCCTGGCGCACCGTGCTATGCGGAGTGTTGGGCGCCGCGCTGATCTATACACATATGAGCGGCGTGCTGATTCTGGGCGCCGAGATCGCGATGATGGTGCGCGATTTCGTGCGTGGCCGGCGCAGCCCGCAGCTGTGGGTCGCGATGGGCATCGCGGCGCTGCTGTTCGCCCCCTACCTGCCGATCGCGATGATCCAGAGCCGCCAACTGGTGTCGGGGCAGTGGCTCGACTGGATGGGCACGGCGCATTATTCGCTGGCTGCCAGGATCGCGGCCGGGGGCGCAGGCGTGGCGCTGGGACTCCTGATGGTGTTCGCGCCGGCACTCGAGCGCCGCCGCGATGAGCCGCTGCGCTGGCTGGCGGCGTGGTCGCTGCTGCCGATCGGCGCCTTGATTGCCGGGTCGGCCGCGATCCGGCCGATGTTCAGCGTGCGCTACGTGCTGCCGTCCTTCGCCGTGCTTGCGGTCCTGGTCGCGGGCGGGCTGGCGGTCTGGAGTATCAAGATTCGAAATCTTGCCGCCGGCGGATGCATCGTCGCCTTTCTATTGATGATGCCGTACGACCGTCCGGGCGCCGAACCATGGCCGCAACTGGTGCAGATGATTACTGCGCAGGGCAATCCCGCGCAGCCGATCTTCTTCGAGAGCGGGTTCATCGCTCACGGCGCGGCCGGGGAAATTGCCAACGGCGGATTCCCCTTCGGCTACTATGCGGTGCCGTTCGACTACTACTTCCACGGACCGAATCCGCGCCTCACGATCCCGGGCTACGATCCCGCGGCGGCGCGCGCCAGGATCGAAACCGCGGTGCGCGCGGGCGGCGGTGGATGGCTGGTCAGCTGGAAGAATAGCGAGGTTGCGGCCGAGTTGCCCGACGCCCGGCAGTTTCAGGTGACCCGCATCGTCAGCCAGCCGCAATTTGCGTTTTACCGGATCGTGCCGAAGACTAAACCGGCGCGCTGAGATCGCGAGCGGACCGCGGCTAGCCGGCGCGGTGGATTCACTCGTGGTTTTTCACCGGCACATTACCCAGTCCATAGACCATCGCGGTTTTGGTCGTGCCGAGCCTGATCCATTCGGCGCAGTCGAGTTGGACGGCCTTGTAAAACTCCTCCGACAAATCGATCGACGACTTTTTAACTTCCTCGAGGCGGTCGAACTTGCATTGAAAGGCGAACTCGCCGGACAGCGACTTTTCCAGCGCGCGGTTGCGCCAAATCGCGATGGTGGCCTTGCCCTTGTAATGGTGGCCGAAGTGGATGAAGCCGATGGTGTTCTGGACCTCCTCGACCGCGACGCTGTTGACCAGTTCGATCTTGGTCTTGGGACGCACGTCAATCTCCGACAGCACGGGAAAGGCCTCGGCAATATTCTCAATGCCGCGATCGAGTTCGATCTTGGGCGAAACCAGCACGCAGCCGTGCGAGTAGACACTGCGCATCCCGCCCAGACGGTCGCGCTCCAATAGCAACTCCTCTTTGAACTTGATCGCTTCGTGGCCGCCCAGCCGCGGCCGCACATCGACCTTGGCGGCGGCCTTGAGATCGGGGTTGCGATACTTGAGCGTCAGCTCATGATCCGGCCGCGGCCATCCTTCTTCGTAAAAGGTGCGTTTTCGCAGGATGAAATGATTGTTGTAGAGGTCGAAGTCGGGCGTATCGTAAAACAGCACCTCACGAACCTGGCTGTGAAAGCCCTGCTGGTCGACCTCGACCTTGAGGTCAAGCTTCTTGACGGACTTGTGTACATCCTCCCAGAACTCCAGGAAGCCGCGCTTGCTGGTGAAGCGATCGGGCTGAAGCAGGATCTTGTATTCGCGGTAATGGACTACGTCTTCGGGCAGATGCTTGGTGTCTGGATGTTTACTGATGTGCTTGTGCATGACTTTTTTAGTCCAGCATGACGAACCGGCTTTGGCAACTAGCGATGCTGGCGCCGGCAGCGCCGCGGCTTTCGATGAGAATCCGTGTGGCCCGATAGAGCGGGCGGCTCTTGACAAGCGGCTCGCCGATATTGAGAATCATTCTCAAGATGGAGCCGCCTCGTATGACATATGACCCCCGCGTCGTTCCGATTGTTATCGGCCTGCTGTTGGCCGTGCTGGCGCTGCCCGGCGCGGCCCATAGTGACGGCGGCAGCGCGGACCTTCGCTTCAAGAATCATCAGTTCACGCCGCAAAAGCTGACCGTGCCGGCGGGGCAGCCGCTTACGCTGCGGGTCGTCAACGACAGCAGCGAAACGATCGAGTTCGAGAGCTTCAGGCTCAACCGTGAAATCGCGATGACGCCGGGAGAGGCGATTACCGTGCGGCTGCCCGCGCTGAGTCCCGGCAGTTACGATTTTTACGACGACTTCCATCAGGACGTGCCCGAGGGCGCGATCGTTGCCAAGTAGCGCGCTCGGCGGCTGGTCGCGCGTGCCGGTGATGGGCGGTGATTTCCAGGAGGTTCGCGTGGATCGCAGGACTGGCCGTGGTGACCGCTCTGTTCGCCGCCCAACTGGTCCCGCTGACGCGCGGCAGCAACGCGCCCTCGATCGACACCTTGCCCGCTCCCGCTCGAATCGAGGCGACGCTCAAACGCGCTTGCTACGACTGTCATTCCAACCAAACCCGATGGCCCTGGTACAGCCGCGTCGCCCCGCTCTCGTGGCTGATCGTCCATGAGGTCAACGCGGGGCGCAGGCAATTGAACTTTTCCGATTGGGAGAGTTACTACCCGGCCACCCGGCGGCGAAAGCTCGAATGGATCGGCCGCGCCGTGCGCGCGGACAAGATGCCGCCCTGGGACTACACGCTAATCCATCGCGGCGCGCGGCTGAGCGAGGCCGATAAGGCAGCGCTGGAGGAATGGATCGAGTCGGCGCTGGCCATTCCGGCGGCTGAGAGATCGAAATAACGAGTGATAAATTTCGCCAAGCAATACCTGCGACCGATGGTGATCGCCGTGCTGCTCTCGATGCCGTTCCTGTCGGCAAGCCGTGCCGCGGCGCAAATCGATCCCTGGGAGTTCGAGGTCTACCCGTACGCCACCGAGGGCCGCGGGATGATTGAACTGGAAACCGACAACGCCGTGGTCACCAACGGCCATAGCCAAGCCGGCAACGGAACGGTTCCGGCGGCGTCCTACCCCAGTCAGGGTATGTGGTACAGCGGCGAAGCATTAACTTACGGCCTCACCGATCGGATCGAAGCCGCCGCCTACGTCACTTTTGCCCAGCCCTCCGGCCACGGCTTCTGGTGGGCCGGCGACAAGTTTCGTTTGCGCGGCAGGCTCTTCGACCAGGACGTGCTCCCCGTCGATCTCGGTTGGTACGTCGAACTGGAATGGCACAAGACGCCGCAGTTCGACGACGCCGACCTCGAACTCGAACTCAAACCTATTATCGAGAAGGATTTCGGCCGGGTTTCGCTAATGCTGAATCCGGTTTTTGAGAAGCCTCTCTATGGAAGGGGCCGTGATCAGGGCTTCGAGTTCGGCTACCGCAACGGTATCTACTATCGATGGATGCGTTACCTGTCGCCCGGCCTCGAGTTCTATGGCGCCGCCGGCCTGATCGACGACAGCGACCCGCTCGACCGGCAGCAGCACTACATCTTTCCGGTGCTATGGGGCGAGCTGCCGCACGGAATCGAATATAACTTCGGCCCCGGCTTTGGCCTCACCCGCGGCTCCGACCACGTCATCATGAAATTCAATATCGAGCTGGAGAGGTTCGTCGGCGCGGTCTTCGGCCCGTCTTCCGAAACCGGCTGGTTCTTCTAACTGCTACTCGCGAGCTGATGAAAGCGATCGGGGAGGAGCAGGGAGCGCCGGAGGACGGCGCTCCCCGCCAGTAACGTTACTGCATAATCTGCGAAAGGCCGCCAACACTCGAATAGCGGCCGACATCCGTGTAATCGTGGCCGTCGGCGTTGGCGCAGTTCTGGTTGACGTAAAAGCCGTGATGGCCGAAGTCAACGTGGGTCAGATGCGAGTTCTGCACGTCGATCATCACACCCCAGCCGTTGTTCGACCAGCGCGGTCCTTCGCCCGGGACGTCGACGATGCCACCTGGATCGTAGTCGACCTTCCACAGCTTCAGGTTCTCGTCATAGATATCGCCCCAGATTGAATCGTACATCTGCTTGTCGATGTACAAGCGCTTCTTGCCATAGCAATAGCCCTTGCTCTCGGACGCAACCCGCGTGACGTCGAGTACGAAGGAAGGGCGGACCTCCCATTTGCCGACCATCGGTTTGGGATAGAAGATCGGCATATAAAAGGAGGACTCGAGCGATGACAGGTACGGGTCCGGCCTGATCATCTCGAGCACGCCGCGGTCGCCGGCGTAGCTGGCGTCGAAGCGGGTCGGGTTGCCGTTGAAAGTCGAATGACGCGTATCATCGATCGCGAAATCCGAGCCCAGCGCCGGGCTGCAACGCGCCGCGCTTGACAGTCGCAAGGTGCGACGCAGCGCCGGGATGAACAGGAAGGTGTCCTCAGTCTTGGTCAGGTCGTCGTAATAGACGCTCAGCAGCGAGGTGTAACGGGCCTGCTCAGGCTTGAGGATCTGGAAAAACTGGGTGTTGTACATCCCCTGGCCCTTGGGATCGGTGGGCGTCACGCCCGCGTCGCTGCGATGCGAGAAGATGCGGTTTACCAGAAACCACTGGTCGCCGCTGATGTTGCCGAGCCGATCCTCGAACACGAAACGTCCGTCCGGCGTGCACAGCATCCACGGCACGTAGGCGTACCAGGTGTCCATCAGCATCTTCCAGCCCTGCATCGGCGCCTTGGGATCGGGAAATGGCAGACCCGCGACATAGCCGTTGATGGTATGTCTGCCACCCGGCAGATTGACGATTTTCACCTGCCGGCTGTACTTTTCGGTGGCCTGGATGAAGCTCGGCGGCGGCTGATAGCTGTGCGTCTTATCCACCACCATCTGGAAGTTGGGCGGGAACTTCATCGTATAGGTGCCGGCAAACAGCGCCCGCATCCCATCCGTCATGTAGTCCTTATACTGCTGCCAGTTCTGCGGAGTGATAACCGTCCCCTCTGGGATCGGCTGCGGCATCGCTTCCGGCTCCTGCGCCATGGCTGCCCCGGACAGGACCGTTGCCAGCAATACGATAGCAACGATCAGTTTACGAACTACGCTCATCTGTGCCTCCAACCTTTGTGCCGGCCGCGGACTTTAACGCCGGCGAATTAGACCATCGCTCAATCCGGTCCGGCGAAGCGAAGCCGGCCGCAGAGCATTTATCGGCATCGACTTACTTGGCGCCCTGTAATGCTGCCGCTGAGTGCAAGGGTGCCGCGGCCGTTCTGGCCGCGCCGCCGATTCGCACGTCGCGCAAACGGGGCATCACTTCTTCGGCGAACAGCGTCAGATTCTTGACCACTTTCCAATGCGGCATGTCGCCGAGATGAAGATGACAGGTGATAGTGCTGCTGCCGGCCTGCCGAGTCCATCCCGCGATCGCTTCGGCGACGCGCTCGGGCGTGCCGGCGATCACGCGCGAGTGGCCGGTGAACGCATCCCAGTCAAAACTTCCGCCGCCATGGAGTTTCGCCAGGTCCACGGCGCTGCCGGCGCGGCGCCGGAACTCCTCGATGCTGAGGTAGCCCGGAGGTGAAAGGTAATGCGCCCGGGTGCGCAGAAAGGTCTCGAAGAACGAGCGGACGTGAGGTTCGAACTCGCGCCGCGCCTGCTCGTCGCTCTCGGCGACGTAGGCCATCACGCCGATCGGCGTGTCGTCGGGACTCGTCTCATGACCGCACTCGGCTGATCTCTCCCGATACCGCTCAAAGGTTTTGAGCTGTTGTGAGATCGGCACGAACACCACCGAGTAACCGAAGCCCAGTTCCGCCGCCAGGTCGACTATTTCCGGACTCCCCGAACCGACCAGGTAGCATCGCGGTCGCGGCTTCTGTAGCGGACGCGGCCATGGATTCAGATAACGGTAAGTGTAGTACTTGCCGTAATAGGCGGTCGGTCCGTCGGCCTGCCAGGACTGCAGGATAATTTCCAGCGCCTCGCGCATCTGCTCGCGCGCGGTCGCCGGATTGGTGGCGTTGGCCCAGTACTCCATACCGGTGCCGAGCGGGAAGGCGACCTCGACCCGGCCGCCCGACATCACATCCAGAATCGCATACTCTTCGGCCAGCCGGTTCGGATACTCGAGATTGATCGGCACGCCCCACAGGCAGATCTTGGCCCGCTGCGTCCGTTCGATCAGCGCCGCGCCGATCAGACTGCAGGATGCCATCATGCTGTAGGCGGTGTTGTGATGCTCGTTGATTATCAGGCCGTCGTAGCCGAGCTTGTCCGCCAGCACCATCTCGTCGAGATAGCGCCGATAAAGCGCCTGTCCCTTGGCCGGATCGTAGAGCCGATTCGGCAGATCGACCCAGGACGACGGATACTTGTCCCGGTTGCCGTAGTCGCCGGGCAAATCCGGGTACGGCATGAAGTGCATGAAGTAGAATTTAAGGGCTGATGATGGTGCCATCGGTCAATAACTCCGCTGGGATCATGCAATTGTTATTCCGCTTCGATTTTACCGGACTGGCGTGAATGCACAAGGCTTGGCGACTAACCTAGCCTCCTTTTCAGGCACATGATGCGAAAATCTTGGCATTGTGCGACAGGAAAGTTCATCTATCGCCGGGCGATTCCCGGCGCGCCAACTGACGCCCGGCGCTCGCATCGAACGCCCGTCCATGGCAGCCTGAGTCGGTGTCCGGGCGAGCAAGAACCATCCAATGTACAAGCTGTTAGCCGCGCTTTCCGCCTTCGTGATTTCCGCCATCTCGGCCTTCGGCTACGCCGGCGTGATCCTGCTGATGGCGATCGAGAGCGCCTGCATCCCGCTGCCCTCCGAAGTGATCATGCCGTTTTCGGGCTACCTGGTGGCCACCGGCCGCTTCAACCTCCAACTGGTCGCGCTGGCCGGTGCGCTCGGATGCCTGCTCGGCTCATACGTTGCCTATGCGGTCGGCGCCAGCGGCGGGCGCTGGGCGCTCGAGCGATGGGGCCGCTACGTGCTGATCACGCCTCACGAGCTGGAAATCGCCGATCGCTTCTTCGATCGCTTCGGGCCGGTCGCGATCTTCATCGGGCGGCTGCTGCCGATCGTGCGGACCTTCGTCGCCTTTCCGGCCGGGGTGTCGCGGATGCGGTTGCTGCCGTTTTCGATCTATACCCTGGCCGGCTCGTATATCTGGTGCCTGGTGTTGGCCTGGATCGGGATGAAGCTGGGCCAGCACTGGGAGGCGATCGCGCCCTATATCCGGCGTTTCGATGACCTGGTCGCGATGCTGATCGTAATCGCGATCGTGGTTGCGCTTTACCAGCGGCTGCGCGGCGCTTTCGCGCCGGGTGCGCCTGCCGCCCATAACTCCGCCACATCACACGAGGATCGAAAACATGGCTGATGATGCTTTCAACCCGGAAGAACTCGATGAGATTTTCGCCAGCATCGATCCGATGCCGGTCCGGATGGCGCGCGATTTTCTGACCGAGGCCGGTATCGAGGCCTTCATCTTCGACGGCGAGACCTCGCGGATGCTGGGGACGACCGCCGCGATACCGGCGCGCCTGATGGTCCACGCCGACCGCGCGGCCGAAGCCCGCCAGCGCCTCAAGGAACTCGGCTTCGGCGAATGATCGTGCGCCGCGCAGCCGCCGGCGGTTGCAGAAAAGCGCCGCGGTTGGCTACAAGCAAATTCGAGGACATCCCATGACCAGCAATGGACCGAAGGTTTATCTCGACTACGATCAGGCCGAGCTCGATCGCAACTACGATCAGCGCGCCTGGGCACCCAACGCCGACGAGGTAATCAAGTATTGGAGCACCGGCAGCGCCGCGGCGCGCGCCAGGCTCAAGCATCGGACCAACCTCGCCTACGGCCCCACCGAAGACGAGACCCTCGACATCTTTCCGACCGATCGCCCCAACGCTCCGGTGCTGGTCTTCATCCACGGCGGCGCCTGGCGCAATCTCTCCAAGGATGACTCCAGCTTCGCCGCCCCGGCCTTTGTCGAGGCGGGCGCGCACTACGTGGTCCTCAACTTCGCCAACATCCCCAAGGTGCGGCTGCCCGAGATGGTCGCCCAGGTGCGCCGCGGCGTGGCCTGGGTCTATCGTAACGCGCGCTCCTTCGGCGGCGACCCCGAGCGGCTCTACGTGGCGGGATGCTCCTCGGGCGGCCATCTGACCGCCAACGTGCTGGTGACGGACTGGCCGAAGCTGCACGATCTGCCGTCCACCATCTTGAAGGCCGGGCTGTGCGTCAGCGGCATGTATGACCTCGAGCCGGTGATGCTCAGCGCGCGCAGCGGCTACGTGAAGATTTCCAAGGAAGAGGAGGCCGAGCTCAGTCCCGCGCGCCATCTCGATCGCATCGCATGTCCGGTCGCAATCGCGTACGGCGATAAGGAGACCGATGAATTCAAGCGCCAGGCGCGGGATTTCGCCGCGATGCTCAAGGGCATCGGGCGGCTCTACGACCTGGTGCTATGCCGCGGGCTGAATCACTTCGAAGTCGGCTCGGCGCTGGCCGATCCGGCGAGCGATCTCGGGCGGCTTGCGCTGCGGATGCTCGAGCTCAAGAAGTAGCCGCGCTCAGCGCAGCGCCGGCATCACCTGCTCGGCGAAATCGCGATAGACTTTGCGCCCGTAATCGTCCGGCGGCAGCAGCGTGATCTCGTTGAAGCCGAGCGCCTCCATCGCCCGCAGCCGCGCGATGAGCTCGTCGGGCTCGCCGGTCAGCGTGTACTCCGCGATCGCCGCCGGCGTGATGAAGCGTCGCTCCTCGGGCTGCAGAAAAGTGCAGTGGCCGTCGTAGAGGTACTGGTACCAGGAATCCTTGGGAAAGCGTTCGACGCGCTTCAGATAATCTTCCCAGATGTTCGCGAAGCAGGCCGGTATCAGCGCGTCCTTCTTGCCGCCGAACAGCCACATCTCGTAGTTGAGATGCAGATTGCAGGCAACCTGCGAGCCGGTCTCATCGATCACCCGCTCGCTGGTCAGCTTCTCGCCCGGCCGCAGCACGCATCCCGCGGTGACGAAGGTGGTATGGAAGCCCGCGCCGAGCGCGCGACCGCGCTTGGCGGCGCCGATCCGCAGATGCTCGAAAAAGCCGCGCGCGTCGTGAGCGCTGGCGGTCGAGGAGATCCAGCCGTCGCAGGTTTCGCCGGCCAGCTCGATCGCCTTGGGGCCGTTAGCGGCGAGATAGATCGGGATGGGATGGTCGAGATCGATGAAATGCCGATCGCGATGCAGAAACTTTATCGCGCGCGTATTACCGCGATAGTCGTAGTCGATCTCTTCGCCCGCCAGCAGCGCACGCAGCACCCTGACGTATTCGCGCAGCTCCGGCAGCGAGACGAAGCTCTGCCCCATCACGCGCATCGAGGTGTGCCCGGATCCGATGCCCAGGAAGACGCGGCCGGGCGCCAGCCGATTGATCGAGGCGATCGAGTGCGCGGTCACCGGAGCGATTCGCGTGCCGGCCCCGGCGATGCCGGTACCGAGCCGGATGCGTTTGGTGTTGACCGCCGCCAGCGCCAGCGTGGCGTAACAATCGGACCAGATCATGTGCGAATCGGGTACCCAGGCGCGGTCGTAGCCGAGCTCCTCCGCATAGCGGATTACATCCCAGTTGCCGATGTGAGTCGCGAACATTATGCCGAATTCCATGGTTCCCTCGCGCTAGGCGGGCACGCGCCCGCGGCATTCGACCATCAGCTTGGCGCAGCCGTAAACGGTGCGGATATGCGGAATCTTGAGCCCCAGACGATCGCCGAGGTCGACCACCGCGCCGACGATCGCATCGAGCTCCATCGGCCGGCCGGCCTCGAAATCCTGCAGCATCGAGGTCTTGTGCTCGCCGACTTTCTCGGCGCCGGCGATGCGCCGCTCGATTGAGACCGGCAGCTCGATACCGAGCGCGTTGGCGATTTCCTCGGCCTCGGTCATCACCGCGCGCACCAGCGCGCGCACCGCGGAGTTGCGCAGCATCTCGCCGATGGTCGCGCCGGTCAGCAGGCTCATCGGATTAAGGGCCACGCTGCCGATCAGCTTCACCCAGATTTCGTGGCGCAGATGGGTGGTGACCGGACAATGCAGGCCGGCGGCATTGAGCGCGTCGGCGATCGCGCGACAGCGCTCGGAGCGCGCGCCGTCGGGCTCGCCCAGCGAAATCCGGGCGCCTTCGATATGGCGGATCACGCCGGGCTCGGCGATTTCGGTCGAGAAATAGACGATCGAGCCGACCACGCGCCGGAAGTCGATCGCGCCGGAAATCGCGCGGCCGGGGTCGAGCCGCTCGGGCGTCAGTTCCGCATAGCGGCCGCCCTCGGCCTGGAAGAACCACCATGGCAGGCCGTTCTGGGTGCTGACCACGATAGTGTCGCGCGTCAGCAGCGGGCCGAGACGCGGGGCGAGCGCGGTCAGGCCGTGCGCCTTGACGCCGAGGATGACCACGTCGGCGGCGCCGATCTCTTCCAGCGCGCCGCTGACCTTGGGCCGCGCCTCGAAATCGCCGCCGGGGCTCACCACGCGGACGCCGCGCTGTTGCATCGCGAGCAGATGGGGCCCGCGCGCGAACAGCGTCACATCCTGGCCGGCGCGCGCCATCCGCGCGCCCAGGTAGGCGCCGATCGCGCCGGCTCCCACGATGACGAACTTCACCGCGCCTCAGCCCTTGGCGGGCTTGAGCGCCGCGGCCACGGCGCTGCGCTGAATCTTGCCGGTCGCGGTACGTGGAATCGCGTCGACCACGTAGATCTTCTTGGGGCATTTGTATTCGGCCAGATGCGCCTTGCAATGCGCCAGCAGCTCGCTTTCGGGCACCGGCTCGCGCAGCACCACGGCCGCCGCGACCTCTTCGCCCCATGACGGATGCTCGACGCCGAATGAGACCGCCTCGGCCACCTTGGGATGGGTCAGCAGCAGGTCGTCGATCTCCAGCGGCGAGATTTTCTCGCCGCCGCGGTTGATCATCTCCTTGAGCCGCCCCACCAGCCGCAGGTACCCGGCCTCATCGAGCACCCCCTGGTCGCCGGTCCGGAACCATCCGTCGGTGAATGAGCGCTCGTTGGCCTCGGGATTATTCTCGTAGCCGCCCATCACCGCCGGTCCCTTGATCACGACCTCGCCGGCCTCGCCGATCTTGAGATGGTTGCCGTCGGCATCGACGATACTGATCTCGAGTCCGGTGGCGACGCCGACGCTGCCCGGCTTGCGCTCATGCGGCGGGAGCGGATTCGAGGCCATCTGATGCGCCGCCTCGGTCATCCCGTAAGCCTGGAGCACCGGGACGCCGAAGCTCTGTTCCATGCGGCGCATGGTGTCGGCCGACAGCGCCGAGCTGCACGAGCGGATGAAACGCAGATGCTCGGCGCCGGCCGGCCGTTCGCCGCCGCGTTCGGCGCGCGCCAGCAACACCTGATGGATAGTCGGCACGGCCGAGTACCAGGTCGCCTTGTAGTCCTGCACGCTGCGCCAGAAATTGAAGGGACTGAACTTGTCGGGGACCACCACCGCGCCGCCGGTCAGCAGCGTCGCCAGCACCGAGGCCACCAGCCCGTGAACATGAAACAGCGGCATCACGCACATCGAGGTGTCGTCGGGCGAAAGCGCGTAGGTCCGGGCGACGTTGCCGGCCGAGATGGCGAGATTGCGATGCATCAGCGGGACGCGTTTGGGCCGCCCGGTGGTGCCGCTGGTATGGAGCACCAGCGCGACCTGCTCCGGGGTCGGCGCGCCCGCGCTGCCGCGCCGCGTCAGGTCGGAGAACTCGAGCTTGCCCCCGGCCTCCAGGCTCACGCTCGCGACCGGAATCTTTCTCTGCGCCGCCGCCTCGCGCGCCTCCTGGCCGCCGTCGGGCGGCACGATCAGCAGCTTGGCGGAGGTGTCATCCAGGAAGAAGTTGAATTCCTCGCGGCGATAGGCGGCATTGAGCGGCGCCGCGGTGCCGGCGATGGTCGCCGCCAGGAAACAGACCAGCGCCGGAACGCCGTTGGGCAGCGCCATCGCGACCCGCTCGCCGGGCCGGATGCCGGCTGAGGCGAACAGATCGGCGGCCGCACTTACCTGCTCGCGCAGCGCTCCGTAGCTGATGCGAAGCTCGGCATCAGGCACGATCAGCGCGGTGCGATCGGCCGGCGCCGCTTCAAGCAAATCCCACAGGGTGTTGATCTCTTGCATGATGGACCGATTATACGATGAATCCGGCGCGAACAAGGAGTCTGATGGATGCGCCGATCGGCGCGAGAGCGGTTCCGCACGGCGGGGCGCTCTTGCTAGATTGGCGACGCAACCTGGCGCGCGTGGCGCCGCAGTCTGGGAGAAAACGAAAAATGAAGGTCTCGCTGTTCTTTCTACCTACCTATCTCAAAGAAGTTCACGGCCCCGCCGCCAATCTTTATCGCGACATTCTCGAGGAGGTTGAATTTGCCGAGCAGGCCGGCTTCCACGCGGCCTGGTTCGCCGAGCATCACTTCTTTCCCTACGGCGGCGCGATCCCGTCGGCGATCCTGCTGGCGACGGCGGCGGCGGCGCGCACCCGGCGCATGCGGATCGCAACCGGCGTCGTGCAGCTCCCGATCAATAATCCGCTGCGCGTCGCTGAGCAGGTCGCGATGCTCGATTCGATTTCCGGCGGCCGCGCGGTGTTCGGCATCGGCCGCGGCTTCGAGCGCGCCGAGTACGACGCGTTCAATATCCCGATGGAAGAGAGCCGGCTGCGCTTCAACGAGTCGCACGACCTGATTATCAAGGCGTGGAGCGAGGAGCGCTTCTCCTTCGACGGCCGCTTCTTCAAGGTGCGCGATCTGAGCGTGATTCCGCAGCCGCTCCAGAAGCCGCATCCGCCGATCTACCTGGCGGCGATTATCAGCGAGGAATCTTTTCTGTGGGCCGGCCGGATGGGCTACAACCTGATGTACGTGCCGATCGTCAGCACCCGCGAGGAGACCGACGAGCGCTTCAGTATCTACCGCCAGGCGCGCGCCGCTGCCGGCCATGACCCGAAGAGCGCCGAGATCATGGTCGAGCTGCATTTCTACATGGGCGAATCAGCCCGCGAGGGTCGCGACTTTCCGCGTCCGTTCGTCGAGCGGTTTCATCTCGCCGCGGCCGATGCCAACCGGGTCGAGGCGGAGGCCGGGCAATACAAGGGCTACGGCAACATGGCGGCCAAGTTCGAGGAACTGGCCACCAATTACGATCACATCTATCCGGAGCGGGCGATCTTCGGCGATGAGGAGCAAATCCTCGCCCGCTTCGCGGAACTGGCCGAACTGGGCGTCACCGAGGTTGCGCTCAAGGTGAATTTCGGCGGGATGCCGCAGCGCGACATCATGCGCTCGCTGGAGCGCTTCGCGGCCCGCGTGCTGCCGAAAATTTCCTGAGCGGTCAGCCGGACACCACCCTCATTGAATGGTGGGAGCGTCGGAAAGGCCGGGGCCGCCCTGCAATGAGCCGCTATCGCTCCCCAGTCCCCCGGAATCGCTGCCGGAATCCCCGAAGTAGCTGGGCGCCTCTGACAGCGGATCGTTGCCGCTGTCGAGCGGCGAGGGAGCATCGATCGCTGAAGGCAGGTTGGGCGCCTCGCCCGCCAAGTCGTTGGTTGCGCCCTGTTCCTCGGCGCCAATGCCGGCCGAGTTGAGCGTCGTGCCGTACTCGCCCATCGTTTGGGCGCCAGCGTAGGAGCCGGCCAGCGCCAGCATCATCGCCGTCCCAAAAGCCACCATCAACGCGATTTTTCCGCCTCTCATCCTCGTGACCTCCCCTGCGGCGTATCGCGCACCGCATCAAGGAGTTCCAAGGCTAGCCGTGAGGCCGCAATAAGAATAGAGGCGCGCGCCCCAGGATCTCAGCCCCCCGGTCATCCCCATTAAGCGGTTTGGCAGAAATCGCGGCGACTTGCCAAAGGTTGCACCCATGGGTGATTTCGATATACCGCCTTATGGCATATCGCCGATGAATCCGGGATTGCCAATGTCCGACGCGCAAGCTTCCGCCGCTCTGCGCCGGGGCTTCGTCCTGCTGCTGTGCGGGCTGGGTCTATTCAACCTGCTGGCCTGGTTATGCCTGGCGCGGCTGGCGCTGACCACCGACGCCTCGGTCTTCGGGCTCGGCGCGCTCGCCTATTTCCTCGGCCTGCGGCACGGTTTCGACGCCGACCATATTGCCGCGATCGACAACGTGACGCGCAAGCTGCGCCGTGACGGGCGGCGCTCGCTGACCACCGGGCTGTTCTTCGCGCTCGGCCATTCGACGATCGTGATGCTGCTGGCGCTGGCACTGGCGCTTGAAAGTTCGCAACGGCACGGCGCCGCGCTGATTCACGCGCTCCATCAGACGCTGCTCGGCACCACGCTCTCGGCCGCTTTTCTGACCGGTATCGGGATCGTCAACCTACTGGTCTTCGTTCAGCTCTATCGCGCCTTTCGCTCGCACGCAGATTCGGCAGCAAGTCCTCACGACCCCGGCGGCGGCCAGATCGAGGCGCTGCTGGAGCGGCGCGGCGTGATCGCGCGGCTGTTCGCGTCGGTTTATCGACGCATCGATTCGGGCCGCAAGATGTTTTTCGTCGGCTTTCTGTTCGGGCTCGGTTTCGACACTGCTACCGAAGTCGCGCTACTGGCGATCACGGCCGAGGCCGCCGGCGACGGTCGTTTCCCGATTATCGGCGTGATGGTGTTTCCGCTGCTGTTCGCCGCCGGGATGACGCTGGTCGATGCGCTCGACGGCGCCCTGATGATGCGGATTTACGACTGGGCCTCGGCCGATTCGCTCAAGAAGCTGTTCTTCAACGTGGTGGTCACCGGCCTGACGGTGGCGATGGCGTTGTTCGTCGGCCTGATCGAATGGTTGCAGGCGCTGAGCATCGGCCTCGAGCTGGACAGCCCGTTATGGCGCGCGATCGATCGGCTGGATTTCGGCAAAATCGGCTTGTCGATGGCGAGCCTGATGGTAGTGCTGTGGCTGTTCGCCTGGTTCCAGTATCGGCGCTACTTCAGCCGGACGCCGGGCCGCGCCTGACGCCGCACGCTTGACAATTTCGCCGCCAGTTGCGAGCAGTTCGCACAGACCGCTTCCGACCGGAGAACCTCGATGAACATCGTCTATCGTGCCGACGTGCTGGGCTCGCTGCTGCGCCCGGCGCATCTCAAGAGCGCGCGCCAGGACTACCAGGCGGGCCGTATCGCGCTGGCCGAATTCAAGCGCATCGAAGACCGCTGTGTCGACGCCGCCATCGCGATGCAGGAGGGCACCGGCGTCGAGGTGGTAACCGACGGCGAACTGCGCCGCTCGGCATTCTTCGGCCCCTTCACCGATACTATCGAGGGGCTGAGCGGGGTGCAGAAAATCGACTCGCGGCTGGTCGGTCAGGGCGCCAGCAATCGTGAGTTCGACAGCCCCATGGTGATCGGCAAAATTCGCCGGCGCCGTTCGATCGCGACCGAGGAGTTCGCCTATGCGCGGGCCCGCGCCGCCAAGCCGCTCAAGGCGACGCTGCCGAGCCCGCTGATGATGTTCCTGCACTGGTCGCCCGAGATCTCGAAGGCGGCCTATCGGGATCCGTTCGAGATGTTCGCCGACGCGGCCGCGATCGTGCGCGAGGAAGTGCGCGACCTGGCGGCGATCGGCTGCAGCTATATCCAGATCGACGCGCCCGAAATCGGCATCCTGGTCGATCCCGCCACCCGCCGCAGCGCTTTCGAGGCCCAGGGCATCTCGGCCGACCGCGCGCTGACCGAGGGCATGGATCTGATCAACTCGGTGGTCGCAGGCGTCAGCGGCGTCACCTTCGGGCTCCATCTGTGCCGCGGCAATTACAAGGGCAACTGGTTCTCCAGCGGCGGCTACGAAGCGATCGCGCGCAATGTTTTCGAGCGCTCCTCGAATTACGATCTCTATCTGCTCGAGTACGACGATCCGCGCTCGGGCTCCTTCGAGCCGCTGCGCCAGGTCCCGGCCGGCAAGGGGGTCGTGCTGGGGCTGGTCTCGAGCAAGACCAACACGGTCGAGTCGCTCGATTCCGTGCTGGCGCGGATCGACGAGGCGGCGCGCTATTTTCCGCGCGAACTGATGGCGGTCTCGACCCAGTGCGGTTTCGCCTCGGTGATGGAAGGCAATCCGGTGAGTGCGGAGAGCCAGGAAGCCAAGCTGCGGCTGGTGGCCGAGGCGGCGCGCCGCGCATGGTCATAGACCAGCGCGCTGCGGTTTGAGATTGTCGTCGGCGGGCGATCGATGAAAGCGGGCAAAAGAATTATTCTTACCGGCATCTTTATCTACCCGCTCGCCTTCCTGATGTGCCTGATGCTGGTGCGCGGCGCCCACGGCCCGATCGGCGACGACGGTGGGCTGATGATGGCGCTCTACCTGATCGTGACCTTTCCGCTGGTCATTATCGTCGCCGGGATGGTGCTGCTGCACAGGAATCGCTAAGCGGTTTTCGATTCGGGAGGATCCACGATGGCCATTTTTTATCGCGCTGACGTGCTGGGCTCGCTGCTGCGCCCCGCCCATCTCAAGGAGGCGCGCCTGGCGTGGCAGGCGGGCAAGCTGTCATCGAGCGAGTTCAAGCGGATCGAGGATCGATGCGTCGACGCCGCCATCGCGATGCAGGAGGGTACGGGAGTCGACGTAATCAGCGACGGCGAGCTGCGCCGCTCGTGGTTCTCCGGACTTTACACCGACGCGCTCGACGGACTCAGCACCGCGGCGCAGATCAAATCGCGCATCAGCGGCGAGGGCGCGGCCGAAGAGACCAAGACCCTCGACGCGCCGGTGGTCACCGCGAAAATCACCCGCCGTCGCTCGTGGGCGATCGAGGAGTTCGCCTATGCGCGCGGCCGGGCGCGCCGCCCGCTCAAGGTCAGCCTGCCGAGCCCGCTGATGATGTACCTCAACTGGTCGCGCGAGCACTCGCGCAGCGCCTATCCCGATCCCTTCGAGCTGTTCGCCGACGCCGCTGGTATCCTGCGCGCCGAGATCGTCGAGTTGGCGGAGCTGGGCTGCACCTATATCCAGATCGATACGCCCGAGGTCTGCGTGCTGGTCGACCCGGCCTTCCGCAAGAGCGGCTTCGACGATCACGGCATCTCGAGCGCGCGGGCGCTGACCGACGGGATGGATCTGATCAACTCTGTCGCCGCGCCGATCGCAGGCGTGACCTTCGGGCTCCATTTCTGCCGCGGCAACTACAAGGGCCACTGGTTCGCGCAGGGCGGTTACGAAGCGATCTCCAAGTGCTTCCGACGCGCCACCAATTACCATCACCTGCTGCTCGAGTATGACGACGCGCGCTCGGGCGACTTCGAACCGCTGCGCGACGTGCACGACGGCGCGGGCGTGGTGCTCGGCCTGATCTCGACCAAGACCAACACCGTCGAGTCGGTTGACGAGACGCTGCACCGAATCGACGAGGCGAGCCGCCACTTTCCGCGCGAGCGGCTCGCGATCTCGACCCAATGCGGCTTCGCCTCGGTGGCCGAGGGCAATCCGCTCAGCGAGGAAGTGCAGGAGGCCAAGCTCAGGACGGTGGCCGAGGTCGCCCGTCGCGCCTGGCCGCGCTAGGGGATCGCGCAGAGGACCGCGGCCACCCGCCCGCGGATCGTCCCCGCGCCCCGGCCAGCTACAAGGTCGGGGGCGACAAATTTCTACAGAGCCTGCACTTTCAGCGCGATCTTGCCGTTGACGCGCCAGCTCTCTGATTGCCGGTGAGCCTCAGCCGCGTCATCGAGCGCCATGACGGTCAGTCGCGGCATCGCCAACTCGCCCTTATCGAAGAGCTGCATAAGCTCGCCCAACATCTTGCCATCGGCTCGATGATGCAGGAATTCGGTGTGGATCTTGCGCTCGGCGATCTCGGGCATCGGCGGCGCTTCGTTGTTCATGTAGATGATGCTTCCGCCGCTCTTCACGATGCGGACCGCATTCTCGTTATAGATCTTGTCCTCGAGAGTCTCGAGCACCACGTCAACTCCGTCGGGCTCATGGTCTTTGACGACGTGGACATAGTTGGAGGTTTTGTAATCGATGGCGACGGTCGCCCCGCGCTCCTTAACGTAGTCATGATTCTTCGCCCGCGCCGTGGTGTAGACTCGCGCGCCTACGTAGTGCGCGATACTGATTGCGACGCTGCCGATGCCGCCCGCCCCGCTCTGGATAAACACGCTCTGTCCGCGTTGCAACTTGCCGGACTCCACCAGCGACTGCCAGGCGGTAAGGCTGACCAACGGCAAGGTCGCGCCCTGCTCGAACGTCATGCGCGCCGGCTTGCGCGCAATGGCGGTGTCATCGATGGTCATATATTCGGCATAGCTGCCCACGCCCAGTTTCCAGGTAAAGCCGAGACCGACGATGTCGTCGCCAACCTGCCATCCCGTGACATCCGGTCCCAGTTCGACGATGCGGCCGGCGACGTCCCAGCCGGGAATGATGGGGAAGGTTCGCTGGAAAAACTCCTGGTACTCGCCGCGCCGCAGGCGACGGTCCATTGGGTTGACGCCGGCGGCGCCGACTTTTACCAACACTTGCCCGGCAGCAGGCCGGGGAATTGGCCGCTCGCCGATCTGTAGCACATCAACATCGCCGAACTTTTCGTAATAGACGGCTTTCATCGTTTGGTCGACGACCTCCACTTACAGGAGCCAATAGGCGGTTGGTTGGTTCGATCGAACCTGACTATAAATTCCCGCCGCGGGAGTTACCAATCAATTGAGATCTCGATTCTCCACCTGCGCTGGTCCCGACCTAGCCCGTCCGCGCTCTACCCGACCCTATACAGAGCGCGCCGCACGGATTTGTGGGGGAAAGCAAAGTGTAAAACTATCATCCCGCGCAGCCCTGATGGTGCCTGTACGAGCTGATTGGATACAATTCAAGCTATGCAATGTAAATACGAGATCTTTTAAGCTATGTTCACGCTTGACGACCATCCATCATCAGCGGAAACTGCCCCTTTATAGCCATACAGGAGGGTTCCTATGGATATGACAAGTCATTCCACTTTCAGCCGGAGAAGCTTATTGCGGCTCGGTGCGCTCGCTGGTCTGGCGACGGTGATTTCGCCGGCGATAACTGCGCGCTCCCAGGTCGTTTGTAACCCGGGACCCACGGACCCTGGCCCAGCGCTGACCAGACTGCTCGCCGGGAATGCGCTATGGGCGTCGGGGACCCAGGTGCATCCGGGCGAAGATGACACGCGCCGCATGTGTGTTGCGGACAACTCGCAGACTCCGTTCGCTGCGATTCTTTCCTGTTCGGATTCGCGAGTTCCCCCTGAACTGGTCTTTGACCAGGGTTTGGGCGACTTGTTCGTAGCTCGCGTCGCCGGGAACACGGCCAGCGGCAAATTGATCGAGAGCTTGCTGTTCGGCACCGACAATCTTGGCGCGAAGTTGCTGTTCGTGATGGGTCACTCCAGCTGCGGCGCCGTGAGGGCCGCAGTCATAAGCTATCCGAAGCATTCGTTGGAGTTTGTAAAACTCATCTTTCCGGCTGTCAAAGAAGCGCGAAAAATAGTCAAGGCGAACGGCGGTGATCCCAATGACCCGAACCAGGTGATTCCCGTCGCGACCGACCAGAACGTTATTCTGGTCGTGAATCGGCTACGAAAGGAGTTCCGCCAGCTTATCGATCAGGGCGACCTGTTGGTTGCGGGAGGCCGCTATGACCTTAGCAACCAGCAAGTAACTGTTCTGATTCAATAAAATACCAGCGGCGCCCGGCCCGGGCTCGAGCGTGGTTCCGCGCGCGCGGTTTGTGAGCGCCGCCCTTCGCTCGGCAAACGCGCGGGCCGGGTTCCGGCCTCGCGCGAGCGAACGGGCAGATCGAGCCGCGCCTGGCGAAGCGGATGCATTTGTAAATTCCTGCTTCCGCAGTCACTGTGTCCTGTCGGCCTATTTCGGCCCCGGGAGCAGCGAACATGGCGCCGGTTGCCAACCAGACCCAATCGCCCATCTGGTTTCCGTCTGAAAGCTATATTCGCGGAAGCCATCTCGAACGCCTGATGAACGCGCTCAGTATCGCGGTCGACGCCGCCGATCCCGAACGCGCCTATCAGCAGCTTTATCGCCAGAGCCTCGACGACCCCGAGCGCTTCTGGCGTACCACCTTCGAGCTGATCGGAATCGAGTGGCAGACGCCGTATCGCGCCGTGGTCGATCTTTCGGCGGGCCCGCAGTGGCCGCGATGGTTCCCGGGCGGCCGGCTGAATCTCACGCACAATGCGGTCTATCGCCATCTTCGGGGCTCCCGCGCGAGTCAGACCGCGATCATCTGGGAAGGTGAAGATGGGGCGACGCTAAGCCTGAGCTACGGCGAGCTGGCCGCGGCGGTGGCCCGCGCTGTCAACGCGCTGCGCGCGCTTGGTGTGCGCAAGGGGGACCGGGTCGGAATCTACCTGCCGATGATTCCGGAAACCGCGATCAGCGCGCTGGCGATCTCGCAGATCGGCGCCATCTTCATCCCGATCTTCTCCGGCTATGCGGCCGAGGCTGCCGCCGTCCGGCTGCGCGACGCGGACGCGAAGCTGCTGATCACCGCCGACGGCTTCTACCGCCGCGGGCAGACCGTGCCGCTCGAGAAATTCGCGCGCGAAGCGGCGCGAATCGCCGGCTGCGTCGAGCAAATCGTGGTCGTCCGCCGTCTCGGCGCGCACGACGGCGCGGCGGGGCTGTTCTGGGATCGGCTGATCGGCGAGCAATCGGCGAGCGCGGAGGTCGAGCCGATGGAGGCGATGGATCCGTGCATGCTGATCTACACCTCCGGCACCACCGGCCGGCCCAAGGGCACCGTCCACTATCACGCCGGGTTCCCGCTCAAGGCCGCCCAGGACCTGGCGCAGCTGTTCGATCTGCGGGCGGGCGAGACGTTGTTCTGGTTCACCGACATGGGCTGGATGATGGGGCCGTGGCTGATCGTCGGCGCGCTGACGCTGGGCGCGACCGCGGTGCTCTACGAGGGCGCTCCCGACTACCCCGCGCCCGACCGGGTCTGGAGTATCATCGAGCGCCATCGCGTAACCCATGCCGGGCTTTCGCCGACCCTGGTCCGCGGCCTGATGCCCCATGGCGTTGCACCGGTGGCGCGCCACGATCTCTCCGCGCTCCGGATCCTCGGCGCGACCGGCGAGCTGTGGAATCCGGAAGCCTACATGTGGCTGTTCGAGAACGTCGGCCAGCGCCGCCTACCGATTATCAACTATACCGGCGGCACCGAGATTGGCGGCGGCATCCTGGGCTGCGTGGTGTTCCGCCCGATTCTGCCCTGCGCTTTCAACAGCGCGATTCCCGGGATGCGCGCCGCGGTGCTCGACGAGCGCGGCCGCCCGGTGATCGATGAGGTCGGCGAGCTGGCGGTGATGAACCCGTGGCCGGGGATGACCAACGGTTTCTGGAACGATCCCGAGCGCTACCTGGAAACCTACTGGAGCCGTTTCGACGGCGTCTGGGTGCATGGCGATTTCGCCTCGGTCGACCGCCACGGCCATTGGCTGCTCTACGGACGCTCCGACGATACGCTCAAGATCGCCGGCAAACGGGTGGGACCGGCGGAGATCGAGGCGGCGGCCAGCGAAATCGCGTCGATCCGCGAGGTCGCTGCGGTCGGCGTCCCCCATCCCACCAAGGGCGAGGTGCCGGTGGTATTCGCCGTGCTGGCCGCCGATGTGCAGGGCTCGCCAGCGCTGGCCGCGCAGGTCGCCGAGCGGATCGTCGCCGCGCTGGGCAAGCCGCTGCGCCCCGAGCGGGTCTACTTCGTCGCCGAGCTGCCGAAGACGCGCAATGCCAAGATCATGCGGCGCGTGGTCCGCGCGGTCCATCTGGGCCGCGACCCGGGCGATCTCTCGGCGCTCGAGAACCCCGGCGCGATCGATTCGATCCCGCGCGCCAGCTAGCCACCATTCGCGGAGAGCCACATGGAACCTGAAAGCGCGCTGCCCGTCCGGCCCGCGCGGCCGATTCTGATCACGCTTGCCTGCCTGGTCGGCTTTGCGGGCCTGCCTGCTGCCGCCTACGTGATGATGCTTAACTGGCAGGGTCTCGTGGCGTTCCGTGGATGGTCGTTCATCGTGGCGCTGATAATTTTCGGCGCCATCGGGTTTGCCGGCCTCATCGGCTACTGGCTGATGCGCCGCTGGGGGCTCTATCTTTACGCCAGCATGACCGTGCTCAGCCTGGGCTATGCGCTCGCGAGCGGAACTTTCAGCCTGGTGGGGTCACTCGGTTCGATCGTGATCACTGCGATCGGCTGCGCTTACTTTACCCGCATGGAGTAGCTATTAGTCGTGGTCACGATGATTTCAGCGGTCGCAAGGAGGACTTGTCCCCGATGATCACACGGCGCGAGATGATGAAAACGATGGCCGCGGGATCGGCCGCGATGGCGACGATGCTGAGCGCGGGAATCGCGCTGGCTGCGGAGAAATCCGCGTCCGCGCCCGATCCGACCGCCGGCGACCAGGGCGTCACGGTCACCGAGCTGATGCACCACGCGCTGCCCGATGCGCCCGGCCACGAGGTGGTGGTGGTCACGGTCGAGTACGCGCCCGGCGCCGCCTCGAGCCCGCATCGCCATCCCGGCTCGACCTTCGCCTACGTGCTCGAAGGCTCGATCGAGAGCCAGGTCGAGCCCGGCCCGCCGGTCACCTACAGCGCGGGCCAGATGTGGTACGAGCTGCCACGCCATGTCCATCGCATCTCGCGCAACGCCAGCAGCACCGCGCCGGCCAAGCTGCTCGCTTTCCTGGTGATCAAGCCGGGACAGCAAGTGGTGTTGCCGGTAAGCTGATTATTACGATCGATCCGATGAGGCACTGACGATGAACCAGGCACGTACACGATTTCGCCAGGCGCTCGCCGGCGGCCGCCCGATCGTCGCGCCGTTTGTTTACGACGGCCTGACGGCGCAGCTGGCCCGCGCGGCCGGTTTCGAAGCCGTCTACATGACCGGTTTCGGCACTGCCGCGGCGCGCGGCTACCCCGACCTCGGCCTGCTGACGATGAGCGAGATGGTCGACAACGTGCGCGTGATCGCGCGCGCCTCCGGGCTGCCGGTGATCTGCGACGCCGATACTGGCTACGGCAATCCGATCAACGTCTGGCGCACCGTGCAGGAATACGAGGACGCCGGCGCCGCCGCCCTGCATATCGAAGACCAGGTGTGGCCCAAGCGCTGCGGTTTCATGGCCGGCAAGCAGGTGGTGCCGATGGCAACGATGATCCCGAAAATCCGCGCCGCCTGCGACGCCCGCCGCGACCCCGACCTGGTGATCATCGCACGTACCGACGCGCTGACCCCGCTCGGATGGCCCGAGACCGAGCGGCGGGCCCGCGCCTACCGCGCGGCGGGCGCCGACCTGGTGTTCGTCGACGGTATCGTCACGCTCGAAGAGCTGCGCCATTACTCGGAAGCGCTGGGCGATCTGCCGCTGCTCTACAACGGCCAGCTGTTGCCGATCCAGCAGGCCGGCGACTACCGCTTCAAGGTGATTATCCATATCAGCACGCTCTTCACCGCTTACGTCCGGCTGCGCGATGCGTACCGCGAATTGCAGCGCACTGGCGCTCTGGCCGGCGCGCCCGGCTTCGAAATCCTGCCCGAGATCACCGCGACCCTGGGCGCCAACGAGGTGCTGGATCGGGCCGAGCGCTACAAGGAGTGAATTTGACCGCGCGCGGCGAGTTGTGTTCTGTTGCGCTCAGACTCGGAAGGGAGAAAGCCGATGGCGATTGCTGAAAACGATCGTGAATGGTTGGCCGAATTCTTGAAGCGGCGGCATGCCGAGAAGCGTCCGCCGGCGACCGCCGAGGAAAAACGGCTGCTGGCCGGATTCTACGGCTACCGCGGCCGCCAGGAGATCGACGCGCTGTGCGGGGTGTCGGCCTTCGCGCTGCGCAACTTCGATCTCGACTACAAGTGGAAAGCCTTTCTTTGCGAGCATATCGGCGAAGAGGCCGAGCACGGCGAGCACTATATCAAGGCCGGCGACGCGCTCGCGCCCGAAGAGAACCACTGGCTCGAATCGCCCGATTGGGAGGGCACCTACGGGCTGTGGCGCCGCTGGATCTTTCCGATCGGCGAGCGCGGCATGCCCGGCTTCATCATGGCGCTGTTGATGCAGGTCGAGGGCTACGGCGGCCTGTGCGCGCCGATTCATCAGGCCTGGGATACGCCCGAGGTTATCGATTGGCGCCTCAACCATCAGCTCGCCGAGGAAGAGGATCACGAAATCTTCATCGTCAAGGCGGTCCGCGAGCTGGTGAATCGAAGCTCACCCGACGAGCGCCGCACCCTGCTCGCCACGCTCACGATGTACGAGCAGGATCTGATGCGTAACGGCTATTTCGGCGACGAGCGGTTCCATCGCGAGCTGCTGATCGGCAAGCTCGGCGCCTCGACCGAGCAGTACGGTGCGCCGCTGCGCTGGGCCCGCAACCGGCTGTGGCGCGAATGGTTCGGCAGCGAAGCGCCGCCGATCAAATGGCCGGCGTGGTTCGCCAAGGCCGGCATCAATCCCGACGCTTAGTTGTCTCAGCTATCCGGCGGCCGCGCTTCCGATCGGAGGCCCGGCCGCTGGCGATTCCATCCCCGAAAAGATTCACTGCCCGCTACTTGCCGCGGCCGGTCAGCCCGACCTTCTGCGGACTATGTCTGGCGTCGTCGTTGATCTCGAGCGGCCGCCTCACCTGCGGCTTGGCGGTAGGCGTGAAAGTCAGGCTTATGGTGCAGCTGTTCGAGCCCGTAGTATTGGCGAGCGTCCCGCCGCAGGTGCTGCCGGTAATCGCAAATCCGCCGCCGGGCGGCGTCGGCGGGCTGAGCGCGATCGGAACCGGACTGTTGTTGGTCAGCGTCACCTGGTGCACGGCGCTGGCGGTGTTCAGCGGAACCCTGCCGAACGCAATCAAGCGCGGCGTTATGACCAGGCGCGGCCGTCTGCCGATGCCGCTGAGCGAGACCAGTATCGGAGCATTACGCGCGTTGCTCTGAATCTGCAGTGTCCCGGACCGCGCTCCTGTGCCGGTCGGTTGAAAGACCAGGCCCACGAAGCAGTGCGCCCCCGAACTCAGGAGCAGGCCGTCGCTGCAGGTGGTGGTCCCGGGGTCGATTGAGAAGTCGTGATTGGGATCATCGATCACAGGGAGACTGATAACCGCTGCGACGTTGGCCCTATTCCTGGGGTTTACGACCCTCACCCTGAGCGGCTGACTGCGCGCTCCGGTATAGCCGCCGAAAGCCTCGGCGGCATAGGTGAGCTTGTGCGGTCTTAACCTGAGGATGGTATTGGCCGTCGCCGTGGGAGTCGCAGTCGGGGTGGCGGTGATGGTCGCCGTCGCCGTGGGAGTCGCAGTCGCGGTTGGTGTGGCGGTGCGAGTCGCCGTCGCCGTAGGAGTCGCGGTTGGTGTGGCGGTGATGGTCGCCGTCGCCGTAGGAGTTGCGGTCGCAGTCGGGGTGGCGGTGCGAGTCGCCGTTACCGTGGGCGTGGCGGTTGGTGTGGCGGTGCGAGTCGCCGTCGCCGTAGGAGTCGCGGTCGGCGTGGCGGTGCGAGTCGCCGTCGCCGTAGGAGTCGCGGTCGCGGTTGGTGTGGCGGTGATGGTCGCCGTCGCCGTAGGAGTTGCGGTCGCAGTCGGGGTGGCGGTGCGAGTCGCCGTTACCGTGGGCGTGGCGGTTGGTGTGGCGGTGATGGTTGCCGTCGCCGTGGGAGTTGCGGTCGGCGTGGCAGTGATGGTCGCTGTCGCCGTAGGAGTCGCGGTCGGTGTGGCGGTGCGAGTCGCCGTCGCCGTGGGAGTCGCGGTCGGCGTGGCAGTGATGGTTGCCGTCGCCGTAGGAGTCGCAGTTGGGGTGGCGGTGCGGGTCGCCGTCGCCGTAGGAGTCGCGGTCGGCGTGGCGGATGGAGTCGGCGTTGCCAGCGACGGATTGTTCAATTGTACGGTATCGACTGCGAAATCGGTGCAGTCGCCGTCGCAAGCCGTGATGCTGAAAACCAGCTTGCTGACATTGGTGCCGCTCGTATCCTTGAGGCCGATATAGATCGGATCTCCATTGCCGTCGCTGCTCTCGGTCACGAAGCCGACCGAGCTCGAGCCGTTAAAGGCCTCGAGCTGGGCCGTGAACTGGGCCGGACCGTCGGCCTGCACGAACGCCCCTCCGCCCGAGACCATCGAGGCGAAGGTCAGGCTGAGCGGACCGTTTCCGCTGTTGCCGACATCCGAGGTCCAGATCAGTTCGTCGCCGGCGACAAATCCCGAACTGGCCCCGCCCCAACTACACGGCGTCGCCGGGCATACCACGGAGGTCAGGCTGCCGGCCGCGGTCAGACCGCCGGTGACGCCCAGCCCGTTCACGGAATTCGCTGGAAAACTGACGGCGAGCGAGGTCGCATCGGCGCCGAGTTGCGACCAGTCGATCGAGTCGTTGGCGGACTGTGCGGCCGCGCTGGTGATGAGCGTCACGGAGTCCGCCAGCGCCGGAGCAGAGGCGATAAAAATTGCCGCGGCCAGCGCCAACACGCTCCACAGACCGATGCGATTGGACATCGGGCGCGCCTCTCCTGCCGCTGATCGACAGCCCCCGGGCTAACAGACCGACCCGGCGCCGGACTTGAAGGTGTCGTTATTGGAATACCAGCCGTCGATGCCCAGCGACGGATTCTGTCGGAAAAACCATGAGAAGAATGCCAGTTCCTGCAGATGGTAGCCGACCCCGTTGGGCATCGTGACCGCGGGCAACAGGCTGCCGCTCAACGGATCGCCGACCTCGAGATTGTTTTGACATCCGCTGACCTGCCCGGTGTGTCCCCAGGCCGGAGTTGGGTTGCTGCCGTCCGGGTCGTCCATCCATTCGCCGACTTCGTGGGCCAGCACCGAGGTGTCGGAGACCGCGCCGCCAAATATCCCGGAGGTGTCGAAGTCGAAGGGCGTAAAGGTCTGCATCGGGGTGCCGATGGCGTCGTGGAAACCCAGCACGCAGCAGTTGCCGTTGATATTGGCGGAACCGATCGCCTCTACGACGTTGTACATCAGCAGCAGCGGGAAATTCGTCGGCTTGGCGACTCCCGCGAGCGTGCTCGGGATGATCGTGCCCTCCACATAGGGAACGAACCAGTTGTAATTGATCACGCCTATTTTGCCGCATCCGCCGTACGTCGCGGCATTGTAGGTGGTCCCATCACCGGAGGGTACGTTGATAGTGATGGGGGCGGTGGTCGTGACCGGGCCGAGGGTCGTGTGGTAGCGGGTACCGGTGAGGCTGACGTTGCTCCAGAAGTTGGCGCGCTGGAAGTCGTCGATATATTGCCCACTGCCGATATCTGTTCCGCCCCATTTGAAATCGAACGGGTTCAGGATCGGCGACTGTTGCAGCAGCGTAAGCGGGACGCCGGCTGGGGCGCAGGTGTGATTGACGGTCGGATCGAATACCCCGCCATCGGGCATATTAAAGATGAGCGGTACGACGACGGTCGGGACGTTGGTGGTCCGGGCGCCGTGAAAGAACGGACTGCGGCCCACCATCTGACCGCTGTAGGTGTTGCCGTCGACCGGTGAGACGACCGAGTAGTCCCATAGCGGGATAGTGGTGGAGGCGGCCTGCGCGCTCGCGGCCATCCCGGACGACACCCCGTGCCAGGGGATGACGGTCGTGAAGCCCTGTGGTTGCCAGCCGGGCGAGAGCTGCTGGGGGAACGATTGCAGCGCCGTCATCAGGACCACGATGGCGGCGAATAGGGCGGCCAACGTGATCCTGATAGGGGACAATCGACGATGAAGCGCGTTGAACATACTCCCCCAACTGAGGTCGATTAGCGGCGCGTTAACGCCGCATCACAGTAAAACACCCTATGGGATGATGCCTTATCAGTCAAAATCTTCAGAAGGAATGACCGGTTAAGTCAAGTTAAGTCTTGATGCGGGATTCGATCCCGCTCACGGGATTCGATCCCGCTCAGTAGATGGCGAGACTCGCGAAGGAGACCGCCGATTGGGTCGGCGGCTCCAGGGCGATGTCGTAATCGAGCAGCCGTGCGCGCCGGCCCGCCAGCAGTTCGAGCTGCGTATAGATCGGGGCCAGCCCGCAGATCCGCCAGCGATCGCGCTCGGTGGCGATCTCGCCGAAAAAGCCGGCCGCATCGACCCGTTCGATATGGCCGATCAGTCGCCGGTCAGCCTCGCGCAGCTCATTCGCCTTGCCCTGGTCGACGCCGAAATCGTCACCGAACTTGCGCCCGATATGGCCAAAATCGACGCCTGCGACGATCAGCACGCGCCGCCGTTCGCCGGCCAGCGCCGAGTTGAGCGCCTCGATGAACTCGCCGACCCGGGGTTCTGACGTGGGCCGTGCGCCGCTCGCGACCATCTGATGGAACGAGCTGACCAGAATCGGCACAATCTGGCAATTCTCGACGCCGAGCGCGTGAGCGAGGAACAGCGCCTGAAATTCGATCGAATGCTCGTTGCGATGGAGCAGCTCGTCGGCGAACAGATCGCCCGCGCGATAGCGACTCCTGAGCCGCTCGACGAACTCGCGATCGGTTGTGAGCGCGCCGAACGGGGTCGCATAATTCTTGAGCGTCGCCGTGAAAAGCTCCGGCCCCGCGCCGTAATGCGAGGTCCCCAGGATAATCACCAGCTCGGGACGCTCGGCCGCGCTGGCCAGCCGGGTATAGGCTCTGGCATAGGCGACCCCGCCGCGGCGCGGATCGATATGCGGGGCGATCAGGCCGCTCAGCCGGGACTGGTCCGTGTCCGCTTCGATCGCGCCGGCTTTCGTATAATATTCGCCTAGCTCTTTTCGCAGCGATGCCGCATCGCTCCCATAGCAGAGTCCGGCATGCGACGCCGGACGCTCCGGCGACGCGGCGAAATCCTCGCGCATCTGGCGGACCCGCCCCTCATAGGCTGGCGACTCCAGGAAGTAGCCACGGTCCAGGGCCGCCACCAGCTCAATGAGTTGTTCCGATGCCAGGCTCTCGCCAAATTGTTTCGCGAAGGCGGCCTGCAGATCGGGCAGGCTCCTGGTGCCGTCGAACAGCGTGACCAGGTAGTAGGCGCCGATTCCGATCGCGATCGGCTCCGGCGCCGCGCCGCTCGGATCGCGCAGACAGATCATCCGGGCGCCATTGTGCTCGATCGGGAAGGCTTCCAGCGGACGGATGCGGGGCTGGTCGATCATCTCGCGATCATTGAACTATTTCGCCGCGCTTTGCGCTAGACTGGCGCCGCCGCTGCGGCCAATTCGCCGATCATGAGATCAAGCCACGGGTAAGGAGTGAAGATGGAGTTACTGGACGCGATTTATACCGCGCGCACGATGCGCATGATCAAGCCCGACCCTGTCCCGCGCGAGCTTATCAACCGGGTGCTCGACGCCGCCATCCGCGCCGGCAGCGCCTACAACAATCAGCACTGGACCTTCATGGTGATTACCGACCCGGCGCAGAAAAAGGCGCTGGCCGATATCTATCGTCAGGGCGCCGAACACGTGCATGCCGGCTATGCGAAGCGGGTGCTGCCGGCGCACGTCAGCGCGGCCGAGAACCAGAAGGATCTCGACTCTGCGATGTACCTGATCGAGCACTACCACGAAGCGCCGGCGATCGTGGTGCCGTGCCTGAAGATCCTGCCGATCAAAGTGCCGTGGCTGACGCCCGAGCAGAATACCCTGTTCGCGATGCGGCTGGCGGGCGCCAGTATCTATCCTGCGATTCAGAACCTCATTCTTGCCGCGCGCTCATTTGGACTTGGTACCGTACTGACTACTCTGCATCTCTGTTATGAAGACCAGATCAGGAGCGTACTGGGTATGCCGGACGATCAAATGAGTTTTGCGATGATGCCGATAGGATATCCGGTCGAGGAATTCCGCCGTGTCACGCGCAAGCCGGTGTCGAAGGTCGCCTTCCACGATCGCTGGGGCCAGCCCTGGCGCAGCTGAGCGCGCTCGCTCTGGGAGCCGCCGCCTCGATCGTCGAGCGCGTGTAACCGATGGCGATGAAGCGGACGCGCCGGGCGCGGGCGGGCGGCCGGGGACGCGGCTCATCACCGCCCGCGCGCTATCGTATCGGCCGGGTCGCCGAGCTGGCGCCGGGCGGCTCGCTCAAGTTTATCCTGCCGATCGGCGGAGTCGACGAGGAATGCTTCGTGGTGAATTTCGGCGGCGCTTTCCACGCCTACGTCAACCGATGCTGTCATATACCGATCGCGCTGGACTGGATCGACAACCAGTTCTTCACCGCCGACGGCGGCTACCTGATATGCCAGACGCATAACGCCTGCTACGCGCCGGATAGCGGCCAATGCCTCGCCGGTCCGCCCGGCACGCCCGGAAAATCCCTGGTGCGGGTACCGATCGAAATCAAAGCCGGAGTGATCTACGCGCTCCCGCCCGCCGCGCCCTGAAGCGACGTCCCCTTTCCGTCATCCCGAGCGGAGCGCCAGCGCAGTCGAGGGATCAACGCGGAGCGATGTATGCTGCTCTCACCAATCGAGCGTCAGGTTGCGCGACTTCGGATCGAGCGCGAGGCCGTCGAGCGCAGGTAAACCGTCAACGCGCCGGCGAACAACAGGATATTCAAGCCGCTCTCCAGCCACATCCGTGGACGCGAGGGAGCGCCGACCCCGAAGCATCCGCAATCGAGCGTCAGGCCGCGCGCCAGCGCCGAGACCAGCGCCGAGAAAAACATCACCGCGGTGAGCGCCAGCGCCAGCGCCGCGACCCGCCGGGTGCGCGGCCTGAGCATCAGCAGGCCGCAGGCGATCTCGAACGGCGGCAGCGTCAGCGCCATCAGGTTGATCAGCACCGCCGGCAGGAGCGCGAAGGCCGCGATACTGTCGGCGAACTGCAACGGATCGCGAAGCTTGCTGGCGCCCGCATAAATAAACGCCACGCCGATTGCGAGGCTGATGGCGAGCGCCAGGTAATCCCGGCGCCGACTGTCGCCGCCGGTCATGGCGCGCTCCCGGTCGTGGCCGGCAGTTTCGCCGCCGACCACGCTTCCCATCCGCCGGTAAAGACGCTGACGTTGCTGAAGCCGAGCGTCAGCAGGGCGTTGGCGACCAGGCGGCTGTCGTGGCAATCGCCGCCCGCGCAATAGACCACGATTGGCTGGTCGCGCGCCGCTTTCAAGGTCGGCGTGAGGCGCCGGTAATCGCGGGCGAAATCCTGGCGGGAAAGATTCAACGCGCCTGGCACGTGGCCCGCGGCGAAAAACAGCGACGGCCGCGCGTCGAGGATCAACGCCCGCTTGGCGTCGACAATGGTGCGGAATTCGGGCAGGCCGATAGTCGCAGCCGGCGCGATCTTGAACGGCGGCGCGGCGACCAGCGTCGTCAGCTCGGCATCGAAGCGCTGCTCGGGGGTTTGATAGACCAGCGGCAGCGGCTGCGACGAATAATGATTGATCGCGAGGCCGACGCCCAGCGAGGCGACCGCGAGCAGTACGACCAGGACCAGGTCGCGCGCCAACTGCCGCCGCCGATTATTGCGCGCTGGCGAGCGATCCGGAGTCGGACGGGATATCGAGGCTGGCGAACTCATACGGTCAGGCTTGCGATCATCAAACCGAACATCGTCGTCCTTCGATTAGTTCTCATCCGGCCGCGATCGTCAAGCCACTCCGGCCGTCGGTCGCGGTGATCGTGAGCGCCGGCCTGGTTTCGCCGCGGGCGTAAATACTAGCGACGACGAAGATAGTTGCGGCGCCGACACATGCCAGAGCCATCGACAAACCGAGCGCTGCCGGTGACAACTTCATGCGCCTATCGCTCACAAAGTAGCCGCCACCTTCGACTCCCCGCCGGCGGTCATCGTGCGGCCCGAGGCCGCCCGCTCGAGATCGCTCGCGACGCGCTGCGGCGCGGCTTTTTCACCCAGGTATTGGAGCACTGCGCGACCGTGCGCATCAACCAGGAAGAATTCCAGCACGTGACCGACCGTGCCATCGGGTTGGCGCTGTCGAGCCAGGTTGAATCGCGCCATGACCTGATCGATCTGCTTTGGCGTCCCGGTCAAAAACAACCAACCCTTCACATTGGCCTTAAACTCTTTGGCGTAGGCGAGCAGTTGCGGCGGATGATCGTGCTCCGGATCGACCGTGATCGACACGATTCGAGCTTCGGTCCCAAGCGCGGGGCCCAGCCGGTTTGCGATCAGCTTCATATGCGAGGTCAGCAACAGGCACGGTCCCGGACAGGTCGTATAGATGAAATCGAACAGCACCGGCTTGCCCTTGAGCGCCGCCAGCGAGACCTTTTGCCCGTGCTGGTCGAGCAGCGTGATGTCGGGCAGGCAGTCGGCCGCATCGCGCATCACGAAACCGCCGCTCTCGTCGACGCCGGTGGCTGAGCGGCGGCAACCCGCCGAGACCATCGAAACCATCAGCGCGAACAGCAGCGCGGCGGCGAGTCGGCCGCCGACCGGCATCGAAACTCGAAGGGAACTCACGGTTATTTCCTCATTCCGATTCAGTGCAGCTTCAGCAATGGTAGCACCGCGGCGGCGAGGCTCTGCGCCGTCACCGGCTGCTTGTCATCCGGCGTCAACTTCGCGCGCACGATGCCGTGGCGATCGATTATATAGGTCGTCGGCAGCGAGGACGGCTCACCGAATTCGTTGACCTTGGCGTCATCCAGCATCGCCGCCGGATAGCCAAACGATTGCATGACCTTGATCACATCGGATTTATCACGCCTGCGGTCGGCGCTCAGCCCGATCAGCGCGAGTCCCTGGCTACGATAGCGGCGGTAGAACGCATCGAGGGCGGGCATCTCCTTGCGGCACGGCGGACACCAGGTGGCCCAGAAGTTGACGATCACGACCTTGCCGCGCAGTTTCGCGAGGTCAAAAGTCTGGCCGCCCAGTTCCTGCACGACCAGCGCCGGCGCCGGTTTACCGACGGTTGCGAGCGCGAATAGCGGGCCGGCGGCGCACGCGATCATCGCGGCGCCCGCGACCAGCATTACCAACCAGGATCGAGGTCGCACGAATCACTCCTGTTAGAAGCTGTAACTCACAATCAGCTTGGTCGCGAACGGCGCGGTCAGTTGATAGCCGTTGATATTCTGGAAGATCGGCACTTCGACATCGGCGTAGATTCTCACGCCCGCAACCGTCGTTTCGATTCCCGGCGCGATCGAGACCTTGTCGTAGCCGGTGTCGGCCGGACTCGCGTTGCTACCGCGGTCGCGCGTGCGATCGCTGCCGAGCATCGACAGCATCGGGGCTAGCTCGGTCAGCGGACCGAACACGCCGAAGTTGTAGTAGCTCCCCACCGCGCCATCAAACTCGCGGCCGGGCTGGTAGTGATCCTGATACGCGAACGGCAGGTCGTACATACCCTGTACGAACCAGCCGACCGGACGATCCATCAGCGTGAACGGCGAGTGGCCGATCTGGTAGCCGCCCAGCAGCAGATCGGTGCTGCCGGTGCCGATCTGATTGTCGCGGTCGTAGCGCGGATAGTGCCAGTCGCCGCTGGGCAGCTTGAAGCCGGCTAAAAGACCGGTCGACATATCCTCCGACCATCCGGTCCACATCCCCATCAGCCTGATATCGCCGATCGAGTTGGTATCGAACTCGTGGAGGTCCTGATTGTTGCCGACGTAGGCGCCCTGGTAGTTACGCTGCCAGTACGGCACCTCCAGCATCGCGCCCCAGCTTCGATTGAACATGTATTGCGCGCCGACGGTGACGAAATTGGTCTCCAGTTTTTTGTCGTTGTTGTGGCCGGCGGAGGCGGGCGTGGTGGCGTGCCAATTGATGTTCTGGTCCATGTAGTCCCACTCGGTCCACACCATCGCGCCCGAGCCGTTGGGAAGCAGCGACGGAGTCGCGACCTCGAAGACGCCGCAGCCGCAGGCGCAGGCCCAGCTCAGGCTGGGCGTCAGAACGACGAAGAAAACTGCCGCCAGCAACAGGCGTCTGCAGCGCTTGCTGATATCGGGCAGAGAAAGCGCCGTGCTGGCCAACCGACCGGCTCCGAAAACCCATCGCATAAATTCTCTCCGGGCGAACATACGGGATCCGCCAATGGAGAAAGCCCGACACCGCAACAATTGCGGCGTCAAAGTTTCAAATCGGGATAACTTGTCGGACGAAGGCTCTCAGACCGGCAGTTGCGGCGGCGGCGTGTCGGGCGCGACATGCAATTCGACCAGTCGCACGGACCGAGCGGCAGGTAGCGAGCCGAGATCGCAGAGCATCGACTCGAGTACCGGCGGCGCTGGGCGGGCGAGCAAAATACCGGGCTCCAGCTCGAGCGGCTGAATCGGATGGCAGATATCGACGGTGAATTCAGGATGGCTGGGGCCGCCGATAATCACGACGCCGACGCTCATCGGGGCGTTGGCCAAAAACAGCGCCACGGCCAGAATCGAACTGAGCGCCCGCAAATCGCCCTGTGAAAAAAGCTGCCTCATGCCGCACATCAATCTCTAAAGCAAGCCCGTCACGGGTTCAAGCTCGACGCGAGCGCAAAGCCCGGCGCCGCTGGCTCGCCAGGCTACGCCCCAGGCAGCTATGCAGGTGCGATACGGCCGGCCACCATCGCGAGCATCACTTCGGTCCAGCCGTCGAAAATCAGATCGATGCCGATGAACAGCCCGATCACCCACAGTCCGGAAACCGGCCACGCATCCAGGATCATCAGGCCCAGCACAATCGCGACGATCCCGCTGAGCGCAACCCATCCGCGATGGTGCAGATGCAGGGAGAAGGCGACGAACAGCCGGAAAGTTCCGGCGACGATCAGCAGCATCGCGATCAACAGGGTCAGAGTGAGGGCCGCCATCGTCGTATGGGTCACCATCAGCAGCCCCGTCACGGCATAAAGCACCCCGGCGAGCAGGTTGAGCAAGTGGCCGTGCCATTGCCGCCGCATCAGGCCGTGAATGACCGCAAAAACACCGCCGAAGATGAGTATCCAGCCGAGCAGCATCACTGACACGAGCGTCGCGAGCACCGATGAACCCACGGCGATGCATCCCAGCACGATTAGCAGGACACCCCAGATAAAGAACCAGGCTCGATGATTGCGCACCTCTTCGATCCCCGAGCTCAGCATGCCCTCCATCATTTTCCTGACCTCCTGTGTGAACCAGAGTCCGCATCACCGCTGCGGTCGGAACTCGCGTTATTCCGGCCACCGCACCCTGGCTGATAGTAGACTTATGGCGACAGCTTGCAATGTTTTTGAGCATCATCCATTGCCCGCAGCAAAGCTCGACCGGTTATGGCCGGGTGCGGGAGATGTATACGGAGGGCGAGCGGGCCTACTTCAAGGGCGACTACGCCGAAGCGGTCAAGAAACTGAACATCGCCGACCGGATCGTGCGCGGTATGCCCAACGATTACAGCGCCGAGCTGGAGTCCAGCCGCGGCGCCAATGCGCCGGCGGTGCCGCCGGTAGGCCATACCGCTCCCTGAGCGAGCCGGCTACGCCGCGGACCGGGGGAGCGAGCCCCGTCTATTCGTATTCGTCGCCGAAATGGGCGCGGATGATGCGCGCCTTCAGATACTCGAGCGTGCCGAGATCCTCAACGATGTCGCCACCGGTATCGTAAAAGAACAGCTCGCCGTTCTTGGTCCGGCCGACCGCGATGATCCATTCGAGGTCGTCACGATCCTCGAGCAGATAATTGATGGTCTGCGCCACGCCGCGGCCCGGAATGATCGTAACCTTGGGCCGTGGCTGCTTTTCCTTTTCCTGCTTGGGCATCGCTTTAATTCAGTTCCCGGCGGGAAGATCGCTGCCAACTGCGCTACTAGCTTAGGAATGCGTCGCGAGCTAAGTCAATAGCATCTCGGCCAGCACCTCGACGTGATGCGTGTTGGGAAAGAAGTCGAACGCGCGCACCGTCCCGAGACCAAACCCGCCGCGCGCAAGCTGCTTCAGATCGCGCATCAGGGTCGCGACGTCGCACGATACGTAAAGCACCTGGCGCGGCTGCAGCGCGATGACCAGGTCGATGAGGTCGGCGGCGCCGGCGCGCGGCGGATCGAGAATCACCTGCTGCGGCCGGTAGCGCGCGCGGGCGAGAAAGCGCGCCAGCTCGCCCGCCTTCATCGCAATAAAGCGCGCCCCGGCGAGCTTCAGCCGCGCGGCGTTGCCGCGGGCCGCGGCGATCGCCAGCTCGTCGGCGTCCACCCCCGTCACCTGCGCGCCGCGGCGGGCCGTCGGCAGACTGAAATTGCCGGCGCCGCAGTACAGGTCGAGTACCTCGTCGCCCGCGGCGAGCGCCGCCGCCTCCATCACCGCGGCCACCAGCTTGCGGTTTTGCGCGCGATTGATCTGCGTGAAGCGGTCGGCCTCGACCTCCAGCGTCAAGCCCGGCTCCAGTTCGATCGCAATCGTCGCTGCGCCGACGATCTCACGCGCGCCGCCGCCGCGCACAATGATGCCGCGTACCGCAGGGTCGGCGACCAGCGCGCGGCTGGCCTGTGCGATCTCGGCGGGCGTCGGACGCCCATCGAGATCGGCGACGATTACCTGGTAACCGTCGCCCGCAATCACTTCGAGTTCGCGACAATGGCGGCCGAGCGCCGCGGCCAGGCGGATCGGCACCGCGATCGGCGGCGCGGCGACCAGGCATCGATCGACCGCCACGACGCGGTTGCTCGCGGCCGCGTGGAATCCCACCTCGCCGCCGCGCCCGACCTTGAAGCGTACCCGCGCGCGGTAGCCGAACTCTTCCGGCGCCGGTTCGATCAGCCCGTCGAGCGCAAGCTCGGCTCCCAGTGCGCGCGAGAAGGCCGCCGCGATCAGCCGGGCCTTGATGGCCAACTGTCCCGGATAGTCGAGTTGCTGCCAGTCGCAGCCGCCGCATCGCGGCAGGAACGGGCACGGTGCAACGCGGCGATCGCCGCCGGCGCGAAGGATCTGTTCAATCCGGCCGACGGCGTAGTCGCGCCGCTCGTTCTCGATGGCGATTTCGAGCAGGTCGCCGGGCACCGCATTGGGCACCATCACCGCCCGTCCGTCGAGATGGCCGACGCCGTACGGACCAAGCGTCATGTCGCTGATTTCAACCGTCGCCATTGCACAGCCTCGAGAGCCGGGATCGTCGCTGCAACTATATCAGCCGCATGCCCGTTACTGGTCCAGCGGTCGCGCGCGCATGATGCGGCGGCTGCGGCGGAGCGCTATAAGCAATATAGCCAGCAGTTGAAACCCGAGGCACAACCCGCAGAGTGTTAATCCAACCGTGGCAACCCAGGCTGACCCCCATCAGATAATCGACCGCGCGCTGTCGGAAGATCGCGCCCGTTACCTCGACCTGTTCACCGAGCGGCTGTTCGCACGCCAGCCGGCCAGTCTGATCGCGCGGCTGGCGCCCGAGACCCGGCGCGCGATCGCCGCTGAGGCCTTCGAATTTTTCTACCGGCGCCCCGAGCCGATAAAACTCCAGGTGATCGGCGCGGCCGACGGCGAGGCGGTCATCACGATTCGCAACACGATGGAGGACTGTCCGTTCATCGTCGATAGCGTGCTGGAATTGTTCCACGCCCTGGGCGCACCGGTGCGGATGGTGCTCCATCCGGTGTTCAGCGTCGCCCGCGACCCGGACGGCCGCATCAAGTCGTTCGAGCGGATGCGTGCGGGCGAGCGTCGCGAGTCGTTGCTCAATCTTGAAATCGAGCTCGCCGCCGGGCCCGATCAGCTCGCCCAGCTCGAGGCTTCGCTGCGCGAGGTGCTCGAAGAAGTGCGCCGCACCACCGGCGATTTCGAGCGGATGACCGCGCGCGCGCTCGAGATTTGCCAGGAGAGCGCCGGCCTGCGGGAGATGATCGAAGTGCGCGACTTCCTGCGCTGGCTGGTCCAGGGCGGGTTCGTGTTTCTCGGCTATCGCCGCTATCGCGTGGTCGCGCCCGAGCACGGCCAGGCGACGATGGAGATCGACGCGGCCTCGGGGCTGGGGCTGCTGCGCGGCACCGAAGCGCGCTCACGGTTTGCGGCGCCGCGCCCGGTGCGCGAACTCGATCTCGAGCAGCGCAAGCTGCTGTTTGACGGCCCGGTGCTGATCATCGGCAAGAGCCGCCAGCAATCACGGGTGCATCGGCGGCGCGCGATGGACGATATCACGATCCGGCGCGTCGGCCCCGGCGGCGAAATCTCCTTCGATCGCTTTCTCGGACTGTTCACCTCGCAAGCCTATAGCGAAGAGGCCGAGCACATCCCGGTGCTGCGGGCCAAACTGGGCGAGCTGATCGAGGTTGAGCATGCGCAGCCCGGCTCGCATGATTTCAAGCAGCTGGTGGGGGCGTTCGACAGCTTCCCGAAAGAGGAATTGTTCCGCGCCACGGTCGCCGAGCTGCGCGAGCAACTGCACCTCATCCTCGACGTCAAAAACGAGGCGACGGTGCGCCTGAGCTTGCATGCCGATCCGGAGCGCGGCGTGGTAGTGGCGATGGTGCTGATGCCGCGCGAGCGCTTTTCGGCCGAAGTCCGGGTGCGGATCCAGGAGGCGCTGGCGGCGCGGCTCGGCGGCAAGGCGATCTACTATTACCTGGCGATCGGCGAGGGCTACACGGCGCGCCTGCACTTTTGCTTCGAGGCGCCGCCGTTTCAGCCGGCGCTGCTGGCGCCGCTCGAGAGCGAAGTTCAAAAGCTTGCGCGCACCTGGACCGATCGCTTGCAGGAGGCGCTGGCGGAGCGCTTGGGGGCAAGGCGGGCGCACGATCTCGGCCATCGCTGGGCGCGGGCTTTCAGCGCGGATTACCAGGCCAGCACCAGCGTCGAGCGGGCGGTGGCGGATATCGAGCGGCTCGAGGAGCTGCTGCGCAGCGGTGGCACGCGCGTCGAGGTGGGTGCGGTCGGGGATGAGATCGAGGGCGTCAGCGAGCTGCGCATGTACGAGCTCGGCGCGGCGCCAATCCTCTCCGAGCTGATGCCGCTGCTGCAGAACTTCGGCCTGCAGGTGATCTCCGAGGACGCCCACGAGCTGCGGCCCGAGACCGGCGAGGAGAAGCCGCGGCCGGCCTTCGTGCAATCCTTCCGCGTCAGGGGCCTCAGGCACGAGACCGTCGCCAGCGCGGCGGGCGCGGCCCGTATCGCCGAGGCGCTGACCGCGGTGGTGAGCGGACGGGCCGAAAACGACCCGCTCAATGCGCTGACCGTGAGCGCCGATCTCTCATGGCGCGAGGCCGCGCTGGTCCGCGTCTACCTCGCCGCCGGCTTCCAGATGAAGCTCGCGCCGGCCCGTCCGGCGCTCGACCGCGTGCTGCTGCTCCATCCCGAGCTGGCGCGCCTCCTGATCGAGCTGTTTGCCGCCCGGCTCGATCCGGATCGGGCCGTCGCGCCCGACGAGATCGCGCGGCTGCGCGCCGCCTATCTCGAGCGGCTCGCCAGCGTTGAAAATATCGCTGACGATCGCGCCGCCCGCGTGGTGCTGTCGATGGTCGAGGCGACGGTGCGCAGCAATTATTTTCGTCCGTCGGCATCCGCCGATTCCTGCATCGCGCTCAAGTTCGAAAGTGCCAAGGTCCTGAACCTGGCCGATCTCGCGCCGCTCTACGAAATTCATGTCAGCAGCCCGCGCATGGAGGGCTGCCATCTGCGCGGCGGCAAGATCGCGCGCGGCGGAATCCGCTTCAGCGATCGGCCCGAGGACTTTCGCACCGAAATTCTGGAGCTGATGAAGACCCAGACGGTCAAGAACGCGATCATCGTGCCGGTCGGCAGCAAGGGCGGCTTTATCGTCAAGCCGCGCGGCCCGGCCTCGATCACGCATCAGGAAGTCGTCGAAGCCTACCAGACGCTGATCGAGGCGATGCTGGAGGTGACCGACAACCTGGTCGACGGGCGCGTGGTCCCTCCCGAGCGCGTCAAGGCGCTGGACGGCGACGATCCCTACCTGGTGGTCGCGGCCGACAAGGGCACCGCGAGGTTTTCGGATCTGGCCAACGAAATCGCGGCGCGGCGCGGATTCTGGCTCGGCGACGCGTTCGCCTCGGGCGGCGAGCATGGTTACGACCACAAGGCGCTCGGGATCACTGCGCGCGGCGCCTGGGAATCGGTCAAGCGTCACCTGCGCGAGATGGGCCGCGACCCGCATCGCGGCGCGCCGGTCACGATGGTCGGAATCGGCGACATGTCGGGCGACGTGTTCGGCAACGGCTTGCTGCAATCCGATAACCTGAAGCTCATCGCGGCCTTCGACCATCGGCACATCTTCATCGATCCGAATCCCGATCCGGCGGCGAGCTTCGCCGAGCGCCGGCGGCTGTTCAATCTGCCCAACTCGCAATGGTCGGATTACGACCCGGCCCTGCTGAGCCGCGGCGGCGGGGTCTACAAGCGCGGCCTCAAGCGCATCGAGCTCAGCTCCGAGGCGCGCGCGGCGCTCAAGTGCGAGGCCGAGGCGCTCGACAGCGAGGGGCTGATTCGCGCCATCCTGCGCGCCGACGTCGACCTGCTGTACAACGGCGGGATCGGCACCTACGTGCGGGCCGCCGATGAAACCGACGCCCAGGTCGCCGACCATGCCAACGACGCCTGCCGGATAACGGCGCGCGAGCTGCGCGTCGAGATCCTGGTCGAGGGCGGCAACCTGGGACTCACGCAACGGGCGCGAATCGAGTACGCGTTGCGCGGCGGCCGTATCAACACCGACGCGATCGACAACTCGGCCGGCGTCGATTGCTCCGACCACGAGGTCAACCTGAAGATCCTAATGCAGCCGGCGGTGGTCAGCGGGGCGCTCGGCCTCGAGCAACGCAACCGCCTGCTGGCCGCGGCGGCCGACCAGGTCGCCGACAGCGTGGTGCGCGATAATCGCGACCAGGTGCTGGCCTTGAGCCTCGAGCAGATCCGCAGCCGCGCCGCGGTCGAGGCCTACCGCGAGCATCTGAGCGCGATCGATCAGCGCGGCCTGCTGCGCGCTCACGAGCCGGCGCTGCCGAGCGCCGAGGCGCTGCACGAACGGCGCGCGGTGTTCACCGGCCTGACTCGCCCCGAGCTGGCGGTAATCACGGCCTACACCAAGATCGATCTGGTCGCGCAGCTCGAGAAGTCGAGTTTCGTCGACGATCCTTATTTCATCGAAGCGTTCGTGCACCCCTACTTCCCGGGCCCGATCGCGGCGCGCTGCGCCGACCAGATTCCGCGCCATCGCTTGCGCCGTGAACTGGCTGCGACCCGCGTGGTGAACGAGCTGGTCGATCTGATGGGCTCGGTGTTCGTGTTCCAGCTGGTGCGCGACCACGGCGTGGAAGCGGAGGAGGCGGTGCGGGGCTGGGTGGTCGCGGCCGGGCTGCTGGATTTGCGCGGCTGGACCGAGCGCCTGCACGACGCGGCGCAGGGGCTCGGCGCCGACGCCGAGGTGGCCGCTTGCTTCGCCCTTGGGCAGGCCGCCGAGCGCGCTTCGGCGTGGGCGCTTGCCAGTCGCGAGACGGCGCCCTCGATCGGCCAGACCGTCGGCCGCTTCAAGCCCGCCTTCGACGACCTGGCGGGATCATTCGAGGAGTGCCTGGTAGGGGCGGAGCGCGAGCGCTTCGAGCGCATCTATCGCGATCTGCGCACCACCGTTCAGCAGGAACGGCTCGCGCACGATCTCACGCGCCTGGAATTCGCCGACCATCTGCTCAACATCCTCTCCCTGAGCTTTGCGCGCGGGGTTTCGGCGGCGACCGTGGCGCGGGCCTACTTCCGGCTGAGCGCCGAGCTTGATTTCGCCACGCTCGAAGCGGCGCTCGGGGCGGTCGACGGCGACCGCTGGGAGCGGCGCGCGGCGCAGGAACTCGCGATTGAGCTGGCTGCGGCGCGAATCGCGCTATGCTGCCTGGCGCTGGACGCACGCGACAGCGACGATGCGGCGATAAAGAGGCTTCGTGAAGAGCGGCCGCGCGAGTTCAGCGCGCTCGAGCGCCTGCTCGCCGAAGTCCGCAGCATACCGCGTATCGGCCTGCCGGCATTGCAGGTCGCGGTCCGCGCGCTTTCGCGCCTGGTACGCACCCCGTCGGGAAACTGACGCTAGGCTTCGGCCTGCTGCGGGAGCGACGCGGTCTTGAGCGGGGCCATCTCACGCGCGGCGGCTGTCTGCTGGTCGTTGAACGCGACCAGATCCTGATAAAGCCGCGCGCCGGCGGCGATGAAGAAAGCGACCGTCGCGTAGGCCACCGCGACCGCCAAAAGATCGATCAGGAAGACGATCGTGCCGACCGTGCCGGTCAGCACCCCGACCGGGCCGAGGATGCGGCTGATGACGACGAAGGCCCCGCCCGCCCAGGCGTTGTATCCCGACCATACCGCCAGGAAAACCAACACCCGGACGGCAACCTTGAAGAACCGTCCGCGCATCAGGTCGCGACTGTAAAGCAGCGCCGGCCAGCTGCGCCGCGAATCGAGCACCAGCGCGTATTGCGCGAAGTAGACCCAGATAAAGGCCAGCACCCCGGGTATCACCAGCAGCACCACGCCGACCGCGATTGCCAGCAATTGCAGCAGCACGATCCAGAAGAAGGCGGGCAGCAGCTCGAACGAACGACGGTAAACCGCCAGCGCCTCGCCGATCGCACCCGACTCGCGGGTGCCGCGCTGGATCCGATCGAGCGCGCACAGCACCACCAGGTTGACCGTCAAGGTGACGAGGATCGAGGCAATCTGCAGGACCCGCACCGCCCAGTTCGGCACCGGCAACGGCTCGGCGGGGGTGGCGTGGGTGTATGGTACCTGCGCCGGGATGAGGCTCACCGTGTGGATCCCGGCGCCGAAGTGGCGCGCTACGATCGCCTGCAGATTGATGGCGTCGGGCAACAGGCACAGCGCGGCGATCAGCACCAACGGCGCCAGCACCAGCGCCAGCACGCCGACATTGCCGCGCAGATCGTTGACCGCATTGGCCAGATAGATGAAGCTGCTTTTTAGCCGCGGTTGCTGGGGCACAATGCTCACGAGGTTGGCATCCGGCACGCCTGCAGACAAGGGATGCTATACTGCGGACTGTGCTTTGGCCCGCCGGTTTGCAGGGGAAAGTTGCTTATGGCTCAAGACGAACGGGCGGCAAAGATCGAGGAAGAAAACCGGAACATCCGGCGACTTCGCTTCCTGGTCAACCTCACCTACGCCACCATCGCCCAGGACGATTCGATGACGCTCGAACAGGCGTGGGAGCATGTGCTCGCACTCAAGGGGGCGGCGGTCGCGATGTTCCCGGGCAAGGAGGAGACCTTCGATATGATCTACCTGCCGCGTTTCTCGCGCCTGCTGGCCGAGCTGTTCCGCGCCAACTGAAGCGTCTCCGGCTTCGATGACGCGGCTGGCCGGGCTAATCGCGCTTCCCGACGGCTCGACCCGTTCCGGCCGGGTGAGTTTCTCCGAGACTGTCGAATCGGTCGAAGCGATTGCCGGAGCGTCAACCGATCAGATCCTGCCCGGGCCGATCGATCTCCAGGTCAATGGCGCCGGCAAGTTGAGCGTCGCCGGCGCGTCGGCCGGGGAAATCATCAAGCTCGCCCGCCTGCTCGCCCGCGAGGGCACTACTGCCTTCCTGCCGACCGTGATTACCGCGCCGCTCGAACAGATCGAGGCGGCCGACCGCGCGATCGCCGTTGCGCGCGCGCAACAAGCTGGCGCTGCGGATGGCGCGTCGATCCTGGGGATGCATCTGGAGGGACCGTTCATCTCGCCGGCGCGCCGCGGGATTCATCCCCCGTGCACCCTCGAGCCGAGCGGCGCGGCGCTCGAGCGGGTGATGCAGCTCGCCGCGCTGCGGCTGATTACGCTCGCGCCCGAACTCAAGGGCGCCAGCGCCGCGATTAGCGCTTTGGTCCGGCGCGGTATCGTGGTATCGCTCGGTCATAGCGAGGCGACGCTGGAGCAAGCCGACCAGGCGATCGCGGCGGGCGCGCGGATGGGCACGCATCTGTTCAACGCGATGCGCCCGATGCATCACCGCGACCCTGGTATCGCGGCCGCGATGCTGTCCGCGCCGGCTTATGCGGCGGTGATTCCCGATGGCGTGCATGTGCATCTGGCGATGCTCCGGCTGGCGGTCAAGGCGCGCGGCGCGGCGGGGATCATACTTACCACCGACCGGGCGCCGCTCGGCGGCGGGATCGAGGCCAAAGACGGCGCGGCGCGGCTTGCCAATGGCACGCTGGCCGGGAGTATCATCTCGATGGTCGACGGGCTGCGCCTGATGGTCGAGCGGGTCGGCGTCAGCGTCGGTGAGGCGGCGCGGATGGCGGCGACCAATCCGGCGGCGCTGCTGGGACTCGCCGACCGCGGCGAAATCGAGCCGGGCCGTCGCGCGGACCTGATCGTGCTCGACCGCGAACTCAGATTGAAGGCGGTGTTTATCGGCGGACGCGAGCTTGACTGAGACGGTTGCGGCTTAATCGCATCGGAGTGCCATGGCGCTCAACAAGAGCTGTATCGGCAGGGAATACCCGGCGGTCGAAACGCGCGTCACGCGCGAGGCGATCCGCGACTACGCGCTGGCCTGCAACGATGACAATCCGCGTTATCTCGATCCCGCGATCGCCGGCGGTATCGTCGCGCCGCCGCTGTTCGGCGTCACCGTGACCTGGGAATCGCTGCTGCGCGCCAGCGGCGATCCCGAGGTCGGCGTGGACGTGATGCGGCTTCTGCACGGCGAGCAGGACATGGAGTTCGCGGGCCCGATTCGGCCGGACGACCTGATCACTTCGCGCTCGCGAATCGCTTTGATCGAGACCCGCGCCACCGGCGAGGCGCTCGATATCGAACTCACCGCGCACAACCAGCATCGCGACCCGGTGCTGCGCGCGATTACCGGGATCTTCATCCGCGGCGCACGGCGCGAGCGCAGCGCGCCGGTTGCGGGAGCCGCCGAGCCCACGCGGCCCGCCGGCGAGCCGCTGCTGGTCACCAGCCAGACCATCGACCGCGATCAGACCGTTCGCTACGCGCAAGCCTCCGGCGACCGCAATCCCATTCACGTCGATGAGAACGTCGCCAGGATGGTCGGCTTGCCCGGGATCGTCGTGCACGGGCTGTGCACGATGGCGTTCGTTGCGCGGGTCATGGTCGACGGGCTGTGCGATCGCGATCCGGCGCGGCTCAAACTGTTGCGCGTGCGCTTCGCCCGCCCGGTTTTTCCGGGGCAGACGATCAACACCCTGGTGTGGAGCGACGGGGAACACGCCGGGCGTCCGCGCTATGCATTCGAAACCTACAACCCCGACGGGCAGGCGGTGATTCGCGGCGGCATCGCCGAAATCGCGCGCGCTCAAGGGAGAACGCCGTGAGCGGCAAGCTGACCATCGGTCTTAGTCTTTCGCTCAGCGGATCGTACGCCGCGATGGGGCGGCAGGCGGAAGCCGGGCTGCGGCTGTTCGTCGCCGACCTCAACGCCGGCGGCGGACTGGCGCTGGGCGGCGATCATTACGAACTGGCGCTCGATTGTCATGACGATGGCAGCGACCGCGCCCGCTGCGCCGAGATCTATCGCTCGCTGTGTTTCGAAAACCGCGCCGACCTGATCTTCGGACCGTACTCGAGCCGGCTGGTCAGGATCGCGGCCCCGATTGCCGAGCAGGCCGGCCTGGTGATGGTCAACCATGGCGGCGCCGCCGACGATCTCTATGAGCATAAGCTGCGGATGATGGTCGGCGTGCTGACTCCGGCCAGCGAGTACCTAAAAGGCTTTGCGCGGCTGGTCGGCACGATGAAGTTCCTTCGCAAGCGGGTCGCGATCGTCGCGGCGCGCAATACTTTCGCCCGCGAGGTCGCCGCCGGGTTCGAAAACGCCTGCAACGATCGGATCGCCTGGCGCCGCGGCATCAGGGTGCGGGTCAAGTTCACCGGCGACGTCGATCCCGCCGATCCGCCCGCCCATCTGCTGGCCGCCATTACTCGCAACCGCGTGAACGTGCTGGTCGCGGCGGGCAGCTTCGGTCACGACGTCAAGGTGATGCGCACCGTCGTCGACCTCAACATCCCCGTGCTGGCCTGCGTCGCCGCCGGCGTGATCGGGTTCGGCGCCGAGCTGGGCGAGCATGCCGAAGGAATCGTCGGCCCCAGCCAATGGGAAGAGGAGGCCGAGATCAGCGCGGAGCTGGGACCGACCTCGGCCGAGTTCGGCCGCCGGATGCGCGAGCGCTACGGCGACGCGGGCTGCGATTACCCGGCCGCGCAGGCCTACGCCGCCGGGCTGCTGACGACCGCCGCGTTGCAGGCCGCCGGCGCGCTCGATCAGAATCGGCTGCGCGCCGCGTTCTCCGATCTCAGGACCACCACGCTGTTCGGCGGCTTCGCGATCGATCGGGTCACCGGCCGCCAGCTCAACCATCAGCTGATGCTGGTGCAATGGCACGCCGGAAAAAAAGTGATCATCGAGCCCGAGCCGCGCCTCGACGCCGGCGCGATCGAGTTCCCGTCCGGATGGCGTCTGATCACGTCATCGTTGCAAATCTTCAAGCTGAGCCGCGGCAAGCAAGCCCCGCACGATAGCCAGGATTAGGCGCGCGCGCACGATGTTGTCGGGCCTGCCCGCGGCTAGTTCTTTTCGTCCGCGCCCGCCAGCCCGATCTTCGCCGCCGACTCGTGCTGCGCGGCCTTGAAGACCCCGCGCGTAATCAGCGCCTGCGATTGTTCGGCGCGGGTGCCGTACATCTGCATCCGCGCATGGTTCACCGCCGGATCGTCGGGCGCCGCCGCGTACGCCCAATCGATCAGATGCGCCGCCAGCTTGAGATCGCCGGCGTTGAAGCGGCTCATCGCGCGCGCCACCAGTTGACTGGTACCGCCCGCCAGCGCGGTTATCTCCTGTCCCTGCTCGGCCATCGTGGCGGGCTTCAGATGCGAAGGCCGGCCGTCGTACCATCCCCCTTCCAGCCGGTAGACGTTGCGCACGATGTACTCGGGCTCGTCATAGATCGCCCGAAGGTACGGACGATCGGCGAGCGCCGCGGGCGGCGTGACTTCGTTGAGCGCGATATCGAGCGGCGCGCCGTCATTGAGCAGCTTGAGGGCCTGATCGTAGATGCTCTGCAGATACTCGGCGGTTTCGTTCAGCACCTGGCGGATCCGAATCGCGCCAAAGACCGGCAAGCCATGCCCCGGCACCATCACCTCGGCGCCGCTCTTGGCCATCGCGCGCAAGGCCTCGGCCCACTCGCGCGCATAACAGAGCGCGCCGCTCGGATTGCCGGCGGCGGGCGCGGCCCAGATTATGAAGTCGCCGGCGAACAGCACCTTGCCTTGCGGCAGGTAGACCCAGCAGGAATCGTCGGTCGCGCCGCGCGCATAATGGCATTCGAAGCGATGGCTGCCGGCCGCGAGATTGAACTGATGGTCGAAATAGGTGTCGGGATAGACAAATTCGGCGGGCCACTCGGCGGCGCGGCTGGCGAACTGGCGGCGATGGACCGCGAGATCGTAGGCCGCGGTGCGGCGGTAGCGATCGAGATGCGCTGCGATCGCGCGATGGCCGACGACGCGGGGACGCGCGGCGCGGTTCTTTCCCGCCTCCAATGCGATCGCGTGCATACCCGCCACATGATCGACGTCGCCGTGCGTGTAGATTGCGCTATTGACCCGCGCCGGCGAGTAGCGCCGCAGCATCGCGACCACGTCGGTGCCGCCCGCCGTCATGCCGGTGTCGACCATCACCAGCCCCTCGGCGGTTTTCACCGCGCTGAAGTTGGCGAACCAATGAAAGAAGGCGACGCCGTCGGCAATCTCCTCGAGCTCGCCGCTGGGAAGAAACGGGTGATGCTCGCGAATCGACGCCTCGCCGCTTAACAGCTTTTCTGACAGCTCACGAATGGTACCCATCACGGCGATTATCCGCACGCTATCCGGTGCGCGGCAAGTTCGGCGCGCATCGGCGCCAGCGCAAGCCGCGGCGACCGCAGTTGCGGACCCGGTAGGCAAAAAGATATGATTTTTCTGGTTTTTTAACGAAATTCGGCGGGCAGAATCTATTGTTCACAGGCATCATCGAGGATCTTGGCACGATTGAGTCGCGGCGCGGCTCCGAACAGGGTGCGGTCGTCACGATTCGCACTGCCCTGCCGGTGAGCCGCCTCAAGATTGGCGACTCGATCGCGGTCAATGGCGCCTGCCTGACCGTGATCAAGAAGGGCCGCGGCACGATCGCGATGGACGTCTCGGCCGAGACCCTCAGGCGCACGACGCTCGGCGGGCTCGCGGCGGGCGACCCGGTCAACCTGGAGCGCTGCCTGACGCTCGACAAGCTGGTCGGCGGCCATCTGGTTTCCGGCCATGTCGACAGCGTCGGCCGGGTGGTTGCGATCGAGCCCGAGGGCGACTCGCGATTGTTCACCTTTGAGGTTGCTGCCGAACAGGCACGCTATCTGATCGAGAAGGGATCGGTGGCGATCGACGGCGTCAGTCTCACGGTCTTCGCTATCGACGGGAGGCGCTTTCGCTGCGCGCTGATCCCGCATACCCTCAGGATGACGACGCTTGGCCATCGGCAACCCGGCGCGCCGGTTAATATCGAGAGCGACATGATCGCCAAGTACGTCGAGCGAATTTTGGGCGAACGCCAGGGCCTCGCGGCCGTGGCGGGAGGTCAGTCATGAGCCTGATGCAGATACCGCGCAGAATCGAGTATGCGCTGCGGGCCATGATTCACCTTGCCGACCGGCCGGGCGGAGTGGCGCGCGGCATCGAAATCGCCGAGCGCGAGCAGATCCCGAAGTATTTCCTGGAAAAAGTGATTCGCGATCTGATGCGCGGCGGGCTGGTACGCTCCCATCGCGGCCCCGGCGGCGGCTATGAGCTGGCGCGGGACCCCGAGCTGGTGACCTTCAAGGACATCATCGAGGCGGTCGAAGGTCCCATCACGCTCAACATCTGCGTCGACGGTTCCAGCATCTGCGCGCTGCAGCCGGCCTGCCGGATGTACCGGGTATGGGAGGAAGGGCAGCGCGTGCTGCTCAAGGTGTTCTCGCAGACCACGCTCAAGGAGATCGTCGATTCACGCCATCCCGGACTGGTCGCTATCCACGCCCACGCCGAGGCGACGGCTTCCGGAGCCGCCAAGCCATAGCCGGTGCCGAGCCATCCGGAACGCCAGCCGCGGTTCATTACATATCGCTTCAGCCTTCAGGTGTGACAGCCGCTAACATGGCCGTAGCTTACGCCCAGCGCGCCATGCGCGCCGAATTCACCGAGAAGACCTTCTATCTCGAGGAATTCTACGGCAAGAGTCTGCTGTTCGCGCTGATCCCGCCGGCCGGCGAAAGCGCCCCCGATCTCCATTCGCTGCTCCGCACCTTGCGCGAGCTCCGGCGCAACCACGTCCGCTGCATCGTGATCGTCTCGCATCAGGCGATGGCGAAGATCCTGGCGCGGATGGGCCGGATGGCGCCGGCAGGAGCGCCGCCGGTGTTCGATCCGGCGCGCGGCTTGCGCTCACGTCCCTATCCGCCCGATGCGGCCGTGGCCGCCATCTGGCAGGAGTTGCGCGCCGGATCGATCGTGGTCGCGGGCGTGGCGGCCAAGGATCCGGCGGACCTGACGATCTTCGCCCAGGAGCTCGCCAGCCGGCTGCGGGTCTTCAAGCTGATCCTGCTCGATCGCCAGGGCGGACTCACCGAGCGCGACGGGCAACGACTTTCATTCCTCGAGCTGCGCCGCATCCCGCGGATGCTCAGGCGCGAGCGCTCGGCGCTGCGCCGCGGAATCCTGCGTGCCGCCGCCCGCGCCCTGGGCGACGGCGTCGGCTCGGTCAACCTGGCTTCGCCGCGCGGCGTATACGAGGAGCTGTTGAGCTTCGTCGGCACCGGCACCTTGTTGACCGAGCGCCAGTACGGTTCGGTGCGGCCGATCTCGATCGATGACTTCGAGGAGGTCGAGGCGCTTATCGAACGCGGCCAGAGCGAGGGCGTGCTGCTGCCGCGCTCGCCCCAGGAACGCGCCGCACTGCTGCCATCATGCTTCGGCTATCGGGTCGGCGACGAGCATCTGGCCGGGGTCTGCTCGCTGCTGACCGAGCCCTACCGGCGCGAACGCGCCGGCGAAATCACCGCGCTCTATACGCTCACCCGCTTCGTCGGCGAAGGGGTGGCAGCGGAACTGGTCAAGGAGGTTCTCAACGAGGCGCGCTCGCGTGGCCTGCGCTACGCCTTTGCCTGCACCAGCGAGGAGCGGGCGGGCCGCTTCTTCGCCCGCCTGAAGTTTCGTCGCATCACGTCGGCCGAGGTTCCCGCGGCCAAATGGCGCGGCTACGACCGCGGCCGGCGCGAACGCCTCAATATCTTCCGCTTCGAGCTCGCCTGAGAGGCTCGCGATGACTGCGCCGCCGACCACTGGCACGACCGCTATCCCGCACCGGCTGCAAATCCCGGCCATCTTCTCGCTGCTGCTGGTGATCCTGATGATCACGCTGCATCAGCTCGGCTCGGGGCCGTGCGAGGTCGCGGTCGCCAATCCGGTGGTGCGCTTCATGCGCAGCGGATTTTGCGGCGCAGACGTCTGCGGCACCAACGAGGCGATCGAAGGCGTCTTCGTGCAGGACATGGTCGAACGTGGCCAGGTGCTGTTTCCGACCGGGCAGGGCGGAACCCCGATGTACAAGCCGCCGCTATTTCACTGGACGGCGCTCGCGATCGATCGCCTGTTCGGGATCCATCGGGTCACCGCCTTCAACCTGCGCCTGCCGTCGGTGCTCTATGCCCTCGCGACCGCGATCCTGGTGATGGCCTTCGCGATGGGCCGCTTTGGTGCGGGGGCGGGATTGCTCGCCGGCCTGGTGCTCGCCGGTTCGTATCAATTCATCGAAATCGCGCGGATGGGCCGTGTCGACATGGTGCTCACCTGCTGCGAAGCCCTGGCGCTGCTGAGCTTTCTATGGTGGATGCCGGCGCGGGGCCGGCCGCCGGCGCGGGGCGCGTGGCCTTTGCGATATCTGTTCGCGGCGGCGTTGGGAGCGGCGGTGCTCGCGAAGGGACCGGTCGGGATGCTGCTGCCGGGGCTGGCGATCGCGATCTTCATGGTCTCCGAACGCCGCTTCGGCGAGCTCTGGAGCTGGTTCATCCCCGGACCCGCCGTGCTCGCGATCGCGATCGGCGCGAGCTGGTATCTGGCCTGCTTCTTCGCCGGCCGCTACAGCTTTCTGAACCGCCAGCTCAGCAGCGAGAATTTCGGGCGCTTTATCGGCACGCTCGGTGCGATGCCGCCGTGGTATTACCTCAAGCCGCTGCTGCTCAACTCCGGGCCGCTCAGCCTGATCGCGCCGTTCGCGATGTTCTTTGCGCTGCGCGTGCGCCAGCCGGCGACCGACGTCGCGGCCGAACCGGCCGCACTGGAGGCGGCCGCGCGCCGGCGCGACGCGCTGCGCCTGCTCGCCATCTTCTGGATCGTAACCGTGGTGTTCTTCTCGCTCGCGGCCTACAAACGTCGCTCCTATCTGCTGCCGCTGTGGCCGGCCTCGGCGGTGATGATCGCGTGGTGGTTCGAGTCGCTGGGCGAGCGGTTTGCGGGACGCTTCGCCCGCGCCGCCCTCGCGATCGCCTGCGCGAGCATGGTGATCTTCAACTTCCTCTACATTCCATGGCACGAGCAGCGTGAATGCGCGGGCCAGTCATATCGGGCCGCGGCGACCATGATCGATCGCACGGTCGGGCCGCGCGAGCCGCTGTACGCCTACGGGTTCAGAGCGGACCTCGCCCCGCTGGTCTTTTATCTCGATCGTTACGTCACGCCGATCCACGGCCGGCTCGGCGACGCACCGCCCGGCTACGTGCTGGTGCCGGGTCAGGTGTGGGCGATGGTCCGCGATCGGGCGCCGGGTCTCGCGCCGGTGTTGATTGCTCCACACGGCCGCTTTGGGCTGGTGTTACTCAGTCATGGCCGCTTTTATGCGCGCAATGATTCGCCGGCATCGCTGCACCGCACCATGCACGCTTTATTACTTCATCGAATCGCAGCTTTGGGCAGTTCGCCTTTACATGATTTTGATGCCGCGTTATGCTCGCCGAGGTCAGCTCGATGCCGCAGGATGTCTTACCCGCCTTTTTTTAGATTCGCAGGTTTCTTGCCCTGAGAGCTTCTGACGATCGACAATTTCATGAGGAGGGCTTTTGATGCCCAGCAAGCTGTATGTAGGTAACCTGCCGTTTTCGGTTACCGGGGATGACCTCAGCGAGTACTTCTCCCGGGTCGGGACGGTCGAGAAGGCCGTCGTGGTCAGCGACAAGTTCTCCGGACAATCCCGCGGATTCGGGTTTGTCGAGATGGCCGACGAGGAATCTGCAGAGAAGGCGGTACAGAGCCTTAACGGCACTGACTTCAAGGGCCGCACGATCAAGATTGACCATGCGCGCGAGAGCACCGGTCCGGGCGGCGGCGGCGGTGGCCGTCGCGGCGGTGGCGGTGGCGGTCAGCGCGATCGCTGGTAGTCAGTTCACCCGCAAATCGTGGAAGGGGCGCAGCCGGAATGTCCGGCTGCGCCCCTTTGTTTTTCTGCCTCCTGCCCGGTGTCAGCGGGAGCACGGAATCGCCGCGGGCCGGGCCGCTGGCGAGGCCGCGAGCGAACGACCGGGCCGCAGTGCTATGCTGTTTGGCGATAAGCTTCGTGAACTGCCATGGCCAAGAGCTACCGCGTGAAAGAGATTTTCCACTCGCTCCAGGGCGAGGGGGCGAACGCCGGCCGCGCCGCGATCTTCTGCCGCTTCGCCGGCTGCAACCTATGGTCAGGGCGGCTAGAAGATCGATCGCGCGGTCCGGGCTCATGCTCGCAATGGTGCGACACGGATTTCCTCGGCGGTACTGACTACACCCTCGACGCCCTGGTCGCAGCCGTCGCCGGCGAGGATGGCGGCCGCGGCTGCCGCTTCGCGGTGCTGACCGGCGGCGAGCCGCTGCTTCAGATCGACCGCGATTTCGTCCGCGCGCTGCGCCGCAGCGGGTTCGAGGTCGCGATCGAGACCAACGGCACGATGGCGGTCGCGATTCCGGAAATCGACTGGATCTGCGTCAGTCCCAAGGCCGGCGCGCCGCTGGTCCAGAAAAGCGGCGATGAATTGAAACTGGTCTTCCCGCAGGCGGGCCTGAGGCCCGAAGAGCTGCCGCTCGATGAACTCGACTTCAAGCATCTGTACCTGCAGGCGATGGACGGTTGTGCGCTGAGCGCGAACCTGGCCGCGGCGGCGCGCTATTGTATGGATCATCCGCGCTGGCGGCTGAGCCTGCAGGCTCACAAGTTCGTGGGTATCCGCTAAGCCGGAGCGCCGTCCCGGGGCAGTTCCCGACTCTGGCGGTCGCTTCCGCGGTGAGAGTATAAGCAGGTAGTCAGACATTTCCTCGCTCGCCGAAAAGACGGGCGGGCGGTTTTGATTCAGGAGGCATCGCGGGATGGCAGCGGTAGCTGGTCAAGTTGAACGCCCGGAACTGCTGGCCACGCAGGAGGTCAGCTACACCAGCGAGGGCGCCCGTATCGCCGGGTACCTGGCTCGCCCGCGCGAGAACGGCAAGTATCCGGGCCTGATGATCCTTCACGACATCTTCGGCGTCAGCGATCACGCGCGTGACGTCGCCCGGCGCTTCGCCAATGCCGGCTTCGTGGTGCTGGTGCCCGACGCTTTCAGCCGTATCGAGCTCGGCAGCGACGAATCGCGCGCCCGCGAGCGCGCCGCGCAGCTCGACGATCGGCTGACGGTGCGCGATCTCGACAACGGCGCGGCCCTGCTGCGCAGCCTGCCGGTCTGCAACGGCAAGGTCGGCGCGGTCGGCTTCTGTATGGGCGGACGCTCGGCGCTGCTGCTGGCCGTCAGCAGCGAGCGGGTCGACGCGGCGGTCGATTGCTGGGGCGGCTCGATAACCGCCGACACCGGCGTCAGCAAGCTTCATCCGGTGCCGGTGGTCGATTTGGTAAAAAACCTCAAACGGCCGGTTTACGCGGTGTTCGGCGCCGAGGATCAGAATCCGTCGCCGGCGCACGCGGCGGAATTGCGATCGCGCCTGGAGCGCGAGGGCAAGCTCAGCCTGGTCACGATCGAGAGCTTCGCCAACGCCGGCCACGCCTTCTTCGCCGACCAGCGGCCCGACCGTTATCGCGAAAAGGCGGCGTTCGAGCTGTGGCCCAAGATGCTCGCGTTTCTGCGACAGCATCTGGCCTGAAAAAGTGCAAAAATTAAAGCTGAACTACGTTCGGAGGGCATCGCAATGGCGTTTATCAAAGTGACTGATATTGCTTATGGGCGGCTGCGCTCGCCCGACCTGGATATCCAGGAGGAGTTCTTAACCAACTTCGGGTTCATCAAGGTGGAGCGGACCAAGAACGCGCTCTATATGCGCGGCTCGGATGCGCCGCATCATATCCACGTGACCGAGAAGGGCGATCCGGGTTTTATCGGACTGGCCTACTATGCGGCCAGCGAGGACGATTTGAAGAAGATCGCCAAGGCGCCGGGCGCTTCCGAAGTCGAAAATATCGACGAGCCCGGCGGCGGCAAGCGGGTGCGGCTGACGGAGCCCAACGGCTACCAGCTCGAGGTGGTGTGGGGCATCCAGCAGCTCGCGCCGATTGAGGTGCATCGCGACCCGACCAACTCGGGCGACGAGCCGTTGCGCCGGGCCGGGCGCCTGATGCGCGTGACCAAGGGGCCGACGCCGATCAAGCGCATCGCCCACGGCGTGATGGGCACGCCGAAGCTGGCGGAGACCCTGAAGTGGTTCCGCGAGCATCTCGGCTTCATCTCGTCGGACGATATCTACGTCGGCAAGAAGGACAACATCATTGCCTCTTTCAACCGCTGCGATCGCGGCGACACCTTCGTCGATCATCACGTCTTCTTCTGCATGAATCACAAGAAGGCGGGCCTCAACCATCTGTCGTTCGAGGTGCCCGATATCGACGCGGTGTTCGTCGATCACGAGTTCCTGACGCGGCTCGGCAAGTACGAGCACATGTGGGGCGTCGGCCGCCATATCCTCGGCAGCCAGGTGTACGATTACTGGGCCGATCCATGGGGTCGCGTGCACGAGCATTGGGCCGACAGCGACCGGCTGAACGCGGCCAACGGATCGAACCTGTTGAGCGCCGAGGAAGGGCTGAACTCGCAATGGGGCGAGCGCGCGCCGGAGAAATTCCTCGATCACATCACGCCGTGACGATATTCCGCGTCGTGGATCAGGCGGACTGACAAGCACGGCCGCGGTTGAGGGTAACTCCCTCGGCCGCGGCCGTTTCGATCTGAGCGGACGCCGCGCGCGTCAGGTTGTCGGGCGTCCGGCGTTTCCCGTCATCAGGCAGTTCGCGTCGAGCTGGGAGAGGCTCGGGCAGCCGATCTGCGCCATCACCCGATCGATCTCATCGCGCAGGATTTTGATCGCGCGGCGTACGCCGGGAAGCCCGCCGGCGGCGGCGCCGTAGAGCGTTGCCCGGCCGACGAAGACGAATTGCGCGCCCAGGCAGAGCGCGGTGACGATATCGGCGCCGCGCCGCACCCCGCCGTCGAGCATCAGCGTGGTCCGGCCGCCGACCGCGGCGCGGATGGCGGCGAGCGCGTCGAGCGCGGCCGGCGCGCGATCGAGTTGCCGGCCGCCGTGATTCGAGACCCAGATGCCGTCGACGCCCGCCTGCACCGCGCGCGCCGCGTCATCGGGATGCAGGATGCCCTTGATCACCAGATGGCGCGGCCACAGGCGCCGGAAAGTTTCGAGGTCCCGCCAGGTCACCGTGGCTGGAGTCTGGCGGGCGAAGAAAGCGTTGGTATTGCCGCCGTCGTGCACGTAGGGCGTCCAGTTGTCGAACTGCGGCATCCCGTGGCGCAAATACTCGGCGAGCCAGGCCGGATGGGTGAGCGCCTCGGCGATAACCCGCGCTTTCAGATGCAGCGGTAGCGAGAAGCCGTTGCGCAGGTTGCGCTCGCGCTTGGCGTTGACGGGGATATCGACCGTCAGCACCAGCGCCCCCAGACCGGCATCGCGCGCCCGCCGGATCATATCCTCGGAAATCTTCGGGTCGCGCGCACAATATAGTTGATACCAGGCATGGGCCGGGGCGACGCGTGCGGCATCCTCGAGCGAGGCGGTGCTGGCCCCCGACATCACGAACGGCAGGTCGGCGGCGGCGGCGGCCTCGGCCAGCATCAGATCGGCGCCAGTGCGAAACAGGCCCGCCAGCCCGGTCGGCGCGATACCGAAAGGGCTCGCGTACTTGCGCTCGAACAGCATCGCGGACTGATCGCGCTTGGCGACATCGACCAGGTAGCGCGGCAGCAGTGGATAGCGCGCGAACGCCGCTTCGTTGCGTATCAGGCAGCGCTCGTCGTCGACGCCACCCTCGACGTAATCGAAGGCGATACGCGGCAAGCGCCGCCGGGCCATCCGGCGCAGGTCCTCGATATTGACCGCGTCATCGATTTTCATCTCACCGCTCCCCGCCGGCGCGCGCCGCGGCGCGCCTGTACGAAGGAGTGGCTTACCCGGCGATTCAAATCAAGCAAGCTGGTTCAAGCCGGCGAGCGGGCCCGACGATTTTCTGAGCGTCAGCCGGGCGGGGAAGTCCGGGGGCGGAACTTAAGCGAGAAAGCGGACGGTCGGGCGGGGCTCTTTTCGCGCCGAGGCCGTCACCCGTATCTCAGCGTGGGGCAAGCCGAAGGCCATGAAGCCGATATACCAGGGGACCCTGCGGCGCAGCGACAGAGTTATCGCCCGGTCGTCGGTGGCAACCGTAGTCAGGACGATTTCATCCGGCGCGATCCCGTCGTGCTCCGCGTAGCTGACCACCATCCGTACCGCGGCCGCCGGTTCCCTGGGCAGGTAGCGAGCTCCGCTTCGGACCGCGTTCTCGGCCACCACCTGCAGTGAGGTGGAGTTGGTAGCATAGTAAACCGCGGCAGCCATGGAGTGAACGACCATGACTGCCGCGAAAGTAGTTACAACCGCAATGCTCAGAGCCTTCGGACCGAACCATGAATGTCGCGGCGAAACCACAGGTTCACTTATTTCCGCTTCGCCGACGAAGTCAAGTTTCCGGCGCTATCTATTGCTGAGTGATCGTCCAGCTGCCGCCGCTGCACGGATTGACGGAGTAGGTGTAGGCGTACTGGCTCGCCCCGTTCAACACCGCCATCAGATCATAGGTGCAGTCCGTGGTCGGAGTACCGATATTGATCGTGGCCTGCTGACCAGGCGCCAGCGTCTGTCCGGCGATTAGGTTGTCGTTGGTGTCCCACGACGTGCTGTCGCTGCTCGAAGCATAGAAGGCGACCATCGTATAGGAGGTGCTATTGGTGACCTTCACGGTCGCGCTGCTCGTGGCGATAGCTTGCGGCACGCCGCTCAGGCACAGAGCAACAACGATACCCGGCAACAAGCGAAGCGATTTCATCTTCATTTCTCTCTTCCCCTTTATTAGCCTTCGCAAAACGCTGACTCGGAATTGGTCAGCGTGGTTGGAAACTTGATACCCAAAAATGGATTGGGCACCGCGATCAAATGCGCAGCGTTGAAACTGACCGAAACCGTCACCGTGGCGCCGAAGGTGCAGGGTGAAGAGGGACTCAGGGTGGTGGTGAGATAGCTGCCGTTGTTGGCGCCGATGGTCGGCGACGCCACCGACACCATGTAACTCTGAACCCCCGCCTGGGTGTAACTGGTGGCGTTGACCGCCGCCCAGCGCGCGCCCTGGTAATTCGCCTGGCCCAGCGCAAGGGCCGCTTCGCCGATGATCGCGAACTGCACGCCGACCACCAGCACGATCAAGGCGACCGTCAGGATAATCGCGAATTCCACCGCCGCCTGGGCGCGGCCGGCACCGGCCACTACCCGCCGAAACCTGGAAGCAGTTGCCATCCGTTCTCTCGCACCGTGTCTATCATCCGTAGTCATAGTAAGTGGGCCTCCCTCCTCCTGCCGTCCTATTCCGCTACCATCGCGTTCACATCAGGACGCCTTAATTCTTCAGGAACGGCACGCCGCGTCCGCCGAAGGAAGTGGCGCCCGGGCTGCCGAAGCTGTCGGCTACGACCTGGCTGATGAAGTGCACGGTCACGTTCCCGCCGCTGTAGCTGTCGAGCCATAGCGTGGCGAAGGCCGTCACCTGCACCTGCTTGCGACCGTTTTGACCCTCCCAGTTGACCACCGGCACCACCAGCACCCGCGGATTGTTCAGCGAGTGATTTAAGAAGGTGCCGGTCGGATCCGTGGTCATCGCGAGCGCCAGCCGATCCTGAAAACCCTGGTCAACGGGGCCGACTTTCTGGCCCGGTTCGGTGGTGACCCAGTCGTTCACGCTGACCATGCCGCCGTAGCCATCGGCGATTCTGGTTCGGAGATTGTTGCCGCCGACGCCGCCGAGCGCCAGCAAGTCCCAGTTGCCCGGCCCGACCTGGCCCTGCTGCAGGGTTATCGAATTGCCGTTCTTGTAAACCGTGTTGGAATCCAATCCGATCGGAATCAGCCCGCAGCCGCCGACGCCGCCGCTACTGATATTGGTGCCACTGCTGTCGCAGTAATTACCGACCGTCCCATTGGTGTCCCCGATCGATGCCGCCTGCCCCGGCGAGCTGGCGTTGACCGTAGTCGGCGCGTAGGGCGGCCCGGCCGACGCAGTTACGGCGACGGTGCCGTTGCTCAGGCCCAGCACCTTGGCGAAATAGTAGGGTACCGTGCGGTGCAGATTGATGGTGATCGTGAGATCATCCGGAGTGACGGTGGTCGAGGTAATTTCAGCCGCCTTGGCCCCGTCGCTTTGGGCGTACTGATTGGCGGTGGTGATGGCTTGGGTGGAATTGTCGGGCAGATAATTGGCTCCCGCCAGCACGGCGGCGTCGGCCGCCTTCTGCAACTGCACCCAGTTGAAGTAAAAGATCGCGACGTCGGTGCCTAACGCAATCGCGCCCAACAACACCGGCATCACCAGGGCAATCACAACTATGGTCTGGCCTTTACTTTTGCGTCTCATATAGTCCTTCTGCCGCACGGGTATTGCAGCATTCTTGCCTGATCCAGCGTTCAGCAGGTTCTATGCCATCGCAAAGACGAGACAAGACGGATTATGTGATGCTTTATCGTCGGGAAAGGAATCTTGGCGCGGGAAGCTGTTGCAGGTCTGCAACGATCGAAGGGAGCGGACGGTAGGAAAATCCCGGCGCGTGGTCGGGAAGCAAAACTGCCGATCCCCGGTGGTCCGGGGATCGGCAGTTAATCAATCAGTTGGAGTGCGGGAGGACCGGACGGTTACTGCTCGAGCACCACCAGGCAGGGACCACTGTTCCCTGGCGTGCAGGTCGTGCTGGTCCCGCCGGGTACACCGCCAGGGCTGTTCGACGTGATGAACGTGAATGTCATGGTGCTCCCGACGACGCTGTTGATCCAGACCTCGGCGAAGCCCAGTATCGGGACCGACGAGCTACCACCAGTCACGCCGGTGGAGTTAACGATCGGAATTTCCACCACTCGCGGATTATTCGGATCGAAGCTGGTGGCGGAATCGCCCGGGTACTGCGACAAACCCTGATTTATCCGGGCCTGGACGCCCGCCGCTGCTCCCTGAAGCGAGGCGTTGCCGGTGTCCACCTGAACGCAGCTCGGTCCCGGCGCGCAACCGGGAGTCCCAGTAGGATCGGCGACCACAACATTGGCGGGATTGTTCGAGGACCAGCCATTGCTAACGATGTTCTCGAAGTACGGTTTGCCGTTGCTGTTAGCCATGCCGGGGAGCTGCAAGAGCCCCCAATTTCCCGGACCGTACACCGTGTTGCCGAGCGTGATTTGAGTGCCCGTTGCTCCGGGGCAAGTGCTCAGGCCCGCGGGACAATCGATCCACAGCGGCAGGGTATGGCTGCCTCCGTAGGTGCCGTTGACCGAGGTGATGCCGGCCTTGGCCGTCACGTTGAGCGTCGCGGTGGTGAGTCCGAGCGCGCGGCCAAAAGAGTAAGGCACCTGCCGCGACAGCTGGACCTGAACCCAGGTCGGAAAGGCCGAGCCATCGACCGTGACAGTGGGAGCGGGATCGCTGGGCTCACCATTCAATTTCGCGTACGTAATCGCCGCGTTCTTCGCACCGTTTGTATCGTTAGGCAGGTAGCCGGCGCCGGCCAGCGCGGCGGAGTCGGCCGCCTTCTGCAACTGCACCCAGTTGAAGTACATCACGGCAAAGTCGGCGCCCAAGGCGACCACACCTACTACCACCGGTAACACGACTGCCAGGATGACAGCGATCTGTCCTCGTGAGCGGTTCGATTTCCTGTTCATATGCTTCGCCTCTCAAGGAGTCGGTCTGTCGGACCCTTACTGCTCGCCTGATCAGACACCAGCCCCTCAAACCACACCACTTTCAGGCGCCACGATCTACCGCGCAAACGCACGCAACTCTATCCTTTAACAACAGGAGGTGACTATAACGGCCTTTTACATCCATTGCAAATATTCCTGAGCCGCGCTTTTCGCACCCCGCAGACCATATATCCCGGCCATTGATGCCCCGGATTTTGTATCGATCCGGCCCTGTCGACCCTTGACCGGGCCTGCCCGGCTAATCAATATAAGTTATAATAGCATCATAAAGATAAATTATACTAGGATTGGATATACCGAATAATAAACAGGTCAGAGCAGCCTCCTGCGGTGTACATGGCGATTCGGCAATCGCGGACGGTCTGCAGGCGAAACGCGCTTCGGCGCCGGGGTCGATCGTATGACACAGGTAAGTATCGCCCAGACAATGCTTGCCTACCTTCAGGCGCAGGGGATCCAGGTCAGCATGGCTCCCCTGCTGGCGGGGGTGTTTTGCGTCTACCTGACAATCAGGCATGACCATAACCAGCAGTTGACCGTGGCATACGCCATGGCAGCCGTCACTTTTTTTTCGGCAGCGGTTTTTTTATCGGCAGGGCTAAGTCAAATCGATTTGAGCCACGTCCTCACCCTGATCGGCCGCCATTAGAAATGGTCGGCCTCCAACGGCGTGCACCTGGCGATCGGCCGCGCGCCAGACAGAGCGCGCTAGGCGAGCTCGGCTACCTCGCGATGCAGTGCGAGCAGCCCCGGGATGGTTCCCGGGCTGCGCCGGCCGAGTCCGCATTCCGTGGCGACCCCGAACTCCGTGACGACGCGCCGGGCCGCCGCCAGCCGGCGTCGTGCACCGTCGAGGCCGTCGGTGAAATGAACCAGGCCGAGATAGAGCTCGGTCCCCGGCTTGAGCTTGAGCCCGCCGAGCGGCGCGAAGTAGGCGTCATCGTCGCGCCCGCGCGGCACCGGCAGATGAATCCAGTTGATCGGGCGGCGAATCGCGCTCGACAGCCGGTTGGCCATCTCGACCGCCGGCCCGGTGTGCTTGGGCTCGACCACGTGCTTATGGCCCGGGTCGCCATAGCAAAGATGCAGCCCCAGTTCGATCTCCGCCGGGACGTGGTCGGCGACCCGCACGATCGCGGCCAGCAGTTGGTCCGCTGGCACGCCGGAACCGAAGACCTGCCGGATCGCATCGGAGCGCTCCGAGATGGTGTCGTACTCGATCATCTCGGGCGCGATGTCCCATTGGATTGCGAGATCGCGATTCGGTATCGCGCGAGCGATCTCATCGACCTCCGCCATCATCTGGCGCTCGTAGATTTCCCATAGCGCCGGAAACGCCGAGCGTTCGCTGAAGCTGTAAGCGACCGCGAACGGCGTTGGCAGGCTGATCTGGAGCCGGGTCGTGCGATGCACCTTGCCGGCCTCGCGCAGCCGTTTGAAATCCTCGTAGGATTGAATCGCCGCCGTGGCGTAGCCGAGCGATCCGAGCTTGACATCCGCCGCCGCCACCCCCGGCTTGATTCCATAGAGCGGGAACGGCGGAACCCCCGGCACCAGCCGCTCGGCCGCGACGTGCAGGCCGCTGGCGGTGCGGAAAGCCTCGCCCTGGCATCCAACCCACAGCAGCCGGATGCCGGTCTCGCCGTCCGGGATACGCCGCGCCAGCTCGCCCAGCGCCGTGCCGGCTGTCTCGAACACTTCAGCCGCCGAGCCGAGCGGAACGCTTCCCACCAGCAGCACCGGCCGTCGCTTGGTTGATGTAGCCATCGGCGTTCTCCCTGCGGATTATCGTCAGTTGCGCGAGACGCGGTCGTGCGATGCGCCTCGCGATACTTGCCTATCTATCAGAACGCGGGCCTGCCGCAAGCGCCCGCCGCCGCGTGCGCGCCGTCCTCTACAGCAGGACGCCGCGGAACGGATCGTTTTGGTCGGGGGGATGCTGAATCAGATTGATCGCCCAGCGATGGGCCTGCTTGAGCGCCTCCTCGGCGCGGCGGAACAGCCGCTCGCGGTACATCGTGCTCCAGACATAAACGTCGACCGACGGCTCTTCGCTGAGCGTCACGTCGATCATCCAGTCTTCGAGCTGCGGACCGCAGACCAGCAACCGCACCAGCCGGCCATGGTCGAGCAGCACGCCGCGCGCCTCGCGCGGCAGCCGGAACTCGTCCTTGATACGCTGGACCAGCTTGGGCGAGTAATGCTCGGGGGTCATCGAGACCTGCACCCACTGTCCCGGCTCGGGATTCGCCTCGCGCGCGATACGCAGGTTGTTGTCGGTCAGGTCGTCCTTGGCGCGTTCCTGGTCGTAGTCGCGGGCCGATTCGTAAAAGCCCATCGCCACCGGCAATTGCGGCAGCTCGGCTTCGGGCTTGTCAGCCGCGTCGGCCGCCTGGTCGCCGGCCTTCTGCGGCGGCGGCTTCTTGCGCTTGACGGCGGTCTCGACCCACCATCGGTTCTCGACGTTCGGTTTGCGGGGCTCGGATGCTCCTCGGGTCGCCATCGCGATCTATTATAGACCAGCGCCGATAGATCAGCGCTACGACGCGCGCGCGATCCGGCGGCGGCCGCGAATCGTCGACGGTGTCGCGCGACGGCGGCGCGCCACGGCTACCCGCGAGCGCGGGGCAGCGGCGGCGGCGCGGCGGGCGGCGCGGCGCAGACCGTTGACCATCCGGCGCATGAAGGCGTCGGCCTTGCGCTCGGCGTCGGTCCACAGCAGGTAGTGGCCCATCTCATGGTAGACCATCTGGATCCACATCCGCTCCCGGTTGTAGATCCGCCCGCGCTTCCAGTTTTCGGGATGCACCAGATGGATCCGGCCATCTTCGTAGGTGCGGCCGGCGGTCTTGCCCCAATCGATATACTCGAACCATTGGATTCGCGGCTGCCGCACCCCGTAGAAACGGCACAGATCAGAGACTGCGCGTTTGAAAGCCGACAGGCGGTGAAGCCGAAAGAAAAGCGAAAAGTTGCGATCAATTTCACGCCGGCTGATGACTGGAGGGACGATCATGCGCATGACGAAGAAGCCCTTTACAGTAAGATTGTCGGCAATCTTACGAGGGCGCCCCAAAACTAGTCAATGAAGACCGCGATCGAATTGAAAATGGCCGCTAACTGGCCGGAAATAAACAAGAATCGAAGCAAGGGGCAGAAAATGGTCGCAGCCCGCCGGATTCTGCTATGATAGTCGGCTATCCCGATCGTGAACGGCCCGGCGATCTTCGCCAAGGAGGCGACGATGGACAACTTCTATGAGCGCAGTAATCTGAAAAACGTTCGCAAGCTGCGCGAGCTCAAGCCTGACGCCTACAACAAGTTTATGGAGTTCAGCCAGTCGGTCTTCAAGGACGAGGCGCTGCCCAACAAGATCAAACAGCTGATCGCGATCGGCGTTGCCCATACCACGCAATGTCCGTGGTGTATCGACGTGCATGTCAATGCCGCCAAGGATCTCGGCGCCAGTGACGAGGAGATCGCCGAGGCGGTGCTGGTGGCGATGGAAATTCGCGCCGGCGGCGCCTTCACTCATTCGGGAATCGCTTTCGGCCTGTCGGCCGAGCACGCGCAAGGCCACAAGAAGTAGACGGATCGCGCAATGACGCACAGCGGATCGACGGCTCCCACAACGCGGGCGGTCAAGGTCGGCGGCACCGTCGTCGGCGGCGGCGCGCCGGTGGTCGTGCAATCGATGTGTGCGACCAAGACCATGGATATCGAGGCGACCGTCGCGCAGGTCCATCAACTGGCCGGCGCCGGCGCCGGCGTGGTGCGCCTGGCGCTCGACAGCGAAAAGGAAGTCGCCGCGCTCAAGGAGATTCGCGCGCAGACCCGCGGCGTCAACCTGTCGGTCGATTTGCAGGAGAACTACCGGATCGCCGACAAGGTCGCGCCGCACGTCGACAAGCTTCGCTACAACCCCGGCCATCTCCACCATATCGAGAAAGCCAAATCGATTCCCGACAAGGTGCGATGGCTGGCGGCGGTGGCGCGCGATCACGACCTCGCGATCCGGATCGGCGTCAACTGCGGCTCGGTGGCGCCGGCTTTTCTCGAGAAGTATGCCGGCGATCAGATGGCGGCGATGGTCGAATCGGCCGTCTGGCACTGCGAAATGATGGACTCGTACGGCTTCGATCGGTTCGTCGTGTCGCTCAAGGATTCCGATCCGGCCAGGGTCCTGGAGGGCAACCGGCGCTTCGCCGCGCGTCGCCCCGACGTGCCGCTCCATCTCGGCGTCACCGAGGCGGGATTGCCGCCCGACGGGATTATCAAGACCCGGCTCGCCTTCGAGAAGCTGCTGGCCGAGGGTATCGGCGCGACGGTCCGGGTCTCGCTGACGCTGCCGCACGAGCGCAAGCACGAAGAGGTCGAGGTCGGCTTTCAGATTCTGCGCGACGTCGCCGCCGGCCGCTTCATCTCGGTGCCGGATTTCGGCAAGGGGATGAATATCATCTCATGCCCGTCGTGCTCGCGGGTCGAGAACGAGAAGTTCGTCGAGCTGGCGCAGGCGGTGAAGGACATGACGGTCTACGCCGCGGCGCATCGGATCACGATCGCGGTGATGGGCTGCCGGGTCAATGGGCCCGGCGAGACCGACGACGCCGACCTCGGGCTGTGGTGCGGCCCGACCACGGTCAACCTCAAGAAGAAAGACACCAAGCTCGGCAACTTCGCCTACGACAAGGTGCTCGCCCGGCTGCGAATCGAGCTCGACAAGCTGATTTCCGAGCGCGCCGCCGCCAACTGACCGCGCCGTCGAAGCTTACGACGCTACTCGATCTTCTGCTGAGTGGCGCGCCGCAAAGAACGTCAGCGCGTGACGACCTCGCGTCGAGCTGGCTGCGGGCGCAGCAGCTCCGCGCGCATCAGGGTGACCCGTCCGGGCGCCTTCAGCGCCGCCAGCAGCTCCGAGATCGAATGGTTGAGGGTGGGATGGGTGAGCGCCGGCGCCAGCTCGCTCATCGGCACCAGCACGAAGCGCCGCTCATGGAGGCGCGGATGGGGCACCTGCAGATGGCGCGAAGCGATCACCTCCTTGTCGAAGAACAGCAGGTCGAGATCGATGATCCGCGGCCGATAGGGGCCGCGCGCCTTGGGCTTGCGGCCGCGCACCCGCTTGCGCCCCATCATCCGCTCGATCGCCTGCAGGCGGGTGAGCAGGGCGGGCGCCTCGAGATCGGTTTCGATCTCGAGCACGCCGTTCAAAAACGGGGCGCTGCCGCGCACCGACTCGATTGGCTCGGTCTCGTAGATGGATGATTGACGGACGATTCGGGTTTCGGGCAGGGCCTGCAGCCGCGCAATTGCCTCCCGGTAATTACCGGCCCTATCTCCCAGATTACTTCCAATCCCGATGAAGACCCGATGGGGCATCCCCACCCGTCACAATTTGAGCGCCGCTAGTCGAGCCACCGCCTCTTTCAGCCGCTCGCTCCCGACCGTCATCGAGAAACGAACGAACCCCTCACCACCCTTGCCGAATCCGGAGCCCGGCGTAATCGCTACGCCGGCCTCTTGGAGCACGCGTTCAGTGAATGAAACCGAGGTATAGCCGGCCGGGACCTGCGCCCATAGATAGAAGGTGGCGCGCGGCACCTCGCATGGCAGGCCGAGTTTGTGCAGCAGCCCGACCATCAGGTCGCGCCGCTGGCGATAGATCGCGCAGTATTCGCGCACCGCGTCGTCGCCCGCGTCCATCGCGGTGATGGCCGCTTCCTGCACGGCCTGGAAGACGCCCGAGTCCATGTTGGTCTTGACCAGGCCGAGCGCCTTGATCAACTGGGCGTTGCCGACCGCGAAGCCGACCCGCCAGCCGGTCATCGAGTAGGTCTTCGAGAGCGAGTGGAACTCGATCGCGCATTCCATCGCGCCGGGGACCTCGAGCACGCTCGGCGCGCGATAGCCGTCGTAGGCGATCTCGGAGTAGGCGACGTCGTGAGCGAGGATAATCTGGTGCTTGAGGCAGTAGGCGACCGCTTCTTCGAAGAACGCGCGATCGACGGTGGCGGCGGTGGGATTGTTCGGGTAGTTGAGCCACATCAGCTTCGAGCGCCGCGCGACCTCGGGCGGAATCGCGCCGAAATCGGGACGAAAGCTATGCTCGCGCCGCAGCTTCATGAAGTAGGGCTCGCCGCCGTTGAACACGCATCCGGAGAAATAAACCGGATAGCCGGGGTCGGGAATCAGCACGATATCGCCCGGATCGACCACCGCGGTGGCGAAATTCGCAATTCCTTCCTTGGAGCCGATCAGCGCGAACACCTCGCGCCCCGGATCGAGCTTGACGCCGAAGCGGCGCAGGTACCAGCGGCTGGCGGCCTGGCGAAAGCGCTCGAGCCCTTCGTAGTCGGGATAGCGATGGTTGGGCGGGTTTTCGGCGGCGCGCTGCAGACTTTCGATTATGAAGCGTGGCGTCGGCAGATCGGGATCGCCGATACCGAGGCTGATTACGTCGACCCCCTGTTGTTGAATCTCCCGTTTCAACCGATCGAGCTCGGCGAACAGGTAGGGTGGCAACAGGCTCAATCGCGCAGCAGGCTTGATTTGCACGTGGTCAGCAACGCTCCGGACGAATCTTGATGTAACTAGCTAGCATAGCGCGGCAGTGGGTTAAACGGGGGTGCGTATCGAGGGGTGCACAATTGCGGATGCGCTACCGATTTGCGATGCGGCGCTTGTGGCAATGAGCGACTCGTCCATTGTTTTCGCATCACGAACGATCGCCAGAGGCTTTGTGTTTCGCTCGACAAAATGCACTCGACAAAATGCGCGTGGTCCATTATTTTCTCTTGCCCAGCAGCCCTCGCAATGTTAGTTATTTTCGCGTTCGTGGTTTGAATGCAGCGGGAGTCGCGACATCTCCAAGGGCAAGTTGCCGCCCTGCTGAAATATTGAGCGTGTGGCGCAGACGTTTGAAATGCCGGCCTCAGGCGTGATAGGTCGAGACGGTTTTGAAAGCTGCGTCCGAGTGTAAACCGGATCTGATGACACGATGAACCGGATATTGATTCCTGTCGCCTTGGCTACGTTCCTAGGCGGCCTGGCGGTGCTGGCGTTTTCCCAGCGGCCCTGGGCTCCGCGTCAGGACGTCGAGCAGCCGATCCCTTTTAGCCATCGGATTCACGCCGGCGTGAACAAGATTCCCTGCCAGTACTGCCATGAGTATGCGCGCCGCTCGGAGACCTCCGGCGTGCCGCCGGTCGAGCGTTGTGTGGGATGCCATGGCGACGCGTTGTTCGGCGGGCTGAAGCCGGTGACGCGTCCGTGGACCAATCACACCCAGCCGCCGTTCGAGATTCGCTGGAACCGGGTCTACACGCTGCCCGACTTCGTGCGCTTCACCCATCAGCCGCATATCTGGGCCGGGGTCGCGTGCCAGACCTGTCACGGCCCGGTCCAGGATATGGACCGCATCGAGCCGGTGCATGAAATCAACATGGGCTTCTGCCTCTCTTGTCATGAAAAACGTGGTGCCACCCAGGACTGTTTTGTCTGCCACCATTAAGCGAGGGTTCTGATGTCAGAAGGGTTCAGCAGACGGTCGTTTCTTAAGATCGCCAGTGCGGCCGGCGCCGCCGCGGCGATTCCAGGATGCGAGCCGGCCGGGCGGGAACTTATTCCCTACGTCGTGCCCGACGAAAATGTGATCCCCGGCGTACCCTCCTTCTACGCCACGACCTGTAACGAATGTGGTGCCGGATGCGGAGTAGTGGCGCGGGTGCGCGAGGGGCGCGTAATCAAGCTCGAGGGTAATCCCAAGGATCCTATCGGCCAGGGCTCGCTGTGTGCCCGCGGCCAGGCTGCGCTGCAAGGCCTCTACAATCCCGACCGCCTGGCCCATCCGTTCGTGCGTGGCGATGACGGCCGGGTGCGCCGGATCTCATGGGATATCGCCACTCGCGCGCTGCTCGGCCATCTCTCGACCGCCGCCAAGGCCGGCAAGGATCGGGTCGCCTACCTGGCCCATCCGCAGGGTCCGACGCTCGCTAAGATCGCCGGGCTGTGGCTGTCGGCATGGAACTCGAGCAAGGCGGTCTTTTACGAGCCGTTGGCGAGTTCGGTGGCGCAGCAGGCGGCGCAGGATTGCTTCGGGCGCAGCGATACGCCGGTTTACCATCTTGATCAGGCGGAAGCGCTGATTTCGTTCGGCGCCGACTTTATCGATACCTGGGGCTCGCCGCTCGAGCTGATGCGCCAATATGCCGCGTTTCGCGCGCCCCGCCAGCGGCGCGGCAAGCTCGCCATCGGGCGGGCAGTCTACGTCGGTCCGCGGTTGAATCTGACCGCCGCCAAGAGCGACGAGTGGATCGCGGTCAAGCCCGGCCACGAAGCCGCCATCGCCATGAGCGTGCTCTACGTGCTGGTGCGGCAGGGATGGATTTCGCCCAACTCGGGCTTTGATATCGCGACTCTCAAGAGCTTCGTCGCGGGCTACGAGCCCGAGACCGTGAGCCAGCAGACCGGGGTTTCGGCCGAAGCCATCATGCGCCTGGGCCAGGTCTTCGGGCAGGCCGAGGGCGCCGTCGCGCTGGCCGGCACCGAAGACAAGCAAGCCCACGTCGCAGCCTTTGTTTTGAACGCCGTGACCGGCAACCTGGGCAAGACGGTCACCTTCCTCGACGGCGCGCCGGCCTCGTCGCTGAGTTCCCAGGCCGACCTCGACGGCCTTATCACGGCGATGAATCAGAAGCAGGTCGACGTGCTGGTGATCGCGGCCGGAGCGAATCCGGTATACGCGATGTCGCCGGCGGCCAAGTTCAATGACGCCCTGCGCCAGGTGCCGTTCGTGGTGTGGGGTGGCCTGGTGCCGGACGAGACCGCCGAGCGGGCGCATCTGCTGCTGCCGATTCATCATCCGCTCGAGAGCTGGCGCGACAGCGCGCCGCGGGCGGGTATCAACGGACTCGGGCAGCCGGTGATGCAGCCGGTGTTCGAGAGCCGCGATCTCGGCGACGTGATGCTGGAGTCGGCCCGCGCGGCCAGCACCGACAGCAAGGCGGTGCCGTGGCAGTCCACCGCGGAGGCCGTCAAGGCCAGCTTTCAGGATCTCCAGAAGCAGCTTGGCGATCAGGGCAAGCCCGAGGATTTCTTCGCGCAGGCGCTGCGCGACGGCGGCGTCTTCAGCGCGGCCAAGGCCGCCGACGTCAAGCTCAAGGCGGCGATCCTGCAGAACAAGCCTAAGCCACCGGATGCCGGCCCCGATCTCGTGCTGGCCGTCTATCCGCATATCTTTCTCTACGATGGGCGCGGGGCCAACAAGTCGTGGCTGCAGGAAATTCCCGAGCCGGTCGATCAGCTGGTCTGGGATAGCTGGGCCGAGATTCATCCCGAGACCGCCAAGACGCTCGGAATCGCGGCCGACGAAGTGGTCGAGCTCAAGACCGATCAGGGTACGGTCGCGGTCTCGGCGCTGGTTTCCGAGCATGTCCGCCCGGGGGTAATAGCGCTGCCGCTGGGACAGGGGCACACCTCATACGGCCGCTATGCGAAGGGGCGCGGCGTCAACGCCTTCACCATCCTGGCGCCCGGCGCGCTGAGTGCCGCGGTCAAGGTGAGTGGGACCGGCCGCAAGAATCCGCTGGTGTCGCCGCTGTACTCGGAAGACATGATGGGCCGCAATATCGTCGAGGCGATGAGCATCGAGGATCTGGCCCGCGGCATCACCCCCAAGTCAGAAACCGAGACCGAGCCCTACGAGATGTACGGGGCGTTCAAGTATCCGACCCACCAGTGGGGCATGACGATCGACGTCAACGCCTGCGTCGGATGCAGCGCCTGCGTCGCGGCCTGCTACGCCGAGAACAACCTGGCGGTGGTCGGCAAGGAAGGCGTCCACCACGGCCGCATCATGTCGTGGATGCGCATCGAGCGCTACACGCCGCCCAAGGCAGAGGCCGACAAGGCGCCGCTGATGTACATCACGCCGATGCTCTGCCAGCAGTGCGAGCATGCGCCGTGCGAGCCGGTCTGTCCGGTGTTCGCCGCCTACCATACCCAGGAAGGCATCAACGGCCAGAACTACAACCGCTGCATCGGCACCCGTTACTGCGAGAACAACTGTACCTACAAGGTGCGCCGCTTCAACTGGTACAAGCCCGAATGGCCGGCGCCGCTCCATCTGCAGCTCAATCCGGATGTGACGGTGCGCGGGGCGGGGGTAATGGAGAAGTGCACGTTCTGCATGCAGCGCATCGTGTACGCCGAGATCAACGCCAAGACCAGTGACCGGGCGCTGCACGACGGCGAGATCGTGCCGGCCTGCGCGCAGACCTGTCCGACCCGCGCGATCAGCTTCGGCGACCGCAACGACAAGCAAAGTGCAATGATGCAGCGGCGCAAGGACAACGATCTGCGCACCTACCGGATCCTGAACGCCGAGTTCAACACGCTGCCCGCGATCACCTACTTGCGCGAAATCTACCACGAGAAAGGGAGAGCTTAAGTGGCAGCCGCTGCACCAACCAGCTTGACCCCGACTTTCAGCGATATCGATCGTCAGGTGCGCAGCGTGCTGGAGCCCGGCGGGCTTCAGTACTGGGCCTGGATTTGCTTCTGCGCGTTCTTCGTAGTTATCGGGGGCGCGCTGTGGACCAATCAGGTTTACAACGGCCTGGGCGTAACCGGCCTGACCCAGCCCACGATGTGGGCGATATACATCACCAACTTCGTCTTCTGGGTTGGTATTGCGCACTCCGGCACGCTGATCTCGGCGATCCTCTACCTGTTTCGCACCCGCTGGCGCACCGCGGTCTACCGGCTGGCGGAAACCATGACGATCTTCGCGGTGTTGACCGCCGGACTGTTCCCGATCATCCATCTGGGCCGCCCGTGGTTCTTCTACTGGCTGGCGCCCTATCCGAATGAGCGCTCGCTGCAGCCCGATTTCCGCTCGCCACTGGTGTGGGACGCCTTCGCGGTCACGACCTACCTGACCATCAGCAGCCTGTTCCTGTTCATGGGGATGATTCCCGACGTCGCCAACGCGCGCGACGCGGCCAAGGGCTGGCGCAAGAAGTTCTATTCGATGGTGTCGATGGGCTGGCAGGGGACCGACCGCCAATGGCGCCATTTCTCGATGGCTTACCTGCTGCTGGCCGGCTTCGCCACGCCGCTGGTGATCTCGGTTCACAGCGTGGTGTCCTGGGACTTCGCGATGGCGCAGTTGCCGGGCTGGCACAGCACCATCTTCGCCCCCTACTTCGTCGCCGGGGCGATTTTCTCGGGCGTCGCGATGGTGCTGACGCTGCTCATCCCGATCCGCAAGATCATGGGGCTCGAGGAGCTCATCACCCCCTGGCATCTCGACAACCTGGCCAAGGTCATCCTGCTGACCTCGCTGGTCATCTCGTACTCGTACATCTGCGAATCCTTCATGGTCTGGTACAGCCGCGACGCGATCGAGCTGATGACCTTCCATGAGCGCTACTTCGGCCCGCAGGGCTATTTGTTCTGGATGATGGTCGCGTGCAACTGCGTGATTCCGCTGTTGCTGTTCTCGCCGCGGGTGCGGGTCAGCACGGTCTGGCTGTTCGTCATCTCGCTGTTCGTCAACGTCGGGATGTGGCTGGAACGGTTCGTGATTATCGCCGGCTCGCTGGCGACCAATACCGAACCCTCGCAGTGGCACTTCTTTACGCCCTCGGTCACCGAGGTTTTCATCACGGTCGGCAGCTTCGCCTGGTTCCTGATGCTGTTTTCGTTGTTTGCGCGCTTCCTGCCGATCGTTTCGATGACCGAGTTGAAGGAAGGTATCCGCTGGCTGCGCGAAGCGCTGCATGACACCTATCGGAGGGCGGCATGAGCGAGGTTCGGATGGTTGCCTCGTTTGCCGACGAGGAGCAGTGCGTGCATACGATCGAGCGGCTGCTCGAGACGCGGCTGCGCCCGCGGGTGTTCTCGCCGATCCCGAGCGAGAAAATCAATGAGGCGCTCTACGAAGGGCGCAGTCACGTGCGCGGCTGGGTGCTGAGCGGCGGAATCTTCGGCGCGCTCTCGGGCTTCGCGATCACGCTCGGCACTTCCTACGAGTGGGGTCTTAACGCCGGCGGCAAGCCGATCGCGTCGATTCCGGCCTACCTGATTATCGTCTTCGAGCTGATGATCCTGTGCGGCGGAATCGCCGGCGTGCTGGGCTTTCTCACCAACGCCCGAGTGCCGGCGATGGAGCCGATCGAGGGCTACAGCCCACATTTCAGCGGCGACCGCTTCGGCGTGATGGTGAACTGCGAGGAATCGGACAGCGCCCGTATCGAGGCGCTGTTCAAGGACGCCGGCGCCGCCGACGTCAGCCGCGAGCCGCTGCCGGCGACGACGGTATCACCCGGGCACGGCGGCCATTAGGCCGGCCCTCGGATTCGACGACAGGCAATGATGACCGAGCTATGACGGAGATGAGATAAGGCCGGGCAAACATGAGTTCTAACTCAGAGTCAACATCGCGGGCGTCCGCGCCGGGGACGCATGAACCGATCCAGCTCTCGCTCGGCTCCTGGACGACCATTGCGGTCGTGCTCCTGGTAGTCGGCGCGGCGGGATTTTTCCTGGCGCTATGGATGGGTCTGGGCGCGCGAGCCTGGCAGGCCTACCTGGTAAATCTGCTGTTCTGGATGAGTATTGCGCAGGGCGGGGTGGTGGTTTCCACCGCCTTCTACCTGAGCCAGGGCCGCTGGGCGGGACCGGCGCAGTACCGGTTGGCGGAAATGTTCGTCGGCTTCATTCCGCTCGGCTTCCTCCTGTTCTGGGGGATGTGGCTGGGGCGGGCCGCGATCTTCCCCTGGGTGCTGCATCCGGTGGCGGATAAAGCGATGTGGCTGAACGCGCCGTTTCTGTTCGCGCGCGATGGGGCCGGGCTGCTGCTGATGACGGTGCTCAGCCTGTGGTTCGTATCGGCCTCGCGCCGTGAAGCGGTGCGCGAATGGGCCAAGACACCCAACAATATCGCGCTGCCGCCCAATATCATCCGGCGGCTGTCGCCGGCGCTGGCGCTGAGCTACGCCTTCGTCTACTCGCTGCTGGCCTTTGACCTGATCATGTCGCTCTCGCCGGAGTGGCGCAGCACGCTGTTCGGCGCCTGGTTCTTCGCCACCGCCTTCTGGAGCGGAATTACCGCGATGGCGCTGACGGCGGTAATCCTGCAGGCGGTGTTCGGGGATCGCGTGGTGTTCTTCAGCCGTCGCGTGCAGCATGACCTCGGCAAGATGGTGTTCGCCTTCTCGATCTTCTGGGTCTACCTGTTTTTTGCCCAGTACCTGGTGATCTGGTACGGCGATATCCCGGCCGAGACCTTCTTCGTCGTGCGGCGCTCGATAATGCCGTGGGTGCCGCTCTCGATCGCGATGCTCACGCTGGTCTGGGGATTGCCGTTCTTCGTCCTGCTGGGACGGCGCCCCAAGCGCACGCCGAAGATCCTCGGCACCATCGCGCTGCTCGGCCTGATCGGAATTTTCGTAGAAGATTACGTGCTGATCGTCCCGTCGCTCTCGCCTAAGGTCATTCCGTACGGATGGGTCGAGATTGCCGTTACGGCGGGTTTCCTCGGTGCCTTCGCGCTGTGCGCCTTTCCGGGACTGCGGCGCGTGGTGGCGGCGAGTTCCGCGCCGTTCACACCCGCTGGAGAGATGGAATGAGAGCCGCGGATCGATTCAAGAGTATCGCCGGCCCGCTCATCGTCGCGCTGGCGGCGGTCGGCGCGCTGGCCGGCTGTCAGCATTACAACGCGCCGATGAACACGCTGGCGACCAACTCGGACCTGGCGCAGTGGATCTACTCGCTGTTCCTGCAGGTGACGATCTGGGACGCGATCATCATGGTGATCGTAGTCATTGCCCTGCTGCTCGCGATCTTCGTCTTCTCCTCGCGCGAGGGCGATCCGGGCGAACCCGCGGAGCACGAATCGGACCTGATGCTGGAGCTGGCCTGGACCATCGGCCCGGCCCTCATCCTGGTGTTCATCACCATTCCGACCATCCACACGATCATGAAGACCCAGCCGTCGAAATGGCCGGGCAACGCGCTTACCGTCCAGGTCCGGGCCCATCAATGGTGGTGGGAATTCGATTATCCGGGCCTCAACATCCAGACCGCCGACGAGTTGCATCTACCCAACGACCGGATGGTGCACCTCGAGCTCTATTCCGAGGACATCATTCATAGCTTCTGGGTACCGGCGCTGGGCGGCAAGCGCGACGTGATTCCGGGGCAGGTCAATCAGATCACGCTGGTGCCAAACACCCCGGGCGAATATTACGGGCAATGCGCGGAATTCTGCGGACTGTCGCACGCCAACATGCGCTTCCGGGTAGTGGTCGACACACCCGCCGGGTTCAAGCGCTGGGTGGCCCATCAGCAGACGCCGCCGGACCAGCCGACCAGTGCCGCGGCGCAGGCTGGCGAGAAGATCTTCAAGAATGCGCCCTGCGCGATTTGCCATCAAATCCGGGGCATTTCCGGATTTTCCAAGCAATATAGTTACGGTTTTCGCGGCCCTGACCTGACTCATTTCGGCAGCCGCGGAACACTGGCCGGCTCGATCATGAAAAACACCCCCGAGAACGTTGCGCTGTGGATTCAGAACCCGGATAAAGTCAAGCCGGGGGCGCGGATGCCGACGCTCGGGATGCGCGGCAGAGATCTCAACGATCTGGTGGCGTACCTGGAGAGCCTGAAATAGGGAAGTTGCGAATGGCTGCTCAACCAAAAGCGCTAGGATTCGAGTACCCCAACTACCTCCAGGAGCCGCGCGGCATCTGGGGCTGGCTGACCACCGTCGACCATAAGCGCATCGCCGTCCTCTACGCCGTTTCGGCGCTGTTCATGATGGCGGTGGGCGGCTTCGAGGCGATGTTGATGCGGGGCCAGCTGATGGTGCCGGACAACCATTTCCTCTCGGCCGCCATCTACAACGAACTGTTCACGATGCACGGCACCACGATGATCTTCCTGGTCGTGATGCCGCTGGAGCTGGGTTTTTTCGCCAACTTTTTCATCCCGCTGCAGATCGGCGCGCGCGACGTCGCCTTCCCACGGCTCAATGCGCTTTCCTTCTGGGTCTTCCTGGCCGGCGCGATCTTCCTGCATATCGGCCTGTTGAAAAGCCTGGGCGGACTGCCGGATGCGGGCTGGTTCGGCTATGCCAACCTGACCGAGCGCATGTACTCGCCGGGCATCAACATCGATTGCTGGGTGATCGGGCTCCTGATCCTCGGCCTCTCAACCCTGCTGAGCGGCCTCAACTTCTTCGTCACCATCGTCAATATGCGCGCCCCGGGCATGACCTTCATGCGGATGCCGATGTTCATGTGGGCGATGCTGGTGACGACGATCCTGATTCTGCTCGCCTTCCCGGCCCTGACCGTCGGCCTGGTGTTCCTGTTCGCCGACCGCTTCCTGGACACTCATTTCTATCGCGTTTCGGCCGGCGCCACGCCGATTCTATGGCAGCACCTGTTCTGGATCTTCGGCCATCCCGAGGTCTACATCATGGCGCTGCCGGCCTTCGGCATCATCTCGGAGGTCATCCCGCCGTTCTCGCGCAAGGCGCTGTTCGGCTACCCGATGATGGCCTATTCGCTGGTGCTGATCGCGTTCCTGTCCTACGGCGTGTGGGGCCATCACATGTTCGCGACCGGGATGGGCCCGTTCGCCGACGCCACCTTCTCGATCACCTCGATGCTGATCGCGATCCCGACCGGCATCAAGATTTTCAGTTGGATCGCGACGGTCTGGGGCGGACGATTACGCTTCACCACCGCGATGCTGTTCGCGCTGGGCTTCATCATCGAGTTTACGATCGGCGGCCTGAGCGGCATCATGCACGCCAGCACGCCGGTCGATCTGCAGCAGACCGACTCCTACATCGTGGTCGCGCATTTCCACTACGTTCTGTTCGGCGGCATGATTATGGCCATCCTGGCCGGGTTCTACTACTGGTGGCCGAAGGTCACCGGCCGCTCGCTCAATGAAACGCTCGGCAAGTGGCAGTTCTGGATCACCCTATGGGCGTTCAACGCCACTTTCTTCCCGATGCATTTTCTCGGCACGCTCGGGATGCCGCGGCGCATCTACACCTATGCGCCCAACATGGGCTGGGATTTCTGGAATTACTTCGAATCCATCAACGCCTTCATCCTGGGCTTCACCTTCCTGCTGTTCTTCATCAACCTCATCTGGAGCACGCGGCGCGGCGAGCACGCCTCGTCCGACCCGTGGGACGGGCGCACGCTCGAATGGTCGCTGCCCTCGCCGCCGCCGGCCTTCAATTTCGTGACGGTGCCGATGGTCACGGCGCGCGACGCTTTCTGGGTGCGCAAGTATGGCAGCGTGGGCTCCCACGGCGTCGCGCCGGCGATCGCCGGCGGTGCGGCGGCCACGCCGATCGGCGCGCCGGCGGAGGTGCAGGAGCATATTCACATGCCGGCGCCTTCGATCTATCCGCTGATCTTCGCCCTCGGCGTGTTCATGATGGGCGTGGGATGCCTGGACTGGGTCCGGCTGATTATCATCGGCGGTGCCATCACCCTGATGAGCATCTTCGGCATGCTCTTCGAGTATCCGAGCTTCGGGCAGTTCAACCCCGAGATGATCGGTGAGAGTGCGCTCGGGCTGGACAGTCGCAAGCTCGGCATGTGGGCCTTCCTGGGTTCCGAATGCGTTTTCTTTGCGGCCTTGATCTCCACCTACATGGTTTACAAGGACCGCAACATGGGCGGCCCCGACGCGATGATCCTCAACATTCCGCTGACCTCGTTCAGCACCTTCGTCCTGCTGACTTCGAGTCTGCTGATGGTGCTGGCGCTGGCGGCGGTACAGCGCGACGACCGCAAGTGGGGATCCATCTGGCTGTTCGGCACGGCCTTCTTCGGCATGATCTTCCTGGGCGGCCAGGCCTTTGAGTTCACCGGCTTCGTGATGAAGGGCCTCAAGATCCAAACCAACCTGTTTGGCCAGACCTTCTACACCCTGGTCGGCTTCCACGGCATCCATGTCCTGATCGGCGTATGCTGGCTCCTGGTACTGGCATTTGCCACCGCGGCCGGCCGGATCGGCAAGGATCGCAGCCTGGCGGTCGAGATCGGCGGCCTGTACTGGCACTTCGTCGATATTGTATGGGTCGTGATCTTTACGCTGATCTACCTGATGCGGACGGTGAAACACGCATGAGCGACTACGCAATCGAGCATGGCCACGCGGGCGCGCGCGAAGATCCGACCGACGCGCATCCGGGACCCGTCGTCTACCTGGTGGTGGCGGCGATTCTGACGGTTCTGACGGCGGCCGAGATCACGGTCTTTTACGTCTCGGCGCTGCAGCCGGTGCTGGTGCCGATTCTGCTGGTGCTGGCGGTGGTCAAGTTCGCGTTCGTCGGGATGTTTTACATGCACCTTTATTACGACAGCAAGGTCTTTACGATCTTCTTCGCCGCCCCGCTGCTGCTGGCGACGCTGATCGCGCTCGGCCTGCTGCTGCTGTTCTCGCATCTGGCGGGGGTGCTGTCGTTCACGATCCCGTGAGATAATCGAGTCGCCGCGCCCGATGTATCAAATCAGCCCGCTCGTGATTCTCGCAGTGTTCGCGCTCGCCGCGATCTACGCCGGCGCCGCCAAGCTGATGGGACGCAGTTTCACGCCGCGCCAGACCTTCGCGCTGGGGCTCGGCTTGATCGTGATGTTCTTCGCCTTCACCGGCCCGATCGACTATTACGTCCGCGATCGCTCCTTCGCGACCTATATCTTCCAGCAGATGCTGCTGGTGTTCGTGATTCCACCGCTGCTGCTGCTCGGCACGCCCGACTGGCTGGCGCGCGCGGTCTTCACCCGGCGCTGGATCGAGCGGCCATGGCGGATTCTGACCCGGCCGGTAGTAGCCTTCTTGATCTTTTCCGGGACCTTCACCCTCATCCACTATCCGGTGCTATGCGACCGGATCTGCCACGTGCGCCCGGCCTACGGCGATATCCGCGAGCTGTTGCTGATCGTCGGTGTCATCCTGTGGTGGCCGCTCTTGAGCCCGCTGCCGGAGTATCCGCGGCTGCCGTACCCGACGCAGATCATGTACCTGTTCCTGCTGATGATTCCGATGACCGCAGTGGCCGCGCCCATCACCATGGCGCACACGGTGCTCTACATGTTCTATCGCCCCGCGCCGCATCCGTTTGGCTTGACGCCGCACGCCGACCAGGTGCTGGGCGGGCTAATCATGTGGATCGGACAGGGGCTCTACGTGATGTGTATCTACACTGCGATTTTCTTCCGCTGGTCGCGGCGCGACGATCGCGAGATTCCCGCGTTCAACCTGTCGCGCACCCCCGAGTTGCGCGTCATCAAGCGGCACACCGCCTGATTCCTCCGCGCCTGCTGTAAATTTCCTGCTGCCGGGTATGCCGCACGATTGGGCTTGCCAATCGATCGGGGCGAGTCTAATCTTTGATTATCAAGAAGCGATGCTTAAATATCGATTAAGATCTACTTAATTGATAAAAGCGTGCGTGGCCGCCTCATCCCCGTACCTCCTGGCCTGAACCTCCCGATCCGGCCTCTTGAGTTCCGCAAGGAGGTTAGCCATGAAGCATTCTCGAGCCCGCATAATCCTCGACGGGGTGATCTCCGGCGTATGCGGCGCGGCGGTAATCGCGCTGTGGTTCCTGCTGCTCGACGCGGTGCGCGGCCAGCCGCTTCAGACCCCGGCGCTGCTCGCCGCCAGTCTGATACCCGGCCTGCACCACGCAGCCTTAACCGGGACGGTTGCCTGGACGCTGGTGGCGGAATACACGGCGCTGCATTTCCTGACCTTCATCGCGATCGGCATCGCCGGGGCGTTTATGATTGAGGCTGCGGCGCGCGATCGCGCCTTGTTTCCCTCGTTGCTGCTGTTCGTGTTCGCCTTCGAGGTGTTCTTTATCGCGGTCGTGATGCTGCTCGGACCGTCGGCGGTGGCGGTGATGCCGTGGTGGAAGGTGATGATCGGCAACGGCCTGGCTACCGCTGCGATGCTGGCAGTCTTCCTGTGGCGGCAGCCGTCGCTGCTCGACAGCCTGCTCGGACCATGGGTCGGTGTGATGAACGAAGGAATCATCGCCGGCATAATCGGCGCGGTGATTCTCTCGGCCTGGTTCCTGATCATCGATTTTGCGCTCGGGGAGCCGCTGCGCACCCCGTCGATTCTGGGCACGGTAATCCTCGGCGGCGCCGGCGGCAGCGCAATCTCGCTGCCGATGGTGGTCGGCTACACCGCCCTCCACTTCATCGCCTTTATCGCTTTCGGCGTCGCCGCCTCCATCCTGGTCTTCGGCTCGGAGCGCGAACCGCTGCTGGCGCTGGGCGTACTGATCCTGTTTCTATGGTTCGAGGTGCTGTTCCTGGGCTTCGTAACTGTGCTCAACGCGGCGGCGCTCGAACAGCTCGGATGGTGGCGGATTATCGCCGGCAACCTGCTGGCGCTGGCCGCGATGGTCGGCTACTTCGAGTACGGCCATCCGCGCATCATCCCGCGCATCGCGCAGCGCTGGAGCGACCTGGCGGCCGAGAACGCGACCAACGGGCGGCGGATGGGTGGCCCGCAACGGGCGGCGCGTTAAAGACCGAGCACCTCGCGCATCGAATAGAGCCCCGGCGGCTGACGCTCGAGCCAGGCGGCGGCGCGCAGCGCTCCGCGCGCCAGCGCGTCGCGGCTTTGCGCGCGATGGGTCAGTTCGAGCCGTTCGCCCTGTCCGCCGAAGATTACCGTATGGTCGCCGACCGCGTCGCCCGCGCGCATCGCCAGCACGGCTATCCGATCGCGTTCGCGCACTCCGGTAATACCCTCGCGTCCGTAAATCGCGTTGCCCGCGAAATCGACGCCGCGCGCCGCGGCGATCGTGCGGCCGAGTGCCAGCGCGGTGCCGCTCGGCGCGTCGACCTTGGTGCGATGATGGATTTCGATCACCTCGGCGTCGAAGTCGGGGATAATTTTCGCCACCTCGGCGACGATCCGCATCAGCACATTTACGCCCACGCTCATGTTGGGCGCGATCACGGTGCGGGTGCGCGGCGCGATGGCGCGCGCCCGGGCGTCCAGCTCGGGCGTAAAGCCGGTCGAGCCGATCACGATCGCCGCGCCGTTGGCGGCGGCGACTTCGAGATGGGCCAGCGAGGCGGTGGCGCTGGTGAAATCGAGCGTCACGGTATCGGGCCGCGCCAGCGCCGCGTAGTCGTCGGTGATCGCGACGCCCAACCGGCCGATGCCGGCCGCCTCGCCCGCGTCGCGCCCCAGCGTCGCAGCGCCGGGCGCTTCCAGAGCCCCCGTGATCCGGTAGGCCGGGTCGGCCGCGGCCAGCGCGATAAGCAGCCGGCCCATCCGGCCCGCCGCGCCGGCAATAATCAGGTTGGCCATCGCGGGTTTCCCTCGCCGCCGATGCTCCGTCGGTAAGCCACGACGTCCATCACATCCCGCGCAGAATCTCGACCGCTTGCAGATGGTTGTGCTGGATCTGCGGCAGCCGTGCGACCGGCTCGCGGCCGAAACCGCACGGTGCGGCGATACCGAATTGCGGCAGATATTTGCGTGACAGCTTGAGCCGGGTCTTGAAGCCGTCGAGATCCTCCATGTCGTGGATGACGCCGAGATAGATCTGCGTGCGGCCGACCTTGAGATCGCTGAGCGGGCGGAAAAATTCGTCGCTGGTGCGCTTGAGGGTCGGCATATGAACGAAGTCGACGCGCCGCCCGGCAGCCGCGACGATCGCGTTGGTGAAGCGCACCGGCATGCTGAGATCCTCGGGCTCGAAGCACGGCCATCCACCGAGCGTCCCGAAGCACAGATGGAACCCGAGCATCACCGTTTCCGGAATCCCCGGGACCAGCCGCCCGACCTGCGCGACGTTGCGCTCGAACGCGCCTTCCTTGGGCAGATACGGCAGTTGCCCGGCGAGATCGCCCATCTCGAGCGCCGCGTCCCATTGAATCGCGAGGTCGTTGGGCGGAATTTTCTCGACCAGCTTGGCGACCTCGGCGCGCATCGCCGCCTCGAAGCCCGGGATAATCCGCGGATACTCCGAGTAATCGTGGAAGTAGGGCGTGATCACGCTGTAGGTCAGCGGCAGCGAGACCTGGAAGCGGACCTGGCGGGGAATGATGCCCTCTTCCTTCAGCTTGCGGAAGATGAAGTAGGAATTGACCGCGTCCTTGGTGAAGCCGAGCCGCCATCCGGGGTCGCCGAACTTGACCTCCTTGATGCCGGGCTTGATGCGAAAGCCCCACTCGTCGCGCAGGCTGCGCGGCCGCCATCGCTCGACGCCGTCGTCGGGCGCCGGGCGGCTGAGGGTCTCGAGTTGCGGATGGCCGTTGAAGACCCGATAGGCGACGCCGTCGACCCAATACTGCCGATCGCCGACCTCGCCGTCGGGCATGCATGGCAGCATCGGCGCGAGCGGCGCGGCGAAATTGCGAAACACCTCTTCGACCGTTTCGAGCGGAACGCTTCCGACCAACAGCAGTTCATTCGCCATGGCAGTTCTATATCGCCCCGTTGGGCAATCTCAAAACGGTTCTCAATGTCGATTTCGAAATACCCTATGAGTAAAGCCCAGGACTTTATCAGGAGTGTCAGGTCGCAGGTTGTAGCCTGGAACCGATCCGCCCCCGACGTAAAAAGGTACAGGCGGTTCTCGGTACGCAGGACCATGGGACGGGCGCCGAGACGGCGAAAGCCTGCGAGCCAATGAAGCAGTCGTGTGCACATGCCGATACTCGTCGTGGACCATGCCGAGGCCGCATAGAACCGCGATACCCACGACCATCGTGACCAGCACGGAACCGGCAAAACCGTGCGGCGTGAACAGCCCCGCACCGTCTACCAGGTAGGCGATGCCAAGAATTCCAAGTGTGATCAGGAGCGGGCGAGCGACGAGCGCGATGGCGTGCCGGGGTTTCACACAGGTCTCCTGATTGGCAGGATCCCCTGGAAATTACCGAGCCTACGAGCTGGCTGCGCCCTCGCCGCCTGCCGCTGCCGGCGGAGCCGCGGCTGGCGCGGCCGCGGCAGCCTTGGCGCCGCGCGACGCCTGATAATGCTGCTCGCAGAGGCTGCCCTTGAAGCGCGGCTTGCGGCACTTTTCTTCGGTGCAGATCTTGTAGCGCGGCTTGGGCATCTCGCCGTGCCGCCATAACCGATAATGCTGGCGGCAATAACTCTTGGCAAACGCCGCGCGCTTGCAGTCGGTGGCCTTGCAATTCCCTTTGGTTGCCATACTTTCCTTCGATTCTTAAATCAAAACTCGGCCTTGAGTTCGCGGCTGAGCAGACCCTCGACAATATCGCGCGGCGGCTCGGCTTCATAGAGGGCGCGATAGACCGCTTCGACGATCGGCATTTCGACCCCGCTGCGGCGCGCCAGCTCGATTATCGAGCGGGCGTTGGCAAAACCCTCGGCGACCGGTATGCCCTCGCCATGGCCGAGCGCGTCGGCGACCTTTTCACCCCGTCCCAGCCGCACGCCGAGCGCGCGATTACGCGACAGCTCGCCGGTGCAGGTCAGCACCAGGTCGCCCAGGCCGGCGAGCCCGGCGATGGTTTCCGGGCGCGCCCGCAGCGCGGTCGCCAGGCGCGTCAACTCGGCCAGGCCGCGGGTTATCACCGCGGCGCGGGCGCTCGAGCCGAGTTCGAGGCCGTCGCCGATTCCGGTCGCGATCGCGATGACGTTCTTGACCGCGCCCGCCAGCTCGATCCCGCGGACATCGATACTGCGGTAGACCCGCAGCGCATTGCCGGAAAAAATCTCCTGGACCTCGCGGGCGGTCTCCTCTTCGGCGGCGGCGGCGACCAATGCGGCCGGCTTGCCGGCAGCGACCTCGGCCGCGAAGCCGGGACCGGACAGCACGGCGAGCTTCACGCCCGGCGCCACCAGCGTCGCCAGCATCGCGCTCATCGTCAGCAGCGTGCGCTCCTCGATTCCCTTGGTGGCGCTGACCACGATGGTGCCGGGACGGATCGCGCCGACGACGCCGGAGAGCGCCGCGCGGGCGAAGCTCGAGGGTATCGCCATCACGACGATCCCCGCCGCGCCGACCGCCTCAGCCCATCGATCGGAAATTTTGAGCCCGGTGGGAAAGGCGATTCCCGGCAGGTAGGTCGAGTTCTCGCGCCGTTTCAGAAACGACTCGAGCTGCGCGGCGCGCCGCACACAGAGCGTCGTCGGCCGGCCGGCGCGCGCCAGCATCACGGCAATCGTGGTGCCCCACGCGCCCGCTCCCAGAACTGCTACCGTCGCCGGTTTCAATCGCGATTTTCCGCCGGACGCCGCATCCGGCCGTCTCGAAGTGGTCAACTGACGGAGCGCAGGACCCGGTAGACAGGTTCGAGTTCGCGAAAGGCGTCGAGCAGCTCGGCCCGCTCGAGCCGGAGCGCCTCGCCGCGCGGCCATCCGAAACCGATATCGATACCGCCGGTTTTCTTCGCGACGCTGTCGCCAAGCTGTTCGAAAAATTCCTTGCCGGCCGCGACGCCGGCGGGAAGCTTATGGAAATCCCACTTGTCGTAGCGGGCGATTTTCGTGCCGCTGAGCGCCTTGGCAAGCTCGGAGCCGCGGCGCTTGAGTCCGCGCGCCATCGCGAGACGCTGATCGGCCTCCGACTTCACCACCGCGCGCGCATGGAGCCCCGCGCCGGAAATACACAACGCCAGATAGCCGTAGCGTTTGTAGCCGCGCGGCGACGGACCGAACGCGGCCCAGGTCTCGGGCGGAGGATTAACCGTGCGGCGCGCGTGCTTGGCGACGTGCGGGAAAAATTCCAGGTGCAGAATTCGCGCCAGCTCGGGTGCGAGTTCGTCGCCCAGCCGCACCAGCCGCGGCCGGACGTGAGCGTAGATCTGTTGCATCCGCTCGCTGAAGCCTTCGACCTCGAAGACTTTGAAGCTGGCCGACGTGAATCCCAGGGTCGCCACGATTTACCTCGCGATGGTTCGCACTCGGCGCGACGCTAGCTGGCGCGCGGGCGCTCGTAAACGACGCCGGCGCGATGGGCCGCCTCCCAGTTGCGCCCATCGAAATAGCCGCGCTTGAGCCCGGCGATATCGACCCCGTCGAGGCAGCGGAGATTGACGTCGATCTGGTCGGGCGCGGAGCGCGGCACATAATAGGGGGCGCAGCCGCAGATCGCGCAGAAGTAGTGCTTCGCCACGCCGGTGTTGAAGCTGTAAGTGACTATTCCGTCGTCCGAAGATAGCAGGCGGAACTGGTCGCGTGGCACGATCCAGTGAAGGTAGCCCTTCTTGGTGCAGATCGAGCAGTTACATTCGATCGCCTCGCCAAGTTCGCCGTCGACCTCGAACACGATCTCGCCGCAATGACATCCGCCTCGATAAGTAGCCATATCCGCCAGCCGCTTTGGGGCGCCAATAGTTTCGTGGAGCGGCGCCGTTTCGCGCGCGTAGTGTAACGCGTTTCATGGCGGATGGGGAAGCAAGCGGCGGTTGCGGGCCTCGCGGCGACGTGTTTAGGTTGCCTCGGCGGCTGGTGCCGCCGGATGCCTCGCCGATGACACCGATCAACGCGGCACAAGAGATTCTGCGCCCGGCCCGGGAGCGCGGTTACGACGCGCAACCGGTGCTGATCGCCGGCGACCGAACGATCTCGTATCGCGAGCTGACCGCGATGGTGAACCGGGCCGGCAACGCGCTGCGCACACTCGGTGTGGCGCGCGGCGATCGCGTGCTGATGATGCTCAACGACAGCGCGGAACTGGTTTGCGCGTATCTCGGCGCGATGCGGATCGGAGCGGTTGCGATTGCCTTCAACACCCGCTCGTCGCCGGCCGAGCTCGAATTTGCGCTCAACGACAGCCGCGCCCGGGCGCTGTTGATCGATGAAGAATATCTCGAACGCTATCGTTCGATCGCCGCGCGGCTTGTAGATCGTCCGGCAGTGGCAGTGGCCGGCGGGTTGCACGCGGACTTTGCACAGCTCGGTAGACTGATCGCGGCCGCCTCGGCGGCGCTCGCCTTCGAGCCGATGGCGCCGGAGGAGATGGCGTTCTGGATCTACACTTCGGGCACCACCGGCACGCCGAAAGCCGCGGTCCATGCGCATCGCGACGTCCTGAGCGCCGGTCCGTATCTCGAGCAATGCCTCGGCGTGCGCGCCGGCGAGCGGTTCTATTCGACCTCGCGATTGTTCTTCGCTTACGCGCTCGGCAACTGCCTGTTCGGAGCGATGCGGCTGGGTGCGACCACGATCCTCGACGCGGGATGGCCCGACGCCGCAAGCGTCGCGCGGATAGTCGAGAGGGCGCGGCCCGACGTGGTCTTCAGTGTGCCGACGCTGTACCGCAATCTGCTCGCGTCGGGTCACGCGGGCGAGCCGGGCTTCGCGGCGGTGCGCGCCTATGCTTCCGCCGGTGAGCGCTTGCCGGCGGCACTCGCCGAGCATTGGCATCGCACGACCGGCGTCAGGATTTTCGAAGGGATGGGCAGCTCCGAGACCATCTACATGGTGTGCTCGAATTCGGCCGCGGCCTATCGGCCGGGATCGTCGGGCAAACTGGCTCCGGGAGCCGAGGTCAGGCTAATCGACGAGCACGGCGAGCCGGTGAGCGAGCCGGGCCGGATCGGCACGCTATGGGTCCGGATGGCGTCGGCGAGCGAGCGCTACTGGAATCAGCCGGAAATTACGCAGCGCGTATTCGTCGAATCGTGGTTTCGCACCGGCGATCTTTATTCCTTCGACACCGACGGCTTCTGGTATCACCATGGGCGGGCCGACGAGATGCTCAAGATTTCTGGGCAATGGGTGAGTCCGGTGGAAATCGAGGAATGCGCGGCGACGGTCCCGGACATCGCCGAGGCGGCCGCGGTCGGAATCCCCAATCGCGACGGCCTGGTGCGTCTGGCGCTGGCGGTGGTGGCGCGCTCGGGCGCGGCCGACCGCGAGCGGCTGGCCGCCGAGCTGCGCGCGACGCTCACCAGCCATCTTTCGATCTACAAATGTCCGCGCGATATCCGTTTTGTCGAGCGATTGCCGCGCACCGCGACCGGCAAGCTGCAGCGCTTCCGTCTCTGCCAGGAGCTGAGCGGCGGCGCCGCGGCGGGTGGCGGGAGCGACGGCACTGATCAATAATCGCAGGAGAAAGCCGTGCCCAAGCAGATCATCACAGCGCAGAGCGCACCGACCACCGGCTTCACCGATCGCCAGACGCCCGCGCCGATCGCCCAGGCGATCCGATGCGGCAACCTGTTGTTCGTTTCGGGCCAGGGACCGCTCAATCCCGAAACGCGCGAGGTGGTGGCGGGCGATATCGCCGTGCAGACCCGCCAGACGCTCGACAACCTGATCGCGGTGCTGGGCGCCGCCGGCGCGACCCTCAAAAACGTCGTCAACATGCGCGTGATCCTGCGCGATGTCGCGGATTTCCCGCAATTCAACGCGGTCTTCCGCGAGTACATGGGCGGCGAGAAGGTGACGCGCACCTGCGTCGGCGCGACGCCCCATCGCACCGGCGTCAACGTCGAGATCGATTGCGTCGCGATGTTCGATTAAGCGGTGGAGGACAACCATCATGGACAGCGGCATTATCTGCTCGGGCGTCACGCCCCATACCCCGCGGATGGGAATCGAGTCGAAGGCGCCCGACTTCACGCGCCCGGTGATCGCCGGGTCGTACCAGATGGGCGAGGCGTTGCGCGCGATGAAGCCCGACGTGTTCGTGGTGAACTCCGCGCACTGGGTCTCGACCTTCAACTGGTACGCCACCTGCCAGCCCGAGCATCGCGGCATGTGCGTCGCCGACGAGGCCCCCGACCTGATTCCCGGCGTGCCGTACCGGCGGCCCGGGATGCCGAAGTTTGCCGGCGCGATCGTCGACGAGGTCAAGGCGCTCGGCTGCCCGATCTATCGTAACGAGACCGAGCATTTCACCTGGGATTATGGATCGTACGTGCCGCTCCACTATCTCGATCCCGAACAGACCGTCCCCGCGGTGCTGGTTCCGACCTGCGTCTCGGCCGACCTCGATGAATGTATGCGCGTCGGCGCGGCGATCGATCGGGCGGCGCGCAAAGCCGGCGTGCGCGCGATCTTTCTCGCCAGTTGCAGCCTTTCGCACAAGCTGGTGCGCGGCCCCGATCAATGGCCGTCGGCCGAGCGGCTGGAAATCGATCGCGCGTTTATCCGCATGCTGTGCGAGGGTCGCATCGCGGAAGCCAAGCGCTGGTTCCCCGAATATAGTGAGCAGGTCGTCGCTGAAATGGGCGGCCGCGATCTCGCCGCGATGCTCGGTTGCCTCGACGAGAATGACGGGCCATATGTCGGCAAGCAGTTCGGCGCTTACGGGCAATCGTCGGGCAGCGGCAACACCAGCGTCGCCATCTGGCGCGCGAATCAGTAGCCGGGACGGGCGCGGCGCGGACTAATTGTCGTAAACCGGGGCCATCCCGCGCGGCCGCGTCCGAAAGCGCCGATGGGTCCACAGGAACTGCTCGGGATAGCGCCGCACCATCGCTTCCACGGCAGCGACGAAACGGCTGGTATTCTCCACGATGTCGGCGGCTTCGTCACCGCTCTTCTGGAGCGGAATTTCGGACTGGATCTCGATGCGATGGTGCCGCTGATCGGGCTCGCGCACGATGAAGGCCGGCACCACTGGGGCGCCCGAGATGCGCGCCAGGCGCGCCAGGCCGCTGGTGGTGGCGGCGGGCTCGCCGAAGAACGGCACGAACACCGCCTCGCTGCGCTTGGCATTCTGATCGAACGGGATGCCGACCATCTTGCCTGCTCTCAGCGTTCGCAGCACGGGGCGCGCCGCCGCATGCTTGCGGATTATCTCGACCCCGGCGCGCTCGCGCACGAAGGTCATCAGCGCGTCGCCGGCCAGGAAGCGCTGGGTATGATGGACCAGGCTTACCTGGAAGCCCTTGAGCGCGTGGACTGCTGGCAACAGCTCGAAGTTGCCGAAATGGGCGGTCAGAATCAGCACGCCGCGGCCCGGATATTCGGTGTTCAGCCATTCCCAGTAATCGAATCGATCGTAGCTGACGCGCTGTCGGAAGCGGCGATAAAAGAAACCGCCAAGCCGGACGTACTCGGCGCAACAGCGGCCGAGGTTGATATACGAAGCGCGCAGGATTCGGCGGCGCTCGGGCTCGTTCTTTTCGGGGAAGGCCAGCGCCAGGTTTTTCGCGCCGATGCGGACGTGGCGGCGGTCAAGCCAATAGGCGGCCCATCCACCGAACACGCCTAGCGGGTAAAGGATAAAATCCGGCAACAGGCTGAGCAGATGGATAAGCGCGGCCATCGCCCAGAAGATGATTCGATCGCGCGTGCCCAGCCTGAGTCTGCCGCCTTCGCTGGTCGGCGCGCGACGCGCGGTGTGGATCGTCCGGGTGGTGTCGGCCGGCGAGACCGGCGAGCCGGGTTCGGAGCGGCGGTCCGGGATAGTTGTCGATTCAGGCACGATGGCAGGCGGCCGCAGCGGATTCCCGCTCAGAGCATCTCACGCTCGCGCTTCGGGCCCTTGGGAATCACGACCAGGCCCGATTCGGTGACGAAAAAACGCTTGCGGTCGCGCTCCAGATCGTAGCCGATCTCGTCGCCTTCCGGAACGTAGACGTTCTTGTCGATAATCGCCCGCCGCACGCGCGCATGGCGGCCGACCTCGGCATAGTCCATCAGCACCGAATCCTCGACCTGGCTGTAAGAATGGATGAACACCGAGCGGCCGAGCACGGAGTTGCGCACCGTGCCGCCCGACACGATGCAGCCCTCCGACACGATCGAGTGCAGCGCCTGGCCGCGGCGGCCGCTCTCGTCGAACACGAACTTGGCCGGCGGCTGACCATAATAGGAGGTGCGCAGCGGCCAATAGGGATTGTAGAGATTCAGATGCGGCCGCGCGTCGCGCAGATCCATGTTCGCTTCGTAGTAGGCGTCGAGCGTGCCGACGTCGCGCCAGTAGCTCAGGTTGACCTCGGAGTCGCCGCGGATGCGGTTGCTCATGAAGTTGTAGGCATAGACCGGAACTTCATCGATCAGCTTGGGAATCAGATTGTGGCCGAAGTCATGATGGCTGGTGTCGTTGTGCGCGTCGTCGATCAAAGCCTCGCTCAGCACGTTGGGCGCGAAGATATAGTTGCCCATCGACGCCAGGCATCGATCGGCCGACCCTGGCATCGGACGCGGATTGGCCGGCTTCTCCTCGAAGCCGCGCACGCGCAGGTCCGAGTCGGCCTCCAGCACGCCGAAGTCGCCGGCTTCCGCGAGCGCGACCGGCAGGGTCGCGACGGTCACGGCCGCGCGATGCTCGAGGTGGAAGTCGATCATCTGCTGCACGTCCATCCGGTAGATATGGTCGGCGCCGAAGACCGCGACCAGGTCGGGCTTGTTGTCCTCGAGCAGGTTGAGATTCTGGAAGATGGCGTCGGCGGTGCCGAGATACCAGGTCTCGCCCATCCGCATCTGGGCCGGGACCGGGGTGATGAAATGGTCGGACATCACGCTGCCGAACTGCCAGCCGTCCTTGAGATGCTCGATCAGCGATTGCGAGCGCCATTGCACCAGCACGTAGATCGAATAGATGCCCGAGTTGACCAGGTTCGACAGCACGAAATCTATCATCCGGTACTTGCCGCCGAACGGGACCGCCGGCTTGGCGCGATCGCGGGTCAGCGGATGGAGCCGCGTCCCTTGTCCGCCGGCCATCACCAGTCCAAGAGTTCTCATGCGAGACCCGTAATTTGTGCGGATTTCGTCCATCATCAGAAACCGATCCCGCCTAGTATAAGGTGGACTTAAGTTTGGCGAAAGGCTGCCAAACCCGAGTCGCCGAAATTCTCAAAAAATTTATAATTCGCAAATCTGCTGGCAAAATTTCAAGCGCATACTGCCATCTGAATCTTACACCTCTGTTGAGGAGTCCCGGAAAAAGGCCCGTTTTTCGGTATTTTTATCGCGCTCGGTAGGAGGGCTCGGGCAGGCACGGGCTTTGCGTGAAGATTTAGAAGGCCCGGTCGTCTAATTCTCACGAAGGCACTTCGGCTGAGTTGGACGTAATAAAGAAGGTGACCACCATGCAGACAATCGCAACCCGCCATGAACCGCATACCGCTGCCAAGGGTGTCGTCTACCGGACCACTTGCCAGAATCCGGGATGTGGTTTCAAATTCGACCTGCGGATTACCCCCGAAAATGCCGGCCTGCTGGGCGGCACGATGCCGTGTCCGCGATGCCATCGGCGCGGCGGAATGCTCAAGCGCGAAGGACGGCTGGGCGATCGGCTGTTCGGAGCCAAGCTGATGTTTCGCGCACTCGCAGTAAGCCATGGAACCGGCGAGGACGAGGGCGACCTCTTTTCCGAGCGGTTGAACTGACAGGAAAGGCAGTCGGGACCGCCGCCTCCCCAGGTCCGGCCGATTGCCTTTGCCCGCGCGGACGTCGCCCGGTTTTTCGGGCGGCGTCCGTTCTTTTTTTCGACCGAAAACCTGCCGCGCCGGCCGACCGCTAAACTCCGGCGCGCGGCTCGACCGTGAGTCCGTCGAGTTCCTGGATACTGGGCCGCTCCAGCATCCGCTTCAGCCACGCGTCGACATGGCTTCGATTCGCGCCGACCTCGAGATCGAGTTCCTTCAGGATCACCAGGCGTGGCACGAAGCTGATGTCCGCGACGGAGAATTCGGTCGCCAGGTACTGCTGCTCCTGGAGCTCGCGGTTGAGGTAGTCGAGCACCCGCTCGATCGACTGGCGCAGGCGCGTAATCCGCCCCGCGTCGCGCTCGGCGTCGCCCTTATACAGCTCGGCCATCAACTGGCCGACCTGGGGCGTGAACGAACTGTCGGCGAAGTCCTCGAACAGCCGCGCCCGCGCCCGCAACGCGCTGGAGCCGATAGCCGGCAGCACCGGCGGCTCCGGGTACTCGTCCTCGAGATATTCGCCGATGATGGTCGAGTCGTAGACGGTAATATCTTCGTCGACCAGCACCGGCACGCGCGCAAAGGGATTAAGCCGCAGGAACTCGGGCTTGCGCTGCTCACCGAGCGTCAGATCGACCGGCACCAGCTCGAATTCAAGGCTCTTCTCGGCCAGCACGATTCGGACCTTTTGACCGAATGGACAAGGCAGAAAATCATAGAGTTTTATCATCGAGAAGCCAGCCTCATTCCGCGCTAACGGTTAACTTGAGATTAGCCTCAACCTCAGGCTCCAGCCGGACCGCGACGATATAGTCGCCCAGCTGCTTGATTGGCTCGACCAGCACGATTTTACGGCGATCGACCTCGAAGCCGCGCTCGCGCAGCACCCGTTCGAGATCGAGATTGGTCACCGAGCCGAACAGCTTGCCCTCCTCGCCGGCGCGGGCCGTGACGGTCAGGGTGAGGGCTTCGAGCTGGTCCTTGTACTTGAGGGCGGCCCCTTTCTTCGTTTCACGGCGCGCCAGCGCAATCCGCTTTTGATTCTCGAATGCGCGCAGGTTGCGGGCGTCGGCCATCACGGCCAGGCGGCGCGGGAGCAGGAAATTACGCGCATAGCCCGCGCGGACCCGGACCACGTCGCCGGTGCGCCCCAGAGTGGGTACGTCTTCGTTGAGTATCACTTGGAGATTCATCGCTCAGTCCTGCCTCATGCGAATTATTGCTTTACAGAAAATCGCCGAAACTGCCGGCCTCCGGGCTCTGCGGCTTGAGCCGGCGAAAATCGATCCACAGGTCGAAAATCCCGGCGGCGCAGACCAGTGCCGCCAGCACCGGCTGAATCCCGGTGACGAAATAGATCAGCCCGCGCGCCAGCCCCGGCATCGACAGCATCTTGAAATAGAACGCCATGATCGCCAGCCCCTGGCAGAAGTAAATCGTCGCCACGCAGACGAAACCGTCGAGCGCGATGGTGCTGATGGCCGCGACCGGAACGAACAAGGCAAAGCCGGTGGCGAGCAGCAGCCAGATGAGCCATTCCGGCGCCGACCAGCGCGCCAAGTCGGCGAACAGCCGATAACCGAGCCGCCCGCGATCCAACCGCCGCCAGAAAACCCCCAGGTTGAGCAGCACCGCGCAGGCCGCCGATAGCCCCACCAACGCCGGGCTCAGCCGGATCGTGAGATTGAGCACGCTGGCCTTGGCCTCGGCGGTGAACGGATTGTCCATCCCCAGCAGCCGGTAGAAGTGCTCGCCGCGCGTCATTCCGGCCGACAGCGCATGGCGCAGCGCATCGGCCAGCGCCACCGGCGATCCGACGGCGGCGAAGGCGGCGAAAGTTCCCGCGATCAGCATCGTGGCGCTGGTCACCAGCACTATCAGCTCGAACGGACGCCGATCTTCCAGCATATGGCAGATGATCACGCTGGCTAAGCCGAAGCTGACCAGGTAGGCGACCCCCGCCGGCCAGCCGACCGCGAGGGTCACTCCGCCGGCGGCAAGCGCGACGCTCGCGATCGAGCGCAGCCGCCAGTCCTCGTGCCCGATCGCGTAGTCCATCACCGGCAGCGGTGCGAAGATCATCGCCAATGCGCCGCCGAACGGCACCAGGCATCCGGTGACAAATAACACCGCGGTGATCAGCGCCGTGCGCAACAGTCCGATGATCGCCCTGAGCTTCATGGCCGCAAATTAGACGCCCAAAGTCGAGAACGGCAGCAGGGCCAGGACCCGCGCCCGCTTGATAGCGATCGCGAGGCGCCGCTGATGGCGCGCGCAGTTGCCCGAGGTGCGGGCCGGCACGATCTTGCCGCCTTCGGTGATGAAGCTTTGCAAGGTCCGTACGTCCTTGTAGTCGACCTTCAGCGTTTTGTCGGCGCAGAAGCGGCATACCTTGCGCCGACCACCGCCGGGACGACGGCGGCCACGGTCGCGCCCCTCCATCTGGGAGTCGCCGCCCTCACCCCCGCGTGGTCCGGGACGCCCGGAGCGCTCGAAACGCGGCCGCTCGGTGGTGGTTTCAGTCCTTCCTTCCTCTGCCATCTTTACACCCGATAAGCTTATTCAGTCGGTCAACTTCAATCGGTCAGAGCGGCTCACTAATCGAGCAACTCGACCGAGTCGGCGATCACCTCGATAGCGGCCTTCCCGATGTCCGCCTTGCCACGCATCGCAGCTCTAAGCCGGCCCGCAACCCGGACCTGGAGACCCGGCTTGAGACGCGGGGCGATATCCCGGGCGCCATCCCCGGTCATCACGGCGGTTAGCACCAAATCCTCGCCGTCCGCGCCACAGGTCACCGCCAAGCGCAAAACGGCAGTACCCGTCGGCGTGCTGCGAAGCTCGGCAGGCCTTGCTATCCGGCCCCATAGCTCAGTGCGATTGCCCGTCACTTTCGGGTGCGTCCGGCTCAGCCGAGGGCTCCTCGGCCGCGGTGACCTCGGCGGGGGCATCCGGCACCGCTTCGACCGGTGCTGGCTCGACCGGCGCTGACTCGACGGGCGCCGGCGCGACGGTTTCACCCCGCGCCTCGGCCATGCGCGCCTCGGCGGCAGCCTTATGCTGCGCGATACGGCGGCGATTCGCCTCGACCTCGTCACGGGCCTTGGCGGCGTCGGTATTCGCGTCGACCAGCACCGACAGGTAGCGGAGCACGCTGTCGGCCAATTTCAGATTGCGCTCGACCTCTTGGGTGGCGGTCTCCGGAGCGACGTAATCGAGCCGGACGTAATAGCCGCGGCGCTCGCCCTTGATGCGATAGGCCAGCTCTCGTCCGCCCCATTCGTCAGTATCGATCAGATCGCCGCCGTTGGTGCCGACGATACCCTCGAAACGTTTGATGGCTTCTTTGGTCTGGGACTCGCCCAAATCCGAGCGCAGAATAAATACGGTTTCGTAACGACGCATTGCGTCCTCCTTGTGGAATAAGCCCCCGCGCGACGGGAGCAAGGAGCAAACGCTAGAGACTAACACCTGCGCCGCCCGGCACTCAAGGCAGCCGCGGGGAAATGATCGGCCATCCGGGGCCTAGCGCCGGGTTGCTGACGATTTCGGCCGGTTAGCCTTCGCAATCTGACAATGTTACAGGGATTCTTATCTGCTCCGCAGGGGGAATTATGAAGCTGGTGGTATTTGAAACCGAATCGACCGGCCGCCGGCCGGGCGCGCTGGTAACCGTCGATAGCAAGGAGTTCGTGCTCGACCTGGCGTCAGCCTTTACCGATCAGGGCCTGGCTGCGCCGGCCTCGATAGCCGCGCTGCTCGAGCCCGACGGGATGGCCGCGGCGGCCAAAATAGTTGAGCAAATACGGCATGATTCGGCGCCTGCCGCGCGCAAAAAGCTGATACCGGCGGCTGATGCACGCCTGCTCGCGCCGGCGCCGGAGCGGCCTTTCGTGATCTGCACCGGGGCCAACTATGGCTCGCATCTGCTCGAGATGAACGCGAAGAACGCGCCAACGCAGCCCTTCGCCTTCGTGAAATCGCCGCATGCCGTCACCGCTCCCGGGATGCCGATCAGAATACCGGCGCGGCTGCCGAAGATGGTCGATTTCGAGGGCGAGCTATGCGTGGTCTTCGGCCGGCGCTGCCGCAGCGTGGCCGCCGCCGATGCGATGAACTACGTCGCTGGCTTTACGATTCTGAACGATGTCTCGGCGCGCGACGGCCTGGCGGCGATACGCGTACCGGATACCGAGCCGGTCGTGACCGTCGGCACCATGATGATGGGCAAGCATTTCCCGAGCTTTTGCCCGCTCGGCCCGGTGATCGCAACCCCGGACGAGATACCCGATTGGCGGCGGATGCATATCGTCACGAGGCTCAACGGCACGGTCATGCAGGACGCTTACACCGACGATCTGATTTTCGGGATTCCGGCTCTGATCGAGGAGTTTTCGCAGTTCTATACCTTCGAGCCGGGCGATGTGATGAGCACCGGTTCGCCGCCGGGCGTCGGGATGGCGCGCAAACCGCCGATCTTCATGAAGCCGGGCGACGAAGTGGCGATCACGGTCGACGGAATCGGCACGCTGCGCAACCCCGTCGCCGCCTGAGCCGCGCTATTCCCCGCAGGGCGAGGGAAAGGAGGGTAGCAGGGTGAAACCGATGGCAACCGATCCGCCGGGAAGTCCCGAACTGCCGCGGATGCCGTTCGCGGAAATACTCGGCATCCGCTACCTCAGCGCGGAGCGCGATCGCGTGGTGGCCGAGATGGAGGTGCGCGAGGCGCTCTGCACGCAGCCGCCGATCCTGCATGGCGGGGCGATGATGGCGTTTGCCGACACGCTCGGCGCCTGCGCCACGCTGCTCAACCTCGAGGCCGGCAAAAGCACCACCACCATCGAATCGAAGACCAACTTTTTTGCCCCCGCGCCGGTCGGCACCCGGGTCATCAGCGAATGCATCCCGTTGCATCGCGGCCGGCGCACGATGGTATGGCAGACGCGCGTCAGCTCATCGCAGGGCCGGCTGCTGGCGATGATCACGCAGACCCAGATGGTGCTCTAGCGCGGCGGGACGAATCCAGCAGCACCTCCATCGCAGCGGATAAAAAGGAAAGCGGGCGCCGTGCAGACGCCCGCTTTCGCATCTTAATCTGCCCGGAAGCTAGAAACTGAGGCCCGGCAGAGATTGGGTGCCTTCCTTTTGAACCGCTTGCAGAGACTCGGGATCGAGCCCAACCGCCGCAACGATGGTCGGCGCGATCTGAGCCGTCTCGACCGTACTCGTAATGGTGGTGGCACTCAGCCCTGGATTGGACACCAGCAGCATCACGTTGGTGTCGTCATGCGCGAAGCCGCCATGCTCGGCGACCTTCTTTTTCCCCCCGGTATAGATGACACCGACGTTGGTGACCACGGCGATGTCCGGAACTCGCGGATCGCCATTGGGAGGCACGCCCGGCGTACCGAAGATGAGGCGCAGCGAGGGACCGCTGAAAATCTGCCCGATACCCGCGATGTTGTCCGTCACCGGAGAGCTGCTTTCGAGAAGCGCGACGGCGTTTGCGGTCTGACTCGAATCCTTGAGCCAAAGTAGCGAGACGTCGTCTTCGGTGGGACCGATTTGATTTATCTCGGAATCAGGTAGATAGGTGCTGCCGAGAATATCCGAGGGCGCTTTGCCCATGTTGTCGGCCGGGATGCGCAGCAGACGATTCGGATCGATCGGCGACTGCCCATGCTTGGCGGTGATTACGAACAGCGTGCTGTTGAGAAGCCCCTGCTTCTTGAGCTCGGCTTCCATCAGGCCGATCGAATTGTCGGCGAACTCGATCTCCTGTAACAGGGAGCCGCTCGGAGTCCCGGCGGAGTCTGTGTAACCGCCAGTGGTGGTGTACGGAGCGGGCGGCGTTCCGTACTGGTAAACGAGCTTTTGGCCGATGCTGACGGCCTGAAAATTCATGCCGAATACGGTCGGCACCGGCGCCCTGGCGCCGCCATCGTGCGTCTTGCCATCGATCTCGTTGAGAATCGCCTGCACCTTCAGACTGTCGTAGCACTGGATGTTCTGAAAGCTGCCGGTGTAGTCGTCGGTCGGATCCTCGACCGTGTCAGGCAGTGTCGACGTCGCACACTGCGGCACGTCGCTGGGCATCGGGTTCTGGGGGATGTAGTTCTTTACCTCCGAGTTGATCTCGGGACCATAGAAGTCGTCGAGATTGCTGCCGTCGCCGGGGCCCGCAACCGCCACGTAGGCGGGATGTTTATCCGACCAGGCGGCGTAGCCGCCGGCGTTGTGAAGCACTCCGAATACAGTGTTGGTCCGAACGAAGTTGTACGGGTAAACTGGCGCGCAGTTGTTGTAGGGGTCTCGCGGCAGGAAGTCGGGATTGATCGAATTCAAACCGCCGTCTCCGCTCGGCGCGCCGCCATTGAGCAAGCTCTGATCGAAATCGATGCCTTCTTCATACTCGGTGCGGGTTCCGTTGGGCTGGTTCGGGGTACAGGTGCCGCCCAGCACGCCGTTGCCGGTGGTATCCTTCGGCGGCGCGAGGACGCGGTCATAGGCGACGTCGTAGTACGCGCCAACCGTACGCGGCGAGCCGCCAGTCACGATCGCCATCAGCCCGGGGAACGAGTCAGACGGCTTGGACGTGGACGCATCGACGTAATCGACGGCCTGCTTGCCAAGCGCCGCCAGATGGGGGCAATAAGGCAGGCCCCCGTTCACCCCGCTTATCCCTTTCGAGCAATTGAGGAGATCCAGCGCGTGCATGCCGTCGATACTGATTAGCAACACGTGACGGATACCGTTGCGGTTGTTGATATGCGCCGGTCCCTTCGGTCCTGCGTATGAGGACGGCGCAATTGAAGCCGCCAGAAAGATCGTTCCGGCGGCGGCTGCGATAACCTTCCTTCCAAGCATGGGTTAACCTCCTGCGGCGCAGGTGTAGCAGGACGTTATTAAGGGGAATTTAGGTGCCGGTTAACGTTGAGACGGAAATTCGATTGAGATCCGCTACGGCGCGGTTAACGCTTCGTTGTCTCGATCGATTGATCGCGCCGACCCGGATGGTGCTGTAGCGCGGCGGGATAACCGCCGCTCAATGCCCGGACGAAGCGGCCGGCGCCCGGTAGCCATGCCTGGGCAGCAGCAGGGCCATCGGCAGCACCAGCACGAACAGCGGTACCAGCAGGAAGATCGTATCGTTGTAAGCCATCATTTGCGCCTGCCGGGAAACCATGCTGGATACCATCGCCATACCCTGGTTGTGCCACGGCTCAGGATTCAGGGCGCCGAACTTCAGATATCCCGAGAGGCTGGAATGGAGCTGCCGGAAAGCCGGGTTAAATGAATTGATATTCTGCACCAGCATCGCTTGATGATCCTGCGTCCGTCGCGCCAATACCGTGGCCAGCAAAGCATACGCAAGATTGCCAGCCTCGCGCCGCATCAGGGTGTAGAGACTCGCCGCGCCGGTCATGTTCGCGTGCTCGATAGTGCTGAGCGAGACGGTGCTCAGCGTGACCATCGTGGCCCCCATCCCCGCTCCGGTCAGTGCCAGCACCGGCAGGAAGCTCCAGAACGAAACTTCGAGCGAAAAATGCGACAGCCACCAGTACGCCACCAGCATCATCACCAGCCCGCAGGCTACGGTTAATCGCGGGCTGACGTAATTGTAGAGTCGGCCGACGATCGGCATCACCATCAGCATCATGAGCGCCCGCGGCATCAGCACCAGTCCGGCCTCGAACGCCTGATAGTGCATCAGCTCTTCGGTGAGCTGGGGCAAAAGAAAGCTGGTCCCATAGAGCGCGAAGCCCACCAGCATCCCCATCGTAGAGCCGACGGTTAGCGGTACGTTGCGCAGCAACCGCAGATTTATTACCGGTTCCCCCTGCGCCAGTTCCCATACGACCAACCCGGTGAGGGTGACCACCGCGATCGCCATCCCCAGCACGATCCAGTGCGAGGCGAACCAATCCACCTGCTGGCCCCGTTCGAGCACCACCTGGGTGGTCGCAAGCCCGATGGTAAGTAATGCAATCCCGCCCCAGTCGACGTTCTTGATGCCGCGCTTGAGGTAGGAGGGATCGCGCACGAAGACGCTGACCATCGCGAGTCCGGCGATGCAGATCGGCACGTTGATGTAAAAAACCCAGCGCCAGTCGTAGCGGTCGATAAGCCATCCGCCGAGCACCGGCCCGATGGCCGGGGCCAGCACCACGCCCATCGTGTAAACCGCCATCGCCATCCCTTGCTCGGCGGGCGGGAAGCTTTCGCGCAGAATCGCCTGTGCGACCGGGATTAAGCTGCCGCCGCCGGCGCCCTGGATTACCCGGTAGAGCAGCATCTGGCCGAAGGTTTGCGCGGTTCCCGCCAGAATCGAGCCGGTGATGAACAGGACCATCGAGAACAGGAACAGGCGTTTGCGTCCCAGCACCGTCGACCACCAGGCCGACATCGTCACCATGATAATCTCGGCGATACTGTAGGCGGTGGAGACCCAGGTGATGGTCAGCAGATTGACGCCGAAGGCGCCCATCATGTGCGGCATCGCGACGTTGACCACCGTCACGTCCATCACCGACAGAAAAGTGCCGAACATGACGGCAATCGTCACCAGCCATTTGCTGGTGGGCGAGCCTTCCGGCAGCCGCCGGTCAATGCGCTCGGACGATATGGCTGAAGTATCCGGCACCGCGGCTATTCGGGTCGGGAAACTGCCGGCTCGGTACGAGCCTGACCGTCAGTCCGGCTGCGGAAGCCCTCAGTCAAGGAGCAACTGGGGCCGCTGCTTGCGATCGAAATGCGATTGATAGCACCTTATCACTCGCCTGCCAGTTTATCAGCGCCGGGCGCCGGATGCCGCATCGTGCTGGGCGCTCAGCAGTATTTGCCGGTATCCGCGAAGAAATCGAATTTGACCGGGCTGGCAACTGCACGGCCGTCCGATTAGTCATTTTGCATCTTGATAGACCAGAGGTTACCGATGACCCGCATCGAACTGTCGGAGAAAATCGCAACCATCAAACGCCGCAAGAAGCTCACCTGGAAGGAGATCGCGGCCACAATCGGTCCGGGCTCGCCGGTGTATTACACGGCGGCCTTGCATGGCCAGATGCAGCTCTCCAAAACCGAGGCGGAGAACGCCGCGCAGGTGCTCGGCCTCGACGAGGACGAGACGCTGATGCTGCAGGAGGCGCCGTATCGCGGTTCACTGCCGACCACGGTGCCGACCGATCCGCTGCTCTACCGGTTTTACGAGGTCCTGCAGGTCTACGGCACGACCTGGAAGGCGCTCATCCACGAGGAGTTCGGCGACGGCATCATGAGTGCGATCGACTTCAACGTCTCGCTCGAGCGCCAACCCGACGAGCACGGCGATCGCGTGCGCCTGACGATGAGCGGCAAGTTCCTGCCATACAAGCGCTACTGAGCGGCGGCCCGGGCGGAAGATGTCGTCCGGCGTTCCATTGCCCAAGGCTGCCCAAAGATCCGGCGCGGGTCTGGCTCGACTCGGCGGGTAGTGCTAAATGCGGGATCGGGCAGCCAACGGCACCGGTGGCCAACGGCACCCATAGGATGATGGGCTAGTCGATCGCACTCGAGAGCCGCAGGGACGGAACGATCGCGGCGCTGGGGCGCCGCGCAAGGAGCTTGGGCGATGGGCATTGAACTGAGCGAGCTGTTTGATGTTCGACGCGGCACGCAGAAGAAGCGCATCTTCTGGGACGAAGAACTCTACCAGCTCGAGATCGAGAAAATTTTTGGCCGCTGCTGGCTTTTCCTGACCCACGAATCCGAGATCCCCAAGCCGGGCGATTTCTTCTGCACCTACATGGGCGAGGATCCGGTAATCGTCGTCCGGACCAAGTCGGGCGAGCTGCGCGCCTACCTCAACACCTGCACTCATCGCGGCAATCAGCTCTGCCAGGCGGAAGGCGGCAATACCCGCGCCTTCGTCTGCAGCTATCACGGATGGTCGTTCGATCTCGATGGCGCGCTGGCGACGATGCCGTTGGAGGCCGACGCCTACCATAACCTGCCCGACAAATCGAAGCTCGGATTGCGGCGCGTGGCGAAGGTCGAAAGCTTTGCCGGGTTCATCTTCGGATGCTTCGACCCGCAGGCGCCCCCGTTGCGCGACTACCTCGGCGAGATGGCCTGGTATCTCGAGACTTTCACGGCGCGCGGCGGAGCGGAGCTGCTGGGTCCGCCGCTCAAGTCGGTGCTGCATTGCAACTGGAAGGTGCCGGCCGAGAATTTCATCTGCGATTCGTACCATATCGGATGGACTCACGCGGCGGCGATCAAGGTGATCGGCGGTCCGCTGGCGGCGATGTCCGGTAATGCGCAAGTCCCGTCGGGAATCGGCATCCAGGTTACCACCCGCCACGGCCACGGCTTCGGCGTCATCTGGGACGCCGCCACGGCGCTCCATCGCGGCACCGCCTTCCAGGAATTCCTGCTCGCCAAACAGCCCGAAGTGGCGGCGATGCTCGGCGAGATGCGCGGGCGGCTCTACCGTGCGCACTGGGATGCGGGCCTGTTCCCCAACTGTTCGTTCCTTTACGGCACCAACGTCTGGAAAATGTGGCATCCGCGCGGTCCCCATGAGTGCGAAGTGTGGACCTGGACACTGGTCGAAAAAGACATGCCGGCCGATCTCAAACGCAAGATCCAGAAAGAGGCGCTACGCACTTTCGGCACCGCGGGAACCTTCGAAAGCGACGACGGGCAGAACATGAACGGCTGCACCTTCACCAACCGCGGACCGCACGCGCGGCGCGGTGAACTGTACGGCACGATGGGCATCGATCGCGAAGCGGCCCATCCCGAGCTGCCGGGACTGATCGGCGACAGCAATTACTCGGAAATCGCGATGCGCGGGTTCTATCGTTTCTATGCCGAGATCGGGCAGGCGCGCGATTGGGCCGAGGTCATCGCCCGCACCCAGGCAGCGGCCCCCGCGGCGGCGGAGCGGGAATCGCGCGCGCGGGCGTCGGCGGCTTCGCGCGCGTGACGAAGGCGCTGACGATGGCGAAGCCGGTCGGGCTCGAACTCTGCCACGAGATCGAGCAATTCTATTTCAGGGAAGCCCGCCTGTTCAGCGACAAGCGTTACCGGGAATGGCTCGGGACGATGGTGGACCGCGAGGTGCACTATTGGCTGCCGATCTTCGAAGAGCACTACCGCGCCAATCGCAAGCCGCCGCCGGAGTTTCCGCCGGCCGTTTACGACGACGATTACGCCGACCTCGAGCAGCGTATTGAGCGTCTCGAGACCAACCTGGTGTGGATGGAGGATCCGCCCTCGCGCATCCGCCACCTGATCACCAACGTCGAGGCCTACCATACGGATCGCCCTGACGAGATCGAGACCTTTTCGAACTTTCTGGTCAGCCGCAACCGGCGCGAGCGCGAGCAGACCATGCTGATCGGAGGCCGCGAAGACCGGCTGCGCAACACTGCCGACGGCTGGCGGCTGCTGCGGCGCAAGATCGTCATCCCGCAGCGCGTCGTCATGGATACCAACCTCTACTATCTAATCTAGCTTCGCGGCTTCGAGGACGCTCCAACATGAGCCGCGGGTATTTCCTGATCGAAGAAAGGTGGAGCGAAAGGCTTTTCCGGGCCATCCCGCGGCGGCCGCTGAGCCTGCGATGAGCGTCGAACAGCGGGTCGACCTCAGGCGCCATCCGGCGACCCAGCGCGACGCAGTGCGCGCGATCGAGGTGATGGTCCGGCGATCGGCAAGCGCTGAACTCCAGATGACCTTCCGCGTCGATGGCGATATCCCCCGGCTCCGCGTCGCTGCGCCCGGCGTGCCGCGCTTCGCCACCCAGCTCTGGCGCCATACCTGCTTCGAAGCCTTCATCGCGATAGATGGGCAACCGGCCTATCACGAATTCAACTTCGCTCCCTCGAGAGAATGGGCGGTTTATGCCTTCAGCCGTTATCGCGACGGCGGCCCGCTCGCGGACGAAATCCTGCGGCCGGATATTGCGCTCCGCTCCACCGGCAGTCGGCTCGAGCTCGACGCGCGTATCCGACTCGACGGCCTCTCCGCCGTCCATCGGCGCGCTGCCCTGCGGGTCGGACTCTCGGCGGTTATCGAGTCGCGCGATGGGCTCTCGTACTGGGCGCTGCGCCATAACGCCGACCAGCCGGATTTTCATGACGCCGCGGGCTTCGCGCTGCTGCTTGAGCCGCCAGGTCCCTAGTGCGAGCTCTCGCCGCCGTGGAGTAGTGCGTGTCAAAATGAGAATCCGATGAAGCATCTACCACCACGAGGTCTCAATCGGCGGCGCGTGGAGCAGCTTCTAGCGAAAACGAATCACCACCGTTCCGCCGCCGACCGAATCGACCTTATCTCCCGCCGGCTGCTTGGACGTCCCTACCAACCAAATCCGCTGATTGGATCGGCCGACACCGCCGAGGTGTTCACGGCTGCCCTCGATGGATTCGACTGTGTCACCTACCTCGAAACAATTCTGGCTCTCGCGCGCGCCGCGAACGTCGATGATTTCACCAGGTGGCTGCGAAAGATTCGGTACGAACAGGGTCACGTTTCATGGCGGCGGCGAAACCACTATATGACGCTCTGGATTCGCAACAACGTACGCCAGGGGATAATCAGTCCGGTTGCGATGCCGACGGTCCCGACCATCAGCCGGGAACGCGTTTTGAATGTGGTATCCGGACTCGACGCTCGCCGGACGCGCGTGAAATGTATACCGAAGTCGGCGGCGACGCGCCTCGAAGCGTATTTGCAAACCGGCGATCTGATGTTTTTTGCCTCGACGCGCACGAATCTCGATGTGTTTCATGCCGGAATCATCGTGGGCAATGGCGAAAGAGTCCTGATGCGTCACGCGTCGCGCAGCCATGGCGCCGTCGTGGAGCAGGGATTAAGAGAGTTTCTCAAGGAAAATCGGATGGCCGGCGTCATTGTGATGCGGCCGCAAGCGGCGACGCGGCGGGGTGGAAGGTGAATCTTGTCTATCCAAAGGATTACTCATCCGCGAGTATCCAGTTGCTGGTCGATGCCGCCGACTCCGAGGTGCTCTTTGTCGGCGATCCGCGGGCAGCCGTCGAGCCCGGGCCGCGCACGTTTGAGCGAATGGCGCGCGTCATCCGTGAAAGCGGCGCCGGCTGGGTTTATGCCGACGCGGCAGGCCATCCTCATATCGACTATCAAAGCGGGAGCATCCGGGACAATTTCGATTTCGGTTCGGCAGTTGCGCTGTCCGTGCAAGCTGCGCGTCAGGTGCGAAGCGACGAGAACTGGCAATGGGGAGCACTGTACGACCTGCGGTTACGGATCTCGGAGAAGTACCCGATCGTGCGGATTCCCGAACCGCTATACAGCGCCGCCGCGACTGATGAGAGGCCGACGGCTCAAGGGCACTTCGATTATGTGGATCCGCGCAATCGCGATTACCAACTCGAAATGGAGCGTATCGCGACCGCTCATCTCAAAAGAATCGGCGCCTGGTTGCGTCCGCATTTCAAGCAGGTCCCGGCCGCAGCCGAAACATTCCCGGTAAAGGCCAGCGTCGTGATCCCGGTTCGAAATCGCGAGCGGACAATTCTCGACGCCGTGCAAAGCGCGCTTGGCCAGAGGACTGACTTCGACTTCAATGTGCTCGTCGTCGATAACCATTCGAGCGATCGGACGACCGAAATTCTGCGCGGCGTCGGCGATTCGCGTGTCAAACATATCGTGCCTGCCCGCCGGGACCTTGGCATCGGCGGATGCTGGAACGAGGCGCTTTACTCAAGTGACTGCGGACAATACGTCATCCAGCTCGATTCCGACGATCTGTACGCCAGTGACGGCGTGCTCCGGCGCATCGTCGCGGAACTTGAAGCGGGTCCGTATGCGATGGTCATCGGCGCTTACACGCTGGTCGATTTCTCGTTGCAGGAGATCCCGCCGGGCCTGATCGATCATCGCGAATGGAGTCGCGACAACGGAAGGAATAATGCCCTCCGCGTCAACGGGCTTGGCGCGCCGCGGGCTTTTGATACGTCGATTCTGCGCGGTGTCGGATTTCCGAACGTCAGCTATGGCGAGGATTACGCCGTGGCGCTGCGCATCAGCCGCGATTATGAGATCGGCCGAATCTACGAGTCGCTCTATCTGTGCCGCCGATGGGAGGGCAACAGCGACAACGCGCCGCCGCTGGAGGTTGCGAATCGATACGATCTTTACAAGGACTGGCTCCGAACCATCGAGATGCGGGCGCGCCAACGGGAATGATCCACGCTATCGAAGGACTGTTCGAACGGCAGGCGCGGGCATGGCCGCAGCTCGCGAAAGGCCTTGAGGGCCTCGCGCGGGCGGAGACCCGGCCGCTACGGATCGATTGGTTCGAGGTCGTCATCCGCCACATCCCCCATCGCGTGGCTAGCACCACAGCGCCGGTCGATCGCGAGTCGATCGCGAAACGTCCGTGCTTCCTATGCGAGGGAAATCTGCCCGCGGAAGAGGAAGGCCTGCGGTTTGACGATGACTTCACGATCTACTGCAATCCATTTCCAATCGTGGAGCGCCACCTCACTATCGCTCATCGCGAGCACGGCGCGCAGCGTATCGCGAATCAGTTCGGCCAGATGCTCGATCTGGCCGCGGCCCTGCCCGGATATTTCGTCATCTATAATGGTCCGGAATGCGGCGCGTCGGCGCCTGACCATATGCATTTTCAGGCCGGCTCGCGGCAATTGTTTCCGATCGAGCAGGACACCGCTGGACTGACCGGCCTCAGCGTGCCGAACTACGCAAGAAAGGTATTGTTGTTTCGTGGACGGGATCGATCCGGTTTGATCGATCAAATGGATCGCGCCATCGATCTGCTGGCGGAAATTACCGGCAAGCGCGCGGAGCCGATGGTCAACATCGCGGTCTTCTATCAAAGCGGGGAGTGGGTCACGTATCTGTTTCCGCGCGGCAAACATCGGCCGGAAGTCTTTCATCGCGGCGAGCTGACGGTGAGTCCGGCCACGATCGATTTGTGCGGAATATTCGTGGTGCCGCTGGCGCAGGATTTCGAACGAATCACGGCTGACGCGATCGCCGCAATTTTTCGCGAGGTCACTTTGCCCGACGCTCAGTTTCGGGAAGTCGCCGCGCGGCTGGAGAGTGAGCATTGATCGTCGCGGTTGGGCTGATTGAAGAACGGTCCGCAGTTGAAGTCGAATTGACGGGCACCTTCATCGATGCTGCCGGCCAGCGCTACGCTGCCGGGCGCCACCGACTTACTGCCGAAATCACGCTCAGCCCGTCGGACCCGGCCTCGTGTGCGTTTGCGCTGGACGACGTCACGATCGGAATCGGCTTTCATTGGGAACGCCAGGAGCGCCAGGTATTCCGCGGGGCTTTGCGCCTGGTGAAACGGGCCGCCGGACTGACGGCGATCAATGACGTGTCGCTCGAGGAGTACGTCACCAGCGTGATTTCATCCGAGATGAGCGCGTCCTGTCCGCTTGAGCTGCTGAAAGCGCACGCGGTGATTTCGCGCAGCTGGCTGTGGTTTCCGAAATCAAATCCGCCTCGCGTTGCGAGCCGGCACAGTGGAGCTCTCGATTCTCACGAAGTCCGTCGCTGGTACGGCCGCGAAGCGCATGCGGATTTCGATGTCTGCGCCGACGACCATTGCCAGCGCTACCAGGGGATCACGAAAGCCTTCGCTCCGGCGGCAGCCGCAGCAGTGGGCGCAACCAGCGGCGAGTTGCTCC
>DATKSL010000002.1:0-166319 GCA_035531675.1 Binataceae bacterium (SeqCode) | reverse complement strand
CTTGTCCTCGATCGTGCCGCGCTTCTTGGCGTTGAAGGCGGTCGCATCGTCCTTGAAGTAGGCGATTACCAAATCGGGGTCCGAGGTGCTGTAAAGCTTCTTGGCCTTGCCCTCGTAAAACTGTTCGAGCTTTGACGGGTTTGTTTCCATCCGGGCCTCGCGCTGTAAGTAGTGTTAATATTGTGGCATGTGCCGGGCCGACGATCAGCCGCCGCCGGATCGATTATTCACATCTTTGGCGCTGTCGGGCGGCGCCGGGCAGAAGCGCTCGACCAGTTCCTCGGCCAGGCCGACATAGCCGCGCGGCGTCAGTTTGCGCAGCGCCTCGCGGGCCGCGGGATCGAGCGGCAGCGAGGCGACGAACTTTTCGAGCACCGCGCGATCGATGGTTTGGCCGCGGGTCAGCTCCTTCAGCCGTTCGTAGGGATTTTCGAGCCGCTGGCGGCGCATCACGGTCTGGATCGCCTCGGCGATAACCTCGAAAGCCTGCGCATCGTCAAGATCGACGCCGATTCGGCGCTCGTCGAGCTCGACCCGCGACAGGCCGCGCGCCAGCGAATCGAGCGCGATCGTTAGATGGCCGAAGGCGCTGCCGATCGAGCGCATCGCGGTCGAATCGCTCAGGTCGCGCTGCCATCGCGAGACCGGGAGCTTGGTGGCGAGATGCTGGAAGAGGGCGCTCGCGAGGCCCAGATTGCCCTCGGCGTTCTCGAAGTCGATCGGGTTGACCTTGTGCGGCATGGTCGAGGAGCCGACCTCGCCCGCCACCGGCCGCTGGCGGAAGTAGCCGAGCGCGATATAGCCCCACAGGTCGCGGGCGAAGCCCAGCAAGACGGTGTCGATTTGGACCATCAGGTGGAACAGCTCGGCGATAAAATCGTGGCTTTCAATCTGCGTTGTCAGCGGGTTCCAGGTCAGCTCCAACCCCTCGACGAAACGCCGCGAGTGCTCGATCCAATCGATCTCGGGGCAGGCCGCCCGATGCGCGTTGAAGTTGCCGACCGCGCCGTTGAGCTTGCCGAGGTATTCCTGGCGCGCGAGATGGCCGAGCTGGCGCGCGAGGCGGGCGGCGAAAACCGCCAGTTCCTTGCCCATCGTGGTGGGTGTGGCCGGCTGACCGTGGGTGCGCGCGATCATCGCGACGGCTTTGAAGCGCCGCGCCATCGCCGCGATCGTCGTCAGCACGGCTTCGAGCTGCGGCGCGAGCTCGCGCGCGACGAACTCCTTGAGCATCAGCGCCCAGGCCAGATTGCTGATGTCCTCCGAGGTGCAGGCGAAATGCACGATCTCGGCCGGCAGCGCCGGATCGATCGCGGCCAGCTTCTGCTTGAGAAAATACTCGACCGCCTTGACGTCGTGGTTGGTCTCGGCCTCGAACTTCTTGACCGTGCGGGCGTCGGCGATCGAGAAATCTTCATAGACCTGGCGCAACCGCTGCGCGTCGGCCGCCGCCAGCGGCGCGAGCGCGTCGAACTTGGGATGGGCGGTGAGCGACAGATACCATTCGATCTCGATCCGCACCCGGTAGCGAATCAGCGCGGCTTCGCTGAAGTAAGCGGCGAGCTTACGGGTGCGGCGGCGATAGCGGCCGTCGATCGGGCTGACCTCGCCCAGCAACAGATCGATATCGTCGTCCTTGGTGGTCATCGCCGTTAAGGAGTCGAAGCCGGCACCCGCGGCGCTCAACGCCCGGTATGGCCGAAGCCGCCCGACCCGCGCACAGTTTCCGCCAGCACTTCAACTTCTATCAGTTCGGCGCGGCTAACTGGAGCGATGATCAGCTGGGCGATGCGGTCGCCCGGCTGAATCACGATCGGCTGCGCGCCGAGATTGATCACCAGGACCTGGATTTCGCCGCGATAATCGGCGTCGATGGTGCCGGGCGAGTTGACCAGCGCGAGCCCCTCACGCAGCGCCCGCCCGCTGCGCGGGCGAACCTGCCCCTCGAAGCCGGCGGGTATCTCGATCGCGATCGCGGTCGGTATTGCCGCACGCTCGAGGGTTTGCAGGGTCACCGCCCCGTCGAGCGCGGCTGCTAGGTCCATCCCGGCGCAATGCTCGCTATGGTAGCGGGGGAGCACGCCGTCCGGCCTCATCCGCTTGATTTTCACCCTTACCGGTTCCGACGAGTTTCCCATCGTACTTCAGGCCGAGACTAATATCAGACCGGTCCAGCCGCTCAACTGGGATTGACTTTTTTTATCCACCGGTCCTAGCTTCGACCATCGGTTCGATTCGTTAAACGGTTCATAAGGGGGCTTCGCATGCATCATCCTGACGCTCGCCGACGTGCCCCATCCCGTCGCGCCGGGGTCCTTACGATAGTCGCGATGGCTGCGACGATCGCCATCAGTGCCGCCGCCGTGTGGGCGCAGGCGTTGCCGATCGAAGAGACGGCGAAAACGCAAGCCACCAACGCCGCCGCAGTCTACAGCCTAAAGTCTGGCAGCTATTACTTGTCGCGCAATATCCTGGTCAAGGGTGCGAAAAACGCCATCAACGTCACGAGCCCCAATGTCAGCATCGATTTTCACGGCTACTCGATAATCGGCAAGAGCCTCGCCGCCGGCGTCGGCGTCTACGGGCCGGGCCAGAGCGGGCTGACGATTCAGAATGGTAACATCCAGGGGATGGTTGGTGGTGGCGTGGTGGTCGGTCCGGACAGTAGCGTGCGTTCGATGCATATCACGAGCAGCGGACCGGGCATCGTGGGCGGCTCATCCTGCCTGATCGAGGACAACACCGTGACCGGCTCCACGAGCGGCGACGGCATCAGCGCCGCCGGCGTGATCCGCAGCAACGTCAGCGATGGCAACGCCGGCAACGGCATCACCGCCGGAGCCAACTCGTCGATCATGGGCAACGAGGCGAGTGGCAACAGCGGCGTGGGAATCGCGATGCAATCGAGCGACGGCTTTTCGAACAACGTGATTAACGGCGGCACCACCGTCAGCGGCGGCGTCGATGCCGGCGGCAACGTATGCAACGGCTCGGCGACCTGTCCTTAGCGTCGTCCGCTCAGCGATTGGCGAGCGCGATGAAATCCGCCAGATGGACCGCACGCGTCTTTGCGCCGCGGCGGCGGAGTTCGGCGGCGATCTGAAACTCACAGCCCGGATTACCGAGCACCACGTAATCGGCGCCGGTCGCGACGATATTGTCGACCTTGCGCTTGGCCAGCTCGCGCGCCATCGCGGGTTCGGTCAGGTTATAGCTGCCGGCCGAGCCACAGCAGAGATCCGACTCCGCCATCTCGACCAGCCGCACCCCGGGGATCGATCGCAGGAGCTGGCGCGGCGTCTCGCGCACGCCGAGCCCATGCGCCAGATGACACGAGTCGTGATAGGTGACGACGCAGCGCAGCTCGCGCCCCACCGGCAGACCGGCCGCCACCAGCAGCGTGCTCAAATCCCTGACCCGCGCGGAGACCGCGCGCGCATCTTCGGCGTAGGTGGGCTCGTTCTTCAACAGCTCGCCGTACTCGGCCATCGTGGCGGCACATCCCGAGGCGGCCGACAGGATGACCTCGGCGCCGCTGCGCTTGAGCGCCCGCACGTTGCGCCGCGCGAACTCCAGCGCCCGCTCGCGATTACCGGCGTGCAAATCCAGCGCTCCGCAGCATTCGGTCTCGCCGAGCTCGACCAGGCGAAAGCCGGCGGCGCGCAGCGCATGCTCGCTGTTGCGGTTTTCCGAATCGGCCAGCACCTGCGCGACGCAGCCGCGATGCACCAGCGCGAGTGGTCCGTCGACGCTCGCCTTCCATTGGTTCCACGAGTCCGAGGCGACGCTCTGGTCGCGCCGTGGTATCAAATCGAGCCACGCGCCGGCCTCGCCCGGCATCAAGCTGCGCAGCAGGCCGCGCAGATGCAGCCGGTCGGCGAAGCGCAGCGGCGCCACCAGCCATCGCAGCCGCCGCGGATAGGGAAAGATCGCGCCTATCAGGCGGCGCTTGAGGCGTTCGCGAAAGCTGCGGCGATAGTTGCGCTCGACGTAGTCCGTGGCCCGCTCGATCAGCCGCCCGTAATGGACCCCCGAGGGGCAGGCGGTCTCGCATCCGCGGCATCCCAGGCATAAATCCAGATGGCGCACGGCGCTGTCATCGAGTTCGAGGCGTTGCTCCGCCAGCGCTTTCATCAGGTAGATTCGCCCGCGCGGCGAATCCATCTCGCGTCGCGTCAGCACGTAGGTTGGGCACGATTCCAGGCACAGCCCGCAATGCACGCAATCGAACAGCAGTTCGTAATCGACCACGTCGCGCCGCGGCCCGGCAGCGCTCTGCTCGGGCGCGGTCGGCCGATGGTTCGGGTCGGAGATGGAGGCGGGCGCAGCCATCGAATCAGATTCCCCCGATAAAGCATCCGGGATTGAAGACCCCGCCCGGATCGAACGCCGCCTTCAGCCGTCGGCTCAATTTCAGCACGCCCGCGCTCGGCACGCCGAAGAAATCGAGCCCGCCGCGAATCGACGCCGGCGCCGAGAGCAGGCGCAGATGGCCGCGCGCGGCGGCTGCGATCTCACGCCATCGCGCGACCAGACTCGCCGCCTCCTCGGCGGGCGGTTCCCCGGGCATGAAAAGCTCGGCCACGCCGCATCCCGCATGCGCGCTGAACTCGACGCCGCAGTCCTGCAGGCAGCGCGCGAGCGCCGCCGGCGGAGTCGCAACCTGGGCGATAATGCCGGGCCCCGGCAGCGTGAAATCGCGCAGCCGCTGATAGAGGCGTAGCGCGCTGGCGAGCTGGACGACCTCGAGCGCGGCGCCCTCAGCCAACGAACGGATCTTTTCAGTTTGATAATCGATCTCGGCGCGGTTGCCGCACAGGCCGGCGATCGCTGCGAATTGCTGCGGCGCGATACTGAAATTCTGCGCGACGCCCGGGCTCAGGACCTCGAGATGGACCAGCGGCAGTGCGTCGTGAATCCGCGCTGCGGCTTCGAAGGCCGCGGCCGGGTTGCTGAACGAGAGCGTCGCCAGCGTGTAGCGCTCGGGCATCGGGCGCACTTTGAAGGTCGCCTCGATCACGATCCCGAGCGTGCCGTGCGACCCGGTCATCACCTTCATCAAATCGTAGCCCGCCACGTTCTTCACCACCCGTCCGCCGCCGTGCACGATACGCCCGCCATGGCCGACGAAGCGCACGCCGATTAGCAGGTCGCGCACCGTGCCCTCGGAAAGCCGCAACGGGCCGGCCTTGGCCGCGCCGATCAGCGCACCGAGCGTGACATTCCCGGGATTGGGCGGATCGAGCGGCAGATGCTGCCGGCGCGGCGCCATCAACTGGTTCAACGTGCCGAGCGTCACCCCGGCTTCGGCCGTGACGGTCATATCGTCGGGCTCGTAGGCGACCACCCGCGCCATCCGGGCGAGCGATACGCCGAGGGTCACGTGACCGCGGCGCAACTCGGCGAGCGTGCGGGCGGCGCCGAGCGGCGCGAGCGAAATTCCGTCGACCTCGCATTTGAAGACGATCTTGCACAGCTCGTCGGCGCTGCGCGGCTCGACGATCACGTCCGCCGCCAGCGCCTCGGGTCCCTCGGGCGTGCGCAGCCGGTCGGCGCCGACCAGCGTGCCGAGCTCGGTGGCGACCCGCAGGGCGGGGTTGCGCGCCTCGGTCTCCTGCGCCAGACCCATCGCTAAAGCGCCGCTTGCCGATGCGGCGTGGTGACTTCCACGCAGGCGCCCGGCGTCGGGATAATTTTATTGGGATTCGAGCGCTGCTCGGGGTCGAACACGCGGCGCAACTCGGCCATCACGATCAGATCGTCGGGCGAGAACAAGAGCGGCATCTCGTGGATCTTCTCGGCGCCGATCCCATGCTCGCCGCTCAAGCTGCCGCCCAGTTGTACGCAGGCCTGCAGAATTTCGCGTCCGGCCTCGATCGCGCGCCGCACCTCGTCAGGGTCGCGCTCGTCGTACAGCACGATGGGGTGGATATTGCCGTCGCCGGCGTGAAAGACGTTGCCGATCCGCAGGTGCTGGCGCTGCGCGATAGCGGCGATCTGGCGCAGGATTTCGGGCAGCCGCGTGCGCGGCACGACCCCGTCCTGGGTGGCGTAGTTCGACGCCAGCCGTCCGACCGCGCCGAAAGCGCGCTTGCGTCCCTTCCAGATATTGGCGCGTTCCGCCTCGTCCCGCGCGATTCTTATTTCGCTCGCCCCGCATCCGCGCACCAGCTCGCGCACCCGCTCGAGCCGCTCGCTCATGCCGGCCTCAAGCCCGTCGAGCTCGATGATCAGCACCGCCTCGGCGTCGTCGGGCAGGCCGAGATGGAAGGCGGCCTCGACCGCGCGGATTATCAGCCGGTCCATCATCTCGATCGCACCCGGGATCGTTCCGGCGGCGATCGTCGCCGAGACCGCACGGGTCGCGCTGTCGACGTCGGGGAAAATCCCGAGCAGCGTCTGGCGCGATTGCGGCTCGCGCATCAGCTTGAGGGTCGCGCGCGTCACGATCCCGGCGGTGCCCTCGGCGCCAATCACCGCGCCCAGCAGGTCGTAGCCCAATCGATCCTCGGTCGCACCGCCGAGCTCGACGATCTCACCATCGGGCAGCACCAGCTCGACGCCCAGCACGTGATTGGTGGTCACCCCGTATTTGAGGGTGTGCGGTCCGCCGGAATTCTCAGCGATATTGCCGCCGATCGTGCAGGCCATCTGCGAGGACGGGTCGGGCGCATAGAAATAGCCGTCGGCTTTGACGGCGTTGGACACGTGCAGATTGACCACCCCGCTTTCGACCTCGGCGCGGCGGTTGGACAAATCGATCGACAGGATGCGGTTCATGCGCGAGGTGCAGATCATCACCGGCGCTTGGAGCGGCAGCGCGCCGCCCGAAAGTCCGGTGCCGGCGCCGCGCGGCACGAAAGCGACCTTGCGCTTATGGAGCGCTTTCAGGACCGCGCTGACCTCGGCGGTGGTACGCGGCATCACCAGCAGATCGGGCCGGCTCTTCTCGATCGTCCAGCCGTCGCACTCGTAGACCTTGAGCTCGCTCGGCCGCCATACCAGCGCGGCGTCGCCGACGATCTCGCGCAACTCCGCGCTGAGCTTCGAATCGAGTGAGCTGGCGGCGGCGCCGTTGGTCTCCATCGCGTTCGCCACTTTAGCATGAACATCATTGGCGCGCCGTAAAGCCGGACGTGCTTTTGCGGCGCGCGACGGATACGGTCATAATAGCGCGAATAATTTCTGACGGCGTCGCAGGAGTACCTGATTTCCAACCTAAGCGACGCCGGCGATCGATCCCGGCCCGGAGGAAAAACGACTTGGCAAACGCCCCGGAACTAAATCCCACCCAGCGCACGCTGCTGGGACCCGGACCCTCCAACGTCCATCCGCGGGTGATGCGCGCGATGATGGCGCCGGTGGTCGGCCATCTCGATCCCGATTTTGCCGCCGTCATGGACGAGCTGCGCAAGCTCCTGCGCGGCCTGTTCCAGACCGGCAACGAGCTGACCTTTCCGGTCTCCGGCACCGGCTCGGCCGGGATGGAAACCGCGATCGTCAACCTGGTCGAGGACGGCGACGAGGTCGTGGTCGGCGTCAATGGCGTGTTCGGCGGGCGCGCGGCGGATTGCGCGGAGCGGATGGGCGCGCGGGTCCATCGGGTGGAATCGCCGTGGGGCCGTATTATCGAGCCGGCCGACGTCGCGGCGGCGCTCAAGAAGATCAAGCGACCCAGGCTGGTGCTGATGGTGCACGCCGAGACCTCGACCGGGGTATGGCAGCCGGTCGAGGAGATTTCGCGTCTGGCGCACGAGCACGGCGCGATGCTGGTGCTCGATACGGTGACCTCGCTCGGATGTATCCCGGTGGAGATCGACAAATGGCGCGTCGACGTCGCCTATAGCTGCACGCAGAAGGGCATCAGCGCGCCGCCCGGCCTCGCGCCGATCACGTTCAGCCAGGCCGCGCGCGACGCGATCCGGGCGCGCAAGCAGAAGTGCCGCTCATGGTACTTCGACATCTCGATGATCGAGCAGTACTGGAGCAAGGATCGCGTCTACCATCACACCGCGCCGATCACGATGACTTACGCGCTCTACGAGGGGCTGCGCCTGGCGCACGAAGAAGGACTGGAGGCGCGCTTTCGGCGCCATCGCGAAAACGGCGCGGCGCTGAGCGCCGGGCTGGGCGCGCTGGGACTGGAGCCGGCCGCGCAGGAAGGTCATCGACTACCGCAGCTTGCGGTGGTCAGTGCGCCGGCCGGAATCGACGAGGCGGCGGTGCGCCGCGAACTGCTGCAGAAGTACAACATCGAGATCGCCGGCGGCCTCGGGCCGTTTCGCGGCAAAGTCTGGCGGATCGGAACGCTCGGTGAATCGTCGCGTCGCCAGCATGTCGCGGCGCTGCTTGGCGCGCTCGAATCGATCATCGCGGGGATGGGTCACGAAGTGCGCCGCGGTGCCGCGCTGGCCGCGGCCGACAAGGTGTACGGACAGTAAACGCCTCTCCGTCGTCCTGCTTCTAACTCCCTCTCCTTGTCCAAGGAGAGGGTTAGGGAGAGGTCATACGCGCATCCGCGCGAAGCCCGTCGCACAAGCGAATTCGGAGCAACCTCTCCCGCCGCTCGTGATGCTCGCGGCGACCTCTCCTCGGGCAAGGAGAGGTGAAAACCCTCACTTGCCCGGGGTCTCCGAATCGTCGGGCTCGGCGCCGTTGCCGTTGGCGCCGTTCTCTTCCTCGGGCTCGGCGAGTCTCGCCACCGCGCGGACTTTCTCGCCCTCATCGAGCCGCACCAGCTTGACGCCTTGCGCGTTGCGGCCGGTGATTCTGACCGTCTTGACGTCGAGCCGGATGACCTTGCCGCCGTCGGTTATCAGCATCACCTGATCGTCGGAGCCGACCTGGCGCACGTTGATCACCTTGCCGGTCCGCTCCGTCACGTTCATCGTGATGACGCCCTTGCCGCCGCGATGGGTCAGGCGATATTCGCTGGCCGGCGTGCGCTTGCCGAAGCCCAGCTCCGAGACCGTCAGCAGCGTCTCGTCGTCGCGCGAGGTCGCCATCGCGACCACCTCGTCCTGGACCAGCGTGACGGTCTTGCCATCCTTGACGCTGTACGACTCGAGATCCATCCCGATCACGCCCTGCGTATCGCGGCCCATCGGACGCGCCTCGTCTTCGGCGAAGCGGATGGCCTGGCCCGCGCGCGTCGAGAGCACGATCTGCTGATGGCCATCGGTGATGCGCACGCCGATCAGTTCGTCGCCCCCGTCGAGGCTGATCGCGATAATCCCGGTCGAACGGACATTGGTGAACTGTTCGAGCTCGGTTTTCTTGACGCGACCGCGCCGCGTGGCGAAGAACACGTGCTTGCCGGCGGTCTCCTTGGGGATCGGCATGAAGGCCGAGAGCGACTCGCCGTCGGCGAGACTCAGCAGGTTGGCGATCGAGCGGCCGCGCGCGGCGCGTCCCGCCTCGGGCAGGTCGTAGGCCTTGAGCTGATAGACCTTGCCGGCGCTGGTGAAGAACAGCAGCCGGTCGTGGGTCGAGACCGCCACCAGTTGTTCGACGAAATCCTCTTCGCCGGTGCTGGCGCCGATCTTGCCGCGTCCGCCGCGCCGCTGTGTGCGATAGAGCGACAGCGGCGTGCGCTTGATATAGCCGCCGTGGCTGACGGTGACCAGCACGTCCTCTTCGACGATCAGATCCTCGACCGAGAAGTCGCCCTCGGCCTCGATAATCTGCGTGCGGCGCGGGTCGGCGAACTCCTTGCGGATGTTGGTCAGCTCGCCGGCGATAATCGCCATCAGCTCGGCGCGGTCGGCGAGGATCTTTTTGAGCCGCGCGATAATCGCCTCGGTCTCCTGGTACTCGGCGGTGATCTTGTCGCGCTCGAGCGAGGTCAGGCGGCGCAGCGTGAGGTCAAGGATCGCCTGGGCCTGCACCTGGGTCAGCTTGAACTGGGTCATCAGGCCGCTGCGCGCCGCCTCGGCGTCCTTGGAGGCACGAATCAGCTTGATCACCGCGTCGAGGTTCTTGAGCGCGATCAGCAGTCCTTCCAAAACGTGCAGGCGCGCTTCGGCCTGGCGCAGCTCGAACAGCGAGCGGCGGGTGATCACGCGTTCGCGATGGTCCAAAAACGCGAGCAGCATCTCGCGGATATTGAGCTCGCGCGGGCGCCCCTCGTGGATCGCCAGCATGATGAGCCCGTAGCTCTCCTGCATCTGGGTCAGCTTGTAGAGCTGGTTGAGCACGATCCGCGGCTCGGCGTCGCGCTTGAGCTCGATCACGATTCGCATCCCGTCGCGATCCGACTCGTCGCGCAGATCGCTGATACCCTCGATACGCCGCTCGTTGACGAGGTCGGCGATGCGCTCGATCAATCGCGTTTTGTTAACCTGGTAAGGAATTTCGCGCACGATTATCGAGGCGCGGTTGCTGCGCTTGTCGGTCTCGATCACCGCCAGCGCGCGCATGGTCAGAATCCCGCGCCCGGTCAGATAGGCCTGGCGAACCACGTTGCGGCCCAACAGCTGGCCGCCGGTCGGAAAGTCGGGGCCCGGCACGATATCGAGAATCTTGGCCAGCGGCAGATCGGGATTCTTGATCAGCGCCAGCAGCGCGTCGCAGACCTCGCCCAGGTTATGCGGCGGGATATTGGTCGCCATCCCGACCGCGATTCCGTCCGAGCCGTTGATCAGCAGGTTCGGAATCTGCGCCGGCAGCACTTCGGGCTCCTGTTGCGAGCCGTCGAAGTTGGGAGCGAAGTCGACCGTCTCCTTGTCGATATCGGCCAGCAGCAGCTCGGCCAGCCGCGTCAGGCGGCATTCGGTGTAGCGATAGGCGGCGGGCGGGTCGCCGTCGATCGAGCCGAAGTTGCCCTGCCCGTCGATCAGCGGATAGCGCACCGAGAACGGCTGGGCGAGGCGCACCAGCGCGTCGTAGACCGCGGAGTCGCCGTGCGGATGGTAGCGCTTGAGGACCTCGCCGACCACGCCGGCGCATTTCGAGTAGCGGCGATTGGCGAGCAAGCCCTCGCGGAACATCGCGTAGAGAATGCGCCGATGGACCGGCTTGAGGCCGTCGCGCAGATCGGGCAGCGCGCGCCCGATATTCACCGACATCGCGTAGTCGAGGTACGACTGCCGCATGTCGTCTTCGATATTTAAGAGCGACGGCTCGTTGCGGATTGGTTCGTTGCCGTTGGTGGTCGCCATCTAAGGTGTTGCCTGTCCGTCTGGTTGTGTTTAGGTGCCTTATTTCCTTTCGCTCTCGACCCCTGTCCGAGGAGAGGCCCGCACAGATCCCCTCTCCTTGTCCAAGGAGAGGGTTAGGGAGAGGTCACGTTGTCATTCCGCTCGTTCCGTGCGGCGGCATCTACTATCGCCTGCAGGACGGCGTCGATGTTCATTAACACCTGGTTGTTCCAGAATCTAAGTACTCGATAACCGCGCTGGTTGATTTGTCGGCTGCGGAAGTTATCTCGAGCCGCGACCGCCGGCTCGGCATGCTGTCCGCCGTCGAGCTCCACGACCAGATGATGTTCCCTGCAGCAGAAGTCCGTGACGAAGGCGCCGAGTGGGAACTGGCGGCGAAATCGCAGGCCGTTCAGACGTCGTGCGCGAAGACAATTCCACAGCGCTCGCTCCGCATCGGTCGGCTCGCGTCGCAGTTGCCGCGCGCGGGCGAATCTTGGTGTGACGCTACGAGGATTGGTCAACGAGACCTCTCCCTCACCCTCTCCTTGGACAAGGAGAGGAGACAGCAATGTTGCGGATTGGTTCGTTGCCGTTAGTGGTCGCCATCTAAGGTCCGTTTGTTCCTTTTTCCCCTATTTTTCCGATCCCCTCCCCCGGTTTCGGGGGAGGGTTAGGGAGAGGGTCCATTTAGACGCGCAAATTTCCTCGCGCGGCGTAAATGGGTCCACAGTCTTCGTTCACTGTTAGTCTGGTTGCGTCGGAGTTCCCGCGCGCTATCGCGAGTTTGCTGCATCGCTGATACCGCTCGCCACCTTTCGATTCTCTCGCCCGAATTGGAGAAGAGTCATGGAGAGGGTCCAGATTTTGCGGCGCCGATGTATGAAGCGACGCGATTCTATTTTCGACTGTTCATCCGGCCGTACGCGCCGCGCCTAAGGAATCTGTGCGACCATTAAGGACCCGCTCTCCAACTCTCTCCCAATCCGGGGGAGAGCGTGAGAAGGCCGCTCAAATATCCAGATTCTTGACGTTGAGCGCGTTCTCCTCGATAAACCGGCGGCGCGGCTCGACCTGATCGCCCATCAGCTTCGAGAACATCTCCTCCGCCTCATCCTGTGACCCGACCTGGATCTTGAGCAACGAGCGCACCTCGGGGTTCATGGTGGTCGCCCACAACTGTTCCGGATTCATCTCGCCCAGACCCTTGTAGCGCTGCACCTCGACACCCTTCTGGCCCGCCGCCAGCACTGCCTCGGCGACCGCCTTGAGGGTCTCGACGGCGCGCTCCTCGCCGCCGCCAGCGAGCACGAAGGGTGGCTTGATTTCCTCCAACTCGCCGGAGAGCCGGCGAATCTCGCGCAGTTCGCCGCTATGGTAGAGCGTCAGATCGACGATCGTCGGCGGCGTGGCGCCGTTGCGCTGATGGGCGAAGATGGCGCGGAACGAGCCGTCCTCGGGCTCGATGCGGCAGCCGAGATTCAGATCTTTGGTCTCCGGGTCGCGGGTAATCGCGTCGGCCGCCTTCTTGAGCGCCTGGTCGTCGCGGAAGGTCTCGACGTTGACCTCGCGCGCCGACACCATCCGCGCCAGCACGCTCACGATCGGACGCTCCTTGCTGCGCCGCTCCAGCGCCTCGTACATCCGATCGCGATAGAGCGCGCGGCGCGCGACCGCCTTCAGGCGCGCGCCCTTGATCTCGTCGGCGCCCTTGCCCGGTCCGGTTCGTAAGGTGAGCGCCTCGGCGCCGAGATCGGTCAGGTACTCTTCGAGCGCGGTTTCGTCCTTGAGATAGCGCTCGCTCTTGCCCTTCTTGGCGCGGAACAGCGGCGGCTGCGCGACGTGCAGATAGCCGCCCTCGATAATCTCGGGAAACTGGCGGAAGAAAAAGGTCAGCAGCAGGGTGCGGATATGCGAGCCGTCGACGTCCGCGTCGGTCATGATCACGATCGTATGGTAGCGCAGCTTGGCGACGTCCTTGTCGGTGCTGACCCCCATCCCGAGCGCCGTAATCAGCGTGCGCAGCTCGGCCGAGGACAGCACCTTGTCGATTCGCGCCCGCTCGACGTTCAGAATCTTGCCGCGCAGCGGCAGGATCGCCTGGATGCGGCGGTCGCGTCCCTGCTTGGCCGAGCCGCCGGCCGAATCGCCCTCGACGATAAACAGTTCGGCGCGGGCGGGATCGCGCTCCTGGCAATCGGCCAGCTTGCCTGGCAGCGAGCCCGAATCAAGCGCGCCCTTGCGTCGCACCAGCTCCTTGGCCTTGCGCGCCGCCTCGCGGGCGGTAGCAGCCTCGATAACGCGGGCCACGACCCGCTTGGCGTCGCCGGGATTCTCCTCGAAATACTCGCCGAGCTTTTCGTTGACCATTCCGGCGACCAGCCCCTCAATCTCAGAGTTGCCGAGCTTGGTCTTGGTCTGGCCTTCGAACTGCGGCTCGCCGAGCTTGACCGTGACGATCGCGAACAGCCCCTCGCGCGTATCCTCGCCCTCCAGGTGCATGTCCTTGTTTTTGAAGAGATTGTTGCGCGTCGCGTAGTTGTTGAGCGTGCGGGTCAGCGCCGAGCGCAGGCCCGACAGATGGGTGCCGCCCTCGATGGTGTGGATATTGTTGGCGTAGGTGAGAACCGTCTCGTGGACGGCGTCGGTCCATTGCAGGGCGCATTCGATATCGACGCCCTCGCGCGCGCCGTGGAAGTAGATCGGATCGTGGAGGGTGTCGCTGCTGTGCGTCAGCGAGAGCACGAACTCCTTGATGCCGCCCTTGTAATGGAACTCGTCCTGCTTGCCGGTGCGCTCGTCGCGCAGCACGATTTTGAGGCCGGCGTTGAGGTACGCCATCTCACGCAAATAGCGCGCGATCAGCTCGTACTTGAAGCGGACTTCGGGAAAGATCTTCGAGTCGGGGGAAAAGGTGGTCTTGGTGCCGGTCTTTTTGGTCGTCCCGCGTTCCTCGACCTTGGTCTTGGGAACGCCGCGTTCGTAGTGCTGATACCAGAGCTTGCCCTCGCGATGGACCTCGACCTCGAACTCCTCGCTGAGCGCGTTGACCACCGAAGCGCCGACGCCGTGCAAGCCGCCCGAGACCTTGTAGGCGCTGCGCTCGAACTTGCCGCCGGCATGGAGCACGGTATGCACGACCTCGAGCGCCGAGCGTTTTTCGGTCGGATGCATATCGACCGGGATGCCGCGGCCGTTGTCCTCGATCGAAATCGCGTCGTCACCGAGAATCATAACGCTGATCTCGCTGCAGAAGCCGGCCAGCGCCTCGTCGACCGAGTTGTCGACGATCTCCGTGACCAAATGATGGAGCCCGCGCTCGGCGGTGTCTCCGATGTACATCCCGGGACGTTTGCGAACCGCTTCGAGTCCCTCGAGAACCTTGATTGAAGCGGCGCCGTAACTCTCAGACCCTTGCTTATTTGCCATATAAAGCGGGCGGAATAATGCCTCTCCCCAACCTCAACCGCTGGGACTTATGGTATCGATTTCAGGCGGTTAAGTAAAGTCAGAGCGGAGTTCTAGTGAAAATAATCAAACATTGTTCGACGAGGATCGGGAAACCGGGTAAAAAGGTATGGTTCATCAAGAAATCTGATGCTGTCGAGTCCCCACCGATCAGCGTCGATTTATGAGAATCACCATCTCAATTTCCAAACGATGATTTAGACAAACAAACATGAACCGAGGGTGGGGACCGATCAATCCACCGTGCCGAGATCCTTGATAAATTGCTGCGGCCCGACATAGCCCACTTCGCGCTTGCGAATCTGCCCGGCGGAGTCGATGAACAGGGTCGTCGGCACGCCTTGCACGCCAAAATGGTGGACCAGTCGCTCGTTCGCTGCGTTCTGGTCGGTCAGATCAGCGCGCAGCCGAACGAAGTGCGATGCGGCTCGTATCACCGCCGGATTGACGAAGGTCGTCTGCTCCATCTCGCGGCACGGGATGCACCAGTCGGCGCTGAAATCGACCACCACCGGCTTGCCGTCGGCCCGAGCGCTGGCCAATGCCCCCTCGTTGAAGGGCGCGAAATGCACCATGGATCGCGGAGTCCGCGGCACGGCGGCATAGACCAGCCCGGCGATCGCGACCATTCCGACCCCGATCCTGAAGACCAGGAACGGCCGCCAATTGCGCCCGGCAGAGCTGACAAAGCCCAGATAAATCCCGGCCCCGGCCGCATAGAACGGCAGCACGCGGTTGATGATATGACCCGGCACGACTGGCTCCAGGAAGTACAGCGCCAGGCCGATCAGGACGAAGCCGAACAACTGCTCGGTCCATCGCAACCATTCGCCCGATCGCGGCAGCCGCCGGATGCTTCCGGCCGCCATCGCGAGGCCGATGTATGGCAGCCCCAAGCCGACCGCGAGCGTGAAGAACAGCGCGAATCCGAATAGCGGACTGCCGCTGCGCTCGACCATCAGCAGTAGCCCCAGCACGATCGGTCCGATACAGGGCGCCGCCACCACCCCCATCCCGAAGCCCATCAGCAACGCACCCAGGAAGCCCGGCCGCGACACCCCCGCCCAGCGCATCATCCATTGCGGCGCCTGCAGCACGAACACGCCGAAGCTCGACAGCGCCAGCAGCACCATCACGGCGGCGATCGCGGTCAGCACATAGACATTCTGCAATGCGGCGCCGAACAGACCGCCGGACAGCGCCACTGCGACCCCGACCGACGAGAACATCAGCGCGATGCCCAGCACGTAGACCGCCGCCAGCATCGCGACCTTGCGATGGGTCCCCGATTGGTTGCCGAAATAGGCGACCGTCACGCCGATCAACGGATACACGCAGGGCGTCAGATTGAGCGCCAGGCCGCCCAGCAAGACCAGCAGGAAGCCGAGAAAATAGCCGTGGCTGCCGAACACCTTCGCGAGCGTGGATGCGCCCGGTGCCGATTCGGCCGCCTGATCATTAACGATCCCGGCGCTTTTGCGGTCCGCTGCGGCCGCCGTCAGGCCGGCAAAATCGAACGCCTTGCTGATCGACGTCGGCCGCAGGCACTCGTTGTTGTTACAGGCCTGGTAATCGACCGTCAGCGTGCCGGGCTCCGAAGCCTGGGGCTTGAAGTCGGACGAGGGCGTGAGCGGCACCCGGATGCGGGCGCTGTCGGTGAAGACCGAAAAGCGTTCGCCGGTGGTAAATCCGAGGTTCACGATTTGCGGCGTCGGGTAACTGGCCGCGCCGGCTGTGACTCCGGCCGGAACGGTTATTGCGACGCGCGTCGGGATGGAATCCTCGGTTAGCGGATGATCCGAATTGATATGCCAGCCGTGCAGAATCCCGAGCGTCACTTCGAGCGTACTGGTCCGCCCGACTGCCAGCGGGCGATCGAGGCTGAAACTTTCGATGTGGACGACCTGCGGATGACCGGCGGCTGCGGCCTGCGCGTAACGCAGGCTGAGTACCATCGCGAGCATCGCCAGCACCGCGATTGCCGCTGCGGTCCGCGCGCTGCGAACGCGATCGACCGGCGCGTGATGCTTCGAAAGCTGATCGACCGGGAAGCGCCTCTGCAACATCTGCTTATCGATAATCGGACCGGGGCGAACCCCGCTCCGGAGCTGAAGGCTGGCTATTTATCTACCATTCGCGGCGGCGGACTGCTCGACCAGGAGCGGGATATGATCGACGATCTCGAGGCCATAGCCGGTCAGATTCGCCAGCCGCGGCGTGGTGTCCGACATCAGAATCATCTTGCGCACGCCCACGTCGCGCAGGATCTGGGCGCCGATTCCGTACTCGCGAAAATCGACCGCCGGCTGGTTCAGATGGGTGCTGACGGCGTGGCGCCGCTGCCCGAGGCCGTTGAGCTCGACGGCGATCGTGTTGGCCTCGCGCTTGAGGTAGAGGATGACGCCCTCGCCGGCCGCGGCGATGCGCTCCATCGCGACCTTGAGCAGGCTGCGCGTATCGCGCGGCAGATAGCCGAAAACGTCGCCCGGCAGATACTCGCGATGGGCTCGCACCAGGGTCGGACGGGACGCATCGATGGTGCCCATCACCAGTACCAGGTGCTCGGTCAGATCGACCCGGTTGCGGTAGACCAGGGCGCGGAACTCGCCGTGGGCGGTCGGCAGGCGCGCCTCCGCGATTCGCACCACCATAGTTTCGTGGCGCAGCCGATGCTCGATGATATCGGCCACGGTCACGATCTTGAGCTTATGGATGCGGGCGAACTCCACCAGGTCGTCGCGCCGCGCCATGGTGCCGTCTTCCTTCAGAATTTCGCAGATTACGCCGGCCGGCTTGAGCCCCGCCAGCCGCGCCAGGTCGACCGCCCCTTCGGTCTGCCCGGTCCGCACCAGCACGCCGCCGTCGCGCGCGCGCAGCGGATAGACGTGGCCGGGGCGAGTGAAATCGGTGGCATGCGTTTCATCGCGCACCGCCTGCACGATCGTGACCGCGCGGGAATGGGCCGACACGCCTGAGCCGGCAGCGCTCTTGGCCGTGATCGAGATCGTAAAGGCGGTGCCGAGCGGGGCCTGGTTGTTGGCGACCATCGGACTCAACCCGAGCTGGTCGGCCCGTTCCGAAGACATCGGCAGGCAGATCAGCCCGCGTCCGTACTTGGCCATGAAGTTGACGGCCTCAGCAGTGACCTTTTCGGCCGCCATGCACAGATCGCCTTCGTTTTCGCGCTCCTCGTCATCCATCAGGATGAGCATCCGGCCGCGCCGGATCTCTTCGAGCGCTTCTTCGATTGAAATGAACGGGGCTTTGGTTTTCGCGCGGGGCTTTATTTCGCCAAACATCTGAATCAAGCCATCGGGTAGTGTCCGGGTTGTGTCGCGGGCTGGACGCTACACCAGCGAGCATTCTGATTCTATACCGTCCCAAAAATTTCGCAAAAGCCCCGCCGGCAGGCACAGCCCGGCTCGATCGCCCGGCCATCGGGCCCTTGCTTAGCGCGGATCGAGCCCGTAATTGTGAGGTCTTCGGCCGCCGCCCAAGGACTCCGGCGAGCTGCATAACATGAGCCGATTCGAAGCGCTTGATCTGGACCATATCGTCGCCGAGGTGCTCGACGGCGTCGAGCTGCCGCGTGCGGCGGCCCGCGCCATCCTGGATTATCCCGACCATCGCCTGACCGATCTGCTCGCCGCCACCCTGAAAGTGCGCGCGGCGGCGTTCGGGCGGCGGGTGAAGATTTGCGTGCTGCGCAACGCCCAGAGCGGCATCTGCCCCGAGGATTGCCACTATTGCTCGCAATCGCGCCGCTCGAAGGCCGACATCCCGGTCTACAAGCTGCAAAGCGTGGCCGAACTGGTCGCGGGCGCGCGCGAGGCGGCCGTAACCGGCGCCCAGCGCTATTGCATGGTATGCAGCATGCGCGGCCCCGCGGCGCGCGATATCGAGCATCTGGGCGAGGCCTGCGAGCGCATCCGCGCCGAGCTGCCAGGACTCGAGCTGTGCCTCTCGCTGGGCCTGATGGATCGCCCGCAGGCCGAGACCCTGAAGGAGGCCGGCGCCGGCTGGATCAATCACAATCTCAACACCAGCCGCCGTTTCTACCCGCGCATCTGCACCACCCATAGCTGGGACGACCGCGTCGCGACCATCGAGCACGTCCGCGCGGCGGGGCTCAGCACCTGCTCGGGCGGGATCATCGGGATGGGCGAGGACGACGACGATCTGATCGATCTCGCCTACGCCACCCGCCGCCTGGCGATCGATTCGGTGCCGATAAATTTCCTGCATCCGATCGCGGGCACGCCGCTGGAAGCCGCCCGGCGGCTGTCGCCGGAGCGCTGTCTCAAGGCGGCCTGCCTGTTTCGGCTGCTCAACCCGAAGAGCGAGGTCCGCGCCGCCGGCGGCCGCGAGCTGAATCTCGGCGCGCGCCAGCCGGAGCTGTTCAACGCCGTCAACTCGATTTTCGTCAATGGCTACCTGACCACGCCCGGATGGGGTTACGCGGCGACCCGTGAGATGATCGAGCGCGCCGGCTTCGAGGTCGTCGCAGGCTAAGGCGATTGCCGTGCGCGGGCGTGCCTCGCCTAGCGCTACCCGCTCTGCCACAATAGCCCCCACCTCCGCCGGCGAGCGTCAATCATCGAACGCGCAGTCGAAACCGAAGCCGCCGCCGCCGAAACGGCGGGCGGTCAAAGCCTCGCGCGAGGCGGCGCCTTCCGCGCCCTCCAGCATCGCAACTTTCGCCTGTTTTTCGGCGGCCAGCTGATCTCGCTGATCGGCACCTGGATGCAGATCGTGGCCCAGGGATGGCTGGTGCTGAAGCTGACCAACTCGCCCTGGATGCTGGGCGTAGTCTCCTTCGCCGGCTATATGCCGATCCCGCTGGTGGGATTGTTTGCCGGCGTGATCGTCGATCACGTCGATCGCCGCCGCCTGATTATCGGCACGCAGACGTTGATGATGCTGACGGCGTTCGCGCTGGCGGCGCTGACCTATACCCAGCTGGTGCGGGTCGAGTATGTAATCGTGCTGGCCGCGCTCAACGGTTTCGTCAGCTCCTTCGACATGCCGGGACGCCAGGCGTTCATCGTCGAGATGGTCGGGGGGCGCGAGGATCTGCCCAACGCGATCGCGCTCAACTCGATGACCTTCAACGGCGCGCGCGCGATCGGGCCGGCGGTCGCGGGGCTGCTGATCGTGGTGAGTGGCATCACCGGCTGCTTCTTTCTGAACGGCCTCAGCTATCTGGCCGTGATCGCCAGCCTGCTCGCGATGGACGTGCCGCGGCGCGAGCGCACGCGCTTTGGCAATGTGATGCTGGTCAGGATGCGCGAGGGGCTCAGCTACGCGTGGCATCACAAGCCGACCTTCTACCTGTTCGTGGTGCTGGCGATCTCGGCCGGGCTGTCGATGCAATACTCGGTGCTGATTCCGTACTTTGCGGCTCACGTCCTTCACCGCGGCGCCCAGGGCTACGGCTTCCTGCTCGCGGCGCAAGGCGCCGGCGCGGTGCTGGGGGCGGTGGCCGTGGCCTCGAAATCGCACGACCCGCGCCATCTGCGGCTGCACCTGATCGTCGGCCTGTTCGCGATGTCGGCCTCGATTGCGGTGTTCGGCATCTCGCGATCGTTCGCGCTCTCGATGATCGCGCAGATGGTCAACGGGGCGGGGCAGTTGAGCTACCAGGCCTCGACCAACACCATGTTGCAGTTGTTCGTCGCCGACGAGTTGCGCGGCCGCGTGATGAGCATCTACACGGTCTCGTTCATCGGGCTCGCCCCGTTCGGCAGCCTTGAGGTCGGCTACACCGGGGCGCATTTCGGCGCCGCGGTCGCGACCCTGATCTGCGCCGTTATCGGGCTCGGTGGCGCCTTCCTGCTGCTCAGCAAGCACCGGCTGCTGAGGCTCGATCAGAGCGGCGCGTCGGCCTGAGCCGCGCGCTTGCGCTGGCGCGGTCCGCTTTCCGATAATCAGCTTGCGTGGCGACCCGGGCAAAACGGCGCGAGAACGCAGCGGGCGAGAGCGTGCGCGACGGCGCGTTGATGCGCTTGCTGCCGCCGATCGACGCCTGTATCGACGCTGCCGAGCGCGAGCTCGACCAACATCAACTGAGCCGCGGCTACCTGAAGCTGCTGGCGCGGCGCGCGCAGGACGCTATCCGCCGGGCCATCGCAGCCGGCGCTTCCGATCTGCCCGCCAGCCGTGACGGTATGCTGGCGCGGGTGAGCGCGGAAGTCCGCGTCGCCCTGGCCGCGGACGAAGCGGCGCTGATGCCGGTGGTCAACGCGACCGGCGTGGTGCTGCATACCAATCTCGGCCGTGCGCTGCTGGCCGAGGAGGCGATCGCCGCGGTGGTGCAGGCGGCGCGCTCGCCGGTCAATCTCGAATACGATCTCTTAAGCGGCGGACGCGGCGATCGCGACGCGCTGGTCGAGCGCGAGCTGTGCGCGCTGACCGGCGCGGAGGCCGCGACCGTGGTCAACAACAACGCGGCCGCGGTGCTGCTGGCGTTGAGCGCGCTGGCGGCGGGCCGCGAGGTAGTGGTCTCGCGCGGCGAGCTGATCGAAATCGGCGGCGCCTTCCGGATTCCGGAGGTGATGGCGCAAAGCGGCGCGCGGCTGCGCGAGGTCGGCACCACCAATCGCACTCATCCGCGCGACTTCGCCGCCGCGATCGGTCCCGAGACGGCGCTGCTGATGAAGGTGCATCCGTCGAACTATCGCGTAGTCGGCTTCACCAGCGAGGTGACGCTCGCCGAGCTGGCCGCGATCGGCCGCGAACACGGCGTCGAGGTGATCGAGGACCTGGGCTCGGGCGCGCTGATCGATCTGGCGGCGTTCGGCTTGCCGCGCGAGCCGCTGGTCGCGGAGAGCGTCGCGGCGGGCGCCGGACTGGTGACGTTTTCGGGCGACAAGCTGCTCGGCGGTCCGCAGGCGGGAATTATCGTCGGCCGGCGCGCGCTGATCGAACGCCTGAAATCCCATCCGCTCAAGCGCGCGCTGCGCTGCGACAAGCTGACGCTGGCGGCGCTCGCCGCGACGCTCGGTATCTACCTGCGATCGAGCGCGCTGGCCGACGCGATTCCGACCCTGCGGATGCTGACCCGCACAGTCGACGAACTCGACCAGCTCGCGCTCCAGGCCCGCGCCATAATCGCGACCCGGCTCGGACCCGGCTTCGTGATCGAGCTGGTGCCATCGACCTCCGAGATCGGCTCTGGCTCGCTCCCCACCCATCAACTGCCCAGCCGGGCGCTGGCGATTACCCATCCGAGGCTCTCGCCCGACGCCATCGCGACGCACTTTCGCCGCGCGCGCCCGCCGGTGATCGGGCGCATCAGCGATGGTGTTTTCCAGCTCGATATGCGAACCGTCAGCGAGCCCGCGATGCTGGCGGTCAGGTTTCCGGATCGCGACGAAGTCGTGGATTGAAGTCGGTAAAACGGAACTTTTTGAAGGAGAAGAATGATGCCGAACAACAGCTACAAGATTGTCGAGGTGGTCGGAGTATCGGACGAAAGTATCCAGCAGGCGGTCCGCAACGCCATCAGCAAGGCGCGCCAGACCATCAGAAATATCGAATGGTTCGAGGTCAAGGAGATTCGCGGCTCGGTACATTCCAGCGGCGAGCCGCAGTTCCAGGTCGAGGTCCGGATTGGATTCCGGCTCGAGGGCGGCACGGCCGTCTGACCGGGGCAGGAGCAGCGGATGAAGTTTGCGACCTTTCTCTACCAGATCGCCGGACCCGAGATGGTTGCGACGGCCCGGCGCGCCGAGGAGTTGGGCTTCGAGTCGCTCTGGATTCCCGACCATATCGTGGTGCCGGTCGACTATCGCTCGCCCTACCCCTACTCGACCTCGGGCCGGATGCCGGCGCCGCCGGAGACTCCGTTTCACGATCCGCTGATGGCGCTGGCATTCGTCGCCGGCGTGACCAGCCGGATCCGGCTGGCGACCGGCGTGCTGGTGCTGCCGATGCGCAATCCGTTCGCGGTTGCCAAGGCGGCGGCGAGCCTCGACGTGGTCTCGGGCGGACGCCTGATCCTGGGGGTCGGCATCGGCTGGCTGCGCGAGGAATTCGAAGCGATCGGCATGGATTACGAGGGGCGCGCCCGGCGTACCCGCGAGTTCATCGCACTGATCAAGGAACTGTGGACCGCCCCGGCCCCGAGCTATCACGGCCGCATGGTCAGCGCCGACAACATCCGCTTTGCACCCAAGCCGCTGCAGCAACCGCATCCGCCGATCGTGCTGGGCGGCGACACCGAGCCGTCGCTGCGGCGCGCGGCGCAGGTCGGCGACGGCTGGTACGGCATCATGACGAGCCTCGATCAGACTGCGGATACGATCGCCCGGCTGCGCGGCCATGAGCGCGCGGCGCGGCGCGCGCGCCCGCTCGAGGTCACGGTCAACCCCCGGTTTGCCGAGCCGCTCGATGCCGCGCAAGCACGCAAGCTGGCGGCGATGGGCGTCGATCGCGTAATCGTGAACGTCAGCCGCAAGCCGGCCGACGCGCTCGGCGAGCTGCAGCATTGGCACGACGACGTGATCGCGAAGGTCTGATCGATCGAGCGCGCGGCGCGGCCGGGGCTTGACCAGCCCGGCCTTGCCAGGTGCTCGGCAACAGTGGCCTAAACGGCGTCTGAAACGCTATCATTCAACCGACAAATCCTGAGTGACAAGGCCTGACGATGAAGCGTTGCCCGCAATGCAACAAGACCTTCGCCGATGCGGAGAAATTTTGCGACGATGACGGAACCGCGCTGATTTCCGCCGGCGGTGCGGCGACCACGCGGGTCGATGAAGGCGCGGGCCGTGCGGAACCCGAGCAGCGCGTCGAGTGTCCGGTATGTGGCGGCAAGGCCGAGCCCGGCGAGATCATCTGTAACTTCTGCGGCGCGCGTCTCGACGTTGCCGCCGCGCCTGCGCCCGAGCCCGGCCCGGCGGCGCCATCTCAGCCGCTACGGTCGCCGACCCCGCCGCCCACGGGTACCGCCCGCGTCCAGCATACCTTTCCCGACGAGCGGCCCGACGCCGAGGACGGGGAAGCGACAGGATCGCGCCGCTGGATCGGAATCATCGGCTATACGCTGGCGGCGCTGGTCGCGCTGGTCGGCGGCGCCTGGCTGGCGCTGCATTTGACGGAGTCTTCAAAAACTCCGGTCGCCCAGATCTCGTCCTCCGCCGCGCCGACGCCGGCGGCGATATCGGCCGTGCCGGAGGTCACGCTGGCGAGCACAATCCCGACCCAGGTGAGCGGGCCGGCGGCGGCCGATCCGCAACGCAATCGCGACGCGATCGAGAAGGTGTTCAATAGCAACCGCGCCGCGCTGCTCGATATCTACACGCACACGCTCGATACCGACAGCACGGCGCACGACGGAATGATGGTGCATCTCGCGATTGATTCGGGCGGCAAGATCACGGCGTCGGCGATCAAGACCTCGACCGCTCCCGATCCGAGCCTCGATGCCGCGGTGCTGAACTCGATCTCGAACTGGGACTTCGGGCCGAGTAATTCGGGCGCGGCCGAAGCCGAGTTGCCGATCATCTTTTCACACGGTGGGGAGGAGGCCAGCGCCACCGAGTCGGCACTGAGCACCAAGCTCGCGGCGCTCAGTCCAAGCGAACTGCCGGAATACACGCTGGCGCCCGCCGCGCCGACCGCCATGCCGACGCCGGGCGTGGCGGCACTCCCGCCGCCGCTGCCACCGCCGCCGGTGGCGCCCGCCGCCCCTCGTCGTCATAAGAAGCACGTGGCCTCGGCGCGTCCGCCGAAACCGACGCTGCTCGAGAAGGTGCAGGATCGATTACGGGTCGATCCCAGGACGCGGCGGGTTAAGGCCTATACCAACGCCGGCGGCGTGGTAACGCTTTACGGCAAAGTGTTCGACGACAAGGCGCGGCGCGCGGCGGTCGCTAATGCGCGCAGCGTGAGCGGCGTCCATGACGTGATCGACAACCTCAAGACCGACACCGGCCAATGGCAGCAGGAGCAGGGCACGATCACGCGCCAGTTGCAGAGCGCGGGGCTGACCAAGGTGACCGTCAAGGTGATCGGCAAGGACGCGTTCCTCGATGGCGAGGTGAAAAACGCGCTGGATCGCGAACGCGCGGTCACGATCACCGAGGGGGCGGCGCCTGTCAAGGTGCGCACCAATCTGATCAGGGTCGCGCCCGGCAGCGTGTTCGGATTCTGAGCCGCCTGCGCCCGATTGAAAGCCGCACCGCGGCGCGCTCTTGCGAACCGCTATTGACAAGCTTTTATCCCCGCGTTTATATGGTTCAGCATATCCGGTTCGTCCTCTCGGGAGGCTCCAACTTAAATGGCAGATGCGCCGACCTCATGTAAGCAGGCATTCGACATGATGCCGGGCCGCTTCAACAAGGAAGCCGCGAAGGGACTGAACGCGGTCTATCAGTTCGATCTGGCGGGTGATGGCGGTGGTAAGTGGCACGTGGTTATCGGCAATGAGCAATGCCAGGTTAAAGAGGGCGCTCACGCCTCGCCGAACATCACCATCTCGATGTCGGCGCAAGACTACCTCGACCTGGTTAATGGCAAGCTCAACGGCCAGGTCGCGTTTATGACCGGCAAGCTGCGCATCGCGGGCGACATGGGTCTGGCGCTCAGGATGCAGAGCCTGTTTTCCGTATAGCAGGTGCTCTGATCCTCCAAACTCCAATCCGAGCCAGGCGCAAAGCCGGCATCCGCAAGTAACAAAAATCGGCGGCAAGCATCGGATCGATCGAAAACCAACCGAATTTTTGACCCCGCGTGACGCCCCGAGGCGACAGCATCGACACGCAGAACCGACGACTTCAACATTTCAAGCACAGCGTTTATTGATACGGCGCGATCCGTCGTCAACCCCTATCGGCTTAATTCGATGATTTTCAACTCACATACAGGAGGACAAGGTTACGTTTAACGGAGGAAGAACGAGATGAGTTCGCAGGAGCCACCACAAGATACCGACCGCGAGGAGAGTGCAGCCGAATCCGAAGACCGGGATCATTCGGTCGCTTCCAAGCTTTCCGAAGAACTGAGCAATTGGCGGCGGCGGCGTCATACTGGCGGCGGCCGGCAGCGGTCTGCCGAAGACGGCGGGAGCGGGGGAAGCTTCCAGTCCGACTCAGCCCGCACCATCAAGGTACGCGGCCATGAGACGCTGGTGATCCGCAAACCCAAGTCGGCCTCGCCGCGTCGCGCCAGTCCCGAGCCCAGCGATCGCTAAGCGCCGCGCGGTTCCCGATAAGGCTTGAGACCCGCGCACCATGCGGACGCGCCGGCGTGAGGTTTATCTGAGCACCTCGGCAGGAGTTTCGCGCGACGCCTGGCGCGCCGGATAGACCGTCGCCAGCAGGCACAGCGCCATCGACGCCAGCGCGACCAGGGCGAAGTTCAGCGGCGCGGCGGCCACCGGCACGGTCGAGATTCCGTAGACCGCCTTGGGGATGTGGATGAAGTGGTAGCGGGCAAGTGCGAAGCATCCCAACGCACTTAAGCCGAGGCCGGCGGCGGTGCCCACCGCGCCGACGATCAATCCCTTCAGCACGAACACCAGCCTTATCGCCGATCGGCTCGCGCCCATCGTCATCAGCACCGCGATGTCCTTGCGCTTCTCCATCACCACCATGATCAGCGTGGCGATCAGGTTGAACGCGGCGACCCCGATCAGCAGCAGCAGCACCGCCGAATAGACCCATTTGAGCAGCGCGAAGCCGGCCGCGGCGGCGCGGTTGAAATCGATCCAGTTGCGCACCGCGTAGTGCTGTCCGAGTTGCGCGCGCAGCACCGCGGTGATCCGCTCGGTGGCGTTGAGGCTGGCGAGATGAAGTTCGATTCCGTCAGCCTGGCCCGGGCGTCCAAAGAAAGCCTGGGTCGGCGCCAGGCCCATGAACACCAGGTCGCGATCGACGAAATCAATGCCCGATTCGAAAATCGCGCCGACCCGGAATTGGGCGGTCTTGGTCGTCAGTTGCGCGCCTGAGACGATCGGCGCGACCACCCGAACCGTGTCGCCGACCTTGACCTTAAGCCGCTCGGCCAGCGTCGTGCCGATCGCGATCGCGCTCGCCGGCGGTGCGGCCCCGGCGGCCGGGGCCTGATTGTGCGTGAGGCTCGCAAGGCTGCCGGCCCTGATATAGCGGCCGATCTTCGCGACCATCCCCGGACTGCTCGCGTCGATTCCGCGCACCACCACGCCGCTGACGCCGCCCGGCGCGCTCACCATCGCCTGTGCAATCATGAACGGGTCGGCCGCGGTCACGCCGGCGACGCTCTTGGCGCGGTGGGCCAGCGCCGTGTAATCGGTAATCGCGCCGCTGTAACTCTGGATCTCGATTTGCGGCGTCACTGCCAGCACCCGTTGGCGCAGGCTCGCTTCCAGCCCCCCCATCACCGACAGCGTGATGGTCAGTGCCGCCACCCCGAGCATCACCCCGAGCGCCGTGAAGACCGTGGTGATCGAGATGAACGCGTCTTTGCGGCGCGCTTTCAGATAGCGCAGCGCGATGATGAGTTCGTAACGCAAAGCTGATTCGCCGACCGGATGGACTCGGATTACGGCCTCAGTATACCACCTGTTCGCGTTTGAGTTCCGCGATCTGGTCGCTGCTGAGTCCCAGCATCCCGCCGAGTATCTCTTCGTTATGTTGTCCCAGGGTCGGCGCCGGACTTCTCAATTCACCCGGCGTGACGCTCATCCGATGTTGCAGCCCCTCGTACGGCGCCGGCCCCATCTCCTGGTGCTCAAGCCAATGCCAGAAATCGAAGGCGCGCAGGTTTTCGTCGCGATGCAGGTCGAGGCAGCTCTGCACCGGGTAGGCCGCCACCCCCGCGGCCTGGAGCGCGATGGTGAGGTCGTCGGCCACGCGATCGCGGACCAATCCGCCGATGAATCGATCGAGCTCGTCGCGCCGCTCGAAGCGCTGCGCCATGGTCGCGAAGCGTTGCTCGGGCGCCGCGCCCAGCACCGCCAGCAGCGCCGCCCATTCGCGATCGTCGGCCACCGCCAGCGCCAGCCAGCGCTCGTTGCCGTCTTCGTCGCGGCATTGATAGGCGCCGTTGGGAGCGTAGCGATCCGATCGATTCCCGCGCGCTCCGAGCGCCCGTCCGGTGGTGAAATAATCGAGCAGCGTGGGCGCCAGATATTGCACACCCGCCTCGTACTGCGCGAGGTCGATATGCTGGCCGACGCCGGTGCGGCGCTTGTAATCGAGCGCGGCGAGCAGCGCGCAGGCCGCAAAGCGCGGCGCCACGTAATCGGTGTAGGCGCCGTACGGCGGACAGATCTCGTCCTCCGAATAGCCCGAGATGTGGTAGAAGCCCGACAGCGCCGACAGCAACTGGCCGAAGCCGGCAAACCCCGCGCGCGGTCCGGTCTGCCCTTGCAGACAGGTCGAAAGCATCACCAGGTCCGGCTTGAGCGCGCGCAGATGTTCGTAATCGAGCTGCCAGTTGCGCATCACCTTGGGCGTGAAGCTCTCGGTCACGATCTCGGCCCACGGCAGTAGCTTAAGCGCGAGTTCCCGCGCGCGGGGTTTGCTCAAGTCGAGGGTAAGCGATTTCTTGGAAGTGTTATAGCTCGCGAAAAACTGGCTCGAGTTGATGCTCGAGGGCTGCCCGTCCGGCCACGGCGGCGACACGCGCAGCACGTCGATCCGCGCCGCCGACTCGATCCGGATTACGTCGGCGCCGTTATCGGCCAGGTACTTGGTGGTGATCGGCCCGACTCCGACCCAGGCGAAATCGAGCACGTGAACACCCTCGAGCGCGTAACGTGTCATCGGTTTTTGCGCTGCTCGTTGCGAAATCGCGCCGGCGGCGCGCAACTCCGCGATCCGATCGGCGGAGTAGCCCGGCAGTTTGCGATAGACCAGCTCGTTATGCTCGCCCAGCGCCGGCGCCGGGCGCGAGACCTCGAGCGGCGTGCGGTTGAATTTGGCGAACGCGCCGGGCCTGCGCAGCGTGCGGCCGAGCGCCGGATGGTCGACATCGACGAAGAAATTGCGCGCCGCCAGTTGCTCGTCGGCTGCGGTATCCGCCGCCGACATCACCGGACCGAGCAGTACGCCGCGCCGGGCGCCTTCCGCGTAAATCTCATGTTTCGTCATGGTGGCGAAAAAGCGTTCGACCTGCTGCTCCATCTCGGCGTTCTCGCGCAGGTCGCGCTCGCCGAGCGCCATGAAGACCGCCGGCGTCCACGCACTCCAGTCCTGCTGCTTCATCCAATCGACGGCGAAGCCCTTCTCGTCCATCCACTTTACCAGCCGGCTGGTCGAACCGGCGCCAACCGAGCCGCCCGTGATCATCATCGCGACGCAGCCGTCGCGGCACTTGAAAACCATCTTGCGCCTGAGCTTCGGCGAGCCCAGGTACACGCCCTGGCGACGCAGGTAGTCGCCATGCATGATCGGCATCGCCTGCTCGTTCATCAGGGTCCACACGATGCAGGCCTGCATGTTGACCACGATGCGCTGGCCGCGGCCTTCGGCCTGCCGGGGGAAATGCGCCAGCAGTGATGCTACCGCCGCCTCGGCGCCGGCATGCAGCCCGGCTTGCGGCAGGCTCATCTGCAGCGGCGGCCGCTCCGGCTCGCCCATCAGGAACATCATGCCGCCGGCGGCCCAGGTTACGACGTCGGCGGCCTTGAAGTCGCGCGCCGGCCCGTCTTCACCGAACGGCGTGATGGCGGTGTAGATCAACCGCGGATTCGATTCGGCAAGCGCGCCGTATCCCAGTCCGATCGATTCCAGGTAGCCGACCGGAAACGACTCGACGATGAAATCGGCGCTGGCCGCGAGATCGCGCACCACCGCGCGGCCGCCGGCCGAATCGAGATTCGCAGTGACCGACAATTTGCCGGCCTGATGGGAAAGGAAATAGAGGCTGCGGTCGGCGCCCGGTTGATCGTCGAGGAACGGCGGAATGCGGCGTGTCGGGCAGCCGCCGGGCGGCTCAATCTTGATCACCTCGGCGCCGAGGTCGGCGAAAATCTTGCCGCACATCGCGCCCTGGTCGTCGGTCAGGTCGAGCATCCGGAATCCGCTGAGCAGTTGCGACGGTATCGGCATCTTCGGGTGCGAACCGGGAGCGTCTCAAACCTATTAAGCCCCGCGCCGGGGTGCAACCGGCAGCCTCGACTCGCGCAACCTGCGATGCGCGCCGGGCTGTGCTAACAATTGGGCATGGCGCGGCGAAAGGAAGCGGCTCAGGAGGAGAGCCTTTTCAGGGCCCAGCTTTCAGCTGGCCATCCGCTGGCCGATCGGATGCGCCCGCAGTCGCTCGACGAGCTGGTCGGCCAGCAGCATCTGCTCGGTCCCGGCAAGCTCTTGAGCCAGATGGTCGCGGGCCGCACGCTGCACTCGGTAATCCTGTGGGGGCCGCCCGGCACCGGCAAGACCACGCTCGCGATTCTGCTCGCGCGCCAGTCGGGCGCGGTGTTCCGATCGATCGCCGCGGTCTCCTCGGGCGTCGCGGAGCTGCGCGAGATCGCCGAGCTCGCGCGGCACGAGGCCACGGTCGGCCGGCGCACGGTGCTGTTCATCGACGAAATCCATCGCTGGAACCGCGCCCAGCAGGATGCCTGCCTGCCGCACGTCGAGAACGGACTGCTGACGCTGATCGGCGCGACCACCGAAAATCCGTCGTTCGAGGTGATCGCGCCGCTGCTGTCGCGGATGCAGGTGTTGGTGCTGAAGCCGCTCGCGCCCGAAGAAATCGCGGCGTTGGTCAACCGTGCGCTCGCCGATCGCGGGCGCGGCATGGGCGCGCTCGAACTGCGAATCGACGATCCCGCGATGGGCGAGTTGATGGCGGCGGCGGCGGGCGATGCGCGGCGGGCGCTCAACACGCTTGAAATCGCAGCCGAACTCGCGCGCCAGGTGCGCAGCGGCGTAATCACCGCCGAGCACGTGCGCGAGGCCGGCCAGCAGCGGATGCTGCTGTATGATCGCAGCGGCGAGGAGCACTACAACGTCATCTCGGCGTTCATCAAGAGTTTGCGCGGCAGCGACGCGGACGCAGCGATCTACTGGATGATGCGGATGGTCGAGGCGGGCGAGGAGCCGTTGTTCATCGCGCGCCGGATGGTGATCTTCGCGGCCGAGGATATCGGCAACGCCGATCCGCGCGCACTGCAGGTCGCGATCGCGGTCAAGGACGCGCTGGAATTCGTCGGCATGCCCGAGGGCGCCATCCCGCTCGCGCAGGGCGTGACCTACCTGGCCGGGGCGCCGAAGTCGAATGCCGCGTATCGCGCGATGCTCGCGGCGGGCGAGGATGCGCGCAAGCTCGGAGCGCTGCCGGTGCCGATGCATATCCGCAACGCGCCGACGGCGCTGATGCGCAGGCTGGGCTACGGCGAGAACTATCGCTATCCGCACAACTACCAGGATGCGATCGTCGAACAGGATTACCTGCCCGACGACTTGCGCGGCAAGACCTATTACGAACCTTCAGAGCGCGGCTACGAGGCGCGGATTCGCGACTACCTGGCCCGCGTGAAACAGGCCAGAACGGCGCACGATCGCGCCGGCGACAAGAAAAAATAATCCGCCATGCGACGTCGCGAGTTCATACGCGACGCCGCATGCGGATCGGTAAAGCGTTGGGATTCCGAACGGTGAGCTCGCAATGGCGTGTCCCGACCGCCATCGCGACCGGATTAGCGGGCGCCCAGTACCGCGTCCTTCAGGACTTTCGAGGCGGTAAAGCGCAGCCGCGTGCGCGCCGGAATTTTGATCGGCTCGCCGGTGGCCGGATTGCGCCCGACCCGCGCCTTGCTCTTGCGCTTGCGGAAAACGCCAAGCCCGGCGAGGCGTAGCGAGCCTTCTCGCTTGAGCTCCCGCACGATCAGACCCGACAGCTCCTCGAGCATCGATTTGGCCTGCTTCTTGGTGATTCCGACCTTGTCGGCCAGATGGCCTGCGACCTGCATCTGCGTCATCATCCTCCTCCTTGCCCCTGAGATTCGCTAACTAGCCCAAGAGCTTGAACGAGTGTGCAGCATTTTTCAAGCGTGGCACAAGGGGTTTTGGCTCTGACGATGCAAAAAAGTCCACAGGGCGGGCAAACCTGGATCCTTCACCCGGGCGGTTCTGCGTAAAGCACCTCGGTCAGAAACAGGCCGGCGGCGGGTGCCGGCGCGGGCGCCAAGGCGCGATCGCGGCTCAGCAGTAGCTCGCCGATCCAGCCGGGACGCGCACGGCCGCGGCCGACCTCAGCCATCGCGCCGACCATCGTGCGCACCATGTGACGCAGGAAACTCTGCGCCTCAACGCGATAGGTGAGGTGCTCGCCGCTACGCGTCCAGTGACTCGCGTAAACGCGGCGCTGCGTGCTCCGTTCTTCGGAGCCGAGGCTCCTGAAGCCAGCGAAATCATGCTCACCCACGAACCTCGCCGCCGCCGCATTCATCGCGTCGAGGTCGAGCGCACCGCCGACCAGCCACGCGTAGCGATAGTCGAAGGCCGATCGGCGGGGCCGATTCAGAATCCGATATTCGTAAAAGCGACGAACCGCGTGGCGCCGCGGATCGAAGTCGTCGTCGACGATCGCGCTCGCCAGTATCGCGATGTCGGACGGCAAGAGGGCGTTGAGCGCGCGCTTGAGATCGGCGGCGTCGAATGGGCGCGGTAGTCGTGCCGCCGCCACCTGGCCGAGCGCATGGACCCCGGCATCGGTGCGTCCGGCGCCGCGGACCCGGACCGGGGTCGCGAAGATCCGTTCGAGGGCCGCCTCGATACGGCCCTGGATTGAGTCCTGGTCACGCTGCAACTGCCAGCCGGCGTAGCCCGTGCCGTCGTACTCGAGCGTCAGCTTTACCTGCATCGCCGTCGCTAGACGGACGCGGCAGCGAGCGAGAGATTTTCCGCGATCCATACCGCGCACAGGGCGGCGAGGCGCGCGTTGTCGATCACGCACCACAGCGCCGCGCCGTGCGGACTGCGATGGAGGCTCACCACGATCGCCTCCTGGCCGGCCGAGTCGATCACGCTCGGCGGCATCTCCTCCTCGACCAGCATCAGGCCCGGCGCGGCGCGCAGCCGTTCGGACCAGGTCTCGATTCCGGGCGCCATGGGAAGCGCTACCGAGAGCGCGGTCCCATAGAAGACCGGGACCCGCACCGCGCGCATCGCCAGCGCCGCCGGCGCGCCCAGCAACACCTCGACCTGCGAGGCCAGGATATTGATGACCTCGGCCTCGTCGTCGATTGGATAGATATTGAATGCGCGCTGCTGTTCGTCGTCGGCAATATCGAGGCGCGCATTGAGCAGATCGGCCGACTCTTCCATCAGCTTGTCGATTTCGTCCTTGCCGGCGGTGCTGGCGCCCAGCATCAAAGTGGCCGCGACGAAGCCGGCGTTGACCTCGAGCGCTTTCAGGATCGTCGCGAGTGCAAAGGCCGACGGATGAGGAATCGCGACCAGCGCTCCGCCCTTGAGCGCGCCCAGCCGCTCGCGGACGGTAAAGCCCGGCGCGGCCAGCAGCACGTTCGTGGCAGTGCGTGCGGCGCCGCTCAAATCGATCAGGACAGGACCGGGGCGCGCGCGCACGATATCGGCAGCCAGGCTCGGGGAAACGGCGAGGAAGGCCAGGTCGAAGCCGGCCAGATCGGCAGGCGCGGTGAGCGGAGCGACGGGCCGTTCTTCATCGCCAGCGCCGACCGTCTCAGCGGCGCCGTGCTCGGAGGCGAACAGTTGCAACTCGGAGGCTCGAAAGCCGCGCTCTGCGAGCAGATCGACCAGCTGACTACCGGCCACACCGGTAGCGCCAACCACAGCTACCCGGAGCTCGCGGCCAGCCGCCGCCGCCATCACGTATCCGCTTCCTGACTTTCGATTCGCTCGCGAACCAGCCGGCCCATCGCCTTGCAGCCGACCAGCTTGGCGCCGGTGCTGCCGGCCTGGATGTCCTTGGTGCGATAGCCGTCGTGCAACACCGCCTCGACCGCGTTGACCACCAGCTCCGCCTCGGCGCTCATCCCCAGCGAATGTTCCAGCAGCATCGCGGCCGACAGGATGGCGGCGAGCGGATTGGCCTCGTCGCGACCCGCGATATCCGGGGCGGTGCCGTGAATCGGCTCGTACATCCCGATCCTGAAGCCCGCGCTGTTGAGTTCCTCGCCGAGCGACGCCGACGGCAGCATCCCCATCGAACCGGCGAGCACCGAGGCCTCGTCGGTGAGGATATCGCCGAACATGTTTTCGGTTACGATCACGTCGAAATCGCGCGGCCGGCGTATCAGATGCATTGTCATGGAGTCGACGAGCTGATGCTCGATGGCAACTTCCTTGAAGTCGGCGGCGACCTCGGTCGCAATCTCGCGCCACAGCCGCGAGGTTGCCAGGATGTTGGCCTTGTCGACCGAGGTCAGACGCTTGCGCCGATCGCGGGCGAGCTCAAATCCGAAGCGGATGATGCGCTGCATCTCGGCCTCGGTGTAGTAGCAGGTATCGACCGCCTCGCGGCCGCTCTTGGTGTCGCGCCGCTCGCTCGGTTTGCCGAAATAGATTCCGCCGGTCAGCTCGCGCAGCACGATAAAGTCGACGCCGGTGATAATCTCGGGACGCAGCGGGGAGACCGGGATCAACTCCTTAAGAGTCTTGACCGGCCGCACGTTGGCGAACAGGTCGAGCCCCTTGCGCAGTCCGAGCAGCGCCTGTTCGGGGCGCTGATCGCCGCGGGTGTTGTCCCATTTCGGACCACCGACGGCGCCGAGCAGTATCGCGTCGCTCTCCTGCGCCTGCTTGAGCACCGCGTCGGGCAGCGGCGCGCCGTGCGTGTCGATTGCATGGCCGCCCACCAGCGCCTCTTCGAATTCGAGTTCGACGGCCGAGCGCCGCGCCACGACCTTCAGCACCTGCAGTGCCTCGCCGATGACCTCGGGCCCGATACCGTCACCCTTCAAAATCAGAATTTTGTACGCCATCTACCAACCGGAGAGATTGATTTACCGGATCTGTCAGCCTGCCTGCGGATTGATACCTTCAGCGCGCCATCGCCATCGAGTCGCGGTCGGACGTGCGGGAGCTTGAGCGAACCGCGCGAGTCCTGACTGGATCGGACAAGGAACGAAAAAAAACGTCCAGTACCGCCTTCACAACCAGAGCCTAGCGTTTAGCCCAACCGCGATTTCAGGGCAAGCCCCGACGCATATCGCCGTCTCACGATCCGACCGCGGCGGCGGGGCCGGCGGCGCGGCGCTCGCGCAGTTTTAGGCGATTGAGTGCATTGACCAGCGCTAGCGCGCTGGCCATCACGATGTCGCTGTGCGCGCCCTGCCCGGAGACCGTCATGCCGTCGTGGCGGACCAGGCAGCTGACCTCGCCGAGCGCGTCGGTGCCGCCGGTGATCGATTTCACCGCGTAGCGTTCGAGCACCGGCGTGATGCCGGCGATCTTGAGGATCGCCTTGTACGAGGCGTCGACCACGCCATCGCCGGTCGACTGCGCCGAGCGCAATTCGCCCTGCACACGCATCGTAACTTCAGCCTGCGGCGCGGCGCCGGAGGCAGCGGTGACGCGCAAGTCGACCAGCTCGAACCATTCCACGGTACGGCGCGTCTCTTCCTGGACCAGGGCCAGAATGTCGTCGTCGTAAACCATTTTCTTTTTGTCGCACAAGGCCTTGAAATCGCCGAACGCCTTGTTGACGTCGATCGCCGCGGTGTCGATTCCGAGCTCGGTCAGGCGGTTGACGAAGGCGTGGCGGCCGGAGTGCTTGCCGAGCACCAGCTTGTTGGACGGTATGCCGATGTCCTCGGGCTTCATGATCTCGTAGGTGAGCTTGTACTTCAGCACGCCGTCCTGATGGATGCCGGCCTCGTGGGCGAAGGCGTTGTCGCCGACAATCGGTTTGTTGGGCGGCACCGGCTGGCCGATGACCTGGGCGAGCAGGCGCGAGGCGGGATAGATCTGGCGGCTGTTGACGCGCGATTCGACGCCGAACAGATCGCGCCGCGTCCGCATCGCCATCACCACTTCTTCCAGCGAGGTATTCCCGGCGCGCTCGCCGATACCGTTGATCGTGCATTCGATCTGGCGCGCGCCGTTCTGTACCGCGGCCAGCGAGTTGGCGACCGCGAGGCCGAGATCGTTATGGCAGTGCGCGCTCCAGATGACGCGCTCGGAGTTCTGCACGTGATCGCGCATGAAGGCGAACATCCGCCCGAACTCCTCGGGAATCGCATAGCCGGTGGTGTCGGGCAGATTGATAATCCGGGCCCCGGCGCGGATCACCTCCGAGCAGACGGTGGCCAGGTAGCCCCATTCGCTGCGCGAGGCGTCCTCGGCCGAGAACTCGATGTAATCGACGTATTGCCGGGCGCGCGCCACCGCCCAGGTGGCGGCGTCGAGCACATCCTCGCGGGTCATGTTGAGCTTGTGCCGGAGATGGATTTCCGAGGTCGCGATGAAGATATGGATGCCGGGTCGCGCCGACTTCTCGACCGCTTTGAGAGCCTGATCGACATCCGCCTCGCGGGTACGCGCGAGACTCAGCACGACCGGCGCGCTGACCGCCTGGGCGACGCGCTGGACCGACTCGAAGTCGCCGGGTGAGGAGGCCGCGAAGCCGGCTTCGATCACGTCGACGTTGAGCCGTTCGAGCTGGCGCGCGAGCGCGACTTTCTCTTCGACGTTCATCGTCGCGCCCGGCGATTGCTCGCCATCGCGCAGCGTGGTGTCGAAAATCCGGACGTAATCCTGACTGTGGTCCGCGGGGTGCGGCTGCTCCATCACACTTTCTCCCTCGTCGGAACCCCCGTAGCGCTGGAACTCACAAGCGCGCCCAAAAGAAAACGCCCCGGGCGGCTCGTTCGACCCACTGCCCGGGGCGTTCGTCGCAAAATTTCAAGTCGGTCAGACCTGCTTGACGACGCCCTCGGCGCGGGCCTTGGTAAGGCCCAGGATAAGGAGCGCTGCCAGCAGTATCGACCGCATAGTGATGTCTATTGTAAGGGGCGCCGAAGATAGTAGTCAAGGCGCAGCGGAGGCCGCGCTCCCGGGACGCACGCTCCGCGCGAGGCGCGCCGACCTCAACCCTGCTGGCTGCTGAGCGGGCTGGTTTCGCGAGCCTTTTGAGCCACAGGTTCGCTCGGCCTCAAGACCGGCATCTTGGCCGTCATCTGCTCGCCCGCCAGCATCAGGAACGGGCCCGACAGCACGTAGGCGGTAGCCAGCACGCAAGCCGTCACCTGCGGCACCGCGACCAGGCAGGTCAGCACCACCATCACGGTGGCGGTCACGGCCAGCGGCGCGCGATGGTAGAAATCGATCGATTTGAAGCTCGGGTAGGGCACCCGCGAGATCATCAGGATACCGAGCGCGGCGGTGAGCGGCGCGATTACCGCGACCAGCATCTGCGGCGCATCGAGATAGAAATAATGGTAGGCGAAGACCAGCCCCGCGATCATCGCGGCGGCGCCGGGCACCGGCAATCCGACGAAGCGGCGCTTGTCGACGCTGCCGGTCTGGACGTTGAAGCGCGCCAGCCGGAAGGCAGCGAACACCACGTACAGCCCGGCGATAATCACCCCGACCAGGCGCAGCGGCTTAAGCGCCCAGGTGTAAGCCAGCACCGCCGGCGCGACGCCAAAGGCGACCACGTCGGTGAGGCTGTCGTACTCGACTCCGAACGGGCTCGAGGTGCGCGACAGGCGCGCCACGCGGCCGTCGAGGCCGTCGCAGATAAAGGCAAAGGCGATCATGACCGCGGCGCGCACGAAATGGCCGTTGATCGACGAGATCAGCGAGTAGAAGCCGGCCAGCAATCCGAGCGAGGTGATGGTAACGGGAACCAGGAAAATCCCGCGCTTGAACGGTGCGACGACCCGTTCGCGTCGATCGCGCAACTCCGAGATCAGACGCAGGCGCGCCGCCCGTGCTCGGGGATTGCGCCGGTAACGGTTGTTCATCGCTGGAGCTCTCCAATCACGCTTTCGCCGGCGCGCACCCGGTCGCCGATCGCGACCGTCAGCCGGTAATCCATCGGCAGGAAGTGGTCGAAGCGGCTACCAAACATGATAAGCCCAATCCGCGCACCGGCAAAGACGCGCTCGCGCGGCCGCACCCGGCAGACGATACGGCGCGCCAGGTAGCCCGCCACCTGCACGAAGGCATAGCGGCGGTCGGCCGCGTCGCGTATCACGATCAGGTTGCGTTCGTTGTGCAGGCTTGCCAGATCGCTGTACGCGGCGCGAAACTCGCCCGGCGTATGCGTCACCGCCAGCACCTCGCCGGCCACCGGCGCGCGATTCACATGCACGTCGAGCGGCGACATGAAGACCGACACGCGTCTGAAGGTCTCATCGGGAAGTCCGGGCGGCGCGCCCTCGCCGAGGTCGCAGACCCGGCCGTCGGCGCCGGAAAGCACGACGCCTTCGATTAGCGGGGCGGAGCGTTCCGGGTCGCGGAAGAAGAGCGCTGACGCCAGCGCGGCGATCAGGAAGATAATCGCGAGCCAATCGGCGCCGAACACGATCGCCAGCGCGGCGATCGTGACCGGAATCAGCACATAGGTCGCGCCTTCGCCGGCGATACCGATGCGGCCGGCCAGGCGGCCAAGCCAAGGCCGATCGCTGTCTGCGCGGTCGTCCAAGCGCCGGTCAGTTGCGCGAGCGATCTACCAGCCGCTCGCTCTGTAGCCAGGGCATGAACGAGCGCAGCCGTCCGCCAACTTCTTCCAGCGGATGCTTGGCGCCTTCCTCCCGCATGCGGCGGAAGTTCTTGAGACCGTTGCGGTACTCGTCGATCCATTCGTTGGCGAACTTGCCGGACTGGATATCGGCCAGCAGCCGCTTCATGGTCTCGCGCACCTGCGGGCCGATCACCTGCGGGCCGCGCGTCATGTCGCCGTATTCGGCGGTGTTGCTGATCGAGTAGCGCATGTTGGCGATGCCGCCCTCGTAGATCAGGTCGACGATCAGCTTGACCTCGTGCACGCACTCGAAGTACGCCATCTCGGGCGCGTAGCCGGCCGCGACCAGGGTCTCGTAGCCGGCGCGGATAAGCTCGGTCAGGCCGCCGCACAGCACCGACTGCTCGCCGAACAGATCGGTCTCGGTCTCCTCGCGGAAACTGGTTTCGATCAGCGCCGCGCGGCCGCCGCCGATCGCCGCGCCGTAGGCGAGCGCGACTTTCTCGGTATTGCCCGACGGGTCCTGCTCGACCGCCAGCAGCATCGGTACCCCGCGTCCCTTGACGTACTCGGAGCGCACCAGATGGCCCGGTCCCTTGGGCGCGATCATGAAGACATTCACGTCCTTGGGCGGCTTGATGAACTTGAAATGGATATTGAAGCCGTGGCCAAAGGCCAGATATTTGCCGGCGGTGAGTGCGGGCGCGACCTCTTGTTCGTAGACCTCGGAGCCCATCTCGTCGGGCACCAGCATCATGACGATCTCGGCCTCGTGCGCCGCCGCCGCGGTCTCCATCACCTTGAGTCCCTGCTTGCGGGCCTTCTCCCACGAGGGGCTGTCCTTGCGCAGTCCCACTCGCACGTCCATCCCGCTGTCGCGCAGATTGAGAGCGTGGGCGTGGCCCTGGCTGCCGAACCCGAGGATGGCGATCTTTCTGCCCTTGAGCGCGCTCAGATCGGCGTCGCGGTCGTAAAAAACTTTCATGACTAGATTTTCTCCTGGCTAGGTTCGCGGCGCGCGCGATGGTCGGAGCCGAGTTGGATCGAGCGGGACATGGCGACCTTGCCCGAACGCACGACCTCCTTGATGCCGAGCGGACGCACCAGCGTGATGAACGCCTTGATCTTGTCCGCGTCGCCGGTGACCTCGACCGTCACCTGGCGCGGGCCGATATCGACCACGTGGGCGCGAAACGCATTGACGATGCCGTCGAGTTCCGAGCGCGTGCGTTCATCGACCGCAATCCGCACCATCAGCAGTTCGCGCTCGAGGGTGTCGATGTCGTTGAAATCGATAATCTTGATGACGCAGACCAGCTTGTTGAGCTGCTTGTTGATCTGTTCGAGGATCTGCTCGTCGCCGCTGGTGACCAGCACGATCCGCGAGACCGTGGGATCGAGCGGATCCTCGTTGACCGTCAGCGACTCGATATTGTAGCCGCGGCTGGAAAACAGACCCGCGACCCGGGCCAATACGCCGAACTCGTTTTCAACCAGAACCGATATTGTATGACTTGGCATGCAGAAGGTTTTTGGCCCGCTTCATCGGATCACCGCTCTACTACGCGTGATGCTGATGGCGCCAGACGATGGCCATCATGCGATCCTTGGAGGCAAGCTTCAGTTTTTGAATGCGCTTTTCTTCGACTTCCTCTTCGGCTGTCAGATAGGCCTTGTGGCGAAAATCTTCGAGTCGGCGTTTCAGTTCCAGGTGTTCCAGGTAAAGGCTTTTCAGTTCGTCGTCTTGGGCTGCCAGTTGGTTAACTAGCGCTTCCTCTCGGGCCTCCATAGGTGTCCTCCGCCCCGGTTACCGGGGAATCCGCCCTTGCGGGTCTGAAGGTGGCGTCGACCGGTCGTACATAACGCGGCTCCAGGAACGCGAGCCTATCGGACTCACCGCGCGCGATTCGAGCGGCGCCCAGCGCCGCCACGAAGCCGCCCAAGCTCGCAATCCCGCCAATGTCCAACACGCCGATCCGCACATCGCTTGTATCAAAGACAGACGCCGCGTCCCGCACCTTCGCGTCTCCGACCAGCAGCAGGTCGCCCTCCAAATCAGGACGAAAGCGCGCCGGCGCAGTCACCAGATCGTCTATGACTTTTTCTAGCGCATCGACACCGACGCGGTAAAGGGCCGTGTAGATCTCTCCCCTGCGAGCGTCCACAACCGGACAGACGAAGCTCCCCGCCGGCGCCGATTTCAGCGCCGCGGCGGCGTTCGCCAGCGCGTCGAGGCTCGGCACGCCGACGACCGGAATCGCCAGCACCGCCGCCAGCCCCTTGACGTAACTGAGTCCGACCCGCAACCCGGTATACGAGCCCGGACCAAGTCCGACGGCGAAACCGCCGAGATCGGATAGCGAAAGACCGGCGAATTCGAGCAGGTCGGCAATCTGGCCAGGCAAGCCGGCGCAATGCGACGACGCACTTGCCGAGCGCTCGGCGACCACCCGCCCGCCGCTGATAATCGAGGCCGCCGCAAGCTGCAGGCCGGTGTCGATTCCGAGTATCGGTCCGGCGCCGGCGCCGGCCTCGAATAGCCGCTCAGCTGTGAACGATTCGCGCAATATCATTGAAGATAACGAACGCCATCAGGGCCACCAGCAGCAACAGCCCGACCTGCAACGCGAGCTCGCGATGACGCAGCTTGAGCGGTTTGCCACGGATGCCTTCGCAGGCGAAGAACAACAGATGGCCGCCGTCAAGCATCGGCACCGGCAGCAGGTTGATGATCCCGAGCTCGAGCGTGAGCATCACGATGAACCAGACCAGGTTGGCCAGCCCCTCGTGCGCCTCGCGTCCCGCCATCTGCGCAATCATGATCGGACCGCCGAGCGCCTTGCGTATCGGCGTGGTTCCGTCGACCATCTGCGCGATTCCGACCACCAGCGAGCAGACCATCGAGACGCTCTCGACGCATCCGCGGTAGGCGGCCGACAGCGGTCCGAGCCGTTCGGTCCCTTCGTCGCCGCGTGGCAACACGCCGATTATCCAGAGCTTCGTCGAGCTCCCGTAAACGTTCTTCTCGGCCTGGAGGCGGGGCTTGATGTCGAAGGTCAGGCGTTCAACTTTGCCGGCGGTCTTGCGATCGACGGCGATCGTGAGCGCCGTGCCCTTGCTGTCTTTTACGTTGGTCGAAAGATCCTGCCAACTCTTGAGCGGGTGCCCGTTGATCGAGAGTATCCGGTCGCCGCCCTTGAGTCCGGCCTGTGCCGCGGGCATCCCGGCCTGAATCTTGCCGACGATCGGCAGCAGATAGGGCACGCCGTACATCGTGATCGCAGTCAGCAGAATCGGCGCGAACAGGATGTTGGCCAGCGGACCCGCCATCACGATCGCGATCCGTTTGGCCAGCCGCTGGTTCGGAAAGGCGCGGCTGCGGAAACGTTCGAGCAGCCGCTCCGGATGGCGCGCGCTGAGGGCCTTGATCGCCGGCTCGAACGAGCGCGTGCGGGCGAACTCCTCGAGGAGCATAGTCTCCTCGGGTTTGAGCGGGCGATGGAATTCGGCGAGCGCGATAGTGGCGGCCTCGGCTTCGCTCGCCGCGGCCAGCCGCTCGGCGATCGGCACCAGCAGCTCTTCGGCTCGAGGCTCTACCGCTTTGAGCGCCAACCCGTCGCCGACCTTGGCCGCCAGCAAATCGAGCGCGACTTCCTTCAGGTAGCCTTCCGTATCCTCGCTGCCGGTGTCTTCGCCGACCTCGTCGCCCAGCATCCGCACATAGCCGCCGAGCGGCGTCGCCCCCAGCGCGTACTCGGTTTCGCCGAGCCGGATGCCCCAAATCTTCGGCGGGTAGCCGATTGAAAAGCGAATCACGCGGATACCGAGGCGCTTGGCGACCACGAAGTGGCCGGCTTCATGGACGATAATCAAAAGTCCAAGAATGAATACAGCGGAGAGGATTGAAACCAGCATTATTCGCCTCGGCCGCGCCCGCGAGCAGGCAGTCAGCGGGAGTAATAGTAAGTGAATGCCACCGCGAAGACTAGGCTGCAGGTGCGATCCAGCAGGCCGCCGTGACCCGGAAAAATCCAGCCCGAGTCCTTGACTCCCGCCGCGCGCTTCAAGGCCGATCCGATCAGGTCGCCGACCTGCGCGAGCAGGCTGACCGCCACTGCGAGCGTTACCACTGCGGCCAGCTCGCGGCGCGCCAGCAGCGCAGGCCATAACACCACAGCGGCGGCGACCGCGCCCAGCAGGCCGCCGATCGCGCCCTCGACGGTCTTGTTGGGGCTGACGCGCGGCGCGAGCCGGATGCGTCCGAGCGCGCGGCCGACGAAATAGGCCGCGCTGTCCGTCGCCACCACCAGCAGCAGTACCAGGATCGTGAGCGCGACGCCGTCGGGACCGTTTCGGAGCAGCGCGAAGTAGGGGAACAAGGCGCCCACGTAAACCGCGCCGATCGCGATGAGCGCAGTGCCGTGCGGCGCGGCCTCGGTCCCGTGCACCCACATCAGCGACATCATCAGGGCGGTGCCGATGAAGGTGAATTCGGGCACGATGATGAACGGTCCTGGCGCCATGAAAACCGCGGCGGCGGGCAGCAGACCGGCGCCGATCAGCAACGCGACGCGGGCCGGACTGCGGGCCGACGTCATCGCGCCGATCTCATAAAGCCCCAGCCCCATGAGCAGCGCGATCAGCGCCGTGAACAGCCAGTTGGGCGCGAAAATGATCGCCAGCAGCAGCGCCGGCAACAGCACCAGCGCCGTCCAGATTCTAGTTCGCAGCACGCAAGCGATGGTTGGCGCCGTTGCCGTCGAGCGCGCCGAAGCGCCGTTCGCGCGCCTGATAGTCACTCAGGGCCGCCATGAACTCGCGCTCACGGAAATCGGGCCACAGGGTCTCGGTGAAATAAAGCTCGGTGTAGGCCAACTCGTAGAGAAAGAAATTTGAAATCCGCTGCTCGCCCGAGGTCCGGATCAACAGGTCAGGATCCGGCAGCCCGGCGGTCGCCAGATGGCCCTTGAGCAGTTGCTCGTCGATTTGATCGACCGTGAGCGCGCCCTCGGCGACCGACTGTGCGATCTGTCTGACGGCGCCGATGATATCCTGGCGGCCGCCGTAGGAGAGCGCCAGCGCCACCGTCATGCGGTGGTTGCCGGCGGTGGCTGCGATCGCCTGCTCCAGCACGCGGCCGACCTCCGGTGGCAGGCGCGCCGTATCGCCGACTGCCGTCAGCCGAATGCCGCGTTTCATCAGCCGCTTGGTCTCGGTCATCAGGTAGCGATGCACCAGTTGCATCAGGAAGCGCACTTCCGGACCGGGCCGATGCCAATTCTCGTTGGAGAACACGAACAGCGTCAGGTACGGGATGCCGAGCTCAAGCGCGGTGTCGACCACCGCGCGCACCGAGTCTTTGCCGCGGCGATGGCCCTCGCTGCGAGCCAGGCCGCGCTGGCGCGCCCAGCGCCCGTTGCCGTCCATCACGAACGCGACATGGCGCGGCAGGCGCGCCGGCTCCCGCGACAGCTCCGGAAATTCTTCCCATGGCAGCGATGAACTCACGACTGACTACACGGAGCCCGCGGGGTTCGCGGATGGACCGCTCAGACCTCCATGATCTCGGCTTCCTTGGCGGCCAGCACCTTGTCGAGCTTGTCGATAGAATCGGTGGTCTGCGTCTGGACCTTGTGTTCGGCGGCGCGCAGTTCGTCCTCGGTGATGTTCTTGTCCTTCTGCAACTGCTTGAGCAGGTCGTTGGCGTCGCGGCGATGGTTGCGGATCGAGACGCGAAACTCCTCGGCCACCTTGCGCACGTGCTTGACCAGTTCGCGCCGGCGCTCCTCGTTGAGCTCCGGAATCGGGATGCGGATGAGCTTGCCGTCGTTGAGCGGGTTGAGGCCCAGGTCCGAGGTCTGAATCGCCTTCTCGATCTCGTGCAGCGCCCCCTTGTCGTACGGCGTGATCACCAGCAGGCGCGCTTCGGGCGCCGCCAGCCCGGCGATCTGGCGCAGCGGGGTTTTGGCGCCGTAGTAGTTGACGTGCAGCCCCTCCAGCAAGGCGGTCGAGGCGCGCCCGGTGCGCACCCGCGACAACTCGTGCTTGAAGGCGCCCAACGCCTGTTCCATCTCGTCGTGCGCCAACTCGATAATGTCGTCGTGCTCGGCCATCGCTAGTCGCTGCTTTCGACCCGGGTCCCGATATGCTCCCCCATCACGACCCTTGTTATATTACCCGGCTTGCGCAAATTGAAAACAATGATCGGCAGGCGATTGTCCATGCACATCGAGATCGCCGTCGAGTCCATCACCTTCAGATTACGCTGCAGAACCTCGATATAGGTCAAGCGGTCAAAACGCTTAGCCTCGGGATAACGCATGGGGTCGCGATCGTAGACCCCGTCGACGTGATGGCTGGCCTTCAGAATGACCTCGGCGCCGATCTCCATCGCGCGCAGGCTGGCGGCGGTGTCGGTGGTGAAGTAGGGGCTGCCGGTGCCGGCGGCGAAGATCACCACCCGGCCCTTTTCCAGGTGGCGCACGGCGCGCCGGCGGATATAGGCCTCGCACACCGCGTACATCTCGATCGCCGACAGCACGCGCGTATCGACTCCCAGCATCTCGAGCGCATTCTGCAGCGCCAGCGCATTGATGACCGTGCCGAGCATCCCCATCTGGTCGGCGGTCGAGCGGTCCATCCCGCGGGCCTCGTAGTCGCTGCCGCGCAGGATGTTGCCCGCGCCGATTACCAGCGCGAGCTGGATATCGAGGGCGGCAACCTCCTTGACCTCACCGGCGATCGCGTGCAGCGCGTCGGGATCGATCCCGCTGCCTTGCGCCGGCGCCAGGGCCTCGCCCGAGAGCTTCAGCAGAATGCGTTGATAGACTGGTTTGCGCTCGGCATTACCGTGGGCTTCGCTCATCCGACGCGGCCTTCCCGTAACCGGTTCGTGTCCGTTGGACGCCTGCCCCTCACTGCCGACGGCGCGGCGCTCAGACCTTGCCGTCCAATTGCTCGCCGAGCTGGAAACGCACGAAGCGGCGCAGCTCGATTTTCTCGCCCAGCTTGCCGGCGTGCTCGCCGAGCAGATCCTTGATGGTGCGGTTGGGATCGCGCACCCAGGCCTGCTCCATGAGACAGACCTCGCGGTAGAATTTCTCGAGCTTGCCCTCGACGATCTTGCCGACCACCGCGGCCGGCTTGTCGGCCGACTGCGAGGCGTAGATCTCGCGCTCCTGCTGGATTACCTCGGCGGGCAATTCCTCGCGCTGGATACAGCGCGGGTTGGCCGCCGCCACCTGCATCGCCAGCTCCCGCACCAGGGTCTGGAATTCGGCGGTCTTGGCGACGAAGTCGGTCTCGCAATTGAGCTCGATGAGCACGCCGAGCTTGCCGCCGGCATGGATGTAGGAGCCGATAGCGCCTTCCGAGGCGACTCGCCCGGCGCGCTTGGCCGCCGCGGCGATGCCCTTTTCGCGCAGCCAGACGACCGCTTTGTCGAGGTCGCCCTCGGCCTCGGCCAGCGCCTTCTTGCAATCCATCACGCCGGCCCCGGTCTTATCGCGGAGTTCCCTGACCAATGTAGCGCTGACTTCCATCAATTCCCTTCCGGTTCGATATACGGCCCGGTTTGCCTGGTTTCGATGCTAGGCCGACGGCGACGGTTCCGGCTGCGGCGCGTTCTCGCTCGCCGGCATACCCTCGCCGCTCTCGCCCTTCTGACGCTCCTCGAGCACCTGCTTGCCTTCGAGCACCGCATCGGCGATGGCCGCGGTAAACAGCTTGATGGCGCGGATGGCGTCGTCGTTGCCTGGGATACGGTGGGCAATCATGTCCGGGTCGCAGTTGGTATCGACCACCGCCACCACCGGAATTCCCAGCCGGTTGGCCTCGGCCACCGCGATGTCCTCTTTCTTGGTGTCGATCACCCACAGCGCGTCGGGCAGCTTGCGCATGTTCTTGATGCCGGCCAGCGTCGCCATCAGCTTGGTGTGCTCGCGGCTGTTGTCGCTCATCTCTTTCTTGGTGAGCGCCTGGATCATCTCCGGATCGGACATGACCTCCTCGAGCTTCTTGAGCCGATCGATCGAGGCCCGGATGGTCTGGAAATTGGTCAGCATCCCGCCCAGCCAGCGGTTGTTCACATAGAACATCCCGCAGCGCTCGGCCTCTTCGCGCACAATATCCTGGGCCTGCTTCTTGGTGCCGACGAACAGGATGGTGCCGCCCTGCGCCGCCAGGTCGCGGACCGCGTCGAAGGCGCCGCGAAACATCTTGACGGTCTGCTGCAGGTCAATGATGTAGATGCCGTTGCGGGCGCCGAAGATGTAGGGTTTCATCTTCGGGTTCCAGCGGCTGGTCTGATGGCCGAAGTGAACTCCGGCCTCGAGAAGCTGCTTCATACCGATTTCGGTCATGGAATCCTTTCTGCGTCCCCTCGCCGGGTCGCGCCGGCTGCTTTGCCTATCGAGTTTCTACCAAGCCTGCGGTCGACACAAAAGCGCTCGCCGCCCCTAAACGTTCATCGATTCCAGGAACTCGTCGTTGGTCTTGGTGCCCTGCATCTTGTCGAGCAGGAACTCCATCGCCTCGACCGCGTTGAGCTGCGACAGCAGCTTGCGCAGGATCCAGACCCGGTTGAGCGTGCTGCGCGGCAACAGCAGCTCCTCCTTGCGGGTCGAGGAGCGCTGGATGTCGATGGTCGGGAAGATGCGCTTTTCGAGCAGCCGGCGGTCGAGCGAAATCTGTTGATTGCCGGTGCCCTTGAATTCTTCGAAGATCACCTCGTCCATCCGGCTGCCGGTATCGACCAGGGCGGTGGCGATGATCGTCAGGCTGCCGCCGTCCTCGGTGTTGCGCGCCGCGCCGAAGAACTTCTTGGGCTTGTGGAGCGCGTTGGAGTCGACGCCGCCGGACAGGATCTTGCCCGAGGGCGGCACCACGGTGTTGTAGGCGCGCGCTAGGCGGGTGATCGAATCGAGCAGGATCACGACGTCGCGGCCGTGCTCGACCAGGCGGCGCGCCTTCTCGATTACCATCTCGGCCACCTGCACGTGGCGGGTCGCCGGCTCGTCGAAGGTCGAGCTCACCACCTCGCCCTGCACCGAGCGCTGCATGTCGGTGACCTCTTCGGGACGCTCGTCGACCAGCAGCACGATCAGGATAATCTCGGGATGGTTGTGCGCGATGGCCTTGGCCACCGCCTGCAGCATCATGGTCTTGCCGGTGAACGGCGCCGCCACGATCAGGCCGCGCTGCCCTTTGCCGATCGGCGCCACCAGGTCGATGATGCGGGTGGTGTAATCCTCGCGATCGTACTCGAGCTTGATGCGCTCCTCGGGATAGAGCGGGGTCAGGTTGTCGAACAGGATCTTGTCGCGCGCCTTCTCGGGCTCTTCGTAGTTGATCGATTCGACCTTGAGCAGCGCGAAGTAGCGCTCGCCTTCCTTGGGCGGCCGAATCAGGCCCGAGACCACATCGCCGGTGCGCAGGTTGAACTTCCGAATCTGGCTTGGCGATATGTAGATGTCATCGGGACCGGGCAGATAGTTGTAGTCGGGCGCGCGCAGGAAGCCGAAGCCGTCGGGCAGGATGTCGAGCACCCCTTCGCCCAGGATCGAGCCGTTGCGCGCCGCCTGCGCCTGCAGGATGGCGAAGGTCATCTCCTGCTTGCGCATGTTGGTGGCGCCCTCGATGTTGTAATCGCGGGCGATATGGGCGAGCTCGCCGATCTTGGCGCGCTTGAGCAGCTTCAGATTGAGTACGCCGCCTTCGCTGATGACCGCTTCGATTTCGGCCGCCTTCGGTGCCCCATTCTGCGCCACCGTCCGGTCGCCGTTGGCGACCTGAGCGGCTTCGTCGCGGCTGCCGTTCTCGGGCCGTCCCGCTCCGACCGGCACCCCGCCGCCCACTTCCTCCACCGTACCCTGTGACTCGTGTCGTGCCGCTCTGACTCTGGCCATAAAACTTGTACTCCGCACCGTGAAACGGTTTCGCGATCCTCCAGCCTGATAACGCCTTGCCTGTGGTTCAGGCTCCCCCGTCACAACCCCTGTGCCAAAAACGAAGCCCGGTCTGCGGCTTATATCCTGCGATCGTAAGCAGCCTTCTGTGGCTTCACAGGTTCGGCTTTGCTTCCAGTGCAACCCGTCTCTGGTTGCCCATGCTCAAGCGCTGGGGATCCGATGGAACAAACGGTGCCTTGGTTCGGAATTTAGGTCGCTTGGGAGACGGGCGTTTATGAAACCCGGCCTGCCTTTACGCAGTCAGATGAAGCTACCGAGTGATGGTAGTAGAGGGCCCGGCCGATGTCAACCTTGAAACCTCCGACCAAACCGCGCCGCCCTCAACCGGCGCGCCCCAGCCAGTCCGCGATGACCCGCGAATCGGGCGGCGCCTCCCGGGCCGTCAGGTAGGCGACGAAATCCGCCGGCGGGAGCGCCGTCAGCCGCAGCCGGGCCGCCGATCGCGGATGGGCGAACTCCAGCCCTAGCGCATGGAGCGCCTGGCGATCAAACGGGCCCGCGCCCGCCTCCGCCGCCCGGCCGTACAGCGGATCGCCGAGACATGGATGGCCGACCGAGGCGAGATGGACCCGAATCTGATGGGTGCGGCCGGTCGCCGGTATCGCCCGGACCAGGGTCGAGGCCAGGCCGCCCGCGCCGGCCGGCTCAAAGCGGCGCAGCACCGAAAAGCGGGTCAGCGCGTCGCGCGGCGATCGGGAATGCGTCGACATCCGCTTGCGCTCGGTCGGATGACGTCCCAACGGCCGCGACACCTCGAACTCGTCGCGCTTCACGATCCCCCGAACGGCCGCCAGATAGACCTTGCGCACCGTGCGATCCTTGAATTGCCGCGACAGCGACATCCGCGCGTATGGCGTCCGCGCGACTACCATCACGCCCGAAGTCTGCTTATCCAGCCGATGAACGATCCCGGGGCGCAGCACACCGTCCGGCTCGGCCATCGCCGCCAGCTCGGGAAACTGCTGCAACAGGGCGTCGACCAGGGTCGGTCCGGAGCTTCCCGGTGCGGCGTGGACCACCATCCCGGCCGGCTTGTCGACTACGATCACTTCGTCATCTGTATAGAGGATCGTCAGCGCGGGGATTTCCAGCGACGCAGCCGCAATCGGCAGCGTCTCGATCGCCGGCGCGGGCGCGACCGCGACCCGATCGCCCGGACGCAGGGGATGGGCCGGGTCGGCGGCGGCCGCGTCGTTCACGCTTACCCCGCCGGCCCGGATTATTCTCGCCACCCGCGATCGCGAGTACTCCGGCGCCAGCTCGGCGGCCAGGAAAACGTCGAGGCGGATGCGCCCGGGTGCGGCCTTGACCGTGAACGTATGCGCCGTCATCGCGGCGCTCGAAGCGGGACCATCGCAGTAACTTGTCATTTTAACATCAAGCGGGCGAACGCGCATCGCACGCAGTACGGGTGAGTCTGACCGTTGCGGGGCTGCAACGATCCGATTCCGTCTCGGCCGAATATCGAGTGACCTATGTGCAGCTATTCTTCGCATCTGCGAGCTGAAATAGCTATGGCACGACCCGTGCATTAAAGTGCTGCCGCTTTTTGGCAGCCGCTTGAGTTCGCGGCAAAGCGCGGCGTTGGTTGCCGACGGCAATCGAAACGCCCGAGGGGATAGCACAGACAGGCCAGTTGAGTTGATGCCTAACGAGGATTAAATTGGCGAGCTGTGTAGAGGTGGAGAGGTGGGGCGCTGCAAGACGCGATTCCTGTTGATGCCATATCCCGCCAATCCTGATTGGCGCGGCCACCCAAGTCTCTGATTCGAACCTAGCGTTACGCGGAACTGTGGAGGGGAGGAAGCAGTGGAAGTAGAACGCTCAACGTTTATCGCGATCCTGGTAGCGGGACTGTTTCTGATACTGGGGACGCTCACCGCGCATGCGCAGAGCACGCCAACTGCCACGCCCACGCCCGGCGCCTGCTCGATCACCACGCTACCCAATGGAGCAACGTCGCTGTGCGCCACCGGCGCCGAGCCGCCACCTTCCTATCTGGGGGTTTCGGGCGGCAATTACAACAGCGTTGCTTACGCCAAGAAGACCGCAACTATCACCTGCTGCACCGGCACCCTGGGAGCGCTGGTTAACGACACCCACGGCAATCAACTCGTGTTGAGCTCCAGCCACGTGTTCGCGCGCAACAGCAGCACCAGGAGGTCGGCCGCCCTCAACGAGCCGATCGTGCAGCCGGGCCTGGTGGACCTGGGATGCTGGCAGGACCAGAGCGACATTGTTGCCAGGCTCTCCAACTGGTCGAAGATCAATTTCGCCGGCGGCGCTAACCAGCTCGATGCCGCGCTCGCGAAGATTGTTCCCGAGGAGCAGACCCCCAACGGTACGCCGACGGCGGGAGTCGATCCTGATGGCAAAATCCTGAACATGGTGGACGCCAGTTTTCCGACCGACCAGATACCGGCCGGCCAGATCAGCGCTACGCCATTTCCATTCAACAGCCTGTATGACGGATTGCCGGTTATGAAGATGGGGCGCACGACCTGCCTGACTTCGGGCAAGATCGACGCCTTCGACGCGATGGGGAAAGTGGTCTATCCCGGCAAAGTCTGCAATGTCGTTGGCGCCGGCACCGCGTTCTTCAACCATCAAATCCTGGTCATCGGCCAGGCGATCAATAACCCGTCAGGCAGTACCTGCTCATTTGCCGAAGGAGGCGATGCCGGGGCGCTGGTGGTAACTCAAGATTTCAGCTGTCCCCAGGCGATCGGTATCGTTTTTGCCGGCACCCCGGCCGCCGGCGCCCCGTACGCACCTGATACCGCAAACACGATCGTAGCGGTCAATCCGATCGGGACCATTCTCAGCAAGTTCAATGTCAGCCTGGTAGGGAAAGCCTGTGTACCGACCGCGTTCGGCTCCGAAATCGGCACTCCGACGTCCGGGGTCAGCGCCGCGTTGCATCAATCGATCGAGCAGGTGCGCTCGGTCAAGAATCGCTACGCTCGGCGCCTGCTCAAGATGGGCGCGGTGACCGCGGTCGGTATCGGCGCCGGCGACGACCCCGACCACGCCGCGCTCAATGTCTACCTGAGCAAAGACACGCCGATGATCAGGGCCAGGATCCCCCAGCAGATCAACGGCGTCACCGTGCATATCAGGCATGCGCCCAAGTTCCGTGCGCTGTGATGGATGAATCGTCGGGCTGATCGCAAGGCCTGAACAGAAGTAGCGTTGCTCGAAAAAGCGGGGACGTCAGCCGGCGTCCCCGCTTTTCTATCTGCGGCTAGAGCCGGTAGGGCAGCGGATGCGATTGCTCGTAGGCGGCGATCTCCCGCTCGCGCATCAGCGTGAGCCCGACATCGTCGAGCCCCTCGAGCAGGCACTGCTTCTGGAATTCGCTGATCTCGAAGTGCGCCGACCATCCGGAATCGTCGCGGACCGTCTGGCTCGCCAGATCGATCGTGAGCTCGTAGGCCTCTTCGTGGTGCTCGATGGCGCGGAAGATCGCCTCGACCTCCGCTTCTTTCAGGATCACCGGCAGGAAGCCGTTCTTGAGCGAGTTGTTGCGGAAGATATCGGCGAACGACGGCGCGATCACCGCGCGAAAACCGAAATCCGCCAGCGCCCACGGTGCATGCTCGCGCGAGCTGCCGCAGCCGAAGTTCGCGCGCGCCACCAGGATTTTCGCCTCGCGGTAGCGCGGCCGGTTGGTGACGAACTCCGGGTCCTTGCGCCAATCGAAGAACAGACCCTTGCCGAGACCGGTGCGCACCACCGATTTCAGGAATTGCTTGGGAATAATCTGGTCGGTATCGACGTTGACCCGATCGAGCGGGGCAACGACTCCGGACACGGTGATAAACGGTTGCATCGTTCTTAATCCTCAGAGTTCGCGGATTCTTTCGGCCATTTGAGGAGCAGGCTTGATTGTCATTCCGAGTGGAGTCTGGGGAAACGAGGAATCTGCGCGAAGCGATTTTCTTATGGTTCGCGAAGGAGTTCCTCGACAAATCGCTCCGCGTAGATCCCTCAACTTCGCTGCGCTCCGTTCGGGATGACAAAGAGCCAGAAAATTCACGCCCCCTCAGTTCTTTGCCCATTCGCGGACGTCGACGAAATGGCCGGCGACCGCCGCCGCGGCCGCCATCGCCGGACTCACCAGATGGGTCCGGCCGCCGGCGCCCTGGCGTCCTTCAAAGTTGCGGTTCGAAGTGCTGGCGCAGCGCTCGCCGGGCTGCAGCATGTCGCCGTTCATCGCCAGGCACATCGAGCATCCGGCCTCGCGCCACTCGAAGCCCGCCGCCTTGAAGATCTTGTCGAGGCCGAGCTTCTCCGCCTCGTCCTTGACCTGCCACGATCCCGGCACCACCATCGCGTGCACGCTCTTCGCCACCTGCTTGCCGCGGATGGTTTCGGCCGCGAGCCGCAGATCGGTCAGCCGCGAGTTGGTGCAGGAGCCGATAAAGACCCGATCGATCGGGATATCGACGATCGCCGTGCCGGGCTTGAGCGCCATGTACTTGAGCGCGCGCTCGGCCGACTCGCGCTGCCCGGCGTCCTTGAAGCTGGCCGGGTCGGGAACCCGTCCGGTGATATCGGTTACCATCCCGGGATTGGTGCCCCAGGTCACCTGCGGCGCGAACGAAGCGCCGTCGAAAGCCACGCTGCGATCGAAACGCGCGCCCGGGTCGGTGCGATAGGTGAGCCAGCGCTCCGCGGCGCGGTCGAAATCCTTGCCGGCCGGTGCGTAGCGGCGACCGCGGACGTAATCGACAGTCTGCTGGTCGGCCGCGACCATCCCGGCCCGCGCGCCGCCCTCGATCGACATGTTGCACAGCGTCATCCGCTCGTCCATCGAGAGCGCCTCGATCGCCGAGCCGCGATACTCGATTACGGTGCCGGTGCCGCCGCCGATACCGATGCGGCCGATGATGCCGAGAATCAGATCCTTGGCCGCGACGCCGGGGCCGAGCCGCCCATCGATCCTGACCTCGAACGAGCGGGGCTTGTTCTGCCACAGGCATTGCGTGCCGAGCACGTGCTCGACCTCGCTGGTGCCGATGCCGAAGGCCAGCGCGCCGAGCGCGCCGTGGGTGGCGGTGTGGCTGTCGCCGCAGACGATCGTCAGGCCGGGCTGCGTGATGCCGAGCTGGGGGCCGATCACGTGCACGATGCCCTGTTCGTGCGAGCCGAGGTCGAACAGCCGCAGACCGAAGTCGCGGCAGTTCTTGCGCATCATCTCGACCTGCAGGCGCGCGTCGGGATCGGTAATCGGCCCGGACTGGTTGATGGTCGGGACGTCGTGGTCGAGCGTCGAGAAGGTGCGGTCGGGCGAGCGCACCTTGCGGCCGGCATCGCGCAGCGCCTCGAAGGCCTGCGGCGAAGTGACCTCGTGGACCAGGTGGAGGTCGATATAGAGCAGCGCCGGGCCGTCGGGCTGCTGGTAGACGACGTGATCGTTCCAGATTTTTTCGAACAGTGTCTGGGCTGCCATGATACGGACCAATTCCTCCCCGAAAGCGTGACGAACGTTCATTATGCTGGATCGCGGGCCGCTGCGCCAAACCGGGACAGGTGGCATCGTCCCATCAGAATGATGCCGCCATACGCCTGAACCCGTGCCTGATTGACGTCGGGGTTGCCTTGGATCCAGCAATGCGATGCGGCCGGCGGCGCATCATGGCATATATGATCAATCGGTCCTCAAGGAGGAGGAGCACACGATTGAGCTATCGAACTAAAGCGTTGGCGCTGGCGGTCGGTCTATTGGCGATGGGTAGCTGGTCGATGCCGGCCGCCGCGATTCCCGATTGCAGCCAACGATCGATGCTGACCCGGCCGATCGAGCTGGGCGTTTCAGGCGGGAATATCCACGACGTAATCAAGAACCAAAGCGGTGTCATCAAGGATTGCTTCGGCGGCACGCTGGGGTCGTTGATCCAGAATAAGAACGCCAAGCAATTTATCCTCAGCAATAATCATGTGCTGGGGCTCGAGAACCGCGCCAAGCGCGGCCAGCTTATCGTGCAACCGGGCCTGGTCGACACGGAGTGTGCGCAGACGCCCGGCGATGCGGTGGCAACCTATACCCGTGGCGTCCACGTGAAGCCGGGTGGCGCCCCTAACGTGGTCGACGCCGCCATCGCGGAGGTCGAACCGGGGCAGGTCAGCGCCAACATTCTGAACATCGGGGGAATCGCCAGCACGGTGGCCATGCCGACGATGGGGATGGCGGTGCAGAAAATGGGCCGTACCACTTGCCTCACCACCGGCACCATCACGGCGCTGCACGTCAACGTGATGATCGAGTTCGGCAGCGGCGTCGCCAAATTCGTTAACCAGATTAAAATAGTCGGTACCGGTGACACCCCGTTCAGCGCCGGCGGCGATTCCGGATCGCTAATCGTAACCGAGGGCAGTTGCCCCCAGGCGGTCGGCCTGCTGTTCGCCGGCGCGAACGACGATTCGTTTACGCTGGCCAATCGGATTGGCGCGGTGCTCAGGGCGTTGTCCTCCGCACCCGGCGCGCTGTCGATGGTCGGCAGTTGCACTACCATGGCGACCAACGATACCGACCAGCCATACGACCTGGCCGCGAATCTCGGCCTTTCCAATGAGGCCGTCAAAGCGGCGACCGCGGTGCGTGATCGGCACGAAGCCGACCTGATGAGCATCCCGGGTGCGGTCGGCACCGGCATCGGGGTTGGCGACACGCCCGGTCAACCCGTGATCGAAGTCTACGTCAAGAAACTGACCCCGCAGGCGCAAGCCGCGACGCCCGATGAGGTCGACGGGATGCCGGTCAAGCTGATCGAGACCGGCGGCGGCGTCGTCGCCTACTGAGTCAGATGAGGGAAGACAAGATGGCCGACGGCGACGATCGATCGACTGCCACAGAGGGCGCCGGGATTCAGGCGAGCGGCGAAGCTTCCGCCGCGCCGGCCGATCCCGCAGCGTTGAGCTCCGCCGGAGAGCGTGCGCTGCAGGCCCGCTACGGGAAGGGCACTCACGCGCTCGCCTTTTACAAGCATCAGGTGATCGATCATCTGAACGACACGATGCAGGCGTTCATCGGCCGGATGGAGATGGTGTTTCTGGCCACCGCCGGCAGCGGCGGCGACTGCCACGCGAGCTTTCGCGCCGGTCATCCGGGATTCGTCAAGGCGCTCGACGCGCAGACGCTGATTTATCCGGAATATCGGGGCAACGGGGTGCTGTCGAGCCTGGGCAATATCTTCGAGAATCCGCACGTGGCGCTGATGTTCGTGGATTTCGCCGGCGATCAGATCGGATTGCATCTGAACGGCCGCGCGCGGATTCTCGAGAACGACGAGCTGATCGAATTTCTCCGGCAGCATCCAAACGCCGAAGCGGTCTTCAAGGATGCCATCCTGAGCGACATCATGAACAGCGACGGCGGCCATCTCGAGCGCTGGGTGATGGTCTCGGTGACGCGCGCCTTCGTGCATTGCTCCAAGCATATTCCGCCGCTGGCGCGACTCGACCACGACATCCAATGGGGCACCGAGACCGTGCATCATGTGCACGGCGGCGACTACTTCGGCATCGCCCACGGCCAGAAGACCTGAACCGTCGGACAACGCCGCAGCAGCGCGTGGGGCTGGAGCTGTCTCAGCAGGTCAGAGGATCCAGTGCAGGGCGGCGAAGCACACCGCCATCAACGGCAGGCCGGCGACCAGTCCGACGCGGGCCCATTCGCGGCTTGAAATTCCCAGCCGTCCGGCCGCGACGATGTTGGGGATGTTGCCCGGGATCAGCATCCCGCCGCTGATCAACAGCCCCATCAAAATGCCGCGCTGCTGGGTGTGAGTGAGCGAGGGGCCAATCTCGGCCGCGGTCAGAGTGGCGTTATCGACGATCGCGGAAATCGAGTTCAACCAGAACAGCGCCCATCCCGGCACTCGGCTGATGTACTCATCGACCAGCGGCCGCAGTCCCCACGATAAACCGACCAGGCCCACCACGAACAGGTAAACCTTGCCGGCGCGAGAGAAGACCTCATACCAACTGTCGGTATGCGCGTCGGCTTTCAGGGAGTGGCCGTATTTTGCAGGCAGGAAAAGGCTGATCGCGCCGACGATTACTATTCCAACCGCCACCAGCGGGCCGAGCAGCCGCATCAGGTACCAGAAGTCCACGTTGAGCGCGGCGGTCGCGATGGTGCCGAGCGGCTCGCCGACCGGAGTCAGCGCCGCCCCCATTCCGATCGCGAAGCAGGCCAGCACCACCGCCGCAATCTCGCTGTGACGGTCGAGTTTCAGCAGCGCCACGGCCTCGACCAGGATCAACGCGGCGATCACCGCGGTGATGACGCTCGAGAGCAGTCCCAGGACGATTATCAGGCTGAAGTAAATCCAGCGCGGGGCGATCAGCTTCACCAGCCGTTTGACGCCGCGATCCAGGGTCGGACGCAGCATCCGCGCAATCACCCCGAAGCCCAACACTGCGATGGTCAGCGGTATCGGTTCGGTGGCCGCGGTGTGGAGCAGCTGGATGCTCCACTGGCCGGCGACCGCGGAGGCTAAGGCGCCGGCGACCAGGAAGAAAATCTCGATGTTCTCTTCGACCGGCTTGATCAATACCGGACCGAGCAGCACCGCGAGCAGAATCAGTCCCAGCCCCAAAACCATCGCCAACCCGAACCCTGCGCAAACTCAGAATCGATCAGGCCGCGCTCGCTCAGATGGCGTCGTTGCCGTGCTCCCGCGTGCGGATCCTTATGACATCGGTCAGATCTGAGACGAAGATTTTACCGTCGCCGATTTTTCCGGTGTGCGCCTTCAGCATAATCGCTTCGAGCGCCTCGGTGAGCTGATCGTCCTTGACCACCAGCTCAATCTTGAGCTTGGGCAAAAAGTCGACCACGTATTCCGAGCCCCGATACATCTCGGTGTGACCCTTTTGGCGGCCGAAGCCCTTTACCTCGTAGACTGTCAGTCCGCTGATGCCGATACTCTGCAGCTCCTGCTTTACCGGGTCGAGGGTAAAGGGCTTGATGATAGCTTCAATCTTTTTCATCCCGAACTCCTTGTGTGCCGCTCGATATCTTCAGGCGGCCGGAGAGCGCCAAATCAACCAGGCCACGGCGAGTACCACTCCCACCGCCGCTGGTATCGGCGGGGCGCCAACGAGAAAGATAGCGGTCACCAGGCCCATCGCGCCGGTGCCGACGGTCAGTGCGATATAGCGCGATCTGCTCAGGGGCATTAACGGCGATTTGATCATGCCTTGCGCCTCGTCCTGCTCAACAGCTTGCTGAAATCGGGCCGCCAGGCGCGGCGCGAATCGCGATGCTGCTCGCTCGCCAGCAGGTCGCGAGCGATCTTTTTCTGCTCACTGGTATCGGCCAGATCCAGCGCCAGGCGCAATTCTTCCCTGGCCCGGGTCGGCACGCCGACGCGTTGAAACAGCTCCGCCATTCGCAGATGGGCGTAAAAGTTCGTCGGCTCGAGCGCGATGGCGGTCTCCAGCGCCGCTTCGGCTGCGGGTATCTGGAGCGCCTTGGTCAGCGCGATGCCGAGCGCCAGATACCCGTAGAACGACTTGTCATCGAGCTGCACCGATTGGCGCAGCAGACCCACCGCCTCCTCGATGCGGCTGCGCTCCAGCGCATCGATGCCGCGCACCAGCAGCGCATGCGCATCGCGTACAATCGGGGTGGGTCGTTTACCGTCCATCGCGAGCGTCGAACCTTCAGTTGCCTCCATCGCTTCCACCGCACCGCCTACTTGTCAAAGATACTTTTCCCGGGCTTAACAAACTGCCAGCCGACAAAGACGATTAACATCACTATCGCAAATACGATTTGTCCGGTCATCATTTTCTCCCTGGATCATTCCGCCGCGGTCACTTCCATCGAGCGGCCGAGTCCGGCGGTTACAAGCTGGAACTCCGGATAGCCAAGCGCGCCCATCTCCGGCAAGTCCAGACCCTCGAGTTCGCTGTGAGCGCTGACGCGCTGTCCAACCACCACGTCGACCAGCCAATTGACGACATAGGAGAGGCTGAAGATGATGCCGATCAGCGTCGCGCAGGCGATTAGCTGGGCTACCAACTGGCTCGGGTCGCCGTAGAACAAACCCGTGACCGAGCCGTTGACGCCGTTCCAGCTGCCGCCGTAGTTGCTGGTGCCGTCCGCGAACAGCCCCACCGAAATAACCCCCCACAACCCGCACGTCCCGTGCACCGAGATGGCGCCGACCGGGTCGTCGATCTTGAGCCGGCGCTCGACGAATTCGACGCTCAGGCAGACGATCATGCCGGCCGCGAAGCCGATGATCGCGGCGCCCACGGTGTTGACGAAGCCGCTTGGTGCAGTGATCGCCACCAGCCCCGCCAGCAGACCGTTGCCGGCCATCGAAGCATCGGGCTTGCCGAAGCGTATCCACATGTAGAGCAGCGTGGCAATCGAGCCGGTGCAGCCCGCCAGCATCGTATCGACTGCAATCAGACCGATGCGCAGGCTGCCGTTGCCCGAGGCGCCCAGCGTGCTGCCGGGATTAAATCCGAACCAGCCGAAGGCCAGGATGAAGCAGCCGATGAGCACCATCGTCATGTCATGCCCCGGCATCGGATTCGGTTTGCCGCTCTTGGTAAACTTTCCGATCCGCGGCCCGACGATCATCGCAACGGCGAGCGCTGTTATGCCGCCGACGGCGTGCACCACGCCTGAGCCGGCGAAGTCGCAATAGCCGTGCCCGAGTCCATAGTTGACGCCGAGCTGCGAAGTCCAGCCACCGCCCCATGCCCAGTTGGCATAAAGCGGATAGGTAATCGCGGCGATAAACATGCTGGAGATGCAGAAGGCCAGGAACTTCCAGCGCTCGGCCGCGGCCCCGGTAACGATGGTCGCAGCGGTGTCCATGAACACCATCTGGAACAGGAACATCACCGCTATGCCGACGTCGTAGGTGGTGCCGGACAGGAAAAACCCGCGCTCGCCAAACAGCCCCCAGGGCTTGCCGCCGATAAAATGGAACACGAACTCAGAGTTGAGCGGACTCAGCCCTCCGAGGTTGCCGTTCGGCGCGCATCCTCCCTGCTGCAGCGCGAACCCCATCACCCAGTATGCGAACAGACCCAGGCCATACACCATGAAGTTCATCATGAAGGTGTGATTGGCGTTCTTCGCGCGGCACAAGCCGGTCTCGACCGCGGCGAAGCCGGCCTGCATGAACATGACCAGGTAGCCGGTGATCAGGGTCCATACCAGGTTGATCGCGATTCGATTCTGACCGACCGTGTTCACCACGTCAGCCAGACTGAGCCCCGCCTTGGTATCGGTGACCGGGATATCCTTGACGGTGCCGGTGATGGTGCCGCCCGGATCGCCGGCTGCCTGCTGGGCGTCCGTCGGTCCGCTGATGGCCTTGATATCACCGGTGGTGATCGGTTTGGACGGCGCCGCCGGAGCCGCGGCCGCGGCCGGCGAGGCCGCCGGAGCAGGCGCCTGCGCCAGCGCGATTGAGGTCGGCAGCAGCCACGCGCTGGCCAGAAACAGAGCCGTCAACATGCCAAGTCGGCGGCGGACACGATTTATCCGTATCAGCATCTTCGGTTTCCTCAGGCCTTCCAGATGGCATTCTTGAGATGAGCGCGGTTCATGATTCCGAGTGCGCCGTAGCCGGCGATAATGAATCCCGCCAGGGCGATCAGCAGTTGCAGATAGACCCCCGGAACCTTCACGCTGAGGACGGCTATGAACCAGCCCAGCACGCAAACCAAAAGACCGACAATTCTCATATTTCTCTCCCCACTAGATTCGGCTGCGACCGGCGCCGCTAAGCGCCCGGCCGGCCACGACCGGCTTACCCGGTGTCCGGCTTATGCTAAGGCTGCAAATTTTCGAGCGGCTTGATTCGGTAAAACCAAACCGACGCCACGATCAGGCACACCACTCCGATAATCGTGAAGATTGGTCCCAGGTCGAAAAGACCGGCCGGCAGGGACGTAAAGCCCACCAGGAAAAGGAGTAGCGACCACCCCTGTTGCTTATTCGCACCCATTCAGCAATCAGACCTCCATTGTGGATTGACAACGAAGCCCCTCCCTCGCAGGCCGGACCAGCACCGTCGCGACGGTTCAGGCTTCCGCGTTCTTGGAAACGCTTTGCGGGGGGAGCAACGTCTATGCCATCAGCGAAAGATGGCTCGGAAAAGCGCCACAGATGGGGCTCTGAGACTCGGTAATGGACGTAATATCCATCACACATCCAGTCTTAGGTGAGTCATGCCGGAGTGTCGGCAGAGCCTCTCGAGGTAGAGGGCAATTGCTCAAAAAAAGGTCCGATGCCCAGTAATTGGGCATCAGATCCTCGTCGCTGTCAGAACAGTTCCGGTGAACGGGGTGGGTTCGAGATAATAAAAGGCCGAGATTAGTTCTTGGCCGGCCGGGAGCGCGCGGCCCCCTCGATCTTCGCCAACATCTCATCGGTGGTCAGCACTTGGGCAAAGCGTTTGCCGAGCGTGGCGCAGGTCGCCCGCTGCACCTCATCGGCGGTCAGCTCGCCGATGCCGCTGGTGGCGGTGGCGTCGCTCAGGAAGAACACGTGGAAGTCGCGAACGGCGGCCTCGCGCGCGGTGGTCTCGCAGCACACATTGGTGGCGATGCCGGTGATGATCAGCGTGTCGATGCCGCGGTCGCGCAGGATCAGCTCCAGGTCGGTGCCATGGAAGGCGCCGTAGCGCGGCTTCTCAAGCATGATATCGTCGCGTTCGACCACTACCCCGTGATGCAACTCGGCCTGCGGATTGCCCTTGCTGATGACCCCTTCGCGGACCGCCGGGATAAGCTCTCCCATCACGCCGATATTGCTGCCGTCGGAGCGCACCACATGCAGGGTATGGATGACCAGCGCGCCGTTGCGCCGGCATACCTCAGCGAGCCGGTTGATACGCGGCAGAATTTCCTGCGCCCGCGGCGCCGCGAACGGCGAATTCTCCACGAAGCAATTCTGCATGTCGACGTTTACCAGTGCGGTGGACTCCAGCTTTACCTCGAAATCAGCCATCGGCCTCTCTCTCCGTGATGGTGATGATCTTTCACCGGGTTGCGCGAGCTTATCATCGCTCGCAACTTTGTAGCACAGCCTCCGCGCGTCAGCGAAAAAATCGCCCACCGCGTCGCGTCGGTGCGAGCGGCTACGGTCGCTACGCCTGATCCGTCGGCCAGCGGCGCCGGCGCGCATCCGAGCGTAATCGGATTATGGAAATTTTCGCGCGACCGGCGCAGAATCGAGGCGCGGCGGGAGGAGATGACGATGGCGGTGGGGAGCGACCGATCGAAGCATCCGGAGATTGAAACCATCGATTCCGATCAACGCGCGCCGGTCGATACCTCGGCCGTCGCTTGCGACGCCTGCGGCGCGCCGATGCGTCCGATGGGACACTGCAAGTACTGGTGCCTCCGATGCGGCTTTATGCGTACTTGCAACGACGTAATTTAGCTTAGCTGCGCCAACTTGCTATCGCCCCCGCGCGCCGGATGTTGTTCGGCAACGCGCGCGATGCAAAACGGCATCACGTATTTCGTGGTAATAAGCGTCCAAAGCCGGGGAATTAATCATCATCTGCGGGCCCGCCTCTTGCTTATCTGGATCGTGGGCGGCGGGTCGTGGCAACGCGGCTCGCCGGTGAGGGGGTAGGAGGTGACGGCGATGTCGAGATACATGACACCCGCTACCAGCGCGGGAATGCTGGGCGTTGCTGCTGCGGCTATCTTGGTGGGCGCTTTCGCCCAGGAGGCGATGGTTACCGCGCTTGGCGCGGGTCTCGGAGTGGGCGGCTTCATCCTGGTCTTCAGGCCGACGCTGCGCAGCTTCATCCTGAGCTTTTATCGCTAGCTCCGAGCGGCGGAGATCGATAGAGCCGCAGTATCCGGCCGCTTCGGGCCGATCACTTGATACGGCGGGTCGGAGCAGCGCGCTCCGCGTGAGCGAGACCGCGTGTAACCGCCTCCGCGCCGAAGCGGCGCGTAACCTCGTCGAGCGCGCGGTTGAGGCGGCTCCGTCTGACGCCCTCGCGCGCGGCGGCGGGATCGAACAGACCGAGCTGGCGCGGGTCGGCGCGCTCCAGGTTATGGACTTGGACGCCCGCCAACCGCACCTTCTCATCCACCTTCACGCGCGCGATCAACTCGATCGCGACGCGGGTGATCGCAGCGCCATCGTCGGTCGCCGAATCAATCGAAAGACTGCGCGTCAACAGCGGATAACGTCCGCCACCGAGCGGCCGGGCGAGCTTCAGCTTGAGGGTGATAGTGCGCGCGCGCACCTGGTCGGCGCGCAAGCGGCGCCCCAGCGCTTCGCCGTGGGCAATCAGCACGCGCCGCAACTCCAGCGAGTCCAGGCCATGGTCGTGTTCGAAGGTCGACTCTTCGCCGTAGGATTTCCGCGCCCAATCGCCGATTACCGGGCGCGGGTCGCGGCCGTTGGCGAGTTCATACAGATGCGCTCCGAACGAGCCGAACTGGCTTCTAAGCCGGGCCGGATCGAAGCGCGCCAGCTCGCCGATGGTGCTGATGCCGGCGTGGTTGAGATGCGCCAGCGTGACCCGGCCGACGCCCCATAATCGCTCCACCGGCAGCGGCTCCAGGAACGCCAGCACCTGCTCGGGACCGAGCACCAGCAGGCCGTCGGGCTTGGACATATCGCTCAGAATTTTGGCCGCCATCTTGATCGGCGCGACGCCGACCGAAATCGTCAGCCCGGTGGTCTCGCGCACCCGGCGCTTGAGCGCGCGCGCCACCTCGATCGGCGGGCCGAGCAGGCGCTGGGTGCCGCTCAAATCCAGAAACGCCTCGTCGAGCGAGAGCGGTTCGACCAGCGGGCTGAATTGTTCGAAGACCTCGCGCACGGCGCGCGACAGCTCACCGTAACGCGCCATCCGGCCGCGCACGAAGATCCCCTGGGGACATAATTTCTTCGCCTGCGCCGTGGGCATCGCGGAATGGACGCCGAAGACCCGCGCCTCGTACGACGCCGAGCTGACCACGCCGCGCAGGCTGCTGCCGCCGACGATCACCGGCTTGCCGCGCAGCTCCGGATTATCGAGCATCTCGACCGAGGCGTAGAAAGCGTCGAGGTCGGCATGGGCGATTACCCGCGGCCATGCGGTCGAATCGTCAAGCGTGTTCGATACCTGCGGAGCCATAGCGTCGCCAGCACCGCCGCCGGTTTGAGGGTGCGCGCGGCGACGCCCATCGGATCCCAATGCTAGTCCCGCGGCGCGAGCTGTGAGAAGACCAGTTCGGCGGCGAGCTTGCCGCTGCGCACGCAATCCGGGATGCCGACGCCCCGGTAGGCTGCGCCGGCCAGCGCGAAGCCCGCCAGCTCGGCGGTTTGTGCCTCGATCGCGGCGACCCGTTCGAGATGGCCGAGCTTGTACTGCGGCATCGAATCGAGCCAGCGCCAGACGTGAGTGAACAGCGGCGCGGTGCGGATGCCGAGCAGGTCGCGCAGCTCTTCGCGCACCACGTCGACCATCGCCTCGGCTTCCAGGCGCATCAGCTCGGGGTTGAGCGCCCCGCCGACGAATGCGCGCATCAGGAATTTGCCGTCCGGCGCGCGGTTGAGGAACTTCAGACTGGAAAAGCTGAACGCCGCGACGCGCCGGCGTTCGATGGCCGGCATAAGCACGCCGAAGCCGTCGGGCAGAGCGCCCAGCGCGCCGGCGTCGTAAGCGAGATTAACCGTCGCGCTCGAAGCATATTCGATTTCCGCCAACGCGCGGGACAGCGGCGGGATCGAACCTTTCACCAGCCGCGCCGCGACGTAGGCGGGCGCCGCGCAGATCACCGCGGCGGCCTCGATCGTGCTACCGTCGCGCGTCGCGATCGTCCAGCCCGGCCCGCGCCTGGAAATCTCCGCCACGTCGGCACCGCGCCGAATCACCGCGCCGAGACTCCGCTCGAGCGCATGAACCATCGTCGCCATCCCGTCGCGGAAGGAGAGGAACAGGTTCCAGCGCACGCCGCCCGCGCCGCCAGCGCGATTTTTCCTCAGCACGCGCAGCGCCCGCGTCAGGCTGCCGTACTCGCGCTCCATCGCAACGAAGCGCGCGAAGCAGGCGCGCATGCTGAGCGTCTCCGGATCGGCCAGGTAGATTCCGCCGGCCAGCGGCTGCACCAGCCGCGCGAGCGCTTCGGGACCGAGACGGCGGCGGATGAACGCGGCCAGGCTTTCGTCACCGCCCTCGCGTCGCGCCTTGACCATTTGTTCGAGCAGGATTCGGAGCTTGCCCGGAATCGTGAACAGCGCAGTCGCGAGAATCGGCGTGAGCAGCGATGGCGCGAGCAGCGCGAAGCCGCGCGGAATCTCGACCAGCTTGCCATCGTGGACCACAAAGGCCCGGCGATGGGCTTCCAAAGTGCCGACCAGCTCGGCTTCCAGACCGAGTTGTCCGGCCAGGTCGAGCGCGTCGGTTTTGTCGGAGATAAACGAATCGGCGCCGGCCTCCATCACGAAGCCGTCGCGCGCGATAGTATGCAGCGCGCCGCCGACCCGCGCCCCGGCTTCGAGCAGGATCACTTCGAGCGCAGTGCCGCGCTCCGCCGCGAGCTCGCGGAGACGGAAGGCCGTAGCCAGCCCGCTGATTCCACCCCCGACCACTACCACCCGCTGCACCATCTGCGACTCAGACATCAGCGTCCCGCGCCACCCTCAAGCCGGCGGCGCACGACGGTCGCCATCATCCGGATGAAGGCCGGATGATCGCCGACGGTCGCCGCGCGAATCATCCGCAAGCCGGCGACGCGCGCAATCTCGGCCGCCTCGATATCGAGATCGTAGAGCACCTCGACGTGATCGCACAGGAAGCCGAGCGGCATCACGATCGCGTCGCGGCTGCGGACGGCGCGCAGCGCGTCGCGGATATCGGGTTCGAGCCACGGCTCGCGCGGATCGCCGCTGCGGCTCTGGAAGGCGATGGTCCAGTTCTCGATCGCGAGCGCGGTGGCGACGCGGCGGGCGGCGTCGGTGAGCTGATCGACGTAGGGACTCTGCGCGGCCATCGCGACCGGGATACTGTGCGCCGTGAAGATCACCTGGGCGTCGCGCCGGGCGGCCGGCGCAATCATCGCGACCGCGTCGGCGAGGCGGGCGGCGGCGGCCTCGATAAACAGCGCATCGTCGGACCACGGCGCCACGTATTCGACTTCCGGAGCCGACGACCCGAGACGCGCCCGCGCATCGGCCACCGCCTGCTGGTAGCGCTGCCAGCTTGCCTCGCATTGGAACGCCGACATGATGAAGCCCAGCACGCGGCGCGCCCCCGCGCGCTCGAGGGCGGCCAGCGTATCGATAAAATAGGGCGACCAGTTGCGCATCCCGACCGCAACCGGAATCGCGATTCCGGCGCCTGCGAGCTCACGGCCGAGCGCCGCGGCCTGGCCGAGCGTAAGTTCGTTGTACGGCGAGCGACCGCCGATCCGATCGTAGTGCGCGACGACCGCTTCGAGGCGCGCCGGACTGACCGGTCTGCCGCGCAGCACGTTGTCGAGGAACGGACGGATCTCATCGGGGCGCGTCGGACCGCCGAACCCGATCAGCATCACGGCGTCGAAGGCGGCTTCCATCGAGCGCTCAGCGCCGGCTCATCTCGTGGACCATCTCGACCATCGCGATCACGTTGTCGACCGGGGTCTGGGGCAGGATGCCGTGGCCGAGGTTGAAGATATGGCCGGGCCGGCCGGCGGCGCGATCGAGAATCGCGCGGACCTGGCGGCGGAGTTCATCGCGGTCGGCGAACAACACCATCGGATCGAGATTGCCCTGGACCGCGACCCCGGGTCCGAGCCGCGCCCAGGCCTCGGCCAGGTCGACACGCCAATCGAGTCCGATGACGTCGCCGCCCGCCTCGCGCATCGCCTCCAGCAGTCCCGCCGTGCCGGTGCCGAAATGGATCGTCGGGACACGTCCGGCGAGCGCGGCGAGCGCCGCCCGCGAATAGGGCATCACGAAGCGCCGGTAATCGGCGGGCGAGAGCGCGCCGACCCAGCTATCGAAAAGCTGCACCGCGTCGGCGCCGGCCGCGGCCTGCATCGCAAGGTAATCGGCCGTAATCTGCGCGAGCATCTCCATCAGGCGATGCCAGGCGGCGGGCTCGCGATACATCAGGGTCTTGGTGCGCCGGTAATCGCGCGAGGAGCCGCCCTCGATCAGGTACGAGGCGAGGGTGAAGGGGGCGCCGGCGAAACCGATCAGGGGGCGGTCGGGCAGCTCGCGGCGCACGATGCGGATAGCGTCGGCGACGAAACCCAGCGAGGTGGCGGGATCGACCGGCGCGAGCCGTTCCAGGTCGGCGGCGGCGCGCAGCGGTCGTTCGATGGTCGGGCCGCCACCCGCCGCGTAGTGCAATCCGACGCCCATCGGAATCAGCGGCAGCAGGATATCGGCGAAGATTATCGCCGCGTCGACCTCGAGGCGCCGGACTGCGGTAATCGTCACTTCGGCGGCCAGTTCGGGATTGGTGCACAAGGACAGGAAGTCGCAACGCTCGCGCAGCGCACGATACTCCGGCATGTAGCGGCCCGCCTGGCGCATCAGCCACACGGGAGTATACGGCGCCGGCTCGCCGCGGCAGGCCTTGAGAAATGGATGGTCGCGGAGGCTCACGATCGACGACGCGCCCGCGCGCCGCGGTTCATCTCCGCCGGCGCCGCTGTTATCGCAATCGACAAGGGATCAGGAACCCCACACCTCGCGCGCGACCTCCAGCACCAGGCGCAGCTTGGCCTCCTGGATGTCGCCGGGGATCGGGTTGCCGGCATAGGCGCTGGCGAAGCCGCATTGGGGACTCAGCGCGAGCTGATCGAGCGGGCAGAACTTCGCCGCCTCGTCGATGCGCCGCTTGAGGGTCTCTTTCGATTCGAGTTCGGGAAACTTGGTTGAGACCAGCCCCAGCACGACGGTCTTGTTCGCGGGCACGAAGCGCAGCGGCTCGAAGGTGCCGGCGCGCGGGGTATCGTACTCAAGGAAGTAGGAATCGACGTCGATCCGGTTGAACAAGGTGTCGGCGACGATATCGTAGCCGCCCTCGGACGACCAATGACCCTGGTTGTTGCCGCGGCACATATGCATCGCCAGATGCATCGAGGCCGGCCGCCCCGCAAAGCAGCGGTTCATGAGCGCCGGGTAGGTTTCGAGCAGCAGCTTGCGCCAGTCCTCGCGCCGCGCAGCCATCAGGGCGCGTGCGTGCGGATCGGGCAGGCAGGGCAGCGTGGTTTCGTCGATCTGCACGTAACGGCATCCCGCCTCGCCCAGCGCCTTGAGCTCCTTTTGAAAGGCCTCGACGATATCGTCCCAGAAGCGGTCGAGATCGGGATAGACTGCGCTGCTGATATTCGCGCGGCCGGCGCGGCAGTGAATATGGGTGGGCGACGGCAGCGTGATCTTCACCGCCTTGCCGGTCAGCGAGCTGAGGAACTTGAAATCATCGACATGGACGGGATGCTGCCACTTGAGCGGCCCGACCACCTTGATATTGAGCATCGGAATCTTGTGGCCCTTGCGATCGACGAAGAACCAGTCGCTCGGAGTCTCGAAGTCGTACTCGAGGCCGCGGAGGCCCTGGATATAGAAGGCGCTGAAGAAAGTCTCGCGGCGGAACTCGCCGTCGGTGATCGATTCGAGCCCGAGCCGCTCCTGGAACGCGACCACGTCGCGAATCGCGTGGTCCTCGATCCGATGCAACTGTTCGGCGTTGATCTTGCCGGCCTTCAGATCTTCGCGGGCCTGCAGGAGTTCCGGCGGCCGCAGGAAACTGCCGATCTGTTCGGCGCGAAACGGCGGATTATGGGGCGCTGCGCTGGCCATGACAAACCTCCCGACCCGGGCCTCGCCCGAGGAAGAAATCCGATCGGCGTACGGGGTTAATCTAGTCCGCGAGCTGCGGGCTTGGAAAGCCGCCCGGCGGGAGTCATTCTGGATCAGATGAAACCCTGGCATGCCGTCGCGCTCGTGACCCTCGGATGGTTCCTGATGATACCGCCGGGCCATCTGGCCCCGCGACCGGCGAATCATAAGAAACCTCGGGCGCTCAAACCGGACCTGAGCGCGCCGTTGAACGGCTGGTACCCGTTGCAATCGTATGTGACCGAAATCGCCTGCCACGAGGGACTTCGCGAGCTAAGCGAGCCGTCGCTCGCCCGCGACCAGTTCATGAAACGGCACAGCAATCCCGAACAGCGCCGCTTCCTGCTCCGTGCTCTGCCGGCCGGCAAATGCATCGCGGCCGACGATCCGCGGATCAAGGGGGTACAATGACGCCCGGGCGATCAGTTAAGCAGCGGCCGCCCGCTACCGCCGCCGTATCTGAAATGCTACGAAACTGGCTTCTGTAAAGCGTTTCCACATTCGACGATCGAACGGACCGGGCAACCCGGCCGAGGCGAAGGAGAAAGTCGATGAAAAGCAGGTGCCTGGCGATTCTGGCTACCATCCTGATGCTGATGGGCGCGGTGGTGATGACGATGCCGTCGGCGACGGTTCGCGCGCAGGAGGCCGGGACGGCGGCGAAAAACGAGGCCGGCCCGATTCCCAAATCCGAAATTCCCGCGTATATCACCGCAGCGGTGAATTCCCCGGATCGGCTGGCGGCCGACCGCGCGCTCGACGCGGGCCGCAAGCCGGCGCAGATGCTGGCGTTCTTCGGCATCAAGCCGGGCATGAAGGTGGTCGACCTGGTGGCCGGTGGCGGCTACACCACCGAACTGCTGGCGCTGGTGGTCGGGCCGACCGGCAAGGTCTATTCGCAGAACTATCTGCCGCCCGGATCGAAGGGGTCGAAGATGATCGCGGCGTGGCATGAGCGGCTCAAGCAGCCGGCGCTCAGCAACGTGGTGGCGATCGACAAGCCGGTCGACGATCCGAACCTGCTGCCGGTGGTCCCGGATTCGCTCGATGCGGTGATCACGAACATGAACTACCACGACCTGGTCAACCACAAGGCCAACCTCCGGCGGATGAACAAGTACCTGTTCCGGATGCTCAAGAAGGGCGGCGTCTTCGGGATCATCGACAACAGCGCGCAGCCCGGGTCGGGCGCGCGCGACGTCGGCACGCTGCATCGGATCGACGAGCAGTACGTGCTCGATCAGGTCTCGCAGGCGGGCTTTCGGCTGGCGGCAAGCTCCAGCGTGCTGCGCAATCCGAAGGACGATCGCACCTGGTTCATCTTCAAGCATCGCGGCCAGCAGGATCGCTTCATGCTGAAATTCGTCAAGCCGTAAAGATGCGCGCCAACCGACTGTAAGGCCGGGGACGGCGAAGCGCGGGTCAGGCGCCGGCGAGGATTTCGCGGGCGCGCTTTAAGTCCGCGGCGATCTGGCCGGCCAGCGCCTGCGGCGACTCGAACTTGCGCTCGCCGCGGATCCGTTCGACGAACTCGAGCTTAATTCGGGCGCCGTACAGATCGCGGTCGAAATCAAAGATATGGGCCTCGATCGAGCGGGCAGCCTCGTTGAAGGTCGGGTTGGTGCCGATATTTGAAACCGACGGCCAGGCGTCGTCGGCCAGCACCACGCGGGTGGCGTAGACGCCGTCGGGCGGGATGCATTCGGTTTCGCTGGCGAGGTTGGCGGTCGGGAAGCCGAGCCCGCGGCCGCGCTCGCGTCCGCGCACCACGATGCCGCTCAGGAAGTGATGGCGGCCCAGCAGCCGCGCCGCCATCTTCACGTCGCCCGCGCCGATCAGCTCGCGAATCTTGGTGGAACTCACCTCGAGTTGATCGCTCTTTACCGGCCCCACCACCACCGTATCGAAGCCGAACTCGCGCCCCATCGCGACCATCGCCGCGGCGTTGCCGGCGCGCTGATGGCCGAAGCTGACGCTGTGGCCGACCACTACCGCGCGCGCGCCGATTTTGCCCAGCAGGTAATCGCGCACGAAGTCGCGCGCGCTTACGCGGCTCAACTCGAGCGTGAAATCGATCACGATCACGCCGTCGAGTCCGGCCGCGCGCAACAGCTCGAGCTTGTCCGCCAGCGTCACCAGCGTCGGCGGCGCCCGATCGGGAAACAGCCGCCGGGCGGGCAGCGGATCGAAGGTCAGCACGAAAGCGCTGCCGCCGGCGCTGCGAGCGCGCGCCAGCGCCTCCTGCAGAATCGCGCGATGGCCGATATGGACGCCGTCGAAATTGCCCAGCGCCAGCACCGGATGAGGCCGGGGCGCAAACTTATTGAGGTCGCGAATTATCTCCATCGGCGATCTTGAGTCCCCGGCGCCGCGACGGCGGCAGCGGCCGGCCGCGCTCGCACGTTAGTCGCTGGCCAGGTTTTTCATCATCGCGCTCGCCTCCGACGCCTCGGGGCAATCGCTATGATCGCTGACCAGCTTCTGCAACGTCAGTCGGGCGTCGATTCGGTCATTGATCTGGACGAAAGCCTGACCTTCGCGCAGCAGCGCGGCGCAGGTGAAGCGGCCCTTCGGGAAGCGCATCGCGAGATCGTTGAATTGCAGGATCGCCTGATCGTACTTGCCCGACTCATAGAGCGCGTTGGCGGAAAAATATTCCGCCGGCTCCGAGAGCGGCGATTTCGGGAAGCGATGCATCAGGGTCGACAAGCTCGCCTCTGCTTCCTGGTACTGGCCGGCCTTCATATGCTCGAGCCCCTTGCGGTACACCGATGCGCCCGGGTCGCCACTGCTATTGGCGGCGGCCAGTTCGGGATCGATAGTCGCGTGCCAGTCCGGACCCTCGGCGGCCGGGGGCGCTTCAGGAGCGGCTTCGCCGCCGGTCTCCGCTCCGGGTTCTGTGCCTGGCGGTGACGTGCCGGTCGCGAATTCCGGCGGTGGTGTACTTCCGGGCGCCGGCGGCATCCCGGCCGCGCCGCCGCCGGTTTCGGCGCCGGGCGCGCCGGGTGTCGGGGCCGTACCCGGGGGCAACAGGGCCGCGCCGGGGGTCGGAGCCGCGCCGCCTTGCAGGGTGCTGACGGCGCTCTCGAGCTTGCTGACGCGCGCCGCGAGCGCGCTCATCTGGGCGTTGCCGGCGCCGCCGCCGGCCGCGCCGCCGTGGCGCAGCTCCTCGATCTGATCCTGAAGCTGGCTGACCCGCTGCTTGAGCGCGTCGATCTGCTGCTGATCGGTGGCGACCAACCCGCGCAGCGCGAACTGGTTGCTGGTCACCTGCTGCATCTCGGGCTGGGCCGGAGCGCATCCGGCGACCATCGCCATCGCTGCGGCGAGCGCGATTAGGCGCCACGCCAGAGCACCTGAGGCCTCACGCATCGGTGCTACGAGCCCTGGACCACGAAGTGGTCGCGGCGATTCTGGGCCCAGCAATCGTCGTTGTGTTCGGTGCACAGCGGCAGCTCCTTGCCGTAGCTGATAGTCGACATGCGGTCGGCCGGGACACCCAGTGTTTCGAGGTAATCCTTGGCGGCCTGCGCGCGCCGCGCGCCAAGCGCGATATTGTATTCCTCGGAGCCGCGCTCGTCGCAATGGCCCTCGATCTGAACGCGGGCGCCGGTATGCTGCTGCAGCCATTCGGCATTCTTCTTCAGCACTTCGCCATCCTGGGGCGTCACGGTGTAGTCGTTATAGCCGAAATGGATATCGGCCAGCGGACCGCCTTGTCCGCCGAGCGAGCCGCCGCTACTGAACTTGTTGAGCGAGCTGCCGCCGTTAGCGCCGAGATTTTCCGAACCCAGCCCGCTGCCGTTCGGATTGGCGCCGGCGGCGCCGGGCTTCGGCTTGTTCGACGAACAACCCGCAAACCCCAACGCCACCGCTACCAACAGCAGCGCCGCGGCCCGCCACAGCCCGCCTGAATTACTCCCCAAGCCACCACGACCATGCTGGTGATGTGTCATTGCCGTTATCCTCCGTAAGTGCAGAAATGATTTTAGGATTGTCCACCTGCATTATATAGATGCGCGCACGACCTTCGCGCGTCGAGCTGAACACGATATAGCGCCCATCGGGCGACCACGATGGGGAGGTGCTGCTGCCGCCGCTGGTGAGCCGGGCCGCCTTGCCGCCGGCGGTAGGTATCACGTAGATGTCGAAACGGCCGCCCTCGCGGCTTTCATAAGCGATCTTGCTGCCGTCGGGCGAGAAGGCGGGCGAGGTGTTGTAGCTGCCTTCGTAAGTTACGCGCCGCGCCGCGCCGCCGGTCAGCGACATCACGTAGATCTGCGGCCGCCCCGAACGATCGGAGCAGAAGGCGAGTTGGGAGCCATCGGGCGAAACCGCCGGGTTGACGTTGATCGCGTTGCCGTGAGTCAGCGCGCGCAGCCGATTACCGGCGCTGTCGAGCAGGTAGAGATTGGTATAGCCACCCGACTCGATGGCCGCCACGATCTGATCGTTGGGCGTCAGCGCGCCGCCCACCATCCGGCCCGAACCGCTCTGGATTTTCACCTCGCGTTTGGCGGCGAGGTCGACCAGGTAGAGCGCCGGCTCGCCGCTCTTATACGAGAGATAGATCAGATGGCGCGCGCTGTGGTCGAAATGCGGGAACAGGTTGATGGTGGGGTTGTTGGTGATCTGAAACAGGCGGTCGCCGTCGAGGTACGAGACGTAGACCTCCTTGAAGCGGCCGCCGTGGGTCGAGACAAAGGCGAGCTTGGTGTTGAACGGGCCGCGCACCCCGGTAACTGACTTCATCACGGCGTCGGCGAACAGCCGCGCCATCTCGCGCACATCGCCCGGCCCGCCGACGAAGCGCTTGCCCATCATCCGTTGCTGGGTGCTGACATCGAACAGCATCGCGACCAGCGAGACCTGGGAGCCGTTGACCTGGATCGAACCTTTGACCAGGAAGTCGGCGCTAATCGAGCTCCAGTCGCCGAAATTGATTTGACCGACGTCGATACCCGAACTCTGCGGCTTCTCGATATAGGACGCGGGATCGAGCACCTTGAAATCGCCCGACAGCTTGAGGTTGCGCGTCAGCGTGCTGACGAAGTGCGCCGACAGCCGCCCCTGGTCGCCGCCCAAGTCCTTGAGCTGTGACAGCGCGATATTCGAGACCCGGTTGCCGCCGGTGATGGTCATCTTGAGCGGCTGTGCCGGCGCCGGCGCCGCGGCGCACGCGATCACGATCATTACCAATGCAGGGATAAGCCGTTTCATTTTTACTGGACACCCGTCGCTTCAGAATCGAGCCGCCGCCTCATCGTCGCGCCCGCGCCCGGCTAGGAATTCAAATCGCCGGGTTTGAACTCCGCCTCCACCCCCTGCTCGAACTGCGAACGATACTTCTCGGGCGGCGGCGGGAACGGCGCCGCCCGCCGGATCGCGCGGATCACCGAATCGTCGAAAGCGGCGTCGCGCGAACTCTCGATCACCTTGACTCCGTTCAATTCACCATTGGGTCCGATGGCGAACAGCACCTCGGTGCTGAGATCGTTGTTCGCCCCGGGAAAACTCCACGCATCTTTGATCCGCTTCCTGATGGTCTCGTAGTAGAGCAGAAACTCCGGGTCCTTTTGAATCCCGGCGCTGCCGGTACCCGGCCCGACGCCGTAACCCGTGCCGCTGCTGCCGGTGCTCGCCACCACCGGACCGCTGCCATTGTCAGGGTTAGAACGCGGCGGCGTGACGTTCTTGCTTTCTTTCTCGAGTTGCTCGTGAAGCTTCTCGAGCTGGCGCTTCAGGTCGGGCGTGGGCTCGGCCTTCGCGACCATCACGCTCGGCTCGGGCTTGCCCTTGTGCCGCAGCCGCTCCCGATGGCGGCGCGCGATGGGCGTGGGCAGCGGGGTCGGCCGCTCCCGATGATGATGATGTGGGGTCGGCCGGGGCGTCGGGCGAGGGGTACGGTGCCGATGCGGTCGCGCGGTCGGCGTCGGTTCGGGCCGCGGGGTGGGCGTCGGCGTAGGGGTCGGGGTCGGCCGCCGATCGTTGAGCGCGATCGCGTTGGAGTCGGGCTCGCGCGGCGCAATGATCGGCGAGGCGGTCTTCTCCGCTTCCTGACGGAGCTCGCGTCGCGTGCGATGGCGACGGGAAAGCCGCGGCAGCGGATGCGTGCCGAGGTCGCCGGCCGGCAGATTATCGAGAATCTGCACCGTGTAGGCGGGCGGCGTAGCCCGGTTCACGTGCAGGAACCGTGGCAGCACGAGCAGGAACAGCACCACCAGCCCGACATGGGCCAGCGCCGAGGCGGCGATCGCCGCGAAATAGCCCAGGCGCCGCCGGCCGCCATTAAGGTCCGGACGTGCCATTGGCGTGCTCGTCCGGCGTGGAGCCCGCATCTTCCGCCGCCGGCATCTGGGTCACCAAGCCGACCTTGTCGATTCCGGCCGCCTTGATCGCAGCCATCGTCGATACCACCACACCATAGGGGACGTTCTGGTCGGCGCGGATGAAAACCTCGCGGTCGGGACGCTGCTTGGCGATCGCGCGCAGCTTGTCGGTCAGCTCCTCGCGCGTCATCCGGGTGTCGTTCAGATAGATACCCTTGTCGTGCGTCACCGAGACCACGAACTGCTCTTCCTTGCCGGGCAGCCCCTCGGCCTTGACCCGCGGCAGCGCGACCTGCACGCCCTGCTGGATGATCGGCGCGGTGATCATGAAGATCAGCAGCAGCACCAGCATCACGTCGACCAGCGGGGTGACGTTGATCTGCGAAACCAGTTGGCCGCGTTGTCCGGGTTCAAAGGCCATGGCGCAAACGCCTACGACAGGAAATGACGCTCCGCGATATTCAGGAATTCAGAAACGAAGTTGCCCATCTCGATATCCAGCTCGCGCACCTTGGCGCTCAGATGGTTGTAAAACGCCTGCGCCGGGATCGCCGCGAACAGGCCGGCCAGCGTGGTGATCAAGGCCTCGGCGATACCGGGCGCGACCGCCTGGATGTTCGAGGTATGGGCCGCCGACAGCCCCATGAAGGCGGTCATGATGCCCCACACCGTGCCCAACAGCCCGATGAAGGGGCAGGTCGAGGCGGTGGTGGCGAGAAACGGCAGGCCGGCTTCGAGCTTGGTCAATTCGACGTTCTGCTGGCGCTTCATCGCGCGGCTGACGTTCTCGACGCCGCCGAGATCGGTCGAGAAGCCGGTCTCGGCGCCGACCGCCTGGCGCTTGGCGCGGGTCAGTTGCAGCAGTTCCTGGTAGCCGGCGCGAAACACCTGCGCCACCGGGCTGCGCTTGAGTCCGACGCTGGCGGTATGAATCGCGGCGAGGTTCTTGGATTCCCAGAAGATCGCGATGAAACGTTCGGATTCGCGCCGCGCGTAGGAGATCTGGCTGAACTTGTAGAGGATGATTCCCCAGCTCACGACCGAAAAGAAAACCAGCAGCACCAGGATCCCCTGCACGAAGAGACCCGTGTTCAGGATCAGGTCCGTCACCCCCACCCCGCTGCCGCTAAGCTCGTGAACCATAAACCCCGCTCAGCCCGAAACCAGTCAATTATACGTATTCGCAGAGAATCTGAAACAGCCCTTCGCCGCCGGGGTAGATTTGCCGCCCGCCCGGCGCCGCGCCTATCAACCGAATGGCCCGCGCGAATTCGCCGCACGAACGCGCTGTTCCGGTCGCGATTAGTGCGAGCTGCATCCATCCGACGCAGGTTGTAGCCGTCGGAGTCCCATCGCGATCGCGGCGGGCGTCGGCCTAACATTCGCCACGGATTGTGATAGCGTATTTTTTGGGTTGGGCTTCGATGGCGCGGATTTTGCCTAACACCTGCTCGGAGCTTCTCAAGATCTAAGGAGGAACGGACCAGTGGCGGCCAGGATCGCTATCAACGGGTTCGGCCGAATTGGCCGAATGTTTCTACGCGCGGCGCTCGACAATCGGCAGTTGGAGGTGGTGGCGGTCAACGACATCACCGACGCCGCGACGCTCGCCCATCTGCTGAAATATGACTCAGTGCACGGCACGCTCAAGCAGCAGATCAAGGCCGAGGGCAATCAGATCATGATCGACGGCCACGCCCTCACGGTGCTCGCCGAGCGCGACCCGGCCAAGCTGCCGTGGTCGAAGATGGGCGTGGAGATCGTGGTCGAATCGACCGGGCTGTTCACCCAGCGCGACAAGGCCGCCGCCCATCTCACGGCCGGCGCCCGCAAGGTGATAATCAGCGCGCCGGGCGACAACGCCGACGTCACGCTGTGCATGGGCGTCAACCAGGACGCTTACGACCCGCGCCAGCATCAGGTGATCTCAAACGCTTCGTGCACCACCAATTGCCTGGCGCCGATCGCCAAGGTGCTGCACGAAAGCTTCGGCATCGTGCACGGCCTGATGACCACCGTGCACTCCTATACCGGCGATCAGAACCTGGTCGATGGACCCCATAAAGATCTTCGCCGCGCCCGCGCCTCGGCGCTCTCGATGGTGCCGACTTCGACCGGTGCGGCGCGTGCCATCGGGCTGGTGCTGCCGGCGCTCAAGGGCAAGCTCGACGGGATCGCGATCCGGGTGCCGACGGCGAATGTCTCGGTGGTCGATTTGACCGTGACCCTCGACCGCCCGACCGACGTCGACGGCGTCAAGGCGGCGATGAAGGCCGCGGCCGAAGGTCCGCTCAAGGGCATTCTCGGCTACAGCGACCTGCCGCTGGTTTCGGCCGACTACAATGGCAACACGAATTCATCGATCTTCGACGCGCCGCTGACCAAGGTGATCGACGGCAAGCTGGCCAAAGTGTTCTCGTGGTACGATAACGAATGGGGCTACTCGTGCCGGCTGGCCGACGTCACCGCCTTCGTCGCCTCGAAAGCGTAGGCGTCGGATCGGTCAGCGGTTAAGTCGTGATGAAGATCACACCGGTCTCGGCGCTGGAGCTCGCCGGCAAACGCGTGCTGGTGCGCTGCGATTTCAACGTCCCTTTGAAAGAGGGCGTGATCGCCGATCCGGCGCGAATCGATGCGAGCCTCGAAACCATCCGCCACATCATGCAGCACGGCGGCGCCGCGATCCTCTGCTCCCATCTGGGCCGTCCCAAGGAGCGCACCCCCGGCCTGAGCCTCAAGCCGGTGGCCGCCTACCTGACGGAGGTGCTGGGACGCAAAGTGGCGCTGGCGCCCGATTGTATCGGCGAGGTAACGGGCCGGATGGTCGAGACGCTGCCGATGGGCGAAGCGTTGCTGCTCGAGAACCTGCGCTTCCATCCTGAGGAAGAGGCCAACGCGAAGGATTTCGCGCATGAGCTGGCGCGCGGCAAGCACGTCTATGTCAACGACGCCTTCGGCACCGCGCATCGCGCCCACGCCTCGACGGTCGGAGTGGTGGCGTTCATCCCGGAGCGGGCGGCGGGCTTCCTGATGATGCGCGAGCTCGCGGCGCTGCACGCTTTCACCGATAATCCGGAGCGGCCGCTGGTCGCGATTCTCGGCGGCGCCAAGGTCTCGGACAAGATCGGCGTGATTCGCAGGCTCCTGACCAAGGTCAACGCGCTGCTGATCGGCGGCGCGATGGCGTACACCTTCCTGAAAGCGCGCGGTATCGCGGTCGGACGCTCGCGGGTCGAGGATGACAAGCTCGAGCTCGCTCTGCAGTTGATGAGCGAGGCGGCCAATCGCCAGGTGGCCTTCGTACTGCCGCTCGACCATCTGGTGGCGTATGCTCCTGAAGCGGGCGCGGTCGCGCAAACCGTGACGCAGATTCCGCCCGACATGATGGCGCTCGATATCGGCCCGCGCACGGTCGACGAGTTCTGCAACCATCTCGCCACCGCCCGCACCGTCATCTGGAACGGACCGCTCGGCTATTTCGAGCTGCCGGCCTTTGCCCAGGGTACGCTCCGGGTGGGCGAGGCGATTGCGAATCACGACGGTCTCAAAAGCTTGATCGGCGGCGGCGACACCGCGGCGGCGATCGCCGGCGCGCCATGGGCCCATCGCTTCACCCATATCTCGACCGGCGGCGGCGCCACGCTCGAATATCTCGAAGGTCTCGAACTGCCCGGCGTCAAAGCCCTCGAAGGCTAACGCGCCCACACCTCCGCCCGGGTTACTCCAATGCGCAGACTGTTGATGGCTGGAAACTGGAAGATGAACCTGACCGCGCCCGAGTCGCAGGCGCTGGCGGCCGCGCTGCGCAAGGATCTCGAGCGTGATGCTGCGCGGCTCGGCCGCGATCGCGACGTGATGGTGGCGCCGCCGGCGATCAATATTCCGGCGGTGGCGCGGGAGTTGTTCGGCTCGTCGATCGCGCTGGGCGCGCAGAACATGCACTTCGCCGACCACGGTGCCTTCACCGGCGAAGTCTCGGCGCCGATGCTCAAGGAATTCGGGGTGGTCTACGTAATCGTCGGTCACTCCGAGCGCCGCCATATCTTTGGCGAGGACGACGCGCTTATCAATCGCAAACTGCTGACCGCGCTGCGCCACGGGCTGACGCCGATCCTGTGCGTCGGTGAGACCGCGGCGGAGCACGACCGGGGCTCGACGCTGGCGATCGTCCTGGCCCAGTTGCAGCATGGTCTGGACCAGGTTCCCGCCCACGAGCTGGCCCGCGTGGTGATAGCCTACGAGCCGATATGGGCGATCGGAACCGGCCGCCATGCGACTCCGCAGCAGGCCGGGATGGTGCACGGCGCGATTCGCCAGGCGCTGGCCGACCATTACGGTCCCGCGGTGGCCGGGGCGGTCCGTATCCTGTACGGCGGCAGCGTCACGGCCGACAATGTTGACTCGCTGGTCGCGCACCCGGATATTGACGGGGTTCTGGTCGGCGGGGCAAGCTTGAAGGCTGAGTCGTTCGCGCGGATCGTAAGGGCCGCGGCCGCCTAGCGTTCGACCGGCAATGCCGGCAAGGATTCAGGAAACGGGTAGATGATCGAAGCGGTAGTAGTAATTCACGTGCTGGTCTGCATCGCGATCGTGGTGGTCGTGCTGCTGCAGCAGGGTAAGGGAGCCGAAGTCGGCGCCGTGTTCGGCGGCTCGAGCCAGACCGTCTTCGGCGCCAGCGGCGCCGGCAACATGCTGACCAAGGTGACCTATTCGCTGGCCGCGGTGTTCTTCGCGACCTCGCTCTTCCTGGCCTATAGTTCGACCCGGCGGGCAACCGGCAGTATCTTCAGCGGCAGTTCGTTTCCCTCAGCGCCCGCGCCGGTCAAACCGGCGCCGCCGGTGAGCAAGCCCGCGGCTGCGCCCGCTGCGCCGGCCGCGCCGAGTCATCCGGCAAGCCATTAGTCGTGCGATGCGAGGGTGGTGGAATGGCAGACACGCGAGTTTGAGGGGCTCGTGGTAGAAATACCGTGCGGGTTCAAGTCCCGCCCCTCGCACCAGCTTCTTCGTCAGGTTTGATTTCGAGCCCGCCCTCCGGGAAGCGCTCACATACAGGCAAGCTAGCCGACCAGCCTGAGCTGCGTCGCGGGCGCCGCAGCCGGATCCGCAATAGGATCCGATCGATCCTGCCGATCGCGCTCGCGATCGATCGGGAAACCGTGCCGTGTGCGGATTCGATCGAAAATTGGTCCCAGGTGTTCGTCGTAGGCCCGCGGGGCGTAGGCGGAGCGCGCGTAGAAGGCCTCGATCCGGCCGCGCAGATGCGGGAAGTGCTGCTCGACGAACGGGATGAAGCGGCGCGCCGCCGCCGGCTTCAGAAACAGCGTCCGCCACCATACCCCGTTGGCTCCGGCGATTCGCGCGGCGCGGACCACGGACTCGAGCGCGGGCTCGGAATCGGTGATGCCCGGAATCACCGGCATCACCAACACGTTGCATCGGATCCCCGCCTGCCGAAGCTGCATCAGGGCGCGCAGTCGCAAGCCCGGCCGCGGCGCGCGTGGCTCGAGGATCCGTTGCAGCCGGCGATCGAGCGTAATCAATGAGAAGTTGACCGACAGCCGCGAGCGCCGGTTGATGCGCCGCAACAGGTCGAGGTCGCGCGTGACCAGCGCCGACTTGGTGGTGATCGAGAGCGTGAGGCCGCCGACCCCGGCGAACACTTCGAGCATCGCGCGGGTCAGGCCGAAGGTCCGCTCGGCGGGCTGATAAGGATCGGTGGCGGTGCCGATTGCGACCGCGTCCGAGCCCAGCGGCGTGCGCGCCAGCGTGCGGGCGAGCACCTCCGCGGCGCGGCGCTTGACGAAAATCCGCCGCTCGAAGTCGGCCGGGTCGCGCAGCTCGAGGAACTCATGCGTATAGCGCGCGTAACAATAGACGCAGCCGAACTCGCATCCGCGGTACGGATTAATAGTCCATCGAAACGGCATGGTCGGGCTGTCGCAGCGGTTGAGGATCGACCTCACCGGCATCTCGACGAAGGCGACGCCGCGCCGCCGCTCCTCCGGCGCAGCAGTTTCGTCCTCGAACAATTCCCGCTCGCTCAGCACAGGAATCACTTTCGCTTTTTCTTCGTCTTAATGTCAAGCGGGAATTGCGTTGAAGGTGACAGCAAGGAGCGATGAAGCGGCAGATGGCGTGACCACGGAACCGTCGAATGATTCTGGGAGGCTTCACTTTAGCGGCGTCGATTCGACCCGCGTTGCGGTCCGGAGAAAGCGTAGCGTTTTCAGGAGTATTTGGCTAAAAGCTTATTGTTGCCGCGTAAGCTGACGATAGCGAACTGGATCGTAACCGTCTGGTTGGCGGTTTCAGCGATCGTTTTCCTCTGGGAGCTAAATGTTGACGACTCCCAAGCGCATTTCTACGGCAAGTTCATCCAACTCTGCTTCGGTTCCTGGCCGTCTCAGCTCCCTTTCGACCGCCAGTCCTTCTGGTTTGCACTTGGCGCCTCGGCGCGACTCATTCTTATCGTCGGGGCGTTTGGTGGAATCGTCGGAATTTTTGGTATTATGATTAGGGAGAGGAAGTTTATGAAATTGTCCGACTTATTGTCGTTGCGGGAAAGGCTTATAAGGGACAGATTCCTCACCAAGATACCCGGGACGGAAGAACAGAAGGAAAAATATGCGCAACTCTACAGGAGCGTTGCGCAGCAGGCGGATGAGTATCTATTAAAGCAACTGGAAAGATTGTTTGGAAATAAAGAAGCGAGAGAGCTGTTGGAACTGAAGCGGGCAGCGGAGAAAACGGAGCTTTCAGCATCCCTTGCGCGACCTCGTGAGCCAGCGGGAACTCCATAGTCTTGAGGACCAGCGAGCATGGCTCGAAGCAATGGGTTGTCGCGATGAAAGACTTCGCGATGAACTTAGGGCGTACGCCATCGAGGTCCTGGAAATTAAAGACCACACCGCTTTAGAGCAATATCTCGCTAAGTGGGGTTAGAGGCCTAAGAGAATCCTTCCGTTGTTGCTGGCGTCGCGGTTTACACGGTTAGCTCCCAAGCGATGATAATCGGCTCGGCGCCTAGCTCGGGATGAGTCGCAGTTCGCGGCCCGACTGGACCATCGCGGCGATCGCTGCGTCCAAATCCCCGCGCGAATGATCGGCGATCGGCGTGATTCGCAGGCGCGCCGTCCCCGGCGGCACCGTCGGCGGCCGAATCGCGATCACATAGACCCCACGCTCGAACAGCCGCTGGGCCATCGCCACCGCAGCCTGCGCCTCGCCGATGATGAGCGGAAGAATCGGCGATCGGGTAGGTCCGAAGCCAAAGCCCGCCGCGGTTAGTCGATCGCGCAGATACGAGGCGTTGTCCCACAGCCGCTTGATTCTTTCGGGCTCGGCGCGCGTCACCTCGAGCGCCGCGTCGGCCGCGGCGGCGATCGCCGGCGGAAGCCCGGTCGTATAGATGAAGCTCCGCGAGCGATTGATCAGAAAGTCGATCAAGACCTGCGAGCCTGCGATATAGGCTCCGTACGCGCCGAGGGCTTTGCTGAGCGTCCCGAGGTGGACGTCGATCTCTTTCTCCACACCGAATTCCGCGGCCAGGCCGGCGCCGCCGGGACCGATAACACCTACCGCGTGGGCCTCGTCGAGCACGATGGCGGCCTCGAATTCGCGCGCCACGGCAACGATTTGATGCAGCGGAGCAAAATCTCCGTCCATGCTGAAAATCGAGTCGGTGACGATCAGGCGCCGCCCGGCGGGCCGCGGCTGTTCAAGCAGCGATCGAAGGTGGTCAGAATCGCAATGACGATAAACGCGGATTTCGGCCCTGGTCAGACGGCAACCATCGATCAGGCTGGCGTGGTTGAGTTCGTCGCTGAAGATGACGTCGCCCGGCCCGGCCAGCGCCGTCAACGCGCCCAGGCTGGCGAGATACCCCGAGCCGAATACCAGCGCGGCCTCGACCTGCTTGAAGGCGGCGAGATTCTCTTCAAGGCGATGGATGGGTTCGAGACTCCCGGCCACCAGGCGCGACGCGCCCGCGCCCACTCCATAACGCTCCATCGCGTTAATCGCGGCGCGCTTCAGTGCGGGATGCGCGGCCAGCCCAAGGTAGTTGTTGGACGACAGCATGATGAGGCTGCGCCCGCCGTAAGTGACCCGCGGCCCATGTTCGCTCGCGATTACGCGCAGGCTCCTGCGCAAGCCATCCAGCTCCAGGCGAGCGAGGGTCGCGCGAAGCTCATTGTCGAGAAAGCTCATCGATTAGCGCCGGATGTCATCGGAGCCAGGCGAGGCGATGAACGCCCCGCTCTAAGGTAACGCTATCCGAGCAGCTTTCCCAAGACCCGGCCTTCCGGCTGCCCGGTTCCGCCAGCGGCTCGATGACCTCGCGAAACAGGCGAATCGCTTTGACCGACGCGGGCATGCCGCTCTATCGTCAGGGCGCCAAGGGCAACCCGGACAAGCGGCGCTTCGACTAACGCTTAACGCCCGGCGCGGGCCGGGTGATGATTACGTCGGCCACGGAGGCGAGGCTGAGTCGACGAACCAGAGCTGACAAGGGCAGGTTGATCATGGACAGACCTACTGACACATCGGATGCGAAACGGCGCCTGCGAGCCAGCCTCGCGAGCCCCGTGGCGATGGCGCTCGCGACCCTGCTGATCGCTTCGGCGGCGCTCGCCCAGATACCGATGGAGAAGAGCACCGTGCGCGTGCTGCCGCTGCCCGGCCCCCATTGGGTCTATTTGCTTGACCCGATCACCAATTCTATGGAGGCGCGCGTCACGATCGTCAACGGCGACACGCTCGACTTCGAAGGGATGCTGAACGGCGGCTACGTCAGCGTGATGGCGGTGGCGCCGGATCACAAGTCGCTGTACCTAGCCGATACCTATTACAGCCGCGGCACGCGCGGCGATCGCACCGACGTGGTCTCGATCTTCGACTCGACCACGCTCAAGCCCACCGGCGAGGTGGTGCTGCCGCCCAAGCGTCTGCTCTCAAACTCCAAGCGCTACTCGATCGGCGTGACGCCGGACGGCCGCTTCATGCTGGTCGCGAACATGACTCCGGCGACCTCGACCTCGGTGGTCGATCTCAATGCCAAAAAGATGCTGGGCGAGATCGACACGCCCGGCTGCACGCAGGTGCTGGTCTCGGGCAATCGCAAGTTCACCGCGATGTGCGCCGACGGCTCGCTGCTGACGGTGAGGTTTGGCGATGACGGCAAGGCCACCGCGAAAAATCGCGCCAAGCCGTTCTTCAACGTCGATCAGGACCCGGTCTTCGATCAGCCGGTGATGATCGGCGACATCGTCTACTTCGTTTCCTACCATGGCATGATCTATCCGGTCGATCTCAGCGGCGACACCGCCAAGCCGGGCGATTCATGGTTGATGCTCACCTCCCAGGACAAGGCTGCGCATTGGCTTCCCGGCGGATGGGAACTCGAGGCGGTCGACGCTCATCGCGGACTGCTCTACGTGCTGATGCATCAGGGTACGGACTGGTCGCACGAGCAATCGGGGAGCGAGATCTGGATTTACGACCTGGCCAGGAAAACCCGGGTGGGCCGGATAGTGCTGCCGGAAGTGGCCGATTCGATCTACGTCACCCCGGACGACAAGCCGTTGCTGTTCGCGGCCTCCCATGACGGCACGCTGCAGGCTTTCGACGCCGTCGCCAAAACCTATCGCGGCATGATGAGCAATCTCGGCTCGCCCTGGCTAATCTACGGCGTGCCGCAGCCTGCCGCGCCCGCGCCATCGACCGCGGCGGCCGGCCACTAACTGACTTCGATGCCAGCCGGGTTGTCATTCTGAACGGAGTCTGCGAAGTGAAGAATCCCGGAGCATATCGATGGAATCCGCAAGCGGCCGGGATGCTGCGCTGCGCTCAGCGTCACGGATGGATTTATGATTGACCCGGCCGTGGCATGGATCGCGGCGCTCGCTGCGAGCCTGATATTCGCGTCCTCCGCGGCCCTCAAGCTGCGCAACCTCGAGCTGTTCGAAAGCGCGGTTATCAACTACCGGATTGTGCCGGAGGCCGTGGCGCGGCCGCTTGCTTACCTGCTGCCGATCGTCGAGCTGGCGGGCGCGATTGCGCTGCTGCCGACCGCCTCGCGCGCGGCGGGCGCGCTGGCGCTGCTGGTCCTGCTGGCCGCGTTCACGGCGGGTATTGCGGTCAACCTGAGGCGCGGTCGCTACGACGTCGATTGCGGCTGCTTCGGACCGGCGCTGCGCCAGAGCCTCAGTTGGTGGCTGGTGTTGCGCAATGGCGCGTTGGCCGCGATGGTTGCGATGCTGCTGCTATCCCCGGGGAGCCGCGCGCTGACGATGCTCGACGGCTGCACGATTATTTTCGCCGTGAGCTCGATCGTGGTGCTCTACGCGAGCCTCAATTACGCGCTCGCGAATCTCCCGAGATTGCGCGAATTTGGAGCGCGCTATGCTTGAAGCGCTGCTGATTTCGCAGCTCGTGCTGTGGGCGCTGGTGCTGGCGCTGGCGATCATGGTGCTGGCGCTGGTGCGCCAGATCGGCGTCCTGCACGAGCGCATCACGCCGATGGGCGCGCTGACGCTCGACCGCGGACCCAAGGAGGGCGAGCCGGCGCCGATCTTCGAGCTCCCCGATCTGCTGGGCCGTGGCGCGGTCAAGATCGGCGGCGCGCGCGAGGGCGGCCGCAGCCTGCTGGTGATGTTCGTCGCGCCGGGCTGTCCGGTGTGCAAGAAGCTGTTGCCGATTATCCGCTCGGTTGCGCGCAGCGAAGCCGACTGGCTCGAAACCGTGCTGGCCAGCGACGGCGATCTCGAAGAGCAGCGCCGCTTCGTCAAGAACTACAGGCTCGACGACTTTCCATACCTGCTGTCCGGCGAGCTCGGCATGACCTATCGAATCGGCAAGCTGCCGTACGGAGTCCTGATCGACGGCGCCGGTGTCTTGCGCGCCAAGGGGCTGATCAACACCCGCGAGCATCTGGAGAGCCTGATGGAGGCCAAGCAGATGGGCGTGGCGTCGATCCAGGAATACCTCAAGCTGCGGGAGGCGGGAGCCAATGGCGGAACGGCTACATCGTTGGACGATAAACCGGGCAAATGAAGCGACGCTCAAGCAGGCCGGCGATTTGAAATAATCAATGACGCGGCATCGCGATTCCCTGCGCCGCAAGCTTGGCGACCAAATCGCTCCGTACCGTCTTGATATCGTTGAGTTCGTGCGGTCGGTAGCTGGCGACCTCGGCCTCGGTGTAAGGCTTAAAGTCGGGCGGCAGCTGATTCTTGCTGAATGTGATCAGCAACCAGTTCAACACTTCCGCGACCTCGGCGTTGCTTAACGACGAGCCGGCCACACCGGGCACTTCGACCAGATACTGGCGGCCGCCCGGCACGCGCAGAAAACTGCCGACCGAATCCTTGAGCCGTGGCACCGTGCCCGGCAGCCCCTCGCCGCCGGACTGATGGCATCCCCAGCAATTCATCACGTAGAGCTGAGTCGGCGGCGGATACTTCCGATGCGACGGCGCCGGCGGCTCGCCCGCGCTGGCCAGCGTGGTTATCGTCAGAATCAGAATCGGCAGGAGCGCGAGTCTCACGGCCTTATGGCCACGGCGCCCGCAGCGGACGCAGAAGGCTCGTCGTCCCGCATCGAGACTCGATCGAAGCTCGTGACCGGCTAGGCTTTCTCGCCGAGGATGACAGCGGTGGTGCAGTGGTAGGACATCTCCTTCGAGCCGAAACACCAGACCGTGTCGTTGTTGAGCTGGGTGCGATAGATCGGCATCTCGCCCTGATTGTTGTCGCACATGCAGCGGTCGCACTGCGCCTGGCCGCAACAATCCCGGTAGGCGACGATATACTCCTTGGCATCGCCGGGATGCTTGCAGGTGCCGACCCAGGCGGTTGGGGAAGCGACGGTGCCGGCCGGGCATTCGGTAATCGAACCGCCGCAGCAGCTACAGAGAAAGCCGTCGAAAGCGCAATAGCGCCAGTAATCGCAGCTGGTGTCGTCGTCGCTGACGATGCCCGAGGAGTGGCCCTCGCTTATGGTCTGGGCGGAGGCCTTGGTGGTCACCCGATCGATCGGCAGCAACGGCAGCATCGCGCCGCCCATCGCCAACTGCCCGAGCCTGACCAGGAAGCTGCGTCGCGAGGTCCGCTGCGCCACGCGTCGTGTCAGCCGCTCGATTAGTCGGTCCATCGTGGGTTTCCCTGCTGTTACAAGGGCTGGCGCATTATCCGGATTTCCGAACTCAACTAAGACCACTCGGACCCTCGATGTCAACCAAGCGCTGGACCGAGGGCGCGAGCGACTTTTGCGCGTGTCGGGCTGATTTCAAGCGCGACCCGAAACGTGCTACGAAAGCCGCACGGCGATCGCGGTCGAAGCTGGTCCGAATCATCCGCAGGAGGCAGGTAATATGGAGCTGGGACTGTTCCTGATGCCGTCACATCCGCCGGAGCGCGATTTCAGAGCGGGCCAGGAATGGGACCTCGCGATGCTGCGGCTGGCCGACGAGCTGGGCTACCATGAAGCCTGGATCGGCGAGCACTTCACGGCGCCATGGGAGCCCAACCCCGCGCCGGATATTCTGGTCGCGCAGGGTCTCACCCAGACCCGGCGTATCAAGCTCGCGCCGGGCGCCCATCTGCTGCCCTACCATCATCCGGCGGAGCTCGCCTGCCGGGTCGCTTTCATGGACCATCTGGCGCAGGGGCGCTACATGTTCGGGGTCGGCGCGGGCGGCCTGCCGAGCGATTGGAAGCTGTTCTGTGTCGATGGCGCAGCCGGCAAGAACCGCGAGATGACCCGCGAATCGCTCGACATCATCCTGAAGATCTGGGAGTCGGACGGCGGCCTCGAATACCAGGGAAAGTTCTGGAACGTAAACGTGCCGAATCCGATGATGCGCAACTTCCGCCATCACCTGAAACCCTTCCAGAAGCCCCATCCGCCGATCGGAATCGCCGGTGTCAGCCCCGGCTCGGAAACCCTCAAGCTCGCCGGCGAACGCGGCTTTCTGCCGATGAGCCTCAACCTCAGCTCGCACTACGCCGCCACCCACTGGGAGGCCATCGAGGAGGGGGCGGCGCGCACCGGCCGCACGCCGGCGCGGCGCGACTGGCGGATGGTGCGCGAGACGCTGGTGGCCGATACCGACGAGGAAGCCTACGAGGCCTGCGTGCGCGGACCGATGGGCCGCATGATGCGCCAGTATCTGCTGCCGCTGATGGGCGACGTCGGGCTGATCAAGTATATGAAGGACAACGATCGCGTCTCCGACGAGATGATCACGCCCGAGTACCTGTTCGATCACGGATGGCTGGTGGGCTCGGTGGCGACGGTCACGCACAAGCTCGAGGAGATGTACCAGCGGGTGGGCGGCTTCGGTACCCTGCTGCTGCTCGGTTTCGACTACGCCGACAATCCCGAGCCGTGGTTCAAGTCGATGCGGCTGATGGCGACCGAGGTGCTGCCGCGCTTCATGAATTCGGGGCGCGATAAATCCGCCGCGGCGTGATCCGGCGCCGGTCGCGATTCCGTCACGCGGTGCTTGCCAAGTTAACCCGAATATCGCTTGAATAGGGGCGGGATGCCCAAGGAGGGCACAGCGATTATGGCGTATCCATTTCGAGTGATTCTAAGCCCGCTACAGTTCGACGAAAATTCCGTCGCGGCCATGACGCTGGCCAAGGAGATCGCCGCCAACAACAATGCGACGATCTACCTGCTCCACATTGCGCCGACCTTGCCGGCGCTCGGCGAGAAGCTGATCTCCGAGCACGTCGAAAGCACCGAAGAGAACAAGGCGCGCAAGACGATGGAGGAGCTCGCGCAGAAGTACCTGCAAGGTATGAAGCATGAACTGCTCGTGCATGGCGCGTTCCCGTCCGAAACCGCGCATGCCGTCCTCAGGACCGCCAAGGACATCAATGCCGACCTGATCGTGATGGCGACGCACGGACGCACCGGACTGCAGCACTTTTTCATGGGCAGCGTGACTGAGGGTGTGATGCAGGGGGCGCCCTGCCCGGTGCTCGTGATCAAGCCCGAGCATCTGGCCGACCGAATCTCAGGTAAGGCGTGAGTCGTCTGCTGCTTCAGGCGATCACTGCCAGATCGTAAGCCGGCGGGAGCTGGTCGGCGATCGCCGCCACGCTCTCGCCCGCGCTGTCCGAGCGAATCACCTGGCCCCCGTTGAGGACGCCGAAGAAGCCGCCGGGGCCCGAGGGATCGTTGCGCAACCGCATCACCATCGAGCGCAACTCGCCGCTCTCGGCGACCATCGGCCGGAAACTCCGGCCGCCATCGTCGCTGCGGTAGAAGCGCGCGTCGGCGCCCGCCGGCCGTGACCAGCTCGGCGGCGGCCCGGCGGCGGCAGCAGTGTAGATCGCCTTGCGGCCGTCGCCCTCCATCAGCAGCGGCACGGTATAGCTGCGCTTGAGCCCCTCGGTGATATGGCGCCAGGAAGCGCCCGCGTCCTGCGACAGATAGAAGCCGTCGCCGGTGGTTGCATAGAGGCGCCGCGAATCGGCCGGATCGACCACGATGGTATGGAGGTCGGTATAGATGCCCTTGTTGAGCGGCTCGAAGCTTTCGCCGAGGTCGCGCGAACGGTAAACGCCGCCCTCCTCGACCCCGACATACATGGTGGCGCTATCGCTCGGATCAAACGAAATCGAGCGCACGTGCGGAATATGCGGCGGCGGCGGAAAGCTCCAGCGATCGCGTCCCGGGACTTTCAGAAAGGCCGTGCACTCGCGAAACCGCTGTCCATGATCGGTGCTGCGAAAAATTCGCGCGTGCGAGGTGCCGACGAAGAGCTCGCCCGGCCGTCCCGGCGGCGTGCCCAGCGCCCATACGTCCTCATCCGCGCCGAGGCCGGGGGTGATATCGGTCCAGTTGCGGCCGCCGTCGCGCGAGCGCGCCAGTGCTCCGCGTCCGCGCCCTGAGGCCATGAAACCGTTGGCGCCAGCGTAGATGATTCCGGGATCGGCGGCATCCTGCGCCATGCACCAGATGGCCGACGGTTCGGCCAGCACCATCAGCGGCGTGCGACCGCGCGCCGGATCGAGAATCACGACACCCTTGGTGGTTCCCACGCACAGCTTCATTGCCGCAACCTCCCGCTAGGCTCCCTCATCCGGACGCTGGCTGAAGCGACGGGCACAGCAGGTGGGAGACGATCGAAGCGTACTCCAAAGCGGGCCGGTCAGAAACCGGGCCTCGCGCGTCAGTTCAGCGAGGCACCGGCGATCAACCCCTCGCCTGCGAGTTCGGACGGTGCGACCTTGCGGGGGCTGTCGCCAAGGCGCACGCGCTTGACCGTCAGCGTGCCGCCGCTGAGCGCAACCTTCATCCCGCCGCCGTCGATCGCGATGATCGTGCCCGCGGCCGCCGGCGTCGCTCCCGCTTCGAGGCCTGCGTCGTAGAGCGCGAGGCGCCGATCGCCGAGCCCGGCATGCGCGCCAGGCTGCGGATCGCATCCCCGCACCAGGTTGTAGACTTCGTGCGCCGGCCTCGAAAAATCGATCCGCGCATGCTCGGCGCGGCACGGCGACTCGTAGCTCGCCAGGCTCTCGTCCTGCGCCACCGCCGGCGCCTGTCCGGTCTTGATCAAGTCGACCGCTTCGACCAGGGTCTCGATGCCGAGCGGAAAGATGCGGTTGAAATAGAGCGAGCCGGTGGTGTCGTCGGGGCCGATCGAGACGCGCCGCTGCACCAGGATCGGGCCGGTGTCGATGCCCCGATCGGGCCAGAACCAGCTCACGCCGGTCTCCGCGTCGCCGCGGATTATCGCCCAGTTTAGCGCGCTGGCGCCGCGCCGGCGCGGCAGTATCGAAGGATGAAAGCAGATCGACTTGAAACGCGGCGCGTAAAGAATCCGCTCCGGCACGATGATGGTAACGAAGGCCAGCACCGCCAGTTCGGCGTCGAGCGACTGGAAGTGGCGATAGGCGTCATCGCCCTTGAACGATCGCGGCTGGCTCAGCGCAAGGCCGAGTTCGAGCGCCTTGACCTTCAGCGGATCGGGCCGTCCCGAGGGCGGGTCGGGCGGCGCGAAGACCTGGACGATCTCTTCGCCGCGCTCATGAAGTGTGGTCAGGGCCTTTTCGGCGAATGCCGCCTGTCCGATCAATGCGATACGCAATCTCTCACCTCCCACTGCCGTTCGACGCTACCAAATCGAATTGGCTGCTGCACGCCAGGGGCCGTTGTTCCCAGCACTCCCGGAGGTTGGAATAATGGCCCCGGATTGGGCAGAAAACCCGCCGAAACGTTTCATAATGGTAATAAAGAGATAATCCAAAGCGGCTGCAGTAGTACCGCGAATCTGACAAATTCTTCAGTTATGCGGAGATTGCCATCGGTCTCAAAACGAGCGGACCCGATGCGACTATCGTGTATGCTTTGAGGCCGGACGAAATAAGGACCCTAACACCGGTGACACAGGATGAGTGACAAACTCGTTTGCGCGATCGTCGGCGTCGGCCCTGGACTGGGCCTCGCGCTGGCGCGGCGCTTTGCGCCCGATTATTCGCTCGCCCTGATCGCGCGCAGCGAGGAATTCCTGTCGACTGCGGCCCGCGAAATCAGGGCTCAGGGCGGACGCGCGATCGCGGTCGGCGCCGATCTGGCCGCGGCGGATCAAATCGAGCGCGCCTTTGGCCGCATCCGCAGCGAAATCGGCGCGCCGGCCGTGACGATTTACAACGCCGCGATGCGTCCGTTCGGCCGCCTGATGGAGACCACGCCCGAGGCCTTCGAAAACAGCTGGCGGAGTACCGCCTTCGGCGCGTTTCTGTGCTCGCAGCAGGTGGTGCCGGAGATGCTCAAGGCGGGGCGCGGCGCGATCGTGTTCACCGGGGCAACCGCCGGGTTCAAGCCCTTCGCGACCTCGGCCGCCTTCGGACCGGCGGAATTCGCGCTGCGCGGTCTCGCCCAGGTGATGGCGCGCGATCTCGCTCCGTCAGGGATTCACGTCGCCTATGTCAATATCGATGGTCCGATCGACAACCAGCGCACCCGCGCTCGGAACCCCAAGCTTACCGACGACGACGTGCTCAAGCCGGCCGCGATCGCGCAGGCCTACTGGCATCTCGTCCATCAGGACCGCAGCGCGTGGACTCAGGAACTCGAGCTCAGGCCGTTTCGGGAGAAGTTCTAATCGACATGAAATGTTTTCGCGTCCTGCCCCTGGTCCTCTTGCTGCTGGCGCTGACCATCCGCACTGCGCGCGTCTCGGGCGCCATGACCGCGCGCCCGAAAGGCCGCATCTTCATCCTGATGGTGTGGGATGGGCTGCGGCCTGATTTCGTCACCAAGGCCGATACTCCCAACCTCTTCGCCCTCGAACATGACGGGGTGGACTTCGCGCATCATCACGCCATCTTCCCGAGCGTCACGATGGTCAACGCCGCGGCGCTGGCAACCGGCTATCCGCCCGGTCGCACCGGAATTTTCGCCGACCTGATCTATCTGCCGCCGGCGCTGGCGGCGCTGGGCGTCGCTCCGCCGCCCGGCTCGATGGCGAAGCCGGTCACGCTCGAGAGCACGATGGGGCTGGTCGCGCTGAATCGACCGAACTACTTCAACGGCAGCCTGATTGGCGCCGTCCCGATCGGTCAGCGAGTGCAGCAAGCCCATGGCTATCTCGCGGTTGCCGACAAATCCGGACCAACCTTTCTATTCGACAGCAAGCAGTTCACCTACTCGCTCGCCGCAGAACCGGGAGCAGGAGGCCCGGTGCTGATGGCTGACGACGTGCCGATGGCGGCGGCGGTGGTGCAACGAATCGGGCCGCTACCCGCGAAATTCGCCGGCGGTATTCCGTTTACCGCCCGCGACGCCTGGTATACCGACGCGGTCATCGCCCAGTCGCTGCCCGCGGCGATCGCCGCCAGCAACAGCGGCCGTCCGGCGATGATTGTGCTGTGGCAACGCAATCCCGACATCACGCAACACTGGGCCGGCCTGGGCACCGAAGCGTCGTTGGAGGCGCTGACCCGGGACGATCAAAATCTCGGCCGGCTGCGCGCCGCGATCGCGGCGCACCGGGTCGCGAATCGCACCGATCTGATGGTGGTCTCGGATCACGGCTTTGTGACCCTTGGCACCGCGATCCGTTTTCCCAGCCTGCTGGTTGGCGCCGGCCTGAAGCATTCGCAAAACAGTGACGACGTGATCGCGATCGGCGATCAGGGCAATGATCTAATTTACTTGCCTCCTCAGGCGTTCCCTTCCCTCGCCGCGCGCAAGGCGGAACTGCAGAAGATCGTGGATTTGGCGGAGGCCCAGCCGTGGTGCGGCCCGATTTTTTCACGTGCGCCGAAGTCCGCGCTCAAGCGCATTTCGGCCCGTGGGGGTGACGGCTGGATCGAAGGGACGTTTGACGAGCGCGCGCTAGGGCTCGACGATCCCGGGCGATCGCCTGACCTGATTATTTCGATGCGCGAGAACTCTGACGAGAGCAATCGCACGCTGACCGGCCCCGACAACCCGGCCTTCTTCCTCGGCGCCGACGGCCGGCCTCAGCGAGTAAAAAACCGCTCGCAAGCCCTGGTAAGGCCGGTGCTGGGCACGCTCGATGGCGACATGTCGGATAAGTTCACCACCGGGATGGGCGGCCACGGGGCGGCGGGCCGGCGTGAGTTGCACAACTTCTGCGCCGCGGTGGGCCCCGATTTCCGCCGCCATTTCGTCGATCGCTTGCCCACCGGCAATACCGACGTAGCGCCGACCATTGCCGATGTCCTGGGTCTGCGCCCCGAGCATCCCGCACCCACGGCGGTTGGCGGCGGCCGCGTGATGACGGAAGTGCTGACCCACCGCAGCTATCGCCATGCCACGCCAACCGCGGCCATCATGACCGCGCGCCTCGATCTGGCCGGATCCGCGGTTGAGACGAAACTCTTCCTGACACGGCTGGGCGGTTACACCTATCTGGACGACGCGAGCGTCGCACGCACGCCGTTGCGCGGTTCCAAGCCGATCAAATAATCTTTCGCGCCTTCACGATAAACGGCTGCCGCGGGAAGGGAGCGACCGACGCTCGAAGCGGCAGATTATCAGGGCCAATAAAATCGCCAGTATCGTGATCGCCGCGCTCAGCATCAGGCGGCGGTCGGAATAGCGCAGCACGATCACCTGCGAGCCGGCGGGCACTGCGACCGCCAGCAGATCCCGGTAGTTGATAAGCCGGCCGCGTCCGCTCGCGACGCACCACGACGAATCGTAATTCTGATTGACCACCAGCGTGGTCGGGGCGCTGGTGGCAACCTCGTAACTCAGCGCATTCGGCGTCCATCGGATCAGATGCACCGATCCGGGGCCATGCATATACTGCTCGCCCCGATACTGTGGCTGGTTGTAGCCGACAACATTGGTTGGAATGGCGATGTATTGGTAGCACTGAACCGCGCCGCGATTGGCGAGCGCGGTCTTGAGCATGTCGTTGTAATAGAAGGGCGCCTTGTATTCGCGGAACAGCGGGTCAGCATTGATCTTTTCGAGCGGACTCTGCACGACGTAACGCAGATTCGGCGTGCTGACCAGGAAGCTGTCGACCGTCGCGACCGCGATCAGCAAAGCCGCCGCTATGCGGCCGTACCCGCGCAAGCTTTGCACCATCACATCGATTCCCAATCCTGCCAGCACGCCGATCGTCAGCACGAAGGGCATCAGCATGCGGTAGGGCAGCCGCTCGGAATGGAAGCCGGGGAGCGAATGAAGGATGCTCCACGGCGCATCGGGCGAGGTATTGCCGCGAGCCAGCAGGAACAGCATCAGGCCCGCGAAGAGCCACGGCGCCGCCCGTCGCGGCCGGGCGAGAGCGAGGAGCGCCGGTACGATGAAGAGTCCGAGGTAAGCGCCGTATTCATGGAAGCCCCAGGGCAGGCCGCCGCGAGAGAAATCCTGGTGACGCGAAAACAGCGCGGTCAGCAGGATCGATACTTTCGCCCAGTACGCGCTGTCGACCGGCCGCGGGTAGCGATGGTAGAAGGCCAGCGCCGGGACCAGCTTGACGGCGGCAAAGCCGGTGGCAAAAACCGCCACCGTGATTAGCGTCCAGATCGGCCACAGGCTGCGCTTCAGGAGCACCAGCGGCGCCATCACCAGCGCCACCATCATCAACTGAAACGTTGCGGCGTAGCCACCGCCTTCGCCGATCGTGACGGCGACCAGGGCAGCCGCCCACAGCGCCCATCGTAGCCGCCGCCGGGTAGCGCCGAGCCAGGCAAAGGCCACGATCCAGGGTGTGTATGCCATCGGCAGGAACACGGCGTGTCCGGCGGCGACGTGGAGAAAAAACCAGGAGCTGGACGAAAACGTGCAAGCGGCGGCGACCGCACCCATCCTTCCGATTCCCAGCACCCGCGCGAGCACGTAACCGCCGGCCCAGGCGATCGCGAGATGGAGCAGTACCTCGAGATGCAGGCCGACGAAGGGACCGACCGCCAGGTAGAGCGGAAAAAACGGCATCAGGATGCGTGACTGCGGATCGGCGAAGAGCGGTACTCCGCCGCATTCGTAGGGATTCCATAGCGGCAGTTGATGGAAGTGACTCACGCTGCGGGCGGCTACCCAAAGCGTGGTCAGAGACATGTCCCAGTCGTTGGCCACGCCGCGACAGGTGAGATGCGCGAGGATGCGCCAGCAGAAGATGGCGGCGAAACCGATCGCTGTGGCGGCGACGAGAATTTCCTCGCGTGCGAAGAAACGGCGCGCGGCGCTCATCGGGCCTCGGCCGCTTCCGCTCATCCGCGGCCTTCGATCGACGCCGCCCGATTGGTCTCCCGGTTCCCGGGTGAGCGCCCGCGGTTGGCGCGCCGGCGCGGATTAGCCGGCCCGGAATTGCTATGGTTGACGGTCACAGCCCGGAGCGTTGCCGAGGGCGCGAGGTAGGAGAACGGAGAGATTTCATGATCAGACGGCTCTTGCGTTGGATACTGCGGATGGTTGTGCTCGCCATCGTGATTTTTGTAATCGCGATCGCGGTGGACTTTTTCACCCACCGGGTGGAGCCCGACTCGGTGCTGGTGCTGAAGCTCGACGGCCCGCTGCTCGAGCGCGGGCAGAGCGGCATAGCGGGGCTGGTCAGCTCGCATCAGACGGCGCTCAACGTCGTTCGCAAGGCGCTCACCAAGGGCGCCTCTGACCCGCGTATCACGGGGCTCGCGGTCGAACTGTTCGATCCCCAGATGGAATTGGCCCAGGCGCAGGAGTTGTGCGCCATGATCCGCAACTTCGCGGCTCACGGCAAGTGGACCGCGGCCTACCTGGAATCGGCCGGCGATTTCGGTCCCGGCAACCTGCCCTTCATGGTGGCGAGCGCCGCCCAGGAAGTCTCGCTGATGCCGCAGGGCGAGTTGAACCTGGTCGGCGTCAGCATCCGCGAAATTTTCGCGCGCGGCACGCTGGACTGGCTCGGCGTGGAGCCGCAGATGTACGCGATCGGCAAGTACAAGACCGCCGCCAACATCTTCACGCAAAAGGACTTCACCCCGCCGCAGCGCGAGGAGGACGAGGCGCTGGTCGGCGACATCTTCAACCAGATCGTCGCGCAGACGGCGCGCCAGCGCCATCTGCAGGTCGCGGCGCTGACGGCCCTGGTCGACCAGGCCCCGCTTAGCCCTGAGCAGGGTTTGAAGGACAAGCTGGTCGACCGGCTCGAATACCACGACCAGTTCCGCCACCGCATCAAGCATCATGGCGGCCAGCTCCATCCGATTCTGAAATACACCGACTACGCGCGCGACTACCTGCTGCCGTCGCTGCATCATCGCGCGCGCATCGCCGTGATCTACGGCGACGGCGCGATCGAACGCGGCCAGGGCGGCTTCGATCCGTTGCTGTCGCCCAATGGCGAGGCGATGGGATCGGACGAAATAGTCAAGGCGTTTCGCGAGGTGCGCAAGGATGACAGCGTGCGGGCCGTAATTTTCCGCATCAACTCACCCGGCGGTTCAGTAATCGCCTCCGAACTGATTCGCCGCCAGGTCGAGCTCACCGCCCATCGCAAGCCGGTGGTGGTGAGCATGGCGGGCTACGCCGCCTCGGGCGGCTACTGGGTGGCGACGCCGGCCAGCGAGGTGATCGCGGATCCGGGTACTATCACCGGCTCGATCGGCGTGCTCGGAGGCAAGTTCAACATCGCCGCGGCGGCGCAGAAGCTGGGCGTCAACTCCGGCGCCATCTCGCGCGGCGCCAACGTCACGATGTTCGACTCATTCACCGACTTCACCCCGGCGCAGGAGAAGATCTTCCAGGATCAGATCCTGGGCGATACCTACCAGTACTTCGTCAAGATCGTGGCCGAGCGGCGACATATGACGGTCGCGCAGGTCGACAAGATCGCGCAGGGACGGGTCTGGACCGGCGAGCAGGCGCTGCCGATCAAGCTGGTCGACGCGCTCGGCGGTTTCGACGTCGCGCTGGCCGCGGCCCGTCGCCTGGCGAAGCTCGGTCCCAAGCAGCCGGTCGAGTTCGAGGAATTGCCCGAGCAGCCAGGATTGTTCGATCGGCTGCTGGGCGGTGGGGGCGATCAATCCGCAGCACTGGGCCCGATGATGATGCGCCTGCTCGCGCCCGCCATCAGGATCGCGCGGGCCGCGATGATGCGGGAGACGGTCGGCCAGGCCTATTGTCCGCTGAGGCCGGTATGGTGACCGCGCGAGGTAGCTTATGGACACCGAGCTGGAAGCCTTTCTCAATCTGATGGGCGAGGCGGAGCGGGCCGGCGGTCGCGTGCTGCACGAGCTGACCGCGATGGCCGGTTCGGCCGAGCTGCGCGAATTGCTGAAGAAGGTCGGACACGACGAGGGCTACTATGCAGGTGAACTGGCCGCGCACGTTCGCCGGCTCGGCGGTCGCCCGTCGAACCGTACCGGCGACTTCGTCGAGAAGGTACGCGCGCTACCCGACCTGCGCGCCAAGCTCGAGCTCCTGAATCGCGGCCAGCGCTGGGTGGTCCGAAAAATCAACGAGCAGGTGCCCTTGCTCGCCGACGAGAACCTAAAGGGGTTCCTGGTGGTGATGGCGGCGGGACACGAGCTTAATATCGGGGCGCTCGAAGCGGCGCTCAACCGGGGACTCACCTAGGACCCGACATCCCCCGGGCGCGGACTTCGATCGGCGCGCCGAGGGTCGTCGCTTGTCGCCTCCGGCTGCCCAATCTTGACGCGTTTGACGCTGCCGGATCGGGCAGCCGATTGAGCGCGCCCGGGGCGCCCATCGAAGCCCGGGACTTTCCGCAATAATTACGCCGTTATCTAGCGTCCCGCAGCCGCCATTGCTCACTTTTCCAGCGTCGGACACTGGCGTGACTCCTGCTTCTACAGACGTGGCCCTCCGAACATTAGCGCGGAGGGCCGCGAAATATTCTGGAGGAACTCGTTTTATGCGAAAGGTCTCGATAACCGCGTTATGCTGCAGCGCGAGCCTGCTGCTGACGATGATGCTGGCGACCGGCGTGCGCGCCCAGCAAAGCGAAGCCGGTGTGCCGCAGCCCGGCACGGTCATCACGATGCAGAACTGGCAGCAGTACAAAGGTTCGATGCAGCAAGGGCTGCAGGCGCTCTTTTCGGGCCAGTATTTCTGGAAATTCCCGGCCGATTTCAAGATGGAGATCGGCCCCACCCATAACTATCCCATGCCCAAGCAGTACCTGGAGAATACCGAGAAATACAGCAAGCTCGTGAAGATCGTGGATCTTCCGGACGGCGGCCATAGCATCAAGGGTTACGTTGCCGGGTTGCCATTCCCAACCCCCTCGGGACCGCTGAAGGGCTGGGAGATACTGGTCAACAGCTGGTTCGAATACGTGCCGCACATCACCTGTAATCCGAACAACAAGGTTTTTCTGCTGGATCGTTTCGGCAACATGACCACCGAAACCACCTCCACCATTTATCGCGAGTTCAGCTTTACCAGCGATCCGGGCGTCCCGACCATGGACCCGTCGGGCAGCGGAATTTACTACGCCGAGTACACCCGGGTGGTTCAGCCCGAACAATCGCGCTACACCACGCAATTGACGCTGTACTACAACGACGCTACCAAGCCCGAGGATCTGTTCCTGTTCATCCCGGCGCTGCGCCGCACCCTGCGGCTTTCGGCGGCGTCGCGATGCTCGCCGTTTGTCGGCACCGACTTCATTCAGGATGACGTCAAGCAGCTGTTCAATGGCGGGATCGTACGCTTTGGCGCCACCCTGGTCGGCGAGCCCAACACCCTCGCCATCACGGTTGCGGACGAAAAAGCCTCGAGCAACATGAGCAACTACTACCCGATGCTGTTCCCCGGACCCAAGGTCGGCAAATGGGAGGTACGCCCTACCTATCTGCTCGATGTGCGGCGCATCCCGGCGCAACGCAAGGGCTACTGTATCGGCAAGCGCATGCTCTATGTTGACAAGCAGCAGCTTACGCAGTCCTGGGCCGATCTTTACGACGAGAATATGAAGTACTGGAAGTCAATTTCCTTCCAGCAGATCGCCCATGACGTGCCGGGCGTGGGACCGGTGATGTATACCGGTGACTACCTGGTGGCAGGCTGGGATCAGCAGAACAGCCACGCCAGCGGCTGGATCACCAACCCGCCGTTCGGCACCAACCAGCAGTGCGCCAACCTGGGCGGCATCAACTACACCGACGCGAAGTTGTATTCGAGCGTGTCGGGTCTGAGCTCGATCATGCAATAGCTACGGATGCGCGCCTCGCCGCCGGCATCGCGGCGGCGGGGCGCGCTAGACTATTCTGCCGAACAGATTCTTCGGCAACGCCGCGTGGATGCCCTTGCGTTGATCGACCACCTGCGTGACCCCGAAATCGACCGCCACTGACATCAGCGAGTAGGCCTCGTCTCGCGAAAGCCCTTTTCGCGAGGTCAGGAACGCCAGCATCTTGAGCGCCGCCTGCCGCATCGCGAGGTCGAGATCCTCGTCAAATCCGTGCGTGAACCAATGGCTGGCGGTTTCGAGGATCGGATGATCGGTCGGAAAGTCCTTGCGCACGAACAGTTGCAGCACGGCGTTGGCGGAGGACTCGATGGCGGTGCCGGAGAGCTCGCCGTCGCCTTCCGCCATGTGCGGATCGCCGGCAAAGAACAGCGCGCCGGGATTGAAGACCGGGTAATACATGACGGCGCCCGGTCCGATGCGCCAGTTGTCGATGTTGCCGCCGAAGTCGGCCGGCGGGATGCTGTTGATGCGCCCCGCTTCGCGCGGCGCCACGCCCATCACGCCCAGATGCGGCCGTAGCGGAACCGTCACGTCGACCAGCGCCGGTTCGCGGCCGCTGGGGTCGGGATCGATTATCGTGCCGGGTGCGTCGTAGCGCGGACTGCTGCGATAGTCGAAGGCGAACGCCGCGCGCGCCCATCCCGAGTCCGCATCGATGCGATAGATGGTGATGCGCTCCTTGCGGAACTCATCGTAGAGGCCGCCCCACCAGGCGGCGAGGTTGGTGCCATACGGCAGGCGCGGCTCGAGGCCGAGAATCCTGACCTCCAGCGTGTCGCCCGGCTGCGCCTCGTGCACGTAGATCGGTCCGGTAATGATATGCACGCCCGGCCCGCGTTCACTCATCGGGATGGTCGCGTAAACCTCGCGCACGCCGTCATCCATCATCAGGTCGGGCGCATCGCCGGCCTGATGGGTCAGGGTCTCGACGGAAATTATGTCGCCCGAATGCACGTGCAGCACCGGCGCGCGCGAGTTATCGAAAAATCCCCAGAAGCAGTTGGCCGGCGTGGCGGGAAGTGTATGAAGCTGCGGCTGCGACGCGGCAGGCGACTGATGCTTATGGCTGCTCATAGCTGGTCCCTCTCGAATCGCTCGGCATATCCGAAGAAATACTGTCGGGCGCGGACGGCAGGCACAAGCGCGGCGCCCGATAAATCGGGCGCCGCGCGGTCATTGCAGGCGATTAGTTATCCGGTAACGAGCGGGCCCCACGGTTTCAGGCGAGCCCGCTCCACGGTCTGCTGCGATTCTTACCGCAGGATTTCACTCAGGCCGCTGCTGAAACTGTAACGCGCGACATCGTCGTAGTTCTGGCCGTCGAAGTTCTTGCACTGCTCGTTGGCTGCCCACGGACGCCCGCTGATCGAATTGTTGGCGAAGCCAAGCGTGAGATGGCCGTTCTGCATATCCCACGTATTGTTGAACCATTGCTGCGCCTGGACCGTCACGCCGACGTGGGGCACGAAGCGGGCAAACTGGGTGTCGTTAAAGGCCTTCCACAAATGTCCGCTCTTATCGTAGCCGTCTTTCCAGAGCGCGATGTAGGACTCCTTGTCGAGGTACAACAGGTTCTTTTCATAGCAATAGCCCGCGGCCCGCGAAGGTATGCGCCTGACATCGAGCACCCAGACCGGACGCGCTTCCCATTTCCCCAGCGAAGGCTTGGGAAAGAAAAACGGCTTGAAGTAGCTATTGAGATTCGCGATCGCACTGGAGCTCGGAGTTTGAGTCAAGGCCAGTGCATAGCCCTCGCGTACCACGCGCGAGTTGAAGATTCGGTAATCGCCGTTGAACATGCTCTTGAAAGCGTCGTCCTGGGTGAGATCTGAACCGGCGAACGGCGAGCATCGCGCCGCCGACGACAGCCGCAACGCCCGGCGCATCGCGGGGATGAAGATGAAGGTGTCCTGCGCCTTGCTGGGATCGTCGTAATGGATATTCAGGATGGTCGTGTAGCGGGCCTGCTCCGGCTCCATCAGGGCGAACTCCTGACTGTAGAACAGCCCGTGCGCCTGCGGATCGTTGATCGGCTGCCCGAAGTCGCTGATATGCGAAAGGCGGCGATTTACCGCAAAGCCGGTCTCCGTGTTGGTATTGCCGAATCGATCGACCAGATGAAAGGTGAACGGCCCGCACAACAGATACGGCGTATAGACGTACCAGAGGTCAACCAGCAGCTTCCAGCCGCGCTGCGGTCCGCTCGCGTTGGGAAAGGGCAGTCCGGCCACATAACCCGTAACCGCGTGACCACCGCCCGGCAGGTCCACGATCTTCACCGAGTGGCTGTACTTCTCGGTGTCGGCGTTGAACTGCGCCGGCATCGAATACTGATGGGTGGGACCGACCACCATCTGAAAGTCCGCCGGCATCTTCCAGACCGCGGTGCCTCTGAACAGCGCCTGCATCCCATCAGGCATGTATTCCTTGTACTGCTGCCAATTGCTCGGGGTGATCACCGTGTCCGGCGTGATCGGACCACGCACGGTCGGGATTTGCGCCGCCGTCATCGGGATAGGCGCGGATGCTTCGCCCGCTTCCTCGGCCCAGGCCGGCTGCGAACACACTGCCAGCAACATAAAGATGGCAGAAATCCACGCGACGCTCGCTCTACTCATTTATCCTTTTAGCTCTCCTAATAGATTACAAACCCGGCATCGGTTCGCGCGCCGCGATCAGTTGACGATCTGCGTGCACGATCAGCGGGCAACGCTTGCCCACGCCGCTATACCGCAATAGCTGTGCCACGACATTTGTTGAACGAAATGACATGGCGGCACGCCAGCCGCCAACGAATCGCGCAGCAACTGTTCAGATTATCGGCAATTTCGCGAAAGGGGCGCTGTTGAAACCGATCGCTTGTCCCCCCACCAGCCCGCTTACTTTTGCTCGGAGGCCGGCGCGGGCGGCGGCTGGCGCAGCAGGATCTGATCGGCGTAGAGCGCTTCGATCTCGGCGGTCGAGAGCCCCAGCAACTCGCGCATCACGCGCTCGTTGTCCTCGCCGACCCGCGGCGCGCGCAACTCGCTCTTCTGCGCCCAGCCGGAAAACTTGACCGGCATTCCGGGCACGTCGAATTCGCCGATCGCGCGATCGCGGGTGTGGCGCACGGTCTGGCGCTCGCGCAGATGGGGATGCGCCATCGTCTCCTCGAGCTTCAGCACCGGCGCGCACGGCACGCGTTGCGCCTCGAGCGCGGCCAGCGCCGCGCTGCGGTCGGGGAAGCTATCGAGCCAATTCTGGATAAGCTCGCGAATCGCCGGATTGTTGCGCATCCGATCGCGATTGGTGGCGAAGCGCGGATCGTCCTTGGCCGCCGGATCGCCCATCGCCCGCCACAGTCGCGCCATCTCGTGCTGTTGCACGATCAGAAAGATGAAGCCCTCGCCGGTCTTGAAAACGCCGCACGGACTCATGTTGGGATGCAGCGAGCCGGTGCGCCGAGGCTTGTAGCGGCCCGGCCTCAGCGCCACCACCGGCACGCTGATTTCGTGCATGTGAAAGTAGGTGTCGAGGATCGAGGCGTCGATATACTGGCCCGCGCCGGTGCGTTCGCGATTGAGCAGCGCAAAGCCGATCGCCATCGCAGCCGCCACGCCGGTCGAGATGTCGCCGATCGCCATCGCCGGTACCACCGGCGGCAGGTCGGGCTCGCCGATCAGCTCGGTGATGCCGGCGTAGGCCTGGCCGACGTAGTCGTAGCCCGGGATGCGGTTGAGCGGACCGGTCTGGCCGGCCACCGAAATCGAGCACATGACGATTTTCGGGTTGAGCTTTTTCAGCGTCTCGTAGCCGAAGCCCATCCCGGCGATTACGCCGGGCGCGAAATTCTCCACCACCACGTCGATCTTCGGCATCATCCGGTAGAGCAGATCACAGGCGCGCGGATTGCGAAGATCGAGCGCGATGCCGAGCTTGCTGTGATTGTGCTGGAAGTAGTAGGTGCTCATGCCGTCGGCGATCACGCCGAAATTACGGGTGTGCTCGCCGTGCGCGCTGCGTTCGATCTTGATCACCTCGGCGCCCATCTCGGCCAGAATTCGCGCACAGGTCGGTCCGGCCACGAAGTGGCTGAAATCGAGCACCCGGTAGCCCTCGAGCATGTTCGGCACGCTTGCCAAGCGGGTTCCTCCCTCGGTTACTGGCTCGGGCTGCGGCGACATTCGGCGCAGCGGCCGTACAGCTCGAGCCGGTGATGGGTCAGCTCGGCGCCCAGCTCGCGCGCGACCGCCTGCTGGATACGCTCGAGGCCCTCGTTCTCGAACTCGATAATCTTGCCGCAGGATTCGCAGATGAAGTGATCGTGATGATGCTTGCCGGCGGCCTCGTAGCGGGCCTGGTCCTCGGCGAAGTGGCGCTCGGAAGCGAGCTCGCACTCGGTCAACAGCCGCAGCGTGCGATAGATGGTCGCGTAGCCGACGTGGGGATTGATCTTGCGAACCTCGGCGTAGAGCTCTTCGGCGCTGATATGGCGGCCGAGCTCGAAGAACACCCGCACGATGTCGTCGCGCTGGCCGGTCGACTTGAGCCCGCGCTCCTTGAGCCGGGCGTGAAACAGCTGCAAGCGCTCGGTGATCGGGTCGCCGCCGCGGCGGCGCTCGACGGTCGTGCGGCCCGGCCCCGCGCTCTGCTCGAGGCGCGCCATAGAACCTGACTAACCCTGTTCGGGTCCGCCCTGCAACAGGCGGCGGGCGGCGGGCGAGAGGTAGAGCGTTTCGAGGTCGCGATCGCGCAGCGCGTCGGCCAGGATCTCGATCTGATCGGCAGGCGGCTGATCGCGGTCGATGATCAGCAGGTTCTTGTCATGCAGCCGGCAAGCGCCGCCGCGCGCCCGGTAGCCGATTTCGCGCAGGATCTTTTCGCGCCGCACTTCCAGGCCGCAGCGGCCGGCCGCTTCGACCAGCTCCTCGACCAGCCGCGCCAATCCTCTGGCCGCCTGCTCACTCAACGCCGCTTCCCCTTGTTAATTCGCCGGAGCCCATGATATCGCGGTTCCGGGGGCAGGATTCAAACCGGTGATAAAGACCATCCTGGTCGGAATCGACACGTCCGAGCATTCGCGCAATGCGCAGATGTTCGCCTTCAATCTTGCGCGGCGGTTCGGGGCGACGCTCCATGGTCTTCATGTGGTCGATATCGTTTCGATCGAGGGATCATTTTTTCATGATATCTCAGGTTCGCTCGGACTTGAACCATACCTCGATTTCTCCTCCCGCATGCGCGAGGTGCTGACCGAGCGCGGCCGCAACGTGCTCGACGAGTTCCGGGCCGCCGCCGAGCGCGAAAAGCTGCCCGCCGAAACCATCATGGATATCGGCATCGTGCCCAATCAGCTCTGCGAGCGGGCCAAGATCGCCGACCTCGTGATGATCGGCCATCATGGCGTCAACGAGCGCTTCTCGACCGGACTGCTCGGTTCGACCGCCGAAACCGTAGCGCGCAAATGCCCGCGGCCGGTGCTGATATCACCGCGCCAGTTCCGCGAAATCCGCCAACTGGCGCTGGCCTACGACGGCAGCGAGCGCGCCGCACGCGCGATGCGCGCGGCGGCCGAGTTCAGCGTCGAGTTGAAGGCGCCGCTGGCGGTGGCGACCGTGGCGCGCGATCCCAAGCTCGGCGAGCGCGTCCTGGGCGAGGCCCGCAACTATCTGCAAGGCTATCCGGCTGAGACCAGCTTCGAGCTGCTGAGCGGTCACGCCCACGAAGAGATCGTCCGTTTCCTCAAGCGCACCGAGACCGACCTGCTGTTTATCGGCGCGTACGGCCATAGCCGGATTATCGAGATGGTGCTCGGCTCGACCACCGAGTACGTGCTGCGCAACGCGCCCTGCCCGGTGTTCCTGTCGCGCTAGCCCCGGTGCGACCAGATCCAATCGATCGGCGGGTGCTTGCGCCGGCGGCCGCGACCGCTTCATCCTTGCAGGATGACACCCAAGCGCCGTTCCGTCCTGAAGCTGGGCGTGGTCGATGTGGGCATTGAAAGCGCTACGCTGCCCAACGGCCTGACGCTCGACCTGGCCGTCATCCGCCATCCCGGCGCCGCCGCGATCGTCGCGATCGACGAACGCGGCGAGGTCGCAATACTCCAGCAATGGCGTCACGCGATCGGCGGCTACCTGTGGGAGATTCCGGCCGGAACACGGCGCGAGGGCGAGGACTCGCGCGCCTGCGCCGAGCGCGAACTACGCGAAGAGGCGGGCCTTGGCGCCAGCAACTGGGCGCAGCTTGGAACGATCGTCACTATCCCGAGCTTTTGCGACGAGCGTATCGAGCTTTTCCTGGCGCGGGATTTGAGCGCGCGCACGCAGCAACACGATCCCGACGAAGTCATTCGCGTGGTGCGATTTCCTTTGGGCGAAACGCTCAGGATGATTCGGGACGGTGAGATTACCGACGCGAAGACGATCGTAGCGCTGTACCGCGCACAGGCTTTCCTGGCGGCTTCGTGAGCGCTCTCCGATCGGGAACGAAATCATGCTCGAATCGCATGCAGATGCACGCGATTCGAGCGGCTACTCGATTGCGATTTCGTTCGGAAACAGGAAAGTTGTCGCGCGATCCTCGAATTCCACCAGGTACATCCGGCGGCCGAGATTGATTAGTTCGCGCAGGATTCGAGGATGCTCCTCGAAACGAGCGCGTCCCTGCTGATCACGAACGGGCTTTAACAACCTGCACTGCCGTCCTACTACTCGTTCTGTGTAAGGATCCGGAGTCATTTAACACCCCCTCCCAGCCGGTTGCTGATCTGGTCAAACCCCCACCCACGGATGAGTATAGCAAGTTTCGGTCCTGAAATTTAGATGGTCCGGGAGGAACCGATGCTGATCTATCCACGTCACCGATTTGCCTTGGCGAGCGCCCCGATTTCCCTGATCCTGCCGGTCGCGCGAGGCCCCCGATCGTCGCCTGCCCGCTATCCGGAATGCGCCAATCGCGAGTCGCAAATCGTCAACATGGTGCGATTCGTCCGCGACTGCCGATTAGGCTAGGATGCGGTTTTTGGAGCATCGAATGATGAAAACGCTTATTCCTCAGGTGATGGGCCAGCGGGCGATGATCGCGACCGAGCACGATCTCTCGGCCGCCGCCGGGGCGCGGATCTTCAACCGCGGCGGTAACGCGATCGACGCGGCGGTCGCCGCGGCGCTGGTCGAGGGCATCGTCAATCCGCACATGTTCACGATCGGCGGCGAAACGCCGATGCTGGTCTATGCGGCCAAAGCGCGCCGCGTGGTGGCGGTCAACGGCAACATGATGGCGCCGGCGCGCGCCACGATCGCAGCCTACCGCGAGCGCGGTCTCGACGCCGTCCCCGACCATGGCTTGCTGGCAGCAGGGGTGCCGGCCGCCCTCGACGGTCTGCTGTCGGTGCTCGCCAGCTTCGGCACCATGACGCTGGCGGAAGTGGCCGAGCCGGCGATGGAGCTGTGCGAAGAGGGCTTCCCGGTCCATCCCGGTCTAATCGGCTACGAAGCGGCGGGGGTGAAAGGCGGCCCCGCCGTCAATTCGCATATCGGGCCGCTATGCATGAACGCCGACCGCTTTCTCAACGAATGGCCGAGCAGCGCGGCGCTGTGGATGCCGGATAAGAAGCTTCCCGCGGCGGGTACGCTGATCAGAAATCCGGCCCTCGCCAACTGCTTCAAGCGCCTGCTCGAGGCTGAGGCCGGGGCGCGCAACCGCGGCCGCGAGGCGGGAATCGCCGCCGCGCGCGACCGCTTCTACCGGGGCGACATCGCCCGCGAGATCGACGCCTGGTCCAAGCGCCACGACGGCTTGCTGCGGGCCGAGGATTTAGCCGCCTTCACCACCCGTTTCGAAGTGCCGGTGAGCGTCGCCTATCGCGGCTACACGGTCTACAAGTGCGGGCCATGGTGCCAGGGGCCGGTCTTCCTGCAGCATCTGCGCTTGCTCGAAGGCGCCGACCTGCGCGCGATGGGTCACAACTCCGCCGACTATGTCCATTTCGTGACCGAGACCGCCAAGCTCGCGTTTGCCGATCGCGAGGCCTACTACGGCGATCCCGAGTTCACCCGGGTTCCGATGGACGAGCTACTCGCGCCGGCCTACGCGGAGATGCGCCGTGCACTGGTCGATCCGCGCCGCGCGTCGCTCGATCTGCGGCCCGGCGATCCGATTGGAATGCGCCCGCTCGGCAGCCTGCCGCCCGGCATGCGTCCATGGGGCGCCGGCACCGTGCACGTCGACGCCGCCGATCGCGAGGGCAATCTGATCGCGATTACCGCCAGTGGCGGATGGCTCCAGAGCTCGCCCGTGATCGACACGCTGGGCTTTCCGCTCGGCTCGCGGATGCAGACCTTCTACCTCGACGAGCGCCATCCCAATGCGCTGGCGCCCGGCAAGCGTCCGCGCACCACGCTGACCCCGTCGCTGGCGGCGCGCGACGGCCTGCCCTTCATCGCGTTCGGCACGATGGGCGGAGATCAGCAGGATCAATGGACGCTGCAGTTCTTCGTCAACCTGGTCGACTTCGGCATGGAGATTCAGGAAGCGATCGAAGCGCCGAAGTTCTCGTCACGTCATTTCCCGTCGACCTTCGCGCCGCATGACGCTTACCCGGGCTTCCTCAAGGTCGAGGAGCGGATCGAGCCGCGGGTGCGCGATGAGCTGGTCGCGCGTGGTCATCAGGTCGAGGTCGGCCCCGCTTACAGTGAAGGCTACGTGCTGGCCGCGGCCATCGATCGCGAGCGCGGGGTCCTGACCGGCGGCGCCGACCCGCGTGGCTACCTGACTGGTATCTTCCCGGCCCGCGCCATCGGCTGGTAAGCGGAATCGATCTGCCGGCGACCTTCTGCCGGGGCGCTGGCAGATCGAGCCCCGCCGCCAAGTCTTGACGAGGCCTCTCGCGCAGCCATTAAGTTCGGGCTGAATCGTCGGTATAATACAAGTTGCCTAAAGTTCTTCGGGGAGTATCGCTCAGACCGTCCGGGTTGAGGATATTGGCGCACGAAATCGGGTATTCGCCAGTAATGAATGGATGATTTGGAGTCAAAGCGGGCTACGGGGCAGGCTTATCCATCCTCGGTAAACGGCATGAACCGTGCTGACGTCTAAGGGAGGAGCGATGATGAAAACGAGGTCGATGTTGGTTGGGATGCTGGCGATGGTGGCCTTGGCAAGCGCGATGGGGTGCTCCGGACAACCGCTCAGCACGCGCGAGAAGGGCACCCTGGTCGGCGGCGGTGTGGGTGCGGCAACCGGCGCGATCATCGGCGCGGCGGTCGGCTCGCCGGGAATCGGCGCGGCGATCGGCGGCGGTATCGGCGCGGTGGGTGGCGCGGTGGTCGGCAACGCGATGCAGAATCAGGAGACCCAGAATCAGCAGACCCAGTCGCAAATCCAGCAGCAGCAGCAACAGATCGAACAACAACAGCAGCAAATCCAGCAGATGAAGAGTCAGCAGGAAACCCAGTAACCTTACGCATGGGGAGTAGTTATGATTAGTAAAGCCTTTGCCACGATCGCCGCGCTCGCGCTGGCCGCCATGATGACCCTGGCAGCCTGCGCCGGCAGTCAGCCACTGAGTACTCGCGAAAAGGGTACCTTGGGCGGCGGTCTTCTGGGCGCCGGTGGCGGCGCGCTGGTCGGCGCGGCCGTTGGCCATCCGGCCGCCGGCGCGGCGATCGGCGGTGCGCTGGGCGCCGGTACCGGCTTCGTAGTCGGCAACCAGATGCAAAACACCGAAAACCAACAGGCGCAGACCCAGCAGGCGGTCGAGCAGCAACAGCAGCAGCTCCAGCAGCAACGCCAGCAGATCGAGCAGTTGAAGCAGCAGCAAGAGACCGAATAACCCAATCCGCATCTCCTCCATAGGCCTGCCGCGAGCATCGTCGGTCCCAGGCTCCCGTTGCGTCCCGGCGCAATCTTCGGGGGCTTGCACTGACGATGCTCTTGGCGGCAGGATGCAACCGCGAAGCTTGACGTCGGCGGCCTGGCGGTCTCGTTCGCGACATGCGCGCTGGTGGTAATCCAGGCGCCGCGGCCCGGCCATATTTCCTCAAACGGGGAAGGCGGGTAGGCTGGGTGGCGAAAAATTAGGAGCCAGGAAGGGGTTTGGATATGGCAAACATGGCTACCGCGCACAAAACCGGAATCGCCCGCGCCGCGTTCATTATCGCAGCGCTCCTGATCCTCGCCGGATGCTCGGGGCAACCACTCAGCACCCGTGAGAAGGGTACCCTGATCGGCGGCGGTCTCGGCGCCGCTACCGGCGCGATTATCGGTGCGGCGGTCGGTGCTCCGGGCGCAGGCGCGGCGATCGGCGGCGCGCTGGGTGCCGGCGGCGGGTTCGTGGTCGGCAACGCGATGCAGAACACCGAAACCCAACAGGCGCAGACCCAGTCGCAGATCCAGCAGCAGCAGCAGCAGATCCAGCGCCAGCAGCATGAGATCGAGCAGATGAAGCAGCAGAACGAGACCGAATGACGCCGCCGGCCAGATCTAGATAGCTATCGCCGGGAGCGCCGCAACTTGCCGCGCTCCCGACCTCACTTTTTTATCCCGGCCGCGTCGGCCTCCCCGCTAATCCGGAAGACATTGCCGGCAGGCGCGCAGACCTGCGCCGCGCGCCCGCGCGGAATCGGCGAAGATCATCATCCGGGCCGGATCGGCCCGCCGCGCTGCGCTGCACGACGGGCGACAATAGATGTGGGTGCGCTGATGGCCCAGCACGGCGCCGGCCGTGACGCGGCGATCCGCGCCGATCCGGAAGCCCTCGGCGCGCAGCAATCTCAGCTTGGATCCGACGCCGCCGCCATAGTTGCCCACCGAACCGTCCGAGCGAATCACGCGATGGCACGGCACATAGACCGGCACCGGGTTCGACGCCATCGTGTTGCCGACCGCGCGCGAGCCGCGCGGCGCGCCGATCGCGGCCGCCAGCGCCTGGTAGGACATCACGGCGCCCGGCGGCACCCGGCGCAGCCGCTCCAGCACGCGGCGCTGGAAGGGACTCACCACCAGGCTCAGATCGACCGGTGTGGCCAGCGCCGCGAGGTCGCCCGCCACGAACCGTCGAATCTCGTCGCCGACCCCGGCCACGGCCGGTTGATCCTCGATCAGGTCGAAATGTCGCCGCCGCAGCATCGCGATCGCATCGCCGGCGTTGGCTTGCGGAACATCGAGAAAGTAGATCATCGCGATCCCGGCCTCGCTCATCGCGATTAGCAATCGTCCGAGCGGCGAGCCGACCGTCCCGACCCGCGCCCGCGGGCGCCGGATGCGCGCCAGCCGCGGCGCCATCCGCCGATGCGCGGTTTCGACCAACGCGTCGATGGTTCGTTCGTCGTCAACTTTCCGCTTTCCTGCGCTTGCGCTCATAGTCTGGTTCATCCGTTTTCAGTCGGTTGCGAGCCGGAGTTTCTTAAGGGCCTGGTAAACATGGGCGCGCGCGCTCGCGGGCGAGCATTTGAGCGAGCTGCCAATCTCGCCGTAGCTCAGGCCGTCGAGCTTGCGCATGATCAGCGAACGCCGCTGATTGAGCGGCAAAGCGTTGATCGCACTGCCGAGCGCGATGGCACCATCGCCGCCCGCCACCGCCGCGCGATCGATCAGCTCGTGATCGTCGTTAACCATCACGCGCGCCCGTCGCATCCGATCGCGCGCGCGATTGCGGCACAGGTTGGCAGCGATTCTGAAAAGCCACGGCCGCAACACTGTCTCCGCTTTCAGCGCAGGGTAGGCCCGATAGGCGCGCAGCCAGGTCTCCTGGAAGAGATCGAGCGCGTCCTCGCGGTCGCCGGTGGCGCGCATCAGGTAGCGCATCAGCTCGCGCTCATGACTTCTGACCGCGTCTTCGAAAATCGGCGGAATTGCCAGGCGGCTTGTCGATGCCATCGAACCTTATAACCCCACAGCCACCCCGAATGTGAAATGGCCCGGTTGCGGCGAAGGGCCGCGGAGTCAGACGAGCGGCAGTCTGAACAGTCGCGCGCTGTTGGCGCTTACGATCGCGGCGAGCGCCGCCGGCTCCTGATGGCGCAGTCCGGCCACCACTTCGAGCGTGCGTGGCAGATAGGCGGGTTCGTTGCTGCGCCCGCGATACGGTTCGGGCGCGAGATAGGGGGCGTCGGTCTCGACCATCAGGCGATCGTCGGGGACCAGCGGCACCACCGCGCGCAGCGGCGCGGCGTTCTTGAACGTCACGATGCCGGAGAACGAGATGTGGAAGCCGAGGGCGAGGAACTCGCGCGCGGCCGCCGCGTCGCCGGTGAAGCAGTGGATTACGCCGCCGGCCGCCGGCATCCCGACCTCGCGCACGATTTCGAGCAGCCGCCGCTCGGCGTCGCGGCAGTGAATCACGATCGGCAGCCCCAGTTCCGCGGCGAGTTCGAGATGGCGCCGCAGCGCCTGTTCCTGGGCCTCGGCCGGCGCGCGCATATAATGAAAATCCAGCCCGCTCTCGCCGATCGCAACGACCTTCGCCGAGCGGGCCAGCGCGCGAAGCTCGTCGAGACGCGACTCATCGCAGTCGGCGGCGTCGTGCGGATGAACCCCAATCGCGGCGTGGACGCCCGCGTGATGCGCGGCGATTTCGACCGTCAGCCGATCGGTCTCGATAGTGCCGATCGCGCCGACCGCGACGATCGGTCCGACGCCGGCCGCGGCGGCGCGCTCGAGCACGCCCGCGAGGTCGGCATGGATACGCTCATCGGCCAGATGACAGTGGCTATCGCAGAGGTTCGCCATCGTGAGAAGCCGGCGTACGCCGGCGGAATCACTTCGCAGTCTTCTCGATGCGCGGGAACAGCGCGACCGGCGGGTTCACGCGATGGCCGGGCTGCAAGCCTGCGCCGAACGGCTTGCGCAGCAGCTCGTCATCGAGGTTCATCATCTCGGCCATCCGCCGCGCCGTCACCGGCATGAACGGTTCGAGCACGTAGGTTACGACCCTGAGACTCTCGAGCAGGTTGGCGATGATCTTTGCGACCCGCGGCAGGTTGGCGGGATCGCGCGCCAGCGTAAACGGCGCAGTTGCCGCGACGTACTTGTTGGCGACGTCGAGCGCGCCCCAGATGGCTTCAAGCGCGCGATGGAACGCAAGCTGATCGACGTGCGCATCGACCGTCGGACCAAAACCGGCGATGGCCGTAATCAGGATCCGGTCCTGTTCCTGATCATGATCTACGCCCGCCGCCACCGTGACCTCGCCCTTCAGATAGCGCTGCGCCATCGCGAGCACACGGCTCACCAGGTTGCCGAGATCGTTGGCGAGGTCGGCGTTGTAGCGTTCGACCAGGCGCTCCTCGGAGAAGTCGCCGTCGAGTCCGTAGACCACCTCGCGCATCACGAAGTAGCGCAGCACGTCGGCGCCGAAAGCGCGCTCGTAGGAGACCGGGTCGCGCACGTTGCCCGAGCTTTTCGACATCCGCGCGCCGCCGAAGTTCATCCAGCCGTGGACGTTGAGATGCTTGAACAGCTCGTCCTCGCTGAAACCGGCCGCCAGCAGCATCGCCGGCCAATAGACGATGTGGGTTTTGAGGATGTCCTTGCCGATGAAATGTTCAGTGTGCGGCCAGATCTCGCGCTTGAAACGCTCGAACCCAAGTTGGCGCGCCGGCTCGCTGACATAGGCCCAGAACGCGTCGTACCAGACATAGGTGACGTAGCGATCGTCGAACGGCAGCTCGATACCCCATTCCAGGCGCGACTTGGGGCGCGAGATGCAGAGGTCCGAGATCGGCTCGGCCAGCATGTTGAGCGCCTCGTTGCGGTAGCGCTCGGGGCGGATGAAATCGGGATGCGCGAGGACGTGGCGGCGGACCTGCTCGCGATATTGTTCGATCTTGAGGAAGTAGTTGCTCTCGCTTATCGATTCGACCTGCGTGTTGTGCGTCGGACAAAGCTTTCCGTCGCTCAGTTCCTTTTCGGTATAGAAGCGCTCGCAGCCGACGCAGTAGAGCCCCTCGTAGTCGCGCAGCTCGATATTGCCGCGTCGCTTGCTCTCGAGCAGCATCTGCTGGACGAATTTCTCGTGCTCGGGGTCGGTAGTGCGGACGAAGTAGTCGACGCTGACGTTGAGGCCTGCCCAGGCTTCGCGAAACAGCGCGCTCATCTTGTCGGTGTAGGCCTTGGGCGCGAGTCCTTCGGCCTGCGCGGCGCGCCGAATCTTGTCGCCGTGCTCGTCGGTCCCGCTTAAAAAGCTGACTCGATCGGCGCCGCGCCGATGGCGCTGATAGCGGGCGAAGACGTCGGCCGCGAGCGCTTCGTAGGCGCTGCCGACATGCGGCGTGCCGTTGCAGTAAAAAATCGCGGTGGTGATATGAATCGGTTCAGACATCGGCGAACGTTATCCGCCCGGCGCAGCGATCCGGCGAGCCCGGGGGCGTCAATGGGCGCGCTGATCGACCAGATCTTCCAGGGTCGCCTCGACCACGCCGCCTTCGCCTTCGAGCTGCAGCGTGACGGTCTGCTTGAGGATATTCTGGCGCAGCACCTTGCCGTCGCCCTTGACCGATTGCACGCGCTTGCCGAGGCCCGGCAGGTTGCGCTTGAGCTCGACGTAAGTGCCGTACTCGTAGCGCAGGCAGCACTTGAGCCGCCCGCACATCCCGGCCAGCCGCGAGGGATTGAGCGCCAGCCCCTGCTCGCGCGCCATCTTGACCGTGACCGCCTCGAAATCCCGCAGCCATGACGAGCAGCACAGCTCGCGCCCGCACGGGCCGACCGCGCCGGTGACCTTGGTCTCGTCGCGCGCGCGGATCTGTTTCATCTCGACCCGGACGTTGAGCTGGTTGGCGAGATCGCGCACCAGGTTGCGGAAGTCGACGCGGTCTTCGGCGGTGAAATAGAAGGTCGCCTTGCGGCCCTCGAACGAATAATCGACGTTGACCAGCTTCATCGGCACGCCGCGATCGCGAATCTTCTCGACCGCCAGCCGCCGTGCGTAGGCCTCGCGCGCCAGGTTGTCGGACTCGACCTGGAAGTCGTCATCGTTGGCCGGCCGCGTCACCGTCTTGAGGACGGCCAGGTTGAGCGTCCGGGCCGGTTCATGCGGCTCGATCTCGACCGTACCCACGCGCGTCCCGGCCTCGCTCTCGACCAGCACGCGGTCGCCGCGTTTGAGCGCGAGATCGCCGGCCAGAAAATTTTCGATATGGCCGACCGACTGCAGACTTATGCCGACGATTCTCGGCAGCTCGTCGCCGTCATTGTCGAAAGGATCGATATCCTGATTCACGCTTCCCCCCGTGCTGCCCGCGCGACCTCCATCCACCAGCTTTCCGCCTGGAGCCGCGGATTCGCCATCGCTTCGACCGCGGTGGCGGCGCGTACCGCGCCTTCCAGGGCGGTCAGAATGGCGGCCAGCTCGAGCCGATCAACCAGTCCGGCCATCGCGCGCATATTCTCGGCGCCGGCGGCAGGACGATCCTCCGCATACTGCGCGCCGAGCAGCTTGCAGCATAGCATTTCCTCGAGCAGCCGGGCGATTAGTTCGAAATTACCCAGCGCCTCGGCGCGGCTGGCGAAGAAATCCTGCGCCAGCGCCTGAGCCGCGGCGAAATCGATCGTCGCCGCGCGCTCGAGCGCCCCCAGCAACTCGGCCATCGGCGGCGCGCTGCCTGCGGCCAGTGCAAAGCCGTGCGCCGCGCTGCCGCGGGCCAGCAACGCCAGCGCCTGGGCGCGCTCGGGCTCGAGCTGCAGCCGTTCGATCAGGATCGCGGCAATTTCCGCCGCTGCGAGTGCCGGGAAGCGCACCATCCGCAGGCGCGATCGCACGGTCTCGAGCAGGGCGCGCTCGCTGTGCGCGATCAAAAAGATAATCGTGAAGCCCGGCGGCTCCTCGAGGGTCTTCAGCAGCGCGTTCTGGGCCGGGAGGTTTAGCGTTTCGCCGTCGTCGATAATCGCCGCCCGCATCGGTGCCCGCGCCGGCCGTGTTCCCAGCCGCGCGATCAGGTTGCGCACTTGCTCGATCGAAACCTCGGTGCGTCCCGCGGCGCGCCCGATCCGGATGAAGTCGGGATGGACTCCGGTTGCCACCTGGACGCATCCCGCGCAGCACTCGCAGCGTGCGGCCGGCGCCGCGCCGCGACTGGTGGACGCACGGGCCGCCTCGCGCACCGGGCATCGATCGGGACGGCAACAGAAGCCGGCGTCACGCGTCCGCTCGCACAACAGGCTATGGACCAGCGCCTCGGCCAGCAGCGCCTTGCCGACCCCGCCCGGTCCGGCGAAGAGGTAGGCGTGCGCCGGGCGGCTGTGCAGCTCGGCGAGCAGGCGCGCGTAGAGTTCGCGATGGCCGCGCAGGCCGTCTAGGGGCATCGACGTTCCAGCAGCCGCTCGACGAGCTGGCGGATTTCCGCGCGCACCGTCTCCATCGGCTGTTCGGAATCGACCACCGCCACACGCTCCGGCTCGGCGCGTGCGATGGCGAGAAAGCCCTCGCGCACGCGGGCGTGGAACTCGGCATCCTCACCCTCGAAGCGGTCGGGCCGGCGCGCCGCGCCGCGGCTCATGCGGCGCTTGATGCGGGCTAGGCCGGTCGGCACCTGGCAATCGAGCACGATCGTCAGGTCGGGCATCGTGCCATCGATGACGAGCCGGTTCAGATTGCGCAGAAAATCGAGATCGAAGCCGCGCGCATAACCCTGGTAGGCGACGGTCGAATCGGCATAGCGATCGGAAATCACGATCTCGCCCGCTGCCAGCGCGGGCTTGAGCTTTTCGCGCACGTGCTGGGCGCGGTCGGCGAGCACCAGCAGCAACTCGGCCGCGAGCTCGAGCGAGACCGCCGGGTCGAGGAAGATCGCCCGAATCGCCTGGCCGGCTCGGGTGCCGCCGGGTTCATGGGTGACGGTCACGCGGCGGCCCGCCGCGCGCAATGACTCGGCGAGCAGGCTGGCCTGACTGGTCTTGCCCGAGCCCTCGACGCCTTCGAGCGTGATAAAAACCCCTGCGCCCATCAATGGGAAAGATACCAATGGATGAGCGCGGGCTGAAAGAGCGCAAAAATTCCCGCCGCCAGCGCGAGGAACGGACCGAACGGAACTTCGGTGCGCAGAATCGAGCTGTCCTGCTGCTGCGGCTCGTCGCCCGGCTCCGCCACCGGCACTGGCAGCTTCACGCCGCCCAGCGCGACCGCCAGGCCGCCCACGCTGCCCAGGATAGAACCGAAGAACAGCGTGAACAGCACGCCTGCCCAGCCCAGGAACGCGCCGGTCATGCCGAGCAGCCAGACGTCGCCCATCCCGACCCCTTCGCGCCCGCGCACCAGGCGGTAGGCCTCGCCGGTGATGAACAGCGCGCCGCCGCCAAGCGCGATACCGAGAAGCGACTTTTTCCAGCCGATCTCGGGCATCGCCAACGCTGCGAAGACGAAGCCGATCGGGATGCCGGGGAAGGTGATCAGGTTGGGAATCAGGCGCCAGTCGTAATCGATCAGCGCGACGATAAACAGCGCGGCGCAAAACACGAAGCGCGCGATCGCGTCGGGCAGCGGGAAATTCAAGTACAGGTAGGCGGCGATGGCGGCCAGCGCCAGCTCCGTCAGGAGGTAGCGCAACGGGATCGCCGCGCCGCACATCAGGCAGCGCCCGCGCAGGAAGATATAGGCCAGAATCGGAACGTTCGCCCACCACGGGATCGGCCGCTGGCAGCGGGGACAGAACGACCTTGGCCGCACGATCGAGAGCTCGCGCGGCAGGCGGTAGGCGACCAGGTTGACGAAGCTGCCGATCGCCGCGCCAAACACGAAGGCGATAAGCCCACCCAGTTCGCGCGGTATCTCGATCATCGCCGCCTCACCTCCGCCTGCGCCGCCAGCTTAACCGTGCGCCCGGCGCAGGTCTATCGCCCCCGTTCAGGCCAGCCGCTTGAGCCGGGCCTGGCGGATTTTCTCGGCGATCGCATGGGGATCGGCGACGCCGATCAGCCGGATCGAAAATTCCGCGCTGGCCGCCGAAGCGACGATCACGTCGCCGAGCCCGAGCAGCTTCTGCGATGCCCGGCGGTCGATTTCGACCGATCGGATATCGGCCAGTTCCATATGGCGCTCGCGGCTGGCGAGCAACCCGCGCCGTTCGATCAGCCGCTCGGAGGTCAGGCTCCAGCTAGTCCGGCGACGCACAATCGCGGTCAATACGAAGATCAGGAAGCCCAGCATCCACAGCACCGGCACCGCGCCCCAGGCCTGCCGGTTGGTGAACAGCAGGTAGACGCCGACGCCGAGCGCGGCGAGCGCCAGGATAATCGGTCCCCTGAATTCCCACCACGACGGCCATACCCTGAGCAGCGCGAATTCGCGTTGCGCGGCCGGCCGCGCGGCGGACAGTCGCGCGCCGCATCGCGAGCAGAACACCGCGCCCTGCGCCATCTCGTTTCCACACTGCACACATCTCATCGAACGGCTCCGCCGGTCAGAGCTTGATGGGGTGGGCGCGCGATCGCAAGGGCGTGGTACGCCGCGCGATCATTTTTGACAGGCCGGGCAAAAGAAGCTCGAGCGCTGGCCGATGACGATTTGCCGCAGCGGCGTGGTGCAGCGCGGACACGGCTGCCCCGCGCGATCGTAAACCTGCGGCCGGAAGGCGCCCTCGCGTCCGCGCCCGTCGAGGTAGTCGTTGAAGGTGGTGCCGCCGCTGCCGATCGCCTCGCGCAGCACCGCCGGCGTGCAGCGCACGATCAGCTCGATTTCGGCGCGCCGCAGCCGCCCGGCGCGACGGCTGGGCCGCACCCCGGCGCGGAACAGGATCTCCGAGGCGTAGATATTTCCGACCCCGGCAACGATCCGCTGGTCCATCAGCAGGTTCTTGACCGCGACCCGCCGCCCGCGCGCCTTGCCGTGCAGGTAATCGACGTTGAACTCCGGACCGGTCGGCTCCGGTCCCAGCGCCTTCAGTTCGGCGCTCGCCGCGAGTTTGGCGGCGCTCACCAGCTTCATCAGGCCGAAGCGGCGCGGATCATTGAAAACCAGGCGGTTGCGGTCGTCGAGCTCGAAGGCGACATGGTCGTGGGCCGGGTCGAGCGAGTCGGTCACGAAGCTCTGGTCGCGATAGGTCAGGCTGCCGCTCATGCCGAGATGGATCAGCAGCACCTCGTCGCCGCTCAGCGCCATCAGCAGATACTTGGCGCGGCGGGCGAGGTGCTCGATGCGCCGGCCGGCCATCCGCGCGCCGAAGTCGTGCGCCAGACGGCGGCGCAGACGCGGCTCGGCGATCGTGGCGCGGACGATCGTGCGCCCGGCCAGCAGCGGGGCGAGCGAGTTCTTGAGCGATTCGACCTCGGGCAGTTCAGGCATGCGGCGCCTTGGAGCCTAGGGCTTCGCGCGGCGCACGACAAGAGCCCGTGCGATGCGCACGAAGTCGTCGACCTCGAGCGCCGCGGCGCGGGCCGTCGGATCGACGTCGATCGCGGTGAGCGCCGCGGCCACCGCCGGCGCCGGCAGGCCGAGGCGATGGGCGAGCGGATTGCGAAGCGCCTTGCGCGGAGCGGAGAACGCCGCGCGCACCGTTTCGAGCACCGCGCCCTCCTCGGATCGATCGAACGGCAGCGCCGGGCGCGGGCGAAAGACGATCACCTCGCTGTCGACCTTGGGCCGCGGATGGAAACTGCCGGCCAGCACCCGGAAGTGATCCTCGACTTCCCAGTAAAGCGCGGTGAAGACGCTCAGCGCCGAGCGCTCACGGCTGCCCCGGGGCGCGCGAATCCGCTCGCCGACCTCGCGCTGGAACATCAGGACCATCCGCGCTACGAGCTCACGAAAATCGCACAGGCGGTGCAGAATCGCGGCGGCGGCGTTGAAGGGCAGATTGCCGACCAGCTTGACCGGCGGACGATCGACCAGCGCGGTCAGGTCGAGCGTGAGGAAGTCGGCGCATATCACCTGGGTTTGCGGGTCGCCGGCGAAGCGTCGCCGCAGCGCCTCGGCAAGGTTGCGATCCAGCTCGACCATCGTGAACTTGCGCACCCGGCCAGCGATGCGCTCGCTCAGGATGCCGAGGCCGGGGCCGATTTCGACGGCTTCGTCGGCGGGCTCGAGCGCGGCGGCTGCGACAATCCGATCCGCGACTCGCGCCTGCACCAGGAAATTCTGGCCGCGCGATTTCGCCGGCCGGACCCGCGCCGCCATCAGCGCCGCCGCCGGATGTTCCAGGTCGTGGAGCGGATCGGCAGCCGGCGGCGCGCCGCCGGCTGGGATGGCTCGGCGGCGGTTGCTCAAAGCGCGAGATTGGCCTCGGCGTCGAGGTCGAGCGGATCGCGCTCGCCGCGCAACAGCCGATAGCTGCCCGCCAGCGCGATCATGGCGGCGTTGTCGGTGCAGAATTTGAATGACGGGGCGACTACCCGGAGCCCCTCGGCGGCGGCGCTGGCGGTAAGTTTGGCGCGCAGCCGCGAGTTCGCCGCCACACCGCCGGTGATGACGATAGTGTCGGTAGCGAGGCCCTGCGCGGCGGCGAGCGTCGGCCGGATCAGCATGTCGACCACCGCCTCCTGGAAGCTGGCGGCGAGATCCTCGGCGCGCACACCGGCCTGCGCCGGCGAGGCGAGGAACATCGCGATCGCGGTCTTGATACCGCTGAAGCTGAAGTCGAGTGGCGCGCCGCGCAGCCGCGCGCGCGGCAGCCGCAAGCGCTGGCGGTCGCCGCGCTGCGCCAGTTCGTCGATCACGCGGCCGCCCGGATAGCCCAGCCCCATCAGCTTCGCCACCTTGTCGAAGGCCTCGCCAGCGGCGTCGTCGCGGGTATGGCCGAGCTCGCGGTAGCGCCCGAAATCCTCGACCACGAACAGCGCGGTGTGACCGCCGGAAACGACCAGCGCGAGGTAGGGCATCGCGAGTCGATTTTCGAGCAGCGGAGCGAGCAGATGACCTTCGAGATGGTTTACCCCGACCATCGGGATCGCGAGGCTTTGCGCGAGCCCCTTGGCGCACATCAGACCGACCAGCAGCGAGCCGACCAGCCCGGGTCCGCGCGTCACCGCGATACCGTCGATCTCGCGGAGCCCGCAGCCCGCCGCCTCGAGCGCGTCCTCGATCACCGGCAGGATGGTGACCAGATGATTGCGCGAGGCCAGTTCCGGGACCACGCCGCCATAGCGCCGATGGATCGCGTCCTGATTGGCGACCGCGCTGGCGCGCAGCGTGACCGCGCCGGCGCGCTCGGTCTCGAGCACCGCGCACGCGGCGTCGTCGCACGATGATTCGATACCCAGTATCAGCATCTATGGCGACCCGTTGGCGGCCGGAGCCGTGGCCGGCGGCGGCGCCTCTGCGGGTGGTGCGGTCTCCAGCGGTTCGCCCTCAGGCACGACGCGGATATCGTTCTCCTCGGGCGGCGTTTGGTCAGCGTTGTCGGCGCTCGGCTGTTCTTCGGGCGGCACCGGCGGCGGCGGCAGGTCCGCGGCCAGGCGTCCATAGCCGGCGCGCGCCATCAGATTTCCCGGCGCCAGTTGCACCGCCCGTTGATAGGCCAGCGCGGCGTCCTGATCGCGGTTCAGCTCCTCGTAGCAGACGCCCTCGAAGCTGACCGTCTCGCCGAGCCATGGCGGGTTCGAACCCAGCCCCAGCTCGGCGCGCGAAAAGAAGGTCAGCGCCTGGCGGTATTCTTTTTTCATCAGCCAGGCGCGCCCGAGATAGAAATAGGCGTAGGGATTGTCGGCGTCGATCGAGAGGGCGTGGCCCAGCGTCCGGATGGCCTCGTCGGGATGGTTCTCGCCGAGCTGCACGCGCGCCTGCTCAGTAACCCTGAGCGAAGCGACCAGCGACGCATCGGTGGTCTTTTCGATCAGCGGCACCAGCGACGACGCGCTGACCGGTGCGCTCAGTGGCACGTTCGAGAGGTCCGCCCGGGATAGAACCGCGGTGGATGCCGCGCCCGGCTGCGACTCATCCGGCAGCAACTGTGACGACGAGGCTGCCGCCGCAGGCGACGCCGCGGGCAGCGGGGTTGCGTTCGCCGCCGGCGCCGGGCTTTGCGACGGCGCGGCGCTCGCGGCGGCCGTGGCACTCGCGGCCGGAAGATTTTCCTCGCTCATCGCGAGCCTGATCGGCGCGCCGCCGGCGGCCACGGCCGGGCGCGGAAAGAACGCGCCGATTACCAGCATCGCGGCCGCGAGCGCCCGCAGCCGACGAAGCGATCGCGCGCGCCCGCTCAATCGGACGGCTCGCCCGGAGCGGCCTGCTCCCATCCGGAGCGGTCGGCGGCGGTCTTGGTGCTGGCGGTGTGAAATGGACATACCTCGGTCGGCGCGAGCGCGGTTGGAAAGACGCCCTCTGCCACCACCGGACAGTATGGGCCGGCCTTGTAGCCGGTCAACGGATCGACCGATTCGACAACTATCCCGGGCGGCACGGCGAAATTGAGCGCCGGGCGCGAGGCGGTGGCGGCCTTCATGAACATCGTCCAGGTCGGCAGCGAGGCTTGCGCGCCGGTCAGGTTCAACACCTCTTTCTGATCGAAGCCGGTCCATACCACCGCCAGCAGGTTGGGCGTGAAGCCGGCGAACCAGGCGTCCTTGGCTTCGTTGGTGGTGCCGGTCTTGCCGGCGGCCGGGCGTTTGAAGCCGAGCCGGCGCGCACCGCTGCCGGTGCCATGATTGATGACGTTCTCGAGCATGAAATCCAGCATGAAGGTGAGCTGCGGCGAGAGCACCTGGACGGCTTTGAGTTCATGGCCCTGGATGACGTGGCCGTTCGCGTCGACCACCGCGGTCACCGCGTAGGGTTGGACTTCGAGTCCCTCGTTGGCGAAAATCGCGTAGGCATCCGCGATCTGCATCGGCGTCACGTCGATCCCGCCCAGCACGATCGACGGGTAGGCGGGCAGGTCGCCGAACCCGAGCTTGGCCGCCATCGCGCGCACCCGATCCAGGCCGACCGCATTGGCCAGCCGCGAGGTTGCCGAGTTGAGCGACTCCTGCAGCGCGAACTCGAGCGTGACCCGTCCGAAATAGCGAGCCTTGTAATTGCGGGGCGTCCAGCTCATGTCGCCGTAGTTCCAGGTGAAGGGCGCGTCCTCGATATAGCTGGTCGGCAAAAAGTGGTCGGGACCGCCGGTGAGGGTTTCGTTGAGCGCGGCCAGATAGGTGACGGGCTTGAAGACCGAACCGGGCTGGCGGCGCGCCTGGATCACGCGGTTGAACTGGCTGCGGCGGTAGTTGCGCCCGCCGACCATCGCGCGAATCTTGCCGGTCGGCGGCTCGAGCGCGACCAGCGCCGATTCCAGGCGCTCCTTCTCTTCCTTGCGGCGCAGGCGCGGATACTTGGCCTCGAGCTCGTCGAGATTCTGGTCGACCGCCTTCTCGGCCAGCTTCTCGACGTGCACGTCGAGGGTGGTGAAGATCCGCAGGCCTTCGGCGGTCAGCACCTCGGGCGGATAACGCTCGGCCAGCTCGTGTTTCACATAATCGACGAAGTAGGGCGCGTCGTTGTTCTCAGTGAAGGTCTCGCGCGCATGCAGCGGCTCGGTGACCGCGGCGTCGTAGGCGGCCTTGCTGATATAGCCGTCCTGCATCATCAGCCCCAGCACTTCATTGCGCCGGGTGCGGGCCAGGTCGGGATGGCGCAGCGGGTTGAGCCGGTTGGGTGAGCTGATCATCCCGGCGATGGTCGCCATCTCGCCGATCGTGAGGTCGTTGGGCTCCTTGGAGAAATAAAACTCGGACGCCTCCCAGACGCCGTAGATGCCCTCCTGGCCGCGCTGCCCGAGGTAGATATCGTTGACGTAGTTCTCGAGGATTTCGTCCTTGCTGTAGAGACGCTCGGCGATGTACGCCATCAGCGCTTCCTTGAGCTTGCGCCGGTAAGTCCGCTGGCTGGTGAGGAAGAAGTTCTTCATCAACTGTTGCGTCAGGGTCGAGCCGCCCTGGCGCACATGGCCGGAGGTGAAATCGACGTAGGCGGCTTTCATGGTGCGCACCACATCGATGCCGTGATGCTCGTAAAATCGATGGTCCTCGGCGGCCAGGATCGCGTCGATCATGGCGGGCGGAATCTGCGACAGGCGCACCAGCCGGCGCTGTTCCCAGCTGCCCTGGAAGATTCCGCTCAACAGCTCGGGTTCGAGCTGCATCGAGTAAATCGGCTTGCCGCTGCCGAGATCGCGCATCGCCGTGACGGCGTTGCCGGCCAGCTTCAACTCGACCATCTCGCCCGCAAACTGCTCGTATGGATAGGAGAAGCGATGCAGGAAGATCACGAGCTGGCCGCGCTTGGGTTCGTAGCTGTACTCGCCGCGTCCGGGCGGCGTGGCGGATTGGACGCGATGGTAATTGAGGCGGGCGAGGCGCTGGAAAAAACCGACCGAATCGAGATTCAGGCCCGGATAGATCAGCGTCGAGTCGGAGTAGATGCGCGAGGGGATGTTCCAGCGGCGTCCCGCGAAGCGCTGCATCACCTCGTGCTGCAAGGCGTAGTAGTAGGAGAAGAAGAAATAGAGGATCGGAGGAACCGCGAACAACAGCAGTCCGCAGACGCCGAACAGCGCGATTTTGACCGGTCGTTTCACCTAGCCTGATCTGCGGGGCGGTCCACTAAGCCGCCAGCCGGAGGCGATGCGCGCCGGGCCGGTTCACTGGCCGGGTACGACCGGGACGAAGACGGCGCTCCGGCCACGCTTCACCAGCAACAAAACCGCCTTGCCCCTGCTGCTTTCCTCGAGTGCCCGCTGGTAAGCGTCCACGTCGCCCACCGCCCGCCGATTGACCTCTTCGATGATATCCCTGGGATGTAGTCCGGCCTGGGCCGCCGCGCTGCCGGGTGTGACCGCATCGACCAGCACGCCGGATTTTCCCGGCCCCAGCTCGCGCGCCTTCGCGGCGTCGAGATTCACCACCGCCAGACCGAGCGGCGGCACGGCCACGCCGTGCCCGGCGGCGGCCAGTTCAGTCTCGCGCGAGGCCGCGATCGTCACCGCTAGCGTGCGCTGCGTCTGGCCGCGGATAATCTGCAGCGTCGCTCGCGCGCCGAGCGGGGTCGCGCCGACCGCCAGCGGCAACTCCTGCGAGTCGCCGATCGGCTGGCCGTTGTACGCGATCACGATATCGCCCTTCTCCAGGCCGGCGGCCTTGGCCGGACTCGGATCGATCACCTCATCGACCAGCGCGCCGTGCGGCGTGTCGAGCCCGTGCCGGGCGGCGACCTCCGGAGTCACCTGTTCGATATAGACGCCGAGCCATCCGCGCACCACCTTGTGCATGGTCTGGAGCTCGGGCAATTCGCGCTTAACCAGGTCGATCGGAATCGCGAAGCTGATACCGGTATTCGCTCCGGTGCGGGTGTAGATCGCCGAGTTGACGCCTACCACCTCGCCGCGCGTGTCGATCAGCGGGCCGCCCGAATTGCCGGGGTTGATCGACGCATCGGTCTGCAGAAACTCGTCGTAGCTGCCCGGGATGAAGCGGCCGCGAGCGCTCACGATGCCGACCGTCACGGTGTGGTCGAAGCCGAACGGACTGCCGATCGCCATCACCCACGAGCCGACCTTGACCTTATGCGAATTCCCCAGCGGCGCGACCGGCAGCGGGCGCTTGGCGTCGATCTTGATCAGCGCCACGTCGGTCTTGGTGTCGCGTCCGACGACGTGCGCTACATAGCGTTCGCCATTGCTGGTCGTGACGCTGATCTTGCGGGCGTTGGCGATCACGTGATCGTTGGTCAGGATAAACCCCGCCTTGTTGATTACGAAGCCGGAGCCGACGCCGTGCGGATGAATGTCCTCGGGCCGTGCCCCGGGCGGGCTGAATTGATCGTAGGGCTTGGTCCCGGAGTCTGGCAGGGTCTCGGTGCCGGCTGCGGTCGCTTGCTGCTCGACGGCGATATTGACCACCGCCGGGCCGAGCCGCGCCGCCAGCGCGGCGAAATCGGGCAGCTCCATCCGCGCCGCCGGCGCGGTGGCCGGCAGTACGCTGTAAAGCGGGCGACCGGCGCGCGCCTCCCGGGGGGTCGCGGCGAGCAACGCGGCCAGCATCAATCCGGCTGGCAGAATAAGCCCGTTGAACCGACTGGCTGACATTACAAAACGTCCGCTCCCGCTAGGCCGGGCGCGGACCGGCCAGCTCAACGTACTTCATCCGCAAATCAAAAAGAATCGCCTCGATCATCGAGGCCTCGCTCGCATCCAGATTGCCGCGGGTTTTTTCCTGCAGAATCGCGATCAAATCGATAAGCTGCTGCGCGCCGACGAAATCGCGATACACCTCGCCGCTGGCCGGGTCGGGAACCTCGCCCAGGTGGATCAGCACCTGCGCCGACAGGCCGACCAGGAAGCTCGCGAAAGTCATCTCGGGCGCGGCCGCGTCCTCATGCCCCCCGGTATCAGCAGATGGCTGCGATGGCGCCTCGGCGGCGGGCGCGCCTTGCGGCGCTGCCTTCGACGGTGCCGGCGCTTCCTCGGCAGCCTGGCTGAACTCGGGCTTGAGCTCGCCTTCGGCGGAGAAGCGGCGCCGGTCCTGGACCTTGAAGCCCTTGGCTTCCTCTTTTTCCTCTTTGTCGCTCATGATGCTGCCGATCAGGAGGTCGCCTGTCCCGCCGCCATCCGCTCCAGCCGGCGGATCCGTTCCTCGATCGGCGGATGGGTCGAGAACAGCCGCGTGATTCCCGCGGCGCTCAGCGGATTGACGATAAACAGATGGGCGGTCGCGGGCCCCGCGTCCATCGGCAGCCGTTCGTTGGCCGCCTCCAGTTTGCGCAGCGCGTTGGCAAGATAGAGCGGATGATGGGTCAGCCTGGCGCCGCTGGCGTCGGCCTGGTACTCGCGGGTACGCGAGATCGCAAGCTGGATCATCGAGGCCGCGATCGGGGCGATGATCGCCATCGCCAGCAGTTCGAAGATGCCGCCGCGACTATCTTCGCCGCCGATGCCGAAGATCGCGCCCCAGCGCAGGAAGGTCGCGATCATCATGATCGCGCCGGCCAGCGTCGCCGCGATCGAACTGGTCAGGATGTCGCGATTGATGACGTGCGACAGCTCGTGGCCGATGACGCCCTTGAGTTCCTCGCGATCGCAGACCCGCATGATGCCGCGCGTGACCGCGACCGCCGCATGGCGCGGATTGCGCCCGGTGGCGAAGGCGTTGGGCGTATCGGTATCGATCAGGTAGAGGCGCGGGGTCGGAATCTTCGCGGCCTGCGCCAGTTCGGTCACGATCCCGTAAAGCTCCGGCGCCGAGGCGGCGTCCAGCGGCTGGGCGTGGTAGGCCTTCAGCACCATCTTGTCCGAGAACCAGTAGCTGAAGAAGTTCATCCCCGCGGCTAAGACGAACGCGATGGCGACGCCGTGCAAGCCGCCCATCAGTCCGCCGATCAGCATTATCAGCCCGGTCAAAGCGCCGAGCAGAAGTGTCGTCTTGAGCATGCTTGCCATAATTTTGATTGCCCTGAGCTGGTTTGGCGCGGCCTATAAGCCAGTGACCGAAGGCATACGCAGAATGCCGGCGGTGGCTACAACAAAGCTACGCCCGCCCATTTTTGCAGTCAATGTAACCATCTTTTCGCCCCCGCCACAGTTATTGATTAGGACGAGCGGCGCCGCTTAACGATTCAACCGCCGCCGCTACTTCGCCGGGGTCGAGCGCCGCAAGCGGCATCCGCGCGATAACTTCAACCTCGCCCAGCGGCCGCCATCGCGCCGGCTCGGTGGGGCCGAAAATCACTATCCCCGGGGCGCCGGCCGCAGCCGCCAGATGAGAGACCCCCGAATCGTTGCCGACGAACAGGCGCGAGCGCGCGGCGATCGCCGCGACCGTCGGCAGCTCCAGGCCGGAAAGTATCGGCAGGCCGAGGCTGGCAAGGCGCGGCCCCAACTCCGCCTCCGCCGGCCCGATGATGAACAGCACCGGGATCTTGCGCGCCACGCGGGTCGCCATCGCAGCGAAGTTCTCGAACGGCCAGTTCTTGGGCGGGCTGCCGCTGCCCGGAAAAATCAGCACGAAATTGCCGGAATCGAGGCCGAGGCGGGCCAGTTCGTCGTCGGCGGCCTTGAAATCGCTATCGAGCAGGCGGATGCGGCGCTCGATCGAGGTAGCCGGCTCGCCTACCGATTCGAGATAGGCGGATGCGACATGGCCCGCGCTTGTGGGTCGAAACGGATGGAAACTTACCGCGGCATCGACGGCGGCCGCGCTCAGCATCTTGCGAAAGGTCGGATTTTCCGCCCCGAAGAAGGAGTAGATTCGCTGATAATCGGCAAACGGATGGAGCGGACCATCTAACGCTGCCTCGATGAACAGGCGACCGACCTCGCGCCGATCGATCGATTCGCCGCGATCGATACCCAGCCGCCCGCTCGCGAGCCGCACCAGTTCCGCGCGCGCCATCAATTCGAGTGACGCCGCCCGATGCCGTCGGCGCAGGGCCCACATCGTCGGCGCCAGACAAATCAGGTCGCCGAGCGCGCCCGGGAAGATAATCAACACTCGATCGGGATGATTCATGCAGGCAAATCATGCCCTTGCTGTCGCCAAAGCTCAGCGCTTACCGCTAAAATCATCGCCATGCCCGCTTCGGTCGCCCACTCGCCGCTCGAACTTATCGGCCATACGCCGGTCATCCGCCTCAACCGCATCCCCGGCCCCGACGACGCCGAAATCTGGGCCAAGCTCGAGAACTATAACCCGGGCGGCAGTGTCAAGGATCGCATCTGCCTGGCGATGATCGAGGCGGCGGAGCGCGCCGGCCGGCTCAAGCCGGGTAGCACGATCGTCGAGCCGACCTCGGGCAATACCGGTATCGGACTCGCGATGGTCGCCGCGGTCAAGGGCTATAACCTGATCCTCACGATGCCGGACACGATGAGCGAGGAGCGGCGCTCGCTGCTGGTCGCCTACGGCGCCAAGCTGGTGCTGACCCCCGATACGCGCGGGATGCACGGTGCGATCGCCAAGGCCGAGGAGCTGGCGCGCGACAATCCCGGCTACTTCATGCCGCAGCAGTTCAACAATCCGGCCAACCCGGAGACCCATTACGAAACCACCGGCCCCGAGCTAGTCGAGCAGCTACCCCGCATCGACGCTTTTGTCAGCGGGGTCGGCACCGGCGGCACGATCACCGGGGTGGGACGCTACCTGCGCGAAAAGCTGAAAGACGGCGTGCTGATCGTCGCGGTTGAGCCGCAATCCTCGCCGGTGTTATCGGGCGGCGAGGCCGGGTTCCATAAGATCCAGGGGATCGGCGCCGGCTTCGTGCCGCACACGCTCGATACCAAGGTTTACGACGAAATCGTCCAGGTCAGCGATGAAGATGCCACCCGCTTTGCCCGCCGTCTCGCCCGCGAGGAAGGCTTGCTGGTCGGAATCTCCTCGGGCGCGGCCTGTTGCGCCGCAATGCAGATCGCGCGGCGGCTCGGTCCGGGCAAAGTGGTGACCACGGTGTTCTGCGATACCGGCGAGCGCTATCTCACCACCGACCTGTTCCAGGCCGAGGGCATCTAGCGATGCGTGAAGAGTTTTTGTCTGTCATCCCGAACGGAGTGTAGCGAAGTGAGGGATCTACGCGGAGCGATTCATGGGGGAGTGGACCATCAGAAAATCGCTGCGCGTAGATTCCTCGCTGCGCAGACTTCGCTCGGAATGACAAACCGGCGGCATTGGTGAGACCCATCGCTGATGGCGCCGATGCACTCGGTCGGGGAAGGTAATCGATGACCCTTGTCGATGAGAAATTCGCGCGGCTGAAAAATCTGCTGACGCCGATGGGCTCGGCGATGGTCGCGTTTTCGGGCGGCGTCGATTCGACCTTCCTGCTCAAGGTCGCGCACGATCTGCTCGGCGATCGGGTCACGGCGCTGACCACCACCTCGCCCACCATGCCCGACGACGATCGCGAGAATGCGCTCGCGATGGCCGCGCGGATCGGCGTGCGGCGCCATCTGGTGGTCGAATCGAACGAGCTGGAGGTGCCGGGCTACGCCGCCAATCCGCTCGATCGATGTTACCTGTGCAAGCACAATCTGTTCACCGTCTGCGGCGCCAAGGCGGCCGAACTTGGTATCGAGCAGATTCTCGACGGACTCAACCTCGACGACCTGCGCGACTACCGCCCCGGAATCAAGGCGGCCACCGAGCAGCGCGTGCGCCATCCTTTGGTCGAGGCCGAACTGAGCAAGGCCGAGATTCGCGAACTGTCGCAGCGGCTCGCGCTGCCGACCTGGGATCGGCCGGCGTCGCCGTGCCTGTCGTCACGCTTCCCGTACGGAACCGAGATTACGCCGGAGGGGTTGGCGAAGGTCGCGGCGGGCGAGAAGCTGTTGCATCAACTGGGCTTCAAGGTCGCGCGCGTGCGCTACCATGGCGAGATGGCGCGGCTGGAAGTCGAGCCCGATGAAATTGCGCGGCTACTCGAGCCCGAGATTCGCGAGCGCGTCGATCGCGAACTGCGGCGCGTCGGCTTTCGCTTCGTAACGGTCGATCTGCGCGGCTTCCGCTCCGGCTCGCTCAACGAGGGGCTGACCCCGCGTCCCGCCAGCTAGGAAAGCTTCGAGCCTTCAACTCGTCATTCTGAACGGCGTCCGCCCCGCTCAGCTCTCGGAGCGGATGTGCGCCAGCGCCTGGGCGATTTCGAGGTCGGCCGGGGTCGTGATCTTCAGGTTCAGTGCCGAGCCCTCGATGATCTGCACGCGCGCGCCGAGCCGTTCGACCAGGTCCGCATCGTCAGTCGCAGCGATTTGGTTTGCGAGCGCCTCGCGATGCGCCCGCTTGAGCAACTCGCGCCGGAAGGCTTGCGGGGTCTGCGCCTGGTAGAGCGCCGCGCGTGGGACGGTCGCCACGATCGATCCGGACTCGACGCGCTTGAGCGTATCGGCGGTCGCAATCGCGGCGATCGCGGCGCCATGCTCTGACGCCGCCCGCAGCGCCTGCTCGAACATCGTGGGCGTCGCAAACGGGCGCGCGGCGTCATGGATCACCACTAGCTCGCTTTCCGCGCTGGTAAGCGCCAGCGCGATTCTGACCGAATCCTGACGACGCTCGATACCGCCGGGCGTGATCTTGACCGGAATCTTGAGGCCGGCGCGCGCGACCTCGGTGGCCGCCGCCGATTCCATCCCGGCCGGCACGGTGATAACCGCCTCGCCGAGCGCGGGAAGCTGGCCGATAGTGCGCAGCGAGTAGTAGAGCAGGGTTCGCGAGCCGAGCGGGATGAAGGCCTTGGGCGTCGCGCTGCCTAGGCGCGATCCGCTACCAGCCGCTACGATAATCGCCGACGCTTTCATCGAAACTCGGCATCGTCAGGCAAAAAAAAGGACCGGATTGCGCTCCGGTCCGTTGTGAGTCACCGTCAGCGCGCCGGCCGTCAGTTGGCGAAGATGGCCTTGAGCTCTTCCATGATCTTCTCTTCCGAATTCGCCTTGGCGATCGAGAGCTCCTTCACCAGCAAGCTGCGTGCCGTATCGAGCATCTTGCGTTCGCCGAAGGAGAGCTCCTTGTCGCCCTTGAGCACCAGCAAATCGCGCAAGACCTTGGCGATTTCCAGCGGCGATCCGGTTTTGATCTTCTCGGTATATTCACGATAGCGGCGATTCCAGGTCTGCGTATCGGCCTCGACCTTGCGCTGGCGAAGAATACGGTAGATTTTGTCGACCATATCCTTGCCGATCACCCGGCGCAGACCGACCGCGTCGACGTTCTCGATCGGGATCATGATGGTGGTCTTTTCCGCCCCAAGAATCTTGAGCATGTAGAAGCGCCGTTCGGTTCCCGAGATCACCCGCACCTGGATGTCGTCGATAATCGCCACCCCATGAGCAGGGTAGACAACTTTCTCACCTTTTTTGAAGACCGCGATGGTTTCGGTTCTGGGGCGAGTCGGCAGCGGCGTCGGTTTCAGGGGCTGAAGCGGCTGGGGTGAGGGCTTGGCACTGGAGGAAGGCCGGTTTATCACTGCAGTTCTACGAGCCTGAGCCATAGGACGATTATTGCATAATGATTAGCAAATTGTAAGCCTCCCGCCACGTAAAATGCCGGCCTCGGGAAAATTCTCAAACATCGTTCATTTTCGATTACCAGTGGCGCTTTTGAGCGTCAGTTCCATCACGATCGCATCCTCGCCGAGTCCATAATAGTTGCGTCTCAAACGCCGTTCTTCGAAGTCCAGATTACGATACAGGGTACGGGCCGCGAGATTCGACCGTCGCACTTCGAGCGTGATCAGCTCGATGTTTTTCGCTTTTGATTCGGCTATCGCCTCGGCCATCAACTCGCCCCCGATCCCCATCCGCCGCATCGTGGGATGCACCGCGACGTTAAGGATGTGGCATTCTTCCGCGACCAGCCAGCGGCACAGAAATCCGGCCAGCGGAGGACCCTCGCCGGCCTCCGCGTCCGCCGCATCGGCGACCATCAGCCGCGAAAATGGCAACGCGAGTTCGCGCCGGAACGAATCGAGGCTCCAGGGATGGGCGAAGGCGAGCCGCTCGATCTCGTGGATTCGCGACAAATCGCGGCTGGTGGCATTCCGGATCCTGAGCTTCACTTGCGCCACGCCACCGCCCCTGAAAATCGACGACTCTCGACGATACCGGTTAGTATATCACGACCGCTGCGGATGGCGATCAGGGTTCATCAGGCGATCGTTAATCGTCACTGCGCGACGCTCGCCATCGAGGTTGGCTTGCCTTGCAGAAACCGATTTGTCAGTATGATTTCTGTTTTGTTGGCTTGATCCTGTTATCTGAATAACCAAAGCTAAACTGAAGATTTTTGAAACTCAGCGGGAGGACGCTCGGATGAAGAAATTGGTTACTATATTGGGAGTTCTAGCAGCCGCGGCTGTGATGAGCGCCTGCGGGCCGGATATGAACGCGATCAATCAATCGACCCAGACCGCTGAATCCGCGGCGACCCGCGCCCAGGCTGCGGCGCAGAGCTCCGAAAATGCCGCCAACCAGGCTGAGACGGCCGCCAAGCAGGCCGAGGACGGGGCCAACCAGGCCCAGGCGTCCGTGGCTCGCGCCAACGACGCAGTGGCGCGCCTCGAAGCGGCTTTCTCGAGCTCAGTTACGAAATAAGCGGTAGTACGGCCGGTACTTACACGGGATGAGGGCCGCCGGCCCTCGTCCCGCGCTTCCAAAGTACAACAGCTCAGGATCGAATTCGGCCGCCGCCAGGCAGGTTCAGGGCGAGGCGCTCTTGACCTTGGCTGGCGGATTGCTTTTTGCTTGAAGCTCCTCGCGTATGCGGGTGCGAAGCTGGTCGTTGCGCTCGATCTTTCCTTCGATGTTGCGAAAGGCTGACACCGTCAACCCCTGCCGGCGGCAGGACTGCTCGACCGTGAGGCTATGGTCGTGCTGCATCGCCCGATACACGGCGAGGTACTGTTGGACTTGCTTGGGCGCGACGCTGTTGTCGTCGCTGGCTGACGGCTGCGCGGCCTGAGAAAAGGATCGATGGTGACCGATTACCCCGGCCTTGATCGCCGCCATCACGAAGAACACGCCGACCGCCGTCAGGATGATCGCCGCCATCACGAAATCGCGAATCCGGGCCGCTTTTGATGGTTCCATCTTTACCGCACCTCGCCCCCTCGGCCGCGCTTTATCCTTACACGCCGTGGCCGATTCCGAAAGTGCGCCGCCCTTGCAAAGCGCCGCGCGCTGCTTAACTTTGAACCGGCCGCGCAGTGGTCGTGCTAGGCTAGCTGCGGGTCCACAACCAACTTTCAAACGAGAGGAACTCCATGCCAGCCAAACAGGTTGAGCTTCACGAGCAATCGCGCATCGGAATCGTCGCCGGCGCCACGCTGGTGGCCGAGGCGGCGCGGGTCACGCTCGGTCCCAAGGGTCGCAATGTCCTCATCCAGCGCAGCTTCGGCGCGCCACTGGTCACCAAGGACGGGGTCACCGTGGTCAAGGAGATCGAACTCGAGAACCGCTTCGAGAATCTCGGCGCCAAGCTGATCCGCGAGGTCGCCCAGAAGACCTCCGACGTCGCCGGCGACGGCACCACCACCGCCACCGTGCTGGCGCGCGCGATCGTGCGCGAGGGGATGCTGCTGCTGGCGGCCGGCTTCGCGCCCACCGATTTGCGCCGCGGCATCGAGACCGCGGTCGCCGCTGCCGTCGTCGCGCTCAAGGAGGCGGCCCGGCCGGTGCGCGAGCACGCGCGGATGGTGCAGGTGGCGACGGTGGCGGCCAACGGCGAGACGGAGATCGGGAAGATCGTCGCCGATGCGATGGACAAGGTCGGCAAGGAAGGCGTGATCACGGTCGAAGAGGCGCGCGGCATGGAAACCGTGCTCGATCTGACCGAGGGGATGCGCTTCGATCGCGGTTACCTGTCGCCCTATTTCATCACCAATCCCGATCGCCTGACGGTCGAGCTCGACGAACCGCTGATCCTGTTCCATGAGAAGAAAATCGCCAACCTGCGCGAGATGGTTCCGATGCTCGAGCGCGCGCTGCAGAGCGGCCGGCCGCTGCTGATTATCGCCGAGGATATCGAGGGCGAGGCGCTCGCCACGCTGGTCGTCAACAAGCTGCGCGGCACGATACGAATCGCCGCCGTCAAGGCGCCGGGATTCGGCGATCGGCGCAAGGAGATGCTGACCGACATGGCGATCCTGACCGGTGGCAGCGTGGTCGCCGAGGAGCTCGGACTCAAGCTCGAGAACGTCAAACTCGAGCAGCTCGGCAAATGCCGCCGCGTCATTATCGACAAGGACAACACCACCATCGTCGACGGCGCCGGCAAGAAATCCGAAATCAAGGCCCGCGTCGAACAGATCCGCGCCCAGATTCGCGACACCACTTCCGATTACGATCGCGAGAAGCTCGAGGAGCGCCTGGCCAAGCTGGTCGGCGGCGTCGCCGTCATCCGGGTCGGCGCGGCCACCGAGGTCGAGCTCAAGGAAAAGAAGGCGCGCGTCGACGACGCGGTCCATGCGCTGCGCGCCGCGGTTGACGAAGGCATCGTCGCCGGCGGCGGCGTCGCGCTGCTGCGCGCCTCCAAGGCGGTCGAGGAACTCAAGCTGCCGCCGGAGCGCAAGGCCGGCGCCAATATCGTGCTGCGCGCGATGAGCGAGCCACTGCGGCAGATCGCCGCCAACGCCGGTTTCGAGCCCTCGATCGTCTGCAACCGGGTGGCCGAAGGCAAAGGCGACTTCGGTTTCAATGCCCGCAGCGAGGAATACGAGGACCTGTTCAAGGCGGGTGTGATCGATCCGGTCAAGGTAGTGCGCTCGGCGCTCGAAAATGCGGCCAGCGCCGCCAGCCTGTTGATCACCACCGAGGCGGCGATCGTCGAGAAGCCCAGGCCCAAGGCCCCCGCCGCTATGCCGCAAGGCCATGACCATGGCATGGGCGGCATGGGTGGTATGGGCGGTATGGGCGGTATGGGTGGCATGGGTGGTATGGGAGGCATGGGCGGCATGGGCGGCATGGGAGGTATGGGCGATGACGATTTCTAGGCCGCGCGGAAAGCGAGAGCGCGAGAAGTAAAGTTCGTTCGCAGTGAATTAATTTCGCGTCGCGTTGCGACAGAAGTGGGAATTATGCAATGCTTGTGTGATGGTTCTCTTTGTGACAAATTCTCACAAGAGAAATAACCAGCTTGCGCATTTTCTGAACCTGGCCGAACGTATCGCCCAGCAAATCAAGGAGGACAAGGGATGGAAGGGTTTATAGGTAAAACTTCGAAGCTGATAGTGCTGGCCGGCGTTGCGCTCGGCCTGTCGCTAATGGTGGGCTGCTCCCAATCGCCGGATCCGGCTCAGCGGGCGATGAATGCCGCGAACCAGGCCCAGCAGTCGGCTACGGCGGCTGAGGCTTCCTCGCAGCGCGCTACCGCGGCTGCGCAGCAGGCCCAGGCGGCTGCGACTCGCGTCGAGCAGGCGGCTGCCGATGCGAAGGCGGCGGCGGACCGTGCCGAGGCGATCGCGGCCAAGACTTCGATGCGCGGCGCACGTCACCATCACGTATGGCACCATCACGTGATGCATCATCGTCGTCGTCACATGGCGCCAGCAGCGGCGGCAGCTCCGGCAGCGGAAGCTCCGGCAGCGGAAGCTCCGGCTCCGGCACCTGAGGCTCCGGCAGCGCCTGCGCCGGCTGCACCGTAACCACCGGTAACGATTAGCAATCGAAACGGGGCGGTCACTGATGTGGCCGCCCCGTCCTATCGTTCCGGTTTTGTAAGCTGCACCCAGCGAGCCACTGCGCGCCCAGCGTAGCTGGCTTCAGTCCTTGACCGGGCGGGGTTTGTCCCGCCGTCGATCCACGATACAGAAAAAACCGAATGGCGTGCGGCCTTGCGCCGTCAGCCGATGGGGCTGATACGGGCCGACGTAGGCGATATCGAGCGGCGCGAGGCGATGCTCCTGCTCGCCCACCCGTATCCGTCCGCGTCCGCGCACCCCGATTATCACGTGGCAATGGCGATGACGCTGGAGGCTGGTGAAACCGCCGGGCTGAAGCTCGAAGTAGCGCAGCTCGAAAGCCACTGGCGCGCCGTCCTTTCCGACCATCACCTGGCGCGAGGCGCCGGCAAAATCAGCGCCGCAAAGCGGGCCTGACTTGTACGGTTCGAGTGCGACCTGATCCCATCGAAAGTTGCGACGGAAGCGCCGCAGGACGGGTAGGTCGGCGGTTGTGACCGCCGGCGTGACGGGTTTGCGCGGCGGCCGGCCGCCGGCCTTAGCTGGGCGGCGTGGCTTGGCCGACGGCATCGCGGCTATGACCCGAAGGTCACCACGACTTTGAGCGCGTCGGGCTGTTGGGCGGCCGCAAAGGCCTCGTGGATGCGCTCGAGCGGAAAGCGATGGGTCACCAGGTCGGCGGCGCGCAACACGCCGCTTTCGACCAGCGCCAGCGCCTGGCGCGTGTCGTCGGGCCCGCATGAGTAACTCGGCACCAGGTTAATCTCGCGGAAGTAGAGATCGTACGGCGCCAGCGTGAGCGCGGCGTCGGGCGCGGTCGAGGTGAACTCGACCACCGTGCCGCCCGAAGCGGCGGCGGCGATGCCGGTCGTGATCGCAGCCGGAGTGCCGGGACCGACGATTACCACGTCGGCCATCGCGCCGCTGGTCAGCTCGCGCACCTGCTCGGCCAGGTTGTCGCCGCTGACCACCAGCCCGACGTCGGCGCCCAGCTCGCGGGCGCGGTTGGCGCGCTGCTCGACCAGGTCGGCGCCGATTATCAGCCCGGCGCCCATCGACCGCGCCAGCCGCACATGAAGCATGCCCATGATGCCGAGCCCGATGATCAGAATCGAATCGTCGGGTCTGAGTCCCGAGCGGCGCAGCGACTTGACCACGCACGCCGCCGGCTCGATCAGCACTCCGTCGGCGTCGCTGACCGTCGTCGGCAGGAGCAGCGTATCGCGCTGATTCGCCGCGCCGGCGGTGAAATACTCGGCCATCCCGCCCGGCGTTATCTTGGTCGCGCGCCAGGTCGGGCAATGGACGTAATTCCCGCGCCGGCAGGCGTGGCAGGCGAAGCAGGGCGCATGATGATGGACGAAGACCCGGTCGCCGGGCCGGAAATCCACCACCGCGCTGCCGATCTCCTCGATCACGCCGACCGGCTCGTGGCCCAGCACCAGCGGCGCCTTGCGCTTGAGATACCACGGCATGATATCGCCCGAGCAGATGCCGCAGGCGCGCGTGCGCACCAGGATTTCGCCGGGACCCGGCTGCGGACGCTCGGACTGCTCGAGGCGGATATCGTGAAAATCGTAGAGGCGTGCGACCTGCATAGGCGTCTCAGGAAACTTTGTGGCGCGCGGGCAGGCTTGTCAACCGCGCCGCGGCGATGCGACCCCGGCCGCGCCGTGGTAGCATCGCGCCATGCCCGCACCCAAGTGTCCGCTGATCGCCGCCGACGTGATCGCCGAGCTTGACGATCGAATCGTGCTGATCGAGCGGAAAAATTTTCCTTTCGGTTGGGCGATACCGGGCGGCTTTGTCGAGCTGGACGAAAGCGTCGAGCGGGCCGCGATGCGCGAGTTGCGCGAAGAGACCTCGCTCGACGTCGAGTTGCGCGCGCTGCTCGGCGTCTACTCGCGGCCGGGGCGCGATCCGCGCGGTCCGACGGTGTCGGTGGTGTACGTGGGACGCGCCCGCGGCACGCCGCAGGCCGCCGACGACGCCAAGGGCATCGGGCTCTACGCGCCCGATAATCCGCCCGCGCCGCTGGCCTTCGATCACGCGGAGATTCTCGCCGACTACCTGCGCTTCATCAGGACCGGCGCGTTTCCGGCGCCGTGGCGAAGCTAGCGCCGGCGCCGCTTAATCGAGCTTGCTCAGTGCCGCGCCGATTCGATCGAAAGCCGCGTTGAGGTTCTGGCGCGAGGTCGCGTACGACAGCCGCACGTATTCGGGCGCCCCGAAATCATTGCCGCCCACCACCGAGACCCGCGCCTCCTCCAGAATGAACTCGGCGCAGCGGTTGCCGTCGCCGATCGGCTGCCCCTTCCATTTCCGATCAAACAGCGCCGAGACGTTGGGGAAGGCGTAAAACGCGCCCTGCGGCACGTTCGGCAGCTTGAAGCCGGCGAGCTTGCGCACCCGCTCGACCACCAAATCGCGCCGGGCGTGAAACTCCGCGACCATCTGCACGACCTCGTCCTGCGGCCCCTGGTAGGCCTCGATCGCGGCCGCCTGGGCTATCGAGCTGGCGTTGCCGCTGTTCTGTCCCTGCAGCCGCACGGCCGCCGCGATCGCCTCGCGCGGTCCGGCTGCGAAGCCCACCCGCCATCCGGTCATCGCGTAGGTCTTCGAGACCGAGTTGAACACGATCCCGTGGCTCTTGAGCGCCGGTTCGATACGGAACAGATGCGGCGCCAGGCCGTCGTACACGATGTGCTCGTAAACGTCGTCGACCATCACCCAGACCTCGGTCTCGCGCAGCACGCGAGCCAGGCCCGCCAGCTCCTCGGCGCCGTAGACCGCACCGGTCGGATTGGACGGTGAGTTGAGGATGATGCCGCGGGTGCGCGGCGTGATCGCCTGGCGCAAGTCCGCCGGTGTCAGCAGGAAGCCGTGATCCTCGGCGCACGGCACCATCTTGGGCGTGGCGCCCGCCAACTGGACCATCGCGACGAAACTGACCCAGGCGGGAGTCGGAATGATCACCTCGTCGCCTTCGTCGAACAGGCAGGCGATGAGATTGGCGGAGGCCTGCTTGCCGCCCGCCGAGGCGATAATCTCGGCCGGCTCGTAGTCCAGCCCGTTGTCGCGCTTGAGCTTGGCGGCGATCGCCTGGCGCAGTTTCATCAGGCCGCCGACGGGGGTGTACTTGGTCAGCCCCGCGGCCATCGCGGCGCGCGCGGCCTCCTTGATATGCTCGGGGGTGTCGAAATCCGGCTCGCCGGCGGCCAGCGAGATCACGTCGACGCCGGCCGCCTTGAGTTCGGTGGCCCGCGCCTCGGCCGCCATGGTGGCCGAAGGTTTCAGAGCGGCGATTCTGCGATTTAGTTTGATCATCAAAAATTCCGGTCCGGCCGCTGAATTATCGCCCACCGATCGAATCGGCGGACGCGCGTCGCGCGGCCTGGCGGCGCATTACTTTAGTTTAAGCTTGGCGCGCAAGCGCGTGTTCACCGATTCCGGCACCAGTTCGGGCAGCCGCTTGCCGTAGGCGGCGACCTCCTTGATCAGGTGCGAGGCCGAGAAGAACAGCTTGGGATTGGCGAACAGGAAGACGGTCTCGACGTCCGGCCCGATCTGCTTGTTCATGTGCGCCATCTGCAGCTCGTAATCGAAATCGGTGACGGCGCGCAGGCTGCGGATGATAATCCCGGCCTTGATATGCTGCGCATAGTCGACCGACAGCCCGCTGAACTTGTCGACCTTCACGTTGGAGGCCAAACCCTTGATGACCTCGCGGATCATCGCGACCCGTTCATCGGGCGTGAACAGCGCCGAGTCCTTGTGCGGATTGAACGCGACCGCCACCACGACCTGATCGAAAATCGCGGCGCTGCGCCGGATGATATCGATGTGGCCGTTATGAATCGGGTCGAAGGTGCCGGGATAGACCGCGATCGAGGGGCGTATCGAGGGGCGTGAGGTCGTGCGTCGGGTTGCCATCGAAAGCCGCTTGCGAGTCAGCACGCCGCCGGAGCGCGCCGGTAAAGGGTGATCCGATGATCGCCCATGGTTGAAGTTCCCACCTGCTCGAGGCCGGCGCCCGCCGGTTGCACGACGCGGCCCGCTTGCCGCACCACCACCCATCCGCCGTCGGCCAGCAGACCGAGCTCGACGATTCGCGTCAGCCGTTCGGCGCTGCGATCGTCGGCGTACGGCGCATCGATGAATACCAGGTCGAAGCGCGCGCCGCGCGCGCCGAGCGCGGTCAGCGCGCGGCCGGCCTCGGCGATTATCAGCTCGCCGCGAGCCCGCAGGCCCAAGGTCTCGAGATTGCGCTCGATAGCGCCCGCGGCGCTGCGTGCGGAATCGACGAACACCGCCGTCGCGGCGCCGCGCGAGAGCGCCTCGATGCCGAGCGAGCCCGAGCCGGCGTAGAGATCGAGCACGCGCGCCCCGTCGATCGCGGTGCGGGCCGCCAGGCGCGAGAAGATCGACTGGCGCACGCGCGCGGTCGCGGGCCGCGTTGCAAGTCCGCGCGGCGCGACCATCCGCCGCCCGCGCGCATCTCCGGCTATCACACGCATCGTCAAAGAATTCCCATCGCCAGACCCGATCCGGCGACGGCCTGTGCCATCAGTTTATGGTTACCGGGAGCCGCCTGAAACAGGGTCGCCGTTCGCGACCGGCGACCATAACTCACTTGACAGCGGGCCGCAAGTTGGATTGCGGCGGCGATGGGGGTACTCTGGCGTGCGCGGCGATTTTACGTTACGAGTCTTAAGCTCCGTGAACCTGTCAAAGCCGGCGATGAAGAACCTGTAATGAGACGGGCCCTCTACTTGCGTCATCCAGGACCTGAGGCGAAGCGCCAACCGTGACGATCGATCTGGTGATTGCCGCCGTCAGGGCGGTCGTGATGTTGCTACTGGTGCTGAACCTGTCGGCCGTCCTGCTGTGGTTCGAGCGCAAGGGCAGCGCGCTGATCCAGGATCGCGTCGGCGCCAACCGCGCGGCGCTGCTCGGAATCGGGGCGCGGCTGGGATTGCCCAACCTCGGGATCGTCAACACGCTGCTGGCCGATCCGATCAAGATGTTCACCAAGGAGGACTTCGTTCCCGACGGCGCCGACCGTTTCCTGCATGACCTGGCGCCGTTCCTGGCGCTGTTCCCGGTGCTGGTGACGTTCGCGGTGGTGCCGATCGGCGATACCGTCACGATCGCGGGCCATAGCTTCGACCTGGTGGCGGCCAATCTGAACGACGCGGTGCTCTACGTGCTGGCGTCGATCGGCATCGGTGTCTACGGCATCGCGCTGGGCGGCTGGGCCTCGAACAATCGCTGGGCGCTGCTGGGCGGGATCCGCGCCAGCGCGCAGATGATCTCCTACGAAATCGCGATGGGGCTGGCGATCGTCGCGGTGATCGCGACCTACGGCACGCTCAGCCTGCAGACCATGGTGCGCGAGCAGGGCGGGGTGTGGTTCGGATGGCTGCCGCGCTGGGGCGTGATGTTGCAGCCGGTGGCCTTCCTGATGCTGCTGACCGCCGGGATGGCCGAGTCCAAGCGCGTGCCGTTCGATCTGCCGGAGAGCGAATCCGAGCTGGTGGCCGGCTACTACACCGAATATTCGGGCGGCAAGCAGGCGGTCTTCATGCTCACCGACTTCGCCGAGGTGACGCTGGTCGCGATGCTGATCACCACCTTCTTCTTCGGCGGATGGCAGGTGCCGTGGCTCTACCGCGACGGCTTCCATCTGCCGGGCGGCGTGATGGTGGCGATTCCGTATTGGGCGGTGGTAGTGCTGGGCGTGATCGCGTTCTGGGTCAAGACCATCTTCTTCTGCTGTCTGCAGATTCTGATTCGCTGGACGATGCCGCGCTTCCGCTACGACCAGTTGATGAGTTTCGGATGGAAACTGCTGGTGCCGATTGGACTGCTGAACCTGATGGCGACCGCGATCGTGGTGGTACTGGCGGGGAGCTGACGATGCCGCTCGGACTGTTCATCTTTCTGGCCGCGCTGGCCGTGCTCTCGGCGCTGGGCGTGATTCTGCAGCGCAACCCGGTGCACTGCCTGATGGCGCTGGTGCTGACGCTGCTCGATATCGCCGTGCTGTTTATCGGGCTGGGCGCGGTGACGGTCGGCTTTCTGCAGGCGATCGTCTACGTCGGCGCGATCATGATCCTGTTCCTGTTCGTCATCTGGCTGCTCAACCTGCGGGTCGAGCAGCGCCCGTCCGGCCACCCGGCGCTCAAGCTGTTCGGCGCGATCGGCGCCGCGGCGCTGTTCGCCGAGCTTTGCACCTTCGTCATCAAGGCGCCCTCGACCGCCGGCCTGAGCACGGTTCCGGCCGGTTTCGGATCGATCGCGAGCATCGCCCAGGCGTTGTTCACCAACTATCTGATCGCTTTCGAGGTGACCTCGCTGCTGTTGCTGGTGGCCGTGATCGGGGCGGTCGCGCTGGCTCGCCGGCCGGCGAACATAGCGGGGAAGCAAAGCAGGAGCCTGTGAAGCGATGATCGTGCCGCCATCCTGGTTCATGGCGCTGGGCGCCGTACTGTTCGCGATTGGAGTTGCGGGCGTGGTGCTGCGCCGCAACGTGATCGTGATGCTGATGTCGATCGAGCTGATGCTTAACGCGGTCAATCTGACGTTCATCGCGGTCAGCCGGGCGCTGGGCTCGGTCGACGGGCAGGTGATCGTGTTGTTCGTGATAACCCTGGCGGCGGCCGAAGCCGCGATCGGGCTGGCGATTATCATCGCCTCGTTCCGTAATCGCGAGACTGTCAACGCCGACGAAATGAACCTGATGCGCTGGTGACCATGACCGCGTCATTTCCCGCCCTCGGCCTGATCCTGCTGCTCCCCGCGCTGGGGGTGCTGTTCAATCTTTTCCTGGGCCGCCGCTGCGGTCGCGCGGCGGTCAATTTCGTCGGCCCGGCGGTAATCTTCGGCGCCTTCGCGGTCGGCTGCTGGGCCTTCGCCACGCTGCTTACGATGCCGCGCGGCGCGGCGCTGGCCGTCACCCTATGGCCGTGGATCGAGGCCGGCAGCTTCCACGTCGATTTTGCGCTGCGGATGGACGCGCTGTCGGCGGTGATGACGCTAATCGTCAGCGGCGTCGGCGCGTTCATCCATCTCTACTCGGTCGGCTACATGGCGCACGACGAGGATTACGCGCGCTTCTTCACCTACATGAACCTGTTCATGTTCTCGATGCTGGTCCTGGTGCTGGCCGACAACCTGCTGATGATGTTCGTCGGCTGGGAAGGCGTCGGACTGTGCTCCTACCTGCTGATCTCGTTCTGGTACAGCAATGCCGAATTTGCCTACAACGGCCGCAAGGCGTTCGTCGTCAACCGCATCGGCGACGCCGGCTTCATCCTCGGCATCCTGACGCTGGTCTATGCGTTGGGCAGCCACGGTGTGTGGACGCTCACCTTCACCGGGATGCAGGCCCATCGCGAGATTCTCGGCACCACCTGGGGGCCGCTCGGCTGCTCGGTTGCGACCGTGGCCGGCTTGCTGCTGTTCCTCGGCGCGACCGGCAAGTCGGCGCAGATTCCGCTCTACGTATGGCTGCCCGACGCGATGGTCGGTCCGACTCCGGTCAGCGCGCTGATCCACGCCGCCACCATGGTGACGGCGGGCGTCTACATGGTCGCGCGGCTTCATTTCCTGTTCATCATGTCGCCCCCGACGATGAACCTGATCGCGACTATCGCCGCGCTGACCGCCTTCTTCGCCGCCACCATCGCGCTGGTCCAGCCCGACATCAAGCGCGTGCTCGCCTACTCGACCATCAGCCAGATTGGCTACATGTTCATGGGCGTCGGAGTCGGCGCGTTCGCCTCGGGCATCTTCCACGTCATGACCCACGCCTTCTTCAAGGCGCTGCTGTTCCTGTGCGCGGGCTCGGTGATGCATGCGCTCGATGGCGAGCAGGACATGAACCGCATGGGCGGGCTGTGGCGCAAGCTGCCGATCACCTACGCCACCATGCTGATCGCGGCGCTCGCCATCAGCGCGCTGCCGGGCTTCTCGGGCTATTTCTCGAAAGACCTGATCCTGGAATCGGTCTACGACTCGGGTCACGTCGGGCTGTGGCTGCTGGGCGTCATCACCGCCGGCCTGACCAGCTTCTACATATTCCGGCTGATCTTCATGACCTTCCACGGTACCTCGCACGTCGACCCGCAGCGCGCCGCACATATTCACGAATCGCCGCCGGTGATGACCATCCCGCTGCTGGTGCTGGCGTTGTTCGCGACCTTCGGCGGCTGGATCAATGTGCCCGGGCACTTTTTGTGGGGCGATGCCTTCGTGCGCTTCCTGGCGCCGGTGACCGGGAATTTCAAGCCGGTGATGGAGGCCAGCCCGACCATGCTTTCGATGCTGGCGGTGGCCGCCACCGTGATCGGCATCGCCTTCGCCTGGCTGCTGTACATTCGCCAGCCCCAACTGCCCGGCCGCATGGCTGAGACCGCGACGGGCCTCTACCGCACGCTGCTGCGCAAGTACTACATCGACGAACTCTACAACACGCTGGTTTCCCGCCCGCTGTTCTGGATCGCGGGGCCGGCGCTGGCGCGCGGCGTCGATCAACAGGGCATCGACGGATTGGTCGACGGCTCGGCGATGACGGTCGAGAACAGCGGCGAGGCGGTGCGCCGGGTCGAGACCGGCAACGTCCAGCATTACGTGCTGGTCTACCTGTTCGGCGCGGTGGCGATTGCCGCCTACTATCTCTACCTGGTGATGCGCTGATGGAAAGTTACTGGCTGACCGGTCTGACTTTCCTGCCGCTGCTTGGCGCGCTGTTCGTGCTGCTGCAGAACGACGAGCGCTCGACCTGGCGGGCGGCGACAGTGCTGTCGCTGATACCGCTGGCGATCAGCATCTACCTGCTGATCCGTTTCGATCCGCACAACCCCGGCTACCAGTTCGTCGAGCAATACCAGTGGATTCCGCAGTTCGGCATCTCCTACCACCTCGGCATGGACGGTATCAGCCTGTTCCTGGTGGTGCTGACCACGCTGCTGATCTCGCTCTCGCTGATCTACTCGGGCGGCGGCGATATCGGCTACCGGCCGCGCGAGTTCTGCTTTTTCATGCTGGTGCTCGAGACCGGACTGTTGGGCGCGCTGCTCGCGGTCGACCTGTTCATGTTTTACGTGTTCTGGGAGCTGATGCTGATCCCGATGTACTTCCTGATCGGCATCTGGGGACATGGCCGCAGGATTTACGCGGCCTTCAAGTTCATCCTGTTCACGATGCTGGGCTCGATCCTGATGCTGGTGGCGATCCTGTACCTGGTCCATCTCGCCCATCTCCAGACCGGCGTCATCAGCTTCGACCTGCCGGCGCTTTACGCCGTGCGGCTGACGACCAGCCAAGCCCGCTGGCTGTTCGCCGGCTTCGCGATCGCGTTCGCGGTCAAGGTGCCGATGTGGCCGATCCATACCTGGCTGCCCGATGCCCATACCGAAGCGCCGACCGCCGGCTCGGTGATCCTGGCGGGCGTGATGCTGAAGATGGGGACCTACGGCTTCATCCGCTTCGCGATTCCGCTGTTCCCGGCCATCGCCATCGAGGCGACGCCGCTGTTCATGACGCTGGCGGTGATCGGAATCCTCTACGGCGCGATGGTCGCGATGGTGCAGCCCGACCTCAAGCGCCTGGTGGCCTACTCCTCGGTGAGCCATCTGGGCTTCGTGATGCTGGGGATTTTCGCGCTCGATCCGCAGGGCGTCGACGGCGCCATCTACCAGATGCTCAATCATGGCATCTCGACCGGGGCGCTGTTCCTGCTGGTCGGCATGATCTACCTGCGCCGCCACACCCGCGAGATTTCCGAGTTCGGCGGCCTGTGGCATCGGATTCCGATCTTCGCCGCGATCTTCATGTTCGTGATGCTGTCGTCGATCGGGCTGCCCGGCCTCAACGGCTTCGTCGGCGAATTCCTGATCATGCTCGGCGCCTACCTGAAGCTCAGGGTGGCGGTGGTGTTCGCCGTGTTCGGCATCGTGCTGGGCGCGCTCTACATGCTCTATGCGTACGAGCGCGTGATGTTCGGTCCGATCACCAAGGCCGTCAACGAAACGCTCAATGATCTCAACTGGCGCGAGATCGGCGTGATGATCCCGCTGATCGCGCTGATGCTGTTCATGGGCCTCTATCCGCGACCGCTGCTGACCCGCATCGAGCCCTCGGTAAACGCGATGCTGGCGCGGGTGAAGACGGCGCAGGCCCGGCTCGACACCGCGCCGCGGCCGGCGAATCTCGCGGCGCTCACGCTGAAGGTACGGACCGACCGTCGATGAAGCCGTTCAATCTCGCTGCAATCGGTTTCGCCTGGCTGCCGCTGTGCCCGCTGATAACGGTGGCGGTGGCGGCGATTATCGTGCTGCTGGTCGGCGTGCGGGTGCGCGACGAAGAAAGCGAGGGGCTCGGCGCGCTGACGCTCGCGCTGCTCGCGGTGGCCTTCATGTTCGCGCTCGGGATGCTCGGCCACCGCGGCATCTCGTTCGCCGGCGCCATCTCGCTCGATAACTTCGCCGCCTTCTTCGAGCTCGTGATCCTGTTGAGCGCCGCGATGGTGGTGCTGATGTCGATCGAGTACGTGCCCGCGCTGGGCCTGTCGGCGGCCGAGTACTACTCGCTGATCCTGTTCTCCACGCTCGGCATGATGCTGATGGCGACCGGCGGCGACCTGATCGTAATCTTCCTCGGCTTCGAGGTGATGTCGATCGGGGTCTACGTGCTGGCCGGCTTTCTGCGCCGCAGTTGCAAGTCGAACGAGGCCTCCCTCAAGTACTTCCTGCTGGGAGCCTTCTCGACCGCCTTCCTGCTCTATGGAATCGCGCTGGTCTACGGCGCCACCGGCACTATCAAGCTCGGCCCGATTCGCGCCGCCTTGTCGGGCCCGATGGCGAACAATCCGCTGCTGCTCGGCGGCGTCGGCCTGATGCTGATCGGCTTCGCCTTCAAGATCGCGGCCGTGCCGTTCCATATGTGGACCCCTGATGCCTACGAGGGCGCGCCCACGCCGGTGACCGCGTTCATGGCGGTCGGCATCAAGATCGGCGCGTTCGCCGGCTTCATGCGCATCTTCATGGTCCATCTCGGACCGGTCAGCATTCACTGGAGCTGGGTGCTGTGGGTGATCGCGGCGCTGTCGATGACGGTCGGCAACCTGGTCGCGCTGGTGCAGCGCAATATCAAGCGGATGCTGGCGTACTCGGCCATCGCGCATGCCGGCTATGTGCTGGTTGCGATGACCGCGGCGGGATCGCAGGCCGGCGGCGCCATGATCTACTACCTGCTGGGCTACGCCTTCACCAACCTGGGCGCGTTCGCGGTCGTGATCGCGCTGGAGCGGCACGGGGTCGAGGGCGACCTGATCACCGACTATCGCGGACTCGCCACCCGCCATCCGGTGCTGGCCGCGGCGATGGCGCTGTTCATGCTCTCGCTCACCGGCATCCCGCCACTGGCCGGCTTCGTCGGCAAGTTCTACATCTTTTCGGCGGCGCTCAACGCCGGGCTGGTGTGGCTGGTGATTATCGCGGTGCTCAACAGCGTGGTGGCGGCCTACTACTACATCGCGGTGATCGTGGCGATGTACATGCAGGAGGGCGGCGCGGAACTAGGTTCGCTCAACACGCGGCCGGCGCTGATCGCGGCGCTAACCGTGGCGGCGATCGCGACCGTGCTGATCGGAATCTACCCGGAACCCTATATGGCCGGCGCACTCCACGCCTTCAACTCCGCCTTCGGCGCGACGCTGCCCAGAATGGCGCTGCGACTGCCGTAATCCGCCGGCCGAACTGGGCTTGTGGCGCGATTCGGCGCGCCGGCTTCAGCGGCGGCGTCCCTTGCTGCTGGGCTTGGTCCGCGCTCGCGCCTTGGTGCGAACCAGGCGGGGACGCGGGCGCGCTTTGGCGGGCGCGCGCGAGGGCGTCGCCGATCGCGGCCGCGCATGTCCTTCGGATTGACTCTCGAAACCGGGCGGCTCGGCGACAAAGGCGTCGGCGTCGATTTCGATCAACGCGTCGGAGCGCGCCAGCGCGCCGATCTCCAGCAGGGTTGAGGCCGGCGGATGTTGGCCGAAGGCCTCGCGATGAGCGCGCGCGATACTCGCCAGGTCCGCGATATCGGTGACGTAAACGCGCGTGCGCACGACGTCGGCCAGCGACGCGCCCATCCGCTCGAGCACCGCGGCGATATTAGCGAGCGCGGTGTGCGCCTGGGTGTACATCTGGTTGATGCCGACGATCGTTCCGCTCTCGTCGGTCGCGGTGCAGCCGGACACCAGAATCCAGTTGCCGGCCCGCACCGCGCGCGAAAAGCCGAACGAACTTTCGGAAGCAAGACCGCTGTTAAAGCGGGTCACCTGGGGACGTCGGGTCTCGTCGGCCATCGTGCGCTCTCAGCGATCGTTGGAGGCTTCCCACAGTTCGCGATCGATCGAGCGCATCGGCGGCGCGATCAATCGTGCTGACGGTACCAGCCAGCGCATCGCGTCGCGTATCCGTTCGAGCAACGCGCTCGGTCGCCGATCCTCCCGGCGCTGCATGTCGAGTTCGGGTTCGACCACACGCGCTGTGCCGTGGTCATCGGAAAAACCTGCCAAACGTGCAAAAAGCTGCCGTTCCATCGCCACCGCCTCCCCTCTCCCCACTGAGAGAATTTGGCGATTGTAGCGGGAATCGGCGCGGTTATCAAAATTTTCAGCGCGATTTAATGTGCATTGCTTATGCTTGATGCGGGACCGTATTGTAACGTACATAACGTTAGTGCCCCGTTTGGTCTGCGAACCTCTCAGCAACTAGGAGGAAGTCCATGCGCAAGTTCCTGATCATTGGTCTCTTGTTCGGCGCCTTTGCCTTTACAGCGTGCAAGGGCGGCGCTGGTGACGGCGGCGAGATGCCGGCCCCGGCCGCGTCGGTTGAAGCCAGCCCGGCTGCTGGTGGCGGTGGTGAGATGGCGGCTAGTCCTGCGGCCAGTGCGGCCGAAGGCGAGTCGAGCCCGGCGGCTGAGGCCAGTCCGGCGGAGAGCCCGGCGGCGCCGTAAGCGGCCGTCACTCCAGGCCACCTAGCGATCGTTAGTCAGGGGGGCTGCGGGCGCGCGACAGCGCACCCGCAGCCCCCGCTTCGTCTCCGGTGTGAAATCGCCGCGAAGATAGCTGTCCAATCAGCGACGGCTATCCCCGCGGCGATAGTCGCGAGCTGCTAATGGCCGCCGCAGCGGCGTTCAGTCCGAATCTTCCCCCGACGACGGATCCCAGCCCGAGGGTTCCGATGGGAACAACGGCTCCTGGAAACGCGACTCGTCAGCGGCCGGCGCCGGCGCCGGCGCGGCAGGCGGCCGGGCGGCGAGTTCCTGCGACAGCCGCCCGATCTCCGTCCGCTGGCTGGCGAGCTCCTGGTCCTTGCGCTTGAGCTGCGCGTTGAGCGCCTTGATCTGCGACTGGGCGTCGCGCCAGGCGCGCTCGTGGCTCTTGACCTTGTTCAGCGTGGCCTTGAGATCGCCCGCCAGTTTGCGGCCTTCGGCCCGCAGTTTGGTAACCTGCTGATCGACGGCGCGGCGGGCCGTGCCGGCCGCGGCGATCACCTTGGCGTCTATCTGCCGGCGTCGCGCCTCCTGCACGAGGCGATTTTTCAGGTCTTTGACCGTCGCCTTGAGCTGGTTGAGCTGTTTCGCCGCGCCCATCGCCACCGTCGCGCCCCGGCTGGGCTTGCGCTTCACTCGAGTAGCCTTTTTTTTCGCTGCCATGGTCTCTCCTGCCTGCGCTGCGACCCTGATGATGAGCTAAACTCCATCGCCGTGGATAAATCAACTACTGCTCAAGGTGCTTCGGACCGCGGCCCATCGGATCGCGATTCGTCCGATCGCCCGCCTCTGAAAACGGGCGCGGCTCTGCGGCCGGGACTGTCGTTGCATGACGCAGCGGCGATCGTCGCCGGCGACATGATCGGCTCGGGTATCTTCATCGTCTCGGCCGATATCGTGCGTCACGTCGGCTCGCCGGCCGCCCTGCTCGGAGTCTGGATCGTCAGCGGTCTGATGACCGTCGCGGGCGCGCTGGCGTACGGCGAGCTGGCGGCCATGATGCCGGAGGCGGGCGGGCAGTACGTCTACATGCGCGAGGCGTACGGCGGACTGTGGGCGTTTCTCTACGGCTGGACGCTGCTGCTGGTGATTCAGACCGGCACCATTGCGGCGGTCGCGGTCGCCTTCGCGCGTTTCGGCGGCGTGATCTGGCCGGCGCTCGGATCGCAGCTATGGTTCGGCTTCGGCGGCGTCGGCCTGTCGGGCGAGCGGCTCGGCGCGATCGCGGTGATCGCGCTGCTGACCGCGGCCAATCTGCGCGGGCTCAACCTGGGCCGCATCGTGCAGAACTCGTTCACTGCCGCCAAGCTGCTGTCGCTGGTCCTGATAATCGTAGTGGGTTGTCTTATCGCGCCCGACGCCGCCGCCCGGATTGCCAATTTTGGTTCTCCCGCAGCCTTTTTCGGCCACGAGCGATGGTCGCTCGGGTTCGCCGCGGCCTTCGGCGCGGCGATGGTCGGCGGTTTGTTCTCGGCCGACGCCTGGGCGACCGTGACCTTCACCGCCTCCGAGGTGCGCAACCCGCGCCGCGACGTGCCGCTCTCGCTGGCCTTCGGCACCGGCGCTGTGATCCTGCTCTATTGCCTGACCAACGTGGCCTATCTGTTCGAATTGCCGGCCCACGCGATCGCCACCGCGCCGGGCGATCGGGTCGCGGCCGCGGCGATGCAGATGGTGTGGGGGCATCCGGGTGCGACGCTGACCGCGGTGCTGGTGATGGTCTCGACCTTCGGCTGCGCCAACGGCTTGATTCTGACCGGCGCGCGCGTGGTCTACGCCATGGCGCGCGACGGCCTGCTGCCCCCGGCCGCGGGCTCGCTCAACCGGGCCAGCGTGCCCGGCATCGCGCTGCTGATACAGGGCGTATGGGCCGCGATCCTGGCGCTGTCGGGCACCTACTCGCAGCTGCTCGACTACGTGATCTTCGCGCAACTCGGTTTCTATGTGCTGACGGTCGGCGCGGTGTTCGTCCTGCGCCAGACCCGGCCCGAGGTGCCGCGTCCGTACCGGGCGTGGGGCTACCCGTATCTGCCGGCCGCCTATATCGTGGCGGCGCTCGCCTTGATGGTCGATCTGCTGATCGTCAAGCCCGGCTATACCTGGCCCGGACTCCTGATCGCACTGTCGGGCGTGCCGGTCTATGCGTGGACGATTCGCCGCGGCGCCGGGCCGATGGGGGCACCGCCGTCGGCGTAATCGGACCTCGTGCTGGCCTCGCTTAGCGTGCCGAATCCGCGCTGGCGAGCGGGCCGGCAAAGTTCCGCCGACTTATCAACAGGCTTTTCGCGCCGAATCATACGGGGTAATTTCCATCGGATCCGGAAAACTGAAAGCGTCACTCGAAGCTTCATCAGAAGCTAAGCAAGATAATCGAAGTAAAGGTTCCCGCGCGGAGTAATCATGGCTATGGCTTATCTATGGCGTGATAATGACAACTCTTAAAAGCTGACTTTATCCAAATCGGACAATCCGCGATCGCGATTGAAACTCTTCCAACGATCGATCGGCGTCAGGCTGTTGAAAATTCTGTGGATAACTTTCTGCGATTCGCGCGGCGCGGCTGGGCAACCTCGGCTCTCAGCGCTGCCCCGCCGGGATCGTCAGCGCCTGATCTCGACCAGGGTTCCGACCGGCAGCAGCGAGTCGAGCTCGTCGACCGCGCTATTGTCCACCGAGATACATCCGGTGGTCCAATTGATATCGCCCTCGTTGAGCATCGGCACGTCGGTGCCATGGATGCCGATTGAGCCGCCGGGGTTTGGTTCACGCCCGTCGACGGTCGGGATCTCATGGGCGGCGCGCAACTCGTCGTAGCGGCTGAGGTCGATCATGTTGGGGTAGTTGAGCCGCAGGAACCATCGCCAGCGCCGGCTCGGATACTTGCTGATAATCAGGTAATTGCCTTCCGGCGTGCGCCGATCGCCGGCGAACAGCTTCGCGCTGGTGTCGAGGTTGCGGCCGAACACCGCGCGGTACGATCGATAGAATAGTCCCTTGTAGAAGACCTCGAGCAGGTGCTTGGACTTGTAGATTTTCACGGTCCAGCTCATAGGATCGTGCTCGGAACCGTCGCGGGTCCGCAGCAGGGCCATCAGACCCGGCGTCCGCCTGGGGTTGATGGATGCGGCCGGAGAGTTTCCGGCGTCAGCACCCGGGGTGCTGCGGGGTATCGGTCGAGCAGCGGCGGCGGGAGCCGGCGGCTGGGCACGATCGGGCGCCGCGGCCGCGGTCATCGACGCGACACTCGGAGTCGCGGCCGACGTGGCTGACGCCGCCATGGTCCCGGCCACAGCGGGGACCGCTATCAAGGCCGCCATCGCGGCACCGACTATGATCGCCGATCGCGCGCGTTTCCCCATCGCAAGCAAGCACCGTCCATGGCGCTAATTGTGAAATCGCGCGCCGCCAAGGTCAACGTGTAGCGGCGAAATTCGCCGGAAAATTCGCCGGCGCGCGCCGCCAAATTTGACGCTCAATCGCGGCCCCTGATATTATCCGCGTGGGCGCTCCCATAAAGCCCGGGATCTATGGCGATAGACAAGAGTGAACTGCGTCAGGTGATGGGACACTTCGCGACCGGAGTGTCGATTATCACCACCCTCAGCAAAGACGGCGAGATGGTCGGACTGACCGCCAATGCGCTGACGTCGGTCTCGCTGGTGCCGCCGCTGCTGCTGATTTGCGTCGACAAAAAGGCCGACAGCTACCCGCATTTCGACGAGAGCAAGCTGTTCACGGTCAACGTGCTGGCGGCCGACCAGGAAGACCTGTCGCGGCGTTTCGCGACCAGCGGCGGCAACAAGTTCGAGGGTGTGAGCTATCGCCGGGGCGATAACGGCGCGCCGATACTCAACAACGTGCTGGCGTTCATGGAGTGCCGCATCGTTGCTGCCTACGAGGGCGGCGACCATACCGTCTACGTCGGCGAGGTCGAGGAAGCTTCCACCTCTGAGGGCGAGCCACTGCTCTTTTACCGGGGCGGATATCGCTCGCTCGGATCCTAGTCGGTCGGATTCGGTTGGATCGCCGCGTAATCGCTGAACGTTCGTCTCGAATCAAGCGCAAACGCATCATCGTTGATCGGACGGGGCGCCGCCGCGAGGTGGAATCCGGTGGATGAGGCATCGCCGCCGACCATGAAAGCGGGCGCGCCCGCCGCGCGACTCGAAGGGCTCAGCGTCTTTCTGCCGTCGCATAACGAAGAGGGCAACGTCGAGCGGGTGGTCGCGGCTTTCAGCGCCGCCTTGCCGCGCCTCACCAGCGACTACGAGATCATCGTGGTCGACGACGGCAGCCGCGATCGCACCGGCCAGATCGCCGACCGGCTGGCCGGCGCCGACCCGCACGTGCGCGTCATCCATCACGAAATCAATCGCGGCTACGGCGGGGCCGTGATCTCGGGGATCGCCGCCGCCACCCGGCCGTGGGTGCTGCTGTGCGACGGCGACGGCCAATTCGACGCCGAGGAGGTGCAGGCGCTGGCGGCGTATGCCGGCGACTATGACCTGATCGTCGGCCATCGGGTACGCCGTGCCGACCCTTTCGGGCGCCGGCTCAACGGCCGCGCTTGGACCATCCTGATGCGCCTGATGTTCGGGATTCGGGCCAGCGACGTCGATTGCGGCTTCAAGCTGTTCCGGCGCGAGCTGATCGATGCGGGCGAGTTGCGGGCCCGTGGCGCGATGATCTCGACCGAATTGATGGCAAGGATGGCGGGGCGGGGCGCGCGCATCCGCGAGGTCGAGGTGCGCCATCTGCCGCGGCAGGCCGGCGAGCAATCGGGGGCGAATCTGAAGGTGGTGATGCGGGCGTTTCGCGAATTATTGCTGCTCTATAGGGAACTGCGCGCGGAAGCCCGGCGCCGGGTGAGATGACCGAAAAGCATCATCGGGCGGGCGTCGTCAGACCAGGCCTACCTAAAGCGTGCGTTGACTCGACGTATTGGGTCAGCCGGGGAGCCGTCGCCAGGCGGATAATTCCCTGAATATCAGCCTTTTTCCCATGGCACAGAGTTGGCTCTATTGAATCATGGAAAGCGCGGCCCACTTCCGGACCGCCCGAAGACAAGGAGATTCCATGAAACGGGTCCTTTCTGTGATGACTGCGGCCGTGTTTGCCGCCGCCCTGGCGGTGCCAGTTTTCGCGCAAGAGAATGGGGGAACTGAGGCCCCGGCCGCTACTGCGCCGGCCAAGTCGTCGTCCGAGACCATGAAGCCGATGACGCATCATCATTACCATCATCATTATCATCATCATTTGGTGAGGCATCATCACACCATTCATCATCACACCATGATGAGCGGCAGCAAGGGTACCAGTGGCAAGATGGGCGGTGAGATGGGCAAGACCGGCGGTGAGATGGGTGCGGCTCCGGCGGCCCCCGCGAGCGGCGAGGCCAAACCGTAAGTTAAGCAGCGTTAAACGGAGCCGGGCTGTTGCGTTGAAGCAGCCGCCCGGCTTCGCGTCATTTCCGCGATAATTTTTGTGCGTGGCGACGATTTCACGCATCGCCCGCTTTTTTGCGCCCTGCCATTCCTGCTACATTTTTGACGAGCGCCAGTTAGCGCCTGCAGCGCCGCGCGTTTTAATGCTTTGGCGATCCGCCGATGGTCCGTCATATTGCTGGGACTCATAGCGTTGCTTATCCAACGACCGCTTGAGGCTCGTCCTGCGTCCTCAGCGATAAGCGACTCGCAGGTCTGCGATCCGTTGGCCGATTATTTTCTTGGTATGGAAGACTACCCCGAAGCCATCCGGCGCCATCAGGCGGTCATCAAGCAGCATCCTGATAATGCGCTCGCCCATTACCATCTCGGCTTCGCCGAGGGCGTGATGGGCCAGCATCAGCTGGAGCTGAGCGAGTACAAGAAGGCGGTCCAGCTGGGGCTGAGCGATTGGGATCTGTTCCTCAACCTGGGGCTGCTCTACCTGGAGACCGACCAGCTCGATACCGCCACCAACGTGCTCCAGCTCGCGACGCTGCTGGCGCCCGAGCGCCCGGAAGCTCATTACAACCTGGGTATAGCCTACGAACGGCGCGGAAAGCTTAAGCAGGCCGAGCAGGAGATGCTGCTGTCGTTAAGGCTTGACCCCGCGCAAGTCGACGCCCGTAATCAACTTGGCGTAATCTACGCCGAAGAAGGAAACTTTCCACGCGCGCGGGACGAATGGCAGGAGATCGCCGCTGCGGCGCCCAGCTATTCCCCGGCCCGGCAGAATCTGGCACTTTTGCGCCAGGCGGAACAGCGGCACTCACCGGCAGCAGGACAGGGTTCTAGCCCCAATGCGCCGTAACGGCGTGGCGGGCTCCTACCAGAGGCAGGTGGCGGATTTGGATGGGTGGCGGACTATGCGTCGATATCTTGTGGCGGCGGCCGTGATAGCCATGCTGGGGTCGGTAACTGCGCGGCCTGTATTGGCAACGCAATCGACCCGGACACATCATCATCACCATCACTATCATCACCATCGAGTCGCGCATCACGCGGTGCCGCTGTATCACGCGGTGCTGCTGGAGGATGCCGACTCGGGTCGCATCCTTTACCAGGAAAACCCCGACCTGGAGTGGCCGCCGGCCTCGATGGCGAAGATGATGCTGTTGCTGGTCACCGAGGATCAGATCAAGGCCGGGCGCGTGCGGCTCACCGACCCGGTGGTGATTTCGGCCCGCTCCGCGCTTACCGGCGGCTCGCGCCTGGGGCTCCGTGAGGGCCAGGTCTATCCGCTGCGCGAGTTGATGAAGGCGGCGCTGATTCGCTCCGCCAACGACGCGGCCGTCGCGATCGCCCAGAAGATCGGCGGCGGCTCGGTCGAAGCGACCGTGCGGATGATGAATCTGCGGGCCCGCAGCCTCGGCATGAAGGAGACCGAGTATCACACCGTCGAGGGGCTCCCGCCGACGCCCGGGCACGACGTGGATTTCACCAGTGCGCGCGATCTCGCGACCCTGGCCCGCGCGCTGATCTTCCATACCAACCTGCTGCAATGGTCCGGGTTGCAGACCGCGTCGTTCGACGGCGGCGTTGCGACGCTGCACAACACCAACCATCTGATCGGCCATTTCCCGGGTTGCGACGGCCTCAAGACCGGCTTTACTTTCCACGCCGGCTTCAACCTGACCGCGACCGCCAGGCGCGGCGATATGCGCCTGATAGCGGTGGTGCTCGGCGCCCCTTCCAACGCCCAGCGCTTCGCCCAGGCGGCGCGCTTCCTGGAGTGGGGCTTCGACAACTTTACCCGCATCCCGGTGCTCAAGGGCGGTCAGACGCTGCCGGTCCAGGTGCGGACCGCCTCAGGGGCGCTGATCTCGCCGGTCGTCGCCCATCCGGTCAGCGTGGTGGTACGCAAAGACGACGTTCACGATATACACTTCCAGTATGAAATCCCCGCGGCGGTGAGCGGCGCGGTCGAGGCCGGCATGCCGCTCGGGCAGGTGATGGTGATGGACCGCGGCGACACGCTGGACGATGTCGCGGCGATCTGTCCGTTCAGCACTATCACTCGGCCGGCGCCGGACGACACGGTAACCTTGAATCAGCCCGCGGGGGACAATCCTAAGCCGCTTACCGGCAGCAACCAGAATCAGGTGGATAGATGAACGCAGCTTCACGTCAGAGAAACCGGAGCAATCGCCGGTTGGCCAAGAAACGGCGCACCAGCCCGACCCAGGCCCGCGCGCGCAAGCGCAAGATGCGCCGTACCCGTCAGCGCTAGCGGCATAGGCATCGCGGCCGGAGCGCGGCCGCTGTTGATTAATGCGCGGCGGCAAAATTGACAGGCTGAAAGCGCGCGGGGTACGAATTACCGAGCGCGCTTGCGATCGCGCGCCAGCGGAGTGAAGCTATCGCCTCGACATCGGTAATCGCGGTTATTCCCGCACGGCTTGCCTCCACCCGACTGCCCGAAAAGGCGCTGGCCGATATCGGCGGCGTGCCGATGGTGGTGCGGGTATGGCGTCAGGCGTCGCGGGCCGCGAGCGCGAGCCGCGTGATCGTCGCCACCGACCATCAACGAATTTACGACGCGGTGAAACAGGCGGGCGGCGAGGCGATCATGACTTCGCCCGATCATCAGAGCGGCACCGATCGTATCGCCGAGGTGGCCCGTGGCATCTCCGGCGAGATCTTCCTGAACGTGCAGGGCGATCTGCCGTTTATTGCGCCGGCGGACCTCGACGCGCTGGCGCGCCCGATGCTCGACGATCCGTCGCTGGCGATGGGCACGCTGGCGACGCCGATTACCGACCCGGCCGAGTTTCGCAATCCCAACGTCGTCAAGGTGGTGCTCGGCGCGTCGGGCAATGCGCTCTACTTCTCGCGCAGCCCGATTCCCTATCCGCGCGACGATCGCGACCGCGTGCCGGCCGCGGCGCAGCGGCATATCGGGGTGTACGCCTATCGGCGGGACTTTCTGCTCCGGTTCGCGGCCTTGCCGGCCGGGGTGCTGGAGCGAATCGAGAAACTCGAACAGCTGCGGGCGCTCGAAAATGGCTATACAATCAGGGTCGTACCTTCCGTAGCGCCCTCGCTTGAGATAGATACTGCCGAGGAGCTGGCAAAAGCTCGCGAGCTGGTGGGTCGCGGGGCGGCATAGGCGGGGAGGGCCATCAGTGGAACGCAAGACCAAATTTATCTTCGTCACCGGCGGCGTGGTCTCGTCGCTCGGCAAGGGGCTGGCAGCCGCTTCGCTGGGCGCCTTGCTGCAGGCGCGCGGCCTCAGCGTGACGATGCTCAAGATGGACCCGTACATCAATGTCGACCCGGGCACCATGAGCCCGCTGCAACACGGCGAGGTGTTCGTCACCGACGACGGCGCCGAAACCGATCTCGACCTCGGCCATTACGAGCGCTTCGTGCAGACCACCATGAGCCGGCGCAACAACTGCACCACCGGCCAGATCTACGACACCGTGATCCAGAAGGAGCGGCGCGGCGACTACCTGGGCGCGACCGTGCAGGTGATTCCGCATATTACCGACGAGATCAAACGGCGCATCCTGGAGGCTTCCGACGGCGCCGACCTGATTATCGTCGAGGTCGGCGGCACGGTCGGCGATATCGAGAGCCTGCCTTTCCTGGAGGCGATTCGCGAGTTCCGATGGGACCAGGGGCGCGAGAACGTGCTCTATCTTCATCTGACGCTGGTGCCGTTCATCCCGACCGCCGGCGAGCTCAAGACCAAGCCCACCCAGCACAGCGTCAAGGAGCTGACCGGGCTCGGCATTCAGCCCGATATCCTGCTGTGCCGATGCGACCGGCCGCTGGAGAAGAAGGCGCGCGCCAAAATCGCGCATTTCTGCAACGTCGAGGAGAACTGCGTAATCGCGGCGCCCGACGTCGAGACGATCTACGAGGTGCCGCTGCGCTTCTCGGCCGAAGAGCTCGATCAGCGGGTGGTCGAAAAGCTCAACATCTGGACCGGCGCGCCGAATCTTGCGAAGTGGCGCCGGATCGTGCGGATCGCGCAAAACCCCAAGGTCACCGTCAACATCGCGGTGGTCGGCAAGTACGTCAACGTGGTCGATTCCTACAAGAGCCTGCACGAAGCGATCGCCCACGGCGCGATCGCCAACGAGGCGAAAGTCCAGATCGATTACGTCGACTCGGAGGCGCTCGAGAAGGGTGCCGTCGAGGAGAAGCTCGGACAGGCCCACGCGATTATCATTCCGGGCGGCTTCGGCGACCGCGGTATCGAAGGCAAGATCCGCGCGATCCGCTACGCGCGCGAGAAGCGCGTGCCGATTCTCGGCATCTGCCTGGGATTGCAGTTGATGGTGGTCGAATGCGCGCGCTCGCTGCTCGGGCTGCGCAACGCCAACTCGCGCGAGTTTTCGGCCGACACGCCCGACCCGGTGATCGATATCATGGAGAACCAGAAGGGCGTCCAGCGCAAGGGCGGCACCATGCGGTTGGGCGCCTATCCCTGCGCCATCAAGCCGGGCTCGCTGGCCCATGGGCTGTACCGCCGCACGCGCATCCAGGAACGCCATCGCCATCGCTACGAGGTCAACAACAACTATCGCGCGGCGCTCGAAAAGGCCGGCCTGCATGCGACCGGCACCTCGCCCGACAATCGCCTGGTCGAGATGATGGAGCTCGGCGGCCATCCGTGGTTTCTCGGCTGCCAGTTCCATCCCGAGTTGAAGTCGCGTCCGCTTGACCCCCATCCGCTGTTCCGCGGACTGGTCCGCGCGGCGGTCGAGCGGCGCGCCGCCGAGCAGGTCGGGCGGCCCAAAGTCCGTGCGCTCAGGCCGGTGTCGTGACCGTCAACCAGGTCCGGGTGGGCGAGGCGATCTTCGGCGGCCCGCGCCTGGTGCTGATCGCCGGACCGTGCGTGATCGAGAACGAGCAATCGTGCCTGCGCCACGCCGAGCGCCTCGCGGCCATCGCCCGCGCCGCCGAACTGCCGTTCGTGTTCAAATGCTCATTCGACAAGGCCAATCGCACCAGCCATAGCTCGTTTCGCGGCCCGGGACTCGAGCAGGGACTCCGGATCCTCGAGCGCGTCAAGCGCGAGGTCGGCGTCGCCGTGCTGACTGACGTGCACGAGCCGCATCAGGTGGCCGCCGCGGCCGGCGTGGTCGATATCCTGCAGGTGCCGGCGCTGCTCTCGCGGCAGACCGACCTGGTGATAGCGGCGGCGGCCAGCGGCTGTGCGGTGAATCTGAAGAAGGGCCAGTTCCTCGCCCCGTGGGATATGCGCGCGGTGATCGCCAAGGCCGAGAGCTGCGGTAACCGGCGTCTGATCGTGACCGAGCGCGGCTTTTCGTTCGGCTACAACAACTTGGTGTCGGATTTTCGCTCGCTGGTGATCATGCGCGAGTTCGGTTACCCGATCGTCTTCGACGCCACCCACTCGGTGCAGTTGCCGGGCGCCGGCGGCGATCGCTCCGAGGGCCAGCGCGAGTTTATCGCCCCGCTGGCGCGCGCGGCGGTGGCGGTCGGGGTCGACGGAGTGTTCATGGAAGTGCACGAGGATCCGGCGCGCGCGCTGAGCGACGGACCCAATTCCTACGCGCTCGCGGAGCTGCCCGCGCTGCTCGCCGACCTGTCGCGTATCGACGCGATAACGCGCCAGGGCCGGGTTTAGTTAGCTTTCCGAGATTGACAAAGCCTACGCCAGCGCTGCTTCTTCCGCCTTTGGTTTACATCAAAAAATCTGCCTGATACTTTCTAATGGCTGGGAAGCAAAATCATGAGTCCCAAACGTATAGCCAAAATCTTGGCCGGGTTTGGGATAGTGGCCCTCAGCGCGATCCTGATCGTTACCATCGGCGTGGTCCGCAGGCGTTCACCGCAACGCCGTGCCAGCCAGCTGGTGGGACTGGTGCCGGGAGCGCTGTTGCACGCGCACAACTTTCATTGGACCCAGATGAAGGGCGGCCAGAAGGAATGGGTGCTGACGGCACGCGATGCGAGTTATTCCGATGACAAGACTTCCGTCATGCTCAAGGATGCCAAGGTTACGATGATCGCCTCGGACGGCAAAGCGGTGATGCTCGACGCGCCGGCCGTGAAGCTCCATATGAAGGGAAATCATGTGCAACAGGCCGACATGAGCGGCGGGGTCATGGTCCACTATGGCGAGTTCCTGTTGACCACCGACCGGGCCACCTTCTTCCCCGATAGCGACTCGATCAGCGCGCCCGGCAGCGTGACGGTCGTCGGCCAGGGCATCAAGGTGACCGGGGTCGGACTGAGCGGCCATCCCCGCCAGCAGCAATTCAATCTCGGCGGCCGGGTCAATACCGAAATAATCCAGGATTCGAACAACAGTGCCAAACCTCGGCAGAAATCCTGATCGCCGCGGGCTGCGGCCGGACGGCTCAAGATGGCGCCGGCGGTTGTCGATTGCCCTGGCTGCGCCGTTGGCGATCGCAACGCTGCTAGCGTTCGATCCGCGGCCGGCGTCCGCCCAGGGGTCCACGGTCGCCGTCGAATCGTCGTCAGCCGCGAAGTCTCCCCATCATGCGAGACGGAAATCTGCAGCGAAGGCCGGCGCCGAACGGTCGGCGGCCAAGACCGGCAGCGCGACCGATGCCAGCTCGGATGAGAAAGACAACGGGTTTGCGGGGCTGACCTCGAGCAAGGGTCCAATCAACATCCAGTCGGATACGCTGTCGCTCGATTACAAGGGCAAGTCGGTTTTGTTCAGCGGTCACGTCCATGCCGCGCAATCCGGCAGCCAACTGAGCAGCGACGTGCTGCACGTCAATTACGAGCAGAATTTCAAGGACGTCAAGGACCTGACGGCCGACGGCAACGTCCGCATCACGCAGGGCGCCAGATGGGCGACCAGCGATCATGCGGTGATGAACCAGAAGAGCCAGACGGTGGTGATGACCGGGAATCCGGTGGTGCACGACGGTCCCGACGTGATTACCGGCGATCGCATCACGGTGCATCTGGATACGGGCAAAAGCGTGGTCGAACATGCCCACGCCCTGATCTTCCCTCGACAGTCACAAACCCCGGATAATGGGGTGTCCGGAGCGGCGGCCGACCAGTCGACGGCCGCCGATCCCGCCGCGGCGGGCGCTAATTCGCCTGGCGCGCCGGTGGCAGCTCCGGGACACTGAAAGTCGATGGCATTTGAAGTAAAACTCGGTCAGGACCTGCGGCTGCGCCAGCAGCTGGTGATGACGCCGCAGCTCCAGCAGGCGATAAAAATTCTGCAACTGTCGCTGCCCGAGCTCGAAACCGTCATCCAGAGCGAGCTCGAACGTAATCCGATGCTCGAGCCGCTTGATTCCAGTCCGAGCGAAATCAGCACCACCGCGATGAGCGACGCCGAGAGCTACACCAACGGCGACACGCCGGCGCCCAATGGCGAGCCGCTCGCGGCCGAGGCCCCGGCCGGCGAGGCAGCGGCGGAGCCCGGCGATTCGTGGGAGCTGCCGGCGGTGGCTGAAATCCCGTCGACGCCGGCGGTCGGCGAGGCGCACGACGCGGCGGTCGAAATCAAGGAAGACAACGGGCTCGACAAGATCGACTGGCGCGAATACGTCGAAAACTATTCCAACAACTGGCAGGAAGGCTCCTTCAGCGGGCCGAGTGATGAGGATCGGCCGTCGCTCGAGAGTACGCTCACGCGCAAGAGCTCGCTCGAAGACCACCTGATGTGGCAACTGCGGATGTCGAGCCTGGGCGCCGACGACCAGCAGATTGGCGCCACCATCATCTACAACCTGAGCGACGACGGTTACCTCGAAACGCCGCTCGAGGAGTTGGCGGCGCAGCTTGAGATCGAGCCGGCCGCGGTCGCCCGCGTGCTTGGCCAGATCCAGCGCTTCGACCCGCCCGGCGTAGGCGCGCGCGATTTGCGCGAGTGCCTGGCGATCCAGTTGCGCAACCTCGGGATGGAGCAGTCGCTGGCGGCGCGGATCGTCGCCAACCACATGGAGATGCTCGAGAAGCATCGCTATCCCGAGATCGCCAAGGCGCTGGGAGTGTCGATCGAGATGGCCGGGCAGGCCATCAAGGTTATCGCGCTGCTGGAGCCCAAGCCGGGCCGCGACTACGGCGGCCAGGAGCCGATCTACGTCGTTCCCGATGTTTATATCCAGAAGGTCGGCGACAACTTCCTGGTCACGCTCAACGAGGACGCGGTGCCGCGCCTGCGTCTGGCGAGCTACTACCAGCGGGTGTTGAATGACAGCGCGGTCAACAATGAGACCCGCGATTATCTGCAGGAGCGGCTGCGCTCGGCGCGCTGGCTGGTGAAATCGATCTACCAGCGCCAGCAGACGATCTTCAAAGTCGCCAATTCGATCGTCAAGTTCCAGCGCGAATTCTTCGAGCATGGCGTGAGCCGCCTCAAGCCGCTGGTGCTCAAGGACGTGGCCGACGATATTGGGATGCACGAGTCGACCATCAGCCGCGCCACCGCCAACAAGTACGCCCATACGCCGCAGGGGATTTTCGAACTCAAGTTCTTCTTCACCTCGGGAGTCAGGGCCAACGACGGGGGTGGAGACGTGAGCGCGGAGACCGTCAAGGAGAAGATCCGCGCGCTGGTCGCCAGGGAGCGTCACGAGGGGCCGCTCTCGGACCAGGCGATCGCCGAAATCCTTCGCGCCCAGAACATCAACATCGCCCGGCGCACCGTCGCCAAGTATCGCGAGGCGCTCGGCATCCTGCCTTCGGCGCGCCGCAAACAACTCGGTACGGCCGCCAAGCTGAAGCAAAATGGTTACCGATGACGTCTAACAACGATATGAAAAGTGGCAAACGGACCCGCGAAGTCGCCCGCCAGGTGCGCCGTCGCAAGCGCGCAGAGGTGCCGGCAGCGATAGTGACGGTGACCTTTCGGCATGTCGAGCCGACCCCGGCGATACGCGATTACGCCGAACGCAAGCTCTCGCATCTATCCAAGTTCCTCAGGCGGGCCTGCGAAGTCCATCTGATCCTGGGGGTCGACAAGTATCGGCAGAACGGCGAGGCGACCTTCAAATCCGGCGATCTCATCGTCGCCGCGCAGGAGGAGACCAAGGACCTCTACTCGGTCATCGACCTGCTGGCCGACAAGCTCGGCAGCCAGCTTCGCAAGCATCGCGAAAAGACCGTCACCAAACGGGTGCGCACGCGCTCGACGGGCGAGGTCCTGAGCGCGACCGAGACTGCGCCCGGGGCCAAACCCGAGCGCTCATGACCGATGGCGTTGCCGGATCGCGGGCGCTGTGTCGCGCCATCGCATCTGGCATCGACTGTTGCTAGCGTAGAAACCGTTCCATGAAGATCACCGATATTCTCGACCCCGAAAGCGTACTACCCGACCTTAAAGGCGCCAACAAGCCGGCCATCCTGCGCGAGCTGGCGAGCTGCCTGGCGGATCAGCATCGGGAGATCCACATTGAGGAACTGACCGCGGTGCTGATGGAGCGCGAGCGGCTGGGTTCGACTGCGATCGGCGACGGCATCGCGATTCCGCACGGCAAGATCAAGGGCGTCAGCAAAATCCTCGGCGTCTTCGGTCGCAATTTGACGGGCGTCGATTTCGAGTCGCTCGACGGCAACGTCACCCATCTGTTCTTCATGCTGGTCGCGCCCGAGGATTCCACCAGCCTGCATCTCAAGGCGCTGGCCCGGGTCTCGCGGCTGCTCAAGGATGCGGCCTTTCGCGATCGCCTGCTCAAGGCTCCCGACAGCGCCGAGATTTTCCGTCTGATCAAGGAAGAAGACGGACGGTACTGAGATGACGCCTGGGCCAACGCGCCGGCCCGCTTCCGCCCCGCCCGCAAACTCGATCGCATCCGGGTCCGGCCTCCGGCCGGCGCCCGCCCGCGGCCCAATCCGATGGCGACGCGTAGCAGAGCAGGACGGCAGGCGCTGACCACGCGCCTCATCGTCGTCACCGGCGTCTCCGGGTCGGGACGCGCCTCGGTGCTGCGCGTGCTCGAAGACCTCGGTCTCTACTGCGTCGATAATCTGCCGGTGGCGCTGGCGCCGGAGGTGGTCAGGCTGGCGATCGCACACGATCCGAATCTCAAGGGCATCGCGCTGGGGATCGATCCGCGCGAGCGGATGTTCTTTCCGCAGTGGCCCAGCATCTTCGCCGAGCTCGAGCGCGACGGTATCCGTCCCGAAGTGGTCTTTACCGATGCTTCCGACGAGGTCCTGGCGCGGCGCTACTCTGAGAGCCGCCGGCCTCATCCGATGGCCGAGGAAGGACAGAGCGTCGCCGACAGCATCCGGCGCGAGCGCCTCGCCCTGGCCGAGATGCGCGAGCGCGCCAGCCGTGTGATCGATACCACCACGCTTACCGTCCACGAGCTGCGCGAAGTCGTGACCGCTTACGTGATGGGCGCCGGCGGGGGCGCTTCGATGGCGGTGATGCTGGTGTCGTTCGGCTACAAGTACGGCCTGCCGGTCGGTCTCGATCTGGTGCTCGACGCGCGCTTCATTCCCAATCCGTTCTTCGTGCCGGAACTGCGCGCCAGCGATGGGCTCGAGCCCAAGGTCCGCGATTACGTGCTGGGCCAGGCCGAGGCGCGCCGCTTTATCGACGAGATCGTGCGGCTGCTGGAATTTTTGCTGCCGCTCTACCAGCGCGAAGGCAAAAGCTATTTGACTATCGGGATCGGCTGCACGGGCGGGCGCCATCGTTCGCCGGCGCTGGTGAGCGCGCTCCAGGAGCGGCTGGCAAGCACCGGCGTGGAGGCGCAGGCGAGCCATCACGACCTCGCCCGCGCGGACTGAAGCCGGCCGCCGGCGCTCAGCTCATCGCGATCCCGGCGTCGACGTTGATGGTCTGACCGGTAACGGCCGCCGCTTGTGCGCTGACCAGGAACAGCGCCACGCGCGCGCATTCCTCCTCGCTGACCATCCGTTGGAGCGCGCTGCGCCCCACTATCGAGCGCCGCACCTGCTCCTCGGGGAGTCCCATCGCCTTGGCGCGGGCCTTGATGACCTCCTCGATGCGCTGGCCGGCGACCGGTCCGGGCGAGATCGCGTTGACGCGGACTCCGTCGCGGCCCCATTCGGCCGCCAGCGTTTGCGTCAGCCCGACCAGTCCCCATTTCGAGGCCGCGTACGGCGAGCGCATCGGGTACGCCTCGCGTCCGGCGAGCGACGAGACGTTCACGATATGGCCGCCGCCCTGGCGCGCCATCGCCGGCAGCACGGCGCGTGAGGCGAGCCAGCAGCCGGTCAGGTTGATATCGATTACTTCCTGCCATTGCGCCAGCGAGATTTCGGTCAGGCGGGCGGTCGGGCCGGCCACGCCGGCGTTGTTGACCAGGATATCGACCCGTCCGAAGGTCTCGAGCGTCCGCGCCACCATCCGCTCGCAATCGGCCTCGCTGACGACGCTGGCCTGGACGTGGCCGGCGCGCGCGCCGCGCGCCTTGAGCTCGGCGCAAGCCGTTTCCATCGCCGGCACGCCGCGCGCCGCAATCATGATCGTCGCGCCCGCGTCGGCATAGGCAAGGGCAATCGCCTTGCCGATACCGTGGCCGCCGCCGGTGATAATCGCGACTTTGTCCTGCAACTCGTTCATCGCCAACTAGCCTCCGTCCTACGCATCGATGGTCGAAAAACCCGACAGGCGCAACTCTAATGCACCATCAGGCTGGGCCACAACGACTTTCGCTTGTTTGAAGTTATACCGCCCCATAACATAAACGGTGGATGGCTGCCGCGACGACATTTCACGCCCCGTCGCACGGACCGCGGCACGGCCTGCTCTCGCCGGGGACGCTGCTGCGCATAGCGCTGGCGGTGGTGATGGTGGCGGGGGCGGCGTACCTGTTACTGACGCACACCGAATGGTTCGACGATCCCGCGCGGGTCAAGCTCGAGATCCTGTCCTGGGGCATCTGGGGACCGCTCGCCTTCATCACGTTCTATGCGATCGGGCCGTCGATGCTGGTGCCCGGCGCGGTGATGACGCTCGCGGGCGGGCTGGCATTCGGCACGCTGTGGGGATCGTTCTACTCGCTGATCGGCGCCTATCTGGGCGCGATGATCGCGTTTGCGGCCGGCCGCTTTCTGGGCCGCCGCTTCGTCGAGCGCACCGTCAACCGCCGCTTCATTTACCTGATGCAGGGGGTGGCGCGCCACGGCTTCCAGATCGTTTTCTATCTGCGGATGGTGCCGCTGATTCCGTACAACGCGCTCAACCTGCTGGCCGGGGCCTCGCCGATCACCTTCCGCGACTATTTCTGGGCGAGCATCATCGGCATGATCCCCGGCGTTATCGTCTGGGCGTTCCTGGGCGACTCGATGTGGCATCCGGCCTCGCCACGTTTCGCGCTGGCGATCGGGCTAATCCTGCTATGCGTCGCCGCCGGCGAGATCTACCGGCGCTGGAGCTCGATCAAGATCGATCAGGGCGAAACGGAGCGCGTGGTCGAAGCGAACTGACGCTCATTCCATCCCCTCACGTTAGCTAAAACTGCTGAAAACTTCGGGGAATCTTGTCCCAATGCTGCCTAATCCGTAGGTAGATGCTTAAGCGTTAAGCATTGAAAGGCCATGAAAGATAAGCTATCCGGCCTGGATCGCCGCGCGAACGACGGGTACGAATTTTGCGCCATAAACACTAGAAAATCTTAGGAGGCAACCTTTCAGTGACGCCGAAGCAAGTATTGGAGATGATGCGGGAGAAGGGGGCGGTGATGGTGGACTTGAAGTTCATCGATCTGCTGGGGCAGTGGCAGCACTTCACCGCGCCGATCTCGGAGTTCAAGGACGAGGAGCCGTTCGAGG
>DATKSL010000001.1:0-41839 GCA_035531675.1 Binataceae bacterium (SeqCode) | reverse complement strand
CCATGGTCGCGACCTCGCTCGGATGATTGCCCTTCAGATGCACGGCGCCCGCCGCCCATCCCGACCCCGCGATCGCCATACTGCCGCCGACTATCACCGCGATCGTCCAGCGCGCCAGACGTTGTCCTATATAAGCCTTAGGCTTCATTTCCCCTCTTGATCGCACGCAACGATTGTAAACGTCGCGGACAAAACCGTCATAAATGCAGAGCAGTTTCCATACCAAGCAGCTAAATTGGGCAAATCTGAGTGTTGTGGCGCTACTAAAAGATAGTTGCTGGGTCGGTGTTGCGACGCTGCAACCGGTTAACCTTTTCAGCTTCGGCTTACCCTGTCATAAACAGCGTAGCAAAACTATTGGGCACAGCGCCTGAATTTGTTAGTCACTTTCCATTATGGCACGCGGATCTATCAATCATCTGGCGTTGACCGTCACCGACCTCGATCGCGCGGTCCCGTTTTATGATCGAGTGCTCGGATTCATGGGCTACGCGCGGGTCGAAGTGCCTGCGGCGATCCAACAACTGATGAAGACCCGGCTGCTGGCCTGGGCGAGTCCGGCCGGCGCCGTGACGCTCAGACCGGCCAAGGATGAGTCGGCGCGCAAGGCGCACGATCGCAACGCGCCGGGCCTCAACCATATTGCATTCAACGCGGCGGAGCGGGCCGACGTCGATCGAATGTCTGCGCTGCTGAAAGATCTCGGGGCGCAAATCCTCGATCCGCCCGCCGACTATCCGTACTTCCCCGGTTATTACGCGGTCTACTTCGCCGATCCCGACGGCCTCAAGTTCGAGTTCGTCTTCCTGCCGCAACCGTAGCGCGCCTTCCGTATCGCGTCGATTCGAACCCGGCGGCGGACTTCAGTAGAATCATTGAGCGGCGGCGCCGCCCGGCGATGCCGCCGGCCCCGGATTCAAGGAGATTCGCAATGTCCGACAAGGAAGCGCTCTACGACCAGGCGGTCGATCTCTATGCCGACGAGAACTACCCAGCGGCGATCGCGCTCTACGAGCAGGCGCTCGAAATCGATCCCAGGTATGCCGACGCCCTGCACGGGCTCATCATGTGCTACCAGGCGATGGGCGATCTCGATAAGGCGATCGAGCTGACCCGCCGCCAGATCGAGCAGGAGCCCGAGGATATCCTGGCGTTCACCAATCTCAGCATGTTCTACCAGAAAAAAGGGATGATTCAGGAGGCCGAGACGGCCGGCGCCGAGGCGCGGCGTCTGGACTGGAAGCGCCAGCTTCGCGAAGGTAAGAAAAGCTAGCAATCTGCGCTGCGTTTTTCCGATTTTCCACAGGTAACCAACGGATGTTGAAGCGCTCGGCGGGAATTCTGATCCCGCTTTTTTCGATCCGCACCGCCGACGACCTCGGGCGCGGCGAGATTGGCGGGCTGGGCCCGATGCTGCGCTGGGCGCTCAGCATGGGCCATCGGATGATCCAGCTGCTGCCGATCGATGAGACCACGCCCGGCGAGACCAGTCCGTACAGCGCGCTGAGCGTGTTCGCGATCGACCCGCTCTATATCACGCTCGATGGACTGGCGGGGATTCCGGCCGCCGCCCTGCGGCGCGCGCACCAGGAGTTGGGCGGCGAGCACTCGCCGCTGCGCGATCGGATGCGCCTGGTCAAGCTCGGGCTCCTGCGGCGGGCCTACCGATGGTTTCGCGACAAGGGCGGCGAGGCGGAGCGGGCGCGCCTGGCCGAGTTCGAGCATCGCAACGCGAGTTGGCTCGACGACTACGCGCTGTTCCGGGCGCTCAAGGAGCAGTTCGAATGGCGCGCCTGGCAGCAATGGCCGGCCGCGCTCAGGGATCGCGAGGCGGAGGCGCTGGCCGCGGCGCGCCGGAAGTTTGCCGACGCCCGCGCGATGTATCGCTACTGGCAATTTCTCGCCGACACCCAGTTGGGTCGTATCCGCGCCGAGTTCGCCGCCGCCGATGCCAGGCTGGTCGGCGACCTCGCTTTCTCGCCCGGCGTCGACAGCGCGGAGGTCTGGGCGAATCAGGATCAATTCGACCTCTCGCGCCTGGTCGGCGCGCCGCCCGACGCTTTCAACCCGGCCGGCCAGCGCTGGGGATTGCCGATGCCCAACTGGGAGCGGATGCGGGCCGCCGGATGGTCGCTGCTGCGGGCCCGGATGCGGCGCGCGCGCGAGCTTTACGATCTGGTCCGCATCGATCACGTGGTCGGCTTGTACCGGACCTACAATTTCAGCCTCGAGCCGGACGGGCCCGGATGCTTCACGCCCGCCGACGAGGCCGATCAACGCGCGCAGGGCGACACTATCCTTCGCACCCTCCAGCAGGAGGCCGGCGCGACCGCGCTGATTGCCGAAGACCTCGGCATGATTCCCGCCTGGGTGCGCGAGTCGCTGCGCGCGCTCGGCGTGCCCGGCTACAAGGTCCTGCGCTGGGAGCGGGAAGGGCAGGGCAATCCGGGCGATCCGTTTATCGCGCCCGCCCGCTATCCCGAGTTGAGCCTGGCGACCACCGGCACCCACGATACCGAGACGCTGGCGCAATGGTGGCAGGAATGCGGCCCGCCGCAGCGCCGCGTGCTGCTCGAATCGCTCGGTATCAGCGAGCGCGGCGCGCCCGACGATGAAGTCCTCGGCGAGGCCACGCTCGATGCGATCCTGGAAGTGCTCTACGCGGCGCCGTCGCTGCTGATCATCGAGCCGCTGCAGGATCTGTTCGGCTGGACGGCGCGGATAAACTTTCCCGGCACGGTCGGCGACGACAACTGGAGCTGGCGGCTGCCGGCGGCGATCGAGCGGCTGATGGAAAGCCCGGCGATAGCGCAGCGCAGCGCCGTGCTCGCGGCGATCGCATCGCGCAGCGGCCGCCGCTGAAGCCGGCCAGGGTGCTCGCGCCGGCTGGGGAATCGAGCTAGTCTCTCGCATCAATTGAGTCGCGCGCGAGAGGGGGATGCAGGCGGCAGGGCGGCGGGCAGCACCGCACAGCGAGATGGCTGGGAACGAGTTCGCGTCACCCGCTGCGCTGGTTGAGCGTCTGGGCCGGGTCGCGACCCGCACCCCGGTCGCCTGGCTGCACTATTTCGGGTTGCTGATTTTCGTCTTCGGGCAGAGGCTGATCGCGGCGCGCCGCGGCGCTGTCTCGGGCCGCGCGCTGGTGGCGGCCTTCCTGGGTTGCTGGATAATCCAGGTTGTGCAACCGCTGGTAATCTCGCTCATCACGCACCATGGCGCGGACCCGCAGGCGCTGCTGACGACCTATCATGCCGGCTTCGGCGCGATGTTCACGATGCTACCCGCGGAACAATCGTGCCTTTCGCTGCTGATCGTGTTTGTGGCCGCCTACTGGTTGGTGTCGGATGCGGCTGTGCCGGCCGCGAGGCTGGCGGTCGCCTGAGCCGGATGACGCTGGTGTCGCGAATGAAGCAAACGGCGGGCGCGCTCCAGGCGCGATGCGCGATCGATGCCCGGCCGGGCGGTCGCGCGCGCTGGCCGGCGCTCGCGATCGGTCTGGCCGCGCTGGCTGCAGCGATATCCGGATGCTCGACGGCGAGCGTCTCGGGCGCGAATGCGCCGCTGCGCGTGCGTCCCACTTACGTCAGCAAGCAGCAACTCCATGCTCCATACGCAATCGCGGTCGGCCCCCACGGCAATCTCTGGTTCAGCGAGTATCAGAACAACGCGCTGGGACGTTTCACGCCCGCCGGCAACGTGGCGCGTTTCAAGCTGAGCGGCGAGGGCTTTCCCGAACGGCTGACCGCCGGACCCGACGGCAACATCTGGTTTACCGACCCGGCTACCAATCGGATCGGACGGCTGAAGCCCAGCGACGGCGCGGTCGACTATTTCCCCATCCCGACCCCGCAGTCGGGACCGGTCGGAATCGCCGCCGGCCCCGATGGAGCGCTATGGTTCACCGAGCATGCGGTCGGCCAGATCGGGCGAATCGCGATGGACGGCAAGATTATCGAATACACCGTGCCGTCGGGTGGCGGACCGGGTGAGATCGTCGCCGGCCACGACAACGATCTGTGGTTCGTCGAAGACTACGGCAACAACATCGGCCGTATCACGGTGCTCGGCGTGATCAGCGAGTTGCCGATCCCGACGCCGGGAAGCCGGCCCGGCGGCCTGACGATCGCGGCCGATGGCACCCCGTGGTTCACCGAACTGGCGGCCGACAAGGTGGGCAAGGTGGTCGACGGTAAAAAGGTGGTCGATTTCGCGCTGCCGATAGGCGGCGTGCCGCTGGGAATCGCCTGCGGATCCGACGGCCACATCTGGATCACCTCGGGCCGCAACCATATCTTTTACAAGGTCTCCGCCGACGGCAAAATCGAGAGCCTCAAAGCGGGTCCCGATACCTATCCCGGTTTCATGGTCGCGGGACCCGACCATAACCTGTGGTTTACCGAGCCGAGCGGCAGGATTGGACGCTTGACGCCGCCCGCCTCGATTACCGAGTTTGTGCTGCCCGAGCCGGGCCATGAATCGACTCCGGCGGTGCAGAGCAGCGCGGCAGCGCGCGAAAACTCCGGGCCGGCCTGACCCGCGCCGCGGGAACTGCGCCGCCGAAAGTCGGAACACGATGGCTGATTGGGATCCGCAACTCTATCATCGCTTCAGGCGCTACCGGGCCGAGCCCTTCGAGGCGCTTCTCGGGCGCCTCGAACTCGGCGCCGACGAACGGATCGTCGACTTGGGATGCGGCACCGGCGAGCATCTGGTCGAGCTGGTTCGCCGCACCGCGCGCGGCCGTGGCGTGGGACTCGATTCGTCGCCCGCGATGATCGCCGCCGCCACCGAATCTATCGGCACGCTCGACCCGGCTCTCGCGGCGCGCCTGCGCTTCGTGCTCGAGGACTTTCGCAGCTTCAACGCTCATCGCGACTATACGCTGGTGTTCTCCAATGCCGCCCTGCAATGGGCCCGCGACCATCGTCCGGTGCTGGCCGCCTGTCACGCGGCGCTGGAGCCCGGCGGACGGCTGGTGATGCAGATTCCGTCGAACGAGATCGAGACCGCGCAGCGCAGCATGATGACGCTGGCGAGCGACGATCGATGGCGCGCGCGCCTCGGCGACGTGCGGCTGCCGGGGCTCTACGTGCTGCCGCTGGAGGAATACCGGCGGATGCTCGCCGAGCTCGGCTTCGTCGATATCGATTGCTACTACCGCGTCTTCGAGCATCCCATGAGCGGCCCCGGCGAGGTGATCGAATGGAGCCGCGCCACCTCGATGCGCCCGTTTCTGGAAGCGCTCGGCCCGGACGAGAAGCCGCGCTTCGAGGCCGACTTGCTGGCCGAGCTCGAGCGCGGCTACGGCACGCGCGGGCCGCTCGTCTTCCCGTTCCGGCGCCTGTTCCTGTGGGCCCGCCGCCCGGCGCTCTAGATGGCTGCGCGGCTGCTCCCAGCGCTGATCGTCCATGGCGGAGCCGGCGCCCGCGGACCGGCGGCCGAGCGTCCCCGGCGGCGCAGCGGGATGCTGGCGGCGACGCGCCGCGGCGTCGAGCTGCTGCGCGCCGGCGCAAGCGCGCTCGACGCCGTAATCGCGACCGTCAAGGCGCTCGAGGATGACGAATACTTCAACGCCGGCTACGGCTCGGTGCTCAACACCGATGGACGGGTTGAGATGGACGCGGCGCTGATGGTCGCGGAGCCACGGGCGGGCGAGGGCGGCGCTCGCAAGCGGCGCAGTGATCGACCGTCGATGGTGCGGGCCGGCGCGGTCGCGGCCGTCAGCCGCGTACGCAATCCGATTCTGCTGGCGCGCGCCGTGATGGAGCAGACCGAGCACATCCTGATGGTCGGCGCGGGCGCGGAGCGGATCGCTCGACGCGCCGGAATCGCGTTGTGCGGCCCCGATGAGCTGATTACGCCGCGGGCCAAGGCGCGCTGGCGCCTGCTGCTCGAGCAGCGACTGGCGGCTGCGCCCGGTGCCGAGGGCGGCACGGTCGGCGCGGCAGCGATCGACTCCAAGGGCGTCGCCGCCGCCGCCACCTCGACCGGCGGGATGACGGGCAAGCTGCCCGGGCGGGTCGGCGACTCGGCGTTGATTGGCGCCGGCGTCTACGCCGATCTATCCGGCGCCGCCTCGGCCACCGGCCAGGGCGAAGCGATTATCCTGCTGGCGCTATGCCGCGAGACGGTGCGGGTGCTCGAGCGCGGGGAAGCGGCCGCCGTCGCCCGCGGCGCAATCGCCGAGCTGGCACGGCGCACCGAGCGCCAGGCCGGCATTATCGTGGTCGATTACCGCGGCCGTTTCGGATTCGCCCACAACGCCGGTGCGATGGAGGTCGCGAGCTTCGATCCGGTGCACGGCTTGCATCATTACTGGCCGGATCCGATAGGCTGACATTGCGATGAGAGCGCTCGGATACGTGGTCAACCTGGTGGTGAGACTGCTGGTCTCGCTGGTGATTGCGAGCTGGGGGCTGATCATCCTCGGTATCGGCCTGCGCGGCGGATCGGGATGGTGGATCGCGGCGGGCGCCACGATCGCGATAATCGGCGCGATCGTGCTGGTCGGCAGCCCGCTGGTGCGACGCTTCCTGTACGACGCCTGAGGCGCCCGGGCTACGACTCGGCGTCGGGCTGACGCTCGGGTGCGGCGCGCTGAAAGGCCTCCAGCGTGCGGCATTGCGCGACGATCCGTCTGGTCACCGGGTAGGGCGCGAGATCGAAGCGAAAACGCTCGGCGTTGTAGATCTGCGGCACCAGGTAGATATCCGCCATCGTCGGCTGGTCGCCATGGCAGTAACGGCCGGTGCGCGCATCGTTCGCCAGCATCGCCTCGAACGCCGCGAACCCCAGCCCCAGCCAGTGATGATACCACTTGCCGGTGTCGTCCTCGGTGAGCGCGAACTCGCGGCGGAGATGCTGCAGCACGCGCAGGTTGTTGAGCGGATGCATCTCGCAGGCGACGGTCTGCGCCAGCGCGCGCACGCGGGCCCGTTCGATCGAATCGGCAGGCAGCAGGGCCGGCGCCGGATAGCTCTCTTCGAGGTACTCGATGATGGCGGTGGATTGGGTCAGAATCGCGCCGCCGTCGGTCAGCGCCGGAACCAGGCCGGCCGGGTTGATCTCACGATATTCGGCCATCGATTGTTCGCCGCGCCGCAGGTGAACCGCCACATACTCATAGGATAAGCCTTTGAGCTCGAGCGCGATTCGAACCCGGTAGGACGCCGAACTGCGAAAATAACTGTAGAGCTTCATCATTGGTGAGCGATCCGCCGCCTCGAACTTTGCGATCCGCCGTGAAGAACTTTGATCGATCGCGCGCCCCTTCGCAAGCCGAAAATCCGTCGCCCCCGGTCCGATTTGCCGCGCCCGGTCGTGAGCGGTATGGTGAGTTTCGGATGCCGATTTACGAGTACCAGTGCGCCGCCTGCGCGGTGATCAGTTCGCACGTGATCCTCGGCCGCCGCCGCCCGGCCCGTCCCGCCTGTCCGCGATGCGGGGTGCGGCGCGGGATGCGCCGCGTGATGTCGTCATTCGCAGTGGTCGAGAGCGAAGCCTCGCGGGTCGATCGCTTCGATACCAGCCGCCCGGCCGACGACTCGTTCTATCGCGACTCGCGCAACGTCGGCCTGTGGGCGAAAAAGCGCGCCCGGCAGATGGGCGTCGACCTCGGAGCGCAGTTCGAAGCCAAGGTCGAGCAGGCCCGCAGCGGAAAACTAATCAAGGAGATGACCTGAAGCGACGTCGCGCAGCTGGCGGGCCATATCCGCACGGCCGCGACGCACACAGGCGCCGGTATGGTTGACGAAAAAGATCGGCTTGGGGACAAGCTGCGCGACCTCGAAAAGGCGCGCGAAGATCAATGGGCCTTCGAGCAGGACCGCAAACTGATCGAGCAGATGCGGGCGCGGGCCAAGAGCGGTCAGGCGATGTGTCCGCGCTGCCACGAGCCGTTGGTCGAACGCGTCGAGCATGGAATAGCCGTGATGGCCTGTCCGACCGGCGAGGGCGCCTGGCTCGATAACGCCACGCTTCAGCAGCTGCTCACCAAACCTCGCTGACCACGCCGGCCGCGAGCGCGCGCCCTTGGCCAGCCCCGACGAGCCCGCCGCGGGCGCAATCCTGTATGTGGTCGCCACCCCGATCGGCAATCCGGCGGATTTGAGTCCGCGCGCGATCGAGACCCTGCGCACCGCCGATCTGATCGCCTGCGAGGACACCCGCCGCACCGGCGCGCTGCTCGCCGCGCACGCGATTCGCAGGCCGCTGCTGAGCTACTTCGAGCATAACGAGGAGCGGCGGATCCCGGAGATCATCGCGCGCCTTAAAGCCGGCGCGCGGGTCGCGCTGGTGACCGACGCCGGCACGCCCGGGATAAGCGATCCGGGCTTCCGCCTGGTTCGCGCGGTCCATCGCGAGGCGCTTCGCGTAGTCGCGGTGCCGGGCCCCTCGGCGGTCGCAGCGGCGCTTTCGATCGCCGGTATTCCTACCGACCGCTTCGTCTTCGAAGGCTTCCTGCCGAGCCGTCCCAGGGCGCGTCGCAGCGCTCTGGAAGCGCTGGGCGCGGAGCGCCGCACGATCGTTATCTATGAGGCGGCGCGCCGCCTGGGTGAGACCCTGGCGCAGATGGCGATGGCGTTCGGCGCCGATCGCGAGGCCGCCGTGATTCGCGAGATGACCAAGACCTACGAAGAGACCGCGCGCGGCACGCTCGGCGAATTGGCCGCGCGCTATGCCGACGGCCGGGCGCTCGGCGAGGTGACGGTGGTGGTGGCGGGCGCGCCGGGCGAGGCGCGTGCTGCGGGCCGGGGCGCGATCGAGGTCGAGATGCTGGTCGAGGCCGGCTTGAGCCTCAAGGATGCCAGCGCGCTCGTCGCGCGGCTCGAGGGGCGCAGCCGGCGCGAGATCTATCAACAGGCGCTGCGCGGGCGCACCCGCCACGATTAACCGTCGCGGCGATTACCGACTAGCGGGCGGGGCTGCTTGAAACCCCCGCCCCGGTACGGTTCAATGCCGCCGAGGAGAGCATGGCGAAGAAGGCGGAAAACACGGCAGCCGCGCGCCACCCCGAGCGCATGAAGGAAGCCACCCTGCGGGTGCTGGTGATCCACGGCGCCAACCTGAATCTGCTCGGCGAGCGCGAGCCGGAAATCTACGGACGCACGCGCCTGGCAGATATCGATCGCGGCCTGATCGAACTGGGGCGCGAGCTCGGGATGGTGGTCGAGGCGTTCCAGTCCAACAGCGAGAGCGCGATCGTCGAGCGAATCCACGAGGCGCGCAACCAGCGTGTCGATATTGTCCTGATCAATCCCGGCAGCTACACCCATACCAGCGTCGCGATTCGCGATGCGCTGCTGGCGATCAGAATTCCGGTAGTCGAGATCCATATGTCCAACGTCTATCGCCGCGAGCCGTTTCGCCATCATTCGACCATCGCCGATATCGCCGCCGGCCGGGTGATGGGCTTCGGCGTCGAGAGCTATTCACTGGCGCTGCGCGCGGTCCGCGGCGTACTCAAGGCGGCGCGTTCGGAGCGGCGTTGAAGCGGCTGCCGGCGGCGCCTGGTCCGGGAATTTCACCGATGGAAGTGCGCGATCTGAAAACCCTGCTCGCGCTGATGCAGGAATACGGGCTGGTCGAACTCGAGGTCGAGGACAAGAAGGGCAAGGTGCGGCTGGTGCGCGCCAATCCCGCGCGCGCCGGCGACGACGCGGGGCCCGCGCCGGCCGTCGTCGTGCGCCCGGTCCCGACCGCGCCGAAAAAGGCCGCGGCCCGCGCCGAGTCGCAGGGCGGAGTGCGGCGCGGCGAGAGCCCGGCGCTGGAAGATAACCAGCGGCTGGTGACGAGCCCGATGGTCGGGACGTTCTATCGCGCGGCCACGCCCAACGCCGCGCCCTTCGTCGAGGAGGGCGACACGGTGCGCAAGGGCCAGCCGCTGTGCATAATCGAAGCGATGAAAATGATGAACGAAATCGAGGCCGAGGGCGGCGGCCGCGTGGTCAGGATACTGTGTGAAAACGGGACCCCCGTCGAATATGGGCAAGCGCTTATGATATTGGAGGTGGGGTAGAGCGCGGCGCTCCTCATGTTCAAGAAACTGCTGGTCGCCAATCGTGGCACGATTGCAATCCGGATCATCCGGGCCTGCCGCGAACTCGGAATCCCTACGGTCGCGGTCTACTCGACCGTCGACCAGGACGCGTTGCACGTCCGGATGGCTGACGAGTCGGTCTGTATCGGCCCGGCCGCAGCCGAAGACAGCTACCTGAACATCCCCGCGATTATCAGCACGGTGCTGACCTACGGCGCCGACGCGGTCCATCCCGGCTACGGCTTCCTGTCCGAGAACGGCGATTTCGCCGAGGCCTGCCGGCGCTCGGGGGTCAGCTTCGTGGGACCGGCGGCGCGCCATATCCGGCTGATGGGCGACAAGCCGCGCGCGCGGCGAATCATGGCGCGCCACGGCGTGCCGGTGCTGCCGGGCAGCGAGGGCAAGGGCGTCACCGAGCTGCGCGACGCGCTGGCGGCGGCCAAAAAGCTCGGCTACCCGATTCTCATCAAGGCGGCCGCCGGCGGCGGCGGCAAAGGCATGCGGATCGTGCGCAACGACGCCGAGCTGACGCGCTTCTTTCCGCTGGCCCGCGCCGAGAGCGAGGCGGCCTTCGGCTCGCGCACCATGTATCTCGAAAAATTTCTGGAGCGCGCCCGCCACGTCGAATTCCAGATCCTGGCCGACAACTATCGCAACCTGATCCATCTCGGCGAGCGCGATTGCTCGATCCAGCGCCGCCATCAGAAGGTGCTCGAAGAGACGCCCTGCCCGGTGCTGACCGCCAAGCTGCGCGAGCGGATGGGTAAGGCGGCGGTGCGGGCCGCCAAGGTCGTCGGCTACTCCAACGTCGGCACTATCGAATTCCTGCTCGCGCCCGACGGCGAGTTCTACTTCATCGAGATGAACACCCGTATCCAGGTCGAGCACGGCGTGACCGAGATGGTGACCGGCATCGACCTGGTCAAGGAAAGCATCCGGCTGGCGATGGGCGAGAAGCTGCGTTTGACGCAGCGCCAGGTGACCTACAAGGGCAGCGCGATCGAGTGCCGCGTCTACGCCGAGGATCCCGACACCCATCTGCCGTCGCCGGGCGTGGTCGCCAACCATCATCAGCCGGGCGGTCTCGGGGTGCGGGTCGAGACCGCGCTGTACGACGGCTACCAGGTGCCGGTGCATTACGATCCGCTGGTCGCCAAGCTGATCGTTCACGCCGGCGGGCGCGCGGCGGCGGTGGCGCGGGCCAAGGCGGCGCTGCGCGAGTACGTGATCGACGGTATCCAGACCAACATCCCGCTCCATCTGAAGATTCTCAACGATCCCGATTTTCAGCGCGGCGACTACGCCACCGATTTTCTGCGCCGCTTCGAGCCGGCGCCGGTGCCGGTCGAAGTTGCGCGAGTCGCCGGTCGCGCCTCTTGATCGAGGCTCCGCGGGCCCGGCCTAATAGATCGTCTCCAGAAACCACGGGTACGTTTATGATGTCGAACAGTGCCAGAAATCTACGCGCCGCGTTGACCGGTCTGGCGGCGGTCGCCGCGGTAATCACGATGGCGGCGGCGCCATGCTTCGCCCAAGCCAAGCCGGCCGCGCCGAAGGGGCCGCAGCCCAAGCTCGAAATTATCGATCCGACCTATAACTTCGGCACGGTGCTCAACGGCAAGCCGGTGACGCATACCTTCGAGCTGCGCAACGCCGGCCACGCCAAGCTGATTATCGGGCAGGTGCTGCCGTCGTGCGGATGCACCGCGGCCACGCCGAGCCGCACCGAACTGGCGCCCGGCGAGAGCAGCGAGATTCTGGTCACGCTCTCGACCGCCGCGCTGAGCGGCCATAGCGAGCATACCGTCACGATTGCGACCAACGATCCCGCCCATCCGATGACGACGCTGACGATGGTCGGCGATGTCAAGCTGCAGGTCACTGCGACGCCGTCGGATATCGATTTCGGCAAGGTCACGCACGGCCAGGCCGTGAGCCGCGAGGTGACGCTGACGGCGCTCAAGCAGGCCGGCTTCGAGGTCGGGAAGATCGCCAACTCGAACCCCAATATCAAGGTCGAGCGCCAGCCCTCGGCTGCCGGCCAGGCGGTGATGCTCAAGGTTATGCTGGCGGATACGATGCCGGTCGGCACGTTCGTCGATACGCTGAATATCGCCACCAACCGGATACCGGTGCAGGTCTCGGTTTACGGCACCGTGGCCGGGGCGCTCAGCGTCGATCCGCCGCAGGTCTCCTTCGGTATCGTGCCGCATCGGGGCAGCGCGGAGCGAATCGTGCGTATCATCAACTCGGGAAAGCGGCCGGTGAAGCTGCTCGGAATGGAGAGCAGCAATACCAGCGTCGGCGCCTCGATCGAGCCGGTGACGCCGGGCAAGGAGTACAAAGTGACGGTGCTGCTGCGCAAGAACACGCGCGACGGCCAGGTACGTGGCCAACTGGTGATCAAGACCGACGATCCCGAACAGCAGAGCGTCACGATTCCCTACTACGGCATCGTCGGCAAGCTGACCGGCTGACGCTGCTCCGGCAGCCTGCGCGCGCAATGACAAACCGCGCCCTGACTCTGTCATTCTGAGGCGCAGCCGAAGCATGCCCTGAGGCTGCTCGAAGGGAACCCCGGTCCTTTCCGGCGGATTCGTCCGGCGGCGCATCCCGGGCTTCGCTCCCGCGGTCCCGCCGCCGCCTAAAATCACAGGATTCTTTCCACGCGGCGTGCGGTCTAAGATAGATCAGGCGGACGCGAGGGATGAAAAAGCCGACCGGATCGCTGGGGCCGATAAGCCTGATTTCGCGGCTGCGCCGGGGAATCATCAACGCCTTTCTCAGCATCCTCACCAAGCCTATCAAGCGCTATACGCTGACCATCCCGAACGACGTGGCGGCGCTGGAACGCTATGTCCGCAAGGGCGACGTGGTGCTGGTCGAGGGCAACCAGCGCATCAGCGAATGCATCAAGTACCTGACGCAAAGCTCGTGGTCGCACTCGGCGCTCTACGTCGGCGACGAGCCGCTGCGACGTGACCCGGAACTGCAGCGCCGCCTGATCGAAGAGTTCGGCGAGAACGATGCGAATCATCTGCTGGTCGAGGCGCTGGTCGAAAAGGGCGTGGTGCTGACGCCGCTGCGCCACTATGCCGAGTTCAACATCCGGCTCTGCCGCCCTTACCATCTGACGCCCAATGATCTCGCCGTGGTGCTCGCGCGCGCGCTGGCGAGCGTCGGCCATACCTACGACCTCAGAAACATTTTCGACCTCGCGCGCTACTTCTTTCCGGTCAGCGTGGTGCCGCCGAGCCTGGGACGCGAGGCGCTGCATTTCGGATCGGGCGAGCCGACCCGGGTTATCTGCTCGAGCATGATCGCGGAATGCTTCCAGCAGGTGCGTTTTCCGATCCTGCCGATCTTCGAGCCCTATGCCGAGGGCCAGCGGCCGGGGCCGCCGGCGCGCTTGTGGCAGATGCTGCGGCGCGTCCGCTCGCCGGGCGGCGTGTTCCGCACCGTGTCGCCCTCGCTGGTCACGCCGCGCGACTTCGATCTGTCGCCCTATTTCGAGATCGTCAAGTTCAATATCATCGAGAGCATGCGCTTCGATTATCGCAAGATGATCTGGGCCGACGCCGAGCAGGCGCAAGCGCACAAGCTCGGCAAATCCGCCTGACCTCCCGGCCGCCCGCCTGCCGCCCGTGTCGGCGTGGGGCGGCGCCGATGTATAGTGGGGCGGGCCGCACAACCGCGACGAGGAAGAGAAAAGATGGACGTACTTGAAGTGATCAAGGGCCGGCGCGTGCAGCGCGCCTATGCGAACCGGCCGGTGGAACTCGAAAAGCTCCGGACCCTGGTCGACGCCGGGCGTCACGCGATGAGCGCGCGCAACCTCCAGCCGTGGAACTTTATCGTCATCCGCGATCGCGCCCGGCTCAAGCAACTGGCCGAACTGTGCACCACCGGCAAGTTCGTGAGCGAGGCCCCCGCCGCCATCGCGATCCTGAAAGATACCAACAACGCGCGCTGGGCCGACGTCGATTGCGCGCAGGCGGTGATGAATATCGCCAACGCGGCCTGGTCGATGGGCCTCGGCACCTGCTGGGTCGGAAACTTCGAGGGCGACAAGATCGAGCGCCTGCTCGAAGTTCCCCAGGGCTGGGCGATCTTCACGGTGCTGCCGCTGGGCTACCAGGACGAGAAGAACCCGCCGCAGGCCAAGCCGCTCAAGCCGCGCGCCGAGGTGGTTCATTTCGAGCGCTTCGGAAATCACCAGGATTGAATCATTCTGAACCGCGCGTGCTGCCGACCAGGCGGGGCGCGCCAGGAGACCCTCATGCCGATACAACAGCTTGAGCCGCCCAAGGCTCACGAAGTCCTGACCAGCAATCCCGAGGCGCTGTACCTCGACGTGCGCACCGAAGCGGAGTTCGCCGGCGGCCATCCGACCGGCGCGGTCAACGTCCCGGTGGTCTTCATCAAGGGGCCGGGCCAGATGGAACCGAACCCGGAGTTCCTGGCGATAGTCGAAAAGACCGTGCCGAAGGGCCGCAAGCTGGTGGTCGGATGTCTGTCGGGCGGCCGCTCGCAGCGGGCCTGCGAAATTCTCGAGCAGGCCGGATACGCCGACTTGACCAACGTGCGCGGCGGTTTCGGCGGCGCGCGCGACGGCTCGGGCACGGTGGTCGTCGCCGGCTGGCGCGATGCGGGACTGCCGGTGTCGACCGAAACCGGCGACGCCGCCTACGTCGCGATACGCCGCAAGGCGGGGCTCTGACCGTAGCGGCGGCGGCGGTCGGCGATGGCGATACGGCTCACCCGAATCTATACGCGCGGGGGCGACCGGGGACTGACCTCGCTGGTCGGCGGCGCGCGCGTGCCCAAGGAGAGCCTGCGGCTGGAAGCCTACGGCACGGTCGACGAGTTGAACGCGGCGGTCGGAATCGTCCGCACCTTCGCGGCCGACTACGCCGGGCGTCTGGGTGCCGATTTCGCCTGGTACGAGGACGGGCTGCGACGGATTCAGAACGAGCTGTTCGACGTCGGCAGCGAGCTGGCGACGCCGCCGGCCGGCGAATACCCGGGCATGTACCGAATCGGCGCGGAGGAGAGCCGGCGGCTCGAACAGGAGATCGACCGGATGCAGCAGGCGCTGGCGCCGCTCAAGTCGTTCACGCTGCCGGGCGGTGACAAGCTCAACGCCTTTCTTCATCAGGCGCGCACCGTATGCCGCCGCGCCGAGCGGATCTGCTGGAACCTGAGCCGCAGCGAGCCGGTCAATGAGCGCTTGCTGATCTACCTGAATCGCCTGAGCGACCATCTGTTCGTCCAGTCGCGCTGGATCTCGAAGCGTTTGGGCGCGGCCGAGTACCTGTGGGACCGCGGGCTGCGCCCGGTGTCGAAGCCGACGGACTCGGCGCCAGCGGCCGGGCCGCGCTCCGCGGCCGGGCGCGGGCGGCGAAAGTCATAACCTGCGGTCTGCGCCGGGCACGCAAACTGTCCCGGCATTTCGCCGCTCGATGTCTACAAATGGCGTTCATGAAAACGTATTATGAACGGGATTAATCGCCGGTACTTTCAGACGAGCGACGATGAGCACGAGCGAGCGTATCTATCTGCGCCAGGCGCAAATCGGGCCGATGGCGAATTTCGTCTACCTGATAGGCGATCCTGCGACCCGCGCCGCGGCGGTGGTTGATCCGGCCTGGGACGTCGACCAGATCCTCGCACTGGCAGCGGCCGACGGCTATCGAATCGAGCACATCCTGATCACCCACTACCATCCGGACCACCTGGGCGGCGAGCTTTTCGGCCATCAGATCCAGGGCACCGCCGAGCTGTTGAACCGGATCAAGGCCAAGGTTCATCTGCACAAGCTGGAGGCCGCGGGCGCCAAGCAGGTGGCCGGATTGTCGGACTCGGACATCGAAAAGATGGACTCCGGCGATACTATCAAGCTGGGCGAGCTGGAACTGAAATTCATCCACACCCCCGGCCATACGCCCGGATCGCAATGCTTCCTGGTCGAGGGCAACCTGGTTTCCGGCGATACGCTGTTCGTGAATTCGTGCGGGCGGGTCGATCTACCGGGCTCCGACCCGGAGCAGATGTACTACAGTCTGAATCACACGCTGCGTAATCTTGACGATGCGACCGTGGTCTATCCCGGGCATGCCTACGCGCCCGCGGCCAGCACCACGATCGGTGCGCAAAAGCGCAGCAACCTGTATATGCGGTTCACGAGCGTTGACGAGTTCCTGCGCGCCATGGGCTACGCGCACTGACAATCCTGCGTTGGCGACGGTTAAGGACGGGAGAATCGATGAAGACAACCTACCTGGTACTAATTCTTGCGGTCGTTGTCGTGCTGGGCTTAGCGATCCACTACTACTCCGATCGGCTGGCCGCTGACTCGGCCTCCGCGTCGAGCGCGGTCGGCATGGTTTTCGCCCCTGCGGTGCGCGCCGGCTAGAGCTGTGATCGGAACCCGGCCGCGCGCGGCGGGATCCATCTAATCTGGTGCGCGCCCATGTACTGTCCGCAATGTGGCTATGCGAATCGTTACGATGCGCGCTATTGCGCCTCGTGCAGCGTCCCGATGCCGCTCGATGAGCCCGTGGCGGCCGCGATGCGCAGTCCCGGCGTGGCGGCGGTGCTGTCGTTCTTCTGGTGCGGACTGGGCCAGATCTACAATGGTCAGATCGGCAAAGGGATCGTGATGCTGCTGTTGTACGGAATCTCGTGGGCCATGATGTGGCTGATAATCGGCCTTATCACCACGCCGCTGCTGTGGGTCTGGGGGATGTGGGACGCGTATCGGACGGCCGAGCGGCTCAACCGTCAGCGGGCCGGCGGCCTGCCCTGAGCGTCAACCCGGCGCGGGTCCCTGGCGACGCCATTGCTCCCGTTTGAGAGAACAATCCCGGCAGATCACCATGTGCTTGCTGTCGCGAAGCGGATCCGGCCCGGTCGCGCGCACCCCGCATATCACGCAGTAGCCATGGCGGCTGGCGTGCAGGATACAGTAGCGGTGCTTGCTCTTCGCCGAACGCTTGCCGGTGGCCGATTCAGTAGCAGTGGGAGCGCCTTTTTGGTATCGCCATCCCCGCCCCTTGTTGAAGCATTTCGGCTCCTGGCAGATCCCGAAGATGCGCTTTAAGGTGCCCACACTGGAGATAAGCGTCAGTTAACAGGTTAGCTGAGTCAAGAGGGTCGACCGGGCGCGTCCGGGCAAAGCTGCCCGGTCATGCGCGGCGGAGCGATCCTGACAAACGCGCAAAGATCAGAAAAGATAACGGGGGCGCCCAACCATTCTCATGTGCGATCACGTACCCGCAAAGCACGCCGTATCATGAGCCGGCAGCCGTCAGCCGCGAGCCTCGAGGAGCTCAATGCCGAAGCGGAGCGACTGCGCGAGCAGATCCGCCATCACAATTATCGCTACTACGTGCTCGACGATCCCGAGCTCAGCGACGCCGACTACGACCTCCTGATGCGCCGGCTCGAGGCGCTCGAGCGCGAGCGTCCCGAACTGCTGACGCCCGATTCGCCCACCCAGCGGGTCGGCGCCGCGCCCAGCGAAAAGTTCGGCCTCGTCGTCCATCGCCGGCCGATGCTCTCGCTGGCCAACGCGATGAGCGCGGACGAGATGCGCGAGTTCGACGCGCGCATCAAGCGGATGCTCCGTTCCGAGGCCGATATCGAGTATATCGCCGAGGTCAAGCTCGACGGCCTGGCGGTCGAACTGGTCTACGAGCATGGCCGGCTCACGGGCGGCTCGACGCGCGGCGACGGGGTCAACGGCGAGGACGTCACCGCCAACATCCGCACCATCAAGAGCGTGCCGCTGACGCTGATGCGCCCGGCGCATCACAAACCGCCGGCGCTGCTCGAGGTGCGCGGCGAAGTTATTCTGCCGCGCCGCGCGTTCGAGCGCCTCAACCAGGAACGGATCGCGAATGGCGAGCCGCCGTTTGCCAATCCGCGCAATGCGGCGGCCGGATCGTTGCGCCAGATCGATCCCAAGGTCAGCGCCGCGCGCCCGCTCGAAATCTTCTGCCATACGCCCGGCGCGATGGACGGTATCGAATACAAATCGCAAGCGGAGTTCCTCGCGGGCATCAAGGCGCTCGGGCTGCGCACCAATCCGCGCACCAGGATCTGCCCGGGCGTCGAGGCGCTGCTGGAGTACTGGAACGAGCTCACCGAGGCGCGCCATCAGCTCGATTACGAGGCCGACGGCGTGGTCGCCAAGGTCAACTCGTTCGCGCTCCAGGAGCGGCTGGGCGAAGTGTCACGCTCGCCGCGCTGGGCGATCGCCTACAAGTTCAAGGCCCAGCAGGCCGAAACCGTGGTGGAAAAAATCGAACCCTACGTCGGCCGGATCGGATCGCTGACGCCGGTCGCCCATCTGCGGCCCGTGGCGCTGGCCGGCGTCACGATCTCCAACGCTTCGCTGCACAACCTCGACGAGATCCGGCGCAAGGACGTGCGCGAGGGCGACACCGTGCTGATCGAGCGGGCCGGCGACGTCATCCCCTACGTCGTCCGGGTAACGAAGGCAGGCAAGCCGCGCGCGCCGGAATTCCAGATGCCCGCGCGCTGCCCGGTATGCAACAGCAAGGTCGTCCACGAAGAGGACGAATCCGCTTATCTGTGCGTCAACCTGAATTGCCCGGCGCGCATGCGCGAATCGATTCGCCATTTCGCCTCCAAGCACGCGCTCGATATCGACGGGCTCGGCGACAAGCTGGTCGGCCAACTGGTCGAGCATGCGATGGTCCGCGAGCTCGACGATATCTACCGGCTCTCGCAGGCCGACCTCGAGGCGCTCGAACGGATGGGCGAGAAGAGCGCGCGCAAGCTGCTCGATTCGATTCAGCGCTCGCGCGCCACCACGCTTGACCGGGTGCTCAACGGTCTCGGGATACGCCACGTCGGCGAGGCGACCGCGCGGGCGCTCGCGCTGCGCTTCAGGAGCCTCGAGGCGGTGGTGGCCGCCGGCGAGGACGAGCTGCAGGCGGTGCGCGACGTCGGTATCGAGGTGGCGCGCAGCATCTGTGAGTTCTTTGCCGAGCCGCGCAACCGCGCGATGGTCACGCGGCTCGCCGGGCTGCTCGCGATCGCGCCGGTCGAGGAAGTCACCGGACAGGGTTGGCCGGGCGCCGGCAAGAGCTTCGTCCTGACCGGCACGCTCGATACGCTGAGCCGCGACGAGGCCGAGGAGCGGGTGCTGGCGGGCGGCGGCCGGGTCACCTCGTCGGTCAGCCGCAAGACCGATTACGTGGTCGCCGGGCGCGACCCGGGATCGAAACTGCGCAAGGCGGTCGAACTCGGCGTGCGTACGCTCGATGAGGCGGAGTTCCTCGCGATACTGCCGAAGCGGAGCGCATAGGATGGCCGCCGATCGCGCCCGCGTGCGGCTGCGGGTCGAGGGCCGGGTGCAGGGGGTGATGTTCCGGGCCGAGGCGACCGACGCCGCTCGCATCCTGGGTATCGCGGGCTACGCGCGTAATCTGGTCGACGGCGCGGTCGAGGTTGTGGCCGAGGGTCGCCGCACGAATCTCGAGGCCTTTATCGCCTGGGCCCATACCGGCGCGCGGCTGGCGCAGGTCACTCGGGTAGACGAGGAATGGCTGGAGTTCAAAGGCGAATTTACCAGTTTCACAGTCCGCTGAAGCGGTGCGGCCTCTTTTGTCTGAGGTCGCGGTGGGCTATGATTCTAACTGACAAATGGTCCTCTACCTTCGGCTTGTATAAGCCAGGGACATAAATAATCGGCTGTGTTTAATAAGGAGCGTTAAATGGCTGTTCCACCTGAATCGGCTGCTTCCGCCAAGCCGCAAGCCAACGGCGAAGGGGCGATTCGCAAGGAGCATACGGTTCGCGACCATGTCGTGATTCGTTTCGCCGGCGATTCCGGCGACGGGATGCAGCTGGCCGGGATGCAATTCACTACCGAATCGGCGCTGGCCGGTAACGATATCGCAACCCTGCCGGATTTCCCGGCAGAGATTCGCGCTCCCGCCGGCACCCTCGCCGGGGTCAGCGGCTTTCAACTCAATTTTTCGAGCAGCGAGATCTTCACCCCCGGCGACGAGCCGGAGGTGCTGGTGGCGATGAACCCGGCGGCGCTCAAGGCCAACCTCGGCGACCTGGCCCCCAACGCGGTAATTATCATCGACAAGGAGGCCTTTACCGAGGCCAATTTCAAGCGCGCCGGCTATACCAGCAGTCCGCTCACCGACGGCTCGCTCGACAAGTTCCAGCTCTTCCAGATCGACGTCGCGCGGCTGACCACACTGGCCCTGCACGATCTCGGACTCAACAATCGCGCGGTCTTTCGCTGCCGCAATCTGTTCGTGCTCGGGATGGTGTCGTGGCTCTATCAGCGGCCGATCGAGAGCACCATGACGTGGCTCGAGAGCCGCTTCCGAAAAACCCCCGAACTGCTCGAGGCGAACCGGCGCGCGCTCAAGGCGGGCTACAACTTCGGCGAAACCACCGAGATGTTCGCCAGCTCGTACGAGGTGGTGCCGGCCAAAATTCGGCCGGGTCGCTATCGCAATATCACCGGCAACACTGCCACCGCGCTCGGCTTCCTGGCGGCGGCGGTCAAGGCCGATCGTCCGCTGTTCCTCGGTTCCTATCCGATCACGCCGGCCAGCGACGTGCTGCATGAGCTTTCGACCTTCAAGAATTTCCCGGTCTATACCTTCCAGGCCGAGGACGAGATTGCCGGCGTCGCTTCCGCAATTGGCGCCGCGTTCGGCGGTGCGATCGCGATCACTACCACCTCCGGTCCCGGGATGAATCTCAAGGCCGAGGCGGTGGGTCTCGCGGTCAAGGTCGAATTGCCGCTGATTATTGCCGATGTCCAGCGCGCCGGCCCCTCCACCGGGATGCCGACCAAGCCCGAGCAGGCCGATCTGCTGACCGCGATGTACGGGCGGCATGGTGAGTCGCCGGTGCCGATTATCGCCGCCTCGACGCCTTCGGATTGTTTCGACTGCGCTTACGAGGCGGTGCGGATCGCGACCAAGTACATGACCCCGGTGTTCCTGCTGACCGACGGGCAACTCGCCAACGGCGCCGAGCCGTGGGTGCTGCCCGATCCCGATAAGCTGGCGCCGATTAGCGTCGAGTTCGCGAAAGATCCCAACGGCTTCCTGCCCTTCGCGCGCGACGAGGAAACGCTCTCGCGCCCGTGGGCGGTGCCCGGGACGCCCGGCCTCGAGCATCGAATCGGCGGACTGTCGAGCGAGAACCTGACCGGCAACGTCAGTTATTCACCGGCCAACAACGAGCTGATGGTGCGGACGCGGGCGCGCAAGATCGCCGGTATCGCGCGCGAAATTCCGCCGCTCGAAGTCTTCGGCGATAAGGACGGCGGTGAGCTGCTGGTGCTCGGGTGGGGCTCGACGTTCGGCCCGATTCGCGAGGCCGTCAAGCAGGCGCGCGCCAAAAACCAGTCGGTCTCGCACGTCCATCTGCGCTATCTCAACCCGCTGCCGTCCGACCTCGGCGAGATCTTGCGCCGCTTTCGCAAGGTGATGGTGGCGGAGATGAACCTGGGGCAGTTGCTGAAGATGATTCGCGCCGATTATCTGGTCGACGCGTTCGGCTGCAACAAGGTCCAGGGCCGTCCCTTCAAAGTCAGTGAGATCGTCAACCGTATCAACCGCGCCCTGGAGGGCTGACCACGATGGCTACCGCTTTGACCCGCAAGGATTTCATCAGCGATCAGGAAGTGCGCTGGTGCCCGGGATGTGGCGATTACGCAATCCTGGCCGCGGTCCAGAAGGCGATGCCGGAGTTTGGAATTCCGCGCGAGAACGTCGTCTTCATCTCGGGTATCGGATGCTCGAGCCGCTTTCCCTATTACATGAACACCTACGGCTTCCATACGATCCACGGCCGCGCGCCGGCGATCGCCACCGGCCTCAAGGTGACGCGCCCCGAGCTCGACGTGTGGGTGATCACTGGCGACGGCGACGGTCTTTCGATCGGCGGCAATCATCTGATTCACGTCCTGCGCCGCAACGTCGATCTGCGTATCCTGATGTTCAACAACCAGATTTACGGCTTGACCAAGGGCCAGTACTCGCCCACTTCGGAAGTCGGCAAGGTCACCAAGTCGACCCCGATGGGCTCGATCGACTACCCGTTCAGTCCGATCAAGGTGGCGCTGGGCGCCCATGCCACTTTCGTGGCGCGCTCGATCGACGTCGAACAGAAGCACCTGGGCGAGATGCTCAAGCGCGCGCATGACCATCGCGGCGCCGCCTTCCTGGAAATTCTCCAGAACTGCAATATCTACAACGACGGCGCCTTCAACGACCTGAGCGACAAGGCCATCAAGGCCGACCATCAACTGGTGATCGAGCATGGCAAGCCGCTGATCTTCGGCAAGAACCGCGATCGCGGCATCCGCATGAACGGGATGCAGCCGGAAGTGGTCACGCTCGGCAACGGCGTCGGCGAGAAAGACTTGGTCGTGCATGACGAGAAAAATCTCTCGCTGGCCTTCATGCTGGCCAACTTCGAGGCGCCGATGCCGACCCCGGTCGGGGTCTTTTACGCCGAGCAGCGGCCGACCTACGACGCGGCGATCAATCGCCAGCTCGACGACGCCAAGGCCAAGCAGGGGCCCGGCGATCTGCGCAAGCTGCTGGACCGCGGCGACGTCTGGGACGTCAACTAGCAAGGCTGAAAATCGGTTCGCAAAGGCCGTCGGCACGAACACCGGCGGCCTTTTTGCGTTGCAAGCTGCGGGCGTGGCAAGCTCGCCCGGGAGGTAAGCTGGCATGGTCAAGATCTGGGGACGCACCAATTCGATTAACGTGCAAAAGGTGATGTGGTGCGCCGGCGAAGTCGGCCTCAAGTACGAGCGCATCGACGCCGGGCTGCAATTCGGCAAAAATCGCGAGGACTGGTACCTGGCGATGAATCCCAACGCCCTGGTGCCGACTATCGAGGACGACGGCTTCGTGCTGTGGGAGTCCCACACTATCGTGCGCTACCTGGCGGCGAAGTACGGCGGCGGCAAGCTCTACCCGGCCGATCCGCGCACCCGCGCCGACGGCGAGCGCTGGATGGACTGGGCGCTCAGCACGCTGTTCCTCGATTCGCGCAACCTGTTCTGGGAGCTGATCCGGACGCCGCCCGAGAAGCGCAATCCGGAGCTGATCGCGAAATCGCACAAGTCGCTGTGCGATATCTGGGCGCGGCTCGATCGCGCGCTTGACGGGCGCAAATACGTCGCCGGCTCCGAACTCACCGTCGGCGACATCCCGGTCGGCGCGTGGGCATTTCGATGGTACGCGCTGCCGATCGAGCGGCCGGACTTGAAGAATCTGAAAGCCTGGTATGAGCGGCTGACCGAGCGTCCCGCCTATCGCGAGCATGTGATGCTGCCGCTCAGCTAGGGCGCGCGACAGAAGAGAGCTCAAGATGAACGAGAAATCGCCGGCGCCGGCGGTGATCCTGGGACTGCTGATCGGCGCCGGTATCGCACTTGGCGGATGGTTCATCGGGCGGGGCTTTTACGACGCCCGGATGGGCGAGCGCTATGTGACGGCGCGCGGACTGGTCGAGAAAAACGTGCGCGCCGACATCGCCGTCTGGACGATTTCCTACAGCGCCACCAACAACGACGTCACCAGGGCGAATGCCGAGGTCAACCACGACACGCAACTCGCGATCGCTTTCGCTCGACAGCACGGCTTCAGCGACAGCGAAATCCAGCCGATTCCCGCCGTGGTCAAGGATACTTCCCAGAATCTGAGCATGGGCAGCCCGCGTACCGAGTCGAGCGGGCGCTACGCGGTCAGGGCCGGCATCCGGATTCGCTCGACCAACGTCGATCGGGTGCAACAGGCGAGTCAGCTTACCGGCGCGTTGATCGAGCAGGGCATCGTGCTCAGCCTGGAGGGCGACTCGGACGCGAATCCCGCCTACTATTTCCGCGGTCTGGATGCGATCCGTCCGGCGATGCTCGCCGAAGCGACCAGGAGCGCGCGCGCCGTGGCCCAACAGTTCGCCATCGACTCCGGCAGCCGGCTCGGTCAGATCAGGCGCGCGAACCAGGGCGTGTTCGAGATCCTGCCGCGCGACGCCAGCGCTGGCGGCCAGAGCTCGTGGCTGGAGCCGCGTTCGATCGACAAGACAGTTCGCCTGGTCACGACCATCGAGTACTACCTGCAGGACTGAGCTAGCGCGCGCAGCCGTAGACGCGCATCACGTTGTCGCCCATCACACCCCGGCGCGCCGGCTCCGGGAGCTTCCCGGCGAGTTCCTCGACTTCGTGAATGTAATTGCCGACGTGGTCCGGATGGGGGAAATCCGAGGCCCAGAAAAACTTGTCGGCCCCGCATAGCTCGACCATCGCGGGCAGCGCGTGCTCGTCGGGATCGGCCGAGATCCAGCATTGGCGCGCAAAGTAGAAGCTCGGCTTTTCGCGCAGGCCGAGCTTGCGTCCGAGCAGGCTTTCGTAAACCGCGTCCATCCGATCGAGCCAGTAGCTTATCCAGCCGGCCCCAGCTTCGAGCAGCACCAGCTTGAGGCGCGGAAACTTATCGAACACCGCGTACTCGAAGAAACTGGTGAAGGCGTGGCGAATCGCGTCGGCGGCGGTGACGTTCAGGAAGTAGCGATGGCCGCGCAGATACTCGAAATCGTAACGGCCGGGCAGGGCCCATACCGGCTCGAGCGTCGGATGGATGCCGAGCGGAACGTCGAGTTCCTGGGCCTTGGCGAACAGCACGTCGTGATCGGGATGGCCGTGCGGCTTGCGGGTCATCGCGAATTGCGCCACCCAGCCGCCGCGGCATCCGTCGCGCACCGCGCGTTCGAGCTCGCGCGCCGCCGCCGCGGGATCGCCGAGCGACAGGTGTGCGATCGGAATCAGCCGGCCGCCGCTATCCGCGCAGAAGTCGACGATCCAGCGGTTGTAGGCGCGCGTGCAGGCCTGCGCCAGTGCGGCGTCGCTGCATTCGGTTTCGTAGACCAGGCTGAGCGTGGGATAGAGGAAAGCCGCGGCGAGTCCTTCGCGATCGATGCGCGTGAGCCGCTCGGCGGGGTCCATCGCGCCGAACGGCGCGACCGAAGCGTAGCCGCCCTGGAACCGGTTGCCGACCCGATCCTCGCGCCGCGCCCCCATCGCCGCCAGCGAGGCGAGCCGCATGCCGTGCATGAACTTCGAGGGCCGGCCGCCGACCTCGAGCCGATCCTCGCCGCCCGCATCCTTGATGATTCGCACGGCGCCTACGCGGAACTCCGGATCGATGTAGCGCTCCCAGAGATTGGCCGGTTCGAGCACGTGCCCGTCGGCGTCGACCGCATCCGGAAACGACAGGCGCTCAATGGCTTCCTCGATTTGTGCCATCGCTAATCCCGCGGCAGACGCAGCACCCGGTCACCGATGATGTTGCGCATGATTTCGCTGGTGCCGCCGGCGATCGTCAGCGAGCGCGACCCCAGCATCCGCACCGACCACTTGCCGTCGTCGATCGCAAAGGGCGCGTTGAGGGTCAACTGGGCGTACGGCCCGAGCAGTTCCATCGCGAAGCTGTTCATCCGCAGACTCAGCTCCGAGGCGGAGAGCTTGGTGGTCGAGCCCTCGGGGCCGGGCGGCTCGCCGCGCATCCGCCGCGTGAGCTGGCGCATCACCGTGTACTTGAGGGCTGCCGCCTCGGTCGCGAACTGTGCGAGTCGCTGGCGGACGCTGGAATCTTCCCACGCCGGACGGCCGTCGCGGTTGATCTTCTTGGCGAGCTGCACCAGCTCGCGCGCGTAGCCGGAGAGGTCGCGATTCTCGCCGACCCCCGAACGCTCGAACATCAGGGTGGTGATGGCGACGTCCCAGCCGCGATTCTTCTCGCCGATCAGGTTGGCCTTGGGAACTTTCACATCCTCGAAGAAGACCTGGTTGAAACCGCTCGCGCCGGTAATCTGCACCAGCGGACGCACGGTGACGCCCGGGCTGTGCATATCGACCATGATGTAGCTGATGCCCTTGTGCTTGGGAGCGGCGGGATCGGTGCGGACCAGCAGGATGCAGAGGTCGGCGTGATGCGCGTCGGAGGTCCAGACCTTGCTGCCGTTGATGATGAAGTAGTCGCCCTCTTCGACCGCGCGGGTCTGCAGCGAGGCGACGTCGGAACCGGAGTTGGGCTCCGAATAGCCCTGGCACCAGATCTCCTCGGCCGAGAGGATTTTCGGCACGTAGCGCCGCTTCTGCTCCTCGCTGCCCCAGTGAATCAGGGTCGGCCCGACCATCATGATGCCCATGGTGTTGACCAGCCGCGGCGCGCGCGCGCGGTTGATCTCGTCGGCGAAAATCAGCTGCTGCGTCAGGCTGGCGCCGCGACCGCCGTATTCCTTGGGCCAGCTGATGCCGACCCAGCCGGCGGCGTGCATCTTCTTATGCCATCGCACCCGGCTCTGCCACTGCTCGTCGCCCTCCTCGAAAAAGAAATCGATGGGCGGGACGCGCTCGCTCTCGGGCAGGTTGGCCTCGAGCCAAGCGCGCAGTTCGCGGCGAAAGGCTTCGTCTTCGGAACTCAGATTGAAGTCCATCGTTTAACCTCGCGGCAGGCCGAGCACCCGATCGCCAAGGATGTTGCGCTGGATCTCGCTGGTGCCGCCGCCGATCGTCAGCGAGCGCGAGCTCAGCATCCGGTACGACCACTTGCCGCGATCGATCGCGTGCGGCGTGTCGTGCAGAATCTGCGCATAGGGACCGAGCAGCTCGTAGGCATAGCTATGCATCCTCACCAGCAGCTCCGAGGCGAACAGCTTGGTGATCGAGTTCTCGCTGCCCGGCTGCGCGCCGCGCAAGCGCCGGGTGAGCTGGCGCAGCGCGACATACTTGATGGCCGCGCCCTCGCAGGCGAACTGCGCGATGCGCTGGCGCACGCTCTCGTCGTCCCACGCCGTGCCGCCGTCGCGCGGGACCATCCGCGCCAGCCGCGCGAGGTCGCGCGTGCTGTCGACGTAGTCGCGATGCAACCCGATCCCCGCCCGCTCGAACATCAGGGTGGTGATAGCGACCTCCCAGCCGCGATTCTTTTCGCCCACCAGGTTGGCCTTGGGAACTTTCACATCCTCGAAAAAGACCTGGTTGAAACCGCTCGCGCCGGTCATCTGCACCAGCGGCCGGACGGTGACGCCGGGGCTGTGCATATCGACCAGCAGGTAGCTGATGCCCTTGTGCTTGGCCGCGGCTGAGTCGGTGCGGACCAGCAGGATGCACATATCGGCGTGGCGCGCGTCCGAGGTCCAGACCTTGCCGCCATTGACGACGAAGTAGTCGCCTTCTTCAACCGCGCGAGTCTGCAGCGAGCCGAGGTCGGAACCGGAATTGGGCTCCGAATAGCCCTGGCACCAGATTTCCTCGCCCGCGAGGATCTTGGGGATATAGCGTTGCTTCTGCTCCTCGCTGCCCCAGCGAACCAGGGTGGGGCCGACCATCAGCGTGCCGACGGAGATCAGCGCCGGCGCGTGGACGCGCTGGAGCTCCTGCTCGTAGATGACCTGCTGCAGCAAGGTCGCCTCGCGCCCGCCGTATGCCTTGGGCCAGCTGATGCCGATCCAGCCGCCGCTGTGCAGCTTGCGATGCCAGTTGAGGCGGCGCTCCCACGACTCCTCGCTCTCCTCGAACATCAAATCGAGCGGCTCGATGCGCTCGCTCTCGGGCAGGTTGGCCTCGAGCCAGTTGCGGAACTCGCGGCGAAACTCTTCGTCCTCGGCGCCGAAGCTTAAATCCATCGTCGTATGCCCCCTGGCCGGACCAAGGCGGAGTTTCGCACAGACCGGGGCCGCTTCGCAAAACCGCCGGCCGGGCCCGCCGGGCGCCGATTGACAATCGGCAAGCCGAAGTAGAAATCTGAACCAAAGCCGGCCGGTGGAGGAACATGGACCGATGCGTCTCCTGCATACGATGCTACGGGTGAATAATCTGGATGAGTCGCTCAAGTTCTACTGCGACGCGCTGGGGATGAAGCTCTTGCGCAAGCAGGATTTCCCGAGCGGCGAGTTCACGCTCGCTTTCGTCGGCTACGGCGACGAGGCCTCGAATACGGTCCTCGAACTGACGCACAACTGGGGCAAGTCGGGATACGAGTTGGGCACCGCCTACGGCCACGTCGCGATCGATGTCGAGGATATCCATAAGAGCTGCGACGAGCTGAAGAAAAAGGGCGTCAAGGTGTCGCGGGAGCCCGGGCCGATGAAGTTCGGCGGGCCGTCGATCGCTTTTATCGAAGATCCCACGGGCTACAAGATCGAATTGATCGAGCGCAAAACCATGTCGCATTAACCCGGTGGCGGGCTGCCCTTGGCCGGCCGGACAGGGAGGTGCCGAATGAGAGTTTGGGACGCCGACGCTCATGTCGAGGAATGGGACGGCACTTTTTCGGAACGCCACTTCGATCCCACCATGTTCGATCGCCGGCCGATGGTGATCCAATCGCAGCGCGCGCTGCACTGGATGTGCGACGGCGAGATCGTGATGCCGAAGTACGTCGGCGGCGAAATGGATCGCTTCTTCGGCACGCCGCACTCGCTCAACGGCAAACGCGTCAACACCCTGACCAAGAAATCCGAGTCGCTCGAAGCGCTCGAGATGCGCGGCGCCAAAGACCGCCTCAAGCTGATGGACGAGGAGGGCATCGAGCTGAGCGTGCTCTATCCGACCCTCTTCCTGATCTGGCCGATCGCCCGCGACCCGGTGCTGGGCGACGCCTGCGCGCGCTCCTACAACAACTGGCTATGCGAGGTCTGCAGCGAAGCGCCCGAGCGCCTCAAGTGGGTTTCGATCGTGGACCCGGCCGATCCCCACCTCGCGGCGGCCGAGATCGAGCGGACCAAAAAGATGGGCGCCGCCGGCACCATGGTGCTCGGTATGGTCGGCACGCGGGCGGTGACCGATCCCCATTTCGGCGCCATCTGGGATGCCGCCGGACAGGTCGATATGCCGATGTCGGTGCATGTCGGCGAGTGCACGCCGCTCGGCTATCTGGCCTTTCATCAGTCGCTGCTGATGGCGTTCTGGCGCTTCGCCTTTACCGGAGTGCTCGACAAGTATCCGCAACTGCACGTCTCGTTCCTGGAGGCCGGATCGATGTGGGTGCCGTACCTGCTCGGCCGCCTCGAGGACCTGACGCACGGCCAGCGCTTCGCGACCATCAAGAATCCCGATCGCCCGGAGCGGCTGCCCTCGCGCCTGATCGGCGTGGGCGGATTGGCCGCGAACGATGCGCCATGGCCTGAGCTCACGCCCGAGGAGTACATCAAGCGCGGCAATATCTTCTTCGGCTTCGAGGTCGAGGACAAATTGCTGCCCTGGTGTATCGAGGAGTATGGCGCCGATTGCTGGCTGTTCGGATCGGACATCCCGCATTACGACCGGCTCAAATATGCGGCCCGCACGTTCGAGGCGCGCGGCGATATCAGCGAGCAGAACAAGCGCAAGCTGCTATGCGAAAATACCGCGCGCTTCTACAAATGGCCGCTGCCGAAGTAACGCGCCGCTCGACGGCGAACCCGAACTCGTAGCTCGTCCTGACGCACTGGCTGCACGCGCTTGAGCGCGACGGCGCGGAGGCATAGCCTTTTTTTATGTGGCGCGCCGCGCGCACAGTCGTGGGTTGGGGGATGGCGGGGGCGTTGACGGCGCTGCCAGGATGCACGCCGTACGTCCACGGCTACGCCTACACCACGCATCAGACATTCTCGACCGGCGCTGCGCCCGCCACGCCTCAGCCGTCGCCAACTCCGGTATCGCCGCCGGAACCCTCGACGAGTTCATCGCCCGCCACGCGTTCCGCCGTGAGTGACCGCTTGACCTACTACCTGCAGGGGCATCGACTGCCGCTGGTCGGGGCGCAGGTGATGGATGCGGCGGACGGGAATCGTAAGGTGATTCTCTACGGATATGTCGCGACTCCGCACGGCAAGCACGATGCGGAGGACCGGGCGCGCCGCTTCCTGAACGATCCGGGCGCCGAGATCGACAACCGAATCGTAATCCAGCCTGAACTTTTGACGCCGAGTCCGGCCTTGAGCGCGGCGGCGTCGTCTTTCCCGCCGCTCGCGGCCGCCCCGTCGCCAGGCACTGCGGCGCCGGCACCGTCCCAGCAATTGCAGCCGGCGCAGCTCAACGAATTGTTGGGCGCGCTGCTGGTCGGGATGGCGATCGTGTCGACGCTGCCGACCGCTGCTGGCGCTGGAGCGCTGGCGCCGCCCGGCTCGATACCGCCCGCGCCGCCGCCGGCGCCGTGAGGTCTAGTCTGAACGGGCCGTAGTGCGGCGCTTGGCCGGCGCGGAATCGGCGCGCGCGCTTTCCGCGCGACGCGTAAAGATGCTGGTTGAGAGTCCCAGCGCCGCGGCCAGCGGCCGGAGCGGTTCCGAATCGATGCGGCGGTCGCCAGCCGCTGCGTAGACCGCTTCCTGCGGCGTCTCGAGGTTGGCTTCCAGACCCAGCCGCCGGGAGAGCGCGATAAGATCGAGCGCCACGGTGACGGTGGTGGGGCCGGGCGCTGCGATTGCGGCGGTGACCGCTTCAGCAATCATCGGGCTGAAGACGGCTACGGCTCCGGAGCGGTCGATTTTAAGGTAGCGATGCTGGGCGATTTCGTTGGCGATTTTCAGCGCGCCTTCATAGGCATGCGGATCGAGGTTGCCGGCCTGGCGCTCGATTTGCACCTCCAGCCGATGGCCCAGCGTGAACTCCGCGAACTGGCGCACCGGGGCGGGTAATTCGAAGCCGGCGCTCTCCAGCATCTGGGCGACGCGCTCGAACTCGTGGAGCAGATGGGCGAACTGCCCGCTGAAATCCTTGAGCAGATCGCCGTAAACGATCTCGCACATCGCGTGGCGGCCGCCCGGCAGCACGTCGTCGAGCCCGAACTCCTCCGGACCGAACTCCTCCTGTACCATCCGCAACAGAGTCGGCAGCGAGGTTGAACCCAGCGCCTGCCAGAGCTTATGCGCCGCGTCCTTGAAATGCGCTGCGCCGCGGAACGCGTGCAGCGCGCAATAGAAATCGAGCCCGCCGAGATGCAGCGCCGCCACCGAGTAGTCGTGATTTTCGCCGCTCAAAGTTGATTCAATCACCAGCCGGTTGATAGCGAGCGTCAGCCGTCCATGCTGTTGCTGGCGATGATGCTGCCGCAGATACTTGAAATCGCCGAATTCGCCGCCGTCGTGATTGCCCGCCAGACCGGTGATAGCGAGGTGGGCTGCGATACGGCCGGGCGTCGCGCGACAGGGCAGCACGAAGCGGCGGAAGACCTCGGCGCCGTTACCCAACTCGGGAATATTGCTGGGCGCTTCCGCCAGCCCCGCCAGCAGCCGATCCTCAGGCGCTTTGATGCCCAGTTCGGTCATCAGGTCGAGCACGCGGCCCGCGTACTTCATCACCTGGACGGTCTCGATGCCTGAGATTTCCGCGAAGAACCAGCCGCAGCTCGTGTACATCAGCATCGCGTTGCGCTGCATCTCCAGCAGCCGCATCGCGCGTGATTGATCGTTGCCGTGCAGATGGCGTCCGGCGAGCTGCCCCAGGAAGGTCTCGCGGTTGGCCGTCCGATCCAGCACCAGCTCGATGTAGGCGTCGCGTGCGCTCCACGGATCGCGAAACAGGTGGCTGCCGTGCTCCTCGAAAATCTCGGCCGCGCGATCGCGCAGGTCGTCGAAGGCCGCACGCAGCGGCGCGCGCCAGGCCTGGTTCCATCCCTCACCGCCGCCGTTCTGGCATCCGCAGTCCCGCGCCCAGCGTCCCACGCCGTGCTCGCAGCTCCAGGAGGTGCCTTCTCCCCCCGGGCCTGCTTTGACCTCGGCTTCCCACGTCGGCGGATAAAGTTCGAGATACTCGCCGTAGTTGGTGACCTGGAAGCCGCGCGCGGGCGCCTCGACTTCGAGCGCATAGGCGAGCGAGCGATCGCCGAAGTGCGAATGATGGCCGTAGCTTTCGCCGTCGGTGGCGACGTGGACCAGTCCGCCCGCGGCATCGCCTGCCTGTTGGAGCCGATCGACCAGGGTCTGGCTCGAGAACAGCGCACCCTCGAAGGCGATCGCGCGGGCGACCGCGCCGTCATAGAAGAAGATCGCCAGCGAGCGTCCGGAACCGTCGCGATGGAGGTAACGGTAGGGACGGCGCGGGTCGACGCTGCCGTCGGCGACGCTGACCCACTCGCCGCCCGCCAGCGGGCGAACGCGCTCTGCCTGGTTGGGCGCCAGGATTACGTAGCGCATCCCGGCGTCGATCAGGGCGCCCAGGGTGACGTCGTTGCACGCGGTTTCGGGCAGCCACATGGCTTCAGGTTGGCGGTCGAAGCGATGGCGGAAGTCGGCGATTCCCCAGTTGATTTGGGTGCGCCGATCGCGCTCGTTGCACAGCGGCAGGATGGCGTGATTGTAGGCCTGGGCGATCGCGTTGCCGTGACCGTGGTGGGCGCGCAGGCTGGCGCGGTCGGCCGCGACGATACGGGCATAGGTTTGCGGATGCATCCGCTCGATCCAGCCCATCAGCGTCGGTCCGAAGTTGAAACTTATCCAGGCGTAGTTGTTGACGATGCGTTCGATATTGCCGTGGCCATCGAAAACCCGCGCGAAACCGTTAGGCCGGTAGCATTCGGAATAGATACGCTCGTTCCAGTCGTGGAAGGGGCGGGCGCTTTCCTCGGGATCGAGCGCGCCGGTCCATGGATTCTCGCGCGGCGGCTGATAAAAGTGACAATGGACAACAAGTGGATTCATCGGCTGGTCTGAGAGCGGCACGGCATCGCGACGCCGCGGCTCGATCGAATAAACACGTGATAGTTGAAAACCCCCCCGATCGCCAATGTTACAGGCCGCGCCTAGCGCGATCCATCGGTTATTCTGCCGTGTTCGTGAAACTTATCGACACTTTAATGCGTGCGATGGTCGCCTGCCCATACCGGTTCGATTAGAATTTAGACAATCCCGAAGATTTCAGAGTCTTACTCAGCGCCCCAGGAGCTTGCTGCCGTGCGATTTCATCATCATCTGATCGAGACCGTAACCCCATGCGTCGACCACGGCCGCTACCCGGCTAAACGCATCGTCGGCGAGCAGTGCGTGGTCGAGGCCGACGTGTTCCGCGACGGCCACCAGGTGGTGTGCGCCGCGGTGCGATGGCGGCGGGCGCGCGACCGTTCGTTCGTCGAAGCGCCGATGCAGCCGTTGACCAACGACCGCTGGCGCGGTCAGTTTCCGCTCGACGAGAACACCCGTTACGTGTTCACGGTCGTCGCCTGGACCGATCCCTATGCTTCGTGGCTGGTCGACTTCAGGAAATGGGTTGAAGGCGGCCGCCGCGACATCGGCTCGGAACTGCTCGAAGGCATCGCCCTGTTGAAGACCATCCGCCGGCGCGCGGGCGCCGGCGACGAACGGGGCGCGGTCGACGAGTTTCTCGCCCGGCTCGACGGCGAGCAGGACGGACCTGCGGCGCTGGCGATCTTTTCGGATCCGAAGCTGTGCGAACTGGCGGCCCGGCTCGCCTCGCGAGTCGACGCCACCACTTATGCGCCGCTGCTCGAGGTGGTCGCCGATCGGCCGCGCGCGCGCTGCAGCGCATGGTACGAGATGTTCCCGCGTTCGCAGGGCCGCGCACCCGGCCGTGGCGCGACGCTGCGCGAGGCGGCGGCGCGGCTGGTCGACATCCAGGCGATGGGCTTCGACGTGGTCTACCTGGCGCCGATTCATCCCATCGGCCAGGCCTTTCGCAAAGGCTCGAACAACTCGCCGGATGCGGACGGCGACAGCCCCGGCAGTCCGTGGGCGATCGGCAGTGCGGCGGGCGGCCATACCGCGATCGAACCGGTGCTCGGCGGGCTTGAGGATTTCGATTATTTCGTGGCCGAGGCCAACGGGCTGGGGATGGAAGTCGCGCTCGACTTCGCGCTGCAATGCTCACCCGACCATCCGTGGATTAGCGAGCATCCCGAGTGGTTTTACCATCGGCCCGACGGCTCGATCCGCTACGCCGAGAATCCGCCCAAGGAATACCAGGACATCTATCCGTTGAATTTCGATTCGCCCGATCGCGAAGCGATGTTCAAGGCGATCCGCGAGATCCTGCGTTTCTGGATCGGGCATGGGGTGAAGATTTTCCGGGTCGACAATCCGCACACCAAGCCGGTCGATTTCTGGGCGTGGCTGATCGGCGACATCCAGGCCGCGCATCCGGAGGTGATCTTCCTGGCTGAAGCCTTCACCCGACCCAGGATGATGCAGGCGCTGGCCAAGGCCGGTTTCACCCAGTCCTATACATATTTCACCTGGCGCAACAGCAAGGCCGAGTTGACCGAATATCTGACCGAGATGACGCAAACCTCGATGCGCGAGTACTTCCGGCCCAATTTCTTTACCAACACGCCTGACATCCTGATGCCGATTCTGCAGCAGGGCGGGGCGCCGGCCTTCAAGATGCGTCTGCTGCTGGCGGCGACGCTGTCGCCGGCCTACGGGATCTACAGCGGCTACGAGCTGTGCGAGAACGAAGCGCTGCCGGGCACCGAGGATTATCGCAATTCGGAAAAGTACGAGATCCGGGTACGCGACTGGAGTCGGCCCGGCAATATCAAGGGCTTTATCGCGACCATCAACCAGATTCGGCGCGATAACGCGGCCCTGCAGCAATTTGACAACCTGAGGTTCCTAACCACCGACAACGATCAGATAATGCTCTATGTGAAGGCTACCGACGATCTGCGCAATGTCATCATGGTGGCCGTCAACCTGGACCCCTTCAGCACCCACGAATGCACCGCCTTCGTTGCGCCGGAGGCGGTCGGGGTCAGCGCCGGCGAGGCCTATTTCGTGACCGACCTGCTGACCGGCAATCGCTACCGATGGGCGGAGCGCAACTACGTGCGATTGGATCCGCACACTGCGCCGGCCCATCTATTTTTGGTAAGCAGGGAACTCTAGTGGCGTCCCCGGAATTGATGCTGTCGGACGACCCGCGCTGGTACAAGGACGCGGTCTTTTACGAGCTGCGCGTGCGGTCGTTCTATGACAGCGACGGCGACGGTATCGGCGACTTTCGCGGCCTGACCGAGAAGCTCGACTATCTGCAGAATCTCGGCGTCACCGCGCTGTGGCTGCTGCCGTTCTACCCGTCGCCGCTGCGCGACGACGGCTACGACATTTCCGACTATACCGATATCCATGCCGACTGCGGCACGCTGCATGATTTCAAGCGTTTTCTCAAGGAGGCTCATCGTCGCGGTCTGCGCGTGATTACCGAGCTGGTGGTGAATCACACCTCGGATCAGCATCCCTGGTTTCAGCGCGCGCGGCGCTCGCCGCCGGGCAGCCGCTATCGCGACTTCTACATCTGGAGCGACAGCGCCGAGAAGTTCAAGGAAGCGCGCATCATCTTCCAGGACTTCGAGCCTTCCAACTGGTCGTGGGATCCGCAGGCGCACGCCTATTACTTCCATCGCTTTTACGCCCATCAGCCGGACCTCAACTACGATAACCCCGAAGTGCGGCGCGCGACGCTCGCCGCGCTCGACTTCTGGTTCTCGATGGGGGTGGACGGGATGCGGCTCGACGCGGTCCCGTACCTCTACAAGCGCGAAGGGACCAGTTGCGAGAATCTGCACGAGACCCACGCCTTTTTGCAGGAGATGCGCGCGCACGTCGATCGCAAATTTCCCAATCGCATGTTCCTGGCCGAAGCCAACCAGTGGCCCGAGGATGCGGTCGCCTATCTGAGCGCTACCGAATGCCACATGGCGTTTCACTTTCCGCTGATGCCGCGCATCTTCATGTCGGTGCGGATGGAGGATCGCTTCCCGCTGGTCGACATCTGGAACCAGACCCCGCCGATCGATGAGACCTGCCAGTGGGCGCTGTTCCTGCGCAATCACGACGAGCTGACGCTGGAAATGGTCACCGAGGAGGAGCGCGAGTACATGTATCGCGCCTACGCGCAGGAATCGCGCATGCGGCTTAACCTCGGCATCCGCCGCCGGCTGGCGCCGCTGCTCGGCAACAACCGGCGCACCATCGAACTGGTCAACGCGCTGTTGTTGTCGATGCCGGGGACGCCGGTGGTTTACTATGGCGACGAAATCGGGATGGGCGACAACGTCTATCTGGGCGATCGCGACGGCGTGCGCACGCCGATGCAATGGAGCGGCGATCGCAACGCGGGCTTCTCCAACGCCAATCCGCAACAGCTGATTCTTCCGGTCACCATCGATCACGAGTATCATTATCAGACCGTCAACGTCGAAGCGCAGGATCGCAACCGCCACTCGCTCTTGTGGTGGATGCGCCGGATGATTGCGCTGCGCAAGCAATACCAGGCGTTTGGCCGCGGCACGATGGAACTGCTGAGTCCGGAAAATGCCCGCGTGTTGGCGTTCGTCCGCAGCTACGGCGACGAGCGGATTCTGGTGGTCGCCAACCTGTCGCGCTTCGTGCAGTACGTCGAGCTGGATTTGAGCCGCTTTCGCGGCATGGTCCCGGTCGAACTGATCGGCCGCACCGCCTTTCCGCCGATCGGCGAGCAGCCGTACTTCCTGAGCCTCGGACCGCATAACTTCGACTGGTTCGCGCTCGAGCCGCCGCGCAAGGAGACCATCGAGCTGGTCGCCGCCGCCGCCAGCACGCCGCATCTGACGGCCAGCGGCTCGTGGGAAAGCTTCATCCGCGGCGAAGGGCGCGCGCTTATCGAGCCGGCGCTGACCACCTATCTGCCGCGCGCCCGATGGTTTCGGAGCAAGGCGCGCAACGTGAAAACGGCGGTGATCAAGGACCTCATACCGATTCACGAAGCCAGCGGCGCGATGCTCGCCCTGGTCGCAGTCGAATTCACTTACGGCGAGGTCGAGACCTATGTGATCCCGATCGCGTGGGCCGAGGGCGACCGGGCCGTGGAACTGCGCACGCGGTCGCCGCAGCGCGCGATCGCCGAGCTCCGCCTCAGAGGCCGCAACGGCGGTGCCGATGGGCTGGTTTACGACGCCGGCGCGGACCCGGAATTCTGCCACGCGTTGCTGAGTCTGATGGACCGCCGCCGCCATCTGCGCGGTGAGCAGGGCGAACTGCGGGTCGGTCAGACCGCAGCCTGGCCGGGGATTCGCGAGTCCCTGGACAGTAATACCGAGGTCAAAGCGATTCGCGCCGAGCAGAGCAACTTCTCGATGGTCTTCGGCGATCGCCTGATTCTAAAGATGTTCCGGCGCCTGGACCGCGGCCTCAACCCCGATCTCGAGGTCGGCCGCTTCCTTACCGAACGGGCCAGCTTCCCGCATACCCCGCCGCTGGCCGGATGGCTCGAATATCACAGTGGCCGCGAAGAGCCCCGCACGATGGCGGTGCTGCACGGCTTCGTCCCCAACCAGGGCGACGCCTGGGAATATACCGGCCGCGAGCTGACGCGCTATTTCGAGCGCGCCGTCACCAAGAAAGACACTAACCTCGGGCTCTCCAATCGCCCGCTGGTCGAGCTGATTACCGAGCAGGAACCGTCGACCGCAGTCCGTGACCTGATCGGCGCTTATCTTGGCGTAGCCGGGCTGCTCGGTCGGCGCACCGCCGAGCTGCATCTGGCGCTCGCCGCCGACAGCGAAGATCCGGCCTTCGCACCCGAACCGTATTCGACGCTCTATCAGCGCTCGGCCTATCAATCGATGCGCAACCTGCTGGGCCAGGTGCTGCGGCACGTGCGCAGCCGCCTCGATTCCGTCGCGCCGGAGCTGCAGGCTCCACTCCAGCGCCTGCTCGCCAGCCAGGAGCGTATCAACGGGCATTTCGGAGCGTTCATCGGCCGGCGCTTCAATATCCTCCGCACGCGCTGTCACGGCGATCTGCATCTTGGTCAAATCCTGCACACCGGCAAGGATTTCATGATCATCGATTTCGAGGGCGAGCCGGCGCGTTCGCTCGACGACCGCCGCCGCAAACGTTCGCCGCTGCGCGACGTGGCCGGGATGCTGCGCTCGTTCCATTACGCGTCGCTGGTCGGCCTGTTCGAGCGGCTCAGCAGCGGTGCGCTGGGCAGCAACGGTTTCCAGGCGATGGAGCCGTGGGCGCGGCTGTGGCAGACCTGGTGCTCGTGGGCCTATCTCGACGGTTACCTGAAGATCGCCGGCCACGCGCCGTTCGTGCCCGCTGATCGCGAAGATTTGCGGGTGATGCTCGACGCGCTGCTGCTGGAAAAGGGCATCTACGAGGTCGGTTACGAGTTGAACAATCGACCCGACTGGCTGCGCGTGCCGCTCCATGGTATCGAACAAATTCTCGGCACGGAGGCGAACGGTGCGGGATGATACGGAACATACCGGTTTGACAGCGACTGAAGTTAAAGCCCTGCTTGAGCTTCGCCTGAGCGATCCGCATGCCATCCTCGGGCCTCATCCGCTCGACCATGGCGTGATGGTGCGGGCGCTGCGGCCCGACGCCGAGCGGGTGATGCTGCTGCCCGACGACGCGCCGCCGCAGCCGATGGAGCGCGATTCGCGCGGCGGCCTGCTCGAGACCATGGTGCCCGGTCGCAGCCAGCTCAGCTATCGCCTCGAGCTGCATCACCTGGACGGCGAGGTCAGCACGATTCACGATCCCTACGCCTTCGCCCCCACGCTCGGCGAGCTGGATCTCTATCTGATCAATTCGGGTCGCGACGAACGCACCTACCACAAACTCGGCGCCCATCCGACCGAGCATGGCGGCGTCAGCGGCGTGGCGTTCGCGGTCTGGGCGCCGAATGCGGCCGGAGTCAGCGTGGTCGGCGATTTCAATCATTGGGACGGCCGCATCCACCAGATGCGCATGCTCGGCGGCTCGGGCATCTGGGAGCTGTTCATCCCGGAGCTCAAGCCCGGCGCCTGTTACAAGTACGAGCTGCGCACCCGCGGCGGTGGTCCGCCGATGCTCAAGACCGATCCGTATGCCGCCGCGATGGAGGAGCCGCCGCGCACCGGCTCGGTGGTCTATCAGTCCACCTTCTCCTTCTCCGACCATGAATGGCTCGAGCGCCGCGCCAAGGCCGATCCTTATCGCACGCCGATGTCGGTCTACGAGCTCCATCTCGGCTCGTGGCGGCGCGATCCCGCCGACCATCGCCGCCAGCTTTCGTACCGTGAGCTGGCGCCGATGCTGGCCGATTACGTGAGCGAGATGGGCTTCACGCACGTCGAGCTGATGCCGGTGATGGAGCATCCGTTCACCGGTTCATGGGGCTACCAGGTGAGCGGCTATTTTGCGCCCAGCGCGCGCTGGGGCAGCCCCGACGATTTCCGTTTCATGGTCGACCATCTGCACAGCCGCGGCATCGGCGTCATCCTGGATTGGGTGCCGGCGCATTTTCCGAAGGACGATTTCTCGCTCGGCCGCTTCGACGGCACCGCGCTCTACGAGCATCTCGACTCGCGCCAGGGCGAGCATCCCGACTGGGGCACCTACATTTTCAACTACGGCCGCAGCGAAGTTCGTTCCTTTCTGATCGCCAGCGCGCTCAACTGGCTAGGCGAGTATCACTGCGACGGCTTGCGCGTCGACGCGGTCGCTTCGATGCTTTATCTCGACTACGCGCGGCGCGAGGGTGAATGGATTCCCAACCGCTACGGCGGACGCGAAAATCTCGACGCCGTCGAGTTCATCCGCCAGCTCAACGAGACCATCTACCGGCTCATCCCGGGCGTCACGATGGTCGCCGAGGAATCAACCTCGTGGGGCGGGGTCAGCCGCCCGACCTACGTCGGTGGCCTCGGCTTCGGCTTCAAGTGGGATATGGGCTGGATGCACGACACACTGCAGTACTTCAGCCTCGAGCCGATCCATCGCCGCTTCCATCATCACGATCTCACCTTCGGCTTTCTCTACGCCTGGAGCGAGAACTTCATCCTGCCGCTCTCGCATGACGAAGTCGTGCACGGCAAGAGCGCGATGCTCTCCAAGATGCCGGGCGATCGCTGGCAGCAGTTCGCCAACCTGCGCGCGCTCTACGGCTACATGTGGGCGCATCCCGGCAAGAAACTGATCTTCATGGGCAGCGAGTTCGGGCAGTGGAACGAATGGTATAACGAAGAGAGCCTCGACTGGGATCTATGCCAGTACGGCGAGCATCGCGGATTGCAGACCCTGGTGCGCGATCTGAATCGCGTCTATCGCGAGCAGCCGGCGCTGTGGGAAGGCGATCCGGAGCCGGCCGGTTTTCAGTGGGTCGATCTGCACAACGCCGACGAGAATGTGATCGCATTCCTGCGCATCGCACCGCAAAGCGGCGGCCGCCTGCTATGCGTGTGCAACTTCTCACCCGTGGTGCGGCACAATTATCGCGTCGGCGCGCCGGCGGCCGGCCTTTATCATGAAATCCTCAACACCGATTCGGAGTTTTATGGCGGCGGCAACCTCGGCAACGGCGGTGCGGTTGCGGCCGAGGCGACGCCGTGGCATGGCCTGCCGCATTCGCTTAACCTGACGCTGCCGCCGCTCGCCACGATGTGGTTCACAGTACCATGACAGAAGCTTCAATAACTCCTGAGCCAGCCAAACCGACCGGCTGGATGCAATCGCTGATCGAGCGTGCCGGCGCGCTCCAATCGCTGCTGATGCGGCGCTTGCTGGTGGTCGGGGTGCTCGGCGTGCTGGTGATGATCGGGCTGTTCCTGTCGAACTACTCGAGCGATACATCGCACTACTACTGGTGGGCGATGTTCCCGGTGTTCGGCATCGCCTGCCTTGCCCATGAACTGGCGTCGGGTCACGCCTATGAGATGGCGCTGTGGCGGATCGTGCTGCGCCAGGCGCTGCACTGGCTGGGGCCGATAATCGCGGTGAAAATCCTCTTCCTCCAGCATGCGCGCGGCCAGATGTCCAACGGCGAGGTGGCGCTGGTGGCTATTCTGTTGCTCGCGACCACGAGCTTTCTCGCCGGGGTGCACTTCGATCGGAGTTTCTACTGGGTCAGCGCCATCCTGATATTCGCCGCTCTGATCGGTACAGAAATCGAGACCTATATATGGCTGGTGCTGGTAGTTCTGGTGATCGTCGCGGCGCTCGCGGTGGTGTCGGCGATACTGCTGCGTCGCGGCCAGGCCGCTAAAGCTCAGCCACCCGGTGTGGTTCAACAAACCTGACGGGGGAACCAGCCAGATGTTCATCCGTAACGCGTGGTATATCGCGGGCTGGAGCGACGAGGTCGCGGGCGCGCCGTTCGGACGCAGAATCCTGGACGAGCCGATCGTGATGTTCCGCGACGCGAGCGGCAAGGTCGCGGCACTGGAGGATCGATGCTGTCATCGCGGCGCGCCGCTGACTTTCGGCTGGACCTGCCCCGAGGGTATCCAGTGCGGCTATCACGGCCTGGTTTACGATCGCAGCGGCCGATGCGTGCTGGTGCCGGGCGATCACAATATCCCGCCCGACGCGCGCGTGCGCAGCTACCCGGTGGTCGAGCAGAACCAGTTCATCTGGATCTGGATGGGCGACGCGGCGCTCGCTGACGAAAGCCGCATCATCGACTTTCCGTTCCACGACGACCGCGCCAACTGGCCGCATCAACATACTGTCTACCACATCAAGGGCAGCTATCTGATGATGGTCGACAACCTGATGGACCTCTCGCATCTCGGTTACGTGCACGATCGCACTGTCGGTGGCACGCCGCTCACGCATGTCGAGGCGCGCCAGCGAGTCGAGCGCAATCCCGACGGCGTGCGCATCACGCGATGGATGCTCAATTCGGTGCCGCCGCCGACTTACGTCAAGGCCGCGGGCTTCAAAGGCCGGGTCGATCGCTGCCAGGAGTTCGTCTTCATCGCGCCGTCAAACGTGCTGCAATGGACTGCGGCGGTCGATGCGGGTGCGGGC